>NZ_JBNJLZ010000001.1:0-1697500 GCF_050937045.1 Streptomyces sp. CA-179760
GGGCCTCACGGCCCTGGCGCAGTACAAGGCCCGCGAGGGCTCTGTGAAGGTCCCCAGGGCCCACGTAGAGCGACTGGAGGACGGGACCGAGGTCCGGCTTGGCGTATTTCTGAGCAACAGCAAGAGCAGGCGCGGGAAGCTCACCGCGGACAAGCTCCAGGCGCTGGCGGACCTCGGGCTGGAATGGGCGACGTAGGGGCTGCCGAGCAGTCGCACGAGCGGGACCCACGGGGCCCCGGGGAGAATCCCGTCGCTCCCGGATTGACCGGTTGATCATCGATGCCCGGACATGAGACGAGCACGGCTCTTGTGGATCATGGAGTTCTCTACGCTCCCGGATCAGCAAGGCTGCCGTGCTCGTCGCTCCATCCTCCCTCATGTCCGTGTCCCTGGGCACGTCGCCCTGCTCGTCCACCGGTGCGGTCGGGGAGGTGTCGGCGGACGGGCTGCTCCGGGCACTGGCCAAGGTGCCCGACCCGCGTGATCCGCGGGGCGTTCGATATCGGCTGGCCACGCTGCTTGCGATCGGGGTGTGCGCGATGACGGCGGCCGGGCACAACTCCCTGGTTGCGATCGCGGAATGGGCCCGTCGGTGCGATCAGAAGGTGCTGGCCCGTCTGGGCTGCCCGTTCGATCCGTTCGCCGGCCGGTATCGGGCTCCGGGGGAGCGGACCTTGCGGGACGCCTTCGCCAAAGTGGATCCCGGCGCGCTGACCGCCGCGGGTTTCGCCCGGCTCACTGCGCTGGCGTCGCCCGCCACCGGACCGCTGAGCCCCGACGGCGTCCCCGAACGCGAACAGCGCCGTGCCCACCGAGCCGCCGTGCTTGCCCCGGACCCGGTCCGGCTGAGGCGGCGGGCGTTCGCCGTGGACGGCAAGTGCCTGCGCGGAGCCGTCCGCGCCGACGGCAGCCGGATGTTCGTCCTGACCGCCGTCCGTCACGACGACGCACTGACGGCCGCCCTGCGCGAGATCGGCGCGAAGAGCAACGAGATTCCTGAGTTCGCCCCGCTCCTGGACACCATCGACGACGCGGACCTGCACGAGGCCGTGATCACGGTCGACGCGATGCACGCGCAGAAGGGTCACGCCCGCTACCTAGTCGAGGACCGTCACGCGCACTACCTGCTGTCGGTGAAGAACAACCAGCCCACGCTCGCGGGGCAGTTGAGGAAGTTGCCTTGGGGCAAGGCACCTGTCCTTGACCGTTCACGCGACCGGGGGCACGGCCGCGAGGAGGTACGGGAGGTGAAGGTAGTCTCCGTGGACGGCCTGCTCTTCCCATACGCCCGCCAGGTCGTTCGCATCCACCGCAAACGCCGGTCCCTCAGTGCGAAGAAGTGGCAGACCGAGACGGTCTACGCAGTCACCGACCTGCCCGCCCACCAGGCATCCCCCGCCGAGATCGCTTCCTGGGCCCGCGGCCACTGGATCATCGAGAACACCGTCCACTGGACAAAGGACGTCACCTTCGCCGAGGACGCCAGCCAGGTCCGACGTCACCACACCCCGGCCGTCATGAGCGCCTTGCGCGACCTGACCCGCACGGCCCTCGATCGGGCCGGCTGGACCAACATCGCCAGCGGCCGACGCGCTCACACCCGCGTACCGGCGGCCAGCAGGACGGCGGCGCCGACGCCGCCCTCAACCTGCACGGCATCCCATGATCAAAACGGGCGAACTGGATTCTCCCCGGGGCCCTGCCACCGGCCCCCGGCGACGCTGATCGGGGTGGCGGCGCTGGACGTACCGGAGCACCTGGTGGAGATCGAGGCGGTCGCCGTACTGGACTGATTTTTTGGGCGTTCTCAGGCAACGGCGGGCGCCGCCGGGATGGTCCCGACGGCGCCCGAGTCAGTGGTGGCGGGGTGTCAGTGGTGCCGGCGTGTCACCACTTTGTGTAGTGGAACAGCGCGGAGGTCGTCCAGGGGGCAGGAGAGCCGGCCGTCTTCCAACCGGTCGCCGCAGAGGGCGAGTTGCGGTACTTCAGCTTGTGCAGCCCCGTCCGGACCGACTTGAGGGCCGCGTGGTCGTCTTTGCCCGGGAGGTTGTCGTAGCGGACCCAGTGCTTGAAGCCGCCCGCGGTCGCCGACGACTCCGAGACGATGGCGTCGCTGTCACTGCCGATCGCCGTCCAGTCGGTGGGCTGCGTGGACTGCGGGTTGTTCTTCAGCCACTTGATGAGCGACGAGTTCTTCCGCATGTCCTTGGTCTGCTGGTACGAGTGCCCCCAGCCCCAGTTGGTCCCCGCGTGCGGCGTCCCCAGCGTCACCACGTCCTCGACGAACAGCTTCTTCGGGAACCCGGCTTCCTTTTTGGCGACGCCGGTCAGCGCGGCGCGGATGATGAGGCCGCCCATGGAGTGTCCCACGAGGTCGACGGACTTCCCCTTCGCCGTGTAGTCCTTGTAGATCTTGTTCGCGAGCTTCTTCCCCAGGTCCTTCAGCCCGGTGTCCCGATCCCCACTGGCGATCCGGAAGTCACAGTTCCAGTCACCCTTGTAGAAGGCGCCCCCCCGCACCTTCCCCTTCCACCGGTAGTCCTTGAGGTCCTTGCGGATGTCCTTGAAGTAGTCGTTGCAGTCGAACTTCGCCTCCCACACCGGGTCGTACCCGTGCACCAACAGCACGTCCTCGTTGCTGCTGTTGTTCCCCTTCGGCGTGGTCGCCGCTGCCGCCGGCAGGGCCGTAGCCACGACACCGAGCCCCGCGAACACCGCCGTGGCAGCCGTCGCCACAACCCTCGCCCTGATCCCCATCACACGCTCTCCGTTTCCCCGTTGACCTTGTCACTCCGCCCTGCCCTCGGCAGGACGATCACCAGCATGGGGAGGGCCGGGCGCAAGGGGTACCTATAACTCCTCGGGGTACGAAACGGGGTTCTTCGGGATCCGCGCGCGTCGGTGTCTACGGCGTGGCTGCGGGAAAAGAACGCGCGCTCGACCTATCCGAGGTCCGCGCGAGCTTGCGCTATGCCATTAGATCGAGCCCGAGGTGCGGAACTGGCTGGAGTTACTTCCGCTGCGCCTCTACCGGCGGGTGGAGGACAAGACGGACCATCTCCTGGACGAGCCGACAACGCTCGGTGAGCCGTACTCTCGTCACCTGGGCGGCAAGCTGCGTGAACTGCGCTTCGAGTTGGACGGCGAAGCTGTACGCATCCCGTACTGGCTCGCCCCAGGACAGCGGATCGTTCTGCTGACGGTGTTCCGCAAGACGAAGATGCGCGAGGCGGCAGAGGTCGAACGTGCACATCAGGCCCAGAAGGTCTGCGAGACCGAGCACGGCCGGGCCGAGCACATCGACGATCGGCGTAGGGAGAGCCGATGAATCACAGTACGTGGAGAACGCGCCGGACCCGGCAGCTTGCGGGAGAGGCGGTCGAGTACACCAGGAGTACGTCGACGCGCGGCTGGCCGGCGACTTGGGTCAGGCCGTCTATGACCGCCGGATCGAACTCGACCTGTCCCAAGCGGAGTTGACCGATCGAGCCGGGATGACTCAGCCGCAGGTGTCCCGGATGAAGGGCGGCGACACCGTCCCCACCCTCCCGCTGCTGCGCCGCCTGGCGAAGGCCCTGGGCGGCACTCTGAACCTGGCCATCGACGAGGGCGACTCCAGGGTCGCGTTCACTCCGCACGCGGCCTGAAGCCTGGTTACAACCGCGCGATGAAACTCGCGAACGCGGTCGGGGTGAGGAGCAGGGCGGGGCACTCTCCCCACGCACCCTCCAGTCCGGAAACAAGAACACCTCCGGCCCCACCGGCAAGGGCAACCCCTGGCTCCGCGGCACCCTCGGCGAAGCAGCGATCTCCGCCGCACGGGCCGACACCTTCCTCGGCGCCCGCTACCGCAGGATCATCAAACGCCGCGGCCACATGAAAGCCCTGGTCGCCGTCGCCCGCTCCATCCTGGTGTCCGTCTGGCACCCTGACCGTTGAGTTTTCCGGTCAGAGAACTCCGTGATCCACAAGAGCCGTGCTCGTCTCATGCCCGGGCATCGATGATCAACCGGTCAAACCGGGAGCGACGGGATTCTCCCCGGGGCCCTGGCCCTGTGAGCCGGTCGATCCGGCCCGCATCGGCCGCCGGGTCGTGCGGCGCCGGGCGAAGGGGATGGACGCCGGCGCCGTCGCGGCGGCCCTCGAGGAAGCGCCTGGCCCAACTGCTCGCCATAGCACCGTCGGGCACCCGCCCGGAATCTCAGTAGTAGCCCGGCACGGCCGAGTGCGGCACGGCCGGTAGTCTGCCCCAGCAGAGACTGCTGGGGGGTGAAGCCGCAGTCCTATGTCGGGCACCGGCAGACGTCGTGGGCCGGTGCCGCCAGCACCCAGGAACAGGACGACGGTGGACGACTACCCGCTTGCGCTGATCGAGGAGCACGGCGCCCGATTGGGCCTTGCTGGCCATCTCCCCGGGATCCACACTGTGCTCGCCTCAGCTGCTGCAGAGGTATGGAAGGTTCCTTACCTTGAGCTGACGATCGTGCTCTCAGGTGATGTTGCCGCCTCGATCGCGGACCGCGAGGCCGGCTTCACTCCGGAACGGCTCGGCGGTGGAACAGTCGGGGGCAAGACGATTCCTGTGCACCGCGACTACAGCGTTGTCGAGATGTTCGTCGATGCCCCGGCCGGTGACGACTTCGACCAGCTGGAGTGGATCCACACCATCCTCCACGAGTACGGCCACGTCATCCTGGGCCGCCTACGCGCTGCAGCCGGCACCCGACCTCCCTATCCCACCAGAGATCAGACGCTGCCGGAGATGGCTGCGATCTGGGCCTACGAGGCCGCCGACGAGTACCGATGCGAACTGCTCTCCGACTTTTGGTTGAAGGAGCTACAGCAGGCGGGCGTCCTCAGCAGCTCCGAACCCTCGGTCAGCATCAGCCTCGAGCTCCTGGTGCAGGACCGGTACTGCACCACGCTCACGGACCTGTTTGACTCAGTCGTTCATCCTGGCTGGCCTGACCTGGTGGACTCCCACATCGACGGCGGCATCGACATCGTCACGATGTTCAACCAGCTGGTCGTCGAGACCGGCTATCTCCTGAAAATGCTGGGCTACGCCGACGCGCTGGAGCGCACGGCCGGCCGAGGCCGGATCCTCGACCACTTCCTTGAGCATCAGGGCGTCTCGCTTTACCTGGCTCCCGCCTGGAGTCCCATCGTCGAGTTGCTGGAGAGCACACCCTTCATCCCTACCTTGTCCGAGTTCGCAGATGTGGACACTCGGCTCCAGGCCCTGGGTCAGGGGATTGTCCGCATGTGGGAGACGCTCGGGATCACTGGCTACCTCACAGCCGGGAACAGTCTGGCGGTGGAGGCCGAGCCACCGCTCCGTTAGGAGTTTGGCCCTGAGCTCGCTCGCCTCCGCTGAGTGCACCCAGGGCCTGCGGCTCAACGGTCCAGCTTCAGTGACGAGTCGTCCAACTTCGCCGTCACAGGACAGCCCGGGCGTAGCACCGCATCCATGATCACCGAGGGTTACTGTCACGCCGACCGGTGTCACGCACCTCGATCCGGCTGTCAGGTCGGGGTGTCACGCTGACGCTCCGGCCCAAAACCACGGGCCCGGCCCCGGATCTGGGCCACCTCGCAAATCAGCGTGACACACCTCCCGGAGCGCTTACGGTCCGCATCCAGCTGCGATTGTCCCGTCTCATCGGACCTTGACGGGTCTCACCGAAGTTTGACGAGCATCCTGTTCGTCTCATCGAAGCTTGATCACCGCTCGGGTGCCTTGTGGATCGGCCCGCGTACTCTCGGCTGCGTGCCTCGCCATTCGAAGAAGCCCCGCCGGCTCGTCGCCGACGGGCGCGTGTACATGTGGACGATGCGCCACAGCCACCGAAAGGACCACGATGGTCGGTCCGTGGACTGCCGCCAAATCCTCACCCTGTCCCCTCAGCCAACAGGGAGCGGCGGCCTGCTGCGCATTGTCTTTGCCGACGGAGCCGGCCGGTACGTCCCGGGTGGCGCCCCCTTCGGTTCCGGGGACGTGGGCTTCACCCAAGGCGCAGACCTGAACTTGCACGAGCCGGGCGCCGTCCGGGCTCTGCTCGACGTGGCACTCGCACATGGGTGGCAACCGGGGAACGGCGGCCGGTGGAGGTCGATGGCTGGCCCCTGCTGGAGGCGGCGGCCGCCGCGCGGGCCGAAGACGCCAGGCCCCAAAGGCCGGTAGATGAGTGACTCCTCTTCGCCGGACATTTTTGATCCTCGTAACAGCCCACCGCGCGGCGATCAAACTTCGGTGAGACTGGTCAAACTCCGTTGAGACAGGACAGCGATCCCTCGCCCGTCTGAACAGTGGGTCGATCTGTGTCATCGACCCACTGTTTCCCCAGGTGGACACGCTCACCTGTGTCACTGTTCAGCTGATCTGTGTCATCGGCCGCCGGGCTTATGACGCTCTTTGAAAGCGGCCACCCGGTGCTCTGAGGTGGGCCAAACCTGCTCTTTCGATCTCCCCACCCTTCGGGTGACCTTGTCGGGTCTCTTCACGTGATGTTGATCGGCGTGTCGAATTGGTCTTGGTGTGTCGTGGAGAGCCTGCGTGAGCTACGAGTTCGGCCTGGTCGGGGGCCTGAATGCTCACGCTGGAGGAAGACGTGGACGCGCACGCACTGCGTCGTCAGGGTTGGACGATCTCGGCGATCGCACGGCATCTGGGCCGTGATCGCAAGACCATCCGTGCCTATCTGAACGGCGAGCAGGTCCCAGGGCAGCGCCGTCAGAGCCCGGATGCCTTCGTCCCGTTTCTGGAGTACTGCCGGCAGCGGCTGGCGGACGATCCGCATCTGTGGGCCTCGACCCTGTTCGACGAGGTCAAGAGCCTGGGCTATGAGGGCGGGTACTCAACGTTCACCCGCGCGCTTTGCCGCTATCAGGTCCGTCCTCACTGCGAGCCGTGTCATGCCGCGACCGGCCGGAACGTCGCGGTGATCGCGCATCCGCCGGGTGAGGAGATCCAGTTCGACTGGCTGGAGTTGCCGGACACGCCGGAGACCTGGGGAGTGGGCGAGCACGCTCATCTCCTGGTCGGGGCGCTCGCGCATTCGGGCCGGTGGCGTGCGGTGCTGGCTGAGTCCGAGGACTTCCCGCATCTGGTCCAGGCCCTCGACCGGGTGGTCCGCATGCTGGGCGGGACGGCGAGACGGTGGCGCTTCGACCGGATGGCGACGGTCTGCTATCCCTCCAGCGGGCAGGTCACCGCCTCCTTCGCCGCGGTTGCGAAGTACTACGGCGTCGGGGTGGACATCTGTCCGCCGCGCCGTGGCAACCGCAAGGGCGTCGTCGAGAAGGCCAACCACTCGGCCGCGCAACGCTGGTGGCGCACTGTCCCCGATGCGCTGAGCGTTGGCCAGGCCCAGTCCGGCATCGACAAACTCGCCGTCCGGATGGACGACCGCCGCCGGATGCTGGACGGCCTCAGGGTCACCGTCGGTGAACTCGCCGCAGCGGAACCGCTGTTGGGTGTCCCCGTTCGCCCCTTTCCCGCCGAGCTGGAGGTCGAACGGACAGTCAGCCCGCAGTGCCTGGTGTCCTTCGACGGGAATCTGTACTCCGTCCCGCCGGGACTGGCCGGGGCCCAGGTCAGGGTCCGGCATCGGCTCGGTGAGGACCATCTCGACATCGCCACCGTCGGGCGGGCCGTCATCGCCCGCCACCGCCGGGCGCCTCGCGGCGCCGGCCAGACGGTGCGCGACGCCGGGCACGTCATCGCGCTGGAACGTGAGGTGCTGGCCTCCTTCTCGGACCGGGCGCCGTGCAAGAACAAGGTCCGCAGGCCGCCGTCCGAGGCCGCGCTCGCCGAGGCCGAGCGGCTGCGCGGAAAGCAGGCCGCCGCCGGTGATCCGGCCGAACGGGTCGTGATCGACCTGTCCCACTATGCCGCCGTGGCCGACCGGCTGCGGTCCGTTCCCTCACCGAAGGAGGAGAACACGGAATGAGTACGTCGCCGATGCAGATGAGCGAAGCACGCCGCTTCCAGCAGCTGCGAGGTCACCTGTCCTACCTCAAACTCAACGACGCCGCCGAGGCACTCAACCGGGTGCTGGACCAGGCCCGCACCGAACGGATGTCGCTGACCGCCGCCCTGGAGAGACTGCTGGAGATCGAGGTCGAGGCCACCGAGGCCCGACGGCTCGCCGTCCGCCTGCGGTTCGCCTGCCTGCCCGAGCCCTGGACCCTCAACGACTTCGACTTCGCCGCCCAGCCCGGCGTCGACGAGAAACTCATCCGCGACCTGGCCACCCTGCGCTTCCTCGACGACGCCTGCAACGTCCTGTTCGTCGGTCCGCCCGGGATCGGCAAGACCATGCTGTCCGTCGCGCTCGGCCGGGCCGCGGTCGACGCCGGCCACCGCGTCTACTTCACCACCGCCGCCGAACTCGCCGCCAAGTGCCACAAGGCCGCCCTCGAAGGCCGCTGGAAGACCTGCATGCGATTCTTCGCAGGCCCGAAGCTTCTGATCATCGACGAACTCGGCTACCTCCCGCTGCCCGAGGACGGCGCCTCCGCCCTGTTCCAGGTGATCAACCAGAGGTATCTGAAGTCGAGCACGATCCTCACCACCAACGTCGGCATCGCCGACTGGGCCGGCGCCTTCGGCGACGCCACCGTCGCCGCCGCCATGCTCGACCGGCTCCTGCACCGGGCGGCGGTCGCGGGCATCGACGGACCCTCCTACCGGCTCCGCAACCACCAGACCCAGGCCGACACCATCCGCAAGGGAGTGAATGCCCGTGTCTCCTGACGCCGACACCGCCCCACTCTCCCCGCAACCCGCCAACTGCCCCGTATGCAAGGGCGAGTTCCTCCCGCACCCCCGCCAGATCTACTGCTCTCCCCGCTGCAAATCCGCGGCCCACCGACTTCCGCCCGCACCCCCCCGCGGCCCACATCTGCCCCGTCTGCCAGGGCACCTTTCCCGTCAACCCCCGCCTGCGGCAGGTCTATTGCTCACCCAACTGCCGACGCGACGCGGAGAAACAGCGCAACCAGGCCCGCGACGAACAGCGAGCCATCCGCCTCGGCGAGCAGACACGACCGGCAACCACGAGTGCCCCCACCCACGCGGAGCAGGCCCTGACTCCCACCGCGATCCGCAACTGCCCGCACTGCGACCAGCCGGTCACCATCGTCGCTCTGCTGGCCACCCCTGAAGCGGCCCGGCCGTCGATCACCAACCGTGTCCCGGACATCACTCCGCTCAGACGGACGCCGTGAACGGCGCAGGCAGCGATTCCGCCTGACAGCCACCGATCAACAGGAGCCCGGCGGCCTCCGGCCGCCGGGCAATGCGTTCCGCAGGGCCACAGCACGCGCACGTCGCACATCCCATGGAGCTTCGCGCAATTCCGGGTCAGGCATGCGAAACCTGTCGTCCTCGAACCGGGGGACGACATGAACATGCACGTGGTGAAGCACCTGACCCGGGATGTGGTTGTTTTGCGTGACGGTGCTTCCGACAGCCCCATAGGCGTCCTTCACCGCAGAGGCCACTCTCGCTGTGACCTCGAAGATCTCATGCAGGAGATCAACTGGGAGGTCATGCAACCCGGTCACGTGAGACACGGGCAGGACAAGGGCGTGACCGGGGTTGTTCTGCCGCTGCTTGAGCGCGGGGACGACGAAGACGTTCTCCGAGCGATAGGCGACCAAGTCCTCATCGATCTCATCTCGCCCGATCCTGCAGAAGACGCAGTCACTCACCCTCAAGACCTCCGAAGTCACCTCACGCCGGCCCTGTCCAGCTGGAACGACGAGTCTGGCAGGTCATCGCCCGGGTGGACATCTCGATTTCCCTGAGCTCAAACACCGCAGCGGTCCGCTCCAATGCGACCACGGACCTGGCCACTCCCGCTCTTGCTCCCCACATCGTCCAATACCTGATCAAGTGAGGACGAAGAGCAGCACTGGCCGATTCCAAGAATCCTCATCAGCCGAGCCGGTCTGGAGCTCGGCCACGTCGCCGAAGCGCCCGCGCCGGGCGCGCGTGGCTCAGTCGCCGTACAGCCAGCTGTCGTACCCGGCGCTGTCCACCAGGTGGTGCAGGCCGAAGGCGCCGGGACACAGCACCAGGGCCAGCACCCCGATCCGCATCAGGACCGGGGCCGCGACGGTCACTGGCCCGGCCTGGCCCCTGACAGTGCGCCAGTCGCGACAGCGCCGGATGTCTCCCCCGCAGGCCCACCAGAAAAGGAGCCCGATGAGGATTCCGGCCACGGCCATGGCGGCGGCGAAGAATCCGACGACGCCGAGGAACGTCGTCCGGTCGTAGTGGTCGCCGAAAAACAGGGAGGTCACCCCGAGCAGAGGCACGGCGGCCAGCCCGTACAGGGCCCCGCGCGCTGCCACGTCCCGGATCCGCAGCAGGGGTCGGATGATCACGTCCTCAGTGCGCATACGCGGCACCGTAACCCAGCCGCACGGCCGGGATCACACCGCCTCCGGGCCGCCCCCGGTTGGAGCTTCGAGTTGCGCGCAGCCCGACAATGAAGGGCCCGTACTGCAAGGGTCGTTCCGTGCCTCCATCTGAGCCGGTACTTCGCGTCCCGCCTCGCTCCGGCCCAGGGGCATCAGGTGGGGGCAGGTGGCCGGGCCGGCGCCGTGGAGTGCGGGTCAGGTGTCGGCCGTGTGCCGGGCTGCGGTGCGGCGGTATTCGGCGTTGATGCGCCGGGCTTCCTCGAGCTGGTCTTGGAGGATGATGATGCGGCAGGCGGCCTCAATGGGGGTGCCCTGGTCGACGAGTTCGCGGGCGCGGGCGGCGATGCGTAGCTGGTAGCGGGAGTAGCGGCGGTGTCCGCCTGCGGAGCGCAGCGGGGTGATGAGGCGGGCTTCGCCGATGGCGCGCAGGAAGCCCTGGGTGGTGCCGAGCAGCTCGGCGGCCCGACCCATGGTGTAGGCGGGGTAGTCGTCGTCGAGACGCCCGAAGGAATCGTCTGCTGTCATCTGACCTCTCGGTGGAACGCGTGGAGGGCCCTGGCGCCGTACGGCGCCAGGGCCCGAAGGAACTGCTACACCATCTGCCGGCCCTACTACTGCGCCGGCCTTCTGTCACCGCACACCCGACCGGAATGCTGCCGGGGATGCTGGGATCGCGGTTGCTCGACCGGAGACCACCTCACTATCGATGTCCTGCGGTACCCGGACTCGACAAGCCGTCCGGGCGATCCTGATGGCGTCCACTTCCTCCGTTCATTCCCTCATTGCTGGTACTGCTCTACTGCGTACTGCTGGTGATGCGAACTACTGGTGGCCTGTTACAGCGCCACCCTTCGGCAGCCAGCCCCGTCGCCCGTCCTGCGTCTGCTCTGGCTTGGAACCCCACTGCCGAACCTCCCGGTGCGCGCGCCCGCAGCCGACGCCTTCACCGAGGTACTGCTCACTGATTCCACTGCGGGTACTGCTGGCGGCGGCCCCTTAACACTGCGGGCCACCCGGTCCGGTCGTCAGTCCCGTCGCCGCCCTGCAACAACCTTGGCTTCGGAACTCCACCACCGCACCGTCCTGCGCACTGCAACTGCGGTACTCCTCCCCGGCAGTTCATGTCTGCCGGGCCCTGCGATCTCTCTGGTTACGAGAGAAACCATACTGACGCCATCGCCCAATGTCTACTCCGACAAAGACAGATTTTCGTGTGCGGGTGGTGCTGCAGGTTTTGAGTGGCGATGGCGGGGCGGCGCCGACGGAGCCCTCAGGAAGCCGAGGGCACAACCGGAGAGCCGACCCGGCGGTCGCGAGCCCGAAACCCACACAGCCAGCGCCTGGCGGTCCACCACGTGCCACCGCCTCGTCAGCCGCGAGATGAGCGCCGGTAACGAAACTGGGTTCAGTTCCCGCAAGAGCAGTGAAGAAACCAGGCAGATCGGCTGCGTGTTCTTCGAATCGCCGGGCACCAGGAGCGACGGAGGTTGATAACTATGGTTCCCCTGCTTCTCGTCCTGCTTCTGGCTCTGATCCTCTTCGGCGCGGGATTCGCACTGAAGGCACTGTGGTGGATCGCCGTCATCGTGCTGGTCGTCTGGCTGCTGGGCTTCGTGCTGCGCAGTGCGGACACAGGCGGCCGCAAGGGCCGCTGGTATCGCTGGTAACCCACCACACAGCAGCCAGCCTGTGGGCCCCGGGAACACCCGGGGCCCACAGGCCCGTTAGGCCTCAGGGCATCCCCCGGGGCAAACGGTGTAACCACCACCTTCCCGGGCACAAGGCCCCATAGCTGGGGCCCGGTGAAGCAGCGGAACTGCACCTCCAATCACCGGACCCCAGCCACACCCCGATAACCCGCCCGGCCGGCTTCGTCCCATCAGCTACCTCCCTGGGTGCGGGGCGCCTGCCCGATACCCCGCCCGGCCAGCTTCGTCCCTCACAAAAGAAGTGGGCAGTCGCGAGGGAACCCCGCCCATGTTGTGCACCAGAACGGGGGTGGCCCCCGCAAGCACGTAGTACGAGTGCAGGTTTTCCACGGTGAGGTTGTACGTCCGCGCGTGCTGGTGGAAGAACCGGTTCGACCGCAGGGTGACCGTGTCGCCAGCGTCGGTCCTGAGCGTCATGCCGGGCTCGAGGGTGGCCGCCTCGACCCACTTACCCGCGGACGGCGACCAGAAGGGGTGCTCGTCGGTGGCCGTCAGCTTCTCCACACCGCGCGGCGTGGAGATGGTCAGCTCGGAGAAGTACTTGTCGTCGTCGGTGACGATGAGGTCGGTGACCTTGCGCGGCCCGGTCTCCTGCGTCACAGGATCCGTGGCCAGCACCTCATCACCGACCTGGACGGACTCGATGACCTTCACCGAGTCGTCGGCAATCAGAACCTTGGTGCCCGCTAGGAAGCACTCGGCGCACTTCTGGGCCGCGCGCGGCCCGGCTGCTGTCGACCGCGCCCTCGACGCCCTCAAGGCCCTTCTTGAGTAGCTTGAGCTTACCGACCGGCAGGATGCTGATGGCCGCCAAGGCGCACTTGCCCAGAGTGGGATTCTTCGCGCAGTCCTTGGCGTCGTTCAGGCCGAGGACCTCCCAGGCGGCTTCCTTGATCGTCGGGTCGATCGTGGGGAACACGAGTTTGTGGCCCGCCAGGACGCACGGAGGGAGGCTGTCCCGGTTCATCGGGATGTAGCACTTGGGCTTGCTCTCCTGTTGCTTCTTGCGCTTCTCCGCGGCGATGCGACGCGCTTCGGCCTCCTCCGCCTCGCGCTTCTCCACCACGTCCTTCCAGGCCGCGGCCGCGTCCTTCTGCGCCGCGTCGGCGCTCTTGCCTGCGGCCACCGCATCGGTGTGCGCCCGGTCGCTGGCTTCCTTGGCCTGGTAGGCCGAGGTGCGCGCGTACGTAGCGGAGAACTCCGCCTGGGCCGCGGACTCTTCGGCTGCGGCGGTGTCCTGGTTCGCGCGGTTGGCGGCGGCGCGTGCGGTGGACGCGGAGGCCTTGGCCCGCTTGGCGCTGGTCTCGGCCCGGTCGGCGGCGACGTCGGCGTAGTCCGACGTCTGCTTGGCGCTGTCCGCCGCGTCTTTCATGGCCTTCTCGGCGGCTTCGGCGGCGTCGTTCGCCTCGGCGGCGGCCTGCGCGGCCAGGGCGGCGGCAGGGAGCGGCCCTTGGCCGTGGAGGGCCTGCGTGATCGGCGTCATCATCACCAGGCTCACCGGCAGCTGTACCGCGACCAGGTGGTGCTGTCCTTCTGCGGCTTCGGCGGCCAGGGCGAGCAGCTCCCCACCGTGAACGCCCCTTCTTGCAGGCCCGCCCAGGTGGCGACCCCGTACCCGGCCAGATGCCCGGCCGCCACCTCTTCCTCAAGGACGACGAATGCCTCCCGGAGCGCGCGGTGCTGGGCGGGGCGGTCGCGGGTGTGGGCCCGCTCGGGGTTGTGCAACAGGACCAGGTCCAGCTTCTCGCGCCTGAGCTGCTCGCGATTCCGTCCGGTTTGCCAGCGCACGTACTCGGGGTCGAGGCTGTGCCCGGCCAGGGCCTGGTCCTCGGTGAGGACGCCGGCGTTGACGGCGTCGATTCCGGTGGCCGCGGTGAAGTACCCGGCTTTCGTCGAGACACGGAGGGACGGGTGGGCGGTCAGGGCCGGGGCCAACAGGGTCTGGGCGCGGCCTGCTGCGTAGTTGGGGGCAGTGTCGATCCACTGCGATCCCGGAGGCGGCCGCACGTGCGGCCGCCTCCGGGATCGCCCGGCACCGGTAGGTCCCCAGAGCGAGCTCGGCGGTCACAGCAGGCTCCCCACCACGGCGGCCTGCCCAGCCACGAGCTCCTGGACCAGCCCGGCGACGTCCTCCAGGGCGAGGCCGGCCGTGTCAGCGAGCGTGGCCAGGTCCATGGTGCGGCCGTCGACCAGCGGGCGCAGCACCGCCTCCGCTTCGGGGGCGAACTCGTACACGGTCCCGGCGGCGGACAGCGTCACCGTGCCCTCGCCGACCTCCAGCACGGCGCGCGCAGTCGTGAGCCGCACCCGCAGGCGCGGGTCGGCGGGGATCCCGTCGATGTAGGGAAGGCTCGGCACCATCCGGCCGACGGCCTGGCCGTCCATCGCGGCCCGGTAGCGGGCGATCAGCCCGGGGTCCTCCAGCAGCTCGGCGAGCCGCTTGCGCATCCCGTCCAGGGCGTCGGCCTGAAGTTCCGGCCGGGCGAGCAGCGGCAGGTAGTGGCGCCAGTCCTCGTGCGCGATCAGTTGCTCGGACACCCACGCCATCAGGTCGCTGGCGGTGTGGGCCTGCAGGCCACAAGTGACATGCAGGGAGCGCACGCCCTGGTCGGCGCAGACCGCGTGCCACACACCGCGCGGCACGTACAGCACGTCGCCGGGGTGCAGGACCAGGTCGGCGACGGGCTCGGTGGGTGCCTCGCCGGGATCCTCGATGTCGCGGTACAGCGGGAACGGGCGGGTGGCAACGCTTGGCGCCGTCCAGTGAAATCGCGGCTGGCGAAGAACCGGGCCACGGCGGTCGTCGTAGCCACCGGGGGTGTCCGCACGAGACCCAAGAGCCCCCGCCAACTTGAAGGCGCAGGTCATAGGGATGGCGAGACGGGTATTTAGGGACCTCGCCGAACATGACCCCGACCTGGGGCGGACCCACTTTGCCCGCATGCCGGTAGCAGAAGGCCCCCTCCCAGACAGTGGATTTGACGCCTCTCCAATCGCGAGCCGCAGACCCTGCCCGCCCCTACGGTCGATTCCACAGCCCGGGCATCGCACACCAAGCAGTCCGGAGAAGACAGTTCATGGACGAAGGAGTGGTGAACCTCGTGAAGGCGACAAAGAAGGCTCTGGTCGGGTTCGTCGTCGCTGCGGCGGCGTTCGGCCTGGCGGGCACGTCGGCTGGCGTCGCATCGGCGGCGGACGGCGGCCGGATCATGCAGGAGCAGCCGAAGGCCGACGAAGGCTGGGAGTACGCAGGCAAGTTCCTCACGATGGCGCAGTGCGAGGCCCGGGGACGGGACGGATATAACCGTGGCGAATGGGCGGCGTGGGGCTGCAGCTACAGCCCGCAGGGCGACCCGGCGCTGCCCTACTTCCTCGGTGTGCTGCGCTGAGCGGAGGTGATGACGGTGTGAGGCCCGGGGCGCGCGCCCCGGGCCTCACACCGAGGGCGATGAGCGCAGCAGGTTCCGGGCGCGACTCGTGAGGCTGTAATGCACGAGGCGTCCCGAGCGCTCGCGCCGAACGAGGTCAGCCTGGAGAAGGCGGGACAGGTGGTACGACACGGAGCCGGGGGTCATATGGTGGCGGGCCGCCAGTTCCGTCGTGGTGCGCCGACGATCGAGGCTTTTCAGGATCGCCAGGCGCGAGGACCCGAGAATGGGTGCAATGCTGGGGACGCCGGGCCCGTTCCTGGCCGCGACGGGGACGACGACCTGCGCACCCTCTCCGAGGAGTGGTGAGTGAAGGCCGATGCGCCGGAGGAGCAGCGAGGGGCTCAGGATGAGCGGCGTCCCGCCCCCGACGCGTCCGGCGTAAGGCGAGGCTACGTCCAGTCCTGCGTCGCGCCAGCTCAGCGACGAGTGGAGCCCGGCGAACGCGACGCCGACGCCCTCGCGCGCGGCCGTACCGGCCTGGCGGTCGACGAACTCCTCCGCACTGGAGGCCAGCCGGGGCCACCCGTCGGCCAGCAGTACCTTCCAGAAGGCGTGCAGTTCCCCGGCCAGCGTCTCCCTGAGGTCGGACGGATGGACCTCCAGTCGGTCCCGCACCTGGTCGTTCACCCCGTCGAGATGCCCCGGAGTGAGCCAGGGGCAGCGCCTGCGGCGGGCCGCGCCCCCCGAGAGGAAGGCGGTGAACTGACTGCCGACCTGGTTCACCCCGGTCGTCGCCACCTGATGCAACTGCTCCTCGACATCCGGCGAGAACGAGAGCGGGGGCGGCGTCAGCATCTCCGGCAGGTAGACGGTGAACCCGCCGCAGACCGCCGCGAGCGCGGGAAAACGTCCTGAGCGCAACAGGAGCCGCAGGTGGGTGGCCATCCGGTCGCGCTGTGTCAGGTCAGCGGCGAGGATCAGCGCCGCCGCCAGCTCCCCGACTGGTGACAGGGCCCAGCGAAGCCGCGACAGCCGTTCAGCTGGCATATCTACGCGGATCAACGCGCACTCACGCTTTTCCCAGAAGGGCGTCTGGCCGCCCGCAAGATTTCGTGGTTACCGGCCCGGACGCGGAAGCCACGCACGAGAGGTTCGGAGCGGGGGGCGGATTCCTGCAGTAAGCGTGATCCCATGGACTGTCCAGAAGAATGGTGTTGCGGTTTCCGGCCTACTAATCGAATTTCCCCAGCATGCCGCAGCAGGCGTCGCAGGAAACAGAACGCCGCCCAGGCACCGAGTGAATTCGGACAGTGCAGCGTCCAGCAGCTGCCGCCGGGGGCCCGTGAGATCCGGACACCGGCGTGACCATAGGGACATGCCCATGTGGAAAGGGTCCTGCGAGCTGGAAGTACCCGGCCCAAAGGCTCTCCCGGACGCCCGTGTGGGCGCGCGGTTTCGGCCGAACCGCTTCGGACTCCGGCCAGCAGCTCGGTGAACTCGGCCAGGATGAGGCAAGGGCTCTCCCGCGGGGCGGCTGGTTCCGCTCGTGGGAGCCGGGGTGCCCCGCCGGCACCGAAGAACACGAAATCCCGGAAGGTATGCGGCGCAGTCTGTAGGCGGCGGTCACCGGCGTGCGGTCCCCAGACGTGGGTCGCGGATGCAACTCGTACACAGAGACGGCGACGCTCACGGACGCGCCATGTGGTGTGCGCGAACAGGCCATTGACGGTCCGGGAAACCCCTACACGCGCATCCGGATCTTCCCCGACGTCGATCACGCTCAGGAAGGACGAGCCTGGCGTCGGGCTCTCATGACGGCGCCCTGGGTCCGACCGGGGTTCAGTGCAGTTGCTCGGCCAGTCCGACGATGATGCCCTCCGGGCCGCGGAGGTAGCAGAGCAGATAGCTGTCCTCGAAGCGGGCGATCTCGCCGACGAGTTCGGCGCCGTGAGGGCGCAGGCGGGCAACGGTGTCCTTGATGTCGTCGACGGCGAACATGACGCGGTGCGTGCCCACGATGTTGTGCGGCCGGTTGCGCGGCCCGGCACTGATCGCCGCGGGGCTGCGGTACTTCGCCAGCTCGAGCCGGCTGTACCCGTCCGGCGTCCGGAGCATCGCGATGTCACAGTGGACGCCGTCGAGCCCGGTGCACTGGTCGGCGACGAGGCCCTCGACCTCTCCCCTGCCCTCCAGCTCCATACCGAGTTCCACGAAGAACGCGATGGCGGTATCCATGTCCTCGACGACGATGCCGACGTTGTCCATCCGCTGAACCGCCATGCCGGTTCTCCTTTCCTCGTGCGGCCGGTGGTGGCCGCTGATGTCCCTGGGACGAAGCCGGTGGCACGTTCTCGACATCCGCAGACCGCCGAACTCCGGAAGAAGCGTCCGCCACCGTGACGCCTTCTCGGAACCCAAGTCCCGCCCCCACTTCAGGCTCCCTCTGACCTGGCCTCCCCAGGTACTCGACATTCACTGAAGCGGGCAGTGAGGCACAGTTCCCCTGCCGCTCAGCGGTCCCCCGGTGGAGTGAATGCGCGGCGTACCATGCCGTCGCCGGCCCCGGCGACCAGTACCTGTAGTGCGTGATCAAGAACCCGATGCGTGCTGCGGCGATCGCCGCCCTGGCCCTCTCCTCCATGGTTGCTGCGGGCTCCGCCTCAAGACCGAATTGATCAAGTCGCATAGGCCCGGGCACAGCCTGGCCGACGTCGAACTCGCCACCACGGAATGGGCCGATTGTTCAACAAGCAGCGCATCCACACGGCAATCGGCGACATCCCGCCCCACGAGCACGAGACCAACTACCACGCTCCCGGAGCGCTTCAAGTGGGCCAGAGCCCGTTCTCGCGTGCAGAGCCCGGCGTCCGGCGGGTCCTTGCTCTTCGGGCGAGGCAGATGGGGCTCGTCAGTTCGTCGGGGTCGTCAGGTGGTCCGTGAGGCAGGCGAGGTAGAGAGCAAGGGTGGCGTGGTGGTCGCGCAGGGGGCGGCCGGTGAGCTGTTCGATCTTGTTCATGCGGTAGACGACCGTGTTGCGGTGGATGTGCAGGGCGGCCGCGGTGCGGACCAGGTTGTAGCCGCTCTCGCACCAGGCGGTGATCGTGTCGCGCAGGGTGGGCCAGTCCGGCTGGGTACGGAGTTGGGCTGTGGCGGAGTCGAGGAGGCGGGTGCGGGCGGGCTGGCCGAGTGCCGTGAGGAGCTGGTGGACCCGTAGTTCGCCGATGGGGTGGACGAGCGGGCCCTCGGGGCGGCGCGCGCCGAGGCGGAGTGCTTCGCAGGCGTCCTGGTAGGAGTCGTGCAAGGCGTCGACGGTGGTGGCCGGTTCGCCGATGCCCGCGCGGGCGGCGAGTCCGTCCTGGGCTGCGAGGGCGTCGATGACCCGCCGGCAGTCGATGGTGACTGAGTCCACCGGGCGGCGGGGGGTGAGCCGGGGCAGGACGCCGACCCGGCCGGGGGCGATGACGGCGACGATGTCCTGCGGGTCGGCGAAGACCTCGCGGACCGTGCGCAGGACTTCGGTGCGGACCAGACCGATGTCCCGGCGTGGGGCGCGGGGCGGCGCGGTCACCTCGAAGGCCACAGCGATCCGGTGCAGGCGCAGGTCGAAGCCGAGGTCGGCGGCTCGGAAGACGAGACTGTCGGCCTCGATGACCTCGGGGTCGTAGGAGGCGAGGTCCGCCAGGAGGTTCTCGGCGGCGCGCTCGGCAAGCAGCCGGGAGCGGAGCATGACCGATTCCCTCAGGAGGATCTCGGTCTGGCGTTTGACCAGCAGTCCGAAACGTCGCACCTGGGCGGGGGTTCCGGTGATGCCGACGGTCCCGACCGCCTGTCCGCCCGCGACCAGCGGCAGGGTGACGCCGGGCCGCACTCCGCGCAGCAGTTGGGCCTGGGAGGCGTTGTGTGTGGCGGCTTCCTTGGTGTGCATGACTTCGACTGACGCCTCGTGGAAGGTGCCGACGCGGCCTGGGGCGCCGCTGCCGATGATCACGCCGTCGGCGTCGGTGATGAGCACGTTGTAACCGATGGCGGCGGAGGTGTCCCTGGCGATCTCCTGGGCGAGCGAGGGGCTCAGCACGTTCGGTCCTCCCGTCGGGGGCGGGACTGGGTTGGACGGACCGTACAGGGCGGCGCGCGACGTCGGCCAGACATTCGTACGAAGTGAACAGTGACGCAGGTCGGGGTGGTCCCTAGCGTATGGGCCAAATCCCACCCCGCCCTGCGACGGAAGGGCTCAGCCCATGTTCCGTGTTCGCTCACTCGCCGTCGCCCTGGCGGCGACGGTCCTGATGTCCCTGACGGCCGCCTGTGGTTCCGGCGGCGACGACGCTCCCACGAACGTGTCGGCGAAGACCGCCGCGCTGGGCACGCTCACGCCCGGTGTCCTGAAGGTGGCCGTCCAGCCGTACGCGCCCTACACCTCGCTCCAGGACGGCAAGATCGTCGGCCTGGACGGCGACATCCTCACGTATATCGCCAAGAAGCTGGGCCTGGAGATCAAGCCGCAGGTCACGGACTTCGCCGGCATGCTCGCGGGCGTGCAGTCACACCGCGTCGACATCACCGTCGGCGGTGTCGCCTGGTCCGCCGACCGGCAGAAGCAAGGGCTGTTCACGGACCCGCCGTACTACTCGCCGCCCGCGATGGCCGTCCGCGACGGCAAGACGTACAGGACGGTCACCGATCTCGGCGGCCTGGACCTGGGTACGGTCGAGGGTTACGTGTGGGTCAAGTCGATCCAGGCGGTGCCCAAGGCGAAGCTGCACGCCTACCCGGACGCCAACGGCGTGTTCGACGACCTCGGCACGGGCCGTAT
Organism: Streptomyces sp. CA-179760; assembly: GCF_050937045.1. Taxonomy (NCBI): domain Bacteria; kingdom Bacillati; phylum Actinomycetota; class Actinomycetes; order Kitasatosporales; family Streptomycetaceae; genus Streptomyces; species Streptomyces sp. CA-179760. The sequence continues at coordinate 20,325 of NZ_JBNJLZ010000001.1, forward strand.
CGACGTCGGCTTCCTCGACCCGCTGATCATCATCGCGGCGCAGAAGCAGCGCCCCGACCTGAGGATCACCACCGAGTACCTGACACCACCGACCGCCACCGAGGTCCGGCAGCAGCCCGCCTTCGCGTACTTCCAGCCCTACCAGACCGGCTTCTACCTGCCCAGGAAGGCCACCAAGCTGGAACAGGCGATCTCCCACGAGATCGACGCCATGTACCGCGACGGCGAGCTGACCAAGCTCGTGAAGAAGTACGGCGGTGACCCCGATCAGTTCCTGAAGCCGGCCGCGGATGTCGCCGCCGCGCGACGCGCAGTGGACCGGCCGGGCAACTGGAACCCGCCGACCATCGGACAGTGAGGGGCTGACATGTCCGGACTCTTCCAAGTGCCCTGGTCCGACTACCGCGGCGATCTCGTCGACGCGCTCGGCCGCACGGTCTCCTACACCGTGGCCAGTTTCATCGGCGCGGTGCTCCTCGGCCTCGCCGTGGCACTGCTACGGCTGAGCAGAACCTGGCCCCTGCGGGCCGTGGCCGCGGTCTACACCGAGGTGTTCAAGAACGTCCCGCTGCTGGCCATCATCTTCCTGACCTACTTCGGTCTGGCCTCCGCCGGCATCCGGCTGGACGTGTTCAGCGCGGGGTGCCTGTCGCTGATCGTGTTCTACGCCGCCTACCTGTCCGAGATCTTCCGTGCCGCGATCAGCGGGGTGCACGACGGGCAGACGGAGGCCGGTGAGGCGCTCGGCATCGGCAGGGCGGGCATCTTCGTCCACGTCGTCCTGCCGCAAGCCGTTCGTCAGGCCCTGCCCGGCACCAACACCATGCTGGTCGACCTGCTGAAGTCGACGTCCCTGCTGGTGACCGTGTCGGCGGCGGAGCTGATGTCGGAGGGGCGGCTGATCACCTCGGCGACGTTCCGGGCGCTGGAGGTGTACCTGGTCATCTCCGCCCTCTACTTCGCCCTGTGCTACCCGCTCTCCCAATTCCTGCTGGTGCTGGAGCGCAAGGTGCGGGCCGGTGCCCCGCTGTCCCCATGGCGGCGGCGCCGGGTGCGGGCGGCCCGTGCGCTGCTCGCACCCGACCTGGGCGCCACCGCCGAACGAAAGGAGGCGGCCGCATGACCGAGCCCGTCACCACCCACGAGGCCGTCGATCGGGCCGCCACCGAGGCGGTCGTACGGATCGATGGGCTGAGCAAGTCCTTCGACGGCAGGCTCGTCCTCGATGACGTGAACCTGGAGGTCGGCCGGGGCCGGATCGTCAGCGTCATCGGGCAGAGCGGCGGCGGCAAGACGACCCTGATGCGCTGCGTCAACCTGCTGGAGAAGCCCGATGGTGGCACGGTCGAGGTGGCCGGCGAGGTGGTGCACAGCCAGGGCCGTACGGTGTGCCGCGATCTGCCGCGGCTGCGGCGCACGGTCGGCATGGTCTTCCAGAAGTTCCACCTCTTTCCGCACCTGACGGCCGTGGAGAACGTCGTCCTCGCCCAGCGCAAGGCCGGGGTTCCCGAGCAGGCGGCGCTGGAGCGGGCCGTGACGCTGCTGCGCCGGGTCGGTGTCGCCCACCGGGCTCTGGCTCAGCCGGAGCAGCTGTCCGGCGGTGAGCAGCAGCGGGTCGCCATCGCCCGCGCGCTGGCGCTGAAGCCGGAGGTTCTGCTGTTCGACGAGCCGACCTCCTCCCTGGATCCGGAGGCCACCCGCGAGGTGCTGAGCGTGATGCGGGAGCTGGCCGCCGAGGGCATGACGATGCTGCTGGTCACCCATGAACTGCCGTTCGCCCGCGAGGTGTCCGACCATGTCGTTTTCGTCGACGGCGGCCGGATTGTGGAGGAGGGCGCTCCGAGGGACGTCCTGGACCAGCCCTCCCACGCCCGGACCCGCGCCTTCCTTGCCGCCTACGGGAGCGCGTCATGAGCGGGCCGGACGGCGACGGGCCTGTCGTGGTGGTCGGCGGCGGTGTGGTCGGGCTGTGTACGGCGTACTACCTCGCGGCGGCCGGGCTGCCGGTCGAAGTGGTGGAGCGCGGGGGCCTGGGCTCCGGCGCGTCGCGGGGTAACGCGGGCTGGGTCTGCCTCAGCCACTCCACACCCGTCCCGGCACCGGGCGTGGTGCGCTACGCGCTGCGCTCGCTGGGCCGCCCCGACTCGCCGCTGTATCTGCGGCCCCTGCCGGACCCGGCGTTCGTGCGGTGGCTGTGGCGGTTCTGGCGCAGCAGCACACCGGCCGCCTTCCGGCGCGGAGCTGCGGCGATCGCCGAGCTGAACCGCGACACCTTCGACCTGTTCGACGATCTGCGCGAGGCGGGCGTGCAGACGACACTGACCCGCCCCGGCATGGTGCACGCCTTCCTGTCGGCGGCCGAGGCCCGCCACCACCTCGCCGTCCAGCGGGAAACGGCCGACTGCCGCTACCGGCTGCCCGACGACGTGACCAGCGGCGACGAGGCCCACCTTCTGGACGATGCCCTCGCGCCCGGGGTGCGGGCCGCGTATCTCGTCGAGGGCGAGGGCGTGGTCGATCCGGAGGCGTTCGCCCGCGGACTCGGCCAGGCGCTGGCCGCCTGCGGGGTGAAGGTTCACGAGCACACGCGGGTCACCGGGTTCCACACGACAGCGGGACGGGTGACGGCGCTGCGCACCGGCCAGGTCGAGATCCCCTGCCAAGCCGTAGTCGTCGCCGCCGGCATGCGCTCCCCGGCCCTGCTCGACCTCCTCGGCCGGCCGCTGCCGCTCCAGGCGGGCAAGGGGTACAGCTTCTCGGTCGACCTCGACCCCGCACCCCGCCACACCCTCTACTTCGGCGAGCGCCGGGCCGTCGCCTCCCCCATCGGCGCCACCACTCGCATCGGCGGCACGATGGAACTCAGCGGCAACAACAATCGGCTCGACTGGCGCCGGATCGTCGCGGTCGCCCTCGCCAGCCGGCACTACTTGGGCGACTGGTTCGACGACCCCGACGACCTGGTCACCCTGATTCGCGACCCATGGGTGGGCGGGCGCCCCTTCCTCCCCGACGGCCTCCCCGTCATCGACCGCGTCCCCGGCCACGACAACGCCTACGCGGCGACCGGCCACGGCATGCTCGGCATCACCCTCGGCCCGGCCACCGGCCACAAACTCGCCGAATTCATACGAACCGGCAACCGCCCGCAAGCACTATGGCCCTTCCGCTTCGACCGCTTGCACGGATAGAGCGTTCAGCATGTCCGGCAATGAGCGTTTCCCAACCTCACGATGAGGCGTGGTGAAGGACCAGGACCGCTTTCACGACCTTGCTGATGCGGTTGGTGCTGCAGCGGAGTTTCCGCAGGAGGCGCCAGCCCTTCAGGGTGGCCATCGCCGGCTCACCGACACCGCGGATCTTGGCGTGAGTGGTGTTGTGCCGGCGCTTCCATCGCTTGAGACGGCGGTCCCGAAACGGCACCCGGACAAGGGCGCCAGCGCCTTGATACGCCTTATCGGCCCAGCATTTGAGTCCCCGCATCAGCAAGGGCTTCGATGATCCCGTGTTGTCGCGCGGCGGTGAGGTCGTGCGTGGATCCGGGCAGTGCGGGCGAGACCCACAGCAGCCGCCCGAACGGATCGGTGAGGACCTGGACGTTCATTCCGTGGCGTTTGTGATTTCCCGACTAGTAGTGCTTCGTTACGTTGAGTGATCTCGGCTGGTTGTGGGCAGCCTCCCAGGGTGAAGTTGGGGGAGGTGGAACGGCTCCGGGGTGAGTTGTCGGAGTTCGTTGCCGATGTGTTCGGGTCGTTTCCGCGGCGGGATCAGCGGCGGTGGGGCGAGTGCTATCTGCGGGGCCTGATGCTCGATGGCCGGCGCAAGTCGATCCAGCCGATGGCCGAGCGTCTGCCGGACGGGAACATGCAGGCCCTGCAGCAGTTCGTGAACCAGTCGCCGTGGGACCCGTTACCGGTGCGGCGGCGGATCGCCGAGCGGCTGTCCAAAGTTGTCAGGCCCGAGGTGTGGGTGATCGACGATGTGTCGTTGCCCAAGTGCGGCAAGGCGTCGGTGGGGGTGGCCCGCCAGTACTGCGGAGCGGTCGGCAAGCGGGCGAACTGTCAGGTCGCGGTCAGTGTCCATGCCGCCACCGACACTGCCTCGTGCCCGTTGCAGTGGCAGTTGTATCTGCCGCGTGAATGGACGGACGAGCCGGACCGATGCCGCAGGGCAGGAGTCCCCGACGAGGTGGTGCACCAGGAGAAGTGGCGCCTCGCGCTCGGCCTGCTGGACACACTCGCCAACCGGCAGTTGAAGGCGCCGGTCGTGGTCGCCGACGCCGGCTACGGCGTCAGCACCCCCTTCCGGCTCGGCCTTGAGGAGCGAGGGCTGTCCTATGTTCTGGCCCTGAACGGGAAGGAAGTCGCTCACCCGGAGAATACCGAGCCGCACCAGCCTGCTTACGGTGGGCTCGGGCCGCCCACCCTTGCCCGCTACCGCACCTCGCCGCGAGCCGTTTCCGTCCTCGCAGCGGAGGCGGGTGCGGAGCGGTTCACCGAGGTGACCTGGCGGCAGGGCAGCAAAGGCGCGATGACCTCACGGTTCGCGGTGCTGAGCGTGCGGCCCGCGGGCAAGCAGTCCCTCGCCGCAGCCCAGGCGGCGGGCGGCGGCCGCAACCAGTGGGACGGTGTCCTGCCCGTCCAGACACTCCTCGTCGAGTGGCCGGACGGCCAGGACACTCCGACGGACTACTGGATATCGAACCTGCCCGCCACCACACCGGCCGCTGACCTGGTGCGGTGGGCCAAGATGCGCTGGCGGATCGAGCACGATTACCGCGAGCTCAAGCATGGCCTGGGACTGGACCACTTCGAGGGCCGCACCTGGCGCGGCTGGCACCACCACGTCACCCTCGTCACCGCCGCCCAGGCCTTCCTCACCCTCAGGCGGCTCGACCCAAAAGTCCGCACACCGGCCTGACCCTCTACCAGGTCCTCGACATTCTTCAGGACCTGCTCAGGTGCTGGACCGGTACCTGCACCACCTGCGGACGCCCCCTGCCCAACCCCCGAAGAAGCCACAGACAGCCCAGAACCTAACGAAGCACTACTAGGGTCCGTCTTCAAACGGATCTTGCCAAGAGCAGGAACGATGCGAGGGTGACCGCCGCTTCGTAGGAGGTGGCGGTCTTTTCGTATCTGGTGGCGATACCGCGGAAGCCCTTGAGTCGGTTGAAGCAGCGCTCGATCATGTTGCGCCGCCGGCAGGTCTCCCGGTCGAACCCTGGCGGTCGGCCGCCGTGGCGCCCGCGCCTCAGCCGGTGCCGTTGCTGGTCGGTCTTCGCGGGGATGGTGTACGCAATGCCGCGTTTTCGCAGGTAGGCGCGGAAGCCTCGGGAGCTGTAAGCCTTGTCTGCGATGACCTGGTCGGGCCTGCAGCGCGGCCGGCCCGGGCCCGTGCGGGGAACACGGATACGTTCCAGCAGAGGGCGTGCGCAGACACTGTCATGGCGTTGGCCGGGCGTCAGCAGGATCGCGAGTGGGCGGCCGAGGGCGTGATCGTCCGGTTCGTCCCGCCGGTGCCGCCCCCTTTTCGGCCGGTGGCGGCAGCGTGCTGGTGGGCGCGGACGATGGTGGAGTCGATCTGGACCAGCCAGTCGATGTCGCCCTCTGAGTCCGCACGGGCCTGGATCTGCTGCAGAGCCCGAGTGAAGACTCCATCGAGGGCGTAGCGGCGGAAGCGCGTGTACACGGTCTTCCACGGCCCGTAGCGTTCCGGCAGGTCACGCCAGGAGATCCCGGTGCGGATCTTGTAGACCATTCCGTTGATGACCTGCCGGTCCTCCACGCGGGGTCGCCCCGTCGCGGCCCTGGGTATCAGCGGAGCGAGCAACTCCCACTCCTGGTCAGTGAGTTCATGACGACGTACCACGACACCATGATCCACCACCCGTGTGATCTTTGAAGACGGACCCTAGTACGGAGTGCCGGCGGCGATGCGGTCGATGGGGAGCAGGGTGCCGTCGAGGATGACGAACGCCTTCGCTCGTATCGCCCTCATCGCCTCAGCCAAGGACGGGACGAGGGCGGACAGGGCCTCGACGGCTTCCCGTACGTATCGGAAGACGGTCGCGATCCCGATGCCGAACCCGGCGGCGAGCTGGGCGTGGGTGTCACCGCACCGCAGATGAGCCAGGGCGAGTAGGGCCTGACGTGAAGCGGGAAGACTTCGCCACCGCGCCCCGGTCTCCTGCCGCCTGGCCGTCAGTTGTCCGGTCAGGAACCGCAAGGTACGGCTGGACAGATCTATCGAGGACGGATAGACGAGCACGCAAAGCTCCTGGCGAACACGGGGGAACTTGGTCGAGAACCCGTCGGCCAGGAGCTTCCTCAAGGCGCAGGACATCCAACTCGTGTTCAGCGACGCCATCTTGGCAACGGTTCACTGGCAGGGTCGTCCTGCGGCGGAAGCGGATCTCTAGTCAGGCGTCCCCTCGCGCTCGCTTCCTCGGGCGAGGCTTCGGGCCTGCCCTTCGTGAATGTCGCTTGCCCACTCCCAGCCGGGCTTGGGCGATACGACCCGTGGGTCGCTGGACACCCGGGCGTCACGTAGGTCTTCCACGTACGCTCGATCCAGTTTGATCCTTGCGCGTACCTCCTCGTCCCTGGCGACGGATCCGTGTCCGGGGATGAGGACATCGACGTCGTCCGCTACGCCCTCGAGCACCCCCAGCCCGACGAGGTAGTCCTCAATCGGGTTGTCGGTGTCGTCGAACATGGGAACGAAGACATCGGAGAGCATGTCGCCGGCGATGAGAACTCGGCGTTCTTCGATCAACAGCGCCGCATGGCCCGGGGCATGCGCCGTATGCTCAATGATCCGCACCTTGGGACCATCCCAAGGAAGTTGCGCGGTTTCAGCAGGCAGACCAGTGATGAGGCCGTACAAGGCCAGCGGTGTGTCCTCGGCGATTTCCGGCGGCAGCCCCTCGGCGACGCCGGCCTTCCAGTCCGCGTTCGACAACACGTCCTGCATGAAGGCCGCGCAGCGGGCTGTGCCGTAACGAGGCGCTTCGCCAAGTTCGGCATGCCAGAGCACGTGATCCCAATCAGGATGCGTCGAGAAGCCTGCCACCACGGGCTGGCCCAGCTCACGAAGGTCGTTCGCCAGGCAGGTCATTTCGGCGCCGGTAATCCCGACGTCTACGAGTAGCACGCCGTCCCTGCCATGCACGACAACGGTGTTGTTCTCGAGCAACTCACTCCGGTGGATCAGTACCCCCTCGGCGACCTGCCTCAGCATGGGCCCCTCCCGTTTGAAGACTGCGGCCGCGTCTTGACCGGCACCGGGCCGTTGGTCCTGCTCAAGATCGAACTCCCTGCCCGGTTTGCAGCGTCACCCTGCCAGAGGGTCTGACGCACATCAACACAACCGGACGGGGGTGTGCGATGGCGACCCCCAACGACGAGACCGTCCACGGAGGCTTCTTCAGTGTTGAGGTTATGACAGCTGACGGCCCTGAGACGGCACTTCAGGGTGGAAGAGGCTCACTGCTCTACAGGCACATCACCCTCACCGCCGTTCCCCGGCCATACCTCCCCAGGCCCAGCACCGGTTCGTGTCGCCTACAGCGGAAGCCGGATGCCGACCTCCTGCCTGGCCTGGGAGGGCGGGCCGCCTTGGGAACGTTCGGCCTTGGAGCCCTTGGCGCAGGGTTCGCGGGTGCGCGGGTCGACGCCTCCCCGGCCGCCGGCACCTTCTCCAGAACCCCGGCGAGCTCCTGCCACCAAGAGTCCGGCAGATGGAGCGCCTGCTGGAGGAGCGGGGCGTCAGACCCGGCGTGGCCATCGCTGAACGGAGGCAGGCCGGTCGCTCCCCGCCGGATGGGGTAGCCGGGAAGCGCTGGTCATCGTCGGACTCGGCGGATGCCGTCGCCCCGCGATCCCCCTGTCGCATCGCCGATGAACAAGCTGCAGGTGCTCTTGAGTGCGGTCTGCGGCCACCCCAGCCGATCACGGACGCGCGCGCAAGAGAGCACGCCTATCCCGATCGCAGACTGAGCCGACTGGCCGCGGAACGTTCAACGAGCAGTAGCAGGAGCGAAGCCCCTCAGGCCGATCACCCTTGCCCGGCCTGGCCTGGCCTGGCTGCGCCCCGCCGCCCTCGCGATCAACTTGATCGCGGCTAGAGAACGGGCGTTGGCTGTCGTCCGGACGACAGCCAACCCCACCGGCCGGGGCTGAGAGCGTCAATTCCCTCCGCGAGGCCGGAAAGGACCTAACGAGCGAACGGAGCGCGTGGTTTCACCCTCTGTACAGCGAATCCCCCTACCATGTAACGCTGAGTGAGGGCCAGTTTCGCTGTTCATGCTCATCGTGAGGGAGCCGCATCGCCATGCCAATGTTGCTGATCAAGGGTTCGTACCACATCCTCAACGGTCGGTCGGACGGGGACACCATCCACTTCAAACCGGACAAGAAAGAGGAGTGGGACCTCGTCCCCGGCCCTCACAAGGTCGAGCACAACACCTCGGGCAAGGCCAAGCTACGGCTGGACGCCATCGACACGCTGGAGACCCACTACACGCGCAACGGCAACCCCGAGGTCCACCAGCCGTGGCTCCACGGCCGTGCCGCCCGGGACGAGCTGACGAACTGGCTCGGCTTCACCACCGTCGACCGTGCGCCGGACGAGACCGTCACCGCCGCCACCCCCACGACCCGGCCCGGCTGGATCCTCACCCGCGGCGCGGGCCGCGACAAGCGCTGCCTCGCCCTCACCGGCAAGGGCACGCCGCCGGGAACCAGCGGCACGCAGATCAACGTCGACGAGGCACTGCTGCGCACCACCTTCAACCACCACGTCCTCAGGGAGGGCCTGGCCTACCCGACGTACTACACCAACCTCTTCCCCGACCTGCGCGACGAGTTGACCGCCGCGGTGCGCCAAGCGCAGGCGGCCAACAAAGGCCTGTGGCAGGACGACGACACGCTCGGCGGCGCGACCGTCACCGGCATCGGCTCCCTCCAGGACGACGTCGTGATCCTGCCCAAGCTGTTCCGGCGGCTGGCGGACTACCTGTACCTCGGCGACCCCGACAACGCGGACCTGACCGGCTTCCCCGCCTTCCTCGACCAGGCCGCGGACGAGTTCTGGATCATCTCCACGGGCCACTCCACCACCGGCCTCGACACCATCGTCGAGATCATCGACAGCAAGGTCCGGATGACCCACCCGCCCGAAGACCTCGTCTTCGTCGAGAACTGAACCAAGAGCGCCAGGCGAGGGCCGGGCCGGCCATCCGGCCGCCGAGGGCAGCCTACGGCGCTCCCTCCCGACGACGCGATCAGCTTGGTTTGGTCACTTCTCTGAATTAACGCGAAAATCTCCCTGCGGCTGACAGTGGAGAGCGCCGAGAGGATCGTGGGCCTGGTCTCCGTCGTTGACCAGGCCCACGCCGCGCCCGACAAGCAGTCACGGCCCCCTTTCGTACTTCGCAAGCTCAGTCGCAGGGACCGCCGGCGGGGGTGAAGTGAGGTTCGGTCTGCGACGCTGGACAATGAGGAGCGGCTGACCGCGTGGCTGGCGGTGGAGGTAAGCCCAGTAGAGCTGGTGGAGGACCGGCAGCGGGAGGCCCTGCTGGTCGAGTGCCGGGCGAAGAAGATCGAGCCGCCGCGCCGGACCCGGATCGGTTGTGGAGAACTGGAACTCGGCGAACACCGTGCTCCACTACGGCAGGGCGGCGCGCTCACCGGCCCGGACACCGCGCTGTTCTGGTCCAACATCAACCCGTACGGCACCTTCCGCCTGGAGATGGACAAGCGGCTCGACCTCGCGCCGCTTCTCTCGATGCCCCGTCCCCGCACCCCGGCGGACGCCTCCTACCAGGCCCTGGCGGAGCCGGGGTGAATGCCGCGCCGACGGGCCGGTGCCTGTACCGGCCTTGAGGGCCAACGGTACCCGGTATCGGTGAGATTGATCTTGAATGGTGAGAGGGCCCTGTCGACGCCGCCAGGGGCAGCCGGGCCCTGGCCGCCCTCGCGGATACTCCCGTGGGGGGACTGGCGCATGTCAGGTCACTCGGCGGCGGATCCACCAGGCGCAGAACCCGGTCAGGGCCAGGGCGAGGGCGATGTAGAGCCCGGTCTCGGCCCATTGAAGGGCCCAGAAGTGTTCGGCGGGCTGGTACGTCACCTGCTGCTTGTAGCCCAGGGCGCCGAGGTCGGTGACGCAGCCGTCGATTTGCTGCATGGTGGGCAGGCCCGACTCGGTGTGCAGGCAGTCGGCGAAGGACGACGGCACGGGGGCCGGCTGACCTGCGGCGTTCAGCGTCTGTTGGGAGGTGAGCCAGGCACCGGGTGCTTCGAGATGCACGGCGATCTGCTCGGCGTCGCCCTGGATGCTGATCGGAGTGCCGGTCTCGATCGGCACGTTGGTCCGGTCCGGGGCGGCCAGGAGCGGCCGGATCCACAGCGGCACCACGATCTGGACGGCGGCGTAGAGGGTAAACGCGGTTGCCATCGCGGGCAGGGTGCGGCGGATGACCAGGCCGAGGGCGACACCCAGGACGAAGGCGAAGGCGGCATGGGCCATGGGGACGACGCCCCGTGCGGCGAAGGCCACGGGGTCGAGCCGCGAGAAGTACGTGTCCGTCTCGGCACCGCCGTTGACAGCCCGATCGATGGGGCTGCTCCACCAGCTCACCGCGAGTGCGGCCAGTCCTGCGGCGGTCATGGATGCCGCCACACCAAACCCCATCTTGGTGGCCAGCCAGCGTGTGCGGGTGACACCCTGATTCCACGCAAGACAGTGGGTGCCGGTCTCCAGCTCACGGGAGATCAGCGGCGCGCCCCAGAACATCCCGATGACCACCGGAACGGCGAGCACAACCGCCAGCCCGGCGTAGTAGAGGGTCTGGTCCGAACTGGAGACCTGGTCCACCAGGTCACTGCCGGCAGTCCGGTAGAGGTCGGCCAGCTGCGGGCCGGTGACCGCGAGGGTGGCGGCGAGGGCAGCCACCACGCCGAACACCACGGCGGCCTGCGTGCGGAACTGGCGCCAGGTCAGCCAGATCATCGGAGTACCTCCAGCGCGGGTCGGGTGTCACGAACCGCATCGGCAGGCCGGGTCATGTAGGCCAGGACAATGTCTTCCAGGCCGAGCGGGCTGACAGTCCAGGACGGATCGTGGACCGCGGTGTCGGTGCGCACCAGGAGGGTGGTCTGCCGGTCGGTGTGGCTGGCGGTGATCACGTCCTGACCGGCCGGGAGCGTGCCCGGGTCCCTGCGCGGTCCGGTGAGCCGGTGGTGGCAGGCGACCATGTCATCGATGTCGCCGGCCACCTGCACCCGGGAACCGACCAGGACGATGACGTAATCGCAGGTTCGCTCCACATCGGAGACCAGGTGGGAGGAGAGCACGACGCTCAGTTCGTGCTCGGCGACGGCCTCCATCAGGTCCTGCATGAACTCCCGTCGGGCGAGCGGGTCCAGGGCCGCGACCGGCTCGTCCAGGATGAGCAGTTCGGGGCGCTTGGCGATGCCCAGGGTGAGAGCGAGCTGCGCGCGCTGGCCGCCGGACAGCTTGCCGGCCCGCTGTTTCGGGTCCAGGCCGAGGCGACGGATCCGGTCGCGTGCCACGGCTTCGTCCCAGTTCGGGTTGAGACGCTTGCCGAAGTCGAGGTGGTCGGCGACGCTCAGCGCGGAGTAGGTCGGGGCGTCCTGAGCGACGAACCCGACCTTGGCCAGCTGTTCCACACCCGCGGCAGGTCGGCCACCGCACACCTCAATGGTGCCGGCCGTCGGGGTCAACATGCCGGATGCCAGTTTCAATAAGGTCGACTTACCGGCGCCGTTGGGGCCGACCAGCCCGACCACCCGGCCGGCCGGGACATCCAGGTCGCAGTTCTGCAGCGCCCAGCGCTGCTTGTACTTCTTGCCCAGGCCCTGGGCTCGCAAGACAGCACTCACGCTACGTCCTCTCGGGCGGCGTTGCGAAACGTGTTCACGAACAATGCCTCGATGCTCTCGTCGTCGAGCCCGGCCAGGCGGGCCTTGGTCAGCCAGCGCTGCAGGTCCTTGCGCAGCGGTCCCTGCGCGGCGAGCGTGTCGTCGGCCAGCGTCCGGGTCACGAACGTCCCGACACCGGGCCGTGCGGCTACCAGGCCGTCGTGCTCCAGCTCCCGGTACGCCTTGAGCACCGTGTTCGGGTTGACCGCCATCTGCCTGGCCACCTCTTTGACCGTCGGCAGCCGATCCCCCTCTTTCAGCAGGCCCAGGCGCAGCGCGTGCTTCACCTGCTGGACCAGCTGCTGGTACGGGGACAGGCCGGACCGGCTGTTCAGGTGGAACTCAATCACCGGTTCCTCCATATATCTAGTTACCTAGCACTATAGCCCTCTGCGTCGACCATTCGGCAAGGCGTGCACTGCGGGCGTCAGCCGCCCGGCGCCGAGGGGAGCCGGCCGCGCGCGGGTGGCGCTCGCCAGACCTCGCTCGGGTGTCGAGAAACGACCGTCTGTCGACACTCACGCCCGCGATCAAGAACCCGCAGGTGGGCACTGTCGGCCACTCGCGTCGGAAATCAACGTCGGTGAACGGTCACTGGGGGTAGTTCCCGACAATGCTTCTTGGCACCGCCGCACTTCCAGGGAATCGAGAGGCGCAGCGCGTCGATGCTGGCCAGCATCAGCACCCTCGTCTGTACGTACTTCCACTGCGTATCGGCCACAGCACTCGCCCATGTGTGCCCCTCCTTGGCCCAGCGCTGAGGGCTGGCAGCTGCCGGGCATGCCGCCCGTTCGCTCCTGCCAGGTCTCGCCCGGGAAGCCGGACAGTCACGCCAGAACTGCAGGGGCACCATGCCTGCGCTCCCACCGGGTGCGGGCCTTGTCCGCTCGAAAACGGCGGGCGAGCGAGAGCGGCCAGCACCTCTTCGACGGACAAGCACGTCATCGTCCATGGTCTCCCGGCGGATCGAGCCGGAAACTGAACCTGGGCCTGCCGCATCACACCACCCGCAGCCGCCCGCACCGGTGGACGATCGCCCGACCGGACGCGTGTGCCGCCGGTCATCTCCCGGACGCGAACGTTCATCGGGCACCTCCGAAGAGGTCGTGGAGCGACTCGGCTCGGTATCCAGGGGCAGGTACTGCAGGGACGTGCGTCAGCCGCGTCTGGGCCTGGTGATGTGCGCGAACCGCTTCAATGATCTCGTCGCGCCCGACCGGCAGGTCGGCACGCCTGCCGCGGGCCGCGTCACCGGCTTGGCCCCTCGCCGGAAGTTCGGCGGCGCCAATGCACCCGAGAAACCTTCGGCGCGATCTGCATCCACCGGGCGAAGTCCCGTGCATCCCGGGGGCTCGCCCGATCCCACGCGACGCCCCCTCCGGACAGGAACCGCCACCACCGCAGCAGGTCCATGCCGTAGGAGCGGATCGTCGTCGCGAAGCCAGCAGATATGGCCTTTGACCAGCCAATATTCCGTTTCCAGTTCAGTCAACGGCACTGTGCCGATCTCGGTTGCCAGCGCGATGGAGGACCGTTCGATCAGGGTCCACCAGTACCGCTTGGAGGACATGGGTCGGGTGCGGGTGCGGAAGTACTGCGAGCTCGAGGACCGCGAGATCGACCAGGGCGAGATCGGCAAGGGCTATCAGCTGGCCAAGGAGCAGGTCATCCCGATCAGCGACGAGGAGCTGCGGGGCATGCCGCTGCCGAGGGCGAAAGCGATCGAGATCGTGGCGTTCGTGCCGCTGGACTCCGTCGACCCTTTGAAGATCGGCGAGGGCTCCTGCCTGGCGCCCAGCGGGCAGGTCGCCGCGAAGCCCTGCAAGCTGCTGCGCATGGCCCTCGCCCGCTCCAGCAAGGTGCCCGTCGCGAAGTATGCGTGGTCCGGACGCGGGGGCCTGGGGCTGCTGAGGGTCCGCGAGGACGCCATCGTCCTGCTCGCGATGCGCTGGCCCGACGAAGTCCGGTCGCCGGAGGAGCTGCTGCCGACGCCCGTCGAGCTCGGCGACGAGGAGATCGACGGCGCGCTCGCGCTCATGGACAGCATGACCCGCGAGGATCTTGGAGGTGAGGAGTGCCAGGACACCTGCACCGCGGCTCTCACGCAGATCATCCAGGCCGAGCGGGAGGACCGTGAACCGCCGAAACTGGAGGAGCCGGAGTCGGAGCCGGGGCAGGCCGTCGACCTGACGGCTGCCCTGAACGAGTCCGTGCAGAAGGCCAGAGCGTCGCGCGGCGAGGACGCCGACGTGCACGCGATGCCGAAGAAGGAGGCCGCGATGAAGCAGCCGGTTAAGAAGACGGCGGCGAAGAAGACCACGAAGAATGCCGGGGCAAGAAGACGTCCGGGCTCCGGCCGCGCAGGGCGTAGGTGAGGCGTAGATGGACGTCGAGCTGACGTATAGGAAAGGGCTGCTGCGCCGTATCGGCGATGTGGAGGTCTCCTACGGCCGAAGGGAGTGGCTGGACAGCACACCACGCGCACTGGGGTCATGGCCGCTCGAGTACCAGCGGTTCAGTACAACGTTGCGCGCCGTGGGCGACGTCGAGATCACCTACCGCAGGTGGTCCGTCCTGCCGCGCACCGTCGGTCGGTGGAGCTGTGAATGCAGCAGGTTCGGCAACCGTCTGCTGCGCCTGGGGCCTTATGAGCTGGAGTACGACGGCGGCGGGAGCCGGGTTCGTGCCATCGGACCGCTCCGGATCTTCTACGACCGACTCGGCACACGTCCCATTCGAGTGCAGCTGCATGAGGAGAGCCAGCCGCTGTCCGACGGTCTGCTTTTGGCACTCTTCCTCGTGCTGTTCTGGCAGAAGCAGTCATGGGATGCGGCCCAGCGCGCAAGGAGTTGACAGCTGCACCGCCCGCCGGGAAGAGCTGACGGGTCGAGGATCCGTACATCCCCTCCCCCAGGGTCGCTGTGCCGACTTCGCTCTGGTCCCTCCATGCGGGCCGGTACCCCACCAGATTCAAGACGACCCGCCACCACGCCGGTGCTCGCGGAAGCTTTCGATCGCGGGCCGTGTCGAGGCTGATCTGCTGGGCGACCTGGTCGGCGTCGACGAGGTCCTCGCCCTTGAGAGCGGGGCCGGTCAGGCGGCCGTGCTGGAGACCGGCGGCGTCCATCAGACGGTAGGCGAGGGTGTGCAGGTCCTCGTCGTGGGCGGAGGCCTGCTGCCGGCGGCGGGAGGTCTCCCCGGTGGCGCCGCCGGCGAAGTGCAGGGTGAGCCGCAGTGCGCGAGCGGCCTGCCCACGCTGGCGCAGCAGCTGTCCGAGCTGGACGACCAGGTCGAGCAGAGCGGCGCGGACCGCCGTGCCGTCGAGGGTGCGCTGGGGGAAGGTGCAGCGGGTCGCGGCGGAGGCGGCAACGTGCGGGGGTGACGGGGGGATGCCGCGGGCCCGGTCGGCAGCCAGGCGTCCGGCGCGGCCGCCCAGCAGGCGCTGGACGGTGGCGGGTGCACGACGGCGAGTATGCCGACGGTGTGGATGCCGTGGTCCCGCAGGGCGCCGGCCTGGCTGGGTCCGATGCCGTGCAGGGCGTCGACGGGCAGCGGCCCCAGCCATGGGCGACCTGTTGGGGTCGATGGCGAGGACGCCGCCGGGGGTGGTGATCTGTGCCGAGGCGGTGACCGCGAGCGTGATGGCCGGGCCGATGCCGACTCGTACGGCGGCTCCGGGGCGGGAGAGCGTCCGTACGCTCAGGACCTCCCCCAGGTGGCGGGGGTTGGTGCCGTGGTAGCTGAACGCTCGCTTCAGCTCCACCAGCGCCGCGGACGGCGGCAGGCGCCCTGGTCGCGGAGCATGACCCGGACCAGCTCCAGCGCCACCGGAAGGGAGACCTCGGCCCCGTCGTGGTATCCGGTGAGGTCGGGCGGGAAGAGCCCGTTCAGACCGTGTCCCTCCACGGGCGGCTCCAATCCGAAGTGGACGAAGCCGGTGACCGCAGGCTCACGGATCTCCAGCCGGTCGATGCCCGAGGCCTCCGCGAAGGCCGCGATCGCCGCCAGGTACGCCGCTTCGACCGGCCCGTGGTCACCGACCGTGTCCTCGGCGCCGGTGTAGTGGCCGCGCTCGTCACGGTCGGCGGGGTCGTACTTGGTGATCTGGTGGACGAAGGACGGCGACACGCTGCTCCCTGCACGGTCAGAAGGGGTACCAGCCTGTCTGGCCGACTACGTGCTCAGCCCTCAGTGGAACCAGACGACGAGGCGTACGTTCTCGGCTCCGTGGACTTCGCTGAGTGTTCGCATCACGCTCCAGACCGGTCCGGAGCCGGTTGTGGGTGGCGGCGACGGTCGCTCCCAGAGACGGGATGTGACGCGCGTCGCCGCCACGTGCCGCAGCGGCCGCTCAGAGGTGGCCGTCCAGGAACTTCCGTACCTCGGCGATGGTCATAGGCCCCGTGCCGTGCGCCACCGCCTCTCCCTCCTTCAGCAGGACATAGGACGGGGCTCCGGTGATCCCGTATCGCTCGGTCACGGCCGGACAACGCGTGATGTCAGCGCGGACGGCCGTCAGGCGGCCGGTGTAGCCGTCGGCGATGCCACCCACGACGAGGTCCATCACCCGGCAGTGCTCGATTGCCTTGGGCCATGTCCCGGTGAAGTATGCGAGGACCGGAACTTTGCTCATCCCGAGGATGAAATCGAACTCCGCGTCCTCACGGGGTCGGTGAAGCCGCTTCGCCATGGAAGCTCCTGATCTCACGTTCCTTCATTCCATTCCCATCATCCCTCGCGCGGCGTGCCAGGCCGGCCCGGTCGGTCGTCCGGTTGACCTGTCGGCGGGGAGGCGCGGGGCCGTCGCGGAACCACGGTGGTCCCCGGCCCGAGCGGCCCGGCCCCGCCTCTGCTGACCGAGGACGAGGCACGATTCCTGGACCGCTTGCGGAGGCGGTCGTGGCCGGTCGAAGTACGCGTCAGCTGACCGGAAGACCGACCGCCAGCGTCAGTTCAAGGACCCGGTGCGGCGATGCGAGATCCGGAAACAGCTCCCGCAGCTGCGACATCCGGTACCGGACGGTCTGGGGATGGACGAACAACGCGGCCGCCACCTCCTCCCGCCTGCCCTGGTGCAGCAGCCACGCCCGCAACGTCTCCTCCAGCCGTCGTGCGGTCGCGTCGGGCAAGGTCCGCAACGGTGCGAGGGCTCGGGCACGCAGGTCTGCGAGCGCGTCCACGTCGGCGCTGAGCACCAGCTCGGGCAAGTGGTCCTCGGTGTCTCGAATATCAGAGGAGAGGGAGCGGGCGCGTACGGCTCGTGCGTACGAGGCGGACGCTCGAGTCCATGGCCGGGCCGGGCCGACCACGGCGGTGCGGTCGGTCAGCTGCCGCAAGAGATGTGATCGGTCGGCGTCGGGGACGAGCAGCACACCGGTGGCGTCCGGCAGATCGTCGAGGACGAGGGTGCTCTGGTCGAGCGCGCGGTAGGCAGGCCGGGCCTGGGCGGCGGGCAGCAGGACCGCGGTCAGCGAACCCGGAGGCTGCCATCCGGCCCGTTGCGCAGAGGCCAGCAGCACATCCGGGCTCGCCCCGGCGAGGAGGTCGCGGGCCAGGTGTTCCAGGTGGCGCTCATGAGCCCGGCCCCGGGCGGCCAGTTCGTCGGCGTGGCCCGCGGCGCTCGCGGCGGAGAGCTCGTCGATGTAGGCGAAGGTCAGCTCGGCGAACTTGGCGACTTCGGCGGCGGGCAGACCTGCGGGTACGGCACCCGCTGCCAGGCAGCGCCAGGCCACGCGGGCACCGACGCGGTAGGCGCTGAGCAGGGCGTCCATCGAACGGCCGTCGCGGACCTCGCCGCGGCCCAGCTCGTAGGCCGCGTCACCACCGTCGCCGCCCGTGGCGTTCCCGCTCGCGAGGTCCAGGTAGTGTCCCAGGGCGGTGCGGACGGCTCGGCGGATGGTGGCGCCCATGTGGCCCGAGAGGGCGTTGGCGTAGGGAGGGACCTCGTCGATGATCGCCTGGACGACCTCGTCGGCGGTGGTCTTCAGCGCGGCCCGAAGTACGGTGACCGTCGTCTCATCCAGGGCCAGTTCGCTGGCCCTCCGCATTACATGGCTCACGTTTTTATTCCCTGCGAACAATCCCACCGACCAGATTCACGTCTTCCGGTCAGGACTTTACGCCCTGAGACGCAGCAAGCTGGAGTCATGACGAGTACAGCCCTCCGCAGCAGGGCGTGGAAACTACTGGAGATGGTCACGACGCCGCTGCTGCCGTCGGACTACCTCGACCTGGTCAGCCCGCTGCGTGCGGGCGCTGACCTGCGGGGGCGCATCGAGGCCGTGCACCCCGAGACGGGTGACGCCGCGACCATCGTGATCAGGCCGGGACGGGGCTGGCGCGGCCACACGGCCGGTCAGTACGTGCGGATCGGGGTCGACGTCGACGGGGTGCGCCTGTGGCGTGCCTACTCCCTCACCTCGCCGACCAACCGCCGGGACGGCCGCGTCACGATCACCGTGAAGGCGATCCCGGACGGCAAAGTCAGCAACCACCTGGTCCGCAGGACGAAACCGGGCACGCTGATCCAGCTCGACCAGCCGACCGGTGACTTCGTGCTGCCGCGGGCCAAGCCCGCCAAGGTGCTCTACCTGACGGCCGGCAGCGGCATCACGCCCGTGATGGGCATGCTGCGCGACACCGAGTTCGACGACGTCGTCATGGTCCACTGCGCGCCGCAGCCGCACGACGTGATCTTCCGCAACGAGCTGCACGAGCTGGTCGCGGACAAGAAGCTGCGTCTGACCGAGGTGCACACCGACACGGACGGCATGCTCGACATCGCCCGTCTAGACGAACTCGTGCCCGACTGGACCGAGCGCGAGACCTGGGCCTGCGGGCCCGCGGGGCTGCTCGACGCCGCCGAGAAACACTGGGGCGAGCACGGCGTCCCGGAGCGCCTGCACACCGAACGCTTCCGCCCCAGCATCGTCGCCGCCGGCGACGGCGGCGAGGTCACATTCAGCGCCACCGGCAAGACCGTCGATGCGGACGGCGCCACGCCATTGCTGGACATCGGCGAGGAGGCCGGCGTGCTCATGCCCTCCGGGTGCCGCATGGGCATCTGCTTCGGCTGCGTCACACCGCTCAAGGCGGGCGCCGTCCGCGACCTGCGCACCGGCGAGATCACCGAAGCCGAACCGGGCGTCCTCATCCAGACCTGTGTGTCCGCCGCGGCGGGCCCCTGCGACATCGAACGGTAGGAACACCTTGACCGCCATCGACCCCACCGCCCACCTGACCGCGGAGCAGATCGAGGAGCTCGGCCGCGAGCTGGACGCGATCCGCGACGAGGTGATCGCCGACCGCGGCGAGAAGGACGCCGCCTACATCCGCAAGGTCATCTCGGCGCAGCGCAAGCTCGAGCTGGTCAGCAGGGGCGTGCTGCTGTTCTCGTTCTTCCCGCCCGCGTGGCTGATCGGCACCGCCGGGCTGTCCGTGGCGAAGATCATGGACAACATGGAGATCGGTCACAACGTCCTGCACGGCCAGTGGGACTGGATGCGGGACCCGAAGATCCACTCCACCACCTGGGAATGGGATCACGTCTCGCCGTCCGACCAGTGGAAGCACTCGCACAACGAGCTGCACCACACGTACACCAACGTGATCGGCAAGGACAACGACCTCGGCTACGGCATCATGCGCGTCGACGAGGACCAGAAGTGGCACCCCTTCCACCTCGGTCAGCCGCTGTGGAACTTCATCAACGCGTGCTTCTTCGAGTACGGCATCGCCGCGTACGACCTGGAGCTCGGCAAGAACCTGCACAAGCGCCGCCGCAAGAACCCGGAGTTCCGCGCACGGGCCAAGGCCGTGGGCCGCAAGATCCGCAAGCAGGTGCTCAAGGACTACGTGATCCACCCGCTGCTTTCGGGCCCGTCGTTCCTCACCACGCTCGCAGCCACGTTCACCGCGAACCTGGTCCGCAACCTCTGGACCCACTCGGTGATCATGTGCGGGCATTTCCCCGAGGGCGTGCAGGTCTTCGAGCGCCGGTCGATCAAGGGCGAGACGCGCGGCCAGTGGTACCTGCGCCAGATGATGGGCTCGGCGAACATCAGCGGCAGCAGGGCCATGCACTTCATGACCGGCAACCTGTCGCACCAGATCGAGCACCACCTGTTCCCGGACCTGCCGAGCAACCGGTACGCCGAGGTCGCGGTGAAGGTGCGCGCGCTGTTCGAGAAGTACGAGCTCGAGTACGTCACCGGGCCGCTGCCCAAGCAGGTGTTCTCCGCGTGGCACAAGGTCTTCCGGCTCTCGCTGCCGAACAAGAAGCCCAAGGTCAAGACGCCGGACCGCGAGCAGGAGCTCGTCGCGGCCTGATTCCCGGTCCTGGTTCAGATCTTTCGGCCCGTACCGGCGGCACCGCCGGGTCGGTGAGATCCGTTGCGGACGGTGGGCGGCCGCGACATCACACCGTACGACACGGGGTCCGGGCAGCCCGGTGTCGTGACCGGCCATGGCCGGGCCGGTGGTCGGGGGCGGACGCGCACTCGGTTTGCCGACGGGCGGGCTCGGTGGAAGGCACGGGCTGTGACGTGGACACTGCCGGAACCGATGCTCGCCGCCCCTGTGTCCGACCCTGCGCTGCTGCCGGGGTGGGCCGACCGGTTGGCCTCAGCGGTCCACGCTGACGTGTGCGGCGAGGTGGGGGATGCTCCGACCGTCGGCCTGGCGTCGGACGAGCGGTCCATGGATCGGCCCCGTGCGGTCGGACAGGGGCAGGCCGGTGGTGTGGTTGCCGTGGGAGATGATCTCTGCGGCGATGGAAACTGCTGTCTCCTCGGGTGTGCGGGCGCCGAGGTCGAGCCCGATCGGTGAGCGCAGCCGGGCCAGCCGGGCCTCGGGCACACCGGCTTCGCGCAGGCGTCGAAGGCGTTCGTCGTGGGTGCGCCGGGATCCCATCGCGCCGACATAGCCGACAGGCAGGTCGAGGGCGAGGCGCAGCAGGGGGATGTCGAACTTGGCGTCATGTGTGAGGACGCAGATCGCGGTGCGGGCGTCGACCTCGGTTCGTTCCAGGTACCGGTGAGGCCAGTCGACCACGACCTCGTCCGCCTCCGGGAACCGGTCCGCCGTGGCGAAGACCGGGCGTGCGTCGCACACGGTGACCCGGTAGCCCAGGAGGTGTCCGATCCGGCTGAGGGCGGCGGCGAAGTCGACGGCGCCGAAGATCAGCATGCGGGGCCGGGACGCATGGACGTGGACGGTCAGTTGCTTGGGGCAGGTGTCCGCGTCGCCGCCGATGTCGACGCGGGCGGTGCGTCCGGCTCGCAGCAGGGCAGCGGCCTGGTCCGTCACCGTCCGGTCCACCTCGCCGTCGTCCAGTGTTCCGTAGGCGGTGTCGACGTCACCGAGGACACACGACGTGCGCCCAAGAAGTTCCTCGGGACCGTTGACTATCTGTGCCACAGCCGTGGGCCTGCCCCGGCTGACCTCGTCGAACGCGGCGGCCAGGTGGGGCTGCGCCGCGGGGTCGATGCGCTGGACCAGGACGTCGAGCTCGCCGCCGCAGGTCAGTCCGACGGCGAAGGCATCGTCGTCGGAGTAGCCGAACCAGGCTCGCTGGGGCGCGCCCTCATCCTCGAGTACCTGCCGGCACAGCTCGTAGACGGCTCCCTCGACGCAGCCGCCGGAGATGCTGCTGCCCGTCCACCAGCACCGTGCACGCACCGCACGCTCCGGCGTCGCATCCCTTCTTGGAACCGGTCAGACCGAAGTGCTCGCGCAGCAGGTCCAGCAGCGAGGTGCGGTTGTCCACCGTCACCGTCCGCCGGGTGCCGTTCACCGTCAGGGACACACGGCTCGCAGGCGCCGCGGCCGCAGCCGCTTCCTCCGAGCCGACGAGGAAGGAGCCTCCGATCACGCCGCCCGCGACGGCGACGCCACCGACCGCGGTGGTGGTGGCGATGAAGGTCCGCCGGGTGGGCGCCGAGGACGGATCGCCCGGTTCAACGGGCGGTGGAACAGCAGACACAGATTCACTGGACATGGGTACGCCTTCGCATCGCTGGGCGGATCAGCCGCGACCGCGGCTGGGCAGGGGGGAGGTGTCGTCGTTTGCAGCGGGCGTCTTGTGCGTCGCCATGAGGCGGAGTGGTGACGGATGCCCGGGGAGAGGGTGCGGATGGGGTGGGAAGAATCCGGCTGCTGATCCCAGGTCCCGGGGCCGCTCCCCTTTCCCGCGTCGAACGGAATCAGGTCCGTCTTGTCGTCGGTCCACGTATCCGGCACCGGGGACGGAGTGAAAGTCGACCCTGCTGTCTCCTGTACGGTGCTGGCTCTGCGGCCTGCCTCGCACCTCAGTGGACGGTGAAGCCACCGTCGACGGGAAGAGCCGTTCCGATGATGAAGCCGGCACCGGGGCTGCACAGCCACAGGACAGCTGCTGCGACCTCGTCCGCTGTCCCCAGCCGGCCGATGGGCTGTTCCTTGATGATCCCGGCCATGGCCTCGGCCTGGTTTTCGACCATGTCGGCGACCATCGGGGTGTTGATGACGCCGGGGCACACGGCGTTGACGCGGATGCCGCGGGGCGCGTACTCGACCGCGGCGCTGCGGGTCAGGCCGATGACGCCGTGCTTGGAGGCATGGTAGGCGGCGCGCTCGGGCAGTCCGACGAGCCCGCCAAGCGAGGAGCAGTTGACGATGGCGCCGCTGCCCTGCTCGCGCATCTGTCGCAGTTCGTGCTTCATAGCCGCCCAGACGCCGCGCAGGTTGACGGCGTTGACCTGGTCGAAGTTCTCGGCCGTCTCGTCGGCCGCGTCGGTCGGCGGCACCTGGATGCCGGCGTTGTTGAACGCCATGTCCAGGCGGCCGTACTCCGTCACCGCGGCCCGCACTGCCGCTTCCGCCTGCTGTTCGTCGGTGACGTCGCAGACGACACCGGTCGCCCGCCCGCCGCTGCCGGTGATCTCTTCGGCCGCCTTGTGGACGGCGTCGTCGTCGCGGTCGGCCAGGACCACGGCGGCGCCGGAGTCGGCGAAGGCCCGGGCGGCGGCCAGTCCCATGCCGGAGGCGGCGCCGGTGATCAGGGCCACCTGCCCGGAGAAGTCGTAGGTGGGGTTCATGGGGGTTCTCCCGTCGAGATCGAAATGAGGTGCGCAGCCCTGCCCGGGATGTTCGAGGTCCCGGGCGAGAGCGACTGGGATCGGTGAGTGCGGGGTCAGGGCTTGAGCAGGGTCTTGATGGCGCGGCGCTCGTCCATCGCCTTGAATCCCTCCGCGGCCTGATCGAGTGGGAGGGTGAGGTCGAAGACCTTGCCCGGGTCGATCTCGCGGTCCCAGATGAGCTGGATCAGCTCGGGCAGGAACCGGCGCACCGGAGCGGGGCCGCCGTGCAGGTGCACCTCGGCGAAGAACACCTCCTCGCCCGGAAGCTCCACCCCGTGGGCCACGCCCACGTATCCCACGTGTCCGCCGGGGCGGGTGGAGCGGATGGCCTGCATCATCGATTCCTGGGTGCCGACGGCCTCGATCACACTGTGGGCGCCGTATCCGCCGGTGAGCTCCTTGATCCTTGCGACGCCCTCGTCGCCGCGCTCTTCGACGATGTCGGTCGCGCCGAACTCGCGGGCGAGCTTCTGGCGCGACGCGTGCCGCGACATCGCGATGATCCGCTCCGCTCCCAGCTGCTTCGCGGCCAGGACGGCGAGCAGGCCCACGGCTCCGTCCCCGACCACGGCCACGGTCTTGCCCGGTCCGGCCTCGGCGGCCACGGCGCCGAACCATCCCGTTCCGAGCACGTCGGAGGCGGCCAGGAGCGAGGGGATCAGGTCCTCGTCCGGCATCCCGGGGTGGCGACGAGGGTGCCGTCGGCCAGCGGCACCCGCAGGTGCTCCGACTGCGCTCCGCCGGCCCCGACGAACTCGGCATGCGCACACCGTGACTGGTAGCCCGCCTGACAGATCTCACAGGTGTTGTCCGAGGCGAAGAACGACCCGACGACGAAGTCGCCGACCTTGATGTTCTTGACCTCGTCGCCGATCTCGGTGACCACGCCGACGTATTCGTGCCCCGCCGGGGTGGGCTGCGTCACGTCGTTGACGCCGCGGTAATCCCACAGGTCAGACCCGCACACGCACGTCGCCGACACACGGATGATCGCATCCGTCGGCGCGACGATCACGGGGTTCTCGCGCTCTTCCACCCGGACATCGCCCGGGGCATACAGGACAGCTCCACGCATTGGCAGACATCCCTTTCAGACAGCCTTTCTGGATTGCCCAAAGACCGTCCCTCGCCAAGCGGATGTCTGCCAGGCACTCTCAGGGACCCCCTCATCAGGAACAGGCGTCCTAGCCTTGGAGGCATGGAGTTTCAGCAGGAGATCCGGGGCTTCCTCATGAGCCGCAGGGCGCGGATCACTCCCGAGCAGGCCGGGCTGCCCTACGTCGGAGGCAACCGCCGCGTCAAAGGACTGCGGCGCGAGGAAGTCGCGATGCTCGCCGGCCTCAGCGTCGAGTACTACACCCGTATGGAGCGTGGCCAACTCGGTGGCGCGTCCGAGAGCGTCCTCGATGCGATCGCCCGTGCACTGAAACTCGACGACGACGAGCGCGCCCACCTGTACGACCTGGCACGCAACGTTGCACCCGGCGCACGCCGCAAACGCCCCCAGCGCACCTCCCCCATCACCGCGTCCGTGCAGCAGGTCCTCGAGTCCATGAGCGTGCCCGCCGTCGTCCAGAACGGCCGCCTCGATCTCCTCGCGGCCAACGACCTGGGGCGGGCGCTGTACGCCGACCTGTTCACGATGGCCCAGCAGCCACCGAACATCGCCCGATACGTGTTCCTCGACCCACGTGCGGAGGCCTACTACACCGACCACGACGAGGCGAAGGACCAGGTGGTCGCCATACTCCGCGCGACCGCGGGGCGCGACCCGCTGGACAAGCAGCTGACCGGGCTCGTCGGCGAACTCTCCACCCGCAGCACCGATTTCAGCACCCGCTGGGCCAAGCACAATGTGCGCCGCCACTCACGCGGACGCAAGGCCGTCCACCACCCGGCCGTCGGCACGATGACCCTCGTGTACGACGACTTCGCCCTTCCCGGCGACCCGCACGTCTCCATCACCACCTACACCGCGGATCCCGGCACCCCCAGCGCCGACGCACTCACCCTGCTGGCGGCCTGGGCCGAAACGCAGAAGCAGCCGCAGACCGCCAACGACGAGGTACGCCGAACCCACCCCCGTCACCCCTAGCTGCAATACCGGTGACTTTGGTGTTTTCGGGTCGTTGGGTGAGGTGTGCCAAGGCCCGGACAGGTGAAGTCGCCGGCAGGCGAGCGATTGTCGGATCGGATTGCGCTGGGGGTGCTGACCCGGGCGTTTCCGCCGGAGTTGGTGGACGAGGTGATCGCGGAGTGCGGCCGGGCCGAGCAGCGTCACCGGCTGCTGCCGGCCCGGGGAGTACACCCTCGGCCGCGACGGCAACGGCACGGTCTACCGGCTGATCACCACCATCCTCGACCCGAAGGCCGCGTCGGCCGTGTCGCTGGCCGCGCTGTATGCCCAGCGGTGGGAGATCGAGAGCACGCTGGACGAGATCAAGACCCACCAGGGCGGGCCCCGCCTCGTCCTGCGCTCCCAGCACCCCCGTGGGGTGGAGCAGGAGATCTTCGCCTTCCTGCTGATGCATCACGCTCTGCGGGACCTGATGCATCAAGCCGCCCGGCAATCGGACCAGGACCCCGACCGGATCTCCTTCACCCGCACCCTGCGCATCATCCGCCGCCATGTCACCGACCAGGCGGCTTTTCCCCCCTCGCGAATGGCCCGGGCCCTGGCCACGGCCCTGCGTGAGATCCGCGAACGCCCCCTGCCCCCACGCCGGTCGCGCTCCAGCCCCCGCGTCATCAAACGCAAGATGTCCAACTGGAAACTCAAACGCGCCGAGCACCGCAATCCGCCCCGGCCGGACATTCCCCACGTGGCTCTGGTCGGGCCGACCAAGACCAGACCCGCCCACCGGAAAACAACCTAAATCACCGGTATTGCGTCTAGCTGTTCGACCCGCACGGCCGGTCACCTCCGGTCGGTCGTGGTTCATCTGCGATCGGCTCCTTCGAGGCGCACGGACTGAACCTGCTCGACGAGAGCCCTCTCGTGTCCGCTCCCTCAGCGGACCTTGCGCTCCGGGTAGCGTCCGCAGCGCCAGCCCGGACCGTCGACGCCGATCTCGGTATGGCGGCGGTTGCCGGGCCGTGGCCGACCGGACTGTTTCCCACTTCCAGCGCGTGGAGTCACACAACCGCCCGCCACCTGCACCGCCCCGATCTCCCCGCGCCCTACCGCATGCCCCGCGTTGGACTCGCCGTGAAGCTCGCCGCGCGAGCCGGGCCTCCGGCGTCGCCGTCGCGATGAAGTAGCGGCCGCTGAGGTCGGCGTATACCGAGTCGTGGGTGAACATGAGCCAGGGGCCGCCGTGGCGGGTCCTGCCCGGGCTCCTTGCTGCCGCCGGACTCGTTGTTGCCAGGGCAGACACCGGCCCAGGAGGCAAGATCGGCGGCCGTGGGGAAGCGGGCGATGTCGGCGTCGATCTCGGCGAGGATCAACGACGTCGGCCATGGCCTCCAGGTCTCTTCGCTGCGGTAGCCCTCGGGTAGCGCGTGTCGCGCGGCTGTCTCAGGCGCGCAGCCCGTGCAGCATCACGCTCAGGTAGCGGCGGCGGAGGCGAGCCGGGTCTGAAGGTCGTCGGCGTGGATCTGCGCGGCGTAGGCGATTCCGCACATGAGCGGGAGCAGGTCGTCCCAGGTGGCCACGTCACGCACCACTCCCGCCTCGCGCGCGCGATCGAGCAGGCGGCCGGCCCGGGAATCCATCGCGGCGGCGAGTTCGGTGGTCCGGGGCAGGACCTGGTCCGGCGCGGAGCGCACGGCCGTGATGGAGGGGTCGGTCAGCTGCGCCTCCAGCGTGGTGTCGAGGAACTCTGCCAGGGCCTGCCAGAGGTCGTCCTGGGTCAGCGCCTGTTCGGCGTGGGCGGCCAGGGCTTCCAGGCCCGGCGCAGCCACGGTCTCCATCAGCGCTTCGGAGGTCGGGAAGTGCCGGTAGACGTTGACCACCCCCACCTTGGCGAGCCGGGCGACGTCGTTGAGCTGCAGCGGGACGCCGTCTTCCACGAGTTGCCGGCCGACGTCGACGATCCGCTGCCAGTTGCGGGCAGCGTCCTTGCGCACGATCTCCGAAACCTCCACCGCGGCTCGGTTGATCCACCAGACTTGCTCCTGTTTCCCAACGAGGAAGGGACGGGATGCATGGCAAACAGCGCACTTCTGGTGATGGACGTCCAACGGGACGTCGTGGCCATCGCCGACGACGGTTCTGGATATCTGCCGCGCTTGCGCAGGGCGATCGACGGGGCCCGGGCTGCCGGTATCCCCGTGATCTACGTGGTGATGGGGTTACGGCCGGGCGATCCAGAAGTCAGCCCGCGCAACAAGGTGATCACAAACGCTGTGCGGGCCGGCCTGTTCACCGAGGGCGCCCCTGGCACCGAGATCCATGACGACGTCACGCCCCAGCAGGGCGACGTCGTGGTAACCAAGAGGCGGGGGAGCGCGTTCTCGGGCAGCGACCTCGACGTGGTACTCCGGGCCCGCGATATCGACAGCCTCGTTCTCACCGGCATCGCCACCAGCGCTGTGGTGCTGTCCACCCTGTGGCACGCCATCGACCTGGACTTCGGCCTCACCGTCCTGGCGGATGCCTGCCTCGACACCGACCCCGAGGTGCACACGATGCTCACCGAAAAGCTGTTCCCCCAGTGGGCAGATGTCCTCGCGGTCGAGGACTGGGTCAAAGCGATCGCACCGCAGCGGGACCTCAGCGACACGCTGGGGAGGCCACTGTCCTGAGAAGCCGTATCTCAATCGACCTTGGTACATGTAGATCGAACGGAGTTACTGGTCGGGGGTCTTCCGGCGGTAGGCGCAGGAGGCAGGGGGGGATCAGGTTCAAGTCGGGGCCAGCCTGCGGGGCCTGCTCGCTCGACAGTGAGGAGAGTAAGTGCCCACTCTGATCAACGCTGTTGATGTCCGCCCGCGTGTGTACTACAGGACTATCCAGATCGGCCCCATCCTCTTCGAACAAGCACCGGCGGAGGACGACATTGTTCAGATCCCCGGAGATGGCTGGAGCCTTACCTCCAGCGACAACGATTTCTACCCTTTGGTGCGTTTGGAAGTGTGGGACGGTCCTGCTTCTCAGCCATCAGGCTCGTGGGAGTACGAACGGGATTTTCAGTCTCCGATGGCAGATCGCCTCGCGGTGGTCGACTTGAACGGCGCCTGCTACGGCGAGATCACGCTGCAGCCGGGGCGCTATCACCTGCGTTTGCTCTGCCGAGGGCGCGATCACGTTGAGGCTTTGCTGGCACTCGATCCCTTCCCTCCCGAAGAGCCGCACGAGGATCCCCTTGAGGTGTGGATTGTCCAGGTTTGGCTGATTAGTGACTAGAGAGTCACACTTAAACTGATCTTGGACGTTTGTACGCGCCCGAACCCGATGACTTCAACACGCCCGCCGCGGCGGGCGACCCTTGTGCACGTGTACGGCAACGCAGCCGATCATCCCGATCGCGTTCGCCGGTACCCATCGGACATGACGGACGCGGAGTGGGCAGCCGTGCGGCCGTTGCTGCCGGTGCCGACCTGGCTCCAGGGCAGAGGCGGGCCGCCCGAGGGCTATTGCCGTCGCCAGAGGCTGGACGCGATCCGCAATCTGGTCGCGGGCAGGATCTCGTGGCGGGCGCTGCCCGAGGACTTCCCCGCACGGGGCCGGGTCTACGCCTTCTTCCGCCGCTGGCGCGAGCACAAACGCGCGGCCGCCAAGGCCGCGAAGACCTCAAGACGCCACTCACCCACCACTGGGGCGACGCCGCACGCAACGACGCCCAGCATGCCGCGCTCCGAGGCCACGGCCGCTCCTCCAAGTGCGGGCGGGTGTAAGGCCTCCGGGCTCCCGGGACCGCCCATGCCCGGTTGATCGCCCGGTTACCCGCGGCCTCGGGAGCGCGAAAACGCCGTGCCGACGCAGCAGCAGCGTCAGGTGGCCGGCGCCCCCTGGGCAAGGCCGAGGTTGTCCACCGCGCCTTCGCGATGGCCGTCGCCGAGCTCGCGGCACCTGGCCACCGCGTGAGAGTGGGCATCTGACCGCTTCCTGGGTCAGGGCCAGACCCTCAGCGCTTGGCCGCCTGCCAAGACGACGCAGAGGGCCAACTGGACCGTCCCGATGGCTCGGTGTCCCAGCCGCAGCAGCACCAGGCCCGTCACGCCGACCGCCAGGCCAGGACGCCGAAGCACAGCACCGGCGTCCAGTCGGCGGGCGGTGGGTCGGCCGCTGCCTGTCCGGAGCCGGGCTCCATCCGGGCCAGTCCCCGTACTGCGAGCACGATGACGACCAGCAATCCGGCGGCCACGTCCGCCAGCAGCACGAGCAGCAGGAGACAGCCAGCAGTGAAGGCATCGTTTCTGTTGGAAGGATGCTTGTCGGCAAGTTCGGGCATGTCCGTATGGTCGTGCAGGATCCCCGGCTCCAAACAGGCCGTCACCGGCTCGCAATCCAGGCGTTCTGCGCTGCACATGAGCCCCGCCGAGTTCGGGGCGGCCCGGCACGAGCAGCCACCGCTCGGTTTCATGTGGTGGCCGACTGCAGCAGCGTGCAGCCGGAGTTCCACGGCAACAGAGCATGCCGAACCTGATCGAGGTCGTGCCCTGGGTAGCTCGGTGGCGGCGTTGGTGTCCAGGAGGACGGCGTTGGCCTCCGATGGGATCCGTCTGTCGTTGATCACAGCGGTGGGTGTACCGGGGCCTTCGGGCTCCGCTGCTCCTCCTGCCCGCTCGTAGGCCTTCTGGGACTTGGACACGAAGGTGCGGTACTTCATGGACTTCACGGCCGCGTCGAACTGCGGACCGCGCAGGCCCGTCACTCGATCCGTCAGTTTCAGCAGGTTGGCGTCGGTGTAGCCGTCGACGCTCTCCTCGGGCTGGTAGGCGTAGAGCACCTCGTGGTACTCCACGAACTTGCCCTGCTCCAGCGCGGCGCGCAGCGCGTTGAGCGGTTGAGCATCGCCTTAGGCAACTGCGGGCCACCGAGCTCGAACTGCTCGCATACAGGGCAGCGGGGATCCTCATACAAGTGGACCTTCACCTCTGCGTCCGTATCGCCGACGGTGATGGTGGTGCCGTCCGCACCGAGTTTCTCCGGCAGTTCTTCCGCAGCCTCAAAGGCGGGCCTCTGCTCCGTCGCCGCCTGCCCGCACCCCACGGGCATCAACATGGCAGCCGCGCCCACCACAGCCCGACACTCCCACGCATCATGCGCCATCCCGTCCCCGAAGAGCAGGGTGACTCTAGATCATTTGTGCGACATCTGCCCAGCACCGGGCGTGGTGGAGAGCGGGGGCTGATCGCCACGCCGGTGACGCGCGTCCGCCACAGTCAGCACACCTTCGCCGGGTTCGGCCATGGCCGGGCGGCCCTCGGGGTGGCGCCGGATTGCAAGGTCCTTCCAGATACTCGCAGTCATACGCCGTCGTGCCGTGGTCGGTGGTGGTTGGGCCCGGCAGGAGGGGTGCATTGCATGGGTGCACTCAGACGTGCAGGGTGGGCCGGTAGATGAGCTCTTGGATGTGGTCGTCGAGGGTCCGGCTCTCGATCAGCTCGAGGTCGAAGTCGGCTGCACCACGGAAGATCGGGTCCAGGCCGGTCCGACCGGTGATCACAGGGAAGAGCGTCACCTGGACGCGGTCGATCAGGCCGGCGGCCATCAGTGCCCGGTTCATCGACAGGCTGCCGTGCGAGCGCAACGGCACCTCGGACTCCTCCTTGAGCCGGGCGACGATGTCGACGGCATCGCCGCTCAAGACGTTCGCGTCCGGCCAGTCGAGGGGGCCTTCCAGTGTGGTCGACACCACCGTTGTCGGCAGGCTCCTCATCCGTGTGACCCATGGGTCACGCACGTCGGATTCCTCGGTGCTCGAGGCGAGCATCCGCGCGAACGCCTGATACGTGTGGGCTCCGAAGACCATGCGCTGTTCCTCGCCGTAGAGAGCCAGGCGGCGGTCGAGGAGCTCGGGGCCCTGCTTGCCCCAGTAGCCCGTCCAGTCACCGCCGGCGGCGCCGAAGCCGTCGAGGCTGGAAAAGACGTCGAACGTGTAGGCGGCGGTCATGATGCTCTCCTCGAGTCCGGTTTGATCGCATGCTGGAGATATATAGACCGGCAATCACAGCGAGACTCATCGTCCCCGGGCTCCTGGACTCCGGCCTCCCCGGACGCGGGCCCCCAGGGCCTTACGGGTCGTACGGATTTTGCGGCAGGACGGTCCTTGCTCTGGTGGCCTGGTTGGCCCGTGCGTCACCCTTCAGAGCCAGATCCGGGAGGTCAGGCGGTCCGGCAGAGCGCCGCCGGGGCGGCCGGAGCCATGGCGCGGGCCACGGTCGCGGGCACGGGACGGGGGGTGCGGGCAGCGTTCGCGAGTGGTGAGTGGGTCCGCGCGAAGACTAGGAAGCGGAGCGCCGCGAACCGCGCGACGCCGGCGAGGGCACAGGCGGAGAGATAGACAACCTGCTCGAGCACCGCACCGGGTGCCGCCGTCCAGTGGTGCAGGCCGAGCATCGCCATGCAGGTCACCGCATACGCGGCCGCCGCGGACCCGGCCGACTGCGCATGCTGACGCCACGTCGCGCGCCCGTCGGCGCCGAAGGTGAAGCGGGCGTGCAACTCGGTTGCGATGAGCGTGGAAACCGCGGTGATGAGGGCGTTGGCCAGAACCCACGGAATGAAGGAGGCGAGCGCCACCACGGCGAAGCTGGAGGCAAGCCCCACTCCGCCGCCGCAGACCACGAAGCGAGCGAAGGCAGCGAAGGTGCCGGGTGCCGCCGCGTGTTGTCGACCCTGCCGTGCCATACCCCAGCCCCCTTGATCGCCCACTCCCCGAACCACGTGCCCCTCGCCCTGCGAACCCTTCCGCCTCGACGAGGTTTCTCACGACAGAAACGCTACGTTGCATTCATGGATTGGGCAACTCTAATGATGCGGCTAGCCGCTATTTGCACAGCATGAGGGATCAAATCGTTGCAATGGCTCTATTTCATTGCAACGGTCAGAGCTCTATCGTTGCAATGAAATGGAGGTGAACGCTAGGCCCTCACACAAGCACCACGCGACCGGACTCCATCCGGCTCGGGACAGTCGTGGTTGGTGTCGATGCACCACTAGGCATTGGCGTGGCGGCGCCGGGCCATCTTTCGCGGAGCGGCATGATGCGCGGGCTCGCCCGGATCGGCTGCCTGCCGGCGCCACAGCCATAGCGACGTCACGAACAGCAGGGCGGTAAAGATGCCCAGGAACACCGCCGATACCCACATCTGCCGGCTTCCAGGTGCTGCCCATCCCGCCGATGCAGCCGAGGCGGCCCACAAGGCGGCGCCCCCGGCGTAGAAGGTGCGGATCCTGCGCAGCTGCCGCAGGGCTCGTACGGATTCGGCGTGATCAGTTTCCGGTGCCATGGCGACGCAGGTACCCCGATGCGTGCCCCCATCACTTTGTTCACTCAGGTCCTGTCGCGCTGGGTGCAGTAGAGACGGGTGGTCAGGTAGTTGGAGTACACGCTGGGTTCGTAGACCGTGTCGGGGTCGTATTCGATGGTGGTGGAGCGGGTCTCGTCGGTGGTGGAGCGGTCGCCGATCTGCCAGCCCTTCTCGCCGTCGTCGACCAGTTGTCTGCGCCGGTTCCGCCGCATCCGGCACTGCGGATGAATGGATGTCAGGGCCGCAGCCCTGGCGAATTCCGTCCCGGTGAGGGACGGGACGACGAATCCCGGCTCGTCGAACGTTCCCTCCATCCAGCGGGCGAACTGCTCGACTGAATGAACTGTCCCGGCTCGCGGGGACGACTCACCGGTCCCGCAGTCGCGCCGCCTTGACCCGGTGCAGGTGGATGAGGATGTCGTGGGTGCGGGCCAGGGCTATGTCGTAGGACGGCTCGGGGTAGATCGTGCCGATGCTGCGGGTCGGACGGGCCCGGTCCAGCCAGTCGCGGGCGGGTCGTGGCACCGTCCGCAGGTCGACGGCGTAGTCCCGGAGGCCTACGCCGTCGAGCGTGTGCTCGTTCAGGTCGGCTCCGGCCGCAGCGACGGTGAAACGGCGGACCTTGCCGTCCGGCCCGGTGGAATTGAACGAGCCCCGGTCGAAGGTGAAGCCCACGCTCACGTACGCCTCCCCCAGGCGGTCGCGCAGGAACGCCCCCTGCATTCTGGGGTAGTTGGCCGCGTCAGGGGTTTCGAAGCCGATGTGGGCGTTGTGCGCGGACAGCAGGACCTTGGTGCCCGTGTGCCGCTGCCACCAGGCCGTGTTGTCCGCCATGGCCTGGTCGCGGTAGCGCATGGCTGCCGCGTGCTGGGTCTCGTCGTCGTAGGCGTAGAAGCGCGCGACCTGGTCGATCACCGTCGCGTGCTGCAGCACCCAGTCGCCCGCCGTTCCCCTCGGGGACCGCTGTCGCAGCAGGTCCAGGACCTTGCCGGTGCGGGTGGCCATCTCCCGGCGCTCGGCGAGGGGCCGAGTCGTGTACTGCTCCATGTACGCGTCGAGCGGCACGGTGGGCCGCAGGCCGCGATACAGCTCGGTGAAACGGGCCTGGAGGTCGGGGTGGGCGCGTGCCACGTAGTCGGTGACCTTGTCGTAGAGCTCCGGTCCGGCCCAGCCGAGGTCGTCGCCCATGAAGCGGACGGGGTCGTTCGGGTGCTGCCGGTTGTGGGTCCGCATCCACTCGACGAGCGCCAGGTAGTCGGTGTTGTTCCACCAGAGGTAGGTGCCCTGGAACTCCTCCCGCATGATGCGGCGCGGGTCCCCCTTCCCGTAGAGGACGTAGTCGTCGAGGCGCAGGCCGGTGCTCCAGCCGGCCTCCAGTGCGAAGGTCCTGAAGCCCTTCTCCTCGACGAGGTGGCGGAAGAGGCGGTGCTTCATGGCGAAGAAGTCGTGCGAACTGTGCGTGGCCTCGCCGACGCCGACGACCTTCGCGCGGCCGATCATGCGGGTGAGGGCACGCAGGTCGCGGGTGTCACCGCCGGGCTCAACAGTGCGTAAGGGGTGAGCGGCGCGGTCGAGGGCGGCCACGACGGTGCCCTCCATGGAGACGGTGCCCTCCGTGGAGGTCGCAGTCGTCGTGGTTGTCGTGGCGGAGGCTGTGTGCGGCAGCGTCAGCGCCGTGCTTGTGAGGCCGGCGAGCAGAGTGAGGACGAGTCCGGACCGAAGGGGTTTCATGATCCCAGGCTCTCGTTCTGGAGCGGTGTCGCCCATCCGGTGGTCCTCCGCATCCGGGGTGCGGAGAACCACCGGCCGTGACGGGGGTTCTCCGCGCCTCGACGGAGAAGAGGCCTCAGGTCGTGGCAGCGGCCGTGCCGCTGCCGGCCAAGCGCATGGCGACGCCGGCGCCCAGGTACAGCACCGCTACGACCAGCAGGAGTGTCTGGTAGCCCGTCACCAGGGCCAGGTACTCCAGGGCGCCTCCGGTCAGGGCGCCCAGGAGGTTCGCACCGAAGGCCGAGGTCGGGTCCGGGGCGAGGGCCAGGCGGTCCGAGAAGATGAGGTTGGCGCAGAAGATGGGGGCGAAGGCCAGCGCGATGGCTGAGGCGAGGCGGGCGGGGAACGGCAGGGACAGGACGGCTTCCGCCGGGACCAGCCAGGCTGCCGCGAGGGAGCTGAAGAGGAGAAGCTGCAGCAGGATCTGGTTGACGTGCCGTAGTTTGCGCCGGACTTCGACCGCCGCCAGGACCGCCAGGAGTACGCCGATGAAGACGAGGGCGTTGACCAGCCAGGTGGTGCCGAAGTAGAGCGCGAAACCGATGACGTTCTTGGTTTCGAGCAGCATGAAGGCCGCGCCCAGCAGGAACATGTCGGTGTAGCGGACGGTGTTCTTGACGCGTACCCCGGCCAGGCGCACCGACAGGAGCGTGACCAGCAGCATGGTGCCGAGCGCGCCCAGGTAGAGGGTGGGGATGCCGCGGTGGAGCAGGTAGGGGAAGGGGTGGTCGTCGGTCGCGGCCGCCGGGACCGTGCCGCTGGGGCGCCAGGTCTGGTCGCAGGACTGGTCTGCGGGGGTCATTCCGGCCACCAGCACGGCCGCGTTGCGCTTGAACGTCGTCACGCAAGGGGGGTGGCCGTAGACGTCGTCGAGGGTGCCGGCGAAGCGGTCGACCAGCCAGCCTTTCCGGTAGTAGTTGTACATGGCGAACGCGCCGTTCGGGGTGAGATGGTCGCGCGCGGCTTCGAACGCCTCCCGGGTGAAGAGGTAGCTCTCCAGGCGCAGATTGCTCGCACCGGCCACCAGCGTCAGCGAGTCCGGCAGGGCCAGGACGATGAGGTCGTACTTGGTGTCCGTCTGTTCGAGAAAGGC
Source organism: Streptomyces sp. CA-179760 (assembly GCF_050937045.1). NCBI lineage: Bacteria > Bacillati > Actinomycetota > Actinomycetes > Kitasatosporales > Streptomycetaceae > Streptomyces > Streptomyces sp. CA-179760. Next base: position 55,673 of record NZ_JBNJLZ010000001.1, read on the forward strand.
GCGGCCGTCGTCGATGTGGACGTGCACCCTGGGGTCGTCGTAGGGCTTCGCGGGGTGCAGTTGGGCGCCGATCTGCTGCAGTCGGGGGTCGATCTCGACCGCGTCCATGTGCTCCGCTCCGTATGCCAGTGCGACCGCGACGTCGTTTCCGTTGCCGGCCCCGATGACCAGCACGCGCTTGTGGGGGTTGCGGGGCGTCTGTTCGTAGGCCTCTCGGTAGGGCGAGTTCTCGCGCATCAGCACCGGGAGTGGCGCGGTGCTCTGGTGCGGGACGCCGTTGGCGGAGATGTAGAAGGTCCGGGTCGTGGTCGGTGAGGGTTCGAGCTGGATCTTGTAGTAGGGCGACCAGGTGATGCCGGTCGTCGTCGACTCCAGGAACAGCACGACGACCATCGCCGTCAAGGGGACGCCGTAGAGCAGTGTGTTGCGCCGGCCGCCGAGGATCAGCAGGGCAACGGCGGCGAGTACGCCCCAGACGACCGAGGGGGCGCGGAGCCAGGACAGTACGGCGAAGGACACCGAGCCGGTGAGGCTGCCGAGCAGGTCGTAGCGGTAGGCGTCGAGTGAGGGAAGCCGGCGGAAGAGGTCGGCGGTGATCTTGCCGATGCCTGCCATGATCACCGCGGTCAGCAGGAAGATGACCGGCAGGGTCACCCACTCGGGCAGGCCGGTGGTCTTCACGGCGGTGAAGTAGATGACCTGGCCGCTGCTCTGACGCACCTGCACGGGGAACTCGCGGACCAGGACGACGAGAAGCACGAGCGGGACCGGTGTCCAGCGTTTGAGCCAGTGTCCGCGCTCGGCGGGGATCAGGAACCCGATGCCGATACCGAGGAACGACCCCAGCAGGATGAAGTTCGAGAAGTAGCTGAGGTGGACGACGTTGGCGCCCGCCCATCTGATCAGTGCCAGCTCGACGAAGAGCATGGTGCTGCTGGCCAGCATGAGTCTCAAGCGCACCGAGCTTTCGGTTTGCCCGGTTTCGGCCCGCTTCATACGCATGCACAGTGCCAGCTTCGGAGCGACGAGTCGAGGTGCCTTGCCGGTGAGCGCTAGGCCGCGTCGCGGGGCGGTGTCATGGCCCAGCGGATGCCCGCGGTCACGGCCGTGCCGAGCGGGCGGACGCACGGGCCCTCGGCGAGGGGGAGCCGGGGCAGCCGCAAGTCTCGCGAGGCCCAGAGCGGCAGCAGGGAGACGGCGTTGGCGGCGATGACGCCGTACGGGATGCGGGCGAGGAGCGGGACGGGCGGGTTCAGCAGCAGGAAGCGGGCCGAGCTGCGCGCCTCATCGGTGGCGCGCAGCTCGCCGCGGTAGGCGGCCAGGCGGGCGGCGAGTTCGGCGGCGTTCACCGGTGGGTCCGGGACGCCGAGCGCTGTGGCGATGCGTGCCATGTCGGCGACGTAGGCATCACGTCCCTCGTCGTCGAGGGGGTGCGCGCCGTAGCGCTGGTGGGCGCGCAGGAAGCTGTCGACCTCGGCGATGTGCACCCAGCACAGCAGGTGCGGGTCCGAGGCGGAGTAGGGCCGGCCGTCGGTGGTCGTGCCGCGCACTGTCTCGTGGACGGCTCGTACGCGGTCACAGGCCTCCTGCGCGCTGCGGGCAGGTCCGTAGGTGGTCACGGCCAGGAAGGTGCTGGTCCGCTGCAGGCGTCCCCACGGATCGCCGCGGAAGCCCGAGTGCGCGGCCACGGCGGCCATGGCCAGGGGATGGAGCGACTGGAGCAGCAGGGCCGACAGACCGCCGATGAACATCGAGGCGTCCCCGTGCACCCTCCTGACGGGCCGCTCGGGGCCGAACCAGCGGGGGCCGGGTGTGCCGTGAATGCGGGCGCGGTTGTCCGGGCCCTCCGGACCAGCCACGCGGGAGAAGATCTCCCTGCCGAGCCGGTCACGCAGCGAAAGCCCGCCTTCCGGGAGGAGTCTCCTCGGCATCGCGTCCTCCTCAGCAGCAGGGCGACGGATGGATCAGTTCCCCCATGACTTCTTCTGCCCCGATTCACCGTTTGGAGGCCCCTTGCGGGCGCGGCAGCCGGGTGCGGTGGGTGACCGGCTCCACTAGCCTGGACACTGCTCGACGAACGTTTGCACGGAACCTGTGCGTCCACCGCCGGCGGTCGGACGACCTAGGTGGGCGGATCATGAGGACATGGCCCGGGGGTGGGAACGGACGACTGGGGCTGACGAGCACCTCGGTCCTGGCGAGCGGCTTCCTGGCGGTGCTGATCGGGGTCGCGTTCGCCGTCCTGCTGCAGGTCATCGGTGACTCTCGCGGCTTCACTGCCGACGCTCGGTCCTCTCGCGAGGCCATCACCGACGCCGGCGTCCTGGAACAGCATCTGATCGACCTGGAGACCGGCCAGCGTGGCTTCGTCATCACCCGGGACGAGGCCTTCCTTCAGCCCTGGCAAGCGGCGCGGGACAGCTATCCTGCCGAGGCCGGGCGGTTTCTGGCGTCGGCGACCTCGCCGCAGCAGCGCCGTCTCGCGGGAGAGATCAACAGGGGCATCGGCTCCTTCCTCACGGACTACTCGGTACCGCTGGTCGAGGCGGTCCGGCGGGACGACCCCTCGGCCTCGAGTCCGGCGGTGACGGCTGAGGGCAAGGCGCGGGTGGACGCGCTTCGGGCCCGGTTCACCACGTACATCACCGATGAGCGGGCCAAACTCCAGGTTCGTCAGGACGCCACGGACTCCAGCGCCCAGCGGGCGGTGGTCGTGGCGTGCGCCGGGCTCGCGGGGCTGACCGGGCTGATCGTCACGCTCACCGTGTTCCAGCACCGGGCCATCGCGCGGCCGCTGCGGCGCGCGGCCGCGGCGGCCGGGCGGCTGGCGAAGGGCGACCTGGAGGTACGGGTGCCCTCCAGCAGGGTGGAGGAGGTCGCCGCACTGGCAGCGTCCTTCAACACCATGGCGGAATCCTTGCAGGACAGCCGCGCGCGGACCGAGGAAGCGCGCGAGCGTCTGGAGTTCCTGTACAAGCGGCTGGAGCTGCTCTACGGGGCGAGTGTGTCGGTGGGCACCGGGCTGGATGTGGCGCAGACGGCACGCGAGTTGGCGCGGGTGGCGGTTCCGGGGTTCGCCGACTTCGCCACCGTCGACCTGCTGGAACCGGTCCTGCGCGGCGACGAGCCGGCCGCCGGAGCCGGTACACGGTTGCGCCGGGTGGCCGCGGACGGGGTCCGGGACGATGCCCCCTTGGCGGGTCCGGCGGACCTGCCGGACCTGGGCTCGCCCCCGCCCGAGGCGCGGGCGCCGCTTTCCGGCGGGGCCAGGCTCGACGCGGACCTGCGGGACAGCACCGAGTGGGCGTCGGAGCAGCCGGAGGCGGCGGCGCGTGTCCTCGCGTACGGCATCCACTCCCGGATCGGGACACCGCTGCAGGCCAGAGGGGTGACGCTGGGCACGGTGGACTTCTGGCGCAGCCGGCCCGATCCGTTCGGGCCCGACGATGTCGCCTTCGCCGAGGAGCTGGCCGCCAAGGCGGCGGTCGCCGTCGACAACGCGCGCCGCTTCACCCGGGAGCGGTCCACCGCGCTGGCGCTGCAGCGTCACCTGCTGCCGCAGCGTGTGCCCTATCAGACGGCCGTGGAGGTGGCCTCCCGCTACCTGCCCGCCTGGACGCGGACCGGGGTCGGTGGTGACTGGTACGACGTGATCCCGCTGTCGGGCAGGCGGGTCGCCCTGGTCGTCGGGGACGTCGTCGGACACGGCCTGCAGGCCTCCGCGGCCATGGGCCGGCTGCGCACCGCCGTGCGCACGCTGGCCGATGTCGATCTGCCGCCGGACGAGCTGCTCACCCACCTCGACGACCTCATCCTGCACCTCTCCGAGGGCGAGCCCGTGCCCGGCGGGCCCGGAGACGACGAAGGGGAGGACGACTTCTGGTTCTCCTCGGCGGACCTCGGCGCCACCTGCCTGTACGCGGTGTACGACCCGGTCTCCCGCCGGTGCACGCTGGCCACGGCCGGGCACCCGATGCCCGCTGTCCTGGCTCCCGACGGCACGGCGCACCTCGTCTCCGGTCATGTCGGGCCCCCGCTGGGGGTCGGTGGCCTCCCCTTCGAGGCAACCGATCTGGAACTGGACGCCGGGAGCGTGCTCGCCCTGTACACGGACGGCCTCGTGGAGGCGCGTCACCGGGACATCGACGTCGGGCTGGCCGAGTTGTGCCGTGCCCTGGCGCAGCCCGCGGAGTCTCTGGAGGAAGCCTGTGACACCCTGATCGGTTCCCTGCTCACCGACCGGGCGACCGACGACGTGGCGCTGCTGCTGGCCCGTACCCGCGCTCTGCCGGCGGACCATGTCGCGACGTGGCAGATCCCGGCGGAGCCGGTCCAGGTCGAGCGCGCTCGCAAGCTGGTCGTCGAGCAGCTCGACGCCTGGGGGCTGACGGAAGCGACGTTCGTCATCGAGCTGGTGGTGAGCGAGCTGGTCACCAACGCCATCCGTTACGGGCAACCGCCGATCCGGCTCCGGCTCATCCGGGATCACACGCTGATCTGCGAGGTGTCCGACACCAGCAGCACCGCGCCGCATCTCCGGCGCGCCCGGGCCTTCGACGAGGGCGGGCGCGGGCTGCTCCTCGTCGCCCAGCTCACCCAGGGCTGGGGCACCCGGCAGACGACCAAGGGCAAGACCATCTGGTGCGAGCAGACGCTGCCCGCGGTGTGACGGCGCCATGGGCTGGTGCATCGGGCCAGGGGGGCCGGTCGGGGCGCCGAACAGGTGCGTTACATTTTGCTGTTCCTTGACCGCGATCATTCACGATCTCTCACGCTACGGAGCCGCCCACCCATGAGCGACATCGTCAACGGACTTGGCAGGGCCACCGCTTACGGCGGACTGGGACTGGTGCTGCTGGTCCTCGGCATCGTCCTGGTCGACGTGCTCACGCCCGGAAAACTGGGCCGGCAGATCTGGGAGCAGCGCAACCGCAACGCCGCGATGGTGCTCAGCTCCGCGCTGCTCGGAATCGGTGGCATCGTGTTCACGTCCATCTGGACGACGTACGAGGACTTCGGCAAGGGGCTGGTCTCGACCGCCGCGTTCGGGCTGCTGGGTCTGGTGATGATGGCCGTGGCGTTCCTGGTGGTGGACCTGATCACCCCGGGGCGCCTGGGCGCGGCGCTGGTCGAGCCGGAGCCGCACCCCGCGGTCTGGGTGACGGCGTCCTGCAATCTCGCCGTGTCGGCCATCCTGTCGGCGTCCATCGCCTGACGCCCATCTCCCGACGAGCGGTCTGTCGGCCCCCTGCCGGACCTGGAGCGTCCCGCAGGGGGCCGGCCGCTATCCGGTCGGCCGGCCGGACCCGGCCCGCTCCCCCGCCGGCCGTGCCAGCACGCCGACGGCCGCGGAGAACAGCCACGGCAGGCGTTGCGCGACGGGCACCAGCGCCGCGCGGGCCGGAAGCGGTCGCGTCGCGCCGAGGAGCGCGTGCGTCAGCCAGCGGTAGCGCCGGGTGAGCTGCCGCCACTCCCCCTCGTAGGCCGTGAGGTCCCCATGGGTGATGGCCCGGACCGCGGCGGACGCCTGCGCGAGTGCCAGGGCGATGCCCTCACCGGTCAGGGCGTCGACGTAGCCGGCGGCGTCGCCCACGAGCAGCACCCGGCCGGCGGTGCGGGCGCTCGCGGTCTGGCGGAAGGGGCCGGCGCCCCGTACCGGTCCGGCGGCGCCGGCCCCGGCCAGTCGCTTCCTCAGCTCGGGGAAGGCGGCGAGGTGGCCGTCGTAGGGGCGGTGGGCGGTGGTGAGGACCGCGACGCCCACGAGGTCGTCGGCCACCGGGGTCACGTAGGCCTCGGCTTCGCGGGACCAGTACACCTCGACGTGGTCGCTCCAGGGGGCGAGCGTGTAGTGGCGCCGCAGCCCGTGCCGCCGGCGGGCCCGGTGCGGCCGGTCGAGTCCGAGGGCGCGGCGGATCGGCGAGTGCAGGCCGTCGGCCGCCACGAGGTGGCCTACGCGGGTTCCGTCGACCAGCACCCCGTCCCGGTCCTGCTCGACATGGCGTGCGGTGCGCTGATCGACGCGTACGCCCGCCGCCAGTACCGCCTCGCGCAGCAGCGCGTGCAGCGTGGTGCGGCGTACTCCGCGCCCCGGACCGGAGGTGAAGTCGGCGTCGACCCGGCGGGGCCCTGCGACGTAGCGGATTCCTCGCAGGTCGCGCCCCGGCGGGTGTACGTCCAGTGCCGCCAGGGCGGCGACGGCGCCCGGCATCAGGCCCTCGCCGCACGCCTTGTCGACGATGCCGGCGCGCTGCTCCCAGACGCGGACGTCGAGCCCTGCCCGGGCCGCGTGCAGGGCTGTGGCCAGGCCCGCGGGTCCGCCACCGACGACGAGCAGATCCATGGGTGCCTCCTCAGGCCAGCCGTGCGAGGGCGGCGTCCTCGGCACGGATGCGGGTGGCGAGCAGGGTTCCGTTCAGCGCGGTGAAGACGATCGCCGTGGCCCAGGCCGCGTGTACGAGGGGCAGCGCGAGTCCTTCGACGGCGACGGCGACATAGTTCGGGTGCGGGATCCAGCGGTAGGGTCCGCCGGTCACTCGCACGGCGCCCGGTACGACGATCACCCGGGTGTTCCACTGCCGGCCCAGGGTGGTGACGCACCACCAGCGCAGCCCCTGCGAGATCGCGACGAGGGCGAGCATGGCCCAGGCCAGGACCGGTACGACGTCCGGCCGGCGGAGCCACACCTCCACGAGCGCACCGACGAGCAGGCCCGTGTGCAGCACCACCATGAACGGGTAGTGGCCCCGGCCGGACTCCACGCCTCCCCGCTCGAGGCTCCACGCGGCGTTGCGGCGGGAGACGGCCAGTTCGGCCACCCGCTCCAGGCCCACGGCAAGTACCAGGATCGTGAACAGGATCTCGCCGGTCACCGCCCACCGCCCGGGGCGCGCAGGAGCACGAGTTCGGAGCAGAAGCCTGGGCCCATGGCGAGCATGAGCCCGTAGGAGCCGGGCAGGGGCGGCCGGTCGGAGAGTGTGTCCGCCAAGACGTGCAGCACCGAGGAGGAGGACAGATTGCCGATCCGGCGCAGCGAGTCCCAGGTCACGCTCAATGCGTCCCGCGTGACGCCGAGGGCGTCCTGCAGTGCCTCGAGGACCTTGGGACCGCCAGGGTGCGCGACGTACCAGCCGAGATCGCCGCGGGTCAGGCCGTGATCGGCGAGGAAGCCGCGGACGTCGTCGCCGATGTATCGGCGCACCAGGTCGGGGACCGCGGAGTCGAGCACGACTCTGAAGCCGCCGGAGCCGATCTCCCAGCCCATCATGCGTTCCGAGTCGGGGTAGAGACGGCTGCGCGAGGCGAGCACTTCGGGGGCGGCGGGGTCGTCGGTCTGTGCGAGAGGGTGCTCGTGTCCGACGGCGACGACGGCCGCGGCGCCGTCCCCGAACAGGCCGCTGGCGACGAAGTTGGCGACCGTGCTGTCGTCGCGCTGGAGCGTGAGGGAGCACAGCTCGACCGACATCAGCACCGCCACCGCGTCCGGGCGGCCGCGCAGCAGGTCGTGCAGGCGGGCGATGCCGGCGGCGCCGGCCACGCAGCCGAGGCCGACGAGGGGCAGGCGCACCACGTCCGGGCGCAGGCCGATCTCCGCCGCGACGCGGGCCTCCAGGGAGGGCACGGCCAGGCCGGTCACCGTGCACGAGACGATGTAGTCGACGTCGGCCGGGGTGAGGTCGACGCTCTTGAGCGCGTCGACGACCGCACGGCCGCCGAGTTCGACGCCGGCGCGGATGAAGAAGTCGTTCGACTGGCCGAAGTCCTCGATCCGGCCGTACTCCTCCAGCGGGAGCACGGTGTGCCGGGTCTCGACGCCCACGTTGCGGTGGAACCGTTCGACGACGCCGCGATCGACCGTGTCCCCGACCAGCGTGGTGGTGAGGGACTCGGTGATCTCCTCCTGCCGGTGGCAGTGCTCGGGCAGGGTGCCGCGGACGCTGAGGACGCGCATGGTCAATGCTGGCTCCTGGGATCGGGCGTCGGGGGCGACGGGCACCCGGCTGACGCGGTCGGGGGGAGGCCGCCGGGGCGGTCGCGACGTGTGCCACGACGTCTGGCTCGACATCAGCCGGCCGCCAGCAGTGCGACGTCGAGCAGGGCGATGGCCACCGCGGCACGGAAGGGAGCGCGTCCGCGGGCGCACAGCGTGAGCACCGCGAGGACGACCACCAAGGCCAGGGCCATCCAGGTCCACGCTGGAGGGGATCCGGCGGGACCGGCCACGGCGAGCACCGAGGCGGCGGTGAGCAGCACGGCGGCCAGGACGCGTGAGCGTCGTTCGCCGATCCGGTGCGGAAGGCCGCGGACACCGGTGCGTTCGTCGTCGGCGAGGTCGGGCAGCACGTTGAGCAGATGCGCTCCGACGCCGAGCGCGGCGCCCGCACCGGTCATCCACCACGGCGCCCAGTCCGGGGCCGGGCCTGCGAGGGTGACGACCGAGGGCAGCGTCCCGAAGCCGCACGCGTACGGCGCCCAGGACCATGAGGTCGACTTGAGCCCGAGGTTGTAGGCGTGGCCCGCTCCGGTGGCGAGGACGACGTTGACCAGCGCGCTGCGCCAGCCGACGAGTGCGGACAGCACGAGGGAGGCGACGGCGGCCGCGGCCAGGGCGCGTGCCACCCGGCCGGGCGGGAGGGAGCCGACGGCCAGCGGCTTGTCGGTGCGGCCCACGGCGCGGTCGCGCGCGAGGTCGAGCAAGTCGTTGCCCCAGCCGATCGTGAGCTGGCCGGTGAACACCGCCGCCGTGACGGCGACGGCGTGGAACGGGTGCAGGCCGGCGCGGAGCGCCAGCAGGCCCGTGATGACGGTGACCGCCAGAGCGGGCCCGCCGTGGGCGGCAGTGAGCAGCGCGAGCGTACGGGGCGGTCTGCGGCCCGCCGGGGTCGGGGCGGTCGTGTCGGCGGCATCGGCGGTCACCGGAATCGCCGTGCCGATTCAGGCGCCTGCGGCGGCAGACAGGTCGCCGCGTCGGATGCGCCGGGGCCGCCGGGCAGCCGCCGCGCGCGACCGCCGAGGGTGTGCGTGCCCTCGGCGCGGGGGCGGCGTCCGGCGGAGCCGGCGTGTCCGGTCGGCCCGGTGAGCACGATGCGCATGGAGCATCGCTCCCACGTTGCCCGTCCGCTCACACGAGGCGGTCCGGCATCCGGTGGAACGGTGCGCCCGGAGCGCTAGGCGGCGTCGTGGATGACGAGCTTGAACTCGGCGAGGGTCAGGAGGCGGGAGGCGGCGTCGTTGTGTGTGACGCGGAGTGCGACCGGGGTGCCCGGGGCGACGAAGATGCCGTGGTTCTTGACGTAGTACTGGCCTCCGGGGGTCGGCGTGCGGTGCTCGGTCGCCGTGGTGTCGTCGGGGTTGGGCGTCAGGCCCAGCGGGTCGCGGACGTACTGGTCGCGCAGTTCGGTGTAGCCGCCCGAGCCGCTGGCGGATTCCCACTGGATCATCGCGTGCAGATGGCCCCAGCCGGCTTTGGACGGCCAGATCAGACCGCTGCGGTCGTCTGTCGCCCAGTTGCTCACCACGTAGCCGTCCGGCTGGACGGCCTGGTGCATCTCGAACGCGTCCGTCGGCTCCGCCGCGCCGAAGGGGAACCGCACGATCTTGTACGTGGTTCCCGGCGCGATGAGCTGAGGGGTGTCGACCTTGAGCGAGCAGACCTGGACTCCGGGCACAACGCCACCTTCCGTAGACATGTTTCAGACTGCCCGCCGTCGGCCGGCGGCATGCCCGCGTGCGCCCCGCCGTGGGCGGGGCGTCACCCCCACCGGGTCACTCCTCGTCGCGCAGTCGGGCCGTCAAGGATGTCAGCGGCTCGGTCTCCTCGGTGTGGCCCAGGGCGGTGAGGCGGGAGCGGGGCGTTCCAGGTAGATGCCTTCCACGGCGCCCGCGAGGCGGACGCACTCGGCCCATTCCCCGGCACTGTCGTCCTCCGGTCCCGGCTCGCCGAGCAGGGCGAGGGCCTTGTCCAGGGCGGCCAGTGCGGCCTCGTACTCGCCGACGTAGGCGTTGACCCGTCCGTACTCGTAGGCCAGGGCGGTGTCCAGGGAGCGGCCGCGTGGCTCGTACCCGGCGGCGCGGGCCTCGTCGGCGATCCGGCCCGCGTCGGCGAGCAGGGCGAGGGCGTCGGCGAGGCCGTCGGGGCCCTGCTGCTGGGCCTGGAGGCGGGCGAGTTCACGCAGGCAGTTGCTGAGCTGCTCGTAGCGCGGGGCCCGGGCATGGGCGGCGCGTGCCTGGTCGGCGGCCTCGCGGGCCCGGCTGAACTCGCCGGACTCACCGAGGAGTACGGCGGTCTCGGCGGCGATCATGGCGTGGCTCCCCGGGTCGTCGTCCCAGCCGGCCGACTCGGCCGCGAGGGCGACGAACTCCGCGGTGGCGGCCTTGAGGTCCTCCCCCGCGTGGAGCGCGCGGGCGCGGGTGAGGCGCAGCTGGGCGAAGAGCCGGTCGTCCAGCTCTCCGGCGGCGCCGGGTTCGGCCAGGAGGGAGTCGAGGAGGGCGATGCAGTCTTCGACGCGGCCCAGGTCGAGGCTGAGCTGGGCCGCGTTGTTGTAGGCGCAGAACGCGTCCGTGCGGCTGCCGCGGCGGAGGTCCAGCTCGGCGGAGCGTGTCAGGTGACGCAGTGCCTCCTCCGGGCGGCCCAGGTGCATGCACACCTCGGCCAGATCGCCGTGGAGGCGGGTGGTGTCGACCGTGTCGGCCGGCCAGTCCGCGGCCCGTCGCAGGCCCTCGGTCAGGTCCGCGTGCGCGGCCTGGGCGTCCTGGAGGCCGAGCTGGAGCCGGCCGCGCAGTCCGAGCGTGCGGGGCAGGTGCCAGGCGGGGCCCTGCGTCTTCAGCCGGTCGAGGAGTGCGTCGATCTCGGAGATCGCGGTGGGCAGGGCGCCGGAGATGGCGTGCGTGCTGACCCGCAGCAGCAGAGCGCGGAGGACGCCGACGACGCGGAGACGAAGGCCGCCGCGCGGAGGTCGACCTGGAAGGTGCGGTCGGTGGCGGCGTGGTCGGCGGTGTTGTCGCGCAGGGGCATGGGTCAGTCCGGGGTGAAGGGAACGGCAGGAGTGGGCGGTGGTCCGCGGGACCGGCCGAAGACGCGTGGGACGGTGTGGCCGGTGGCTCAGAAGGCCTTGCGGAAGCGCGCGTACGCTTTCTCCGGGTCCGCCATGAAGGTCCACGGCCACTCGGTGATCACACCGTCCAGCTCGCGGAAGACGTTGGAGGCCGTGCTGCTGCCCGCCAGCGAGAGGGCCATGGCGAACATGTTGTAGTCGCCCTGCCAGCCCGGACGGCGCTCGTACGCGTGGTGCAGGATGCTGCGCTCCACGGCCTCTCTCAACTCGGTGCGGATCCGCGGCTGCTGGAGGCAGTCTCGGTCGTCGGACTCCACCCAGTCCTCGATATGCGCCATGGCAACGACGACGCCGAGCCGGTGTCCGTCGGGCGCGGCGGCGAAGGCGTTCCGGGCGAACTCCAGGGCTTGGCCCGCCTCTCCGCCCCAACGCGGCTGAAGGTGCGAGACCCACTCCAGATGGATGTCCAGGTTCAGCGGATCACGGCGCAGACCCGCCGCGAGCCGGGCGTCCTGAACGCTGTCGTCGACGGACATGCCGCGCCCCGAGGTGTGCAGGTGACGCCACGGCGTGTACATGCCGTTCTTCTGCCTGCGCGGAACGGGAAGGGCGTGCGGATCAGCCGCCGGTCTCTCCGCACCCCTCCCGAACAGCTTGCCGAACATGCCGCGCCCTCCCCTGGCCCCGCGTGATCGTCCGGAGCAGCATAGACGGCTCCACCGACAGCGCTTCCACAGGGATTTCCCCGGTACTTCACGGGACCGGTGCACCGTACGGCGGGCCGACCGAGCCAGGGGCCCCGAGCGACGCCGACACACTCATGACCTGGTGAAGACCTTGTCCTGGGTATTGCCGGTGGAGCACAGCTTCTTCTCGTCGGCCGTCATCTTGCGGGACTTGACGACGACCGCGCTGTGTTTGCCGTCCGTGCCGTTCGGGGCGGGGCCGGTGACCACGTCGGGGACGAACCAGTAGTAGTGGCCCCACTTGGGGTCGTCGTAGTGGGTCTGCCATGTGCCGGATATCCGCCGCATGACCTGGGCGCGGGAGATCCAGCCCACTTCCCCCGGCTTCACGTTCACGGTGAAGGAACTCGTCTCCGTGTGCGAGCTCTGCCATGTGTAGTTGTACGTCGCGGTGACACTGGCCGTGATGATGCCTTCGATGCCTCCGCCGACGGTGACCGAGCCTCCCAACGAGTGGGAGGAACCGACGGTGTCGGCCCAGGACATCGACTGGGAGGCCGGCGAGTCGGTGCAGTTGAAGAGCAGTTCGGACACCTGGCGCGGCTCACCCAGGTACGCCTCGCCGAGCTCCGGGGAGTTGAAGGAGCACTTGCCCTCGCCGGAAGCGCAGTCGGCCATGATCTGCTCCGCGGTGGGCTGTTCCTCGGCCGTGGCGGGCACGGCCGCCGTCGCGATCACCCCGAGGGCCGTCGCCGTCAACGCCAGCGTGCGGCCGCCGTACCGCAGGGTGCGATTCATCGTCATTTCGTTGGTGCCTCTCACCATCGCATGGGGGACAGTGACCAGACCCTCCTGTTGTGGGAGGGCCTGCAGTCACCGCGTGGTGTCAATGAGGCTCACGTAAACCGCAGTTCATCTACACCAAGGAACAGTAAAGTTGTATTTGATTTTCAGAATTGCTGAACCGTCAACTTTTCCGTCAGTTGAACGGGTCGAGAGTGAGATAGGCCTGGCGTGGGCTGCCGTCGTGGACGAGTGACTCGTGGTGACCCACGTCGTCGAAGGCGAATGCGTAGGCCTTGCCGTCGACCGTTTGCGCGTGGATCTCGCGGGCGTAATGGTTGGTGACGTCGTCCTTGTAGAAGGCGTCGGCGCCGGAGTCCGGCTGGTTGGGGTTGACCAGCAGCGTGGAGCGGTTGAAGCCGGCGCACAGGGTGCGTGAGATCGGACCGCGGATCAGGTCGTTCGGCGCGTCCAGTCTCCTGTGGCAGCCGAAGACCGAGGAGGCGTCCGGCTTTTCGAAGCGGGTGACGGTGGCGCCGGCGCCGTTGGTGAAGTTCATGACGCCGCCGGAGACCCGGCCGAAATACTTGGTGCCGGGCTGGTCGGCGAACGGCGTGACCGTCAGGGTCGAGGTGGAGTACTTCTGCCAGACGCGGTTGATGTAGTCGTCCATGACGCCGGCCGGCAGTGCGCCGGTCTCCAGTCCGTACAGCGGCGACAGGGCGCGCAGTACGGTGCCGTCGGACCGGGTCTGGATCAGGTTGGCCCAGCCTCCGGGCTGCCCCCTGAGGGCGTTGAAGAAGCCGTGGTAACCGCCGGCCTTGAGCCGGCCGGTGCTCGCGGTGCTTCCGTCGGCTCGCTGCACTCCCACCGCGTAGGGCGCGGAGAACATGTCGACCTGTGTGCTGTTGATCCACAGGCCCGCGTCGTTGAGGGTGTATTCCGACCAGTTGAAGAGGATGTTCCGGTTGGGGTCGGCCGGGTTCTGCACGGCGGGCTGGACCAGGCCTCCGGTGGTCAGCTTGAACACCAGTTTCTGGCCGTAGGAGAAGTACACGCGGCCGGAGAACTTCGGCATGCGGATCGTCGTCGACCGGCCCGCGGCCGGGCCCGGGATGGATGCGTCCGGGGCGGGGGTCGGCGGGTTTCCGCCCGCCGGCCACGGGTGGAAGGTGCCGCCCGCGTCGGCCCAGCCCTGCCGTCCGGTCGACAGCTCGGTGCCGAGGTTGTAGATGTACAGCTGCTCGCCACGGGCCGAGTTGTTGGTGATCTTGAGGGGGATCGTCGCCGGGACGGCGGCCCGGGCCGGCGCGGCGGCCCCGGTTGCGAGCAGTGAGCCGCTGAGGACCGTCGCGAGGGACAGTCCGATGGCCGCGACCCGGCGTCTGAGGGTCCGTAACATGCTCTTTCTCCGTTCGACAGGGGTCGATGCGGGAAGAATCTGAGAGCGCTCTCAGAGCGTCCCGTGTTGGTACGGACCTGTCAATGAGTCGGGACGCACGGTCTGGTGCGCGTGGTGGCCGGGCCGGTCGGTGTCGCCGCCTCGGGGGACGGCGACACCCACCGGGGTCACTCCCCGAGCGCGCTGCCGGTCTCGTCGCGCAGGAGGGCGACGTAGTCACGGGTCCAGCCCTCGATCGTGCTGCGGTCCCAGAGGTCGGCCGAGTACTCGACGAAGCCCTGGAGCCGGTCCCCTGCCGGGACGAGGCCGAAGGTGAGTTCCGTGCGCGACGCGGCGGGCGCGAGGTCCTCGATGGCCGTGGTCAGCCCGGGCAGTTCGATCTCGGCGTCCAGGGAGCTCTGGTACGCGAAGCCGACGTCCAGCCGGTCCGGCACGGCCACGCCCGTGCGTTCCCGCAGCGCCGGGGCGATCAGGCGCACCGGCATGGCCCGGTCCATGCACTCCACCGCCGTGCGGGCGACGCGGTCCGTCAGGCCTGCGAAGGAACCGGCGGCTCCGTCTCGCACGGGCAGCGCGAAGCCGGTGATCGTGCAGGCCAGCAGGGATTCGAACACGCGGCGTTCACGGTTGGCGTAGGAGATGTTGAACACTACGTCACTCTGCCCGGATTCGCGCGCGAGCAGCCGTCCCAGGGCCGCCGCCGTGACCACGAAGGGCGTCGTGCCCCGCTGCCGCGCCAGACGTTCGACAGCGGTCCGCACGTCGGCCGGCACGGTGAACGTCACGGCGCCGCCCCGGCCGCTCGCCTTCTCGGGCCGGGGCCGGTCCAGGGGCAGGTCGACGCTGAACGGCACTCCGTCGAGTTCGCGCAGCCAGAACCGCAGCTTGCGCTCGTCGGCGGCCTTGTCCGCCTGGCCCTGCTGCCAGTGGGCGTACTCCGCGGGCTGGCACTCCACGGGAGGCAGGGTGTGGGGTTCGCCCCGTACGGCGGCGCCGTAGAGCGCGGCCAGTTCCTTGAGCAGCAGGCTGACGGACCAGCCGTCGCAGGCGGAGTGGTGCAGCACGAGGAGCAGGACCCAGGTGCTCTCGCCAGTGCGCAGGAGACGCACGGCCATCGGCGCGTCATGGGCGGGGTCGATCGGTGTCTCGGTGACCTCCGTGCTTGCCCGGTCCAGGGCCGTCTGCCGCTCCCCTGTGGGCATGCCGGTGAGGTCCTCGGTCGGCAGCTCCACCGCGCCGGGCGAGAGCACCTGCTGCTCCCAGCCGTCCCCGCTGGACACCAGACGGGTCCTCAGTCCCTCGTGCCGCTCGACGAGGCCGGTCAGCGCTGTGCGCAGGGCCGCCGCGTCCAGGTCTCCGGAGAGGGTGATCCGCAGCGCGACGTTGAAGACCTGGGGCAGGAGGTGTTCGGCGTGCACCTTGGCGAAGCGGGACTGCTGAGCGGTGGCGGGTGCGCGGCGTTCCACCGAGCCGGGGCCGCCCTCGCCGGACCCACATGCCGGGGCTGTCGACAGCTCATCGACTTCCAGGGCCAGTTGGGCCGTCATGGCCCGCGGTGTCGGCTCCTGATAGAAACTCAGCATCGGGTAGTCGGTGCCGAACTCCTCCCGGACCTGGTTGACCAGCCGCATCGCGGTGATGGAGTGGCCGCCCAGGTCGAAGAACGAGACGTCGGCGGCGATGCCGTCCGCATCGATGCCGAACTCGTCCGCCCACAGCTGTCGTACACGCCGTTCGACATCCGTGCGGTGACCGGCCTCCGGGGCATCGCCGACGGTGGTGCCCGGCCTGGGGCCCGGGGCGGTGGTGACGAGGTCGGGCGCCGGCAGCGCGCCTCGGTCCAGCTTGCCGTTGCCTGTCAGGGGAAGGGCCGGCAAGACGCACCAGGCACGCGGTACCAGGTACTCCGGCAGCCGGGATGCCAGTTCCCCGGCCACGAGGTCGGCGAAGGCCTGCCGGTCGCCGGCCGCCGTGCCGACCGGACCGGCGGGGACGGCGTAGGCGGCGAGGTACGCCTCGCCGCGGTCGTTGCGGCGGGCCAGCACGGCCGCCTCGCGCACTCCGTCCAGGGCGTTGAGCACGCGCGAGACCTCTTCCGGCTCGACCCGGAAGCCCCGCACCTTCACCTGGTCGTCGGCCCGGCCGCAGAACTCCAGCGTCCCGTCACCGCTCCAGCGGACGAGGTCGCCGGTGCGGTACCGGCGGGCGTCAGGGCTGCCGTGCGGGTCCGGCAGGAAGCGCTCCTTGGTGAGTTCGGCCCGGTGCAGATAGCCGAGGGCCACGCCGGTGCCGCCGACGTACAACTCCCCCACCGTGCCGACGGGCACCGGGGTGCCGGACGCGTCGAGCACGCTCAGCGTCACGTTGTCGACCGGGCGCCCGAGCGGGATCGCGGCGGCGGGGTCCTCGCCCTGCGCGGGCACGGTGTGCGTGGTGCACAGCACGGTGACCTCGGTGGGCCCGTACACGTTCACCGTCTCGTACGGCGCCTCGGGCAGCGGCCGGGTGCGCAGCACATCGCCGCCGAGCAGCAGGTGACGCAGGGGCGGCTGGTCGGCCGGGGGCAGGCGGAGCACTTGTTCGCCGAGGGCGGTGGGCAGGATCGAGAAGGTGATGCCCTGCTCGGCGTACCACCGGGCCAGGGACCGTGGATCCCTGCGCAGTTCCTCGTCGGCGATGACGACCGACGCTCCCGCGGTCAGCGCCGGCCAGATCTCCAGGAGCGAGGCGTCGAAGCTCTGGCTGCACACGACGGCACTGCGGTCGGCCGGGGTGAAGGCGAAGCGGCGGTGCTGCCACTCGCAGAGGTCGACGACACCGCGGTGTGCCACCACGACGCCCTTGGGTGTGCCGGTGCTGCCCGAGGTGTAGAGGACGCAGCACGGGGAGCGGTCGCCGGGGGTGGAGGCGACGTCCTGCCGGGGCGGTGCGGTCGCGTCGGGCGGTACGACGGTCAGGTGCCCGGGCAGCTTCAGGGCCGCCGCCTCTTCGCGGGTCGACACCAGCGTCCGGGCCCCGCACTCGGCGATGACCTGCTCGGCGCGTGCCCGGCCGAGGGAGGGGTCGAGCGGGACGTAGGCGCGGCCCGTCTTCAGCACGGCGAGCATGGCGACGACCAGGTCGGCGGAGCGCGGCAGCCAAAGGGCCACCGTCCCCGCCTCGTCGACGCCCGTGGTGTGCCGCGCCCGCAGGGCGGAGGCCAACTGCTCCGCGCGGTCGTCCAGTTCGCGGTAGGTCAGCCGGGAGTCGCCGCTGATCACCGCCGTACTGTTCGGCTGCGCGGCTGTCCGCCGGGCGAAGAGGGCGTGGACGGTGGTGGCTGCCGAGGGGCGGGCAGGGCCCTCCTGCCAGGACCGCGGAACGGGGTCGCCCTCGGCCGCCGGCTCGACGGCAGTGGCCGCGAGCTGGGACAGGGCTGCCTCCGGGGTGTCGACCGCGGCCGTGAGCAGGTCCTGGAACGTGGCGAAGAACCGGTCGACGGTGTGCTGGTCGAACAGGTCGGTGTTGTACTCCAGATGGCAGCGGATGCCGTGCGGCTGGTCGGTGAAGTAGACGGTGAGGTCGGTGAGGGACTTGTCCGGGCCGGCGTCCAGGGGGTGGCCTCGATGCCGGGCAGCTCGAAGCGGAACGGTTCGGCGCGCTGGAACTCGGCGAAGGCCTGGAACACCGGTGTCCGGTCGACCGCCCTGGTCGGGGCGAGTTCGCGCACCACCGTCTCGAAGGGCACCCGCGCGTGGTCGTACGCGTCGAGGGCGACCGTGCGCACGCGTTCCAGCAGCGTGGAGAACGCGGGGTCTCCGGACAGGTCGAGGCGCAGCGCGAGGGTGTTCACGAAGAAGCCGAGCAGGTGCTCGGCCCGCTCGGGGCGGTCCGAGATCGGGGTGCCGACCACGATGTCCGTCTGTCCGGTGATCCGGTGCAGCATCGTCGCGTAGCCGGCGAGCAGGGTCATGAACAGGGTGCTGCGGCGGGTGCGGCTCAGCTCGCGCAGGCGACGGGAGAGTTCCGGGTCGAGGGTGTGGAAGACGGCCCGGCCGTTGGAGGTCATCGTCGCGGGGCGCGGCCGATCGGTGGGCAGGGCGAGGACGGGCAGCTCGCCACCGAGGGCGCGGCGCCAGTAGGCCAGGTCCTCCTCGGCCTCGGGGCTGCTCGCGGACGCCGCCAGTTCCCGGGCGTGGTCGGCGTAGCTCCAGGTCAGGGCCGGGAGGTCAGGGAGCGTGGACGCGCGTTCGGCCCGGTAGAGGGCGGACAGGTCACGGGCGAGAACGGTGGCGGAGGCCGCGTCGACCACGATGTGGTGCAGGGACAGCACGAGGACGTGCTCCGCCTCGGCGAGCCTGACCAGCCGGGTGACGAACAGCGGGCCGTCCGCCAGGTCGAAGCGGCGTGCGCTCTCGGCCGCGAGGACGTCCTGGAGCGCGCCGTCCACGACTGCGAAGTCGGGCTCGGCGGACGCCCGCACGATTTGCTGGGGCTCCCCTCCGGTCTCGCGGAAAACGGTACGCAGCCCCTCATGACGGGTGACGAGTCCGCGCAGTGCCGCGTGCAGAGCGGGTACGTCGAGTGAGCCGTCGAGGCGGATGGCCTTGACCTCGTTGTAGGCGGTACGGCCGGGAAGGAGCCGCTCCAGGAACCAGATCCGTTCCTGGCCGGGCGACAACGGCGCGCCGCGGGAGACGGAAGGAGCCGGTTCCCGGTAGCGGCGGCGCAGGACGTCCAGGTGCGGCAGCGCCCCGCGCAGTGCGTCCTCCGTGACACCGAAGTCGACGAGGGCGACGATCTCGTCGGCGCCGGCCGCGGTCACCGCGTCCACCACCGGCCGCACACTGTCCGCGGTGCCGATCAGGGCGCGCTGGTCGCAGTAACGGCCGTAGGCGCGGCGGAACACGGCGTCCAGGTCGTCCTCGCTCAGCTCGGCCAGGTCGATGCTGTGCCCGAGGCTGTTGGTGACGCCGCTGAACACGGACAGGGACGCGCGCATGTAGCGGGACAGCGGTTCGTACGCCTCGGTCCGCGCGGTGTCGTGGTCCTCCGCGAGGTAGGTGTGCAGCAGGACGGCGACGCGCCCGGCGTCCGGGTCCAGGCCGTGTGCGGCCCGGGTGCGGCGGTAGAGGGCGATGTTGTCCCGGAGCTGTTCGACGGTCTGGGTCATCAGGTTGGTGACGATGCCCAGGTCGTGGCGGGCGGCGAGTTCGTACGAGGCGGGGTTGCCTACCACCGCGGTGTACATCGGCGGGGTGTCCTGCACCGGACGGGGGAAGAGCCGTACCTCGGCCTCGCCGTCCCCGCCGGCCCGGCGCAGGGCGTTCCCGCGCCAGAACGTCCGTACCTCTTCCAGCTGTTCGTACATCAGCTCCTTGTGCCGGCCGAAACGGTCGGGGAAGAAGACGAAGTCGTTGGCGCTCCAGCCACTGGCGACACCGATGCCGACCCGGCCGCCGGAGAGGTTGTCGACCATCGACCATTCCTCGGCGACCCGGATGGGGTCGTGGAGGGGCAGGACGACGGAGCCCGCGTTGAGCCGGATGCGTTCGGTCTCGCGGGACAGCGCGGCGGCGAGCACCGCCGGGTTGGGGAAGAGTCCGCCGAAGGAGTGGAAGTGCCGCTCGGGCATCCAGAGCGAGTGAAATCCGTTCCGGTCGGCGAACCGGGCGACGTCCATGAGGAGTTCGTACTGCCCCTGGCGGGGTGCCGAGATCTCCTGGGGATAGTCGCCGAAGAAGTAGACACTGAAGTCGGGCGTGCGCGGGACGGCTTCCTTCGCGGGTGCCGTGCGAGGCGCGGTGACCGCCGCGGCGTTCCAGGCCATGGAGGCCACGGGGGCGGCTTGGGCAGCTGTCGGTGCGGGAGTGGCCGGTTCCGGTTTCGGCGGGGCCGCCTTCGGCGCCACGGGCCGCGTTCCCGGGAAGAAGCCCGCCGACCGCAGTTCGCGCAGCGAGTCCCGTACGGCGTCTGCGATGAACTCGATGTCGCCGTCCGAGTGGGCGGTGGACAGGAAGAAGTTGCGCCACTCCCAGACGTGGACGCCGCGCAGCATCAGGTGGTGGTAGAGCAGTTCCATGTCGGCGCGGTGCTCGAAACGGAACTGGGAGCCGAAGTGGCTCATCCGCAGCGGGTACTCCTCGGCCTCGAAGAAGTCGTTCAGCGTCGCGGCCAGTTCGGCGGTTCGCGCGTTGAGGCGCTCCTGGAGGTGCGGGCTGTGCTCCTTGAGGTGGGTCAGGACGGCGCGGGCGGCGACCATCGACACCGGGTGCTGGATGTACGTACCGCCGAAGAAGGTGGTGTCGGCGGGCGGGTAGCTGTCGTCGCCGTAGGACCAGTAGCCGCCGTCGACGCCGTCCATGATGTCGGCGCGGCCCGCGATGGCGCCGATGGGGAAGCCGCCGCCGAGGAGTTTGCCGTAGGTGGCGAGGTCCGGGGTCACGCCGTACAGCTCCTGCGCGCCGCGCGGGGCGGGGCGGAAGCCGGTCAGCATCTCGTCGAAGAGCAGCACGATGCCGTGGCGGCGGGTCAGCTCCCGCAGCCTGCGCACGAACTCGACCGGCTGGAGCTGGGGGTGCCTGCTCTGTACCGGCTCCACGACGACCGCGGCGACGTCGCCGGCGTTCCGGGCGATTGTCTCCAGGGCGGCCTCGCTGCCGTAGTCGAGGACCAGCAGATCGGAGACGGCGGCCTGCGGGATGCCCCGGGAGACGGGCACGGTGATCTGGTCGGTGCCGCTGTGCGAGGACCGGCCCAGGACGTTGTCGGCGTGGCCGTGGTAGGCGCCCAGGAACGAGACGATCTTGTCGCGGCCGGTGGCGGCGCGGGCGAGGCGGATGGCCGCCGAGTTCGCCTCCGTGCCGGAGTTGGCGAAGGCCACCCGCTCCAGTCCGGTGAGGTCGGCGAGGAGTTCCGCCGCCTCGCCGGTCTCGATGGTGCGGGGGCCGAGCTGGATGCCCCGGGACAGGTGCTCGCGCACGGCCTCGGTGACGAAGCCGGGCTCGTGGCCGAAGAGCAGGACACCGAAGCCCATGGTGATGTCGACGTACTCGTTGCCGTCGACGTCCTCGAGCCGTGCCCCGCTCGCCCGGCGGCCGGCGATGGGGTACAGCATCTCCTTCGTGCCGCTGCGGAAGCCGACGACGGCGCGGCTGTCGGCCAGGACACGGCGGTAGCGCTGGGCGATCCGCTTGGAGGTCGGCGTCTTGGCGGTGTAGCGGCGTACCAGGTCGGTCAGGTGCTCCTGCTGGGTGTGCGGCGAGACGTCCTGGAGCATGCCGGAGGATTTCGCGACCGTCACGCGGGGTCCGTGGATCCGTGGCGGCTGCGGGGCCTCTGGAGCGGGGGTATCGCCCATCTGCTCGGCGATGCGCCGCGACAGTTCGGTCATCGCGGCCAGGTCCTGGTCCAGTGCCGCGGAGATGCCGTTCAGCCCGGTCACTTGGCCACCTTGCCGTTGAGCCGGTCCGTCACCGAAGTGGTCTGGAGGGCGAGCAGCTGGGAGAGCTGGGACATCATCTGCAGCTGTATCCGGGACATCTGCTGGATCTTGTGGGCGAGGTCCTCCAGCTCCTCGCGGGTCGCGTACTCGGGAGCGGATGCCGTGCCGGTGAGGGCGGCGGGCTCCGCAGCCGGTGCCGGAGCGACAGGATCGGGAGCCGGTGCCGGAGCGACGGGCTCGGGAGCCGGTGCCGGAGCGACGGGCTGCTCCGGCTCAGACCTGAGCACCGGGGAATCGGCCGGCCCCGCGCCCGTCGCGCCCGGCATGCGGGCGACGATGAACTCCGCCAGCCGGCTCGGCGTGCCAGTCTCCTCCAGCAGCTGTCTCATCGTCACCTTGACGTGATGGGCCTGCTCCAGTTCCCGCAGCACACTGATCATCTGCAGCGAGTCGGCGCCGAGGTCGAAGAAGTTCGCGTCGCCGACGATCGCCGACGGATCCGCTCCGAGGTGCCGGGCGGTTGCCTCGACGATGCTCTGGAGTACCCGTGCGACCGCTGCCTCTTGCTGCACCACTTCGGTTCCCTCTCTCGCTGCTGTTCTCGTACTCGGGGGCGTCGACCGGTGCCCCATCCAGTGGTTCTTGTGCTGGAATCGGTATCCGGGCAGTGGGATGCGTCTGCCGCCGCTGCCCGCCAGGAGCGTGTCCCAGCCGACGTCCGCTCCGGCGCAGTGCAGTGCCGCCGCCGCACCCCAGAGGGCGCCGAGTCCGGTGCCGCGCCGCAGGGACGGCAGCGCCGGCACGTCGGGCAGCGCCCGGCGGGCCAGACCGCTGAGGGTGGTGTGCGGGCCTATCTCGAGCAGTACGCCGGGCGACTCGGTGCCGATCCCGCGCAACGCCTCGTCGTAGCGGACGGGTTCGCGGGTGTGCCGTATGAGGTGGTCCGTGCCGGGGATCCAGCCGGGCGGGTGGGTCGCGCCGTCCAGGGCGCTGACGAAGGGGATGCGCACCGGGCGGAAGTCCACGTCGTCGAGGACCTTTTCGAACTCGGCCAGCATCGGTTCCATCAGGGCGGTGTGGAAGGCGCGGGTCACCGGCAGCCGCTGCCCCGGTGTGCCGCGCTCGTCCAGCAGCGCGCACGCCCGCTCGACGGCGGCGACGGGTCCGGCGAGCACCTGGGTCCGGTCTCCGTTGCTCACGGCCGCCTCGAGTCCGGGAACCTCGGCGGCCAGGGCGCGGGCGGCCGCCCGGTCGAGCGGGGCCGCGACCATGGCGCCCGGTGCGCAGCGCCGCTGCATCAGCCGGCCCCGCTCGGTGGTGAGGCGCAGACCGTCCTCCAGGGACAGGGCCCCGGCCGCGTACAGCGCGGCATACTCCCCCACGCTGTGGCCGGTCACGGCGTGCGGTTCGACGCCGGCGTCTCGCCACAGCCGGACGAGGGCGCACTGCAAGGCGAACAGCGCGGGCTGCGCGGTGTCCGTGCCCCCGAGCGGCCCCTCCCCCGGTCCGTCCGCCCGGTCCGCCGTGCGCAGTGCGTCGAGCAGGGAGTCGCCGGTGAGGTCGCGGTGGTGCTGCTCGCAGGTGTCGAGCACGTCGCGTACCGCGGGGTAACGCGCGTAGAGGGCGTCGGCCATTCCGGGGTATTGGCTGCCCTGCCCGGTGAACTGGAACGCCACGCGCGGGGTGCCCTGCCCGGATGGAGCTCCCGTGGTGACCGCCGCCGGGGCGGTTCCGCTCAGCCAGGCGTCGAGGGCCTCGGCCAGGGCTGCCGGGGTGGAGCCTCGGACCGCGAGGCGGTGACGGCCGTGGGCGCGGCCGAGGGCTGCGGTGGTGACGAGGTCCGTCAGGCGCGGTGCGGGCAGCTGACGTAACCGGTCGCGGAAGGCACGGGCGTTGTCCGCGAGGGCCTCGCGGCTGCTCCCCGAGACCAGCAGCACGTCCGGCGGCGCGGTGCCGCCGGTCCTGGGCGCAGGCTCGGGAGCCTGTTCCAGGACCAGATGGACGTTGGTGCCGCCCACACCCAGTGAGGTGAGGCCCGCGCGGCGGGGTACGTCGCTCTCCGGCCAGGGCCGGGCGGCCCGGGGGACGTAGAAGGGGCTGTGGTCGAAGTCGATGAGGGGGTTGGGTTCGCTGAAGTTCGCCATCGGCGGGATGACTCCATGGCGCAGGACCAGCAGGGTCTTGACGAGGCCGGCCAGTCCGGAGGCGGCGTCGAGGTGGCCGATGTTGGCCTTGGTCGAGCCCAGGGCGCAGTAGCCTTCGCGGTCGGTGTCCTCGCGGTAGGCGGCGGCCGCGCCGTCGAACTCGATCGGGTCGCCCTTGAGCGTGCCGGTGCCGTGGGTCTCCAGGTAGCCGATGGTGTCGGCGCCTACGCCGGCGCGTCGCAGGGCCTGGCGGACGGCCGCACGCTGGCCCTGTGCGCTCGGGGCGGTGAACGCCTTCTTGTCGGCGCCGTCGTTGCTGATGCCCCAGCCGCGGACGACCCCGTGGATGGTGTCGCCGTCCGCTACCGCGCGCGCCAGCCGCTTCAGGACCACGGCCAGGACGCCCGTGCCTCCCACGGTGCCGTCGGCGCCGGCGTCGAAGGCCCGCAGACGGCCGGACGGGGACAGGATGGAGCCCTTGACGTAGCGGTAGCCCAGGACCTGCGGCACGTGGACGGCGGTGGCACCGACGAGGGCGATGTCGCAGTCCCCCATGAGCAGCGACTGCGCGGCCGACTGCACGCCGACCAGCGAACTGCTGCAGCCCGTCTGGACGTTGACGGCGGGTCCGGTCAGGTCCAGCCGGTAGGCGACCCGGGTGGCGGTGAAGTCGGCGTAGTTGCCGACCGTGATCTGCATGCCCGAGGTCCAGTCGGGTACCGGCCCGCTGGGCAGGACGTTGTTGAGCAGGTAGTTCCGCATCGTGTAGAGGTGGTAGCCGGTGCTGGCCCAGACGCCTACGCGGGTGCCGTCCCGTTCGCCCGGGTAGCCGGCGTTCTCCAGGGCGTGCTGGGCGCATTCCAGGAACATGCGGTGCTGCGGGTCGGTGAGCTGGGCCTCGCGGGGGCTCATCGCGAAGTGCTGGGCGTCGAAGCCGGCGATGTCGTCGAGGAGCCCGGAGGCGCCGACGAAGTCCTCCGCCTCGTACTCCTCGGCAGGCACACCGGCGGCGGCGAGTTCCTCGTCGGTGAAGCGGGTGACGCAGTCGGTGCCGTCGCGGATGATCCGCCAGAAGTCCTCGGGCGTGTCGGCGCCGGGCAGCCGGAAGGCCATGCCGATGACGGCCATCCGCGGGTCGGGCTCGCTGGTGCTCATCAGCCGCGTCCCTCCGTCACCGTCGGCTGGTCACGGCCGGCCGGTTCCTCCGCGGGCGGGTCGGGTGCTCTCCTGCCCCGGCGCAGCAGCCAGCCGAGCAGGATCAGGCACAGGACGATCGCGAGGCCGTGGAAGGCACCCACCACCTGCAGCGGCGAGAAGGTCTCCAGGAGCGCGCCGCTGACCAGCATGCCGAGTCCGAACCCGAAGTTCTCCACCGAGGCGGTGAGCCCGAAGAGACGGCCGCGCTGCTCGTCGGGGGCGGTCTGCAGCCTCGACACGTAGACGATCTCGGTGAATCCGTCGGCGGCTCCGGCGACGAGCGCGGCGATGACGGCGGGCACGGTCGGCAGTCCGCTGAAGACCACGATGAACCCGGCCGACATCACACAGGCGCCGAGCGCGAAGGCCCGCTCCCCCGGTGTCCGTCCGGACTTCTTGGTGACCCGGCCGATGACCTGCTGGGCGACGATGTTGCCGATGGCCCAGGTGGCCCAGAACTGGCTGATGAACGTGGCCGGATGGTCGGGGTCCAGGCCGCTGGAGTAGATGGGCAGGGCGACGTTGTGGGACGAGGAGCCCAGTCCGTCGACCGCTCGGATGGCGACCATCGCCATGAGGACCGGCGCGGTTCCCAGCAGCATCCGGGCCGTCCAGCGCGCGGCCCCGGAGTCCTTCGAGGAGCCGGCGTCCGTGGCGTCGGGCGCCGACCTGGTGCGGACGGGCAGCAGGAAGAGCACAGTCGCGGAGACCAGGAAGGTCGCGGCGTCCAGGGCGAACGCCGCGGAGTAGCCGAGCTGCGCCACCACCACGCCCGATGAGGCGAAGCCGGCGATCATGGCGAGCGAACGTCCGGTCACGAGGAGCCCGTTGGCCCGGACGCGGTGCTCCGCGCCGACGATCTCGGGGATGCTGCTGCGCAGGGCCACCTGGGAGAGCGTCGAGCAGCCGCCCGTGACCACGGCCAGGACGTACAGCAGCCCGGGGCGTATCCCGTCGGGGGTGAGCAGCAGTGACAGCAGGGCCACGGCCTGGCACAGGTCGGCGCCGACCATCAGGCGCTTGCGGTTGCAGGCCGAGACGAGCCGGCCGCTGACCCAGCCCGACACGACACTGGTCGCCAGACGTACGGCCATGAAGAGGCCGGCGGCCAGCGCGCTGCCGGTGGCGTCGTAGACGAAGACGTTCAGCGCCACCATGTTCAGGTAACTGCCGTACGCCGAGATGCCGTTGCCCAGAACGAGCAGACGGAAGTACCTCATGCACCTTCCTCAGGTCTGCATCAAGGGTGTGAATGGTGTGAGACCGGGATCGCCTGGCCCGCCCGTCAGTGGCGGTGCGGGATCCAGGCGGGCGGAAGGGGCCGGTGCGGTCGCCCGTCGTACGGCGTGTTCATGCCCCGCTGCCGGCCCAGCACAGAAACCATTCCCCCCGATACGCCACCGGATGGCGGCCATTGAGTCGTCACCCAAGCAGATCCGGACAGGCGCGTTCAAGGTTCGTCAGTGGTCCAGACGACTTCCGGTCCGGATTTGGCGATTTCGGAGCGTTCAGCGTCTCAGGTCCGCGTTGTTCGCGGCCGTGATGACGCGGTCGCGTTCAGTGCGGGTGAACAGGTTTTCGGACAGCCAGCGGTCCGCGAGGGTGCGTACGGCACGCACGAACTGGGCGGAGGCCGGAAAGGGGGCCTGTTGCCAGAGGGCGTCGAGGAAGCTCTCGCCGTCGGGGCGGGCGTGGTTGGGGACACCCGAGTCGGCCGTGCCGAACACGATGACGGGTTCGGAGCGCTTGAAGTAGGCGTGGTAGGGGGCGTCGTTGCCCAGGTGGAAGGGGGCGAGGGTGAGGTTGTGCGTGGTGAAGTGCAGGGGACGGGAGGCGGGTTTGATCGCGTCGGCCAGATCGCCGCGGAGCGTGAAGTCCTGGTAGAAGGAGAAGGTGCGGAATTGCTGTTCCGGGCTCTGGGCTGTCAGGAGGAGCGGGCCGTAGAAGAGCGCTTGGACGGTCCGGTCGTCCAGGGCTCGTTCGATGCGCAGGCGGTAGGGCGTCGAGATACGGACGCGGTCGCCCGGGCGCCAGTTTCTGTTCAGAGTGAGGTAGGTGCCGGGTGCGGCGCGGCCCCCTTGCGGGGTTCCGTTGACCGTGACCGTGACGCCTGTCGTGGCCCAGGACGGGATGCGGAGTCTGACGGCGAGTCGGCCGCCGCCCTCGCGGAAGATCAGGGTGCGGACGCCCTCGGCCGGGTAGTCGCTCGTCTGCTCGATGACGAGGCCGCGCTCCGGCCAGCGCAGGGTGGAGGCCAGGTACAGGTTGACGTACAGGGTGTTGCCGTCGGCGGAGCGGAAGTACACGGAGTCCTGGTACTTGGTGTGGTTCTCCATGCCGGTGCCGCCGCAGCAGGTGCCGGTGTTGCCGTATCCGCGTCGGACGCCCGGGCCCATGCCGACGAAGTAGGTGACCTCGGGACTGTCGGTGCCGGGCGCGTCCCGGCGGGAGGCGAGGATGTGGTTGGTCAGACCCCGCTCGTAGTAGTCCATGTACGCGGGGTCCGGCTCGTGGAAGAAGAGCTGCCGGCTCAGCTTGAGCATGTTGTACGTGGCGCAGGTCTCGGCGTTCTTGTCGTCGAGGGTCGCCGCGATGGCGCCCCGGGCGCGGAACATCTCGCCCTGGCCGGTGCCGCCCAGGGCGTAGGTGCGGGAGCCCTCGACCATGCCCCAGAAGTTGCGGGCCGCGGCGGCGTAGGTCTCTTCGCCTGTGTGGTCGAACAGGCGGAGGTAGCCGGTGAACTGCGGGATGTGCTGGTTGGCATGCTTGCCTTCCAGGACGTCTCGGTTCTCCACGCAGGCGTCGAGCAGCGTGGTGTTGTCGAAGCAGCGGGCGGCGGCGAGGTGTTCCGGTCGGCCGGTGAGGGCGTAGAGGTCGGTCATGACCTCGTTCATGCCGCCGTACTCGCCGGCGATGTAGATCGACCACATGCGTTCCAGCTGCGCCTTCGGCAGCCGGCCCAGGCGGCTGTGCACCCAGTCGCCCATCTTGGCGGCGATCGTCAGCGCCTGCTGATTGCCGGCCAGGGTGTGCGCGTCCAGGAGGCCGCGCATGATCTTGTGACAGGTGTAGTACGGCGCCCAGATGGTGGGGTACGTCGTGTAACTCTCCAGGAGGATGAACTGGGTCTCCGGGTAGGCCGCCAGGTAACCGGGGTGGCTGGGCTTGGGGTCGCCGCGTTCGGCGAGGGCCTGCTGGCATTCGCCGAGGGCCGTGACCAGGTGGTCGAGCTTGGACTTGAGGGCGGCCTCGCGGGTGTCGGCGTAGGCCTGCGCGATGAGGCTGAGGAAGTGGCCTCCGTAGTGGCCGCGCAGGTTGCCGTCGGCGGTTTCCCAGCCGCCGGGCGGTCGTGCGCCGCGCGTGTCCAGTCCGGCGTTCGCGCGGAAGACGGCCAGGACGCGGTCGGCCGGGTAGGCGCGGGCGTAGTCGAGCATCAGGTCGCGCTTGGCCCGGAAGACGCCCCCGCCGAGCGTGACCTGATCCAGGCCGAAGGGCCGCACCGCCCAGGTCGGCTGGGCGGGCAGCGCTCGCGCGGCGGTCTTCGCGGTCTTCGCTACCTCGGCGGCCTCGGCGGTGAAGCCGGCGGTTGCGGCCTGGGCCGTCGGGCCGGAGGCGATGAGCGGGGTCGCTGTGGCCGCGGCGCCGGCGGTCAGGCTCAGCACGCGGCGCCGGGTGGGTGGCTGGGACATGGCGCACTCCGATCGTCGTCGGTCGTCGGTCATCGGCGAGCGGGAGAAGGTCCGCTCGGGTCGTGCGGGGGTGGCACGGTGATCGTGGCCGTGGCGCGGTGGGAGGTGTCCGGCACGGTTCCCCTGACCTCGAAGGTTCCGGGCCCGGCGTACTGGTCCGGATCGACCGGGTCCCAGGTCACTCGTGTCCGGCTGTCCCTGGAGCCGTCGTTGTACGTGGCGACCACCGTGGCGGGGAGCGCGGGGGCTCTGCCGGGGCGGGTGGTGACGCGTTCCTCCGCGATGCTGGTGATCTCGACCGCGTCGGTGTGCCGTACCCACACGGTGGCGGTGACCGGCTGGGCGGTGCGGTCGGCGAGGCCGGTGACCGTGACACTGGTGCCGCCCTCGGCGACCTGGTCCTCGGTCAGGGCCGGCCAGGCCACGGGGGAGCGGGCCGTGGATCCGTCGGGGTAGACGAGCGTCACCTGCCCGGGCAGGTCGGGGATCGTGCCGCGGAGAGTGGGGATGTGGATCTCGCGTACCGACTCCGGAGCCTCGGCGTAGACCTTCCACTCCTGTACGCCGAGGGCCAGATTCGGGTGGCCGGTGAGCTTCGCCCGCAACGCGGTGGTGGTGACCGGCGTGAACGTGGTCCGGTTGTAGCGGTTCTCGGCGGTGCCGTAGCCGCTGGGCGCGGGGACCTCACGCCAGGTTTCGCCGTCGCGGTACTCGATGACCCACGAGGCCGGCACTCCCACACCGTCGGCCGCGCCTGGCTGCGCGTCGCGGAAGAAGTACAGGTCGGACCCGTCCACACGGACCGGGTCCTCCCAGGTGTACTGGATCCACTGGGTGTCTTTCTGGGGCCAGCTGCCCCAGCGCGGGGCGTCGGACGACGAGGCCGGTTCGCGGCCGTCGTTGATCGCTGCCGCTGACTCCCAGCCGGAGGTGTAGGACGCCGTGGGGGTCGCGGAGGGTGCCAGGTTCACCCGGCCGTCGCCGAGCTCCTCCACCTTCACCACGACCCGCTTCGACGACGTCAACGTGCCGTCGGTGGCCGTGAGTTCGAGCGTGTAGGTGCCCGCCTTGGTGAACCGGGCGACGGTGGTGGGGGCTCGGGGGTCGTCGAAGATGACGGTGCCGCCGTCGGGGCCGTCGGCCGTCTTCCAGGAGGCGGAGAGTTCCCTCTTCGGCAGTCCGTCGTCCTCGGTGACGCCGGTGAGCCTGACCTGGCCCGGCCGGGTGTATGTGGGGTCCCGCCAGGCCTCGACGTAGGGAGGCCGGTTGCGGGCCGCCGGCGGGCGGGCGTCGGTGTCGAAGGCCTGGATCTCCTTCAGGCCGCTGGTGTGGCCGTCGCGGTGGCGCATGAGCACGCGCAGCTTGGCCGTGGTCACCTCCTGGAAACGCACCCGGTTGAGGTTGGCGCGCGGGTAGGCCGGTGACTTGGCGGGCCGGGACACGTCCTTCCACTGGCCGGCCCGGTCCTGGTACTGCACGGTGTAGAGGGCCGGTTCGGCGTACCCGCCGGGCTTCTTGTCGCTGGAGAAGTGCAGCCGGACGTCGTCGACCGTGCGGGTGCGGCCGAAGTCGATCTCGTACCAGTCCTCGGTGTTGCCGGAACCTCGGGCGCCCCAGTGGGGCTCGTTGACGGTGAAGCCGTCGACGGCACCGGCGACGCCCCGGCCCTCGGCCTCGTGGGAGGCACGGGCGGTGGCGCCGGCGGCGAGGTTGTTCCCGGCCGTGCCCGTGAGGTCCCGGCCGGCCTTGGCGAACAGGTCGGTGACGCGCTCCTTCGGGCCGTAGGTGACGTCCTGCGCCTTGGCGATGTCCGTGCGCAGGCCGGTGGTCCTCGCCTTGGCCCCGCCGCCGTCGGGGAAGGTGACCTTACGGGTCTCGGGGTCGTAGACGAGGTGGGTGAGGCGGTCCGCGGTGAAGGCGAGCTTGCCGTCGAGGTAGAGGGAGTACCCCTCGGGGACCTTCTTGCCGTACGGGCGCTTCCCGTCGCCCGGTTCGTCCCACAGGACGGCCGCGTCCGTGCCCCGGTAGTTGATGTCGGTGACCGCGAAGTGCGGCCAGTCGATGTCGATCGGCCACAGCTCGATCTTCCGGTCGTCGCGCGGCCTGAACCCCATCGCGTCCTCGATGACGGTCCAGTTGGTGGTGCCGAGGACGGTGTGGTGGATCCAGGAGCGGTAGCCGATCCTCTGCGGGTCGGCACTGCCGTCGGACCAGAATTCGTTCTGGTCGGGGTACCGGTTGTCCCCGTCGACGTAGTGGGCCCAGGCGTTCCAGGAGAGCAGCTTCTTGTACCAGGTGCTGTCGATGTACTTGCTGGGGTACTTTCGCAGCACCGAGGAGAGGAAGCGGAAGGTGACGGTGGAGTTGATGACGGAGAAGTTGTTGCTCCCGGGGTGGCCCTGTTCCGCCGCTTCCGCCTTGTCGGCCTGGTTGGCCGTGAAGAACGGGAAGACGGGGTACTGCTTCGCGTCCGCCCACAGCCGCAGCGCCTCCAGGTACTGCGGGTCCTCTTCCGGCGTGGGCATCAGGCCCACGCTGTACGGGTAGTAGTTGTTGATCTCCTTCCACGGCACCAGGGTGTCGCTGGCGACGTGCCGGTGCTTGAGCAGTTTGTCCTTCGGGTCCCAGAGGTGGTCGAGGACCGCCTTCTTGACCCGGTTCGCCGTCCCGCGCATCTCGTCGGCCTTCGCCTTCTCGCCGAGCAGGTCGTAGGCGCGGGCAGCCGCCGTCGCGTTGCTGTGGACGTAGGCGGATTCGGCGCGGTCCAGGTTTCCGGGCTTCCAGTCGAAGGAGACCGCGTCGGCGTCGTTGCCGGTCATCGCGCCCCAGTCGTACTCGATCAGCCCGTTGCCGTCCTCGTCGTAGTTCTCGAGCTGGCCGCGGACGTCCTTCTCCGCGTACCGGGCGAGGTTGCGCACGATGCCGTCGGGGCCGCCGTGCACCTGGTAGGAGCGCCAGGCCGCCTCGGAGATGTACTGGGTGTAGCTGTTGGACCAGTTCTCCGGGTCGCCCGGGTTGTCGGTGAACTTGCCGTTCTTCGAGACCTCTCCGGCCGACACCCACGGGCCGTACGAGTAGCTCGGGTCGCGCAGGTACTTGAGGTCGTCGACGAACATGCCGACGGTGAGGGCGATGGCGTTGTTGTAGCCGAGGACGCCCTCCATGGAGGTGGGGAACTGGTAGTCGCTGCCCGGGATGTCGGCGTCGAGGTAGTTGTAGCGCAGCAGCCACCAGCGGTAGTAGAGCGTCTTCTCGATGTTGTCGTCGGGGACGTCGAGGTAGGGCAGGTTCTCGGCCCACCAGCGGTTGTACGTCTGGACGTGCCGGCGGAAGGCGGTGGCCGGGGAAGCGGTGCGCACGGAGTCGTACTCGGTGCGCGAGTCGGTGATCTCCTCGGTGACGAAGCCGAGTTGGACCTTGGTGCCGAGGGTGTGGCCTGCCGGCAGGGTCAGCGTGCGGGTCAGCGACTCGTCCCCGGCGGTGAAGCCGTCTCCGCTGAGGCGGGGGAAGACGGTCGTGAGGTTGTTCTTCGCGGGCACCGTGCCGGTCAGCTCACGGCCCTCGGCGGTCGTCGTGTACGGGGATGTGGCGCTCAGCCGGACCTCACGGCGCTCGGGGCCGGTGTTGGTGAGGGCCAGGTTCGTGACGGCGGCGTTCGCCTCGGTGATGAACTTGGTCTGCGTCACCTTCAGGCCGGTGGCCTCGTGGGTGAACTCGCTGCGCCAGTAACTGGGGGTCTGTGTGCGGGCGCCGGTGTTCTCCCGCAGGGTGAGGTTCTCGCCGTCGACGTTCAGGGTGATGGTGTACGCGGACCGGTTGTCGATGCTCTCCCAGTAGGCGACCTTGCCTGCGAAGCCCAGCCGGGACGGTTCGTGTTCCTTCATGAATACGGCTCGTCCCCGGGTGAACAGCCAGTCTCCCGCCGGGTCCTCGCCCTTGCGGGCCAGCATGCGGTCCATCCAGAAGTCGGTGCCGTCCCCGGCCCTGCGGTCGGCCTCGTACTGGGCGCGCAGGGTGCGGTGGACGGTGAAGCCGGCCGGGAGGGCGGGGACGGGGTGGTCGGATCCGGAGTAGACCGGGTAGCCGATCGCCGTGTTGTCCGCCGCTGCCGGGCCGGTGGCGGCGAGCGGAGTCAGCAGGCCCAGGGCCAGCGCCCCGGCCAGGATGCCGCGGCGGTGTCGTCTTCGCTGTGCGGTCACGGCTGCCTTCCGGTGGGCGTCGTCGAGGGCGGGGTCGTCGGCAGCCACACGCGCATGGTCGAGGGCCCGCGGTTCGCCCAGGAGTGGTAGGGGACCAGGGTGATGGCCTCGGGGCCGGTCGAGGGTGCGGTGGCCTCGTCGACCGGCCGGTACGGCCAGGCGGTGTCGTGCGGTTCGGCGAGCTCACCGGGCGCGAGGACCGTGTCGCCCGGCCCGTCCTCCGGTGCGGCGGACGGGTCCACGCGGAGCGCGTCGACGTCGTGTCCGTCCGGCAGGTCGGTGGATTCGGCGCAGTACACGAGGGGCCCGCGCTGGACGGCCACCGTGGCGCGTGTCGCGTCGATGCGGGGGTCGGACCGGATCCAGCGCGGGGTGACGGGCAGTTCGAGGCGTATCTCGTCGCCGGGCCGGAAGACCCTGGTGACCTGCGCGGTGCCCGGGGCGACCGTACGGCGATTCCCGTCCGGGTCGACCATCCGGGCCGTCTCCCCCGCCGTCCACGCGGGGACACGCAGGGACAGGGTCCAGGGGCGGGCCGGGGAGCGGCTGATCCGCACGGACACGGTCCCGCCGGACGGGTAGTCGGTACGGACCCGCAGCGCCAGGCCCTGCCCGTCGGCCAGGGAGGTGGCGAGTTCCGCGTCGGCGTACTGATGGAGTTGCAGGCCGTCGTCGTCCGCCGTGGCCAGGTACGCCGGCAGCTGGGCGAGCGTGCGCGCCACGTTGGTCGGGCAGCACGACACCGCGAACCAGGGAGCGCGCAGCCCCGAGTCGGCGCGCGGGCTGACGCGGTCCGCCGGGGGCGGAGTGCCCCGGTGACGGCGGTGCAGCGTGTTGGCGTAGAAGAAGGACCGGCCGTCCTCGGACGGGGAGGCCGCGATCACGTTGAACAGGGTCCGCTCGGCCAGGTCCGCGAAGCGCGGCTCGCCGGTGGCGAGCAGCAGCCGCCAGGCGAGCATCACGGAGGCGACACCGGCGCAGGTCTCCGAGTAGGCGCGGTCCGGTGGCAGCACGAAGTCGTCGCCGAAGGACTCGTCGCGGTGGTGCGAGCCCATCCCGCCGGTCAGATAGGTCCGCCGGGCGACCGTCGTCTCCCACTGCCGTACCACGGCGGCGAGCAGCGCGTCGTCCCCCGTCTCCACGGCCACGTCGACCGCGCCGGCCCCGAGGTACAGGGCGCGCACGGCGTGTCCGCGCAGGGCCGTGGCCCGGCGTACGGGCAGGTCGTCCTGGAAGTAGGCGGGGCCGAACTCGATGTCGGCCAGGCGGCCGTGGCCGCGCCGGTCGAGGAACAGGGCGGCCTGGTCGAGGTAGCGCTGCTC
This sequence comes from Streptomyces sp. CA-179760, assembly GCF_050937045.1. Lineage (NCBI taxonomy): Bacteria > Bacillati > Actinomycetota > Actinomycetes > Kitasatosporales > Streptomycetaceae > Streptomyces > Streptomyces sp. CA-179760. The sequence goes on from NZ_JBNJLZ010000001.1 coordinate 89,569, forward strand.
CCCCGTCAGTCTGGCGAGTTCCACCAAGGCCGTCTCGATCTCCGGGTGCCCGCAGACGCCCTGGTTGCCGCCCGGTCCGAAGGCGGCGCAGAGGTGATCGGCGGCCCGGCGGGCGATCTTCGTCAGCTCGCCCTCGCCCCGGGCGCGAGCCTGGGCCACACCCGCCTGGACGAGATGCCCGTGACAGTAGAGTTCGTGGCCCCATTCGAGGTCGCTGTAGCGGGGCTGCTGCCCGGGCCGGCCGAAGGCGGTGTTCAGATAGCCGTCCGGGTGCTGGGCGGGGACGATGACGTCGGTGAGCGCCGCGACGTCCCCGTCGTACGAAGCTCCCTCCCAAGCCATGGCCTCAAGAAGCTTGTAGATCTCGGAGTCGGCGAACTCCCGGCCCCGCCGGTCCCGGTGGATCCGCCCCTCGGCGGCGGCCCGGAAGTTGCCGGTCCAGCCCTCGCGTTCCATCCAGTCGCGGCAGTGGCCGAGCGTCGCGGTCGCGTTGGTGTGGCGGCGCCGGGCCCAGAAGCCGCCGGTGATCCGGACCTCGTCCAGGCCGAGCGGGCGCAGCCGCCCCCGGGTCGGCGCCACCGGCAGCACGAGCGGGCGTGCCGTGTTCTCCCTCACCAGTCCATGCCTTCGTCCACGTCCTTCCGGTGGTCCGTCTTGTCCGTCGAAGCGGCTCTGGGGTGGCTCAGCCCTTGAGGGCGCCGGACATGAAGCCCCTGATGTAGTGCCGTTGCAGGAGCAGGAAGAGCAGCAGGCAGGGCACGGCGAGGACCACCACGCCCGCCTCGGTGGCGCCGTAGTCGACGGCGCCCATGCTCTGCTGCCGCAGGTTGGCGACGGCCAGGGGCAGGGGTGCCTTCTCGCTGTCGGAGATGAGGATCAGGGGTGCGATGAAGTCGTTCCAGGCGGCGAGGAACGCGAACAGTCCCACGGTGATCAGTCCCGGCCGCACCGCCGGCAGCAGCACGCGGCGCAGCGCGCCCGCCGTGCCGCAGCCGTCGACGAGGGCTGACTCCTCCAGCTCGCGGGGCACCGCCTCGAAGGAGATCCGCATCATGAAGGTGGCGAACGGCAGCTGGAACATGGCCAGGACCAGGCTCAGTCCGATCAGCGAGTTCTGCAGCTGGAGACGGCCCAGCAGGACGTAGAGCGGGATGAGGAGGGTGGCGTAGGGGACCATGAGGATGGCCAGGGTCAGCAGGAACAGCAGGTTCTTGCCGGGGAAGTCGAAGCGGGCGAAGGCGTAGCCGCCCAGCAGGGACACCCCCAGGGTCAGCGCCACGGTCAGCGCCGAGACGACCGTGCTGTTGAGCAGGTACCGCCACAGGCCCGCGTCGTAGTCGAGCAGCGTGCGGTAGTTGCCGAGGCCGTAGCCGGACTGCTGGGCGGTGCCGGGCTGGCCGCTCACCGACGCCCAGGCGTTCCACAGCAGGGGGAAGAGGAAGATGACGGCCAGGGAGCCGGCGACGACGTAGTGGGGCGTCCGGCCCAGGGCGCGGGTGAGCACCGTGGTGTCCCTTCTCATGAGGCGGCGGGAGTCATGACTCGTCGGCGCGGCGCAGGCCCCGGAACTGCAGGGCGTTCAGCAGGAGCAGCGCGGCCAGTACGAGGATCGAAAGGGCCGCCGCGGTACCGAGGTTCAGCCGCTGGAACGCCTCCCGGTAGATCAGCTGGACGACGGTGACCGTGCTGTTGTCCGGTCCGCCCTTGGTGAGGATGAAGAACTGGTCGAAGGCGAGCAGGGAGCCGGTCACGCACAGCAGGAGGCACAGGGCCAAGGAGGGCCGCAGCAGCGGCAGGGTGATGGAGCGGAAGGTCTGGGCGCGGCTCGCGCCGTCCATCCGTGCCGCTTCGTACACCTCGTGCGGGATGCGCTGCAGGCCCACGAGCAGGATCAGCATGTAGAAGCCGGCGAACTTCCAGACGATCAGGAACACCGTCGACCACAGGGCCGAGGCCGGTGAGCCGAGGAAGGACACCGGGTCGTCGACGAGTCCGAGGGCTTCGAGGATGCGGCTGAGCGGGCCCGTGGTGGGGCTGTACAGGCCCCAGAACAGCAGGGACGCGGAGGCCAGCCCGAGGGCGCCGGGCAGGAAGTAGACCGTGCGGAAGAAGCCCGCGCCCGGGCGGGACTCCTGCACCAGGAGGGCCAGGAGCAGCGCCAGGGCGAGCAGGACGACCGTGACGATCACGGTGTAGAGGAGGGTGAAGCGGATCGCGGGCCAGAACAGGGTGCTGTCGGTGATGTCGGTGTAGTTCTCGGGCGCGTTGGCGCCGCGGTCTCCCGCGAGCAGCGGCCAGTCGCTGAGCGACATCTGCCCGACGAGCAGCAGGGGCAGCAGGAAGAAGACCGTGACGAACACCGCGGTGGGGGCCACGTAGGCCAGGCCCTTGACCTTGCGGGAGCGCCAGCGGGGCGGGGGTGTACCGGCCCGCTGCCGCGGCGGGGGCATGTGCTCGGCCGTCGCCGGGTCGGCCGCTTTCACCGGCATGGCTCTCCTTCGCCGTAGGACGTCTGGCCGTAGGGCGTCTTGGCCGTGGAACGTCTTGGCCGTGAGTCGTCGGGAGGGGCGGTTCAGTCGGCCAGTGAGGCGGTGACGGCGTCGTTGTCCTTCTCGACGGTCTTCCCGTCGCCGAAGACGGCGTGGCGCATCAGCTCCAGCCAGGGCCCGTTGGGGTCGTTGAAGGTCTGGCCGAACTTCATCGCGTACGGGGTGCGGCCCTCGGCGACCAGTTCGTTGATGGTGACCAGGCGCGGGTCGGCCTTGGAGTACTTGTTGGACGCCAGGTCGGTGCGGGCCACCACGTCCTTGTGCGCGGCGACCACGTCGACCTGCGCCTTGTCGCCGAGGGACCAGGCGAGGAAGTTCCAGGCCTGGTCGGCGGACTCGCTGGTGGCCGAGATGCCTATGGCGTCTCCGCCGACGAAGGTGGACTTGCCGCCGTCGGGGCCGGGGATGGGCGCGACGCCGAGGTCGAGGTCCTTGGGCATCAGTCCGAGCGTGGTCGACGGCATCGGCATCACGCCGACCTTGCCCTTGGGGAAGATGCCGGTCCAGGTCGTGCCCGTCTCCTCGCGGGCGCCGGGCGCCACGATGTCGTCCCGCACCCAGCCGCGGTAGGTGTCGTAGACCTTCGTCGAGGCGGGGGAGGCGAGGTTCGCCTCGGTGCCTTCCTCGTTCAGGACGTCCTCGCCGGCCGCCCAGACGGACGGCCACCAGGTGAAGACGCCGCAGCCGCCGCAGTTGCCGCCGAAGAAGGTGCCGTCGACACCACCGCCGAGTGCGTCCACGGCCCGGGCCTGCCGGTCCCACTCGCGCAGGGTGGTGGGCGGCTTCTCAGGGTCGAGCTTCGCCTTCCGGTAGAGCTCCTTGTTGTAGAAGAGCACCGACAGGTCGAGGGTGTGCGGGACGACGTACTTCTTGTCCTCGTAGGTGCCGGCCTTGATGTGCGACTGGGCCAGGTGCTCGGCGAAGGGCAGGGCGTCGACGCGCTCGGTGAGATCGGCGAAGAGACCGCTGGAGGTGTAGTTGGGCACGAACACGACGTCGGAGGCGAACAGGTCGGGCAGGTCGCGCGATCCGGCCGCCGCGCCGACCTTGGCCTGGTAGTCGTCGGTGGGGACGACGGTCAGTTCGATCTTGTTCTTGTGGCTCGCGTTGTACGCCTCGACCAGGGCCTCGCTCTGCGGCCGGGTCGCGGCCCGCGTCCACATCGTCAGCTTGGTACCGTCGTCGACACCGCCGGCGGCCGCCGCCTTGTCCCCTCCCCCGCCGGAGCCGTCGTCGTCCGAGCCGCACGCGGTGACCAGGCTCGCGGTGGCGAGCAGGGCGATGGCACCTGTGACGAGGCGGCGTATGTGTCCACGCGGTCCGGCCGTGCTCCCCGTGCTCCCCATGGTCGATTCCCCTTGTGTCGCGGCGGGCCGTGCGCGGGCCCACCGGTCGGGACAATGATGTGGTGGCACTGAACTGAGTGGCGGAAACGGGCCGAAAAGGCTTTCTGAGACGCTAAGGACGCATCCCACGACCCGTCAATCCCCTTACGTGAAGCGGTTTCTGGGCTGAACTCGAAAACCCGTACCAGGGCGGGACCGAAAGTTTCCGCGTACTGTTCGGGGTGCCCTCGACGGCGTCGGCAGGCGACGCGAGACAGGAGAATGTCAATGGCACAGGCCACCGGCCCCTCGCGTTCGCAGCCCGCCACCCTCAGCGATGTCGCCCGGCTGGCGGGCGTGTCGATCGCCACGGCGTCCAAGGCCCTCAACGGCCGCAGCCAGGTGCGGGCGGAGACCAGAACGCGCGTGATCGAGGCGGCCGAGCGCCTCGCGTTCCGCCCCAACCAGGTGGCCCGAGGGCTGCTGGCCGGACGGACGGGCACCGTGGGGCTGCTGACCAGCGACCTGGAGGGCCGGTTCAGCATCCCGATACTGATGGGCGCCGAGGACGCCTTCGGAGCGGGCGAGGTCGCGGTGTTCCTGTGCGATGCCCGGGGGGACGCGATCCGTGAGCAGCACCATGTCCGCGCGCTGCTGGGCCGCCGGGTCGACGGGCTCATCGTGGTCGGCAGCCGGACCGACCCGCGTCCGTCCCTGGGACGGGAGTTGCCGGTCCCCGTGGTCTACGCGTACGCGCCGTCGGAGAATCCGGAGGATCTGTCCATCGTCCCGGACAACGTCGGCGCGGGCCGGATCGCCGTCGAGCATCTGCTGACCTGCGGCCGTACCCGGATCGCACACATCACCGGCGACCCCGGGTACGCCGCCGCACGGGAGCGGGCCGAGGGCGCGCGGGCCGCGCTCGCCGGCGCCGGCCTGGCCCCGGTGGGCGAGCCGCGGTTCGGGGCCTGGTCGGAGGGCTGGGGGCGGGCGGCCACCGCGATGCTGCTCGACCAGCACCCGGAGGTGGACGCCGTGCTGTGCGGCAGCGACCAGATCGCCCGGGGCGTCATCGACGTCCTGCGAGAGCGCGGCCGGCGGGTGCCGGAGGGCGTGGCGGTCATGGGTTTCGACAACTGGCGGGTCCTGACGTCCGCGTCCCGGCCGCCGCTGACCAGTGTCGACATGAACCTCGAACAGGTCGGACGGGCCGCCGCGCACGCCCTGTTCACGGCGATCTCCGGCGGCACGCGCCGCTCCGGGACCGAGACCCTGCCCTGCCGGGTGGTGATCAGGGGCTCGACCGTGCCGCTGTCGTGAGGTGCGGCGCCCCGTCGCGGCTCAGGTCGCGAGTCGGTCGAGTGCCGCCAGGACCGGTGCCACGCCGTCCTCCTCGGCCAGGCGGCGCGCCACGTCCCGGGCCCGGTCCCGATGGGCCGGGTCGCTCACGGCCCGGCGCAGGGCGGGAGCGAGCGTGTTCGCGGTGAGGCGGCGCAAGGGGACTGCGCAGGGGGCGGTGCCCAGAGCGACGAGACGGGCTGCCCAGAAACCGGCGTCGAACTGCACCGGCACCGGCACGGTCGGGACACCCGCGCGAAGGACGGCCGCGGTGGTGCCGGCTCCGGCGTGGTGGACGACGGCGGCCATCCGGGGAAACAGCAGCGCGTGCGGCACATCGCCGACGGTGATCACGTCGTCGGTGCGGGCGGCGAGGCCCGCCCACCCCTGCTGGATGATCCCCCGCAGTCCGGCCTCGCGCAGGGCGCGCACGATCTCGCCGCTGAGACGCTCAGGGTCCGGCACGGTGGCGCTGCCCAGTCCGATGAAGACGGGGGCGGGCCCGGCGGCGAGGAACTCCTCCAGTTCCACGGGCAAGGACCGGGTGTCGTACGGCCACCAGTACCCGGCGATCTCCAGCCCGGGCCGCCAGTCCCGCGGCCGGGACACCACCACTTCGCTGAAGCCGTGCAGCACCGGCCGCCGCGCCCGCTCATGGGCCCGGCGGATCGCGGCGGGGCCGGTCAGGGTCATGCCGTGCCGGGTGCGCAGTCGGCGCACGGCCCGGGTGAAGACCTGGTCGACGGCGGTGGTGACGGCCAGTCCGCCCAGGTGGTTGCCCACAGTGCCGAGGGAGCGTCCGCCGAGCATGGGTGCCCCGAACTCCCCTGTCGGGTGCTGGGGTTGGAGGAACAGTCCGAGGCTGGGCAAGCTCAGTCCCTCGGCGATGGCGCGGCCCAGCGGTGCCACGGCTCCGGCGGCCAGCACGACGTCGGCGCCGCGTGCCGCCCCGACGAGGTCGTCGGTCATCTCCTCGGCCGCCGACCGGGCCATCGAGACGATGCGCAGCAGTTTGCCGAGCCCTGTCGTGCTGGCGTGCAGGCCGCGGCCGCGCTCGGAGTGCAACTCGGCGTGCGGGTCGACCGAGGTCGGATGGAACCGCACCCCGGAGCCGGCGGTCAGCGGCTCGAACAGGGCGTGGGTGACGAGCGTGACCTCGTGCCCGCTGCGCGCCAGCCGCGCGCCCAGCCCGGTGTACGGCGCGACGTCGCCGCGCGATCCCGCCGTCATGATCACCAGCCGCATGGGTCCCAGTGTGGCCCGGCGAGGCGGACGACGCGCGGTGGACGGTGGCAGGCGTCCGAGAATCGCCGGTGCGGGTGAGGCGTGGAGAGTGGCCGGTACCGCGGTGGTCGAGGCTCGTGGGCCCGGTGCCCAGCACCTCGCTGCGTCCGGTGGCGGCCACCCGGTTGTCCGAGACCGAGGACTGACGGCCTCGTCATAGACCCCTTGAGGCAACCCGGTCGCCCCGCGAAGCGTCCTCCCCGGCGAGCGGGATGGATTCGCCGGCCTGCCCGACATGTGAGGGGGACGAGGATGAGTGACAAGGCCCGCAGACTGTTCGAGGAGCTCGACCTCGACCATGACGGGGTTCTCACCCGGGAAGAGGTGATCGTCGCTCTGCTGACGAACGGACCGTCCCTGGCGGCCTCCGGCGTCCTGCCGTTCTGGGGAGTGCAGGACGCCGACGCTTCCTCCGCGCTGTTCGACACCGCCGACCAGAACGGTGACGCGGTGCTGACCCTGGAAGAGTTCACCGTGGTGGTGGACCGTCGGTTCGGCTGGAGCTGACGACCCCGTCCCACCGCCGGCCGCCACTCTGGCGGAACTCCATGCGCGTCACACGGGTCCGGCCCGGGGGGGAGGCGACAGCGCCGGCTCACCGGAAGGCCGGCATCACTTCCTTGACGAACAGCTCCAACGACTTGCGCTTCTCCTCGTGCGGCAGGCTGGCGTCGATCCAGAAGCTGTACTCGTCGACGCCGGGCTCCTCGCCCGGCGCGGCCGCGTCACGGAGATACCTGCTCGAGCGGAACCTGCGCGAGGCCGATGAGGCCGTGGAGCGGGACGACCGGGAGCGGTACGCGGAGTTGGTCCAGGAGTTCCACGACCTGCTCATCGCCGGTGCCGACAACAGCAGACTGGAGGCCCACTACCGGATGCTGATGAACCAGCTGGCGTACTCCCGGCTGGTGCACACGTCGCTGGGGCAGCCGGGCCGTGCCCTGCAGTCGGACCGCGAGCACCACGTCGTACTGGAGCTGATCCTGGAGAAGGACGGCGACAGCGCCGAGCACGTGATGCGTGAGCATGCGCGGGCCAGCCGGCGTGCCCTGCTGGCGGGGCTGCTCATCGGCGGTTCCAACGAGAGGTTCGACGGGGCGGGTTCCTGATACCGACACAGGGAGCCGGGTCCTCCCCCGCGGTTCGGCGGCTGAGGCCCCGGCTCCCCTGCTGGTGCGAAGGATCAGGACGACTGTGCGCTCTGGTACAGGTTCTGCGCGTCGGCGCCGAAGTACGGGCCGTACATGGCGTTGGGCAGGAAGTTGTACTTGAAACTGTTCACCGAGGACTGCAGTCCGGTCCCGGTGGCCTCGTCGAACTGGGTGAACCACGGGCCGCCGCTGGAGCCTCCGGTCATGTTGCAGGTCAGACCGTGGTCGCTGGAGAGCAGGAAGTCCCGGAAGGTGGTTCCGCTGCAGTAGACGAACTTCTCGCCGTCGTACGGAGCGGCGGCCGGGAAGCCGAAGGAGTACATGGGCTTGCTGTAGCCGGTGTTGAAGGCAAGCCCCTGGCCGCCGACCACATCGGTCAGCCGCTTCCCGTCCAGCGGGGCGACGACGGCGGCGCCGATGTCGTGGTTGATGTCCTCACTGGCCGTCCACTGCGGCGTGGACAGGGTCCTGGACGCGGCCCAGGTGCCGTACGGGCGCTGCCCGTCGTGATAGCCGGGCACGAACACCCAGTCGGTGTGCCAGGCCCCCTGCATCTTCACGCAGTGCCCGGCGGTGACGACGGTGCTCTTGTTGGCGCTGGTGACGGCGTTGCCGGAGCAGGAAGCGGTTCGCCCCTGGTAGGTGAAGAACACCCGCCCCGCGGTCTTGGCAACCGCTCCCCCGCCGGTCCAGGGGCCGCCGCCGTGCGGGATGGCCGTGGGGCCGACGTCGGAGACGGGTGCGCTGGGTGCCACGACGGTCGCCTTGCCCTTGCGCGGTGCGGATGCCCGTACGTCGGAGCGGTCGACGGACAGGATGTCGAGCGGGGTGGCCGCGCGCATCCGCTGCGGGGTCCAGAAGTCGAGGGCGCTGGATTGCGCCGAGGGCGCCATGACTCCTGCTTCGGGCGCGGCGCTCGCCGGGGGTGCGGCGCTGACGCCGGTCGCCAGGAGTGCGGCGACGCCTGCGAGTGTGCCGAGGAGGGTGTGGCGAACGCGGGTGGCGCCGCCGGAGGGGCGAAGGCTGCGGGGTCTGCCTATCACGCGGTCTCCTTCTGCTGCGGGGGCCGGGCGACGGGGAACCGTCCGCCCGGTCAGGCAGGGGTGTCACTGCGGACAGTCAGAGGGCAGCGTGCCACCAGAAGACCGATATGGACAGGTGCATGTCATAACGATGGCCGAATCATCACCTCCTCTCCGCTCCGCTGCGCGTGTCCGGACGGAGAAGGACCCGGCCTCCAGGGTGGAGGCCGGGTCCGCGGCGGGGCGTGAAGGTCAGAGGGCGGGGCCGGTACCGCCGGGCTGGACGCGTCCGCGCCAGGCGCCGGACTCGGCTCCGCGCTCCTCGATGAACTGCTTGAAGCGCTTCATGTCACCCTTGACCCGGCGGTCGATCGTGCCCGTCATGTCCGCTGCCTTCTCCGCGGCTCCGCTGGGCTCGATGTCCATCACCAGCTCGACCCTGGTGTGGGTGTCGTCGACGCGCTCGAAGCGGACGGACCCCCTCTGATTGATGTCGCCGCTGGTCGTGCGCCACGTGACGCGCTCGTCGGCCAGCTGGTCGACGATCTCGGTGTCGAACTCGCGCCGCACTCCACTGATCTTGGTGGTCCAGTGGTTGTGGCGGTCGTCCAGCTGCCTGACCTCCTCGACGCCCTCCATGAAGTTCGGGAACTCCTCGAACTGCGTCCACTGGTTGTAGGCGGTGTGGACGGGAACGTCGACTTCCACGGTTTCCTTGACGGTGCTCATCTCCATGCCTCCGTTTTCGCTGGTCGACTGCAGGAGGCCCATCGGCCCGCTTCACAGGTCCGGGCCCGTGGCGGGGCGGGTACCCGAGATCTTGGGGTTGGCACACAGATCCATGCTCTCGGTGCCTAGAAACGGTGCTGCTGCTCCGGCTGCCCGTACGGCTGACCGCCCTGGTCGCCCGCGCTCTGGGTCTGCAGCTGCTCCGCCTGCTCCTTGGTCACCTTCTGTTCCGCGCCGCAGAAGGTGCACTGCGTCAGATACTTCGTCGAGATCGGGAACAGCGGCACGAAGAACAAAGTGAACTTGGTGACGCGCTTCCTGAGCGTGTGCGCGGCGGGATTGCCGCACTGCCCGCACACCAGCGTCAGTATCGCCAGCTGGTACAGGTACCCCTTGGTGCCAAAGATGATCACGTGACGGTCCTTCCCGGATCGGATCTGCCCCCAGTGTCCTGTATCGCGGTCCACCAGGACGAGCCGGCAGCCCGTACGGCCCGGGACACATCATCGCGGCCCGGGCCGTACGGTGCCGGTGCTCAGCCCGACAGTGCCGTCAGCACCACGCTCTTCGCCTCCTCCTGGACCCGGCCGAGGTGGTCGGGGCCGAGGAAGGACTCGGCGTAGATCTTGTAGACGTCCTCGGTGCCCGAGGGGCGGGCCGCGAACCAGGCGTTGTCCGTGGTCACCTTGATGCCGCCGATGGGGGCGCCGTTGCCCGGGGCCTCGGTGAGGACGGCGGTGACCGCGTCTCCGGCCAGGGTGTCCGCGCTGACCTGGGCCGGGGAGAGCTTGGCGAGGAGTGCCTTCTCCTCGCGGGACGCCGGCGCGTCGATCCGGGCGTAGGCGGGCTCGCCGAAGCGGGCCGCCAGCGTGGCGTAGTGCTCCGACGGGGTCCTGCCGGTGACCGCCGTGATCTCGGAGGCGAGCAGCGCCAGGATGATGCCGTCCTTGTCGGTGGTCCACACGGAGCCGTCCCGGCGCAGGAAGGACGCCCCAGCCGACTCCTCGCCGCCGAAGCCGATGGTGCCGCCGGCCAGCCCGTCCACGAACCACTTGAACCCGACCGGCACCTCGACCAGCTCGCGGCCCAGGTCGGCGGCAACGCGGTCGATCATGGCGGAGGACACCAGGGTCTTGCCGATGCCGGTGGCGGCCGGCCAGCGGTCGCGGTGGGCGTACAGGTAGGAGATGGCGACGGCCAGGTAGTGGTTGGGGTTCATCAGGCCCGCGTCCGGGGTGACGATGCCGTGCCGGTCGGCGTCGGCATCGTTGCCGGTGGAGATCTGGAAGCGGTCGCGCTGCTCGATGAGCGAGGCCATCGCGTACGGCGACGAGCAGTCCATGCGGATCTTGCCGTCCCAGTCCAGCGTCATGAACCGCCAGGTGGGGTCGGTGTGCGGGTTGACCACGGTGAGGTCGATCCCGTGCTGTTCGGCGATGCGGCCCCAGTAGGCGACGGACGCCCCGCCCAGCGGGTCCGCCCCGATCCGCACCCCGGCCGCGCGGATCGCGTCCAGGTCGAGCACGCCGGGCAGGTCGGTGACATAGGTGCCCAGGAAGTCGTGGCGGCCGGTGGTGGGGGCGGCGAGGGCCCGGGCGTAGGGGACGCGCCGTACGTCCTTCAGGCCGCCCCGGATGATCTCGTTGGCCCGGTCCTGGATCCAGGAGGTGGCGTCGGAGGCGGCGGGGCCGCCGCTGGGCGGGTTGTACTTGAACCCTCCGTCGGCGGGCGGGTTGTGGGAGGGCGTGACCACGACGCCGTCCGCCAGCCCCGTGGTGCGGCCGCGGTTGTGGGCGAGGATGGCGTGCGAGACGGCCGGGGTCGGTGTGTAGCCGTCCGCGTCGTCGATCAGCACCGTCACCTCGTTGGCGGCGAACACCTCCAGGGCGGTGACGCGCGCGGGCTCCGAAAGGGCGTGGGTGTCCGCGCCCAGGAAGAGCGGGCCGTCGATGCCCTGCTCGGCGCGATACTCGCAGATGGCCTGGCTGGTCGCGGCGATGTGGTCGTCGTTGAACGCGCTCGCCAGGGACGATCCGCGGTGTCCGGAGGTCCCGAACGTGACGCGCTGCCCCGGGTCGTCCAGGTCGGGGTGGAGCGCGTAGTACGCGGTCACCAGCCGGGCCACATCGACGAGATCCTCGAAACCGGCCGGATTGCCCGCTCGCTCGTGCTGCATGGGCCCGCTCCTCCGCATGGGTTGAACCTTCGCTTGCGGGTCTCATCCTTCCTCGTCGCGGCGGTGCCGCGCGAGGGGGACACCACTACGAGGGCCGGATGTGTGCCAAGCCACGAGAAGGAGACGTTTCGGACGGCGGGAGTTGCTGTGGAGCACGCGTAGGCGGTGCCGTCGGGCGCTGATACACGCCGGGGACCGCAAGGAGGCGGCGCTGCGGACCACCGGGGTATCCGGTGATGCGCGCGGCGCCGCCCGTCCTCCTCGTGGCCGTCACGTCGAACGCCCTCGCGTGATCAGATCCGTCCGCCGGTGAACCGGGTGACGGGGCCGTGCGTGCCGCGTTCCGCGCGGCGTCCCACCGCGTACGACGCGGCGCTCAGGGCGGTCAGGCCGGCTCCGACGCCCGCGGCGACGAGCTTGCGGTGGGCGATGACCGTCCAGGCCGTCTTGGCCGTGGCCGCGACGTGCCCCGAGGCCGTGACGACCGCCTGGCGGCCGGCTTCGACGCCCTTGGCCGCGGTCTGCATGGCCGCCGTCGTCGCTTCGGCGGAGCGCTCGGCGCCGGCCTTGACCGCTGACCCCGCGTCATCGGCCTTGGCCGCCGCACGCTTCGCGGCCTGGGTCGTCGGCGCGGTCGCCTTGTCCGTCGCGTTGCGCGCCTTGGACTCCGTCGTCCGAATGGTGGTCGGCTTGTGATTCGTGCGCTTGTTCTGTTCAGTCATGTCCACCGACTTGCCTCTGACTCCGTCGGCAAACACGTTCGGTCGCCCGCCATCGGGCCGGGTGAGGGCTGAGCCCCTCGTCTCAGGGGTAGGCGGGCTACAGACAACAAGCACGTCAGACACGAGGGAAGGTGCCTCATGGCCAACATCCTGGATCGCATCAAGCAGTTCGCCCGGAGTCCGCAGGGGCGGCGGGCCGTCGAGCAGGCGCGGCGGGCCGCGGCCGACCCCCGCAAGCGGGCCCAGGCCCAGCGCCTGCTGGGCAAGCTCCGCGGCCGCCGCTGACCGGACCCGGCACCCGCACCGGCCGCGTCACGAACCTCCCGGTGGCCAACTCCTTGTTCCGACAGGTGTGTTCATGTCCGGTTCGGGCACTTGGGTCGCACCACACATGAGAGGAGCTGGTTCGATGAGCAGGACAGAGAACGGCAGGAGGGTCTGTGCCTTAGGCGTCGCCGGTGTCTTGGCGGGAACGGTGCTGACCGGCTGCGGCGGCGACGGGGACACCGGCGACGGAGCAGGGGGTTCCTCCGCCGGGCGCGGCTCACAGGAGCAGGGCACCCAGGCGGTGCGCTCGGCCTACGACAGGACGGCCGAGGAGGACACGGCCAAGGTGAGGCTGCGGGTGCGGACCTCGGCCCAGGGCGCCTCGGAGTCGGCCGACGGGCAGGGCGTCGTGGACCTGGACGACGGCGACAGCGTCATGACGCTCACCGTTCGGGGGCAGCGGATCGAGCAGCGCGTGATCGATCAGGTGCTGTACCAGAAGATGCCGAAGGGGCAAGCGCCGGCCGGCAAGCCCTGGATCAAGATCGACCTGGGGAAGGTCGCCGAGAAGCAGGGCGCCGGCGACAACTCCATGAGCGATCCGGCGCAGTCGGCGGCGTACGCCAAAGCCATCACGGACAAGGACGTGACCAAGAAGGGCACGGCCACGATCGGCGGGGTGAAGACCACGCACTACCGCGTCTCCGTCGACGTCGCCGAGCTGCCCAACGGCGACACACTGCGCGAGCAGGTCGGTTCGACCCTGCCGATGGACGTATGGCTGGACGACGACGGCCGGATGCGCCGTCAGCAGATCGACATGACCCTCAAGGCGCCGACGCCGGCGGAGCGGTCCTCCACCGACGCCTCGTCCGCGCCGCAGAAGGTCACGGTGCGCACGGTCATGGACTTCACCGGCTTCGGTACCGAGGTGGAGGCGGACGAGCCGCCTGCCGGGCAGGTCACCGACATGACCGGCAAGGCCCTGGAGCAGGGCCAGGGGCAGAGCTGACACCGGCTCATCCAAGGTCACGGCCGCGGACCCGCCGTACGAGGTCGTCCGCGGCCTCCGGCCAGGCGGGGTGGCCGAAACCGAAGCCCGCTTCCAGCAGACGGCCGGGGACGACGCGCCGGCTCTTCAGCAGCAGTTCGGTGTCCGAACGCAGCACGAAGGCGCCGGCCTCGGCCATCCAGCGTGTCGCGGGCAGACCCACGGGCATCCCCCAGGCGCTGCGCAGGGAGCGCATCAGGTCCCGCTGAGGCAGGGGCGCGGGAGATGCGAGGTTGACCGGGCCCTCGATGTCGTCCCGGGCGACGAGGAACTCCACCGCCCGGACGAAGTCCCGGTCGTGGATCCAGGACACGTACTGCGCACCGCCGGCGACCGGGCCGCCGAGGCCGAGCCGGGCCAGCCGCAGCAGGACGTCGAAGACACCGCCGCGGTCCGGGCTCATCACCATGGCGGCGCGCAGGGCCACCTTGCGGGTGTCCGGCGTGTCGGCCATCTCCTGCTCCCGCTCCCAGGCCTTGGCGATGTCGACGCTGTAGGCCCAGTAGCCGGGGGTGCCGGATTCGGCCCCGCCGATCACGCCGCCGGCCTCGTCGTTGGGCGCGTCGAAGCGGTGGGCGTAGATCGTCGCGGTGCTCATCTGGAGCCAGACCCGGGGCGGGCGGGCGGCCTTGGCGATGGCCTCGCCCACGATTCGGGCGGAGTCGACCCGCGAGTCCATCATGTCGCGGAGGTTGGCCGGGGTGTAGCGGCAGCTCACGCTCCGCCCGGCCAGGTTGACGACGACGTCGCTGCCGTCGATCTCCTCCGCCCACGGCCCCGAGGTCACACCGTCCCAGTGCACTTCGCCCTGGCCCGCGGGGCGCCTGCTCAGCACCACGACGTCATGTCCTGCGGCACTCAGCGCGCGCTTCAGGACCGTGCCGACCTGTCCGGTCCCGCCGGGTATCACGATCTTCATGAAGGTCTCCCTCTCGACGTGCGGGATCGACCCTAGCCCATATTTGAACGCGTTCAAAACCTCTCGAGGGTGCAGGCACCGGTCGGCTCGGAGGTGCCATCCGGCAAGATGGGGCCATGAGCGTAGTCAAGATCAATGTGCTGACCGTGCCCGCCGAGCAGCGGGAGACGCTGGAGAAGCGGTTCGCCTCCCGCGCGCACACCGTGGAGAGCTCCGACGGGTTCGAGTGGTTCGAGCTCCTCCGCCCGGTGGAGGGCACCGACACCTACCTCGTCTACACGCGGTGGCGTGACGAGGCGTCGTTCCAGGCCTGGATGGAGGGGCCGATGAAGGCGGCCCACCAGGGCGGCGGCGAGGGCGGCGAGCGGCCCAAGCCCGCCGCGAGCGACTCGACCCTCTGGTCCTTCGAGGTCGTACAGCAGGCGGGGCCGAAGGGCGCGTAACCCGCTTGATCGCATGTGAATGGTCCCCCTGCCAGAGCGGCAGGGGGACCATTCACATGAGGCCGGGTATCGCGCTCAGGTGCGCCGGGAGCGTGCGGGTGCGGCGGTACGGCCGACCGCGGCCGCCAGTTTGCGGAGCCGGCGCCAGTCCAGGCGTGGCGGCGCCTCGGGGACTCCGGGGCGGTTGCGGGGCACCCGGACGCGCAGGGCCCGGCGTGTGATGCGGCAGTTGACAGGGGACGGCAGGGTGAGCGCCTCGCCGTCGAGGCCGACTTCGAGATGCGGTGCGTCGGAGTGGACGACGACGTTCTGGGCGGTGAGCACGGTAAGGCCCTCCGGCCGTGGGGACAGCAGGAGTTCGGCCGCTTCCACGGCGCTGTCCACGCGCACGGCGAGCACGCCCAGCTTCCCGGAGTTGAGCCGCTCGCGCCGGCCGAAGCCGAACGGGTCGTCCATGCGGTAGGCGTTGTTGCTCACCAGGACGGCCTGCGGGTCGGCGATGGTGGTGCCGTCGGCGCTGGCCGTCAGACGCGGGCCGCTCTGCCGGGTGAGCAGCTCGGGCAGCCGCTCCAGCGCGGCACCCACCTTGTCGTCGCGATAGCCGGGGCTCTGGACGACGGCCCCGTAGACGCCGAACGACGCGTTGTTGACGAAGGGGCGGTCGTCGGCGAAGCCGAGGTCGACGCGGAGTTCGACCCCGTCCGTGAGGGCGTCGAGGCAGGTGGACGGGTCGTCCCGGTCCAGGCCCAGGTCCATGGCGAAGTGGTTGCGCGTGCCGGCCGAGATGACGAGGAACGGCAGGCCGTGCTCCGCCGCGACGGCGGCGACCATCGCCTGCGTGCCGTCGCCGCCCGCGACACCCAGGAGGTCGGCTCCGTCGGCCACGGCGGCCTTGGCCAGGGCGGTGACGTCCTGGTGGTGGTCCGGGTCGAGCAGGACGACCCGGGCACCCAGCTCCTCGGCCTTCTCCTTCAGGGAGAACTTCTCGACCTTGCCACCGCCGGAGCGCGGGTTGAGCAGGAGGAAGGGGCGCTGCGGCGGCGGTGTCCGGTACTCCTTGACCCGTACCGGCCGCAAACCCGTGCTGCGCAGGGCGTAGCGGCCGCTCCAGACCGCGACGCACCACAGCAGCAGCGAGGTGAAGACCACCCAGATCAGATTCGCGGCCGCGAAGAGGATGATGACGCCGACGGGGGCGACGAGGGCCAGCACGGCCGCTGCCATGCGTGCCGGTCCGCGACGGGACAGGACCCACCAGAGTGCCGCAGCGGTCAGGGCGAGGCCGGCCAGGCCGGCCAGAAGCAGCAGCAGTCCCTTCAGACCGCCGGAGACGAGGGGCAGCAACGCCGCCAGCGCGACCGCGGCCAGGGCTCCCCTGGCCGCCCATCTCTGCCGGCGGTGATCCCGCTCGCCCATCGCCGATCCCATCTCGTTCCTCCGCTCGAAGGCCGGCTCGGGCGCACCCTCGCGACCGCGCCCGGCCGTGCGTCATGGTGCCCGCCGACGGATCGGCTCGGCCACTGCCGTCCCTGATGACTCCCCACCCGCGGGCCCGTCAGACGTGCAGATCCCCCGGGGCGGAGCCATCGGTAGCGTACGCGGCCCCGCGCGCACGGTTGCGCGCACTGGGGCACATCGGCGCCCACCTTCACCGCCTGTTGGGGAAATGGACACACGCACCCTCTTGACCTGGTGAGTCTTATTACGCAACTCTGCTGTCACAGTCCCTGTCGACGAGGAGGCGGCACGCGATGGAGTGGACGGGCGCGCGGTACGCGGACGGACCGACGGTCGAGGTGACGACCTGGATCGCCGCTCCGCCGGGGAAAGTGTGGACGCTGGTGTCGGATGTGACGCGGATGCCGGACCTGAGCGAGGAGTTGCAGTGGGCGGGGTGGGCCGACGGAGCCACCGGGCCGGCCGTCGGGGCGCGGTTCACCGGCCGAAGCAGGCACGAGTCGTTCGGTGAGTGGGAGACGACCTCCACGGTCGTCGCCTGCGCCCCGGAGCGGGTGTTCGCCTGGGCGGTCGGGGATCCGGCCGAGCCCGGCGCCGTCTGGCGGTTCGGGCTCGAACCCCGGGACGGCGGGACCGAACTGTCGCAGTGGATGCGGATGGGCCCGGGGCGCTCCGGCCTCTCCTTCGCGATCGACGCCATGCCGGAGAAGGAGCAGAAGATCGTGTTCGTGAGGTTGCGGGAGTTCGAGCGGGGCATGACGGCCACGCTCGAGCACATCAGGCAGCGGGCGGAGGCGTGATGCGCACGGCGACGACCGTCGAGGCGGCGGCTCTCGGCTCCTGGTCCCGGCAGGCCCACTTCGTCGTCGAGGCGGAGAAACTGGGGCTCGACGTCTGCTGGGTGGCCGAGGCGTGGGGGTCGGACGCCCCGTCCACCCTGGGCTTCTACGCGGCCCGTACGGAACGGATGCTGCTGGGCTCCGCGGTCATGCAGGTCGGGACGCGCACGCCGGTGGCCCTCGCCCAGGCGGCGATCACCCTGTCCAATCTGTCCGGCGGGCGTTTCCTGCTGGGGCTTGGCCCGTCCGGACCACAGGTGATCGAGGGCCTGCACGGGGTGCCGTTCGCCCGCCCTGTGGCCCGCACGCGCGAGACGGTGGAGATCGTGCGGCAGGTCGTCGCGGGCGGCAAGATCTCCCATTCGGGCTCCGAGTTCAGGATTCCGCTGCCCGGCGGGGACGCGGTGCCGATGCGCCTGTCGATGCGGGCCGAGCACCCCGTCCCCGTCTACCTGGCCGCGCTGTCGCCCGCGATGCTGCGGCTGACCGGCCAGGTGGCGGACGGCTGGCTCGGCACCAGCTTCGTACCGGAGGGCGCGGCGGATGCCTACTTCGCTCCGCTGGACGAGGGGCTGGCCGCCGCCGGCCGTGCACGCGCCGGGTTCGACGTCTGCCAGGGAGCCGAGGTCGCGTTCGCCCGGGACGAGGAGGCGCTCGGCCCCATGGTCGCGGGCCGGAAGAAGGAACTCGCCTTCAGCCTGGGCGGCATGGGTTCCGCGTCGACCAACTTCTACAACCGGGCCTACGGGCGTCAGGGCTGGGCCGAGGTCGCGGCGGAGGTACGGGAGCGCTGGCAGGCGGGCGACCGGGACGGCGCGACGGGGCTCGTCACCGACGAGATGGTGCTGGCCACCACGCTCATCGGCACCGAGGAGATGGTGCGACGGCGGCTGCGGGTCTGGCGGGACGCCGGTGTGGACACGGTCCGTCTCTACCCGGCCGGGGAGACCCTGGACGACCGGCTCGACACCCTTGGCCGGGCGATCGAATTGGTCCGCGAGACCGATACCGGAGCATGAACCCGGCCTGTCCGCAGGGCGCACCGGCGGACAGGTAGGCTCCCGTGCTGATCATCGGCCGACACGAACAAATGGGGGGCTCCGTGCGGGCCATGGCTACCGTGACGACGACCGCGCTCGCTTGCCTGCTGGCGGGCGCCGCCCTGGCCGGGTGCGGCTCCGGCGGCACCGGCGACGACAAGTCCGCAGGCGACCTCCTCGACGAGGCCAACGCGACGATGCGAAAGCTGGACTCCGTCACCGTCGACATCACCAACCGCACGACGAGCGGTACCGTCACCAGCCATCTCGAGACCGACCTGGACAGCCGGTGCAGGTCGAAGACCGAGATGCCCGGAGGCGGGGCCCTGGAGCAGATCCGTCTGGGCCGCACCGACTACGTCCGGCCGAACCGGGCCTACCTGCAGAAGTGGAAGAAGGTCCCGGGTGCCACGGGCGAGCAGAAGCTGTGGGTGAAGACGCCGGTGGACCCGGCCGCTTCGGGCAACGGCCTCACCTCGTGCGAGCGGCCCTTCGACTCGTTCGGCACGGCGCAGAAGGGCGGCTCCACCCGGGTCGGAGGCACGAAGGCCGTCGAGCTGATCGTGACCGACAAGGCGGACAAGGAAGGGACGTACACCTTCTACGTGGCCGAGGAAGGCGAGCCCTACCTGCTCAAGACGGTCTACAAGAACGGCGCGCAGCACACCACCACCTCGTTCAGCGCCTTCGGCGAACCCCTCGGCCTCCGGGCGCCGAAGGCGGACGAGGTGCTGAGCCTGCCCGGCGGCAGCCGCTGACCCGTCCGGCAAGGAGGGCGGCAGCGCTTTCCGTTGGATTTCGACAGCAACTGGCCGACCGGGGCGAATCGGCCCACAAGGGCTTGACGCGGGCGAGACGTGCTCGGCCTACTGGTAGGCGCAGCGGCCGTGTCGGGGGGTCTGATGGTGCGGCGACGATGGGCGGCGGTGGCGGGCCTGATGGCCTGCCTGCTGTTGCTGCAGCTCGCCGCCCCGGGGCTCACGCAGGGCGAGCGCACGCCGGGGGCCTGGGTCACGGCGGACGTGGACGCGCGGGCGACCGGTGCGGCTTCGACGCCTGAGACCGAAGGAGCCGGGGAGCGCTGCCCGTGCGAGGAGGAGCCGGCGCTCCGGCACCTGGCGGCACGGACACCGAGGGCCGCGAGTGCGGCCGGGGCGAGCGCGGTGGCGACCGGGGCTCCCGTGGTGGACCGGGGCGGTACGGACATCCGGGCGGCGGGGACGAGCCGGTGCGCGGGGACGACCGGATCCGCCCCGAACGCCGTGGAGCTGCAGACGTTCCGCTGCTGAGTGACGGCAGTACCGACAAGGGCCTGCGCCGTACGGCCTGAGTACTGCCTGGTGCCGATTCGCGGCGATGTACAGGCCTTCGTGTGTCCCCACGCCGATGACACAGGAGGCAGAGTTGCCTGGAAAGCGCGTTCTCGTTCTGCGGCCGGACGAACTGGGCCCGAACGACCAGAAGATGTGGCGGGAGATCCGGACGGAGTCCGCGGCCCCCGCGAATCCCTTTCTCGACCCGGCGTTCACCACCGCGGTCGGTCAGGTCAGGCCGGGAGCCAGAGTCGCGGTGCTGCTCGACGACGACTCCCCGGTCGGGTTCTTCCCCTACGAGAAGGGACCCTTGGGGCAGGGCCGGGCCATCGGGCTCGGGGTCTCCGACAGCCAGGGGGCCGTGCTGCGGCCCGGGATCCGGCTGGACGCCCGCGGATTACTGCGCTCCTGCGGGCTGGCGTCCTGGGAGTTCGACAACCTCGAAGCCGGCCAGGGGCTGTTCGTGCCGCACGCGGCCGAGGAACTCGCCTCCCCTGTCGTCGACATCGGCGAGGGCTTCGAGCGGTACTCGGAGCGGCTGCGGGCGAAGTCGCCGAGCTTCCTCAGACAGACCCTGGCCAAGGAGCGCAAGCTGGCCCGGCAGGCCGGCGAGGTGCGGTTCGTGTACGACGCCCGGGATCCGGACGCCCTGCGGGCGCTGATGGACTGGAAGTCGGCGCAGTACCGGCGGACCGGCCGGCGCGACCGGTTCGCGCAGGAGTGGATCACCCGGCTGGTGACGCTGCTCGGGGAGAGTGAGGAACCGGAGTGCCGTGGCGTGCTGTCCGTGCTCTACGCCGCGGACCGGCCCGTGGCCGCGCACTTCGGTCTGCGCTCGCGCACGGTGCTGTCCTGGTGGTTCCCGGCCTACGACCGCGCCTACGCCAAGTACTCCCCCGGTCTTGTGCTGCAGCTGAGGATGCTGGAGGCCGCGGCGGCCGACGGTGTCGGGACGGTCGATCTGGGGAGCGGCCCCGCCCGCTACAAGGAGTCACTCAAGACGCGTGACGTGCGGGTGTACGAAGGGGCGGTGGTACGGCCCGTGCCGGGCGGCGCCGTCCACTGGCTGGGCCGGGAGCCCGCCCGGGCCGCCCGCCGCTTCGTACGCAACCGGCCCCGTCTGGCGGGCGCCGCGGCACGGACCCTGGCGGAGCTGGGGCGGGTGCGTGGCCGGTGAGAACGTCCGCGCCCGGCTCCGGAGAACCGGGCGCGTGGTGCCGTCACCTCGTGGCGGTCCAGCTGTGGGCGACGTCCACGATGAGGCGGCCGTCCAGCTGCAGCACCCGGAAGGGCAGCCGGGCGCGCAGGCCGAGTCCGATCTGGGTCTCCCCTCGAAGCTGCCGGCGAAGCGGGTGTCCCGGAACGTGCGGTAGCCGGTGAGGTCCACGCCCGGCAGCGGGCGCGCCACCCGGCCGGGATAGGTGGCGGCGCCGGTCTCCGGGTCGTAGGCGGGAGCGGCCACCCGCACCTCGAGGACGGCCCCGCCGGCCACGGGAATGTGGCGGCCCGACCCGTCCTGGTACAGCCGGTCGACATAGCGCACGGAGTACCCGACGTCGCCCCCCGCGCCGGGCAGGTCGACGACCATCCGGTCGAAGCAGGTGTGACGGCCGGTTCTGATGTCCTTCACCGGCGCGATCACGGCGCTGCTGTCGGTCTTGGCGAGACTCCCCCAGCCGGTCGGGCACGCCGCGGCCCGGGTCGCCTGCGGGGCGGCGGCCGGAGCCGCGCCGGCCGGGACCGCCGCCACGCCCACGGTGGCGCCCACGAGCGCGAGAGTCGCGCATACTGTTGAGATTCGTACCATTTCTGCCCCCGAGGCTTATGTGTTGCTGATATCGGGTGAGACGGCCGTGACGACCGAAAGGTTGCACTTGCCGCGCCGGAGTGCCGACCATGGCACATCCTGATGGGGAGCGATTGGTGTCCGGTGCGTCCGTACCGGGAGGACGCGAGATGGATGAGGCAGCCGCCGTACCGGACGGGCCGCGGTCACCCGGCGGTCCGGGCCGGGGCGGGGGTGGCGGCCGGATCGAGGATGCGCTCACCGCTCCACTGATCGCGGCCGTACGGGACCTCGGGGGCTACGGCGGCCTTGTGTACCTGCGCTCCCGCGACCGGCGCTCGCTGGTGCTGGCTCTGGTGACCGGGGTGCCCCGGTCACTGCTCAGGGCGTGGTGGCGGGTGCCGATGGGCGGGGCGCTGCCCATGGCCGAGGCCTACCGGCGTGACGAGCCCCTGTGGCTGCCGGACGAGCGCGTCACCATGGTGCGGTTCCCGCACTTCACCGCCGGGCTGCCGTACTCCTTCGGCTCCGCCTACCGGCCCGTCCGGACCGGCGGGGAAGCCGTGGGCGTGCTGGTCGTGCTGCGCTCGGCCGCCCGGTCACCGATGGACGCGGAGGCGGTGGATCTCGCGCTGCGCCCCGCCGGGCGGGACATGGAGGAGCGCCTCGGCCGTCTCGCCGCCGGCCTGTCCGGCTCGGACTCCCGAGCGTTCCGGGTGGAGTACGACGACGAACCCGTCGGCGTGCGGCTGCCCACGGCCGCCGTCCACCCCGTGCGGGTCGGGCTTCTCGACTGGGACCTGGACAGCGGCCGGTGCACGCCGGACGACGAGGCCCTCGCGCTCCTCGGCATCGCCGGCACGGACTTCGGCGGCACCATGGCGGCCGTCGAGGCCCGCGTCAGCCCGGACGACCTGCACGAACTACGGGCGAGCCGGCAGGACGCGCTGGCGCACGGCCGGGTCAGGTCCCGTCACTTCCGGGTCCGGGACGAATCCGCCGGCAGCGGGGAGATCGGCTACCGGCCCGTCGAACTGTGGGGCCATCTCGTGCGCTGCGGCTCCGTCCGGCTCCTGGTGGGCGCCCTCGTCGACGCGGCCGGGGGCTGACCGCGGCCGAGGCGGCGGAGCGGCTGCCCGACGGGCTGTTCTCCCTGGACCAGGACGGCCGTCTCACGTACGCCAACCGCCGCTGCGAGGAACTGCTCGGCGCCGGCCGGGAAGAGCTCCTCGGGCGCTGTCCGTGGGAGGTGATCACCTGGCTCCGGGATCCCGCGTACGAGGACCGCTACCGGGCGGCGATGCTGTCGCAGGAGCAGGTGTCCTTCCTCGTGCGGCATCCTGCCGGGAACTGGCTGAGCTTCGTGCTGTTTCCGGACGTGCACGGGCTGACCGGCCGGGTCCATCCGACCGGCCCGCCCACCGGCGGCGAGACGGCGCGCGAGGCCGGGGCGTCCACTGGTCCCCTGCCGGGTGTTGGGGCCGTCGCGCCGCCGCCCGGGCCGGTGGCGGCGGCGCGGGCCGGGGCGCTCTACCACGTGGTGCAGATGGCGAGCGTGCTGACCGAGGCAGTCACCGTGCAGGACGTGTGCCGGGCCGTGTCCGAGCAGTTGCTGCCCGCGTTCGGCGCGCGGGAACTCGCCCTGTACACCGTCCGGGAGGGCCGGATGTACCTGCAGTGGGAGTCGGGGTACCCGGAGGGCTTCCTCACCCAGTTCGAGGGCGTCGCCCTCGACACGCACCTGCCCGGCGTCCATGCGCTGACCACGCGGCTCCCGCTCTTCTTCGAGTCGCCCGAGGACCTCTCCGTCGCCTATCCGGGCATCGCCCTGGACCGGATGAACGCCTGGTCGTTCCTGCCGCTGATCGCCTCCGGCCATTCCGTCGGCTCCTGCATCCTCGGCTGGGACGCCCCGCACCGGTTCACCGCCGACGAGCGATCCGCCCTCACCGCGCTGAGCGGGCTCGCCGCCCAGGCCATGGAGCGGGCACGGCTCTACGATGCGGAGTCCGCCGTCGCCCGCGGCCTCCAGGAGGGGCTGCTGCCGCACCGGCTGCCGGCCGTCGAGGGGCTGCGCACCGCCGGCCGGTATCTGCCCGGCACCCAGGGCATGGCCATCGGCGGCGACTGGTACGACGTGATCACGACGGGGCGTGGTGTGGCCCTGGTGATCGGGGACGTCGAGGGCCACAGTGTCGGCGCGGCCGCGGTGATGGGCCAGCTGCGCAGCGCCGTGCACGCCTTCGCCGCGAGCGAGCGGCCGCCGCAGGAGGTCATCACCCATACCAACCGGCTGCTGGCCGAACTGGAGTCGGACGCCTTCGCCACCTGCTGCTATATCGAGCTCGACCCGCGTACCGGGCGTGCCCTCGCCGTGCGGGCCGGCCATCCCCCGCCGCTGCTGCGTCACCCCGACGGGCACGCGGAGACGCTGGACCTGGTGGGCGGGGTCATGCTGGGTGTGCAGTCCGACTCGGTCTATCCCGTCACCGCGCTCACCCTTGCCCCCGGCAGCATCCTCGCGCTGTACACCGACGGGCTCGTGGAGCAGCCCGGCAGCGACATCGAGACGGGGATCGAGGAGGTCCGCCGCGCCCTGGCCGACACCCCGGCGGACTCGGTGGAGCTTCTCGCCGACCGCCTGGTGAGAACGGCCCGGCGCGCCCGCGAGCGGCCGGACGACGTGGCGCTGCTGCTGACGGCGTACCGCTGACGGGCCGGGCTGCTCGGCAAGGCCACGTGTGCGGAACGAACCGGGACCGGCGGGGCCTGCGGCCAAGGCCGAGTCCGAGGGCCGAGTCCCACTACCGGGGCACCGCCCCGAGCCGCCGCCCGCGACCGGGGGACCGCGACGCCCGCCCCGGTCACCGGTCCGGCCGGGCTCGGGGGCCGGATGGGCAAGGCCCCGGGCCGGAGGTACCGGTCTCTTGCGGTGCCGCCGGTGGGGCGGCAGGACCGGTGAGAGAGCGCCCAGGTGTCTGCGCGTCACCTGCGGGTGGGAACGCGAGCGAGCACCTCCCCGGTGACATCGTGGGGCGTTCCCTCGCGGCTTCCCGCCCGCAGGGGCACGGCCGGGCGGCCGGGCCCGGAGTACGGTGGGCGGGACCGGGGAGCGAGGCGGTGGTGGCGGTGGAATGGCAGCGGTACGCCGAGCAGATGGCGCAGCTCGCCCGGGATCTGGTGGCCCAGGATTCGGTGCAGGCGACGCTGGACGAGATCGCCGCTTCGGCGGTGAAGCTCGTCGAGGGCTGTGACGCGGCGGGGATCCTGACGGTGTCCAAGGGCCGGGCCGTGACGCTGGCCGTGTGCGGCGACATGGTCGAGGAGTCCGACCGGCTGCAGGGCGAGCTGGGCGAGGGGCCGTGCTTCGACGCCGCCCGCCGGGTGGACGGCGAGCGGCTGTTCCGTATCGCCGACATGACCACGCCGCAGCCGTCCTGGCCGCGGTTCTCCCGGGCGGCCCGTGATCTGGGGATCGGCAGCATGACCGGTGTGCTGCTCTACACCGAGCAGGAGGACTTCGGCGCGCTGAACCTCTACTCGCGTCGCCCGGGGGCCTTCGGCAAGGACATCGAGGCCGCGGGCTGGCTGCTCGCCTCCCATGCGGCCGTGGCACTGGACACCGCGCGTACCGTCGACCAGTTGGAGCACGCCCTGGAGACCCGGCACGCCGTGGGAGAGGCCATGGGGATCCTCATGGAACGCCACCGGCTGAGCGAGGACGAGGCCTTCGGCGTGCTGCGGCGTATCTCGCAGCACCACAACATCAAGCTGCGCGACGTCGCCCGGCACGTCCGCCCGGACCCCCGGCAGGTCTGACCGGGAACGTCGGGGCAGCGGCCTCAGGCCCGGTGGCGGTCCGGGCGGTACGCGCGCAGCAGGAGCACCGCGATGTCGTCGGTGTGCTGCCCGGTGGGCGTCGTGTGGTGGACGAGCCGGTCGATGAGCCGTTCCAGGTCGTGGCCGTCGGCGGCGTCCAGCTGCCCGGCGAGGTCCGAGGTGGTCCGGGTGGCGTCGGTGCCGGGGAGTTCGACCAGGCCGTCGGTGTAGAGGGCGAGGGTGGTGCCGGGGAGCAGGGGCGCGGTGGTGACCGGGTAGTGGCCGCCGGTGTCGATGCCGAGCAGGGGGCCGGGCTCGACGTCGAGGACCTCGGCGGGGCGGCTGGTGTGACGCAGCAGCGGCGGGACGTGTCCTGCGCTGGCGAAGGCCACCCGGTGGCGGGCCAGGTCGAGATGGGCGTAGAGGCAGGAGACGAGCAGTTCGGAGTCGAGGTCGGCCAGGAGCCGGTTGGTGCGGACGAGGACCTCGTCGGGTGCGGCGCCCGCGGTGGCGTGGGCGTGGATGGCGGTGCGCACCTGGCCCATGAGTGCGGCGGCGGCGATGCTGTGGCCCTCCACGTCGCCGATGACGGCGGCCGCGGTCGTCCCGTCCAGGCGCAGCAGGTCGAAGAAGTCGCCGCCGACCTCGATGCCGTGCCCGGCGGGCAGGTAGCGGGCGGCGACGTCGAGGCCGGACAGGTTCGGCAGGGCCCGGGGCAGCAGGGCGCGCTGCAGTTCGTGTACGAGACGGTGCTTGGTGTCGTAGAGCCGGGCGCGGTCGAGGGCCTGGGCGATCAGACCGGCCAGGGAGGTCAGGACGGCGCGTTCGTCGGCGGTGAAGGTGTGCGGGTTGTCGTAGGACAGGATGCAGCAGCCCACCGGCCGCCCGGAGATGATCAGCGGCAGGAAGGCCCAGGCCTGTTTGCCGCTGGTCTGGGGGACGCCGGGGTAGTTGGCGGCCATCTCGGCCGGGTCGGCGAAGAAGGCGGGGGTGCCGCTGGCGAGGACCTGGCCGGCCGGGGTGAGGTCGGTGTCCAGGGACAGGGCGTCGAGGCGTTCCATGACGTCGGCCGCGTAGCCGTGGTAGCCGGTGATCTTCAGACGCCCGGCCTCGGCGACGGACAGCACGAGGCCCTGGGCACCGAAGGCGGGCAGGATCTGGTGGGCACTCAGCGCCACGAGGTCGCGCACGGTCACCGCCTCGGTGAGCGCGGCGGCCAGGTGCACCAGTTGGTAGAGGCGTCCCGTCGGGGCCGCCGCGGGACTGCGCGCGGGGGCAGGCGGTGACGGGGCCTCGGTCCGCTCTCCGCCCGGGACGACGCGCACGCTGATGCCGCTGGTGTCCGGGTAGAGCTGGAAGGTGAGCCACAGGTCGGGCGGGCGGCGCGCGGTGAACGACACGGGTGTGCGGCTGACGACCGCCGTGCGGTAGTGGTCCTCGTAGACGGGGTCGTCCAGCCAGGACACGGACTGCCAGGGCCGGGTGCCGAGCAGCCGGTCGGCGTGGCAGCCGAGCAGGCGGGCCGCGTTGGCGGTGGCGAAGGTGACGCGGCCCTCCAGATCGAGGGCCAGGGCACCTTCGGGGAGGCGTTCGAGGTAGTCGGCGGCGGCCAGGCCGGTCTGCACGGGGTGGTGCGCGGCGTCGACGGGGACGACGCGCGGCTGGTCTGGCAGGGTGGGCGGCCCCGCGGCGTCGTCCAGCAGGCGGGCCATGCGGCGGGCGCTGGAGGTGAGGTGGCCGCGTACGCGTGGCGTGATGCCGCGCGGCCGCACGGCGGGCCACATCAGCACGATGCCGCCCCAGCGGCGCCGTACGCCGGTCAGCGGGACGGCGGCCAGGGCGAACGGGTAGGGCAGGACCGCGGCGGCGCGGGGGTAGCGGCGGGCCATCTCCTCCTGGCTCGCGATGCTGACCAGAGTGTCGTCGTGGATCGCGTCGGCGACCGGGACCGGCGCGGTCAGGGGGAGCCGCTGCCAGGGGGGCGCTGAAGGCGATCGGCAGGCCGCAGAGCGTGACCAGGCGCAGCACGGGCGCCGCCTCCTCGATCAGGTACAGGCCGCCGATCGAGGCTCCGGTTCCGCGGACGGTGTCGGCCAGGGCCGTCCCCAGGGCGTCCAGCGTCCCGGCGCCCCCGGGCGGCTCGTTGTCAGCGGACATGCTGTCCTCCCGCTCCTACCCGGACGCTACGCCTCGCGGGGCCTGCGGGCATGTCGTCGGGCATGACTCCGTGGATGAGTGCTACGGGCACGGAGCGTGGTGTGCGGGGGCGTCCTCGTACAGAATCGGAGGCCCTGGACGGCGATCGGGAGGCCGGCTTGCAGACGCTGACATCACAGGATCCGCTGGCCGTCGCCGTCACCGCGGCGATCCGGGCCGGGGACCTGCCGGGGCTCGGGCAGTTGCTCGCCGACCATCCCGGTCTGGCCGCGGCACGCGTCACCGAGCACGGCGAGGACGGCAAGGGCACGCGCGGTCTGCTGCACATCGCGACCGACTGGCCCGGCCACTTCCCCCACGGTCCCGAGGTGGTCGCCGCCCTGGTCGCCGCCGGGGCCGATCCCGACGCGCGCTTCGGCGGTGCGCACGCGGAGACTCCACTGCACTGGGCCGCCAGCAGCAACGACGTGGCCGTCCTGGACGCGCTCATCGCCGCCGGGGCCGACATCGAGGCCCCGGGGCGGTGATCGCCGGTGGCACCCCGCTCGCCGACGCCCGCGCGTTCGGCCAGTGGCGCGCCGCGCGCCGGCTGATCGAGCACGGCGCCCGCACCACCCTCCAGGACGCCGCCACGCTCGGCCTGCTCGACCGGGTGCGGGCGTATGTCGAGGCCGAGGAGCCCCCTGCGCCCGACGAGATCACCAGCGCCTTCTGGGGCGCCTGCCACGGCGGGCATCTGCCCACCGCGCGGTATCTCCACGAGCACGGCGCCGACGCCGACTGGTGCGGCTACGACGACATGACACCGCTCGACATCGCCCGCGCCCATGACGCCGACGACGTCGTGCGGTGGCTGCGCGGCCTGGGTGCGAAGAGCCGCTCGTAGGGTCGGGTCACAGGCAGTAGCGCACGAGCCACTCGTCCTGGTTGTAGGCGGTGCGCGCCGGGTCGGGGACGCCCGCGGCCCGTTCCTCGACCATGTCCTCCACGCGCACCGGCTCCGGCAGCGCGCCGAAGCGTGCCCGGCGTGCCGCCGCCTCCGCCTCGCTCCCCTGCTGCGACGTCGCGTCGTCCACCGCGATACCCCTCTCTCGCCGGCTTCCGAGACCGATCCGGCCTCCCTGGGCAATGAGTTGACGCGCGGGGCGGGCCGTTGGTTCCCGTGGCGGGGCCCAGCCGGCTCGTCCGACCCCACGAACTTCGCCGCCGACGGTTCCCGGCGCAGCCGGACAGTGATAGGAAACCTTCCTATCAGTTTTGCACGGCCAGCTCTCCCCACCCCCACTCTGCCTGGAGGCCCCGTGAGACACCCGACCCCGCGCCGCACCGCTCTGGCGTTGTTCGGCGCCGCCCTCGCCGCCGCCCCGTTCCTGAAGCCGTCGCAGGCCACGGCTTCCGCCGTTGCGATCGGGCTCGACGACCCGGCGAAGAAGGAGATCGCCATGCGGCTCGTGTCGAGCGCGGAGAACTCCTCGCTCGACTGGAAGGCGCAGTACCAGTACATCGAGGACATCCGCGACGGCCGCGGCTACACCGCCGGCATCATCGGGTTCTGCTCCGGCACCGGCGACATGCTCGACCTCGTCGAGCTCTACACCGACCGCAAGCCCGGCAATGTCCTGGCGAAGTACCTGCCGGCGCTGCGCGACGTCGACGGCTCCGACTCGCACGACGGGCTCGACCCGGGCTTCCCGGGCGACTGGCGCCGGGCGGCCCGTGACGCCGCGTTCCGGCGGGCGCAGGACGACGAGCGCGACCGGGTGTACTTCGGCCCGGCGGTCCGGCAGGGCAAGGCGGACGGGCTGCGGGTGCTGGGCCAGTTCGCGTACTACGACGCCATCGTCATGCACGGCGACGGCAACGACCCGCTGAGCTTCCGCAACATCCGCAGGCGTGCGCTGCGTACGGCCGAGCCTCCGGCGTCGGGCGGTGACGAGGTGACGTACCTCGACGCCTTCCTGGACGCGCGGGTGTGGGCCATGAGGCAGGAGGAGGCGCACAGCGACACGAGCCGGGTCGACACGGCTCAGCGCGTCTTCCTACGCAAGCGGAACCTCGACCTCGCCCCACCGCTGGACTGGAAGGTCTACGGCGACAGCTACCACATCGGCTGACCCTCGGGCGGCGGCCCACGGCGGATTGGTCCACGAAACGCGCACCGAAGTGGACTCCGAGCCGGGCCGCCGCGCTGCCTAACGTCGCCGGTATGAACGTCACCACCACGCGGGGAGCCCTGCTCGCCGCGTTCGCCTGTGTCCTCGTCGGAGCGTCCTTCACGGCCAACAGTGTCCTGGGCGAGTACCCGTACGCGGGCGGGCAGTTCCTGCGCTACGGGCTGGCCTGTCTGCTGCTCCTGCCCCTGGCCGGGAGGGGTTCGACCGCCCGACTGAGGGCGCTGACGCCGCGTCAGTGGGTCCGTCTCGTCCTGCTCGCCGCCATCGGCATGGTCGGCTTCAACCTGGCCGTCATCGCCGCGGAGCGCACGGCGGAACCGGCGGTTCCCGGTGTGTTCGTGGGCTGTGCGCCGGTGGTCGTCGTCGTGCTCGTGCCGCTCCTGGACGGACGCGGCCCCAGACGGACGGTCCTGTGCGGGGCGTTGCTCGTGGCCGTCGGCGCCTGCGTGGTCCAGGGCTGGGGGCGCACCGACGGCGCGGGCCTGGCCTTCTCCGTGTGCGCCCTGGCGGGGGAGGTCGGGTTCGCCGTGCTCGCCGTACCCGTGCTGCGGCCGCTCGGGCCCCGGTTGCTGTCCGCCGCGGTGTGCGCGGTCGCCACGCTGGAGTCGGCGGCGGTCGGCGTACTGGCCGACGGGGCCGGGTGGCTGCGGCGTCCGGACGCCGCCGAGGCCGCCGCGCTGCTGTGGCAGGCCGTGGTGGTCACGGTCGTCGGGTTCGTGTGCTGGTACATGGGCATGCAGCGGATCGGCGCGGAACGCGCCACCCTGTTCTCCGGCCTCATCCCGGTCGCCGCCGCCGCTACCGCACCGCTCGTCGGCACGGGCTCCTACGGCCTGGCACAGGCGGCGGGCAGCGCGCTGGTCGGCCTCGGCGTCGCTCTGGGGTCCGGGGCGCTGAACCTTACCGCGACGCGCGGGCGCATCGGCGGGCGAGCCCGGCGCGCCGCCCCGGCGGCGACCTTTCGGGGGAACGCCCGCCCGGAGTGGCAGGGTGCCCGCGCGCCGGAAATGCCGGAGTGATTCCCCGCGCATCTAATGGACGGCACCTAATGTCTCAGCCGACACAGGAGCCACGTAGATGCCGCACTCCCGCACCGGTGACGGGGACAAGAAGGCCGCGCGAGCGGGTCTGCTGCGGCGGCTGGGCGAGTGGTGCGCACGCCACTTCGGGATCGTCATCGGGGCATGGCTCGTGGCGCTGGTGGCTCTCCAGGTCGTCAACCATGTGTCCGGGGGCGAGTACTCCGACAACTTCTCCTTGCCCCAGGCGCAGGCGCAGAAGGGCCTGGACGTGCTGAAGGAGCACGATCCGCAGGCCGGCGGCTACAGCAGCCAGATCGTGCTGCACGACGACAGCCAGGAACTGACCGCGCTGAACTCGCAGATGTCCACCACGGTCGCCGACCTGGAGAAGCTCCCGCACGTCCTGTCGGCCCAGAACCCGCTGTCCGCCCCGGGCTCGTCCTCGCAGCAGTCGCAGCCGAACGTCGGGCCGCTGTCGGACGACAAGAAGACGGCGTACATCACGGTCCGTTTCAATGTGCAGCCCTCGACCCTCGGCGCCGGATACCTGAACGGCGTCGACTCCGCCGTACAGCCACTGCGTTCGGCGGGAGCGGAGGTCGAGTACGGCGGGCCGCTCGGCGAACTCGCGCGGCCGGCCGCCGACGACCGGGTGAGCGAGCTGATCGGGTTCGGCGTCGCCGTCATCGTGCTGCTGGTCGGCTTCGGCAGTGTGATCGCCGCCGTCATTCCGCTGCTCACCGCGCTGATCAGCGTCGTCGGCGGTCTCGCCATCCTCGGGTTGCTGGCAGCCGCGTTCACCTTCGCGACGGTCTCACCGACCCTGGCCACCATGATCGGCCTCGGTGTCGGGATCGACTACGCCCTGTTCATGCTCACCCGTCACCGGCAGAACCTCATCGACGGCATGGACCCGGTACGGGCCGCCGGGCAGGCCGCGAGCACCAGCGGCCACGCCGTCCTCGTCTCCGGCTGTACGGTCATCATCGCGCTGGCGGGCCTGTCCGCGTCCGGAGTCTCCTTCATCTCCCTGCTCGGTCTCGCCGCCGCCGTCACCGTGGTCTCGGCCGTCGTCGGCGCGCTCACCCTGGTCCCCGCCCTCCTCGGGCTCATCGGCCGGCACATCGACCGCTACCACGTGCGCCGCCCCGTCGCCGAGACCGACGCCGAGGCGGGTGAGACGGCGCAGGGCACCTGGCACCGGTACGCGCAGCGGGTGGAACGCAGGCCGCTGTGGTTCCTGTCGGGGGGTGTCGCCGTGATCGCGGTGCTCGCGATCCCGCTGTTCTCCATTCAGCTCGGCCACATCGGCGACGGCGCCGACCCGACCTCCTTCACCGACCGGCGGGCGTTCGACCTGATGACCGACGCCTTCGGGCCGGGGTCCAACGGTCCGCTCACCATCGTCATCGACCAGACGGACGTACCCGACTCTCAGCGTGACGATCTGGCCTCGCGGGCCCAGACGACGCTCGACTCGGTCGAAGGGGCCGCCGCCGTCACCCCGCTGACGCCCACCCAGGACGGGGACGTCCTGGTCGGCACGGTCTACTCGACCAAGTCCCCGCAGAACTCCGCGACCACGGACCTGACCAACCGTCTCGTCGACGACACACTGCCGGACGCCGTCCAGGGGACGGACGCCAAGGGGTACGTCACCGGCACGACGGCGACACAGGTCGACTTCCGTGACATCGTCGCCTCCCAGCTGCCCGTGATCATCGCCGTCGTGGTGGGCCTGGCGTTCCTCATCATCCTGGCCGTGTTCCGGGGGCTGCTCGTCGCCGTCAAGGCGGCCGTCCTGAACGTGCTGTCGATCGCCGCGTCGTACGGCGTGGTCGTCGCGGTGTTCCAGTGGGGCTGGGGCGGGCCCGCGCTCGGCGTGCACGGCAAGGTGCCCATCGAAAGCTATGTGCCGATGATGATGTTCGCCATCATCTTCGGCCTCAGCATGGACTACGAGATCTTCCTGCTGTCCCGCGTCCACGAGGCGTGGCTGCGCACGGGGGACGCCAAGGGGTCGGTGGCGCACGCCCTGGAGATCACGGCCCGGGTCATCACCAGTGCCGCGCTGATCATGGTGAGCGTGTTCGCGGCGTTCATCATCAGTGACAACATCGTGGTCAAGATGCTCGGCCTGGGGCTGGCCGTCAGTGTGCTCATCGACGCCTCCGTGGTACGGCTGCTGATGGTGCCGGCCGTGATGACGCTGCTGGGACGGCACGCCTGGTGGACGCCGCACTGGCTGGACCGGGTACTTCCCCACATCGACGCCGAGGGGGGACAGAAAGCGGAGGGCGCCCGTCCGGCGCAGTAGCGGACCGGACTCAGTGGAGCACCAGGTGGACGAGGGCGACGGCGCCGACCGACACGATCAGGGTCCGCAGGACGGCGGGGCTGAAGCGGCGGCCCGTCCTGGCTCCGACGAGGCCGCCCAGCGCGGACCCGGCGGCGATGAGGACGACGGCCGTCCAGTCGAACTCCGCGAAGAAGAGGAAGAGCAGGGCGGCGACGGTGTTGACGACGGCCGCGAGCACGTTCTTCACGGCGTTGAGCCGCTGGAGCGTCTCGTCCAGCAGCATGCCCATCAGGGAGACGTAGATGATGCCCTGCGCTGCCGAGAAGTAGCCGCCGTAGACGCTGGCGAGCGTCAGCCCCGTGAACAGCAGCGGACCACCGTCGGGACGGGCCGGGCCGCCGGTACGGCGACGTCGGCGGCGCACCCGCCGGGCGATGAGGGGCTGGCAGGCGACCAGGACGAGGGCGAGGCCCACCAGGGCCGGCACGATCCGCTCGAAGGCCGCGGCGGGCAGGGTCAGCAGCAGCACGGCGCCCGCGAGGCCGCCCAGCACGGCACCGATCCCGAGCAGGAGGACGCGCCGCCTCTGACCGCGGAGCTCCTCGCGGTAGCCGATGACCGCGCTGATCGAGCCGGGCACCAGCCCGAGCCCGTTGGACACGGTCGCCGTGACCGGAGGCAGTCCGGTGGCGAGCAGCACCGGGAAGGTGATCAGCGTTCCCGAGCCGACGACGGCGTTGACGGCACCGGCGCCCGTACCGGCCGCGAACACGGCCGCCATCTCCCAGGGCGTCATGCCGCGACTCCGCCGCCGACGCCGCGTCCGGCGTTCCAGGTGCTGTCCATGGGGTCACGGTAGAGGGTGAGCACTTCGGGGTCCGCCGAAGGGTGCCGGACCCGGAGCGGAACGGCGGCGGGATCCGAGGAGGGATCCCGCCGCCGTTCCGGTGGCGCGTCAGGGCGTTGTCGGGTCAGCCGCGCCTGGCACGGCGGAGGACCACGAAGCCCGTGATGAGGAGAACGGCACCCGCCGCGGCCGGCCACAGTTGGGCACCGGTCTCGGCCAGGTTGCCGCTGCCGACCGCCTGGGGCTCGGTCCGGGGCGGAGTCACCGGGGTGGCGGCGGCGCTGGTCGCCGTGCCGACGGCCTGGGACTCGCCGAGGCCGTCCGAGCCCTCGCCTGAGTCGTCCTTCGAGCCGCCCTGTGCACCGGACTTCGCCGAGGGCGTCGCGTACACCTCGGCCTCGTCGGCGGGCGAGTCGCTCGGCTCCGGCTCAGGGGCAGGCTTGTCCGTAGCCGGCGGCTTGGGCGCCTCGCCCTTTCCGCCCTTTCCGTCGGTGCCCGTGTCGCCGGGCTTGCCGCCCGCGTTGCCGTCCTTCGGCGCGTCCGGGGTGCGGGTGGGCTGCTCCTGCGGGGCCTCGGGGGCCTTCGTCGGCTCCTCGCTCGGCTCCTCGCCCGCCCCGGGCTCCTCGGTCGGCTTCTCGCCGGGCCCGGCTTCCGCTCCGGCTCCGCACTTCCGGCCGTCGTTGATGCAGTCGACCATCTCCCCATCAGGTCCTCGTCGAAGACGTTGATGAAGTCGCCGTGGTCCGTGACCGGCTTGTGCAGCTGCTCGGGGAAGGAGTCCACCGCGAACAGCGGTGTCGTACGGCCGCCGTCCTTCAGGCTCGGCGCGTCGACGTCGTAGACGATGCGCTGGACCAGCTGCGGAATCGGCCGGAAGCCGGACGGGCAGGCGCCGGAGGCGTCGGTGAACGCCACGTGGGTGCGGTGGTTGGCGCTGTCGATGTTGCGGCCGTCCCAGCAGCTCTGGAACGTGAAGGAGCGCACCACGTCGCTGCCCTTCGGGCACAGCGGGTACTTGTCCTTCAGCTGCCGGTCCTCGAAGCCGGTGCAGCTCCAGGAGGCGTTGGCGTTGGCCGGTCCGTTGACGAACGACTTGGCGTCGCCGGTGATGATGCGCAGCAGCCGCGGCATGGCGGTGACCTTGTCGCGCGGGTTCCCCACGAAGTCGAGCGTGACCTGCTTCGGCGTGACGATCGCGCCGGCGTTGCCCTCGATGCCGCCGCCGGGCGAGCCCGCGTCCTGCTCCTGGGTGCCGTTCTGCACGCGCAGGACGGGCCAGTAGTAGGAGGACTTGTCGCCCTGGTCGTCGCAGCTGGTCTCGGCGTCCGCGAGGTCCTGGTCGCTGGCGAAGGCGTTGTTGGCCTGGTTGCCGACGTAGTCGTGGAAGTGGTGGGCGCCGTTGGTGACACCCGGGGCGGCGATGATGTTGTCGGAGTTGAACAGGCCGTTCTCGTTCACGCCGCAACTGGTGGCGAAGGTGCCGCGGGAGGCGTTGCCCTTCTGGCGAGGGCTGTTCACATTGGGCTGGACGCTGGTGATGTCCGCGAAGTCGGCGGCGACCGGTCCGTTGCCCGCCTGTCCGCCGTTGTTGCCCTGGCCCTGCTCCTGGCCGTTCCCCTGATCCTGGCCGTCCTGGCCCTGCTCCTGGCCGGGCTGCTCCGCGCCGTCGCCGTCCTGGCCCTCGCCCTGCTCGGGGCCTGGTTGCCGGAGTCCCGGACGGTGCAGGCCGCGAGGGCGTCGAGTCCCTCGGGGCGGTCTCCCACCCGGTCGATGGCGATGGCGATGCGCTCGAGGGTCGCGCCCCGCTTCTCCTTCAGCGGATTCATGATCGCGTTGTCGGCGAAGCCGGAGTCCTGCTGTATCTGTTGTGCCGACGCGCTCAGCCGCTGGTAGGCCTTGGCGATCTGCTCGTCCAGAAGGGCGAGTTCCTTGTCGACCTCCGCCCTCGCCTGCTCGGGGACCGAGGTCAGTCGGCTGCCGACGTCCGGGCAGTCGATCGTGGAGCCCGCGGTCCGCACCCCCGTACCGGACCGCGTCTGGGCGGGATCACCGCCCGAACCGCTGTCCGTGGCCGAGGCGTAGACGTTCGCCGCCATCAGGCCGCCTCCGCCCAGCATCAGCGCGACTGCGGCGAAGGTCGCGCGCCGTGGGCCTGTAGGGCGTCTTCGCGTATTGCGTGCCAAGGGTGCTCTCCTGCGCTTGAGGCGTTCCGGGCATGAAAATCCCCTCGCCCCATACGTGCGCGGGCGCCGGAGCGTTCAGCAGTTCCGAGAATTCTTCGGGAACTCTCAGAAAGCCCGCTCGGCGGTACCCCGCCGGACTCGCCCCGTCCGGCGGGGTGCAACACATGAAACGGCAGGTCAGCGGAAGTTCACGTCACTGCACAGGAAGTAGGTCTGATCCATGTGCGACGCCTGCCAGATCGTGTAGACGACATGCCTGCCGCTCAGCCCCGAAGTGCTCACGGGGATCTCGTAGTTCTGGCTGGGCGCGTACCTTCCGGTGCGGGTGACGAGCCGGAGGTCGTTCCAGGTCAGCGGCTGGGTGGCGGGGTTGAAGCCCTGCCGCGTGACGTACACCAGGAAGTAGTCGGCACCGTGACTGGCCTGGTCGTACAGCTTCACGGTGAAGTTGCCGCCGATGTCCGTCGTCTTCCAGGCGCCGACCGTGTCCAGGGAGTTGTACCGGCCGCCCTCGGTACGGCCGCCGCTGCACAGCTGGCCGTTGGGCACCACGGCCTGGAAGTCGCCGCCCGAGCCGTTGCGGTACAGGCCGTTCCAGTTCCACATGGCGTTCGCGTCGCTCCGCCACGCCTGCCAGCACATGGGGTCCTGTTGGGCCATTGCGGGGTTGAGGTGGTCGTTCCCCCAACGCAGCCAGCAGCCGTAGTTACGGGATGCCGGGTCGACGACCGAGCCATGGGCGACAGCGGTGCCGCTCCATGGGATCAGGCTGAGCAGCGCGGCGACCAGCACGCTCAGGGCGAGCGTCAGGCGGGAGCGGACCGGACGGAACATTCTACGGACATGACCATGACAATCCATGATCTCCTCTTTCGGATGTGGGGGTCGCGGTGCTTGCGGTGTGCCTTGCGTGGGGAGTGCGGGACAGCGTGGGAGCGCTCCCGCATTTCCACGCTGGGGCCGATGGCGCGGGTCCGCAACGCACGATTGCGCCACTTCCGTCAGAGCCGGTCGAGTTCCTTCGTGGCGCGTCCGAGGTAAGCGGCCGAGCCGGGCTCCGGCACGTCGATCTCACGGAACCCCAGGCGGTCGTAGAAGGCTCTGGCCCCGGTGTTGGCCGTCGCCATGGCCAGGTGGACAGCCGGGACTCCCCTGCCCTGGAGTGCCCCGAGGAACGTCCGCATCAGGCGGCGCCCGTGACCCCGGCCCTGCCAGTCGGGCAGCAGGTCGATGTGCAGATGCGCGGGATGCGCGGCCAGCTCGGGCCGCACCATCCGTTCCGGATGGTGCAACAGGCGAGCCATCTCCTCGTCCGGAGTGCGCGGCGGCTCGGGCGGTTCCGGGTAGCGGCCGGCGGCCATCGGAAGCCACGTGGTGCGGAACTCCGCGGCGAAGCGCGGGGTGTCGGCGGTGCCGAGGATGTAGCCGACCGCCCGTCCCCGGCCGTCGTCCAGCACGAAGGCCAGCTCCGGCTCCAGGCGGACGTAGGGAGCCGCGAAGATCATCGGGAAGATGCCCGGGTCCGCGTAGTGGGGGCGGCTGTCCTGGCCGGCGTGCGCGGTGCGGACACAGATGTCGTCGAGGGCCGGACGGTCCTCGGGGCGGTACGGGCGGATGGCGGGGTGCGTGGTCATGTCGGGCATCGTGCCCGGCGCGGGAGCGCTCCCTCAACCGTGCGGGGCAAGAGCTTCGCCTCGGTGACGGAGGACGGGCACACCGATCGGCTGCGAGGGTGACGTTCCGGCCCGGCGGGTGATGCCGGAATGCGAAGCGGGCCGACCGCTTAAGGGCAGGGACCGGGGTTACCCGACCCCCATGGTGAAGCTGCATATTCCGGGACGAAAAGAACATGACGCGACCGAGGGTCCGTCTTCGGAACCGTCGGAGAGCCCTCGGCCGGCGCCCGGGACGGCGGGTCCGGGCCCCGAAGTGGAGCGTGCGGCTCCCGACACGCCGAGTGAGCTGCCCCGGACGTCGTGGGGTGCGGTACTGAAGGGGAGCGTGCGGGAGTTCAGGAAGGACGAGCTGACGGACCGGGCGGCGGCGCTGACGTACTACACGGTGCTGGCGATGTTCCCGGCACTGCTGGTCCTGGTGTCTCTCCTGGGCATCACCGGCGAATCCACCACGGACAAGGTGCTCGAGAACATCCAGCAGTTCGCTCCCGGCGCGGCGCGGGACATCATCACCCGGGCCGTCGAGCAGTTGCAGGGCAACGCCGGCATCGGTTCGCTGATGGCGATCGTCGGTCTCCTCCTGGCGGTGTGGTCGGCCTCCGGCTACGTGGCGGCGTTCATCCGCTCCGCCAACGCCGTCTACGACATGCCCGAGGGGCGGCCGGTGTGGAAGCTGCTGCCGGTGCGGGTGGGCGTGACGGTGGTGCTGATGGTGCTGGCCACGATGAGCGCGCTGATCGTGGTCTTCACGGGCGGGCTGGCCCGTCAGGCCGGGACGACTCTGGGCATCGGCGACACGGCGCTGACGGTGTGGTCGTTCGCCAAGTGGCCCGTTCTGGTCGTGCTGGTCACGATCATGATCGCGATTCTGTACTGGGCGACCCCGAACGCCAAGGTGAAGGGGTTCCGCTGGGTCACGCCCGGCAGCGTGCTGGCCCTGCTGATCTGGCTGCTCGCGTCGGCGGGCTTCGCCGTGTACGTGGCCAACTTCGCCTCGTACAACAAGACCTACGGCACGATGGCGGGTGTCATCGTCTTCCTGGTGTGGCTGTGGATCACGAACCTCGCGATCCTGCTGGGCCTGGAGTTCGACGCGGAGACGGTACGGCAGCGGGCCGTCGCCGGCGGGCATCCGCCCGAGGACGAGCCGTACACCCAGCCGCGCGACACCCGGGCCTGGGACGAGGAGGACCGGCGCCGGGTGGAAGAGACCTGACCTGTTCAGCCCATCAGTCCGGCGGCGACCGTGGCGCCCAGTTCCCAGCACCTCTCGACGTCGCCCTTGTCCGGCTCGCCGGTCACGGTCACGGCCTCGGCGGTGCGGCGCCAGCCGAGGCCCGTCGTGATGGACTCGATACCCCGCACCGCTCCCGTCACGTCGTTCCCGCCGTGCACGTAGAAGCCGAAGGGCCGGCCGCGCGTCGCGTCCAGGCACGGGTAGTAGACCTGGTCGAAGAAGTGCTTGAGGGCGCCCGACATGTAGCCGAGGTTGGCGGGGGTGCCGAGGAGGTAGCCGTCGGCCGCGAGGACGTCGGAGGCGGTGGCGGACAGCGCCGGCCGGCGTTCGACGCGGACCTCCTCGATCTCGGGGTCCGTCGCCCCGGAGAGGACGGCTTCGAACATCGCCTGGCAGTTGGGCGAGGGCGTGTGATGGACGATCAGCAAGGTGGCCACGGCATCCGACCTTACAAGTCGTGAAGAGCAGGAGTGCCCGGCGCGAGATCCGGTACCCGTCCCTCGCTCTCCGTACGAGAAAGGGAGGTACCGCCTTGTCGCAGGTAGAGGAATCCATCGAGGTCCGTGTCCCGGTGCACACCGCCTACAACCAGTGGACCCAGTTCGAGGACTTTCCCCAGTTCATGGAAGGCGTGGAGCGCATCGAGCAGCGCACCGACACGCTGACGCACTGGGTGACGAAGGTCGGCGGCCAGGAGCGGGAGTTCGACGCGGAGATCACCGAGCAGGTTCCCGACGAGCGCGTCGCCTGGACGACGGTGGGCGGCGAGGCCAGGCAGGCCGGTGTGGTCACCTTCCACCGCATCCAGGACGACACGACCAAGGTCATGCTGCAGTTGGAGTTCGACCCCGTCGGGGTGACCGAGACCGTGGGCGACAAGCTCGGGTTCGTCAAGCGGCAGGTCTCGGGCGACCTGCGGCGGTTCAAGCAGTTCATGGAGGCCCGTGGGTCGGAGACGGGCGCCTGGCGCGGCGCGGTCTGAGCCGGCGGCGGAGGGCGGTCGCCACCACGTGCGGTGGTGGCGACCGCCCTCCGCCGTGTGTGCTCGCCCGCTACGCCACCACCGGCCGGGCGATCCCGCTCTGCAGCACTTCCCGGGCCTGCTGAGTCAGGTCGCCCAGACGCAGGGCGAGGCGTGTCACGGCCTCGTAGAGCACGTGGACGGCCCTGAGGTGTTCCAGACGCGGGGCCAGGGCCGAGAGGGCGATGGCCAGGGCCACGCCCACCCAGGCCACCGGGCCGAGCGGGGTGCAGCCGAAGAAGTGGCTGACGCCGGGGGTCTGGACGAGTGCGGCGAGTACGGCGGCCGAGCCGAGGGCCGTCACCCACACCAGCGTGCTGCGCCGGCGGCCGGAGAGGGTCTGCACGAGCTGGGCTCCGACCACGCCGCACAGGGCCATGGTGGTGGACCGGCGTTCGGTGCCCGGGGTGAGGCGGCCGATGAGGTACGCCGTGACCGCGCCGAGGCAGGTGGTGAGGCCCCGGCGGCGAATGGAGCGCAGCAGCGGGGCGCCCAGGACGTCGAGGCCCATCGGGCCGGTCGCGGCGTGCTCCGCGGTCGGGGGGTCGTCGCTCGGCGTGACCGCCACCGCCATGGCCGGGAACATGTCGGTGAGCAGGTTGACCAGCAGCAGCTGACGTGTCGACAGAGGTGAGGCACCGGCCAGCAGGGTGCCGAGGACGCTGAAGCCGACCTCGCCGGCGTTGCCGCCGATGAGGATGCTCACCGCGTCGGCGACGCTGCGCCACAGCGCACGGCCCTCGGCGACCGCGTCCACGAGGACGGACAGGTCGCCGGTGGTGAGCACGAGGTCGGCGGCGTTGCGGGCGGCCGCGGAGCCGCGGGACTCGACGCCCACCCCGACGTCGGCGGCGCGGATGGCGGCGGCGTCGTTGGCGCCGTCCCCGGCCATCGCCACTACTCGTCCGGCCTGCTGCAGGGCCTCGACGACGTGCAGTTTCTGCTCGGGTGCGACCCGGGCGATGACGCCCGCGCCGCGCAGGACCCGGACGCGTTCGCGGCGTTCCATGGCGACCAGTTCGTCGCCGGTCACCGCCTCGGTCTCCTGCGGCCAGCCCAGTTGCAGGGCGATGGCGCGGGCGGTCTCGGGGTGGTCGCCGGTGAGCATGACGGGCAGGATGCCGGAGCGGCGGAGTTCCGCGAGCAGGGCGTGCGAGGTGTCGCGCGGGACGTCGGCGAGGGCGACGAAGCCGCTGAACTCCAGGTCCGCGAGGGGCGCGTCGAGTTCGGCGTCGGCGTCGTCGGCCCGGCAGGGGCGCCGGGCTACGGCGAGGACGCGCAGTCCCTGTCCTGCCAGCTCGTGGGCGGTGTCGGTCGCGTGGCCGGGGAGGTTCCGGCAGGCGGGCAGGATCGTCTCCGGGGCTCCCTTGACGACGAGGAGTTCACCGAAGTCCGGATCGCCGTCACGGCCGACCGCCGCGGCGTAGCCCCGCCGTGTCTCGAAGGGCAGCTCGCCGGTCGGGGCCCAGCCCTCGTCGGGCGGGGCGACGTCGAGGACGGCCTCGTCGGTGGCGTGCGCGACACGGCGGCCCTGTCCCGTCTCCTCCTGCGGGCAGGCGCGCGCTGCCAGCCGCAGGACCGGCAAGGCCTGTTCGGTGCCGGTCTCGACGACGGTGCCGTCGGCGGTGGCGACGCGGACCAGGCGCAGTCTGTTCTCGGTGAGGGTGCCGGTCTTGTCGAAGCAGACGGTGTCGACCCGCCCGAGCGCCTCCAGGGTGCGCGGGGTGCGGACCAGGACGCCGCGCCGGGACAGCCGCCGGGCGGCCGCCATCTGCGCGACCGTGGCGACGAGCGGCAGTCCTTCCGGAACGGCGGCGACGGCGACCGCGACACCCCCGCTGACGGCGCGTCGTACGGGGCTGCCGCGCAGCAGGGACAGTCCGGTCACGGCCGCGCCGCCCGTGAAGGTCACCGGCAGCGCCTTGCGGGTCAGTTCCTGCAGCCGGGCCTGGACGCCGGCGGGCGGCGGGGTGCGGGCGGCGAGGGTGACGGCGCGGCCCGCCTCGGTCTGGTCGCCGGTGTCCACGACGAGCGCGAGGGCGCGTCCGGCCACGACGGTCGTGCCCTCGAACACCATGCAGGCGCGCTGGGCCACCGGCAGTCCGGGCGTGGCGTCGACGGCCTTGGAGACGGGCAGGGACTCGCCGGTGAGAGCCGACTCGTCGACCTCGAGGCCGTCGATCTCCAGCAGCCGGGCGTCGGCGGGTACGACATCGCCCGCGCCGAGGCTGATCTCGTCGCCGGGCCGCAGCCGGGCGGCGTCGACGGTGACGGTGCGCCGGTGGCTGTCCTGCCTGCGGGCCTTGGGCTGCTGCCGGGAGGCCAGCCGGGCCAGTGCCTGTTCGGCGCGCATCCGCTGGAGTCCGCCCGTCACGGCGTTGAGGTCCATGGCGCCCACGACCAGCAGGGCGTCGACGAGCGAGCCGAGCAGGGCGGAGGCGACGGCGCCCGTGGCCAGGACGGGTGTGAGCGGATCGTCGAGTTCTCGGCGTACGGCACCGGCCGCCTGCCATGTCCAGCGGGCCGGGGTCACTGCCGGGTGGCGGATCAGGCGGCCGGCCTGCTGCCTGGAGCGGTCGGCGAGCAGGGCGAGTCCGCGGGGCTCGCCGTCGCGCCTGGTGCGTCCCAGCCGGTCGCGGACCTCGTGGGGTTCCAGGGCGTGCCAGGGGATGTGCAGTCGTGGCGGGGGCGGGGTGGCCCGGGCCGCTTGGATGCCCGCGAGCCAGCCGGTGAGCAGGGCGCCCGCGGCGGCGATGTTGACGGGGGCGTGCCGGGTGAGGGGCCACATGCCGAGTCGGCCCAGACGCTGTCCGCCGCGTGCGACCAGGAGCCCCGACAGGGCGGCGCCGGCGCGGGCCAGGGTCTGGGACCGGCGTCCGACGCGCCGGGCCGCGGGGATCGCCGTCAGCAGCCGCCAGACGTCGGCGAGGCCTCCCGGGGCCAGCGCGTCGACACCCCAGGAGACGGCGGCCCGGCCGTCGGTGAGGGCGATGGCGACGTCGCCGGCGGGCAGGCCGGCCGCCACGTGTCCGTCGCCGGACTCGGCCAGGCGGGCGACGGTCACCACGATGTGCCCGTCGTTCTGCAGGGCCCGGACGACGTCTCCGAACGGTTTCGCGCCAGGGGCGACCTCGTCGGCGAGCCGGGTGATGTCCTTGAGGTCGGAGCCGCCTGCGATCACGACGTGCAGTCCTGCCCTGCGGGCCGCGTCGAGGACGGCCTCGGCGAAGGGGTGGACCGGGTCGTCGGGCAGCCCGTCTGGGTCGTCCTGGGTGTCCTCCCGCCGGCTGCGCAGGGCGTCGGCGTGCAGGACCAGGGCGTCGGCGATCTCCAGCTGCCGCAGGCGCTCCCCGTTGCGCAGGAGGATCCCGGCGTGGGCGAGGAAGGCGCCGAGGGTCGCGCCGAAGGCGGCCGGTCCGTACCGGGCCGCCTTGGGGGATCCGGCGAGGACTGCTTCGGCCGCGTCGCTCGCCCGGTGCGTCACGAGGAGGGTGGCGGCGGCGCCGGCGACGCTGCCGGTGCTGGCGTGGGAGGCGTACTCCGCGGCGGGCGTCACCTTGAGCGGCGGCCGGGTGTCCGGCGGGCAGGGCAGGCTCGTGCGGCGTTCGTGGACGATGTCGTCGTGCAGTGCCTCGAAGGCCGCGGCCCTGGCCACGGCCTCCGTCAGCTGGGTGCCGCGCAGGACGCCGTCGAGCAGGAGCGCCAGCGGGGTCTGGCCGGCGCCGTGTGCGGCGGCGTTCGCGGCGGCGAGGACCAGTTCCATGCCGGGGGTGCCGAAGCGCTGCCGGAGCAGGGCCCGGAAGCGGGGGTTCTCGCGCAGCAGGGTGACGGTCGCGGTGATGATGCGTGAGGTGGGCGGCAGACGCAGGGACCGGCCGGCCAGGGCGCCTGCCGTGCCGACTGCGTCCAGGAGGATCGCCGCCGCGGTGACGCGCACCTCGGTGGGGTCGCCGGGGTGGCTGGTGTCCCGGGCGTTCGGGTCGGTGCCTTCGTCCAGGCCGAGGAGGGCGGCGAGTGCGATGGCCCGCTCGGTGACGCGGTCGGTGGCGGCTTCCTCG
This sequence comes from Streptomyces sp. CA-179760, assembly GCF_050937045.1. Lineage (NCBI taxonomy): Bacteria > Bacillati > Actinomycetota > Actinomycetes > Kitasatosporales > Streptomycetaceae > Streptomyces > Streptomyces sp. CA-179760. The sequence continues at coordinate 133,474 of NZ_JBNJLZ010000001.1, forward strand.
GCCACGGTGATCACCATGCGGGACAGTCCTCCGTCCCAGAACGCCGTGAGCACGTCCGGGTGGTCGAGGAGTTCCCCGGCCAACTCGCGGGCGAGCGTGCCGGCCTCGCCGTCGGAGCGCCGCAGGGCGAGGTGGACGCGGTGGCCGGCCTTCCAGTGCTGCTGGCCGGTCAGGGCGTTGCGCGCGACGTTGCGTACGCGCCGCGTGGTGTCGTAGACGGACGTCACGCCCTGGGCGGTGCCGCGGACGGCCCCTGCGGCCGCCCCGGCCACGGCCCCGACGAGCGGGGCGACGTCGAAGCGTGTGAGCATCTGCCGCTGTCCCGACTCAGCCGGTCGGCCGGCTGTCGTGTCCGTGCGGGTGAGCGTGTACCCGGTCCGGTTCCTCGCCGTGCGGGTCGTGGTGCGCGGTGGCCTCGGCGACCTGCTTCAGCGCGGAGGCGGTGGCGGTGTCGCCCACCTTGGCGGGCTGTTCGTGGACGTGCTGTTCGGGTCGGTCGTGCCGGTAGTGGGACGAGGCGAGTCTGCCGCCGGGGCCGTGCTCGGAGGTGTCCTGGTCGTCCGGCCTGTCGTGGGAGCCGGTGCCCTTGCCGCGTTCACCGGTGCGGGTGGTCCGCGTGCCGCCGTTCGGTGACGTGCCGTCGGGCTTCTGTCCGGGCCTGGGCCGTGTCAGCCAGGCGACGGCGGCGCCGGTCAGCGCCACCGGCCACTCCACCACTCCGGCCACACCGAGCACACCGGCACCGGCGTAGACGGCCATCCGGCGGCCGCGCGGCGACACCGCGCCGACCTTGTCCAGGGCTCCTCCGGCCACCTTCCCCACCTGCTCCGCGCCCGGCAGATGCCGGAGGCCCGAGGCGACTGCCCGCAGCGGCTGCGGAAGATCGGACGAACGTGATGTCTCCTGGGTCATGTCGACCTCCACAGGCGCGCTTTTATCCGACTTCAACCGGTTTTCCAGCTCTTCGCCCTATATTCCGTCTTCGACGGTATGAGCGCTTGTCCTGTTCGGCCGGAGCAGGGGCCGCAGCCTTCCGTGTCGGCACGGGCGCGCTGGGTACTCAGAGCGGGCACGCGGGCCCTCACGGGGTCCGGGCACGGTACGGCAGCGGAGTCTCCGGTTCGGCGAATGGAGTGGTCATGACGGAGAACGGTGATGACGCGACGCTCGTCCGGAGGCCGGGCATACCCGACCTCCGACTGGCCCCGGACCGGAGCGAGCCCGCGCCACCCCAGGACCCGCAGGCCGGTGAGCCGCCACACGAACTGCCCCTGGACCGTAATCAGGCGATTCTGGAGGCGGCCAAGCAGGTGGGTTCCCTGCTGAAGCGGAAGGGACATCTCTTCGCGCTGGCCGGGAGCGTGGCCGCCTACGCGCACGGAGGCGAGAAGAACCTCCAGCACGACGTCGACTTCGCCATCCGCCCCGAGGACGCCGAGGCGGTGGCGGTCACACTCCGGGACGCGGGGCTGACCGTCTACACACCGCCGGAGGACTGGCTGATCAAAGCCACGTGTTTCGGCCAGCCCGTGGACATCATCTTCGAGCTGGCGGACCGGCCGGTCGGCGCGGACATGCTGGAGCGCGCGGAGGAGATCTCGGTCGACTCGGTGCGCATGCCCGTGCTGGCCCCGACCGATCTGCTGTGGAGCCTGGCCGCCGCCTTCTCGGAGCACCACTGCGACTTCGGTGCCGCCCTCCCCATCGCGCGCGCCCTGCGGGAGAAGGTCGACTGGGAGCGGGTGCGGCGCGAGTGCGGGGACGCGCCCATGCCCGCCGCCTTCTTCTTCCTCCTGGAGCGCCTGAACGTCATCTGAAGGAGCACTCATGAGCACCCACGGTTCCCAGGACACGGGCGGCGCGCCGCCGGCGCAGAACCTGGACTACCGCATCGCCCACCTCCAGGACCGCCTCGCCTCGGGCGAACTCGGCGAACTCGGCGTACGGGTCGAGGCCCGCGGCCGGACGGTGCTGCTCACCGGCACCGTGCCCTCGGCCCCCTGCCGCGAGGAGATCGTGCGCACCGCCCGCGAGGAGCTCGCCGGAATCCCGGTGCACAGCGATCTCGTGGTCACCGAGGCGTCCTCCCCCGACCACGCGGAGGAGCTCTCATGATCCGCGTCGCAGCCGTCGGAGACATCCACATGGGGCCCGACAGCCAGGGCGTGCTCCGCCCCGCCTTCGAGACCCTGCCCGAGTGCGCCGACCTCCTGCTGCTGGCCGGGGACCTGACCCGGCACGGCACTCCCGAGGAGGCCTCGGTGGTGGCCCGGGAGATCCAGGGCCTCGGGGTCCCGGTGGTCGCCGTCCTGGGTAACCACGACCATCACGACGACAAACCCGACGAGGTCACGGCCGTGCTCAGGGACGCCGGCGCCCATGTCCTCGAGGGCCAGGGGACGGTCCTGCCGTGCGGCGGGGCGCGTATCGGCGTGGCCGGCACCAAGGGGTTCGGCGGCGGCTTCGTCGGCCGCTGCGCCGGGGAGTTCGGCGAGCCGGTCATGAAGGAGTTCGTCAGGCACTCGCGGCGCTGTGCCGACGGTCTGCGGGCGTCCCTGGAGCGGCTCGGCGAGGAGGGCTGTGACGCGCGGATCGCACTGACCCACTACTCCCCCGTCCCGGACACGCTGGCCGGCGAACCGCTGGAGATCCATCCGTTCCTGGGCAGCTATCTGCTGGCCGAGGCGATCGACACGGCCGGTGCCGACCTCGCGGTGCACGGGCACGCGCACGCCGGCACCGAACACGGCATGACCAGCGGCGGCGTACGGGTGCGCAATGTCGCCCAGCCGGTCATCGGACGGGCCTTCCACGTCTACCACCTGCCGGTCCGCGACCACGCGGCCACCGGAGCCGCCGCCCGGGCCGCCCGCTAGGCCCGATCCCCCGCTCGCCCCGCGCCGCCGGCCCGCGCCGGCGGCGCTTTTCCGTGCGCCGTGTTCCGTGACGGGTGACACGAGGCGCCGTCCCCGTACCGCCTCTGGTGTGAACGCCCCGCAGGTCGCGCCCGCTTAAGGCATTTTGTCTGCTTAGCATGCATGCTCCGCGCTCCCCACGTCGGCGATGCCCCACGCGTCCGTCCGGGGCGCCCTGCCCCGTACGAGAGGACACCAGATGGCGCTGACGGGCCGTCGGAATGCACCGTCCGAGCATGCCTTCTCCCCGCACGACGCCGTACTGCGCACCGCGGCGCCGCACGTCGCCCGCCGGCGCTTCCTGACCGTCACCGCGGCGGCGGCGATGCTCGCCTTCAGCACCAACCGGCCGGCCCGCGGCGCCACCGCCGCTCCGGAACTCGACGCCGCCCGGGTCTCCGACGACCCGTTCACCCTGGGCGTGGCCTCCGGCGATCCACTGCCCGACTCGGTGCTGATCTGGACGCGGCTGGCCCCCGAGCCGTTCACCGCGGACGGCGGCCTGGGCCAGGAGCGGGTCGTCGTCTCCTGGGAAGTGGCCATGGACGAGCGGTTCGCGCTCGTCGAGCAGCAGGGTGTCGCGACGGCACATCCCGAGTACGCCCACAGCGTGCGCGTCGACATCAAGGGTCTGAGGCCGGACAGCCACTACTACTACCGGTTCCGGGTGGGCAGCTGGATCAGCCCCACGGGCCGGACCCGTACGGCACCGGCCGCGGGCAGCGCCCCCGCCGGCATGCGGCTCGCCGCCGTGGCCTGCCAGGCCTACCAGGACGGCTACTACACCGCCCACCGGCATCTGGCCGAGGAGGACGTCGACGCGGTGTTCCACCTCGGCGACTACCTGTACGAGTACCCGGTGGACTCCGCAGGCGGCGCCCGCCGCTACAGCGACCGCAAGCTGCCCGACGTGTTCAACCGCGAGACGGTCACCCTCGCGGACTACCGGCTGCGCTACTCGCTCTACAAGAACGATCCGGACCTGCGCGCCGCGCATGCCCGGCACCCGTTCCTCGTCACCTGGGACGACCACGAGACGGAGAACAACTACGCGGGCGCCTTCGACGAGAAGGGCACCTCCTCGGAGCAGTTCCTGGCGCGCCGCGCCGCCGCCTACCGGGCCTACTGGGAGAACCAGCCGCTGCGCGCCGAGCAGCTGCCGCAGGGCCCCGACGCCCGGCTGTACCGCCGGCTGGCCTGGGGGTCACTCGTCCAGTTCGACCTCCTCGACACCCGCCAGTACCGCTCCGACCAGGCCTACGACGACCGGCCGCACGCACCGGGCACCGAGTCGGACGACCCGGCCCGCACCATGACCGGCGACGCGCAGGAACGCTGGCTGCTGGACGGCTGGCGAGGCTCCGGCGCGCTGTGGCACGTGACGCCCCAGCAGGTGTGCTTCTCACAGCGCAAGTTCGACGTGACCGGGCCGGCCCGGGTCTCCATGGACGCCTGGGACGGCTACCGCGCCTCCCGCGACCGGGTCACGGCGGGCGCGAAGGCCGCGGGCATCGACAACTGGATGGTCCTCACCGGCGACGTCCACGTCGGGTACGCCTTCGACATCAAGGACGACTTCGACGACCCGCGGTCCAGGACGCTGGGCACGGAGTTCACCTGCACCTCCATCTCCAGCGGCGGCAACGGAACCGAGAAGCCCGACAACTGGGACACCTACCTGCGGGCCAACCCCCACATGAGGTACTACGACGGCCGGCGCGGCTACGTCCGGGTCGAGCTGGACCGCGCGAAGGCCCAGGTCGACTTCCGGACCGTCCCGTCCATCACACAGCCCGGGGGCACCGTCTCGACGACCGCGTCCTTCGTCACGGAGGTGGGTTCGCCCGGCCTGAAGTCCGCCTGAGACACCCGGTTACCGCAGTACCGCAGTTCCACCGTGATCGAAGGAGACACACCGAATGGTCCACAGACACGTCGTGACCGGCCGCCGGGCGGCCCTGACCGCGCTCGGCGCACTCGTCGCCACCGGACTCCCCTCCGCCGTGGCGGCCGAGCCGGCGCCCCCCGCGGGCCCGCTGCCCTCGGCCGCCCAGACCCTCGGCGCCGACCGGCCGTCGGCGCCGATGCTGCGGGCCCTGGAGCGCGACCTCGGGCTGACCCCGGCCCAGGCGTCCCGGCGGCTGGTCAACGAGGCGGAGGCGGGCACCCGGGCGGGGCGGCTGCGCAACGCCCTGGGCACGCGCTTCGCGGGGGCCTGGCTGCGCGGCACGACAGCGCAGGAGCTCGTGGTGGCGACCACGAACACCGCGGACGTGGCCGCCATCAAGGCCCAGGGCGCCAAGGCCGCCGTCGTGAAGAAGACGCTCCGGGACCTCCAGGCGGCGAAGAAGAAACTGGACGGGGCGGCGGCCCGTGCCGACACCCGCGACACGCCCCTGTGGTACGTCGACATCCCTGCGAACCGGATCGCGGTGCAGGCCCGGAGCAGGGCCGCGGCCACCGCGTTCGTCAAGGCGGCGGGCCTCGACGCCAAGAGCGTGGGAGTCACGGTGACGGCGGAGCGACCGCGCCTGTTTGCGGATCTGACCGGCGGCGACGCCTACTACATCAACGGCAGCGCCCGCTGCTCGATCGGGTTCTCCGTCACCAAGGGCCAGCAGCAGGGCTTCGCCTCGGCGGGGCACTGCGGCAAGAAGGGCGATACGACGACCGGGTTCAACCAGGCGGAACAGGGCACGTTCCAGGCCTCCACGTTCCCCGGCAAGGACATGTCGTGGGTGGCCGTCAACGACCAGTGGACGGCCACGGCGAACGTGAAGGCCGAGGGCGAACAGAAGGTGCAGGTCACCGGCTCGGTCCAGGCGCTCGTCGGGGCCGCCGTGTGCCGCTCCGGCTCCACCAGCGGGTGGCACTGCGGCAAGGTCGAGCAGCACGACGCCAGTGTCAGCTATGCCGAGGGCAGGGTGGACGGGCTGACCCGGACGACGGTGTGCGCCGAGCCGGGCGACTCCGGCGGGCCCTACGTCGCGGGCGTCCAGGCGCAGGGCGTGACCTCGGGTGGCACGGGCGACTGCAAGAGCGGGGGCACGACGTTCTTCCAGCCGATCAATCCGCTGCTCAGCGCCTTCGGTCTCACTCTGAAGACCGCCCCCGCCGCAGCAGCGGCACCGCAGGGCAACGTGGCGCAGAGCTGGGCCGCCGGCCGTGTCTACGAGGCCGGGGTCACGGTGACTCACGGTGGGGTGCGCTACCAGTGCCTGCAGACCCACCAGGCCCAGGGCGTGTGGGCGCCGACGCGCACCCCGGCCCTGTGGCAGCGGGTGTGACGAAGAGTCAGAGCGGTCCGGCGCCGGCGCGGCACACGCCGTCGGCGCCGGGCCGGGCCCGCCAGTCCTCCGTCAGCAGCGCGTACGCGGTGGCGAGGAACGGGTCGTGGGCACGGAAGCGGCGGGTGCACACGGCGGCCAGGGCCGTGCCGGTGTCGGGCCGGAAGCCCAGGAACGCCTGCTGGCCGAGAGTCGCCCCGCTGTGGAAGTAGAGCGGTCCGCCGTCGGTCGGGTGACGGAACCATGCGGTGGTGTGGACGTGCCGGTGTCCGATGCCCCGGCGGAGCACGGGCCGGCGCACCTCACGCAGGGGCGCGGCCAGTCGGGGTGGTGCCCCGGCGGGGTCCAGATGGGCCTCGAGGAAGGTGAGCAGGTCGTGTGGCGTGGCCCGGACGGCACCTGCGGCCTGGAAGCCTCCGGCGTCGAAGGGGGGCACGGGTGACCGGCCGTCCTTGCCGTGCCCGAGTGCGTCGAATCCGGAGTCGTCCGCGCGCAGGGTCGTGCCGTCCAGGCCGAGCGGGTGCAGGACCTGGCCGGTGAGCAGGTCCTCCCACGGTGTGCCGGTCGCGGCGGCGAGTGCGTGTCCGAGTACGGCGACGCCGTAGTTGGAGTAGCGCCACCGGGTGCCGGGGCGGTGGCGCGGCCGGTGACGCAGGAAGGCGTCGACGACCCGGGCGGCCGGGAAGCGGCCGTACGGGTTGGTGTGCCAGGCGGGCAGGGCCCGGAGGAGGAAGCCTGGCGGCAGGGCGGGCAGGCCGGAGGTGTGGGTGATCAGATGGGCGAGCGTCACAGGGTGGGCACCGGTGGGCCGTCCCACGTCGAGGAAAGCGACGGCCGGTTCACCGCCGGACAGCCGTCCGCTGTGGATCAGCCGGGCAAGCAGCAGCCCGGTGATGGTCTTGGCGGCCGAGCCGATCTCGTACCGCAGGTCCTCTCGGGACACCGGCGGAGGCGGGGCGGTACCGCCGCTCAGGACGGTTCGGCGGCCGTGCCGCGAGAGGGCGAAGACGACGTCCGGGGCATCGGCCGCGGTGACGGCGTCCGCGAGCCGAGGGTCCGGTAGCCCGTGGTCCTGGAGAAGAACCGGTGGCTGGACGCGTGGGTCAGGGTGAGCGGCCGTGGGCGTGGTACGAGGAGCGTCGAGCGGTTCGCCCTGCGGCGACCGCCAGTCGGGCCGACGGGTCGTCATGAGGCGTGTGCCAGGAGGGACAGGGAGCGGGAGGTGGCCAGTACGGAGGCGTAGGCGGCGACCAGGGTCGGGTGGTAGACGATGTCGAACACCTCGTCGGGGGCGCCCTCGGGCATCGTCCGCAGGGCCGGCATCGCCCCGTCGGGCTGCTGTGCGGCGGCGAAGCCCTGCCAGGCCCTCTCGTCCAGGGTGGGGCGGGGCAGGCAGGCGTCGACCACCAGCAGTTCACCGAGCAGGTCCCAGCGCTCCAGGTCCAGCCAGTCGTCGATCCAGACGGGCAGCCAGGTCGCGAGGTAGTCGGCGGTGGCGGGCGGCAGGCCGTCCGGGTTCTCTCCCCAGTCGGTCAGGTGGAACACGTTGTGCGTGACGTCGTAGGCGATGTGCCCTTCCACCGTCCAGGGTTCGGGGGTGCGGGCCAGCCAGGTGGTGTCGCGCAGTTCGGCCTCCGGAGGGCGCGGCGGGAGGCCGAAGCGGCGCTGGAACGCGGAGAGTCCGAGCCGCCGGGTGGGGGTCGCCTCGAACGACACCCAGCTGTCCAGCCGGTGGTTCAGGGCGGCGGCCCGCTCCACCTCCGGCTGGCTGTAGCCGAGTTCCTTGAAGGGCAGGTACACCTCGAACGGGATGGGGGAGATCGGCTCCGTGAGCTGCCCGCGCACCAGCATGCGGCCGCCGTCCAGCGTCTCGCGCCAGGCGTGGTCGAGGAGTTGCCGGGCGAGCTGTGCCTGGCGCGATCCCGCGACGCCCTCGCGGAACAGCACCTTGCAGATCATGGCGAGTTCACCGATGGGTTTGAAGCGCTCCAGGAAGCCGACCTCCGGGTCGACGTCGGGTTCCAGCTCGAATCCGTCGCGGTGGGCCCACAGCCATTCCAGGGCGCCTGCTCCGACGTTGTGGATCAGGCGGGTGTCGGTCATCCCAGCACTCCTTGTCCGCCGGGCCGGTGGTGCGCACCTGCCCGTGCTCCGTCCTCGAGACGCCCTGTGGTCAGGGTTGCCGCGAAGGCGGCCATGAGGGTGGGGTGGTAGTGGGTGAGGAAGTCCGGGCCGCCGTCGTGGTCCGTTCCGCCTCCTTGCTCCGGGATCGCGCCGGAGGGGTGCTGTACCGCCGCGACCCGTGCCCAGGCGTCCTCGAGGACGGCGGGTTCGGGCAGCAGGGGCAGACTCGCCGCCACCGCGAGCAACTCGCAGCCGAGGTCCCACATCCCGGCGTCCAGACAGGTGTCGAGCCAGGGCGGCAGCCAGTCGGCCAGGTAGCCGGCGACGTCCGGTGGTACGCCCCCGGGCCCGGCGCGCCCCCAGTCGGTGAGGTGGAAGACCACGTGGGTGAGCGAGTAGCCGGAGGACTGCTCGAAGGTCCACGGCTCGGGCAGCCCGGCCAGCCACGTGTGCCGCAGCGCCTGCGGCATCGCGTCGGACTGCCGGATGCCGCTGCGTGTCTCGGCGTTCAGAACGCCGAGACGCCGGGTGGGCTCCTGCTCGGTGAGCCGCCAGCCGAGGGTGCGGGCCACCGTGGCGGTGGCCGCCTCGTAGCCGGGGTGCCGCAGGCCCGCCGCGGCCATGGCCGCGTACACCTCCAGCGGGTAGGTGGCGAAGGGCTCCAGCCGTTGCAGACGCACGAACAGCTCTCCCCGGCCGGTCTGTTGCCAGGCGAAGTTCATGAGGTCGGCCGCGCAGGCGTGGAGCGGGTCCGGGGGCGCGGTGTGCAGGGACACGGTCGCGCATACCTGGGCCAGTTCCCCGAGCGGTTTCCAGCTGCGGTTCACCTGTCCGTCGGCGGCCAGCGCGTCCTCGCCCAGCGCGAACCGCTCGCGATGCGCGGACACCCACGCCAGCGCGTCCTCGGCCACCTGCCGCGGTCCCCGTACGTCCCTCACACGAACGCTCCCGTCCGGGTCAGCCGCGCGGCCCTCGACTGCAGTGCCACGAGCGGGTCCTGGCCGCCCATCAGCTCCACGAAGTCCAGGCCGTTCTCGAGGCCCAGCGTCTTCGGTACGCCGTCCAGAAGGGTCAGCCAGCGTCCGGCACCGGCTGCCTGCCGCCAGTCCCTGCGGCGTACGGCGCGCACGAAGCCGCGGGCGACGTCGACCGGCCGGTGCGCGGCGGCGCGGGCGACCGCGCTGTCCTCGCCGGGCAGGGCGAGGGCGGCCAGCACCGCGAGCTGGTGCGTCAGGAGCTGCCAGCTCGCACCCTCCAGCCAGGCGGCGTCGGGTTCTTCGCCCGGACTGCCGGCATGGCCCGGGTCGAGCCGCAGCAGTGTGCGTCGCATGGCCCAGTGGCTCCACACGACGGTGGGGGCGGCCTGGGCGCCGGGCGGGTAGGTCTCCACGGCTTTGTGGAACACGGCGAGTTCGTCGGGCGGGGGCGGGGTGTGCAGAAGGGTGCTCGGGAGCAACGCGTCGGCTCCCAGCACACGTACGGCCGCGAGGGCGAGTCCCTCCGCTTCCGGGTCGGCCGCCACGGGGGCTGCCGCACGGGCGTGGTCTCCGCTCCGAAGAGCGGAGACCACGCCGGAAGCGAGGTCCTGCACCGCGTCCTGCAAGAGAGACGAAGTGCCTGACTGCTTCATGGTTGCTCCTGTCGGTCCACTCAACCCTTCTTGGGGCGCGGGGTGGGCGGCGACAGGAGGAGACCGAATCCGCCCTTGAACAGCGCGAGTGCGGCGCACTCACGGCTGTCGCGGTAGATTCCGTCGGTTTCCGCCGGGTCGAGTGCCGCCTCGATGTCGGCACTCTGGATGCCCGTCAGTTCCTTGGTGACCTTCTCGGTGGAAGTCATTGCACCATCTCCTTGGGGGAAGCGGATGCTTCTCCTCTAGTGCACCTGATGCTGACAAATCATGCCAACTTACCCATGAGTTTATTTAGATCACATATTCAACATCCGACGCACGCGTATCAGCCCTGCGGCGCGAACCGGGTGCGTGTCTTCGCCCCCGGCGGGGAACCCGGCGAGCGCAGTAACCCACCGACATCTGGAGAGGGCCATGAGTCTGTTGCGTGTGCTCGGCCGCCCCATGCTGGCCTCGATGTTCCTGACGGGCGGCCTGAGTTCCGTCCGTGCCCCGGAGGACGTGGCCCCGGCCGCCGAGCCTGTCGTACAACCGGTCACCGAACGGGTCTCGGCGCTGCCCGACCGCACCGAGCAGGTCGTACGGCTGAGCGGCGCCGTTCAGGTCGTGGCGGGCCTGATGCTGGCCACGGGGCGCATGCCGCGTCCGGCCGCGCTGGCCATCGCCGCCACCCTGGTGCCCACGACGCTGGCGGCGCACCGCTTCTGGGAGGCGGAGGACCCCTCGGAACGGGCCGAGCAGCGCATCCACTTCTTCAAGAACATGTCCATGCTCGGGGGGCTGCTGATCGCCGCCGACGACACCGGCGCCCGCCCCTCGATGCTGTGGCGTGGCACCCATGCCGCGCGGGGACTGCGGCACGACGCGGGACTGGTGCGCCGCTCCGTCCGTGCCACCGCCCGGCCGGCGGCCGCGGCCGGGCGAGTCCGGGCCAAGCTCCCCGTCTGAGCCGTCGGCGGTGCCGGTCCGGGGCCGCGCGTTAGCCCATCCGTGGCCGGGGGGACCCGGGGGCAGGAGGTGAAGGACATGGGACACGGAGGAAACATCATCGACGAGCTGGTGACCGATCACCGCGAAGTCGAGGAAATGTTCGGCAGGATCGAAGCGCTGCCGTCCGGTCACCAGGACCGCAAGGTGTACGCGGACCAGGTCACGATCGAGCTGGTACGGCACTCGGTGGCCGAGGAGGCCTATCTGTATCCGGCCGTACGCGAGCACGTGGCCGACGGGGACGCCCTCGCCGACCGGGAACTCGCCGACCACGCGACCGCCGAGCGCGTCATGAAGGACCTGGAGGGCTGCGACGCGGGCGACGCCGACTTCGACCGGCTGATGGGCATGCTCATGAGCGAGATCCGCGCCCATCTCGCGGACGAGGAGGGCACTCTCTTCCCCGCGCTGCGGCAGGCGTGTCCGATGGACACGCTCAACGAGCTGGGCGACAAGGTCCGCAAGGCGAAGAAGACCGCCCCGACCCGGCCCCACCCGGCCGCCCCCGACAAGCCGCCGGCGAACAAGCTGCTCGCTCCGGGCACGGGGATGGTCGACCGGCTGCGCGACGCGCTGTCGGGACGCGGCAAGTTCGAGTAGGGCAGCCGCCGCGCCCCGGGGAGACCCGGGCGCGGCGAGGGGGCCGGGGCGTGCCCGGGCGGGTCAGACCGCCGTCTCGGCCATCGTGTCCGCACGGAACTGCGAGGAGCCGAGGGCCTGCCCGGGCGCATCAGTCGGCCATCGCCGCCGTCGCGTCCTCGCGGAACCAGGCGATCGCCCGCCGCAGCCCTTCCTCGGCACGTACCTGCGGTTCCCAGCCGAGCTTGTCGCGAGCCAGCGTGATGTCCGGGCAGCGCACGGCCGGGTCGTCCACCGGCCGGGCGACGGGGCGGATCTCCGAGGAGGAACCGGTGAGTTCGACGACCAGCCGCGCCAGGTCGAGCATGCTGATCTCGGTCGGGCTGCCGATGTTGACGGGGCCGCGCATGCCGTGGGCGGCCGCCGCCAGGACGCCGCGCACGGTGTCGTCGACGTAGCACAGCGACCGGGTCTGCCTGCCGTCGCCGGTCACGGTGAGAGGCTCACCCGCCAGGGCCTGCCGTACGAAGACCGGCACCACCCGTCCGTCCTCGCCACGCATCCGGGGGCCGTAGGTGTTGAACAGCCGCACGACGCAGGTGTCGGTGCCGTGGGTCTCCGCGTGTGCGGTGGTCAGCGCCTCGCCGAAGCGTTTGGCCTCGCTGTAGACGCTGCGCGGGCCGACGGGGTTGGCGTTGCCCCAGTAGCGCTCGTCCTGGGGGTGCTGCTGAGGGTCGCCGTAGACCTCGGCGGTCGAGGCCAGGACGAATCGGGCCCCGGCGGAGTGTGCGAGGTCCAGGGCGTTGCGGGTGCCGAGGCTGCCCGTGTCCAGGGTGTGCAGCGGCAGCCGCAGGTAGTCCGCCGGGGAGGCCGGGGAGGCGAAGTGCAGGACGAGGTCGGGCCGCTGCCTGACCGGCAGTTCCTCCGCGACGTCGGCCTGCACCAGGGTGAAGCCTGGCCGTTCGAGCAGCGGGGAGATGTTCTCCGGCCTGCCGGTGCTGAAGTCGTCCACGCAGGTGACGGCGGCGCCCGCGTCCAGCAGAGCCGCGCACAGATGGGATCCGACGAATCCGGCACCGCCCGTGACGACGGCGTGTTCCCAGTCTTGTGAGAGGGCGGTGGTCATGTCGGTCTCTCCTCCGTCGGCGGCGTGGCCACGCTCAGCGTCCGCCTCCCGTGCGGGCGGGGCACGGTCGTGTACGGCAAAGAGGTGAGTGACGGAGGGTGAGGGGCGGGCCCCGTCCGGGGCGCCGGGTCAGGCGATCAGTGTGCGGCCCGGATGGAGGCGTTCCAGCAGCCGGGAGTGGTGCAGGCCGGCCACCGGGGCGAGCAGGTCGGGGTGGCGCAGCAGGGCGGCGGCTCGGCGGTCGCCGTCGTCGGGGGCGAGGAGCCTGCGGAACTCGGCCGGTGTGCCGGCGCTGTGGCTGCCCTCGGCGAGCGCGGCCACCGCCCGGTCGGCCAGCTCCGGGTCGCCGAGCAGACAGGCCGCCCAGCTGGCGACGACCTCGTCCACCCAGGTGCGCCAGGCGTGCGCGTCGTCCCCGTCGTCGCCCGGGGCAACGTCGGCGCCGGTGACCCAGTCGAGCCGCGCGGAGCCGCCCGGGCCCGCCATTCCGAGCAGGGCGGCGTCCGTCTCCGTCGGGTACCTGAGCCACGCCGCGACCGTCACCGCCTGCCGGGCCTGCACCTCGCACAGGGCGGAGGCCAGCGCGCCGCCAAAGGCGGGGAAGGAGCGGGTCAGCCACTGTGCGGTCGCCGCGATGACAGGGGAGAGATCTGCTGGCACTGCCGGGCCGTCCGAAAGGGTGGGGGACGTGGGGATCCGCTCCTAGACGGTAGTCGCAGCGGTGCTCGTCCGGGCGTGACAAGGGCCTCGTCCGTGGCGTGGCCTCGGCCACATCGCCGGAGCCGGGACGGAGGAGCCCCGGTGCCGTTTCGCCGCGAGGGGCCGGGCACCCGGCCCGCGTGCTCTTCCACGGTCCCGGTGAGTCCGGCGAACCCAGTGGTCCGGCCCGGCGTACCCGAACCCGGTCGCCGCTGCGCACCCTGCGCTTCGACGGCTGGATCGCGGGGATCGGAACGACGTCCGGCGCTCGTGTGGTGCTCGGGCACTGGGCGAGGTCGCCGTTCGGGCCGTTCAGCGACGTGATGTTCGAGGGGCCCGGTGGGCCGCGGCTGCTGCTGGCGCCCTCACGGGAGACCGCGGACTTCGTGGCCGGTACGTATCTTTTCGACGAGGTACGGGTCGTGCCGGTCGGGGTGCGGGTCACCGACCGGCGGCACTGGGCCGTCTCGGCGCCGCCGCTCGGCCTGCGCTTCACCACCGGCCACCGAGGCCTGCCGGGCCTCGCGCTGCGGGCGGTGCCGGGCCCGATCGCCAGGAGTCCCGCGTGGATCGCGCTCTGGGACCGGCCCGCCCGGATATTGCTGGGCGCGCGCACCCACGGCAGCGCCCGGGCCGGCCGGCACCAGTGGTACGGCGCCCGGGACCTGCGCCCCGTCACCTCGGTCGCCGTCACCTACGAGGAGGAGAGCCTCGGCGCCCTCGCCCCGGTCGAGCCTCCCGTGCGGTTCGGGCCCGGCTCGACGCCCCGAAGACCCTGCGTCGTACGCGTCACCACGCGGGTGGCCGTGGCACAGGTCCGGAGCAGAACAGGAGCAGTGCCATGACGGAACAGCGAGCGGACCCGCCGGGCGCACCGGGTGCTCCGGCCACGGACATGTCCCTGCTGGGCATCTACCTCAACGACCATCTCGCCGGTGCCACCGCCGGAACCGCCCGAGTCCGCTATCTGCTGCGCTCGTGCGGTGATCCGGCGCTCGCCGACGCCTTGGCCCCGATCGCCGACGAGATCGCCGAGGACCGGGCGAGCCTGCTGCACATCATGCGGCGGCTGGATGTCCCGGTGCGGCGCTACAAGGTCTACGCGGGCCGTGCGGCCGAGCAGATGGGGCGTCTGAAGAGCAACGGCAGCCTGGTACGGCGTTCCCCGCTGAGCACGCTGTGGGAGCTGGAGGCGCTGCGGCTGGGCGTGGACGGGAAGACGGCGGTCTGGCAGGCCCTGCGCGCCCTGGCCGGCACGGACCGGCGCCTCGACGCACGGCAGCTCGACGACCTCGTCGAACGGGCCCGGCGGCAGCACACCTCGCTGGAGGAACTGCGCCGCAGACAGGTCGACGTCGCCTTCCGCGAGAGCACCTGAGGCGGAGGCCACCGGAAGATCAGCCCGGCCTCACCAGAATCTGCTGCTGAGGGCGGGCTGATGCGTCAGATCCACGGCGTCGCGCAGCCGCAGCGCGACGCTGATCGTGGCGCGCAAGGCCGAAGGACGTACGGTCTGGGCCGTCTCGGTGGCCAGGACCAGCAGACAGGCCGCCGCCTGTTCGACGACCGAGACGGGGAGGGTGAAGTCGCTGTCGGCGGCCCCACGGAACGCCTTCAGTGGGATCGCGGCTCCGTCGATGGCCCGCTGCACGGCCTGCTCCAGGTGCTGGGCGGCCTGTTCGCACACGGGGGCGGGCAGGGCGATGGTGCGCTGGAACGGTGAAGTCGTCATGACCCGACTGCTCCCCCGGCGGCGCCCTGTTCTGTCAGTGGGCGACGGGATTTCACCGTCCCGCGTGACCGGTGCGTGGCGGATGTCCCGGAATCGAAACGGCCGCCAGGTGGAGCGCAACGGTGGGCGACCGGGAGCGGTCTACTCCTGCGACCAAGGCAAGGCAAGACGTACAGACTCTGCAGACCACGACGGGGGTATCCAGAATGATCCGCACCACTGCGACTCCGGCCCGCTGGCGCGCCTACGCCGTCGGCTGTGTCGCCGCTCTCGGTATCGCCGCCTCCGCGGTCCCGGCCGCCGCCGCTCCCGCCGCGGACGGCAACGACCGGTACACCGCCGAGGAGATCCACACCTTCCTCGAGGACTTCTACGGCGAGCACGGCCCCGGCGACTTCGCACGCAAGTACGGCATCTCGCCGCAGCTCAAGGAGAAGGTCGCCGACAACCCGGAGTTCGACGTCCTGCTGTGCGCCCAGAACATCCCGGCGTCCATCGACATCGGCCCGGTCACCACGGCCCAGTCCGCGCGGGTCGGCTGGGCGACCGTGAGCACGTACTGGAACGGCGGGTCCGGCAAGGCCGACTTCACGGCGTACGTCGACCTGGACGCGACGCGGCCGATCCAGCTGCTGGACGTCGACTGCGGTTCCGGGAGCTGAGCGACACCGCCACGACCGTACGCTGGTCGTGGATCACCCGCGGAGTCGAGGAGGACCACCTATGACCGCCGGTACGGACGCCGCCGCCCGGCTCACCGGACGGGTGGTCAGCGGGGAACGGCCCCTGTCCGGGGCCCTCACGGAGGTCACCCTCGACGACGGGCGGGTGGTGGTCGTCAAGTGTGCGGACGATCCGGGGGCGACGCGGGCCGAGGCGGCCGGGCTGCGCTGGCTGGCCGGTGCCGGGGCGGTGCGGGTGCCGGGCGTGCACGGCCACGACGGGAGCCGGCTGGTCATCGACCGGGTTCCGCAGGGGCGGGCGAGCCGGGAGGCGGCGGCCCGTTTCGGTCGTGACCTGGCCGCCCTGCACGCCGCCGGGGCGCCCGCGTTCGGCGCGCCGCCACCGGGCGGACCCGCCGACGCGTACATCGGACTCGCCCCGATGCGCAACGAGCCGGACAACGACTGGCCGCGCTGGTACGCCGCGCATCGTGTCCTGCCGTATCTGCGGCGGGCCGTCGACGAGGGCACCGTCCACCCCGCTGAGGCAGCCGTCGTGGAGCGGCTGTGCGAGCGGCTGCCCGGGCTGGCGGGGCCGGCCGAGCCGCCCGCCCGGCTGCACGGCGATCTGTGGAACGGCAACGTGCTGTGGGGGCCGGACGGGCAGGTGTGGCTGATCGACCCGGCCGCGCACGGCGGGCACCGCGAGACCGACCTGGCGATGCTGGGTCTCTTCGGCTGTCCCCATCTGGATGTGGTGCTGGAGGCCTACCAGGAGCAGGCGCCGCTCGCCGACGGCTGGACGGACCGCACCGGCGTGCACCAGCTGTTCCCGCTGCTGGTGCACGCCGTGCTGTTCGGCCGGGGTTACGCGGAACAGGCCCTCTCGGTGGCCCGTGGCGCCCTGGCGGGGTGACAGTTCGGCGGGTCACGACCTGCCGTGGAGCGGGCCGGCGTCACATGTGCGGTCGGCGGCCCCTCGGAGGTGACCCGGCGATCGCCTGGAGGCGCTCGGCGTACATCGTCCAGCGGTACGGCGTGGGCGCCCATTCCCAGCGCGTTGCCCGGGTTCGGGCTCGGGGGACGGATGGTCAGTGCGTGAACCGGGGCACGGCCGCGGGCGGGGCTACGAATGCCGCCCCTCGACCGCGGACCAGACCTCCGCGAGGAGGGCCGGGTGGTCCTCGCCGTACGTGACCACGGCCGCGTACACCGCGTCGAAAGCCGCCTGGAGCGGATCGGATCCGGCGGCGTCGACGATCGCGGGGAGGGCTGCGTGGGGCTGCGAGATGCGCAGGGAGGGATCCGGTCGGCCGATGCTGAACATCACGGCGTGCGAGGCCGTGTCGGAGGCCGGCGGTTCCGCCCTGGTGGTCGGCGATTGCGCCTCGGCGATCGACCGTTCCGCCTCGGCGACCGGCGGTTCGGCCACGGCCGGCCGCGGGCGGGCCTCGGCGGTCGCCGTTCTCGCCACGGCCGCTGCCGGGCCGACCACGGCCTGTGCCGCCTCCCGGGGGTCCAGCCCGCGGTCGCCCGGCGACAGGGGCGGCCGGAAGGGGGGCCGTTCGGGCGGGACGGCACGGCCGACGGTGCGGTCGGGGACGCGTGGGTCGGTGGCCAGGGTCTGCCACATGCGGGCGTCGTCGTCGAAGGGCGGTGGCAGCGGGCGGCCTTCGGCCAGGGCCGTGAGCGCGTCGGCGACCCAGTCGAGGATGGTGAGACCAGCCGTCTCACAGGCACGGCGGGCGGCGAGCAGGGCCGTTGCGCGCTGCGTGGCCGGACCGGAGGCGTCGAGGGCGTGGAGCAGGGCGGGGTCGAACGGCCGGAGGCCGTGGACGTTGCCGCCGACGTCGCGCAGGCTCTGGCTCGGCGACCGTCCGCCCCACTCCCAGCGTTCACGGGCGAGACGGCGCTCCCGTCGCGCCGTCTCCTCGGCGAGGCGGGCGCGGCGTTCTGCTTCGGCGCGTTCGGCCGGGGTGGGGGGCGGCGGCAGTTCGCGGGCGTAGCGGTGCCAGTAGGCGGCGCTCAGCGAGGTCTGCTTCAGGACACGGTCCGGCTCGGGCGGGGCGGGCCAGAACTGCAGGAGGTAGCGGTCCAGTGGGGGCTCGTCGTCCAGTCGGGTGTCCTTCTCGCCCGCCCCGTCCATGCCCTGGGCGCTGTACCGCACCCGATATTCGGTCTCCTCCAGGTCCAGCGGCCAGGATGCCTCGCCCGCCCACTGCACGAGCGCGCTGTCCCCCGACACCGGACGGAAGGACACCTCCACCACGTCTTCCCAGGCCGGGTCCAGCGGCGGGGCCTCCTCACCCACCTCGACCGTGAAGCCGACGGATCCGGTGTGCAGCCCTGTGCTCAGCCAGAGGGAGCCCGGTGACGCCGCCCCGCACAGCCCCACGCTCTGCCCGGCGAACGCCTCGGCGAGGCCCGGCCCGCAGCCGTCCGGGTCGCTCTCGACATAGATCTGGCCATAGTGCACATGTACCTCTCCCTCGACCGGTCTGCGCACGATCAGCTCCTCCTCGCACGGGTGGAATGGTGAGCTGTCGGCATCGTGGCATCCGCCACTGACAATCAGAGCGCGATCATGGGAGAGCGGAAAGATGCGGCACGTCTACTGGATCGGGGGCGGCAGCGGTGCGGGCAAGTCCACGATCGCCCGCCGGCTCGCCGATCGGCACGGCTGGCGGCTCTTTTCGACAGACGACGTGATGCCGGACCACGCTCGACGGACCACCGCCGATGAAGCACCGCTCCTGCACGCGTTCATGGCCATGGACATGGACGAGCGGTGGGTGGACCGGTCTCCCGAGACCATGCTCGAGACGTTCCACTGGTTCCGCGGCGAGGCCTTCGGGCTGATCGTGGAGGACCTGCTGCGCATGCCGCGGGAGACACCCGTCCTGGTCGAGGGGTTCCGCCTGTTGCCGCACCTCGTGCAGCCTCTGCTCACCGCACCGGGGCAGGCCGTCTGGCTCCTGCCCACGCCGGATTTCCGCCGGGCCGCGTTCCGGAGCCGGGCCGTGCCAGGGGAAGGATTCACGGCGAGGACCAGCGACCCGGAGCGCGCGGACCGCAACCTCGCCGCCCGGGACGACATGTTCACGGAGCGCCTGCACGAGGAGACCGCACGCCTCCAACTGCCCACCGTCACCGTCGGCCTCACGATGCCGGAGGACGAACTGGTCGAGCGGGTGAGCGGAGTCTTCGGGCTCTGAGTTCCCTGAGCTCCCTGCGCGGCAATCCCGACAGTTAGCCCCAGATGCGAACAGACACCGATCACTTTCGGAACGAAGTGGCGCTCCACCGTGCGAGATCGGTCGATGACGGTGTGTACTGTGCTGCGGGTAGCTCGCCTGAGCGCCTCGGACTCCGCCCTGCCCGACTCCCCCTGGAATCTCTTCGATGATCGAACTACCGGACCTGGCCGTCGGTGGTCTCGCCCTCGGCACACTGTCCGCGTTCGCCCTCGGCGGCGGGCTGCTGCGGTCCCGGCGGCAACTGGCCGCCCAGCGTGCGAAGACGGCCGCGCTGCGGGCGCAACTCGACGGTACTTCACGGGCGTTCACCGCCGAGGTCGAGCATCTGGCGGCCCGGCGCCTGCCCTCCGCCGCCCGGCAGGTCGCGCATCCCCACCTCGCCGTGCCCGGCCCGCTGAGCCCGCAGCTCGCCGGTTCGCCCCTGGGCTTCGCACTGGAGCAGGTGCTGAAGGGGCTGCACGCCGAACTCGCCGCGCAGCGCACCCGGATCGACGCCGCCGCGCAGGCCGGGATGCGCGGGGCGACCCGGGAGATCCAGGCGGCGCTGTACCGGCTGCAGGACGCCCTGCGCGGTCTGCAACAGCGCTATGACGACCCCGAGCTGGCGCAGACCCTGTTCGAGCTCGACCACGAGAACGAGCAGTCGCTGCGCCGCGCGCAGATCGCCGCGGTGGTGTGCGGGGCCTGGGTCGGGCTCGCCCGGGAGGAGTCGCACCTCGTGGACGCGGTGACGGGCGGCCAGGCCCGGCTCGCGGGCTACCAGCGCGTCCGGATCCACAATCACCTGGAGGCCGGCACCGCCCTGGTGTCCCACGCCGTCGAGCCGGTCGCCATCATCGTCGCCGAACTCCTCGACAACGCGCTGCGGCACTCCGCGCCCGACACCGGCATCGTGGTCAATCTCGAGGCCGTCCACCACGGTGTCTGTGTCACCGTGGACGACGCCGGTCTGGGCATGACGCAGGACGAACGGGCCCGGGCCCAGCGGATGGTCGCCGGCCGCGAACCGATCCTGCTCACCGAGCTCGGCGACCCGCCGCGCATGGGACTCGCCGCGATCGGCCAGCTGACCCGGCAGTTCGATCTGAGCGTCGACCTGTCCTCCCCGTCGCCGTACGGCGGTGTGCGGGCGGTGCTGCGGGTCGACCGTCATCTGCTGACGCGGATCGACCCGGAGGAACTGCCCCCGGCGGCAAGCGCCCCGCGCTCCACCCGCAAGGAGGCCGTGCGGGACACGGCGGGCGGCTCCGCCTCACCCCGCGGTACGGAGCCGGGTGCGCCCGGCTCGTCCCCGCCCCTGTCCCCGTCCCCGTCGCGCGGAACCGAACCGGCCCCGGCCGCCGCGTCCAACGGGCCCCTCGCGTCCGCTCGTTCCCACGGGGCCGACGAGCCCCACGGGTCCGACGAGTCCGACGAGTCCGAGCCAACCACCGCGTCCCAGCGGCCCGAAGCGACCGCCGGGCCCGAGACGCCCGAAGCGACCCCCACCGCCGCCCACCGGGAGCACGGTTACGGCACGGACCAGGACGACCGGGCCGTCTCCCCCGCCCCGGGCCACCACAGCCCCCGAGACAGCGGCGATCTCCCCCAGCGCCGGCGCCGCAGCCGGGCCACGTCGGCGTCGGACACCCAGGTCCCCTCATCCGCTCCCGCGCCCCGGCGCCGGCCCCGCCGCCCCGAGGAGTCCGCCGCCGCCCTCGGCGCGCTCCAGTCCGGCACAGCGGCCGGACGTTCCGCCGCCGCGATGTCGAACACCGGCGCCTTCCCAGCCGTACCTGAGGGTGCCCCGGCCGCGACCACGGCCGACACGGCATCCGACGACACCGGCCACGACCGGAACGACCACGAAGGGGGAACGGCTCGATGACCAGCCGCGCAGCGGGGGACACGGCATGGGTGCTCGAACCGGTCCTGGAGGTGCCGCACGTCGTGGCGGCCGTCCTGCTCACCCGGGACGGGCTCGTGACGGGCTACACCGACGCGCTGTCGCAGCCGTCCGCCGAGCGGGTCGCCGCCATCACCAGCACCGTGCAGGGCGCCTGCCGTACCGCGGCGGCCGCGTTCGCCGACACCGACCGGGCCGAGATACGGCAGGTCGTCATCGAGTCGGACCACGGTTATGTGCTCATCGTGCCGACCGACCACGGCACCTGTGTGGCGGCGTACGGCGATCCCGAGGTGCGTCTCGACCTGCTCGCCCACCGGGTGCACTCACAGGTCGCCCGGCTGGGCGAGAAGGCGATGGCCGCCGGGCCCCGAGGCGCCGACGGCGGCACGCCGGCATGACCGGCCGCAGAGGCGGCCGTCCCCTGGTTCCCGCGTACCTGTCGACCGGCGGGGTGGCGCGGCCCAGCCGCACCCATCTGGAGCGGCTGTCCGTGCTCACCGGCAGCGGTGAGCCCGCTCCCCCGATCTGCCCGCCGCACAGGCGGCCCTGCTGGAAGAGCTGGAGTACGGGTCCCTGACGGTCGTGGAGGCCGCCGCCCTGCTGCGGCTGCCGGTCTCCGCGGTGCTGGTGCTGGCCGCCGGCCTCGTCGACCGCGACCTGGTACTCGCCCGCGCGCCGATCCCGCCCGCCCGACGCTTCGACCCCGACCTGCTGAAGAGAGTGGCCGATGGCCTCCGCGACCTCAAGCACCGTTGACGCCCAGCCCGGCGGCACGGACGTCCACCTCCCCGACACGGCGCGCGACCTGGTGAAGATCCTGGTCACAGGGCCGTTCGGGTGGGCAAGACCACCTTGATCCGCTCCGTCTCGGAGATCCGCCCGCTGCACACGGAGGAGCGGCTCACCGAGGCGTCGGCGCAGGTGGACGATCTCGCCGGGGTGCGGGACAAGTCGACCACCACGGTCGCCATCGACTTCGGCCGGATCAGCCTGCCGGGCGGGATCGTGCTGTACCTGTTCGGCACGCCCGGCCAGGAGCGGTTCCGGCCGCTGTGGGACGACATCGCCTACGGGGCGCTCGGCGCGCTCGTCCTGGTCGACGCCCGCCGGATCGACGCCTCGTTCGACGTGCTCGGGCTGGTGGAGGAGACCGGGCTGCCGTACGCGGTCGCCTTCAACACCTTCCCGGACGCGCCACGCCACCACACGCCCGAGCAGTTGCGCGCCGCCCTGGACCTGGCGCCGACGACCCCGATGGTGACCTGCGACGCGCGGGAGGCGGACTCCTCGATCGACTCCCTGCTCGCCCTGGTCCAGCACCTGATCGACCACCGACCCGCGGAGCACCGGTGACACCTCCGTCCCCCGCCGAGCAGGCCTTCTCCCTCGCGGCGCCCGTACGCCTGTGGGAGGACGGCTTCGCCCGCGACCCCTCCCCCTACTACGTGGCCCTGCGCGCCCAGGGCCCGGTCGGCTGGGCGGAACTCGCGCCCGGTGTGGCGGCGTACGTCGTCACGGACCGGCGGGCGGCGCTCGACCTGCTGCACGACACGGAGACGTTCTCCCACGACCCCCGGCCGTGGGAGGCAACCGTGCCCGACGACTCCCCGGTGCTCGGGATGATGCGCTGGCGGCCCAACACCCTGTTCGCCGACGGCGCCGCCCACCTCCGCTACCGCACGGCGCTGATCGACGCCTTCGACCTGGTGGAGCCGCACGATCTGCGGGACCGGATCCACCGGGCGGTGCACCTGCTGGTGAGCCGGTTCGGGCCGCGGGGCGAGGCCGACCTGGTCGGCGAGTTCACCCGGCCGCTGATGGCGCTGGTGTTCAACAGCCTGTTCGGGCTGCCGGACAGCGCGAGCGACCGGCTCGACTCCGCCCTCGGCAAGCTGATCGAGGGCGGCGCGCAGGCGGCGGAGGGCGAGGCCGAGTTCGGCGGGTACGTGCTGGAGCTGATCGCCGCCAAGAGCGAGCGGCGCGGTGACGACCTCCCGAGCTGGCTGCTGGACCACCCGGCGGGGCTGACCCCCGAGGAGGTCACCTGGCAGGTGTTCCTCACGCTCGGCGCGGGGCACGAACCTACGGCCAACCTGGTGTCCAACGCGCTGTCCAGGATCCTCGGCAACCCGGCCTTCTACTCGACGCTCACCAGCGGCGCCCGCACCGTGACCGACGCGGTGCTGGAGGTGCTGCACCACGAGACGCCGCTCGCCAACTACGGCATCCACTACGCCCGCACGCCGGTGACCTTCCACGGCGTGTGGCTCAGGGCCGCGGTGCCGGTGGTGATCTCCTACGGGGCGCTGGCGCAGGCCGCCGAGCAGGAGCGCGGCACGGACCGGCACCCGGGGGACGCCTCCCACCTGTCCTGGTCGGCGGGCCCGCACGCCTGCCCGGTGAAGCGGCACACGCTGCTCATCGCCACCGAGGCGATCGAACGGCTCACCCAGTGGCTGCCCGACCTCGAACCCGTGCTGCCCCGTGAGCGCCTCACCTGGCGGCCCGGGCCCTTCCACCGCTCGCTGACGGCGCTGCCCGTCCGATTCAGTCCCCGCTCTCCCGACCAGCCAGGAGTACGACCATGACCGTGACCGACCGCATCGCTCTCGACCCGTTCGGCGCCGACATCGCCGCCGAGAGCGCCCGGCTGCGCTCCCTCGGCCCGATCGTGCCCGTGGAGCTGCCCGGCGGCATTCCCGCCTGGGCGCCCACGCGCTACGACACGCTGAAGGAACTCATCCTCGATCCGCGGGTCAGCAAGGACCCGCGGCTGCACTGGCGGCTGTGGCCCGAGATCGGCGAGCACCCGTCCTGGGGCTGGATCCTGGGCTGGGTGGGCGTGGTCAACATGCTCTCCACGTACGGCGCGGACCACACACGGCTGCGCAAGCTGGTGGCGCCGAGCTTCACGCACCGGCGCACCGAGGCGATGCGGCCCCGGGTGGAGGCGATCACGGCGGAGCTGCTGGACGCGCTCGCGGCGGCCGACGACGAGGTCGTGGACATCAAGGAGGGGTTCGCCCATCCGCTGCCGATGCGGCTGATCTGCGAACTCTTCGGTGTCCCGGACGAGTTGCGGGAGGACACCGCCCGGATGATCGCGGCCATCATGGACACCACCGACCCGAGCCCGGAACACGCGGCGTCCGTCCAGCGGCAGATCGGCACGGTGCTGCCCGCGCTGATCACGTACAAGGCCGCGCACCCCGGTGACGACATGACCACGGAGCTGATCCGGGTCCGGGACGAGGACGGCGACCGGCTCAGCGACGAGGAGCTGCTGTACACGCTGCTGCTGGTCATCGGGGCCGGCTTCGAGACCACCGTCAACCTGATAGGCAACGCGGCCGTGGCCCTGCTCCGGCGCCCCGAGCAGCTGGCCGCCGTGCGGTCGGGGGAGATCGGCTGGGACGCCGTGGTCGACGAGACGCTGCGCGCACACCCGTCGATCGCGTCGCTGCCGCTCCGGTTCGCCGTCACGGACCTCACCGTCGGCGACGTCACGGTCCCGGCCGGTGACGCCATCATCACGACGTACGCCGCCGCGGGTCTCGACCCCGAGCATTACGGTGCGGACGCCGACCTCTTCGACGCCACGCGGGCCGCCGACGACCATCTGGCGTTCGGGATCGGGGTCCACCGGTGCATCGGCGCGCCGCTGGCCCGCCTGGAGGCACTCACCGCGCTTCCTGCCCTGTTCGACCGTTTCCCCGGCCTGTGCCTGGCCGCCGGTGACGAGGACCTGCGGCAGGTGCCGTCCTTCATCGCCTTCGGCTGGCAGGAGATTCCGGTGCGGCTGCGGGGCTGAGGCGGCAGACGGCAGCTCGCGGGAGCGCGACCGGTCCCCCGTTCCGGTCGTGCCCCCGCGGTGTGTTGAACTTACGTCCATGGCAGAGGCCTTGTGAACCTCGTCGATGCCCGTTGCACGCTCAACGAGGCTCACCCGTGCACAGCTGCGTCCGGTTGGCCCGATTTCATCCCCCCTGGACCTGGCCAACCGGTTGCCCCTGAGGCAAACCGGTCAGCCGCGGCGGTGGAAGACCGGCAGGTCGAGATCCCCGACGGCCAGGTGCGCGAGCACGACCTCGTACAGGTCGGTACCGGCGGCCAGCATCTGGCGTTCCAGGACGGGTTCGGCACTGCGGACGTGCTCACGCACGGTCTGCGCGTGCACGCCCAGGGTCTGCGCGGCCCGTTCGGCGTTGCCTCCGGCGGCGATCCAGGTCCGCAGGGTCCGGCGCGGGTTCCTGGCGTCCGCGTCCAGCCGGCCCAGCAGGTCCTGCGCCCAGGTGCGCACGGCGGGCCCGGACAGCAGGTCGGAGAACCGGAGTCCGGGGCTGCCGGTGTCGCTCGCCGGCTGCGCGTCGGGCAGACCGATCTGAGTGTTGAGCGCCAAGTGGACGACGGCCCGGACCGTGAGGTCGGCGAAGTCCGTGCCGAGCAGGCCCTCGACGCGTTCCATGCGGGCTCGGACGGTGTTGCGGCTGACGCCGAGGACCTTGGCGGCGTTGACGGCGGTGAACTCCAGGCCGAGACGGCTGGTGGCGAGCAGTTCGGCGCGGGTGTGGTGCGGCAGGGTGTCGAGCGGGCGCAGCACGCGGGACGTCCAGTCGTGCAGCGCCACCGGGTCCATCAGGCGTTCCGGGTGGGTGCGCTCGGCGTACACGGCTGTCTTGTCGGGCCGGAAGCGGGCGACGGCGAGGGCGCTGACGGCCTGGCCGTACGCGGTGGCGGTCCGGGCCAGGCTCTGCCGGACGCTGCCGCCGAGATAGAGGTCCGGGTGCCGTCCCACCAGTGACCGCAGGGCCTCGCGCGTGGCGTCACGGGGACTGACCACGATCACGTGCCCGTCCATGGCCGGGCAGCGCACGACCAGGGCTTCCTCCCCGGTGCTGTCCAGGCACTCCTCGGCGATGCGGTCGCGTACGGCGGGGCCGGACTCGACCACGTACACGCAGGCCGTCTCGGCGTCGAGCAGTCCTGGCCAGAGGCCGGCGGCGACACGGCGGGCGGCGACGGTGTCCTCGACCATGAGCAGCTGCAGGATGGCCAGGCGCAGGTCGGAGGTGGCCCGCCGGAGCCGGTGCCCCGCCGCGGTCGACTCGCGCGCCGTCAGCAGGAGCTCAATCACCTGGGCGGTGTGGGTGACCACGTCGGAGGCCCGCCGGTCGAAGGGGGTCGCGCGCGAGACGGCCAGCACGCACGCGTGGGAGGGGTGTTCCACCCGGACCAGGCGTAGATGGCGCTCCCGGCTCTCCCAGGCGGCGGAGGCGATCCGGCCCGCGGTGATGTCCGTGACGAGGTCCTCGTCCAGCGGCAGCCTGTTCCCGGCGACGAGATTCCCGGCGGCGTCCTGCAGGGCCACCGATCCGCGCACGGCGCCGGAGAGCCAGGCGACGACTCTGCGGACGTCGCGTCCCGCAGGGCGCAGATGCTCGAGCAGTTCCTCCGCCCACGCCGGACCCGCGCCGGCCGGCGTCTCCTGCTGCCGGTTCCCGTCCTCTCGGCCAGCCACCTGGGCCTTCCCCTCGCTCCTCGCGCCGCCTCCGGCGCACCGGTCGGGGACGTTACCTCACGTGTGTCACACACTCATCCCGGGCCGAAGCCCCACCCTGCGCCACCGGCCCACGCTGGCGGCATAAGCTCGGCAGATGGCCAAGTACTACGACGTGCACCCCGACAATCCCCAGCCGCGCACCATCGGCCAGATCGCCGACAGCATCCGCGCGGACGCTCTTGTCGCCTACCCCACGGACTCCTGTTACGCACTGGGCTGCCGCCTGGGCAGCCGGGACGGCATCGACCGGATCCGGTCGATCCGCAAGCTGGACGACCGGCACCACTTCACCCTCGTGTGCCAGGACTTCGCGCAGCTCGGCCAGTTCGTGCGGGTCGACAAGGACGTGTTCCGCGCGATCAAGGCGTCGACGCCCGGCAGTTACACCTTCATCCTGCCCGCGACGAAGGAGGTGCCGCGCATGCTGCAGCACCCCAAGAAGAAGACGGTCGGCGTCCGGATCCCGGACCATGTCGTCACCCAGGCCCTGCTCGCCGAGCTGGGAGAGCCGCTGCTGTCCAGCACGCTGCTGCTGCCCGGCGAGGAGGAGCCGATGACGCAGGGCTGGGAGATCAAGGACGAGCTGGACCACGTCCTGGACGGGGTGGTCGACTCCGGCGACTGCGGCACCGAGCCGACGACAGTCATCGACTTCTCCGGCGGGGAGGCGGAGATCGTGCGGCACGGTGCGGGCGACACCGCACGGTTCGAGTAAACGGCACGCCAAGGGCCGTTCACGGTTGAACCGTGTGCGGGGGGTGGGCGAAATGCCCCGGGAAAGCGCGTGTCACGATGCCCGTGATCTGCCCGGTCACGCGGACGGGTTCCTGGCGGGACCCCGCGGGGCCGGCACCTCGCGGGTCCAAGACCCCGCAGCCCCGACACCCCGCAGAGAGGCAGCCCAGCCATGACCGCCGTACAGGGAACCGAAGTCGACATCTCCACCGAGGACGGCACCGCGGACGCGTATCTGGCCCGTCCCGACGACGGGGCCGCCCATCCGGCGGTCCTGCTCTACATGGACGCCTTCGGCCTGCGTCCGCGGCTGCGGTCCATGGCCGACCGGCTGGCCGGTGAGGGCTACGTGGTGCTGGTGCCGAACGTGTTCTACCGGCACGGCCGGGCCCCGCTGTTCGATCTGCCGGAGTTCATCGACCCGGGGGCGCGTCCGGAGATATTCGAGCGCATCATGCCGGTCATGCAGACCCTGACGCCTGACGTCGCGATGCGGGACGCCGCCGCCTATCTGGGCTGGCTGGCCGAGTCTCCCGCGGTGGCCGACGGCCCGGTCGCCCTGACCGGCTACTGCATGGGCGCCCGGCTCTCGCTGCTCACCGCCGGCACCTACCCGGAGCGGGTCGCGGCCGCGGCCGGCTTCCACGGCGGGCGGCTGGCGACGGACACGCCGGACAGCCCACACCTGGTGGCCGGCGGGATAACCGCCGAGCTGTACTTCGGCCACGCCGACGAGGACCCCTCGCTGCCGCCGGAGCAGATCGAGCGCCTGGAGGAGGCCCTGACGGCCGCGGGCGTGCGCCACCGCTGCGAAGTGTACCCGGGCGCGCCCCACGGTTTCACGCAGTCGGACACGGCGTCGTACCACCAGGAGGGCGACGAGCGGCACTGGGCGGCTCTGCTCGACCTCCTGAAGCGCACATTCTGACCGAAGTCGACTCTCGATGAACGGAAGTTGTTGATCTACCGACGGTAAGGGCTTGCTTTCACGTGTCCACTGCACGTAGACCTTGCCTCCACACCAGCCAAGACTCTGGGGGGAGTTGGCTTATGGACGGCACGGTCGACGGGTTCCGCTACGGTGCGGTGACTCCGGTTGCGGCCTATCTGATGGCTTGCCTGGGAGGGGCACTCGGGCTGCGGTGCATCGTGCGCTCGCTGCTCAATGCGCGATCCTGGAAACCCGGCTGGCTGGCGTTAGGCGCCGTCTCCATCGGGTGCGGCATCTGGACGATGCACTTCATCGCCATGATCGGCTTCCACGTGAAGGAGACCCGGATCCGCTACGACGCGGCCACGACGGTGCTCAGTCTCGTCGTGGCCGTCGTCGTGGTCGGCATCGGAGTGTTCATCGTCGGCTACCGCGGCACGGGCCGCACGGCCCTGGCGGTCGCGGGCACCGTCACGGGACTGGGCGTCGCGACCATGCACTACCTGGGCATGGCGGCGATGCGGCTGAACGGCGACGTCGGCTACGACCCGCTCGGTGTCGCGCTGTCCGTACTGATCGCCATCGCCGCCGCGACCGCCGCGCTGTGGGCGGCCGTCACGATCCGCAGCTTTCTGATGAGCCTCGGGGCGAGTCTGGTGATGGGGGTGGCGGTGTCCGGGATGCACTACACGGGCATGGCCGCCGTGAGCGTCCACGTACACGACACGGCCAACGGGACGTGGGACGGGGACTCGCCTCTGTCGCTGCTGCTGCCGATGCTGCTGGGGCCGGTCGTCTTCCTGCTGCTGGCCGGGGTCGTGGTGATGTTCGATCCGCTGCTGGTGGCGGGCGAACGGACCTCCGCATCGCACCCGGGCACCTCCGGCCGAGGCTCGGCCGCCAACTCCGCCGCGTCGCAGGGCGGTTCGCGGCCCGGAACGGCGTGGCCCAACCGAAAGCGCTGACCAACCCGGCGCGGACGGCTTCAGGTTCGATTGTTACGGTGCATCGGTGTCTGACTCCTCACGCGATACCGCCGATGGCGCCGGCTGGAACAGCACCGAACGCGGCGCGTACCAGCAGTTGATGCCGCAGCGGGTCGAGAAGATCTCCTGGCTGAACCCGAAGACGCTGTGGGCCGCCCGCAACGGCGTGCTGGCCTCCTGGTTCGGCGACCCCACCGGCCGGACACGCGGCCGGTGGGTGGCGCAGCGCGAGGCCACCGGCGCACCGGCCGACAAGGTGATCCGGCGCGATGAGCCGGACCGTTTCTCCTTCCTCGTCATCGGCGACACCGGAGAGGGCGACGACCCTCAGTACGCCGTCGTGCCGGGCCTTCTGAAGACCGGTCAGGACACCAGCTTCGCCGTGCTCGCCAGTGACGTGATCTACCCGGTGGGCAGCGCGGACGACTACGACACCAAGTTCTTCCGGCCGTACCAGGACTACCGGGCACCCATCTACGCGATACCCGGCAACCACGACTGGTACGAGGACCTCGGCGGCTTCATGCGCGTCTTCTGCGACGACGCACCGCCGCTGCCGCCCGAGCCCCGGCCGCGCCCCCTCAGCCGGGCCTGGCTGCGGTCCCTGCTGTGGCACAAGGCGCGCCCGGACGACGGACAACACCTGGCCGAGGCACGCAAGTTGCGCTCCTCCCCCGCCCAGCAGGCCGTCCAGCCGGGCCCCTACTGGGCCATCGACGCCGGACCGGTGCGGATCATCGGCATCGACACGGGCCTGCTGGGCACCCTCGACGCCGAGCAGGGGGCGTGGCTGCGCGAGGTCTCCCAGGGCCCCCGTCCGAAGATCCTGGTCACCGGCTCGCCCCTGTACGTGGACGGCAGGCACGAGCCGGGCGCCATCGAAGGGGGCGGCACGGTCGACGGCATCGTCCGTGACCCCGCGCACCACTACGTGGCGGCGATCGGCGGCGACATCCACAACTACCAGCGCTACCCCGTCCGGCTGGCCGACGGACGAACCCTCCAGTACGTGGTCGCGGGCGGCGGCGGTGCGTTCATGCACGCCACCCACACCATCCCCCGCGTCTCCGTCGCGGACGTCACCGAGCAGGACTTCCGCTGCTATCCGCTGCGTGGTGACTCCCTCGCCTTCTACAGCCGGCTCTACGGCCGCCGGCTGCGCATGCGCCGCTTCTTCACGCTCACCGAGGCCGAGGCGACGGCCGTGATCGCCGAGCGCCTCGGCATCCGGCCGGCCCGTGCCCCGGGCGCCCCGGCCCGTGTCACCCGGCGCGTCCGCCTGGTCGCCGGGCTGCTCGGCACCGGCCGTCGGCCCGACAAGGCCAAGCGGTTCCGGCTGCCCGTGCGGAAGATCTACACGTCGCTGTTCTCGCCGAGTTCGGCGACCTACAGCCCACCGTTCTTCAAGTGCTTCCTGCGTCTGGACGTCTCCCCGGACTCGGTCCGCCTGCGCTGCTACGCGGCCACCGGTGACCGCGCCCAGGAACTCGCCCCGCCGATCGAGGACGAGGTGACGATCCCGCTGCGCTGACCCGCGACGGCGGGAACAGCGCGAGCGGCCGCGGGGTTGGCACAGGCATAACCATTGAACATTCAATGATGGAGGCTCCGTGCCACCGACCTCACGACCGCTGCGCAAGCTGGGTTTCCTGACCATCGGGCTGTTCGACGAGGCGGATCCACGCCGCGGCCACGAGTCGACGCTGGAGATCATCGAGCTGGGCGAGCGGCTCGGGTTCGACAGCGCGTGGGTACGTCACCGCCATCTGCAGTACGGCATCTCCTCCCCCGTCGCGGTCCTGTCCGCGGCCTCCCAGCGCACCCGCCGCATCGAGCTCGGTACGGCGGTCATCCCGTTGGGCTGGGAGAACCCGCTGCGGCTGGCCGAGGACCTGGCCACCGTCGACCTGCTGTCCGGCGGCCGCCTCAACCCGGGCGTCAGTGTGGGCCCGCCGATGCACTTCGACGAGATCAAGGGCGCGCTCTACCCGGACACCGCCGGCACCGAGGACTTCGGCTACGGACGGGTGGAGCGACTGCTGGACTTCGTACGGGGCGAGCCGGCGACAGACTTCAGCGGGCGGGAAGGCCTCGAGGTCTTCTCGCAGCGGGTGCAGCCGCACTCCCCGGCCTGGGGCGGCGCATGTGGTACGGCGGCGGCAGCCTGCGCTCGGCCCGGTGGGCGGGCGAGCACGCCACGAACCTCCTCACCAGCAGCGTCGTGAAGGCCGAAGACCCCGAAGGGCCCTACGACTTCGCGCGGATCCAGCTCTCCCACATCCACGCCTTCCGCGCCGCCCACCCCGACGGCGAGGCCGCCCGGGTCTCCCAGGGCCTCGTGGTCATCCCCACGGACTCGGCCTCGCCCGAACAGCGCGCCCGGTACGAGGAGTACGCCGGCCGGCGCACCCCTCGTACGGCCGAACCTCAGGGCCCGGCGCGGCTGTTGTTCGCGCCGGACCTGGTGGGCACCTCGGCGGAGATCGCCGAGCGCCTGGAGGCACACGCCGCGTTCCGCGAGGTGGACGAGGTCGCGTTCGCACTGCCGTTCACCTTCGAGCACGAGGACTGTCTGCAGATCCTCACCGACATGGCGACGAAGCTCGGCCCGGCGCTGGGATGGCGGCCGGGCACACAGGCCGAACGGGCACAGGTCACCAACGCCCGGGCTCTGTCCCCGTGATCGGCTCCGACGCCTTGCCGTCCACCCCGACGGGCACGTCCCCTGCGAGCATCACCCGGTGCATGATCCGCGGGTGGTCGAAGTGGGCCGTGTCGCCGGGGGCGAGATGCATCGTGGCGCGGTTGTCCCAGAACGCCACGCTGCCCGGCTCCCAGCGGAACCGGACCGTGTACTCGGGCCGGACCGCCTGCTCGAGCAGCAGGTCCAGGATCGCGCTGCTCTCGGGCCGGGAGAGACCGGCGATCTGCTCCACGTAATAGCCGTTGACGTAGAGGATCCGCTCCCCCGTCTCCGGGTGAACGCGCACCAGCGGGTGCAGCGAGGCGACCTGACGGTCCAGCAGGTGGCGGACGTACGCGTCGTCACCGGGCCGGGGCTGGTAGCCGACGCCGAGCCGGTGCTCGGCCCTCAGCCCGTCGGCGAACTCCCGCAGCGGCGCGGAGAGTCCGGCGTAGGCCGCCGCAAGGTTCGACCAGGTGGTGTCGCCGCCGTAGGGCGGTACGGTCTCGGCGCGCAGGATCGTCGCGGCGGGCGGGTCGACGCGAGCGCCGTGGTCGCAGTGCCAGCCGCGCAGCAGGGTGTGGCGGCGGCGCCGCAGCCACTCGTCGTGCTCCATACCGAACCGCCCGCCCAGTTCGAGACGGTCGGCGGTCGTCTCGATCTCGGGGAAGTCGGGCGGCGAGGCCTTGCCGCGCCGGGGCAGCACCACGGTCTCACCGAACCGGCGCGCGAACGCCACATGCCCGGTGTGGTCCAGCCGCTGCCCCCGGAAGAACACCACCTTCCACCGCAGCACCGCCGCCCTGATCGCGGCGATCACGGTGTCGTCGAGGTCCGCGGCCAGGTCGACACCGCCGATCTCGGCGCCGATGTGCCCGGCGACCGGCTTCACCTCCACACCGGCCTGCCGCGCCGCCTCGTCCGTGATCGGGCCGTCCGTCGTCATGAGCGCTCCGCTGGTCGTGGGCGTGTGTCTGCCGTCCCGAAGATCGTGACAGTGATCTCCGCCCGGGGCGACACCGCGCCGACGCCCTCACACCCTGAACTCCCGGATCACCGTGTTCCGGAACACCGCCTTCCCCTCGACCGTGAACAGCGCGAGCCCGGTGTCGACCAGATAGGGGAAGGCCGCCGAGGAATGCACGTACCGGCCGTCGTCCACGAACATCTCCACGGACGTACGGTCGACCAGGATCCGCAGCTTCACCGAGCGCCGGGCCGGGTCGAAGGGGCTGCGGCTCTCCTGCCATCGGCCCGACATGTCGGGGGACACGGAGGGGCGGCGGTTGAGGTACGTGTAGTCGCGGTGGACCCCTGCGTCGATGTGCCGGACGCCGTCCGGGGAGCGCCGCAGTTGCACTCCCGCGCCCGTGAGCTGGTCCCAGGTGATCTCGCAGGTCAGCTCGTAGGCGGTACCCCGGTAGTCGAGGAGGCGGGTGCCCTCGACCTCCAGGTCCCCTGGCCGGACCGTGCGGGAGACGTACCGGTCGAGCGCGGGGACCGGCCGGGACGCCAGGTGGTAGGTGCCGTCGGCGCCGCGCTTCAGCGTGATCTCGCGGACGATCGAGTCGGTGCCGTTGAAGCCGTCGCTGTCGATGGTGGGCGTGATCTGGGCGTAGTCCCAGTTGTTCAGCCAGCCGATCGCGTAGCGGGTCTCCTCGTCGGACGTGCCGTCGGCGCCGCGCTTGTCGAACGTGACGGCTCCGTACCAGTCCCAGCCGTGGTCGAGCCACTGCGGCTGGTCGGCGTCGGCGGTGAAGGCGCTTCCGTCGAAGGAGCCCGTCCAGTACGCGTAGGTGTTCGGCAGCCCGGCGGCCTTGCCGTTGGCGCTCACACCGAGCACCCACTTCACCGTGCCGTCACCGGCGCGGATCCGGAACAGGTCGGGGCACTCCAGCACACCGATGCCGCCCCTGACGAAACCGCTCACGTACGACCAGGACCTGAGGTCGGACGAGTGGTAGAAGCCCACCTTGTCGTTCTCGGCGAGGGTCATCACCCACCGGCCACGTTCCTCGTCCCGGATCACCTTCGGGTCGCGGAAGTCGCGCACTCCGGGGTTGGGCAGCACCGGATCGGTGCCGTGCGGGGTGAACGAACGGCCGTCGTCGGTGGAGTAGTACAGGTACTGCGCCTGGTCGCTCGGGCCGTCGTGCGGCGACATCGTGGCCAGGACGACGACCGCGCCCGCCCCGAAGCCCGCCGTGCCGTCCGTGTCGACGACCGCCGAGCCCGACCAGACGTCGCCGTTGGGAGTGGTGTCCTTGGGTACGGCGATCCCCCGGTCGGTGAAGGAGACCAGGTCGGTGCTGGTGGCCAGGCGCCAGGCGGTGCCGACCGCGCCGGAGAGGTAGTCGGCGTTGTGGAGGTAGTAGTAGTGATACGCGCCGTCGATCCAGACCGGGCGCTGCGGGTCGTTCTTCCACTGTTCGGGGACGGTGAAGTGATAGGCGGCGCGGTAGCTCGCGCGGGCCGCCCTCGGCCCGGCATCGGCCGGGCTCGCCGCGACGGGCAGTAAGGCGCCGGCCGCGCCCACGGCCGAACCGGCGAACAGCGCTCTCCTGGTGAACCCGCTCATCACACTCGTTCCTCTCGTCGGAAACGGCGGCTCATGGGACCAGGACTCTCGGACCTAACTCGTTAAAGGTCAAGCACCCACACGCCTTGACAGCTCCGCGCGACCCTCACATCATCTGGGGCATCACACCTCGTCTAACACGAGTTAGGCCCTTAACGATGACCGACTCGCACCTCACCCGCCGCGCCCTCATGCGGTACGGCGCCTATGGCGCGGGGGCCGCCGCCCTGGCCGGCACCGCCGCGAGCTGGGACCGGCTCACCGGAGCCGACATCCCCGGCCGGGACGACGGCTCCCTCGTCGTCGCCACCCTGGGCCCCGCCTATGGGCCGGAGGCCATCCGCACGCTCCAGGAGGGCTTCCGCGAGCTGCACCCCGACATCAAGCTCCGGATCAACGCGGTGCAGGCCGTCGACTGGTCGGATTTCTTCGCGAAGATCCTCACCCAGGTCGCGGCGGGCACCGCCCCCGACCTCGTCTACGTCGCCACCGAGGGCGTGCAGCTGTTCGCGCAGCGGCTCGGCGTGGCCCTGGACAGGTGGGTGCGGCGGGACGCGGCCGAGCTGAAGGAGTACTTCGCCGACGTCCACCCGTCGCTGGTGGAGTCGATGATGTATGAGGGCAGCCTCTACCAGCTGCCGGTGGAGTTCAACGCGGCCGAC
Organism: Streptomyces sp. CA-179760; assembly: GCF_050937045.1. Classification (NCBI taxonomy): domain Bacteria; kingdom Bacillati; phylum Actinomycetota; class Actinomycetes; order Kitasatosporales; family Streptomycetaceae; genus Streptomyces; species Streptomyces sp. CA-179760. Next base: position 168,501 of record NZ_JBNJLZ010000001.1, read on the forward strand.
ATGTACTTCAACCGGCAGGTGCTGCGCCGGGCCGGGGCGGACTTCCCTCCGGCCGACTGGACCCGCGACGACTTCACCACGCTGCTGCGGGACATGAAGAAGTCCAGCGGCTCGCGCTTCACGCCGTACTTCTGGACCAACCGGCTGTGGGGCGGTGTGGTGCCCTGGCTGTTCGCGAACGAGACCAACCTGCTCACCGAGTCCAAGGCGCCCGGCGGGCAGTGGCTGTGGGACGGCTTCTATCCGGCGGCTCAGCGCAAGGGCCGTGGGGGCGGCTTCCGCTGGACGACGCCGCAGGCCACCCACGACCGCGTGGAGGAGGTCTACGACTACCTGGCCTCCCTCATCCAGGACGGCCTGTGCACCCGCCCCGAGGGCGGCAACGGCCAGAACCTGATCGGCGTGTTCTCCACCGGCCGGGTCGGCGTCACACCGGCGGGCGGCTTCTGGGCGGGCGGACTGTCCCTGGCCGGTATGGAGCGGGACGGCTTCGACGTGCAGTACTTCCCGCGCTGGCGCACCCAGCGCATGCAGTACGGGGCGGCGGGCTACGCGCTGCTGCGCACCTCGAAGATGCAGGACGAGGCCTGGGAGTTCATCAAGTACGCCGCGAAGAAGGACACCCTGACGCGGCTGTTCGCCACGAACCAGACGACTCCGGCCCGCCGCTCCCTGCTGACCGCCGACCGCTACGAGAAGACGGGTCCGGCACACTGGCCGGTCTTCTACGACACCCTCGACCGGTTCCCCGACACCGGACCGATCCCGGCGCCGCCGCAGGTCGCGGAGGTCGAACAGGTGCTGCTGAAGCACACCGGTACGGCCCTGGCCTCCTCGCGCTCGGTACGTCCCGCGCTGCGCCGGATGCAGGGCGATCTGGAGAAGGCCATGGAGCGTGACGCGTGACGAACACCCAGACACCGCCCGCCCGGGCCGCCCGGCCCCGGGCCGCGTCGTCCCCGACGCCGAAGCGTCCCTCGGCCCGCGACCGGGGCACCCGGCTGCTGGCCACGCTGTTCCTGACCCCGACGATCGTCGGCATCGTCGTCTTCACGGTCGTCCCCATCGTCGGCTCGGTGGTGTTGAGCCTCTTCCACTGGAATGTCATCGACTCGCCGTCCTACGCCGGGCTCTCCAACTACGGCGAGGTGTTCGGCGACGAGACGGTCCTGGTGTCCTTCCGCAACACGCTGGTGTTCATGGTGTTCGCGGTGGCGCTGCAACTGCTGATCGCGCTGGCGCTCGCGCTGACCCTCAACGGGCGGATGCCGGTGTGGCTGCGGTCGGTGTTCCGCTCGGCGTTCTTCTTCCCGCTGGTGCTGTCCGCCGCCTCGATCTCTGTCGTGATGAAGTACCTGTTCAACCAGGACTTCGGGGTGATCAACTGGGCGCTCGGTTTCCTCGGGATCGCGCCGGTGCCCTGGCTGACGTCGGAGAACGCGGCGATGGCGACCGTGGTGCTGGTCTATGTCTGGCAGCAGTTCGGCTTCTCGTTCCTGCTGTTCATCGGCGGCCTGAACAACATCCCGAAGGAGATCCACGAGGCCGCCGCCCTGGACGGCGCGACCGGCCTGCGCAAGCACCTCACCGTCACCCTGCCGCTGCTGTCACCGACGCTGCTGGTCGCCTCGGTCGTCGGCATCATCAACGCGCTGCAGGTCTTCGAGCAGCCGTACGTCCTCACCAACGGCGGTCCCGGAGACTCCACCCGCACGGTCGTGATGGTGATCTACGAGACGGCGTTCGAGCAGCTGCGCTTCGGTGAGGCGTCCGCGGTGGGTGTGCTGCTGTTCGTGCTGATCATGGCGGTCACGGCACTCCAGTTCCGGCTCAGCCGGCGTTTCGTCCACTACCAGTGAGCCGGGTGAGTCCTCCCATGAGCCAAGCAACCCTGTCCTCGGGCCGCGTGCGTTACCGGCTCGCGCCCTGGGCGCGGATCGCCGGTCTGGCCGTGTGCGCCCTGCTCACCCTCGGCCCGGTGGTGTGGACGGTGTCCACCTCGCTGCGCACGCCTGCCGAGGCGTTCGACCTGCCGCCGCAGCTCGTCCCGACGAACCCGTCCACCGAGGCGTACCGCGGGGTGTTCGACCAGATAGACGTCTGGCTGCTGGCGCTGAACTCCACGCTGGTGACCGGGCTGATCGCGGTCGGCCAGATGATCACGGCGGGCCTCGCCGGATACGCCTTCGCGCGGCTGGAGTTCCGCTTCAAGAAGCCGCTGTTCGGCCTGGTCCTGGCGACGATGATGGTGCCGTTGCAGGTCACCATCGTGCCGGTGTTCCTGGTGCTGAAGTCGATGAGCCTGACCGACACCCTGCTGGGATTGATCATCCCGGCCTTCCCGACCGCCTTCGGCACGTTCCTGATGCGGCAGTACTTCCTGGGTATGCCCAAGGACCTGGGCGAAGCGGCGATGCTGGACGGGGCCGGGCCCTGGCGGACCTTCCGCTCCGTGTACGCCCCGCTGGCCGCGCCCGGCCTCGCGATCGTCGGCGTGCTGGCCTTCAACTACCACTGGAACGAGTTCTTCCGGCCGCTGATCCTGGAGACGTCGGGGCAGAACTACACGTTGCCGCTGGGGCTCGTCTCCCTCCAGGGCAACCTCGGCACCGGTTCCATCTCCGTGGTGCTCGCCGGTGTCGTCCTCTCCATGATTCCCGCCGTCGCCGTGTTCGTCGTCGGCCAGCGCCCTCTGCGCGAGGGCATCACGTCCGCAGGAGTCAACCGTTGAGCCTCACCGCTCCCCCGCAGGACCCGCATGCCCCTCGCTACCGGGTCCGCCCGCCCGCCAACTGGATGAACGACCCCAACGGGCCCTTCCGCTGGCGTGGCCGCCACCACCTCTTCTACCAGCACAACCCGGACGCCCCGGTGCACGCGAACGTCCACTGGGGGCACGTCTCCAGCCCCGACCTCGTGCACTGGGAGCACCACCCGATCGCGCTCACCCCGACGCCGGGCGGCCCGGACGAGGCGGGCTGCTGGTCGGGGTGTGTGGTCGACGACGAGGGCGTGCCGACGGCCGTCTACACCGGGGTCGACCGTGATCACACCGGCCTCGGCACGATCTGCCTGGCACGGGCGGCAGATCCGGACGACGCGACGCTGACCGCGTGGACTCCCCTGCCCACGCCGGTGGTGAAGGGCCCGCCCGAGGGGCTGGACGTGGTGATGTTCCGCGACCCGTTCGTCTTCCGGCACGACGGGCGACGCCTGGCGCTGGTCGGCGCGGGGCATGCCGACGGTACGCCGTCGGTCCTGCTCTACGACTGCGACGACTTGACCGACTGGCGGTTCGCCGGTGTGCTCCTGGACGGCCGGGACCCGGCCGCGACGGCGGCGTTCGGCGACCGGGCGACCGGATGGGAGTGCCCGCAGCTGTACGCCACACGGAGCGGCGAGTGGGTGCTGGTCCTGTCGCTGTGGGACGGCCACCCCTGGACCACCGGCTACCTGACGGGCCGTCTGGACGCGGACCTTCGCTTCACCGCGCGGACGGGCGGCCGGCTCGACCACGGCCGTGACTTCTACGCACCCGCCGTCCTCCAGGAGCCGGACCGGGCCCTGATGTGGGGCTGGTCGTGGGAGGCCCGCGAGCAGGGCGAGAACGACTGGGCCGGCGTCCTGACCGCTCCCCGTGTCGTCGACGTCCATCCGGACGGAGGCCTGCGGGTGGCCCCGGCCCCGGAGCTGCACCGGCTGCACGCCGCGGAGCCGTTCGTCACCGCGCCGGGCCGGACGGCACTGCCGGCGGCCTACGACCTGACCGTCAGCACCCGCGACCACACCACCGTGACGCTGCTGCGGTCGGCCTCGGGCGCCGAGCTCACGGTGTCCCTGGACCCGGGCGAGGGCACCGTCACCCTCGACCGGGGCGGCTGGCCCCGCAAGGAGGGCGGGAGCGCCGAACCGATCGTCGTCCAGGTGCCGCCCCACGAGGAGCTCACCGTGCGCGTCCTCGTCGACGGCTCGCTGTACGAACTGTTCGTCGGCGACCGGGCCACGGTCACCGAGCGCGTCTACCGACGTGTGGATGACACAAGGGAGTTGAGCGTGCCCTTCGGCGCGGCCGTCACCGGATGGGCGCTGGCCCCACCGACGCACGGCTGATCACCGGGCAGGCCAGGCGCCGCACGGTGGCGGGCGGTGTCCGTCCGGTGGCGATGGCTTCGAGGAGGAGGCCCGCCGCGGTCTCCCCCATCGCCCGGTGGGGCAGCGCGACGGTGGTGAGCGGCGGCGCGAGGTGGGCGGCCATGTGCTCCTGGTCGTCGTAGCCCACCACCGACAACTCTCCGGGCACGGAGATCCCGAGCCGGGTCGCGGCGTGCAGGACGCCCGCCGCGACCCGGTCGTTGTAGCCGAAGAGCCCGGTGGGCCGCCGGTCGGCCGGTGCCCCGTCGAGGAGGCGGAGGGCGCCCTCGTACCCGGCGGAGATCTCCCCTCCGGTCCGTACGACCCAGTCCTTGGGCACCGTGATGCCCTCGGCGCGCAGCGCGTCGCGGAAGCCGCGCAGCCGCTCCACCGAGGCGATGTCGTCCTGCCCGCCGACGAGGGCGACCCGCCGGTGCCCCTGCTCCAGCAGCAGCCGGGCCGCCGTCCGGCCACCGGCGCGCTCGGCGGGGATCACGGCCGGCAGCGAGCCGTCCTCGGGCAGGCAGTTGGCCAGCACGGAGTGGGTGCGGTGGAGGCCCTCGGGACGCGGACGCGGCGCAGGGACATGGCCGCGTAGATGATGCCGTCGACGCGCCGGTCGAGGAGTTCGGCGACCGCCGCGTCCTCCTTGGCCGGGTCGCCGCCGGAGTCGACGGTGAGGACCAGGTGCTCCCCGGCCCAGGCGGTGTCCATGGCGCCGCGCAGCAGCCGCCCGGCGAACGGCGAGGAGGCGATCTCGTCCGTGACCAGGCCGATCACGGCCGTACGGCTGCGGCGCAGGCCGCGGGCGACGGGGTCGGGCCGGTAGCCGAGCCGGGTCGCGGCCTGCCGGATGCGTTCCTGGGTGGCGGGCGAGAGGTTGCCGTCGGCCCGGCCGTTGAACACGAAGGACACCGCGGTGTGCGACACGCCGGCGAGCCGGGCCACGTCCCGCGAGGTGGGACGCCCCGATCCCGTCCCCGGCTTCTTCCCGGCGCTGTCCATGCCGTCCGCCGTCCTCATCCGCCGCCCGTCCGGTTGATCATCGCCCACCCTATCCGTGACGCTGGAGGGACGACACGGTCAACAGTCAACGGGAAGGTCCGACGGTGATCAGCATCCCGACGCACACACTCAACGACGGTACGGCGCTCCCCGCCCTGGGCCTCGGCACCTGGCCGCTGGACGACGACGCGGCGCAGCAGGCGGTGCTCTCGGCCCTGGAGGCGGGCTACCGCCTGATCGACACGGCGACGAACTACCGCAACGAGACGGGGGTGGGCCGCGGGGTGGCCTCCGGCGTGGTGCCGCGCGACGAGATCGTCGTGACGACGAAGCTCCCCGGCCGGCACCACGGCTACGAGGAGACCCTCGCCTCGTTCGAGGAGTCCCGGGCCCGCCTCGGGCTGGAGTACGTCGACCTGTACCTGATCCACTGGCCGCTGCCGCGCGTGGACCGGTACGTCGACGCCTGGAAGGCCATGATCAAGCTGCGTGAGGAGGGCCTCGTCCGGTCGATCGGCGTCTCCAACTTCACGGCCGGGCACATCGAGCGGCTGGAGAAGGAGACCGGTGTCCTGCCCTCCGTGAACCAGATCGAACTGCATCCCTTCCTGCCGCAGGAGGAGCTGCGCGCCTTCCACGCGGGCAAGAACATCGTCACCGAGAGCTGGAGTCCGCTGGGCCGGGGCACGCCCCTGCTGGACGACCCGGCCGTGGCGCGGATCGCCGAGGCGCACGGGGTGTCGGCCGGGCAGGTGGTCCTGCGCTGGCACACGCAGCTGGGCGCGGTCCCGATCCCGAAGTCGGCGAACCCCGAGCGGCAGCGCGCGAACCTCGACGTGTTCGGTTTCGAGCTGAGCGAGGACGAGCTGCGTGCCGTCGCCGACCGGGCGCACCGGCGGGTGGGCGGGGACCCCGAGGTGCACGAGGAGTTCTGACGGGTACCCGGGGTTCGCGAGGAAGGAGCCGCAGGTGGCTGAGCGGGACCGGCTGCGGGACTACCGCGGCAAGCGCGACTTCGACCGGACCGGCGAGCCCCGGGGACGCGGGGCGCCCGCCGGGGACCGGCCCCGGTTCGTGGTGCAGATCCATGACGCGAGCACGATGCACTTCGACTTCCGGTTGCAGGTGGACGACGTGCTGAAGTCCTGGTCGATCCCCAAGGGTCCCTCGGCGGATCCGAAGGACAAGCGGCTGGCCGTGCCCACGGAGGACCATCCGCTGGAGTACGAGGAGTTCGAGGGCGTGATCCCCCGCGGCGAGTACGGCGGCGGCACCGTGATCGTCTGGGACCACGGCACGTACGAGCCGCTGAGCCACGACCGGAAGGGCCGGCCCGTGGACTTTGCCCAGTCGCTGGAGAGCGGGCACGCCACGTTCCGGCTGAGCGGGTCGAAGCTGCACGGCGCATACGCCCTCACCCGGTTCCGTGACGAGGCGGACGGGGGCGGGGAGGCCTGGCTGCTGGTGAAGCGCGCCGGGGGTGCCCGTACACACGGGGCACCGGACCCTCACCGGGCGCGTTCGGCCAGGTCCGGCCGCACCCTCGCCCAGGTCACCTCGGACGGGGAGTGACACCCCGGAGTCATGGCCGGAACAGCCGTGGTCAGAACAGTGGCGTGAGTGACTGCTCGCACCAGATGGTCTTGCCCCTGGTGGTCTGCCGGCTGCCCCAGCGCTGGGTGAGCTGGGCGACCAGCAGCAGGCCGCGCCCGCCCTCGTCGTCCTGGTGGGCCCGCCGCAGATGCGGGGAGGTCGAGCTGCCGTCGGACACCTCGCAGATGAGGTTCTGGTCGCGGATCAGGCGCAGCTGGATGGGCGCGGCGCCGTACCGGATGGCGTTGGTGACCAGTTCGCTGACGACCAGTTCGGTGACGAAGGCCGTCTCGTCCAGCCCCCACGCGGTGAGCTGGTCGGTGGCGGCCTGCCGAATGGCGGCCACCTCAGCGGGGTCCGGGCTGACGTCCCAGGTGGCGACCCGATCCGCGCCCAGCGCCCGGGTGCGGGCCAGCAGCAGCGCCACGTCGTCGCTGGGCTCCTCGGGCAGTACGGCCTTCAGCACGGTGTCGCAGAGGGCGTCGAGCGAGTCGGCGGGCACGGTCAGGGCGCGGCACAGCTCGTCGGTGGCGTGGTCGACGTCGCGGTCGCGGTCCTCGATGAGTCCGTCGGTGTAGAGGGCGACGACGGAGCCCTCGGGCAGTTGGAGTTCCGTCGCCTCGAAGGGCAGCCCGCCGACGCCCAGCGGGGGCCCCGCGCTCATGGGGATCAGCCGGGCGGATCCGTCGGGCAGCACCAGGGCGGGGGCGGGGTGCCCGGCGGCGGCCAGGTTCAGCCGGCGCGTGACGGGGTCGTAGACGGCGTAGAGGCAGGTCGCGCCGAGTTCGGCGACCTCGTCGCCGCCCTGGTCGTCCGACGCGAGATGGGTGACCAGGTCGTCCAGGTGGGTGAGGAGTTCGTCGGGCGGCAGGTCCACGTCGGCGAGGGTGCGTACGGCCGTGACCAGCCGTCCCATGGTCGCCGAGGAAGGGATGCCGTGACCGACGACGTCCCCCACGACCAGCGCGACCCGGCTGCCGGACAGCGGGATGACGTCGAACCAGTCGCCGCCGATGCCGGCCGCCGAGCCGGAGGGCAGATAGCGGTGGGCGACCTGGACGGCGGCCTGGCCGGGCAGGCCTCTCGGCAGCAGGCTGTGCTGGAGGGCCAGCGCGGTGGTGCGTTCCCGGGCGAAGCGGCGGGCGTTGTCGACACAGACCGCGGCCCGGCTGGCGAGTTCCTCGGCGAAGACGGCGTCGTCGGCCGCGTAGTCGTCCACCTGTTTGATGCGCACGGCCACGGCCACCCCGAGGGTGGTGCCGCGGGCCCGCAGCGGCACCGCCATCATCGAATGGACGCCCTTGCGGTAGGGGCGTCCTTGCGGGGCGCGCGTGTTGCGCTCGGCGACCCACCGCATGAAGGACGGCTCCCCCGCCTGGCTGAGGATCGCGCGGCCTTCCCGCATCGCCCGGGCAATGGGTGAGAACCCGGGGTAGACGTCCACTTCCCCCAGGCGGACGGCGGCTTCCGGGGTGCCTTCGGTGTGGGAACCGTGGGCCACGCGGCGCAGCACGATCTCCTCGGTGGGCACGGTCGGCGACTCCTCCGCGCCGAGGACCCAGTCGAACAGGTCCACACTGGCGAAGTCGGCGAACCGGGGCACCACGACCTCGATCAGTTCCTCGGCCGTGCGCACCACGTCCAGGGTGGTGCCGATGGTGGCCGCCGCCTCGTTCAGCAGGGCCAGCCGCTGCCGGGCCCAGTACTGCTCGGTGCTGTCGAAGGCGGCGAGGGCGGTGCCCAGGACCTCACCGGAGTCGTCCCGGACGGGCCACATCTCGATGCTCCAGGCGTGCTCCCGGTTCAGGGACGGTGCGCCCGTGAAGCTCTCGTAGCGCACCGGCCTGCCCGTGTCGGAGACATGCCGCAGATGCCAGTTGAAGCCCTTGCTGTGCGCGGCCTCCTCGACGGTCTCGGGGAAGTGCCGGCCGAGCAGGGTTTCCTCGGGCACGCCCATCACATGGCAGGCCGCGTCGTTGAGCCGCAGATAGCGCTGGGTGGTGTCGAACACGGACATCGACATGGAGGCCTGCTGGAAGGCCTGCCCGGCCAGAGACGTCTCGGCACTGCCGGGGGGCTCGGCGGTGATGACGAATCCGCCCGCCTCGCCGTCCGGGCCCGTCACGGCGCACGCTCTGACGCGGAGCCCGACCAGATAGCCGTCGCGGTGGCGCACCATGACGGTGCCGGACAGTGCGGACACCGCCTCGGGCGGCACGTCCTCGGCGAGCAGTTCCCGTACGGCCCGGCCCACGGCCTCCTCGGCCGGATAGCCGGTCAGCCGCCGGGCACCCTCGCTCCACCCCGTCACAATGCCGCGGGCGTCGATGATCGCAGCAGCGGAGGCGTCCTCCATTCGTCCAGGATCATCCCTTTGCTGCCCGCTATCAACCGCGGCGGAGCATTCGTGACAGTGTCAGCTCAGGTGAGCGCGCAGGGCGGCGAGCGCCCGGTCGGCGTGGGCGTTCATCCGCAGCTCGCTGCGGACGACGTCGAGGACGGTGTGGTCCTGGGCGATGACGAACGTGGTCCGCTTGGTGGGTGCCAGGGAGAAGCCGCGCTTCACGCCGAACCGCTCGCGGACCGTGCCGTCGGCGTCGGACAGCAGGGGCATGCCGAGGGAGTGCGCTCCGGCGAACTCCTGCTGGCGCTCGACGGTGTCTCCGCTGATACCGACGGGTCGTGCGCCGGCGGCGGCGAACTCGGCGGCGAGATCGCGGAAGTGACAGGCCTGAGCGGTGCAGCCGGGGGTCAGGGCCGCCGGGTAGAAGAAGAGCACGACAGGGCCCTCGGCGAGCAGCCCGGACAGGCTGCGGAGGGTTCCCGTCTCGTCGGGCAGCTCGAAGTCCTCGACCTTGTCCCCGGTCTCGATGCGCGCGCTCACGACCGGCCCTCCGCGTTCCGTGCGACGCCACGGGCCCAGAGCACGAGGGGCACCTGCAGGGGCAGGCGTCCGAAGGCGGCGGCCTTCTGCGGCGTGGGGCGGTGGCGCCAGTCGGCGGCCATCTTCACATTGGCGGGGAACACCCCGACGAAGAAGGCCGCCGTGGCCAGCGCGGCCGCCTTGCGGGTGCGCGGCGCCGCCAGGCCCGCGGCCAGCGCCAGTTCGGCGGCGCCACTGGCGTAGGTCCAGGTCCTGGGCGTGCCCGGCAGACCGCGCGGAATGGTCGCGTCGAACGAGCGTGGGGCGGCGAAGTGGGCGACCCCCGCGGCGGCCAGCAGGCCGGCGAGCAGCAGGGGTGAGCGTTCGGACCGGGACACGGTTCCTCCTCTGATGGCCTGCCGCGCGATATTACCGGGCGGTAAAGGGGTGGCCTTACCGGGGGGTTCACCAGGTCAGGCGCGGCGATTGTGCGTGCCCGGGGTGTAGCCGAACGAGCGGCGGAAGACGTCGATGAAGGCGCTGGCGGACGACCAGCCGCAGCGGTGGGCGACGGTCGTGACGGGCAGGCCGTCGGCGAGCATGCGCAGGGCGTGGTAGAGCCGCGACTGCGTGCGCCACTGCGGGAACGTCATGCCGAACTCGCCGCGGTAGAGCCGGCTGAGGGTGCGCTCCCCCACCCCGGTCGCGGCGCCGAGGGCGGCGAGGGTGCCCGCGTCGGCGGGGTCGGCGTGCACGAGCGCGCAGACGGCGGCCAGCCGGGGATCGGCGGGCGTGGGCAGGCGCAGCGGCTGCTGCGGCGAGAGGCGCAGCTGGTCGCGCAGGACATCGCGCAGCCGACGGCGCTCGGGGCTGTCGTCGCCGGGGTCGCGGGTGTAGGCGAGGATCAGCTCGCGCAGCAGCGGGCCGACGGCGAGGACGGCGGGGTGGTCCAGGCCCAGGGGGTTGTCGTGGGCCGGCAGGCCGACCAGGTGCAGGTCGAGGCGGCCGTGGGCGCGGTGGGCGTGCACGGTGCCGGCGGGAACCCAGATGGCGCGGGTGCCGGGCGCGAACCAGGTGCCGGCGTCGGTGGTGACGGCGACGACGCCGGAGCCCGCGTAGACGATCTGGTGGTCGTCGTGCCGGTGCGCGTCGATGCGGTCCCCGGCGGTCAGCCGCTGGGCACGGGTCGGCGCTTCAGGGGTGTGGCGGATCTGCGGCACAGTCCGGCAGATTATCGGAAGCGGGCCATGCGCGCCGCCGGGGACGATCGCCGGGTGACCGCTTCGAGACGCGACCGACCCGTCCTGTTGATGTCCCTGGGGCACGCCTGCGTGGATGTGTACCAGGGGGCCGTGGCCGCTCTGGTGCCGTACTTCGTCGCCGAGCGCGCCTACTCGTACGCCGCCGCTTCGGGTGTCGTCCTGGCGGCCTCGCTGCTGTCGTCGCTGGTGCAGCCGTTGTTCGGAGTGCTCACCGACCGGTGGGCGATGCCGTGGCTGCTGCCGCTCAGCGCGCTGACGGCCGGGGCCGGCGTGGCCCTGAGCGGGGTGACCGGCTCCTACGCGCTGACTCTGGCGGTGGTCGCCGTGTCGGGGGTGGGCGTGGCCGCCTACCATCCGGAGGCCGCCCGGGTGGCGCGGGCCGTCGCGCGCGGCGGCCACGCGGGGATGAGCTGGTTCTCCTTCGGCGGCAACGCCGGTTTCGCCCTGGCACCCCTGCTGGTCTTCGCCGTGGTGGCCACGGGCGGGCTGCGCGCCTCCCCTCTCCTGGTCGTCCCGGCCCTGGCGGGAGCGGCCCTGTGCGCGGCGGCGGTGCGCTCGGCCGGGTCCGGCGCCGAGGGCGGCGGCGCGTCCGTCGCCGAGGGCCGGGACGACTGGGCGTCCTTCCTGCGGATGTCCGGTGCGGTGGTGTGCCGCTCGGTCGTGTTCGTCGGCCTGAGCGCGTTCGTCTCGCTGTACGTGCGGGAGCGCACCGGCGGTGGGGAGGCGGCCGGTACGGCGGCGCTGTTCGTGCTCTACGCCGGGGGTGCGGTGGGCACGCTGGCCGGGGGCCGGCTGGCCGAGCGGTACGGGCGGATGGCGGTGGTGCGCCGGTCGTACGCCCTGACCGTCCTGACCGTGGGCGGTCTGGTCCTGGTGCCCGGGCCGCCGGTGTATCTGTTCGTCGCGCTGACGTCGGCGGGCCTGTATGTGCCGTTCTCGCTGCACATCACCCTGGGCCAGGACTTTCTGCCCCGGCGCGTGGGCACGGCGAGCGGTGTCACGCTGGGCCTGACCGTGAGCGTCGGCGGCCTCGCCGCTCCCGCGATCGGGGCACTGGCCGACGCGACGTCCCTGCGGACGGCCCTGCTGCCGCTGATCGTGCTACCCGCGCTGGGCCGGCTGCTGCTGTGCCGCCTGCGCGAGCCCGCGCCGCCGGGCCCCGCCGCTGCCGAGCGGGCGGATCCGCTGGACTCGGCCGCACGGTGACATGGGATCGGACGTGGCCCGCCGGGGCCCACCGGGACAGCGAACCCAGGCCCCACCCGCCGGACCGGCCGGGACAGCTGGACTCGCGCGCCCCTGAGACCAGACCGGCCGGGAGCGGAATTCAGGCCTTGCCCGCCGGAGCCGACTGCGGCTCGGGCTCCTCGTCCACGGCATAGGCCAGGAAGTCGTCGACCATGCGGTGGAAGAGGCCGGCGAGCTGCCGCAGCTCCTCGGGCGACCAGGCGGACAGGGCCAGCTGCATGCCGCGGACCCCGACCTCACGGATCTTGGTGATGGCCTGCCGGCCGGCGTCGGTGAGCTCGATACGCTGGGCACGGCGGTCGTCGGGGTCGGGGACACGGGTGACGTAGCCGGACTTCTGCAACTGCTGCACCGTGCGCGTGACGTGCGAGGCCTCCACACCCAGCCGTGCGGCGAGTTCCCCCGGCCGCAGCGGCTCGGAGTCGGCGACCTGCCGCAGCAGCGCGACGGCGGCCCGGTCGAGCGGCACGCCCGCCAGGGCCATCAGTCGCTCGTGCTGGCGGGCGCGCGTGCTCAGATACGTGATACGGGTGAGCGCACGCTCGATCTCGATCACTTCCGGGGAGGGGACGTCGGGGAGCGGTGGAGTGGACATGGAAGCCACTTTACCATCTCGTTGCGTAACTCAAGTAAATCACTCCACGAGCCGGATCGCGGCGGCCGGGCAGATCGCCACGGCCTCGCGCACCTCCTCCAGGGAGCCCGCCCGGGGCCGTTCGTCCAGTACGAAGGCGACGCCGTCCTCCTCACGCTGATCGAAGACCTCGGGGGCGGCCATCACACACTGCCCCGAGGCGACGCATTTCGGCTCGTCCAGTTCCACACGCATGGCTGTTCTCTCCTCCGGTTGGCGCGTCACCAGGTGACGGGCAGTTCGTAGACGCCGTAGACCGACCCGTCGTGCTTGAACGCCAGGCTCTCCACCGGGGCGGCGAGCTTCAGGGTGGGGATGCGGCGGTAGAGGGTGCTGTAGACGACCTGGAGTTCCATACGGGCCAGCGGCTGCCCCAGGCACTGGTGCACGCCGAACCCGAACGCGATGTGCCGGCGGGCGTCGCGGCGCAGGTCCAATCGGTCCGGGTCGGCGAAGGCGGCGGGGTCGCGGTTGGCGAGGTCGTTGGGCATGACCATGCCCTCGCCGGCGCGGATGACCTGCCCGCCGATCTCGATGTCCTCGAGGGCGGCGCGACGGCGGCCGTTGTGCACGATGGTCAGATAGCGCAGCAGTTCCTCGACCGCGGCGGCGACCCGCTTCGGGTCGTCGGTGTCACGCAGCAGCGCGAGCTGCTCCGGGTGTTCGAGCAGGGCCAGGGTGCCGAGCGCGATCATGTTGGCGGTGGTCTCGTGCCCGGCGATGAGCAGGAGCACCCCCATACGGGCCGATTCGAGCCGGGACAGCTCCCCGGACCTGACCCGCTCGACGAGCCCGGAGAGCAGGTCGTCCGCCGGCCGGGCCATCTTCTCGCCCATCAGCTCGTCGAGGTAGGAGATGAGCCGCCCGTGGGCGGCCATCCGGTCCTCCATTGCGGCGTCCCGCTTGATGAGGGTCCGGCTGTTCTCCTGGAAGAAGTCGTGGTCCTCGTACGGCACCCCGAGCATCTGGCAGATCACCAGCGAGGGCACCGGCAGCGCGAACGCCTCCACCAGGTCGACCGGGCCGTCTCCGGCGAGCATGTCGTCGATCAGGTCGTCCACGATCTTCTGCACGCCGGGCCGCATCGCCTCCACGCGCCTGATCGCGAACGGCGCGGTCACCATGCGGCGCAGCCGGGCGTGTTCCGGGTCGTCCATGAGGATGAAGCTGGCGTTGTTCTCACCACCGCCGGCGACGGCGGCCTGGAGCGGGTATCCGGGCCGGCTGATGTCGGCACTGACCCGGGGGTCGAGGAGCAGGGCGCGCTGGTCCTCGTACCGGGTCACGAGCCAGGGCGTACTGCCGTCCCAGAGGCGGACTTTGACGAGCCGGCCCTCGTCCTGCCGGGCGGTCAGGTCCGGGGGCGGATCGAAGGGGCAGCCGGCGGCCCGGGCCATGGGGTACTCGTGGACCGCTGCCGTACCGGCGAGGGTGTCGGCCATGCTTCTCCTCGGTCGTGGGGGGGCGGAGTGCGTTGTCGAGGCCTCGGTGCGCCCATGCAAACAGAGGGGGCTGACGCCCTCCCGTCAGCCCCCTGACAGAAAGCTGACGTGACCCGGATCACAGGTCAGGGTTCGAGGTCGGCGCGCCCGAGCCAGTAGCCGAAGCCGCGGCGGGTGTGGATCAGCGCGGGTCCGTCCTGGTCGACCTTGCGGCGCAGCCGGGAGACGAGCTGCTCGATCGCGTTGCCGCCGCGCGGGTCGCCCCAGACGATCCTGCCGATCCGCTCCTTGGAGAGCACCCGGTGCGCGTTGACCAGGAGGTGGCGCAGGAGGCGGTACTCCGCGGGCGTCAGGTCGAGCGCCCGCGCCCCGCGACGCGCCCGGCACCGGGCGTCGTCCAGGACCAGATCGCCGTAGCCCAGCTCCTCGGCGCGGCCCGGGTCCGGGACCGAGGCACGCAGTAAGACGTGGATACGGGCCAGGACTTCGGCCACCCGGAAGGGCTTGGTGACGTAGTCCGTCTCCCCCGGCCCCAGTTCGGGCAGCAGGCCGGGGAGGGAATCGCACACCGTCAGCAGGAGGGCCGGCGGACGGCGGGCGAGCACGGCAGGGCGCCGTCGGCCCAGCTCCGCCATGTCGGGCAGCTCGCCGTCGAGGACGACGAGATCGAACCGCCGCCGTTCGACCTGCGCCAGCGCCTCCAGCCCGGAGTCGGCCAGACTGATCCGGTATCCCGCCAGTTCCAGGGTGGTGGACAGCAGTTCCGCGAGCTCCGGCTCCCGCGCGACGACCAGCACGTGCTGCCCGTCCCCGCGCGCGAGCGTCGACGTCTCACGGAGAGTGCCGTACGGCGACGAGGTAGCCATACGGCCACCCTACCGCCCTACTTGCCTGACTCAAGCAATACCGGCCGCTCGCCGGACTCCGGGCATCGACGCCGTTCAGGCGAAAGACGCGGAAAACGCGCGTGACCGCACGCCGGTACGTCCACACCTCAAACCGTGGACCTGCCGCTGATCCCGCCCATGCTCGCCACGCCGGGCACCCTGCCGCCCGCCGCGCAGGACGCGCGCTGGGCCTATGAGACCAAGCAGGACGGCCAGCGCGTGGTGGCCTATCTACCCGGGGACGGCAGCGTGCGGCTGCGGGCCCGGTCCGGGGAGGACATCACGGCCGCGTACCCCGAACTGCGGCCGCTGGGCACCGCCCTCGGGCCCACACCCGCCGTACTGGACGGGGAGATCCTGGCCCTGGACGAACAGGGCCGTGCGAACTTCCAGTTACTCCAGTCCCGTATGGGCCTGTCCCACGCGCCGGCCAGGGCGGCGCGGCGGGCGGCGGAGGTCCCGGTCCACCTCGTACTGTTCGACCTGATGCACCTGGAGACCCACTCGTTGATCCGGCTCCCCTACGCGCGACGCCGCTCGGCGCTGGAGGACCTCGGGCTCGCCGGGCCCGCCTGGTCGACCCCGGCCGCGCTGGTCGGCCACGGCGCCGAGGCCCTGGCCGCCACCCGCGCGCACGGCCTGGAGGGCCTGGTCTGCAAACGGCTGGACTCGGTGTACGAACCGGGGACGCGCTCCCGGGCGTGGATCAAGATCCGCAACATGCGCACCGAGGACGTCCTGGTCGGCGGCTGGCAGCCCGGCAAGGGGCGGCTCACCGGACTGCCGGGTGCGGTGCTGGTCGGGCAGCGCGCCGCGGGACGGCTGCGCTACGTCGGGAGCGTGGGCACCGGCTGGAGCGAGGCCGAACGGACGGAACTCGCCGGGCTGCTGCGGGCCGCCGCGAGCGACGTCTGCCCCTTCGACCCGGCCCCACGCGCTCCGGGCGCGCACTGGGTCCTCCCCCGGCTGGTCGGCGAGGTCCGCTACAGCACCCGCACCCGGGAGGGCCTGTTGCGGCAGCCGTCCTGGCTGCGGCTCCGGCCGGAACTCGCACCCGGGGAGGCGGCGGCCGACATCCCGGACGACATGCTCTGAAACGCCCTCCGGACTCCGACCGTTGGGCAGTGATTCACTCCTTGGATCCCCCACCCCTCTTGGCATGAACGCGTTCACCGTGGAAGCTGAACCTCCCTTTCCCCCACAGCCGTTGGGCTGCGCCCGGAACATGAGGAGGACGCAGTGTCGTCACGCCCGTTCGCCCCCCGCAGGAGATGGCTCACCGGAGTGGCCGGCGCCGCCGCTCTCGTCCTCGCCTTCCCCGCCACCGCCTTCGCCGCGCCGCCGCGGGCGCTGCCCGGCAACGCCGAGTCGCTGGAGCAGACGTACCAGCCCGCCTACGACTACGACACCGACGGCTGTTACTCCACGCCCGCCATCGGCGCGGACGGCACGGTCAACGGCGGACTCAATCCGACCGGCGCACTCAACGGCGACTGCCGCGACGCCTCGGACCTCGACAACACCAACGGCTACTCGCGCTCCAAGTGCAACAACGGCTGGTGCGCCGTCCTGTACGCCCTCTACTTCGAGAAGGACCAGGCCGTGGCCGGGAGCAGTGTCGGCGGCCACCGGCACGACTTCGAGCACGTCGCGGTGTTCGTGCAGGACAACCAGGTCAAGTACGTGTCGACGTCCGCCCACGGCTCGTTCGACGTGCACGCGGCGTCCGCGGTCCGCTTCGACGGCACGCACGCGAAGATCGTCTACCACAAGGACGGCGTCAGCACGCACTGCTTCCGCCTGGCCAACTCGGGTGACGAGCCGCCGGAGAACCACAAGGGCACCTGGCAGTACCCGACGCTGGTCGGCTGGAACGGCTACCCGGCCGGGGTGCGCGACAAGCTCACGTCCTACAACTTCGGCAGCGCCAACTTCGGCCTGAAGGACGCCAACTTCGCCAACCACCTGGCCGCGGCCAAGCCCTCCGGCATCGCGTTCGACCCCTACGCCTGATCCCGCCCGGTCCGCCCGGTCCGCCCGGTCCGCCCGGGGGTCTAGGTCCCCGGGCGGGTCAGGCTTCCGCCCCGCGTCCGATCCGTCGGCGCGGGGCGGCCGCCTAGCGTCCCGCCATGGACACCCACGACACGACCGGGACCCTCGAAGAAGCCCTCGAACGCCTCCACGCTTCCGGCCCGGAGCGGCTCGGCAGACTCACCAACCACGCCCCCATGGTCGTGGAGGCCCTCGCCGCGCACGGTCAGGCGGACGCCGTGCACCGCTGGCTGGACCTGTACCGGCCCAAGCTGGAGGACTTCCCCGCGCCCATCGCGCCCGTGACCGACGCCGACTGGCGGGAGGCCCTGGGTGATCCGCGCCGGGCCGCCGACTGGATCACCCACTTCACCCGGGCGCTCACCGAGCGTCCGTGGCGGGACGTCCTCGCCGAGTGGTGGCCCCAACTCCTGCCCGGCATGTACGGCGGCTCCACTCATCCCGTGATCCGGGTCGGGCATGCCGTACGCGCCCTGGAGGCCGGCGAGAACGCGCCGCGGCTCGCCGAACTCGCGCACGGCCTGGGCTACTGGGCGGCCCGGCACCGCCCCGTCCCCGGCATCGCACCGCTGCCGGCCGCACGGGACGCGGCGCGGTCCCTGGACGCCGTGCCGCCGATCGAGGATCCCCGGGGCGGCTTCACCGACCGGCTGACGGCCGTACGGCGACTCCCGCTGTGGGCGGACGGTGTGACCGATCCGGACACGGCCCGGGCCCGCCTCACCGAGCTGGTGCGGGCCGCCACTCACCGGTACGCCACCCACGGGCACGGCGAGGAGACCATGCTGGTCCACGCGGCGACGGCGCCCAACGCCGTACTGCGCACCCTCGCCTCCCTCCCGCGTGAGCTGTGGGCGCCGAGTCTGCACGCGGCGTGGACGGCGTCGGCGGCGGTCACCGCCATGTACGCCCCCGCCGAGCCCGTCGCCGCCGTCCCCGCCCCGGACCGCACGGCGCAGGAGGTACTGGAAGCGGCCCTCGCCCATGGCGACGAACACGTCATCAAGCTCACCGACACCGCCCTCGACGTCGGCGACGAGCGGGCCCTCGCCGCGGCGCTGCGCGCGGTCGAACTGAGCGAGCCGCTCGTCCCGAACTGACGCGCGACGCCGGGCGGTCGGAGGGAGGTACGGCACGAACGCGTCCGCGGGAGGGTCTATCGTGTCCGCATGTCCGTCCCCGAACTGATCCGCATCGTCTCCCGCGACTCGCCCATGGCGCTCGCCCAAGTGGAGCGCGTCCGGGCCGAGTTGGCCGCCGCCCACCCTGGAGTGCGCACCGAGGTCGTGCCGGTGAAGACCACCGGCGACAAGTGGATGGGCGATCTGTCCCAGGTCGAGGGCAAGGGCGCGTTCACCAAGGAGGTCGACGCGGCGCTGCTGGCCGGGGAGGCCGATCTCGCCGTGCACTGCGTGAAGGATGTGCCCGCCGACCGGCCGCTCCCCGCGGGCACCGTGTTCGCCGCGTTCCTCAAGCGGGACGACATCCGGGACGCCCTGATCCATCCCGGCGGACTCACCCTTGACGAACTGCCGGCCGGGACACGGATCGGCACCTCCTCGGTGCGCCGGGTCGCACAGCTGGCCGCCACGCATCCGCACCTGGAGTGCGTGCCGTTCCGCGGCAACGCCAACCGTCGCCTGGCGAAGCTCGCCGCCGGAGAGGCCGACGCGCTGCTGCTCGCGGTGTCCGGCCTGGAGCGCATCGGCCGCGAGGACGTGATCAGCGAGGTCCTCTCCACCGAGGCCATGATGCCGCCCATCGGCGCGGGCGTGCTGGCGCTCCAGTGCCGCGAGGGCGACGCGGACCTCATCGACGCGGTGAGTGGCCTCGGCGACCCCGACACCTACCGGGAGACGGCCGCCGAGCGCATGTTCCTGCATGTGCTGCAGGGGCACTGCAACAGCCCGATCGCCGGGTTCGCGCGGGTGGACCGCAGTGGTGAACTCTCCCTGCGGGCCTGTGTGTTCACTCCGGACGGCAAGACGCGGCTGAACGCCCACGAGTGGGCGGGCCGGCTCGACCCGGCCACGCTCGGCACCTCGGTCGCCGTGGCCCTGCTGCGTCAGGGCGCCCGCGAGATCATCGACGGCATCCCGCACTGAACGGCCGGCGGGATGCCCTGACGCCGGATCAGGCGGTGCCTTCCTCCGCCTGATCCCGCAGGAAGACGCTCACCTGGTGCGCCAGGCTGTCCCGCACCGCGCCCTGCTGGGCCCCCGCGGGCCCCTCGTGGACACCGATGCCGCCCGACCACAGCCGGCGCTCGGTCCACTCCTCCTCGACGCGCAGCTGGACCTGGACGTCCACGAGGCTCAGGGACGCCTCGGTGCCGGCCGCGTACAGCACGGCGGTGGCCCGGCGCAGCGGATAGACGTCGAAGCCCTCGATGAACTGCGAGTTGCGCCAGTCGAGGAAGGCGCTCTCCCCGTCCGGGCCGATCCGCACGTCGATCTGGCCGTCCTCGAGGTGGACGCCGAGGTGCCGCCGGCCGCGGTTCTCGACCGTCACGCGGAGGCAGAAGTACGTCAGCCCGTCGGCGGCGTCGTCACGGCCGCGGGGCGGCTCGGCCGGTTCCAGACGGTGGACGCGGACCCGCAGACCGGCATGCTCGTCGTACTCCTGCCAGTCCCCGACCACGTTCGGCTCGTACACGGTGCCCCTCTCGACCTCTGGAAGCTGCTTCCTATCTGTGGTCTCAGCGCACTGTCAAATGGGCAGAATGCGCTGTGGCCAGGCAGTTCACCCCATTTGATCGGCGATCAAGCCGTGCCCAGCGGTTATCCGGAAACAGTCGGAGAAAGCGGTTGCCGAGGCGTGCCGCACATCACTTTCCCGAGTGAAGATCAACGGGCCAGCCGACCCAGCAGGGCCGATGCCGCGGCGACGCCGAGCGCGGCGGCCACGAGCAGCACCGCGAAATCGGCCGCCAGATGGTGGGGCGTGCCGAGGAGGAGTCCGCGCAGGGCGTCCACCTCGTAGCTGAGCGGGTTGGCCTTGCTGACCGCCTGGAGCCAGCCCGGCATCACGGACACCGGGTACAGGGCGTTGGAGCCGAAGAACAGCGGCATGGTGATCGCCTGTCCGAAGCCCATGAGGCGGTCGCGGTTCAGGACGATACCGGCGATGGTCATCGAGAGGCAGGAGAAGAAGGCCGAGCCGAGGACGACGATCGCGGCGACGGCGAGCAGTTGGATCGGGTTCCAGGTCAGCGCCACGCCGAGCAGGGCCGCGATGAGGAGCACGACGACCGCCTGGACCAGCGACTTCACGCCCGCCGCGAAGGCCTTGCCGGTGATCAGGGCCGATCGCGGGGTCGGCGTGACGAGGAGCTTGTTGAGGATTCCGGCGTCGCGCTCCCAGATGATCTGGATGCCGTAGAAGATGGCGATGAACATCGCGGACTGGGCGATGATGCCGGGCGCGAGGTAGTCGACGTAGGGGATGCCGCCGGTGGGGATCGCCCTGATGCGGGTGAAGGTCTGACCGAAGATCAGCAGCCAGAGGGCGGGCTGGACGGCCCGGGTGTACAGCTCGGTGCGGTCGTGGCGCAGCTTCTGGAGTTCGACCGCGCACATCGCGCCGACGCGGGCGGGCAGCAGCCGCCAACCGGCGCGGGGCCGCGGGGGCTTCAGCAGCAGTGCGATGGCGTCGTCACGGACGGGGTCAGCCGACCCGGCGGGCGGTGCGGCGGGTGCTTCGGACATCGCGGAAATCTCCTGCCTCGTCGAGACCGCTGCCTGCCACGTCACGGAAGACGTCCTCCAGCGTGGGCAGCGTGTCCGGTGCCGTGCCCGCGGCGCGGCGGCGTGCACCGAGCCCTTCCCTGAGCTCGTCCGGGGTGCCGAGGGCCCGGATCCGGCCGCGGTGCATCAGGGCGACCCGGTCGCAGTACTGGTCGGCCTCGTCCATGTAGTGGGTGGTCACGAGCACGGTCATGCCGGTGGCCGCGCGGACGGCGCCGATGTGCTCCCACACGCCGGTGCGGGCGATCGGGTCGAGGCCGATCGTCGGCTCGTCGAGGATCAGCAGGCGCGGGGCGCTGACCAGGGCCTGGGCGAGTTCGAGGCGGCGGACCATGCCGCCGGAGTACGTGGCGGCGAGCCGGTCGGCGGCGTCGGCGAGATCGACCGCCGCCAGCGCCTGGCCCACGCGTTCGGCGCGCTCCCGGCGCGGCACGTCGAAGACGCGGGCGAACAGGGCGACGTTCTCCCGTCCGGTGAGGCCGGCGTCCGCGGACAGTTGCTGCGGTACGTAGCCGAGCATGCGGCGTACGGCCATGCGGTCGTCGGCGGTGTCGTGGCCGAAGACGCGGACCATGCCGGCGGGGACCGGCAGCAGGGTGGTGATGCAGCGGATGGCCGTGGTCTTGCCGGCGCCGTTGGGGCCGAGCAGCCCGAAGACCTCGCCCTGCCGGACCGTGAGGTCGAGCCCGTCCACGGCGTTGGTGTCGCCGAAGGCGTAGGCGAGTCCGGTGCAGGCGACCGCGTCGGCCTGGGGCGGGTCGGTGTCCCGGGTCATGACTCCTCGGCCTCCTCGTGCAGGGTGTCGGCCAGCTTGCGCAGGGCCGGGACCGCGGCGTGCAGCGCCTGGCGGTCCGTCTCGTCGAGGCGGGACACATGGCGTCCCACGAGGGCGGTGCGGCGTCGGCGCCACGCGTCGAGGCGTGTCCGTGCGGCGGGCGTGGGCAGCAGCCGGGCGGCCCGCCGGTCGGCCGGGTCCCTCTCGCGGACCAGATAGCCCGCCCCTGCCAGCTGATTGACCAGGGTCGACACCGAGTTGGCCGCCAGCCCGAGGTCCTTGGCGGCGTCCGAGACGCCGATCCCGGGCCGTGTCACGACCAGCCGCAGCAACTCCACCTCGGCGCCGCGCAGCCGCGGATCGGGCATCTCCCGCCGCAGGCGGCGCCTGATCAGCCGCTGGACCCCGACGAGCGCGTCGGCCAGCTCTTCGGGAAGGTTCTCCGGCTCCATGCGGCCGAGATTAGTTCTGTAACAGAGCTAATCGATCCATGGAGAGGTCAAGAGAAGTCAAGAAAGGCCAAGTGGGCGTATTGTCAGAATTGTTTCGTAATCTTCCCGCCCGGGAATGGGCTGTGAAGTGCTTCGGACAGGAGGCACGTCCGTGGGAGCCGCCCGGGCCCCCGGTGCCTGCCGTGAGGTCCGAGTCCGTGCTTCCCACGGTGTCTGTCCATTCGGCACCTGCTCAGGGAGGTGCGCATCATGCGTATCGCCGGCAGCACCAGAACGCACCCCCACGACGACGCCCCCGACACCGCCGCGGCGTTCGAACGTCTCGCGCGGCTGTCCGAGGGGCCCGAGCGCAAGGCCCTGCGCGACCAACTGGTCGAGGCCTGGCTGCCCATGGCCGAGCGGATCGCCGTCCGCTTCCGCGGCCGGGGCGAAGCTCTGGAGGATCTGTACCAGGTGGCCGCCCTGGGTCTCGTCAAGGCCGTCGACCACTACGACCCGGCGCGGGGCAACGCCTTCGAGGCCTACGCCGTCCCGACGGTCACCGGCGAGATCAAGCGACACTTCCGTGACCACATGTGGACGCTGCACGTACCCCGCCGGGTCCAGGACCTGCGCAACCGGGTGCGGCACGCCGCCAAGGAGCTGTCTCAGACCACCCCCGGCCGCTCCCCCACGGTCGCCGAGATCGCCGAGTACGCCCACCTCACCGAGGGCGAGGTGCGCACCGGCATGGAGGCCCTGGAGTGCTTCTCCGCGCTGTCGCTGGAGGCCGAGATGCCGGGGACTGACGGCTACGCGCTCGGGGACGCGATCGGCGGGCCGGACCCGGCCTTCGACACCGTGGTCAACCGGGTGGCCGTCAGGCCCTGCCTGGAAGCGCTGCCGGAGCGCGAGCGGATCATCCTCTACCTGCGGTTCTTCAAGGGCATGACGCAGAGCCGCATCGCCGAGCAGCTCGGCATCTCGCAGATGCACGTCTCCCGGCTGCTCAGCAGCTGCTTCGCCCATCTGCGTGAGGAACTGCTGACCGAGACCGGGTGAGCGGCCCGGGGCCGCCGGGGGTCACGCCTCCGGCGGCGTTCCCGGGATCTGCGTCGGTCCGGCGCGGTCGAGGGCGTCCTCCAGCGCGGCACGTATCTCCTGGGGCATCATGCCGGTGCGTCCCCAGACGAGGATCAGTTCCGCGACGTTGCGCAGCTTGATATTGGTGTGCTGGGAGACCTCCTTCAGCACGGCCCACCCCTGGTCGGGCGAGACCCGGCCGAGCGCCACGACCATTCCGATCGCCTGGTCCACGACGGCGTGGGAGACGACCGCCTCCTTCAGCTGCTGGATCTCCTCCTGCAGCTCGAAGATCCGCTCCGAGCCCCCGTCCGTGGGCATGGTCACCTCCGGGTCCGGTGCGCCGCTGTCCGTGTGGCCACACAGGGTGCTTGAGTGCCTTGACGCAGTGTCCGACCCATCCATCGTCGTCACTCGGCACGCCCGGTGCCACCGGGGCGGACCAGGCCGGTTCACGACACCGTTTGTGCGTCGCCGCCGGGGTACTCGGCAGGCGCCCACACCGGTTCCGGTTGGACACTGGGTGCAATCCTCCGGTGGCTGCCAGGCCGACGAGATCAGGACCCGACACCATGAACCACGAGATGCCCGCCCCCTCCGGCACGAAGGACGTCGTCTCATCACACTCCGTGGTCGGCGCGCCCTGCTGGGTGAGCCTGACCAGCCGGGACGTCGAGGCGACGGAGGAGTTCTACAGTGCCGTGCTGGGCTGGCAGTGGCGGCCGGCCAAGCTGGGCGACCGCCACCGGATCGCGCTGGCGGACGGCTCGCCGGTGGCCGGGATCGCGGGGGTCGCGACCATGTGGCAGATGGCGGTGGCGTGGACGCCCTACTTCGCCGTACGCAGCGCCGACGAGGCGGTGGCTCGGGTGCAGGAACGCATGGGCACCACCGCGGTCGGGCCGATCTCCCTGCCGCCCGGGCGGGCGGCGTTGCTGGCGGACCGGGACGGGGCGACCTTCGGGATCTGGGAGGGCGACCTGTTCACCGACTGGGAGACCTGGCGCAACGCGCAGCCGGTCTTCATCACGCTGCACACGCGTGACGCCTTCGACGCGGCCATCTTCTACGGCGAGGTCCTCGACTGGGCGACACAGCGCCCCGGCTGCTGCGAGGTCCACTACGAGGGTGGAGAGGTCGTGCTGCGCAGCCGCGGTGACGTGGTGGCACGGATCGAGTCGGGGGCGCTGGAGGCGGCCCCCGACCCCACGATCCGGCCGCACTGGCAGGTCCACTTCACCGTCGACGACGTGGAGGCCTGCGCCCGGACGGCGGAGCTGCACGGTGGCAGCGTGCTGTCCAAGGGCGGCGACGAGGCCGTGCTGCGCGACCACGACGGCGCGCAGTTCACGGTGACGTCGCGCCGCGGCCGCTGAGCCGGCTCATGTCTTCCGGGACGGCCGGGAGAGCAGGACCAGGCTGCGCGCTCCGACGGTGAGGCCCGTGCCCGCCTTGTGCTCCGCCTCGTCCGGGGTGCCCTCCGGGTCGGCGGTGTCGATCAGCGCCGTCCAGCGCTCGCCGTAGGCGGCGTCCGGCAGGCGGAATTCCACCGGCTCCCAGTGGCTGTTGGTCAGCAGCAGGAAGGAGTCGTCGACGACGGGCCGCCCGCGGGGGTCGGGTTCGGCGATGGCGTCTCCGTTGAGGAAGACGCCGACCGAGTGGGCGTCGCCGCGCTGCCAGTCGTCGTCGGTCATCTCCCGGGCGTCGGGCGCGAGCCACACCAGGTCGGGCAGCGGCTGGTCCGCGCGGGTCAGGGTCTCGCCCAGGAAGAAGCGGCGCCGGCGCAGCACGGGGTGCCCGGTGCGCAGCCGGATGACGTACCGGGTGAACTCCAGCAGGTCGCGCTGCTCCTCGGTGAGCCGCCAGTCGATCCAGGAGATCTCGTTGTCCTGGCAGTAGGCGTTGTTGTTGCCGCGCTGGGTGCGCCCGAGTTCGTCGCCGTGGGAGAGCATCGGAATGCCCTGGGACAGCAGCAGCGTGGCGAGGAGGTTGCGCTGCATGCGGGTGCGCAGTTCCCGTACGGCCGGGTCGCGGGTGGCGCCCTCGGCGCCGCAGTTCCAGGACCGGTTGGTGCTCTCGCCGTCCTGGTTGCCCTCGCCGTTGCCCTCGTTGTGCTTGTCGTTGTAGGAGACGAGGTCGCGCAGGGTGAAACCGTCGTGCGCGGTGACGAAGTTGACGCTGGCGCGGGGCCGGCGCCTGCTGTGCGCGTAGAGGTCGGAGGAGCCGGTCAGCCGGGAGGCGAACTCTCCGAGCGTGTGGTCCTCGCCGCGCCAGTAGTCGCGGACGGCGTCGCGGTACATGCCGTTCCACTCCGACCACAGCGGCGGGAAGTTGCCCACCTGGTAGCCGCCCTCGCCGACGTCCCACGGCTCGGCGATCAGCTTGACGCGGCTGATCACCGGGTCCTGCTGGATGAGGTCGAAGAACGCCGACAGCCGGTCCACCTCGTGGAACTGCCGGGCCAGCGTGGCCGCGAGGTCGAAGCGGAAGCCGTCGACATGCATCTCGGTGACCCAGTACCGCAGCGAGTCCATGATCAGCTGGAGCACGTAGGGGTGGCGCATCAGCAGGCTGTTGCCGGTGCCGGTGGTGTCGTAGTAGTGCTCCCAGTCGCCGTCGACCAGACGGTAGTACGAGCAGTTGTCGATGCCGCGGAAGGACAGGGTGGGGCCCTTCTCGTTGCCCTCGGCGGTGTGGTTGTAGACCACGTCGAGGATCACTTCGAGCCCGGCCGCGTGCAGGGTCTTCACCATCGACTTGAACTCTGCGACCTGCTGGCCTCGGGTGCCGTGCGCGGCATAGGCGTTGTGCGGGGCGAAGAAGCCGATGGTGTTGTAGCCCCAGTAGTTGGCCAGGTCGCGGCCCTGGAGCACGCCGTCCTGGACGAACTGGTGGACCGGCATCAGCTCCACTGCCGTGACGCCCAGCGAGGTGAGGTGCTCGACGGCCGCGGGGTGTGCCAGTCCGGCGTAGGTGCCGCGGAGTTCGGCGGGCACTCCGGGGTGGGTGCGCGTGAAGCCCTTGACGTGTGTCTCGTAGATCACCGTGTCGGCGTAGGCACGGCTGGGCGGGCGGTCGTCGCCCCAGTCGAAGGCCGGGTCGGTCACCACGCCGAGCATGGTGTGCCCGGCGCTGTCAGCCGGGTCGGGGCCGTCCGGGTTCCGCTCGTGGAGCGAGGGGTGGTTGTCTATCTGCCCGTCCACCGCGCGGGCGTACGGGTCGAGGAGCAGCTTCGCCGGGTTGCAGCGGTGACCGGCGGCCGGGGCCCACGGGCCGTGCACCCGGTAGCCGTACCGGGTGCCGGGGCCGACGCCGGGGAGGTAGCCGTGCCACACGAAGCCGTCGACCTCGGCCAGCGGCACCTGGGTGTGGGTGCCGTCGTCGTCGACCAGGACCAGCTCGACCCGTTCGGCGACCTCGCTGAAGAGGGCGAAGTTGGTGCCCTCCCCGTCATAGGACGCGCCCAGCGGGTAGGGGCGCCCGCTCCAGGCGGACGCCCCTCTCCGGTGCCGGCGACGGGTCACCGGGCCTCCTCCAGGACCTCGTCCGGTGTGCCGGCGGGGCCGGCCAGCTGCGCGACGCGCACCTCGCGGGGCACGTCGAGGCCCTCGCTCACACGCGGGGCGGGCGCGGTGGGCACCAGCGGGACACGTTCACCGGCGCGGGCGCGCTGCGAGAACCAGATGACCTTGCTGCCGGTCTCGGTGGCGCAGCAGCCCCAGCCGTCGCTCATCGCCGCGAGGTGCGCCAGGCAGTCTCGCAGTTCCTGGTCGGGGCGCAGAGCGCGGTCGTTGTCCCCGATGGCGGTGATCAGGTGCTGCCCGTTCCACCACATCTCGATCGAGGTGTTCTTGTCCGTGGCGTGTTCGTCGATGGCCTCGAGCAGCATCTCGGCACCGCCGCAGACGGGCTGGATCAGGTTGTCCAGGTCCCAGAACTTCAGGTGAGCGGCCAGAATGCGGCTGACCTGTCCCACCCGTTCCGGGCTGACTTCCACGTCGAGGTGGTAGTAGCAGGGCACTGCGGTCTTCATCGGTCGGCTCCTCACCGCGAGGCTCAGCTCCTCCTCGCTCCCGCAGTCCTGCGGAACGAGCCCCGAGCACGGAACGTGAGCGTGTATCGCTTCTGAGTCACCCTCAGAGTGAGGGGGCTAGTCCGTTCGTGCAACACGAGCGCACAGCTGAGGCGGTCGGGTGCACATCCGAGCGGACCTCGGCGACCTGAACCACTCACCCGGACGTGCTACTGGTTGAAGCTCCAACAGGACGTTGCGTTGTCATACATGCACCATGTGTGACAGAACTCGATCGCCGTGACGGTTCCGCGCCGCTGTGCGCGCGGCCGCCGTCCGGCCGTCGGGAGTCCGTGCCCCTCGAGCCCGAAAGGTGATCGGCGCCATGCTGCTACCCGCCAAAGCCGAAGTCGCCCGGCAGTTGCGGCGTTACCGGGCCTGGGAACGCGTGATGCTCGCGGCACCCAACGACCGCACGGTGCGGACCACGTTCGAGGACTCCGGCTACACGCTCTGTGTGCTGATGGGCAAGCGCTGCGCGCGGGAGGCGGCGGACGCGGCCGAGCGGTACCTGCGCACGAACCAGGTCACGTATCTGCAGGAACAGCAGGTCACCCGTCTGCAGGAGCAGCAGGTCACCTGTCTCCAGGAGCAGAGCGAACGGCCCCGCCCGGCAACCGCGGTGCGACGAAGACCGCCGACGGCGGAGCGGCGGTACCCGGCGGGAAGGTGAGGGCCTTCCCGCACATCTTGTCCCCATGAACCGGGCCCTGGGGCCCGGTTTCGAGCACGCTGGAGGTGAGGACCATGAGTAGGACCCGGGCCATCGGCCGAATCCCGGTACGGGATGTCCGCCCGGCCGTGGAGAGCGGCAACCGGCCGGCGAAGGCGGTCGTGGGTGAGACGTTCGAGGTCACCGCCACCGTGTTCCGGGAGGGGCACGACGCGGTCGCCGCCAATGTGGTGCTCAAGGACCCCGAGGGCCGCCCCGGGCCGTGGACGCCGATGCGGGAGCTGGCCCCGGGCAGCGACCGCTGGGGCGCTGAGGTCACCGCCGACGCGGTCGGCCGCTGGTCGTACCGGGTGCAGGCCTGGAGCGACCCGGTGGCCACCTGGCGCCGCACGGCGGGCATCAAGGTACCGGCCGGCATCGACCCTGGCCTGGTCCTGGAGGAGGGCGCCGACCTTTACGAGCGAGCGGCGGCGGGCGTACCGAAGAACGACGGCCGCGGCGTGCTGCTGGGCGCGGCCAAGACGCTGCGCGACGACTCACTGCCCCCTCCGGCCCGGCTCGCGGCGGCGTTGACGCCGGAGGTGGACGAGGTCCTGGCCCGCCATCCCCTGCGGGACCTGGTCACCACCTCCGAGCCCCTGCCGCTCCTCGTCGAGCGCGAGCGGGCCCTGTACGGCTCCTGGTACGAGTTCTTCCCCCGCTCCGAAGGCACCGCGAAGCAGCCGCACGGCACGTTCCGCACCGCCGCCCGCCGGCTGCCCGCGATCGCCGCGATGGGCTTCGACGTCGTCTACCTGCCCCCGATCCACCCCATCGGCACGACCTTCCGCAAGGGGAAGAACAACACCCTCTCCCCCGGCCCCGACGACGTCGGCGTGCCCTGGGCGATCGGATCCCCGGAGGGCGGCCACGACGCCGTCCACCCCGCCCTGGGCACCCTGGAGGACTTCACCTGGTTCGTGGAGCAGGCGAAAGCGCTGGGGATGGAGGTGGCACTGGACTTCGCGCTGCAGTGCTCGCCGGACCACCCCTGGGTGCAGAAACACCCCGAGTGGTTCCACCACCGCCCCGACGGCACCATCGCCTACGCCGAGAACCCGCCGAAGAAGTACCAGGACATCTACCCCATCGCCTTCGACGCCGACATGGACGGCCTGATCGCCGAGACCGTGCGGGTGCTGCGGCACTGGATGGACACCGGCGTGCGGATCTTCCGCGTGGACAACCCGCACACCAAGCCGGTGGTCTTCTGGGAGCGGGTCATCGCCGACATCAACCGTACCGACCCCGACGTGATCTTCCTGGCCGAGGCGTTCACCCGCCCGGCCATGATGGCCACCCTGGCCCAGATCGGCTTCCAGCAGTCCTACACCTACTTCACCTGGCGCAACACCAAGCAGGAGCTGACCGACTACCTCACCGAACTGTCCGGCGAGTCCGCGTCCTACATGCGGTCGAACTTCTTCGCCAACACCCCCGACATCCTGCACGCCTACCTCCAGCAGGGCGGACGCCCCGCCTTCGAGGTGAGGGCCGTCCTCGCCGCGACCCTCTCCCCGACCTGGGGCATCTACTCCGGCTACGAACTCTGCGAGAACACCCCGCTCAAGCAGGGCAGCGAGGAGTACCTCCACTCGGAGAAGTACCAGCTCACCCGCCGCGACTGGGAAACCGCCGAACGCGAGGGCCGCACCCTCACCCCCCTGCTGACCAGGCTCAACACCATCCGGCGGGAACACCCGGCACTGCGCCAACTCAGGAATCTCCGTTTCCACCACACCGACAACGACTCCCTCATCGCGTACAGCAAGCGCACGGGAGACGACGTCGTCCTGGTGGTCGCCAACCTCGACCCCCACCACACCCAGGAGGCCACGGTCTCGCTGGACATGCCGCGACTCGGCCTGGACTGGCACGAGTCGGTGCCGGTGCGCGACGAGCTCACCGGCGAGACCTACCACTGGAGCAGGAACAACTACGTGCGTCTCGAGCCGGGGCGGGCTCCCGCGCACGTCTTCCACGTCCTGTCACCGCCCGCCGCGCAAGCGATCGGAGGGGCAGGAACGTCATGACCGTGAACGAGCCCGTGCTGGACACCTTCGAGGACACTCCCGTCAGGGACCGGGACCCGGAGTGGTTCAAGCGCGCCGTCTTCTACGAGGTGCTCGTCCGCTCGTTCCAGGACAGCAACGGCGACGGTGTCGGTGACCTGAAGGGACTGACCGCCAAGCTGGACTACCTCCAGTGGCTCGGCGTCGACTGCCTGTGGCTGCCGCCGTTCTTCAAATCCCCGCTCCGGGACGGCGGCTACGACGTCTCCGACTACACGGCCGTGCTGCCGGAGTTCGGTGACCTCGCCGACTTCGTGGAGTTCGTCGACGCCGCCCACCAGCGCGGCATGCGCGTGATCATCGACTTCGTCATGAACCACACCAGCGATGAGCACGCGTGGTTCCAGGAGTCGAGGAAGGACCCCGACGGGCCCTACGGCGACTACTACGTGTGGGCCGACGACGACAAGGGCTATCCGGACGCCCGGATCATCTTCGTCGACACGGAGACGTCGAACTGGACGTACGACCCCGTGCGTGGCCAGTACTTCTTCCACCGATTCTTCTCGCACCAGCCGGACCTCAACTACGAGAACCCGCGCGTCCAGGAGGAGATCCTGGCCGCGCTGAAGTTCTGGCTGGACCTGGGCATCGACGGCTTCCGGCTGGACGCGGTGCCGTACCTGTACGCGGCCGAGGGCACCAACTGCGAGAACCTGCCCGCCACCCACGCGTTCCTCAAGCGCGTCCGCAAGGAGATCGACACCCAGTACCCGGACACCGTGCTGCTCGCCGAGGCCAACCAGTGGCCCGAGGACGTCGTCGACTACTTCGGCGACTACCCGAGCGGCGGCGACGAAGCCCACATGGCCTTCCACTTCCCGGTCATGCCCCGCATCTTCATGGCCGTACGCCGCGAGTCCCGCTACCCGGTCTCCGAGATCCTGGCCAAGACCCCGGCCATCCCCTCGGGCTGCCAGTGGGGCATGTTCCTGCGCAACCACGACGAGCTGACGCTCGAGATGGTCACCGACGAAGAGCGTGACTACATGTGGGCCGAGTACGCCAAGGACCCCCGGATGCGCGCCAACATCGGCATCCGCAGGCGTCTGGCCCCGCTGCTCGACAACGACCGGCACACCATCGAGCTGTTCACCGCGCTGCTGCTGGCCCTGCCGGGCTCGCCGATCCTCTACTACGGCGACGAGATCGGCATGGGCGACAACATCTGGCTCGGCGACCGCGACGCCGTCCGGACCCCCATGCAGTGGACCCCGGACCGCAACGCCGGGTTCTCCACCTGCGACCCGGGCCGTCTCTTCCTGCCGGCGATCATGGACCCGGTCTACGGCCATCAGGTGACCAACGTCGAGGCGTCGATGTCCTCCCCGTCGTCGCTGCTGCACTGGACCCACCGCATGATCGAGATCCGCAAGCAGAACCCCGCCTTCGGACTCGGCACGTACACCGAACTGCCCTCCTCCAACCCGGCGGTGCTGGCGTTCCTGCGCGAGTACGAGGACGACCTGGTGCTGTGCGTGAACAACTTCGCGAGGTTCGCGCAGCCCACCGAACTCGATCTGCGCGAGTTCGCCGGGCGCCATCCGGTGGAGCTGTTCGGCGGGGTGCGCTTCCCGGCCATCGGCGAGCTCCCGTACCTGCTGACGCTCGGAGGTCACGGCTTCTACTGGTTCCGGCTCACCCGAGTGGCATCCCGCATCGGACGGCGACTGTGAGCACGCGCCGGGACAAGGAGGCGTGACCATGCCGAAGACCGCATCCCTGCGCCCGAGCCTCACGCGCCTGCCCGAGCCCATGGAGTCGCTCGGCGCCCTGTTGCGCGACTGGCTGCCCCGCCAGCGCTGGTTCGCGGGCAAGGACCGGCCCGTCACGGAGCTCGGCCTGCTGTCGATGACCGAGTTGTTCCCAGGCTGTCTGCACCTGCTGGTCCACGCCGGGCACGCCGGGCACACGGGTGTGCCGTCGCCGGGCGGTGCTCCCCCGGCCGGCGACTGCTACCAGCTTCTGCTGGGCGTACGGGAACACCCGTCGCCGCGCCTCGGCCGGGCCCTCATCGGGCAGGTGCAGGACGGGCCGCTGGCCGGTCTGACGGTCTACGACGCCCTGCACGACCCCCGTTCGGCCCAGCTGCTCCTGGACCGGCTGCGGCAGCCCGGCACCGCCGGCCCGCTGCGCTTCGACTGCGACCCGGACCATCGGGTCCCCGCCGGACTGGTGCCGCGGCTGCTCGACGCCGAGCAGTCCAACTCCTCGCTGGTGTACGGCGACGAGTACATCCTGAAGATCTTCCGGCGCATCCAGCCGGGCGTGAACCCGGACCTGGAGGTGCCGGGCGCGCTGGCCCGCCAGGGCTGCCACCGCGTGCCCGCGCCCGTGGCCTGGTTCCAGATGAACCATCCCTTCAAGGCGACGCTCGGTGTGCTCCAGCCGTATCTGCGGGACGCCTCCGACGGCTGGACGCTGGCGCTGCACGCCCTGGCCGCCGGGGACGACTTCACGGTCCAGGCCCGGGCGCTCGGGGCGGCCACGGCGGACGTGCACCTCGCGCTCGCCTCGGCCTTCCCGGTCGGCGCGCCCGGGGAGAACGGGCGTACGGCGTCGGCGATGACCGAGCGGCTGGACGCCGCCGCGCACTGCGTGCCCGCGCTCCAGCCGTTCGTGCCGGGCCTGCGGACCGCGTTCGCCGCCCTCACCACCTGCGATGCCGGGCCGCCCGCCCAGCGCATCCACGGCGACCTGCACCTGGGCCAGGTGCTGCGGGCCGGGCGTGAGTGGTTCGTCATCGACTTCGAGGGCGAGCCGTCCCGGCCGCTCTCCGAACGGCGCAGCGCCCACTCCCCCGTGCGGGACATCGCCGGGATGCTGCGCTCCTTCGACTACGCCGCCCGGCAGCGCCGCCCCTGGCGCCCGGAGTGGGCGCGGCGCTGCCGCGAGGCCTACTGCGCGGGCTATGCCGCCCGTGCCGGCTGGGATCCGCGCAAGAAACACGGACTGCTCCGCGCCTATGAGACGGACCGGGCCGTGTACGAGGTGCTGTACGAGGCACGGCACCGCCCCGACTGGCTGCCTGTACCGATGGCGGCGATCGAGCGCCTCGCTGTGAGAGGAGACTGAGCCGTGGCCCTGCGAGACACCTCAATCCCGGAGCCGTCAGGCCCGGTCCCGAGCGCGACCGCGCCCGCCCTGAGCCCGGAGGACCGCGGGCGCCTGCTGGCGGGCGCCCACCACGATCCGCACGCGCTGCTCGGCGCCCACCCGGTCCCCGGCGGGATCGCGTTCCGGGCGCTGCGTCCCTTCGCCCGCTCCGTGAGCGTCGTGACCGGCGGGAAGCGCACGGCCCTCGTCTCGGAGGGCGACGGTCTCTTCTCGGGCGTGCTGCCGCTGGACGCGATCCCCGAATACACGCTGCACGTGGCGTACGACGGCGGTGAGCAGGAGACGCACGACCCTTACCGCTTCCTGCCCGCGCTCGGCGAACTCGACCTGCACCTGATCCGCGAGGGCCGGCACGAGCAGCTGTGGCAGGCGCTCGGCGCCGAGCCCATGACCCACGAGGGCGTGAGAGGCACCCGGTTCACGGTGTGGGCGCCGAACGCGCAGGGCGTGCGGGTCGCCGCGGACTTCACCCACTGGGACGGCACGCAGTTCCCGATGCGGTCGCTCGGCGCTTCCGGTGTGTGGGAGCTGTTCCTGCCGGGCGTCGGCGAGGGCACCGCGTACAAGTTCGAGATCCACTCCCGGTACGGGCACCGCTTCCTCAAGGCCGACCCGATGGCCCGCCGTGCCGAGGAGCCACCCAACACGGCGTCGATCGTGACGGCTGCGCACTACGAGTGGGCCGACGCCGAGTGGATGGCACACCGCGCCGACACGCCGGTGCACGAGGCGCCCATGTCGGTGTACGAGGTGCATCTGCCGTCCTGGCGCCCGGGGCTGACCTACCGGCAGCTCGCCGAGGAGCTGCCGGCGTACGTCAAGGATCTCGGCTTCACGCACGTCGAGCTGATGCCCGTCGCCGAGCACCCCTTCCACGGCTCGTGGGGCTACCAGGTCACCGGCTTCTACGCGCCGACGGCCCGGCTGGGCTCCCCGGACGACTTCCGGTTCTTCGTCGACGCCTGTCACCGGGCCGGTATCGGCGTGATCATGGACTGGGTGCCGGCGCACTTCCCGAAGGACGACTGGGCGCTGGCCCGGTTCGACGGGGACCCGCTGTACGAGCCCGAGGACGGGCGGCGGGCCGAGCACCCGGACTGGGGCACGTACGAGTTCGACTTCGGCCGCACCGAGGTGCGCAACTTCCTCGTGGCGAACGCGGTGTACTGGTGCGAGGAGTTCCACATCGACGGGCTGCGGGTGGACGCGGTCGCCTCGATGCTCTACCTGGACTACTCGCGCGAGGACGGCCAGTGGGAGCCCAACGCCTACGGCGGCCGGGAGGACCTGGCGGCCATGGCGTTCCTGCAGGAGATGAACGCGACCGTGTACCGGCGTGCTCCCGGTGTGGTCACCATCGCGGAGGAGTCCACCGCCTGGGGCGGCGTGACCCGGCCGACCGACACCGGCGGGCTCGGTTTCGGGCTGAAGTGGAACATGGGCTGGATGCACGACTCGCTGGAGTACATGAGCCACGAGCCGGTGCACCGCAAGTACCACCACCACGAGCTGACCTTCTCGATGGTGTACGCGTACAGCGAGAACTACGTCCTGCCCATCTCCCACGACGAGGTCGTGCACGGCAAGCAGGCGCTGGTGTCGAAGGCGCCGGGCGACTGGTGGCAGCGGCGCGCCACCACCCGCGCCTACCTCGGCTTCATGTGGGGCCACCCCGGCAAGCAGCTGCTGTTCATGGGGCAGGAGTTCGCCCAGGGGGCCGAGTGGTCGGTGGAGCACGGGCCGGAGTGGTGGCTGCTCGACGACGGCTACCACTCGGCGGGTGACCACCGGGGCGTGCGCGATCTGGTCCGCGACCTGAACACGGCCTACCGGGCGACGCCGGCGCTGTGGCAGTGCGACACCCGCCCGGAGGGCTTCCGGTGGGTGGCGGTGGACTCGGCCGACGACAACGTCTTCGCGTTCCTCCGGTACGACGCCGAGGGCGACCCGCTGCTGGCGGTGTCGAACTTCTCCCCCATCGTCCGGCACGACTACGGCCTCTGGGTCCCGGACGATGTCGTCGCCTGGCAGGAGACCCTCAACACCGACGACACACGGTACGGCGGCAGCGGGGTCACCAACCCGGATCCGGCCAAACCGGAGGGCGGCCTTGTCCGGATCACGCTGCCGCCGCTGGCCACGGTGTGGCTGAAGCCGTTCGCTCCGTGAAGTCCCGCGGACGCACCAGGTGTCCGACCCGGCTGTGAGGGGCACTGGGGGTCGTACCACCGGGAGAATCCGGTGGTACGACGCGGCAGGGTCGCAGAAGGGCGGGCATCAGGTGCGCACCGTCGGAGTGGAGGAGGAACTCCTCCTCGTCGATCCGGAGACCGGCGAGCCGCGGGCCCTGTCCGCGGCGGTGCTCGCCCACGCGGAGCGGGACGACGCGGATCAGGACGTGTTCGAGAAGGAACTCCACGAGCAGATGCTGGAGTTCGCCACCCATCCGCAGTCCTCCATGGAGAGCCTGCGCGCGGAGATCGCGCGCTGCCGCAAGGAGGCCGCCCGGCACGCCGGAGAGATCGGCTGCACCGTGGCGGCCCTCGCCACGTCCCCACTGCCGGTCAGTCCCGCCATCAGCGTCAACCAGCGGTACCAGTGGATGGCGGATCAGTACGGCATCGCCACCCGGGAGCAGCTCGTCCTGGGCTGCCATGTGCACGTGGCCGTGGAGTCCGATGAGGAGGGCGTCGCGGTCATCGACCGGGTGCGGCCCTGGCTGCAGGTGCTGCTGGCGCTCAGCGCGAACTCGCCGTTCTGGCAGGGCCACGACTCGGGGTACAGCAGCTATCGCAGCCGGGTGTGGCAGCGCTGGCCGTCGGCCGGTCCGACCGGGATCTTCGGCTCGGCCGAGCGGTACCACCGGCTGGTCGCGGAGATGGTGGCCACCGGGGTCATCCTCGACGACGGGATGATCTACTTCGACGCGCGGCTGTCCCGGCAGTATCCGACGGTGGAGGTGCGGGTCTCGGACGTCTGTCTGCGCTCCGGCACGGCCGCGCTGGTCGCCACCCTGGTCCGCGGGCTCGTCGAGACCGCCGCACGGGAGTGGCGAGCGGGCCGGGAGCCCCTCGACCACAGCGTCAGCCTGCTGCGGCTGGCCTACTGGCAGGCCGCCCGGTCGGGTCTGACGGGCGAGCTGCTGCACCCCGCGACCATGCGGCGCATGCCCGCAGAGACAGTCGTGCGTGCCCTGCTGGACCATGTCGGTCCGGCCCTCTCGGACACCGGTGACCTCGACCGTGCCCGGGCCGCCTGCGAGGAACTGCTGCGGGAGGGCAACGGCGCGACGGTGCAGCGCGAGCTGATGAAGCGCACGGGCAGCCTGCGGGACGTCGTCACCGAGTGCGTGCGCCACACCCAGGCGTGAAGCGCCCCGCCCTTGTCGAGTACGGGCTCAGGGCGTCAGGTGTTCAGACCATCAGGACGATGGCGTAGGCCAGGAAGAACGCCGCGATCAGCACCACGAGGAGGATGATCAGGGTCAGAGGCGCCTTGGCCCAGCCCTTGGGAGGGTTGTGAGTCTCCTGGGGGCTCGCCTCGGGCAGGCCGCTCTCCGCGGGCGGGGTCTGGCCCGGCGGTACGCCGCCACCCGGTTCCAGGCCGGGGGTGCGCTCGGGTTCGGGATCAGGGCTGATGTGCCCCATGCCTCCCGGGTCCCCCGATCACGCCGAGATCATCAGCGGTGCCACTTCTGTATTTCCCGACCCCGAAGGGTCCCGACTCGACTACATTCGAGCACCGCCGATGACGGTACCCGTCGGCAATGTCACACCCCGTACACGTCAGGAGCAGTGCATGCGCGACACGGCCCTCGCTCCACCGGCCTTCTCGCCCCTGACCGGCGGGCTCGCCGACAGCGTCTTCGAGACGGCGGACCGCGAACCCACCCGGCCGATGCTCGCCCGCCGCACCGACCCCGCCTCCGCCGTGTGGGAGGAGGTGACGGCGATCGAGCTGCGCGACGAGGTGGTGGACGCGGCCAAGGGCCTGATCGCGTCCGGGATCGCGCCGGGCCACCGCGTGGCGATCATGGCGCGCACCCGGTACGAGTGGACGGTCCTGTGCTACGCGCTGTGGGCCGTGGGCGCCGAGGTCGTCCCGGTCTACCCGTCGGCGTCACGCGACCAGGTGCAGTGGATCCTGCGGGACTCCCGCTGTGTGGCCGTGGTGGTGGAGGACGAGCAGGGCGTCATGACCGTCGGCTCGGTGTGCGCGGCGCTGCCGCTGCTGAGCCACGTGTGGCAGCTGGACGCGGGCGCGCTGAACGAGCTGGCGGTGCGCGGGGAGTCCGTGCCGCTCGCCACGGTCGACTCGATGCGTCGCATCGTGCTGCCGGACTCCACGGCCGTCATCGCCTACACCTCCGGCACGACCGGCCATGCCCTGGGCTGTGCCCTCAGCCATCGCAACCTGGCCGGGCCCTGCGACACACTGCTGGCCGGCTGGGGCCGGACGGCGACACCGCGCGGGGAGCAGGGCTCCGTGCTGGCGTTCCTGCCCTTCTCGCATGTCTACGGGCTCATGATCCAGGGCCTGTGCGTGCGCGGCGGACTGCTGATGGGACACCAGGCCGACCTCGGCGGGGAGGCGCTGTTCTCGGCGCTGCGCTCCTTCCGGCCCACGTACTTCTACGCGGTCCCGTCGGTCTTCGAGAAGATCTACAAGAACTTCCTGCGCACGGCGCAGCAGGGGGGCCACGGCGGGCTGTTCGAGCGGGCCGCGGAGACGGCGCGGGACTTCGCCGCGGCCCTCGAACGCCAGCGGCTGGGCCGGGGCCGCGGGCCCGGTTTCGATCTGCGGCTGCAGCACGCCCTGTACGACCGCACGGTGTACCGCAGGCTGCGGGCCGCGCTGGGCGGCCGGGTGCGGCGGGCGACGTCCGGCGGTTCTCCCCTCAGCCGCGACCTGTCCCTCTTCTACGAGGGCATCGGCATCTACGTGAACGACGGCTACGGCCTGACGGAGACCAGCGGCGGGGTGACGATGCAGCCGCTGGGCCGGGAGAAGTCCGGGACCGTGGGGCAGGCGCTGCCCGGCACGGAGATCGAGGTCGCCGACGACGGGGAGATCCTGGTACGCGGCCCGTCGGTGTTCCAGGGGTACGTGGGTGACGACGCCGGCACCCGGGCCGCGCTGCGCGGCGGCTGGCTGGCCACCGGTGACCTCGGGCGCCTGGACTCGGAGGGCTATCTGACGATCACCGGCCGCAAGAAGGACATCATCATCACGAGCAGCGGGAAGAGCGTCGCCCCGGCCTCCCTGGAACAGCGGCTGCGGATGCACCCGCTCATCCATCAGGCGGTGGTCGTGGGCGACAACCGGCCCTGTGTCGGCGCCCTGATCACGCTGGACCCGGAGTTCCTCGCGCACTGGCGGGCGGCACTGGCGCTGCAGGGCGAGATGCGGGAGGCGCGGGAGGAGAACGCGCTGCGGGAGGAGGTCGCGCGGGCCGTGGCCGCGGCCAACAGTGCCGTGTCGCGGTCGGAGTCGATCCGGGTGTTCCGGGTCCTGCCGGAGCCGTTCGACGTGACCAACGGGCTGCTGACGCCGTCGATGAAACTGCGCCGGGACGAGATCGTGCGGCACTGCGCGGCCGAGATCGACGCGATGTACGAGTCGCGCAGGCGTCCCGGGCGGACAGGGCCCCAAGAGGATCCGTCGCACTGGGACGACTCGGACAACGTGTTCCGTTGAACAGGGACCGGACGCGTAGTCCGCGCCCGCACGGGAACACGACAGTGGCGACGCAAGAGAGGACGACAGCCCTGACGACAGCCCTTGCTGACGACCGGGCCGGAAAGGCGATATGTCAACCGAGCCGCGTGGGGACGACGCACTGACCTCCGAGGACATCCCGAGCCGCACGAACAGCTTCGTGGGCGAGCCGCACGACGTGACCGGCGCGCGGCTGGCCGCGGAGGGGTTCCTGCGTGACCTGGCACGATCCTCGCCGCCCTCTGCCCCCGAGTACTGGGACGACATCCTGCTGGTGGTGACGGAGCTGGCCGCCAACGCGGTCCAGTACGCCCCGGGTCCGTTCGCGCTGCGGATGCGCCGGACCTTCGACGGGGTGCACGTGGTGCTGCACGACTCCAGCAGCACGGAGCCCGCCCCGCGGCCCTTCGATCCGCGCAGCGGTGGCGGCGGCATCGGCTGGCATCTGATCCACACCTTGTGCGACCAGGTCAGTGTGGTGGCCGACGAGCGCGGCAAGGACGTGCACGTGTTCCTGCCCTGGTGAACCGGGAGCGTCACGGGCGCGGCGCGCCCGTGACCCGCTCGGACCGGCTCAGACCGGGGTCGTCTCGCGTGGCGGCAGCCGGTCGTAGTAGTCGCCCACGGCCGTCAGGTACTCCCGGTCCCTGGTCTCGCTGTCCGTCTGGAAGCGAGGGGCCTCCTTCGCGTCTCCCCTGGTGCAGGCCAGTGTGATCTTCCGGGTCTGCGTGTCGATGCCGATGACGACTCCGGCCGGCACCAGCACACTGCGGCCGAACACCCAGACTCCGGTGTCGACGATCAGGTGCCGCATGCCGTGCGGGGCGGCCTCGCGGTCCAGGTGCCCGATCGTGCCGTCGGTCGCGGCGACGGTGAACCCGGTCAGGTCCTGCCCCTCGACGTGACCGCTGTCCGGCGCGTACGACCAGATTCTGTCGATGGCCACGCTGCTCCATCCTCCCTCGCGGTGTGCGGATAGCGGATCCCCCGGCGGACGTTTCCCGCCCACCCGGCTCCACAGCAGCAATTACCCTCCTGCCGCACGCGCATTCGGCGCACACCCCTGCCACCGTACGCCGCGGAGCGGCGGGTCTCGGAGAGGTTCGGGGCAGAGGGAATGGAGGCCGGTTTCCGGGGTAATCGCGGGGGCGCGGTGAAAACGGAGCCCGGTGGCGAAGGGAGGCACATGACACACGGCATTCGAGCCCGCCCCACGACCGGCGTCGCCCCGTACCGCGGTCACCCCTGAGAGGTGACCAGACCAGGCCGTAGCACTTGTTGGAGGTATCCGTGCCCCTCGCCCAGAACCCGCTGTCCGTGGAAGTCGAGCTGCCCCGTGAGGACGTGGCCCTGATCACGGTCGACGGCTACCTGGACGTCGACACCGCGACCGAGTTCCAGGCTCATCTGGCCAACCAACTCCACCACGGCCGACGGCACTTCCTGCTCGACCTGTCGTCCGTCCCCTTCATGGACTCGTCGGGGATGAACATCATCCTCCGCGTGTACCAGGAGACCCGCAGGACGGCCGGCAGCGTGCAGGTCATCAGCCCGACGTCCGCCGTACGCCGCATCCTCGACCTGACGGGCGTCAGCATCACGGTGCCGATATCGGAGAGCGTGGACGAGGCCCTGGCCCGGGCCGACGAGATGCCGGACACCCCCGAGGAGCCGGGGGAAGCGGGCGTCTGACGACCCGGGTCCCCTCGGGCACGGCACCGGCCGCCGGCGGTGGCCAAGCACCGGTTCCCTGAACCGGATCGCTCGCGCCGGAGCAGGTGTCGTACGAGGTCGGGGCATGGTTAGAGTTGTCGCCCGGCAAGTGTCACCACGCCGTTCTCGTTTCCGAAGCGGGCTCGGTCGACGCAACGCGGATGAGGAGAGAACCAGGTGCCGGAGCACGAAGCGGACGGACAGCTCGCCCTGCCCACCCAGGAGGTCAGGGACTTCCTGCACCGCCGGCGTGAACAGATCGCCCAGCGGTGGGCGGACGAGCCCCTGTTCCGCACCGTGTTCACCGTCTCGCGCGACGAGGCGGTGGAGGCGGGCAAGGTCATCGTGGACGCGCTGGCGCAGGTGGCCGACTCGGACCAGGTGGAGGACCCGGACGCCGCGGGATTCAGCGGGGTGCGGGAGCAGCTCGCCCGGATGGGCGCGGCCCGTTCCCGTGCCGGGCTGTCCAACACCCAGGTGTCCAGCGAGCTGGCCGCCCTGCGGCCGCCGGTCGAGAACCTGCTGGCCGCAGATCTGGAGCAGGCGCCGCCCGAGCACCTGCGGGCGTGTTCGACCGCGCTGACCGTGCTGATGGGCACCCTGCGGCTGGTGGCCATGCAGACGGCGCTGAGCGAGTGGGAGGCGCTCAGCGACCGGCAGCGGCTGCAGCTGATGGAGGTGGCCACGCCCGTCATCCGGCTGTGGGACGGCATCGTGGCCGTGCCACTGATCGGGACGCTCGACAGCGCTCGCAGCCAGGTGGTCATGGAGACGCTGCTGGACGCCGTGGTCGACCAGCACGCCCGGTTCGCGATCCTGGACATCACCGGTGTGCCCACGGTCGACTCGCTGGTGGCGCAGCACCTGATGAAGACGGTCGCCGCCGCGCGGCTGATGGGGGCGGAGTGCATCGTCTCCGGCATCCGTCCCGCCATCGCGCAGACCATCGTCCACCTCGGTCTGGACCTGGACGTGATCACCCGTGCGAACCTCGCCGACGCGCTGGGGTACGCGCTGCACCAGCTCGGCGCCGACATCGTGAACGCGGGTGCGGGACAGCGGTGAGCGACGCCTACCTCCGTCCCGTCCCGGGCCATGTGCCGGTCCTGCGGCTCGGCGACGTCCTCCTGGTCACGCTCCAGGGGGACCTTCACGACAGCACCGCGCAGCAGCTCCAGCAGGACCTCGCGGAGACGATCTCCCGTACCGGGGTGCGCGGTGTCCTCATCGACATCTCCGGCGTGGAGATCGTCGACTCCTTCCTCGGCCGCGTGCTGGCCGAGATCGCCGCGCAGGCCAAGCTGCTGGCCGCGCGGACCGTGGTGGCCGGCATGCGCCCGGCGGTCGCCATCACCCTGGTGGAACTGGGGCTGACGCTCCCGGGGCTGCGCACCGCGCTCAGCACCGAGGCGGGCATGGAGCTCCTCGCGCGGCAGAGCCCGGTGACCCGTCCCGGCGGCCCGCGTCAGGAGAGTGCGTGATGCACACCGCCGCGGGCGTGGAGGCCTGCCTGCCCATCCGGTCGGACCTGGACCTGGTGTGGGTGCGACAGCATGTACGGCAGGCCGCGGCCCGGCTCGGCTTCGGCCTGGTGGAGCAGACCAAGCTGGTCACCGCGGCCAGTGAGCTGGCCCGCAACACCCTGGTGCACGGCGGTGGCGGACAGATGGAGGCGACGCGCGTCAGCAGCGCGGGCGCGCAGGGCCTGCGGCTGGCCTTCACCGACGAGGGGCCCGGCATCGCCGACCTGGACCGGGCGCTCAGCGACGGCTACACCTCCGGCGGCGGGCTGGGCATGGGACTGAGCGGCGCACGGCGCCTGGTGCACGACTTCCACATCGACAGTACGCCGGGCGACGGCACCACCGTGCGGGTGACCTGCTGGGTCGCCCAGCCGCCGCGTCCGCGCGAGGAGGCCTGATGCCGCGCGTGTGGGACGTCCCGGTGCGCGACTCGACGCGGGTGCGCGACGCGCGGGTCGCCGCGGAGGACGCGGCCGCGCTGGCCGGTCTCGACGAGCGGCGCACCGCGGCCGCCGCGCTGGTCGCGACCGAGCTCGCCACGAATCTGCTCAAGCACGCCGAGGGCGGTCAGGTGCTCATCGACATCGTGGCGCCGCCCGTGCTGCGGGAGGGGCGTGAGGGTTCCAGGTTCGTGCAGATCGCCGCGATCGACCACGGCCCGGGCATCGCCGACGTGCCCGCGGCGCTGCGCGACGGTTTCTCCACGACCCGCTCGCTCGGCGCGGGCCTCGGCACGTGTCTGCGTCTCGCCGACGACTTCGGCCTGCACAGCACGTCCGGCCGCGGCACGGTCGTGGTGGCCCGCATGGGCACCACCCCGCGCGGCGACGGCACGCCCGCCGGGCCGGCCGTGCGCGTGTGGGCGGACGGGGTCTCGGGGAGCCGGGGTGACGTGGCCGGGGCCGACACGCCGGGTGGTGCCGTGCCGGGGTGGTCCGGCGGCGGGTCCCGGGACGGCGGTGTCCGCGAGAACGAAGTCGGGACAGAAACACGGAACGGCCCCTGGTCCCAGCCGGCCCGCGCCGTGCGGGCCGGAGGCGTGAACATCCCCTACGCGGGAGCGGGGTGCTCGGGTGACGCGTGGGCGTGGTTGCGGGCCGGGGAGCGGGTGACGCTGATGCTGGCGGACGGCCTGGGGCACGGTCCGGAGGCCGCTCGTGCCTCGTCCGCCGCGGTCGTGGCGCTGCACCGCTGGGCGCACCTCTCCCCCGCCGAGGCGCTGCGGAGGCTGCACGACACGCTGAAGGGCACCCGGGGTGCGGCCGTCGCCCTGGCCCAGCTCGACCTGCGGGCCGGGCGGCTGCGGTTCGCCGGCATCGGGAACGTGGGGGCACGGCTGCGTACGGACGGCACCTGGCGCCACCTGCTGTCGCGGCCCGGCATCGTCGGCGTCCACCGGCCCGGCACCCTCCGCGAGGAGGAAGCCGACTGGGCGGACGACCGGCTGCTGATCATGCACACCGACGGCCTGCCCAGCCGCTGGACACCACCGTCCGACGCCGGTCCGTCCATGGCCGACCCGGCCGTGACGGCCGCCGTGACGATACGTGACGCGAGCAGTCCCGCCCGGCCGGTGCGGGACGACACCGCCGTGGCCGTGCTGACTCCGACCCCGCCGGACCTCCCATGACGCGCACTTGGCAGATCACCACCGTCACCGATGCGGCACGCGCCCGCATCGCCCTCGCTCGCCTGGCCGCCGCGTACGGTGTGCCCACCGTGGAACGGACGAGACTGGCCGCCGCTCTCAGCGCCCAGCTGCGCCAGTGCCTCACCAAGGGCGGCACGTGGCTGCTCACCATGGACCTGGCGGGCTCCCCCGCCGAGGAAGGACTGCTGCACGCCGTGGTGACACCGTCACCGGAGGCGTCCGCCGCGGCCGGGGAGCCGCCGTGGGAGGTCACGGTCCCCTGTCCCGAGGTGGCCCGGGCAGGGGAGAGCGGCACCGTCGCGGACGACCCGGCCGCCCTCGCGGAGGCGCTGCTCGGTGCCGACGAGGACACAGCCGTGGTGCTGGACAGGCTCACCGATCAGGAGGACCTGGTCTCCTTCCACCGCGAGGAGCTGCACCAGACGAACCAGGGCGTCCTGGCGCTGCACGCGGAGCTGGACGCGGCCGGACGGGCCCAGCGCGAGGCGTTCGCCGCCGAGCGCAGCGCACGCAACGAGGCGGAGAGCGCCCGCCGCAGACTGACCTTCCTCGCGGACGCGAGTGCCGTGCTGACGGCCTCGCTCAATCACGAGGAGATCGTGCGCCGGCTGCCTGACCTGCTGGTGCCGGAGTACGCGCGCAGCGTCGACATCTGGCTGTTCGACCACGAGGACGACCGGCACGGGTCGG
Source organism: Streptomyces sp. CA-179760 (assembly GCF_050937045.1). Lineage (NCBI taxonomy): Bacteria > Bacillati > Actinomycetota > Actinomycetes > Kitasatosporales > Streptomycetaceae > Streptomyces > Streptomyces sp. CA-179760. Next base: position 212,921 of record NZ_JBNJLZ010000001.1, read on the forward strand.
CGCCGCATCCGGCCGCCGCCGTGGTCGCGGCCCGGACCGGCCGGCCCCAGTACGCCGCCGACCATCCGGGAGGCCTGCCCGGCGTCGAGGACCAGCCGCCGTCGGCGCTGGACCCCGGGCGGCCGCTGCTGTGTGTCCCGCTGCCGACGCGGCGGGCGCCGCTGGGCGTCCTGACCCTGTCGCCGCCCGGTGGGCGCTGGGACCCGGACGACGCGGTGATGCTGATCGAGCTGACCCGGCGGGCCAGCATCGCGATCGACAACGCCCGGCGCTTCGAGCACAACCGCGACATCGCGGAGACCCTGCAGCGTGCCCTGCTCACGGATCTGCCGACGACGCCGGGCCTGAGCCTGGCCGCGCGGTATCTGCCCGCCACGCACGGGATGAACATCGGCGGTGACTGGTACGACGCGTTCCGCCAGCGGGACGGCGGTCTGATCACGGTCATCGGCGATGTGACCGGGCACGGACTGCACGCGGCCGTCATGATGAGCCAGCTGCGCACCGCGCTGCGGGCGTACGCCGTCGACGGCGACAGCCCGGGCCGGCTGCTGACCCGGCTGCACCGGTTCCTGCACCATCTGCAGCCCGATCTGTACGCCACCGCCGTCATCGCCCGCTTCCACCCGGACGAACCCACCCTGACCTGGGCCGCCGCGGGACATCCGCCGCCGGTGCTGCGGCTGCCCGACGGGACCGTGCGCACGCTCGACGCCAAACCCGGCGCCATGCTCGGCATCCCGCTCACCCAGGAGATCGCCGACCACACGGAGCGGGTGGAGCCCGGCTCGACGCTCGCGCTGTACACGGACGGCCTGGTCGAGCGGCGCGCGCAGGGCATAGACCCGGGTATCGAGCGGCTGGCCGCGGCGCTCGGCGGGGTCCGTTCCGCGGAGCTGGACGAGGATCTGGAGGGTTCGGCGGACCGGCTCCTGCCTCCGCTGCTGAGCGACTCCGAGCGCGACGACGACGTGTGTCTGTTGCTGTGTCATCTGCAGGGCGACGCCGCGTCCTGACGGCGCGTCCAGGTGATGTGCTTGGGCAGCGGGTCCGGCCGGCCGTGCCTTGCACGCGTTCTTCACTCCCGCCTGGTGCTTTTCGGCCACGGTGCGGGCATGGTGGTGATCGACGCGTTCGTCTGCCTGCCGTGTCCGACTGGCGTACCCGCCGGACACGGGGTGGGATCGAAGGGGTGCGAACCGGCGATCCATGGGCAGTCGAAAGGCGTTCGAGGCAGACCGCCTGGAGCCGCAGAAAGGGATGAACACCGTGACACGACCCAGGATCCTGGTGGTTGGCGCAGGCTTCGCCGGCGTGGAGTGCGTCCGCCGTCTGGAACGGAAACTCTCCCCGGACGAGGCCGACGTCACGCTGGTGACGCCGTTCGCCTATCAGCTCTACCTGCCGCTGCTTCCCCAGGTCGCCTCCGGCGTGCTGACGCCACAGTCGATCGCCGTCTCCCTGCGCCGCAGCAAGAAGTACCGCACGCGGATCATTCCGGGCGGGGCCATCGGCGTCGATCTCAAGTCCAAGGTCTGCGTCATCCGCACGATCACCGACCAGATCGTCAACGAGCCGTACGACTACATCGTGCTGGCGCCCGGCAGCATCACCCGCACCTTCGACATCCCCGGTCTGACGGATCACGCGTTCGGGATGAAGACGCTCGCCGAGGCGGCGTACGTCCGTGACCACGTCATCTCGCAGCTGGATCTGGCCGACGCGAGCCAGGACCCGGACGAGCGGGCCTCGCGACTGCAGTTCGTGGTGGTCGGCGGCGGCTACGCGGGCACCGAGACCGCGGCGTGCCTGCAGCGCCTGACGCACGCCGCCGTGAAGCGCTACCCGCGGCTGGACCCGGGGCTGATCAAGTGGCATCTGATCGACATCGCGCCGAAGCTCATGCCGGAGCTCGGCGACAAGCTCGGCAGCAGCGCGCAGGAGATCCTGCGCCGGCGGGGCATCGAGATCTCCCTGGGCACCTCCATCGCCAAGGCCGGCCCCGAGGAGGTCACCTTCACCGACGGGCGGGTGATCCCGACCCGCACGCTCATCTGGACCGCCGGGGTCGTCGCCAGCCCCCTCATCGCCACGCTCGGCGCCGAGACGGTCAAGGGACGGCTCGCGGTCGCCCCCGAGATGAACCTGCCGGGCAACGACGGGGTGTTCGCGCTGGGCGACTCGGCCGCGGTGCCCGACCTGGCCAAGGGTGACGACGGCGCCATGTGCCCGCCCACCGCGCAGCACGCCCTGCGGCAGGGCAAGCACGTCGCCGACAACGTCATCGCGGCGCTGCGGGGGCAGTCGATGCAGCGTTACGTCCACAAGGATCTCGGGCTCGTCGTCGACCTCGGTGGCACCGACGCGGTCTCCAAGCCGCTGGGCATCGAACTGCGCGGCCTGCCCGCCCAGGCCGTCGCCCGCGGCTACCACTGGTCGGCGCTGCGCACCAACGTGGCCAAGACGCGGGTGATGACGAACTGGCTGCTCAACGCGGTCGCCGGCGACGACTTCGTACGGACCGGTTTCCAGACCCGCAAGGCCGCCCGGCTGAAGGACTTCGAATACACGGACGCCTATCTGACGCCGGAACAGGTGCGGGAGCACATCGAGGGGACCGGCCGGCGGGACTAGACAGGGTCGAAGGGGAGCTTCCGATTCCGGCATGACATGCTGAGACGCGGATCTTGGTGTGGGTCGGGAGAGAGTGCGGCGGTGTGAGGGCAGCAGGACGGTCGGTGTGGGCAGGTCTGCGGGACCGGATCGCGGCGTCCGACCCCGGACTGCTGCGCCTGACGGCCGGGTTGCGCACGGTCGGCGCCATCGCGCTCACCTTGGCGGTGCTCAGCCTGTTCGGGGCCGATGTGCACCAGCTGGTGGCGGGGGCCATGGCGGCGATGGTCGCCACCTTCGCCATCCGGGAGAAGCAGCTCGGCCCCCAGGCCGTGACGCTGGCGCTGGGGCTGCCGGTGGCGCTGGCCTCCGTGTCCCTGGGCGCCTTTCTGAACGCGCGTCTCTACGTCGGTGACATCTTCTTCGTCGTCCTGATCTTCTGCGCGGTCTACGGCCGCAGGTTCGGCGACCGCGGCACCGCGCTGGGGCTGATCGGCTTCCAGATCTACTTCCTGTCCCTGTTCGTCGGCGTCACCGTCTCCTCGCTGCCCGCGCTGTGCGGCGTCATGGCCGTGGCGTTCTGCTCCAGTGCCGTCATGCGCTTCGCGGTGGTGCCCGCGACGCCCACGGGCGTCCTGATGCGGCTGCGGCTGGCCTTCCGCGCCCGGCTGGCCCAGCTGGTGTCCGCGCAGCTCGACCTCCTCGACGCCGACGGGGACGAGATGGACAAGGCCCTGGACGCCGTGCGCGAGGGCACAGCGCGGCTGCACGAGACGGCGATGATGATCCAGGCCCAGCTGGACGAGGGCACCCCGGACGAGGCGGTGGCACGGCTCGTGCAGCGCCGGGTCGCGGACGCGGAGATCGCCGCCGAACGGCTCGGTCTGCTGTTGCTGACCGCCCGCAGCGCGGAGCGTGCCGACACCCTCACCCTGCACCTGCCGGGCGCGCCCGCGCCGTCGCTGAGCGCGCCGGCGGTGCCGGACGAGGCCACCGGAACGCTCCGCCGGGATCTCCAGGCGCTGCACGCCCTCGTGCTGCGGGCCGGGAGCGGCAATACGGGCACAGGCCTGGCCCACGTACGCAACCGGCTTCTCGGCTACCGGGACGAGGAGAACCTGCCGGCCGCGCCCGCCGCCGTCCAGGACGTGTTCCGGGGCATCGGCGAGTCGGCCCGCGCGGTCATGGGTCTGCGGATCGCGCTGGACGGCCCGCAGGACGAGTCGGACGACACGCCTGCCACGGCCCGCTCCCGCGAGGAGCTGGACGCCGAGGACGCCGCGATCGACGGCGGCGGCGAGGAGCCGGCCGCGGAGGAGGAGACGGGGCTGCGGCGGCCCACCACGCGTGCGGCGGTACAGGTCGCGGTCGGTTCGACGCTGGCCATCGTGGGCGGCGAGCTGCTGTCCACACAGCGCTGGTACTGGGCCGTGCTGACCTGCTGGATCGTTTTTCTGAACACCGCCTCGACGGGCGAGATCCTCGTCAAGGGCTACCGGCGGCTGCTCGGCACGGTGTTCGGCGTCGTGGCCGGGATCGTGCTGGCGGGCCTGGTCGGTCAGCACACCTGGACGGCGTTCGCGCTGGTGCTGGTGCTGATCTTCGCGATGTTCTACTCGGCGCCGTTGTCGTACACGCTGATGTCGTTCTTCGTCACGGCGATGCTGGGGCTGCTGTACACGCTGCTGCACACCTACAGCCTCGACGTGCTCGTGCTGCGGGTGGAGGAGACGGCCCTGGGTGCCGCCTGCGGCGTGGTCGCGGCGGCGCTGGTCCTGCCGGTGCGGACCGACCGCCGTACGAACGAGCTGCTCGGCACCGTGCTCGAGCGGCTGGCCGACGTCACCGAGGCCGCGGTCGGACAGCTCAGCGGCGGGCCCGCGGACGAGCTGCTGGACAAGGCACGTGACCTGGACCAGGCCCTGGCCGACCTGCGGGCCGCCACCCAGCCGCTGACCCACCCGGTCACGCCGCTGCGGGCCCGACGCCACACCGCCCGGTACGTGGTGGCGCTGCTGGAGACGTGCGCCTACCACGCGCGGACCCTGGCGGCGACCGCCGAGCTGCTGCCCACGCATCCCTCGATCGCGGCGGACCCGCGGTTGCGCGGGGCCGCGGCGCGTACAGTGCGCAACATCGGGACCATCGCGGCCCGGGTCGAGGACGAGCACACCGGGGCACGGGTGGAAACCGGCCCGAGCATCGCCTCGCTGCTGGGGTCCGACGCCGGCACCCCGCGCTACGGCCGGATCACCGACCGCGTGCTGCGGCACCTGGAGCGGCTGGACGAGGCCGTGGTGGGCCTGGCCCGGCCGCTCGGCGTGCCGGTGGCGGAACCCCGGGGCTGAGGCGGGTACCGCTCAGAAGTCCGTGGGCAGTCCGCTCACCTCGGCGATGCCCCGGAGCTCTTCGGTCTGCCTGTGCCGTTCCTTGATGTAGTCGGCAATCTCGCCGAGCCGGTCCGGGTCGGACGCGGTGGTCGCGTCCGTGACGATCCTGACCGGGCCGGTGTCGTCGACGTCGAGTTCGACCACTTCGTTGTCCAGGCGGCCGGTGACGGCGGTGGCGATGACGAGGGCCACCTCGTCACGCACCTCTTGGGGCAGTTCGTCGCCGGCCCCGGAGTCGAGCGCGAAGTCGAGGCTGGACAGGCGCTCCTCGTCGATCGCCTCGAGGACCGGTTCCACCACGCGCATGAGGAGGCGGTAGTCCTCGGTGTCCATCCGGATGCGCAGGAGGTCCAGGTACATGTCCACGGGCCGGTCGTCGCCATGCGGAATCTCGGAATCGCTCATTGGCTTCGTGTTCCCCGTACGCCGCGCCTCAGACGCGTCGCCAGCGAGCCATGGCGAAGGAGAACACCCCGAAGAGCACGAGCCCGGCCGCGACGCAGACCAGCAGCCAGGGGCCGAGCGGGGTGTCGGCGAAGGTGCGCAGGGTGTCGTCCAGGCCCTTGGCCTTGTCGGGTTCGTAGTCGATCGCGGCGCGCACTGCGAAGACACCGGCCACGGCGAAGACCAGGCCGCGGGCGGCACCGCCCGCCACGCCCGTGACGTCCACCAGCCGCCGGGTGCGGGGGCCCATCTGCCCGAGCCGGAGCTTGTCGTGGTACTTGCGCAGGACCGCCCGTACGCCGATCCACCCGCCCGCGGCGACGATCGCGATCCCGGCCGCGCCGACCAGCCACTGCCCGGCAGGTACCTCCAGTGCCCTGGCGGTGGCGTCCCGGGACTGCTGGTCGCTGGAGCCGCCGCCGCTCTGATCGCGGCTGGCCGCGAACGACAGCACGGAGTAAGCGACGAAGACGTAGAACGCGAAGCGAACCGCCGCCATCAGCCGTTTGCGGGCGCTGCGGCCGTCCTGTCCGACGGAGCCGAAGAACACCTCTGACAGCCGCCACAGGGCCATGCCGACGAGCCCGATGCCCAGGGCCCAGAGCAGCACCGCTCCGAACGGCTTCTGCGAGATCGCCGCCAGGGCTCCTCCGCGATCGGCCTGTTCCTTGGTGTCGCCGAAGGCGATCTGCAGCGCCAACGCGCCCACGAGCAGATAGATCACGCCCCGGGCGGCGAGTCCCGCCCGTGCCGCCCCCTCCGTCACCGAACCCCGTGCCGCCCGTCGGGCCCGGAACCGTCCGGTCTGTGCCATCGCACTCGTGTTCATGTCGACCTCCCGGCGTTCCGGATGCCCCGGTCCGGCGGACGCACACCAGGCAGGCAGCCTGGCCGGCGTATTCCGGCCTGGTCGCCCCGCGGGCCCGGGCCCCGCGGGTACGCGAAGGGGCCCGGCCGCGGCTGATGCCGTCGGCCGGGCCCCTGTGCGGCCCGTCGTCAGGTGGCCAGGGCAGCAGTGTCCCGGGCCGGTGCGGGCGCGGGCGCGGTCGCGGTCGCGAGCCACTGGTGAGCGACTGCCAGGGCTCGCCCGATGTCACGGGTGCCAGTGGAGACGCACAGCGTGTACGCCAGGTCGCGTGCCCGCGGACCGTGCTCTGCCGGGGCACTCTCGGCCGCGGCGGCCGACGCCAGTGCCTCGTACTCGTCGACGAGGCGGCGCAGCACGGCGGGGTGGGGTCTCAGCATGTGGTTGTCGTCCTCGTGGGTCGGGGGGTCAGGCCGTCGTGGAGGTGCCGCCGCTGTCCCGGGTGCCCGTCCGCTGCCCCATGGCCTCGTCGCGCACCCGGGCGCAACTGCGGCTGATGAGACGGGAGACGTGCATCTGGGAGATGCCGAGGTGGTCGGCGATGCGGCTCTGCGTCATGTCCTCGAAGAAGCGCATGTAGAGAATGGCCCGTTCGCGCTCCGGCAGGCGGCGCAGGCCTTCCTTGGCGGACTCGCGGTCGACCACGACCTCGTAGGAGGCGTCCGCCGCGCCGAGGGTGTCCGCGAGGCTGTAGCCGTCGTCGTCGGCCGAGAGCTCGGCGTCCAGCGACAGAGTGCTGAAGCTCTCCAGCGCCTCGAGCCCGGCGCCGACCTCTTCCTCGGTCAGGCCGGTGCGGGCGGCGAGGTCCGCCACGGAGGGCTCGGGGCTGCCCGGGTTCTGGGTGAGTTCACGGCGTGCCACCCTCACCTTGTTGCGCAGTTCCTGCACTCGGCGGGGGACCCGCAGCGCCCACATCCGGTCCCGGAAATGCCGCTTGACCTCGCCGGTGATGGTGGGGACGGCGTAGCTCTCGAAGGCTCCCCGGCTCGGGTCGAACCGGTCGACGGCCTTGACCAGCCCCAGGGCCGCCACCTGCTTGAGGTCCTCGAGCGACTCGCCGCGTTCCCGGAAGCGGCCGGCGATGCGGTGGGCCATGGGCAGCCACAGCGTGACGAGCTCGTCGCGGACGGCCTCCCGCTCGGGGCCCTCCTCCAGTGCGGCCAGACGGGTGAAGAGGGCCGCTGTGTCGGGGGCGTCGTCGTGCCGCCGCCGGGAGGCGGTGGTGGTCGTTCCGGGCGTGTCGGGGCGGTTGGTGGGCGTGTCGATGAGCATGCGGATTCGCTCCTGACAACGGTGATTTCAGGGTCTACCGCGGGAACGTCGCTGCCCGGATCGCCTGGAGGGCCTCCGGGGCAGTCATACCGCTCCCGCTGGCGCGCCTCCGGTCCGAAGCACGAGATTGCGACTGCCCTGCGCCCGGTGGAACAAACTCCACTTTGCTGTGCAATCTGCCCGGGAGCCGGCAACCGGGTCTTCAGGCGAGGGGTACGAGGGCGGTGATGCACTTACCGCCGGCGGGCAGGTCCGAGACGCGGACGTCACGGGAGAGCCGGCACACGATGGGCCAGCCGTGGCCCCCGTGCCGCATCCGTCCGTGCGGATCGGTGGGCGGCGCGGTCACGGGCAGTTCGTCACTGCGGTCGCTCACCGAGACTCGCACGCCGGGGCCGTCGACGTCGACCCGGAAGTCGGTGACGCCGCCGCCGTGCAGGATCGCGTTGGTCGTCAGCTCCGAGACGACGAGCAGCGCGTCGGACAGCGCGTCCGTGTCGCACGGTGTGTGCGTGTCGCGGCAGCGTTCAGCCACGGCTCGCTCCACGGCCCGGCGCGCCTCGGCGGGTTTGCACGGCCGGGCCCGGTCCGCGCCGAGCGGCCCGAGTACGGATTCGATCATGTGCTCGTCGCACATCCTTCAGCTCCCTGGTCGGTGAAGACGGAAGCCGGGTCCGGCCCGCGTTCCGTGGCCGCCCGCTGGGGCACGCCTGGGGCTCACGGTGCCCACTGCTTCCTTCAACCTGCCGCGGCGTTCGGGGCGCGCACCTCGCGAGCGCCGCGGTCCTCTTCTCTTCGGCTGACCTATCCCCGCACCTGCAAACCTCCGGTCCGCCTCCTCCTGACGAAATGCGCCCGAACGGCCGCCGGCAGGTGCCATCTCGGCGCGTTGCGTGGGTAGGCGGGATGCATGACCGATGTGGTGGACTCGGACGAACTGCTGCGGCGCATCCGGCGCGCGAGGGCCTGCGCGATGCGGGAGGAGCGGACGTGGCATGCCAGGAGCGAGGAACTGAGCGCGACCGACCCGAAGGGGGCCAGGGACGCGACCGTACGAGGGATGTCCTACGAGGCGGTGGTCACGGTGCTGGACGAGATCCTGACTCCGGGCAAGCACAGTCCGGAGGGCTGACCGGAGGGGCCCGTGCCCGGGGCCGGACAGAGGCCGATTACCCGAGGGCGGGTGCTGCAGCGGGCACAGGAGCTGATGGCCGACGCGGTGCACGCCGAGCACACTGTTCAGTACGTGCGGCAGTTCCCTGTCAGTGAAGGCGGCCATGCTGTCGGCCGCAGGGCCGCACGAGAAGCTGCTGATCGGGCGTGATGCGCACAAGTCGGTGGTGTCGGGCCTGATCCTGTCCGGCATCGAACCCGTCTGGGTCGAACCCCGCTGGGGCGCCGAACGGAAACTGGCCCATCCGCCGTCCGCCGAGGACTTCGAGCGGGCCTTCGAGGCCCACCCGGACGCGCGGGGCGCGCTGGTCACCAGCCCCACGCCGTACGGCGGTTGCGCGGACCTCCGGGCGATCGCCCAGGTGTACCACCGGCGTACGCGACCGCTGATCGTGGACGAGGCGTGGGCGGGCATCTGCCGTTCCACCCCGATCTGCCGTCCTGGGCGACGGACGCGGGCGCGGACATCTGCGTGACGAGCATCCACAAGATGGGCAGCGGCCTGGAACAGGGCTCCGTCTTCCATCTGCGGGGCGACCTGGTCCCGCCGACGCTGCTGGCGATTGCGCGCGGATCTGCTGGGCACCACCAGCCCGTCGGTGCTGATCTTCGCGGGTCTGGACGGCTGGCGGCGGCAGATGGCGCTGCACGGCGAGGAACTGATGGGCGGCGCGCTGGATCTCGCGGCCGAGGTCAGGTCGGCCATCGAGGAGATCGACGGGCTGCACGTCAACGACCGGCGGGACTTCTGCGGCCCGGGCCTGGCCGACGACTTCGACCCGCTGCCCGGCGTCATCGATCTCACCGGGCTCGGGATCACGGGCTTCCAGGCGGCGGACTGGCTGCGCGAGCACCGGCACATCGACGCGCATCTGGTGGACCACCGGCGCATCGGCATGCAGATCACCCACGGCGACGACCGGGAGACGACCGGGCAGTTGCTGGAGGCGCCGCGCGATCTCGCGCGGGCCGCGCGGGATCTGCCCCGGGCGCCGAGGGGGAGGTGCCGTCGCCGGCCGAGCTGCGGATGGAACAGGCGGTGCTGCCCCGCGACGCCTTCTTCGGCCCGGCCGAGGACGCGCCGGTGGCCGAGGCGGCCGGACGGGTCGCGGCGGAGATGATCACGCCGTATCCGCCCGGCATCCCGGCCGTCCTCCCGGGTGAGCGCCTCACCGAGCCGGTGCTGGCGTATCTGCGCACCGGGCTGGCGGCGGGCATGCACCTGCCCGATCCCACGGACTCGAAGCCGGATACGGTCCGTGTCGTCGCCGACAGCGCACGGTGACTCCGACGTGAAACGGGTCACCCGGCCCGGTCCGGGGTGCACACACGACCCTTGAATGGTTTATCGTTCATTCATACGTGATGGCGGGGTCGAACCCGCGTTCCTCCGTCCGTCACCGCTAACGGCCCTGGCTGGTCTCCCCCGTCCAGCCAGGGCTTTTTCATGCCCGGAGAAAGTTGGGCACGCCGAGGTGCCCGAGGCCGCGCCAGCGGCTGAAATGGGCGTAGGGAGAAAGCACCGGAAGTCGACCGCCCGGCGAGGAGCTCCGCGTCATGACCAAAGCGATCAAACTCCTGACCGCCCTGCCACCGCCCCAGCGGCAGCGTCTGATGACGCTCGCCCGGGAGGTGTCCTTCCCGGAGGACACCCGCATCTTCGAGGCGGGCGGCGCGGCCGACCGCTTCTGGGTCATCCGTTCCGGTGCGGTCTCCCTGGATCAGGAGGTCAACTCCCTGCAACGGGTGACCGTGGCCAGCCTCGGCGCGGGCGACCTGCTCGGCTGGTCCTGGCTGTTCCCGCCGCACACCTGGGACTTCGGCGCGGTGGCGTTCAGCCCCGTCCGGGCCTACGAGTTCGACGCGGCGGCCGTGCTGGAGCTGTGCGAGGAGGATTCCAAGCTGGGGCTGCTGCTGGTGCGGTCGGTCGCCGAGGTACTCGCGCACCGGCTGGAGATGACCCGCGGCAAGCTGATGGAGCAGTACACACTCCACCGGCGAGGGGCACTGTGACACCTCAGACGCGGTAGCGGCGCAGCGCCGGTACCGCGGCGGCCAGGGCCAGCATCACGGCGACGACCAGCAGGCCGCCGCCCGTGACGGCGGTGCGGGGGCCGAACGCGGAGCCCGCCGTGCCGTGCAGCACGTCGGCGAGGCGCGGGCCGCCCGCCACGACGACGGTGAAGACGCCCTGCATGCGCCCCCGCATCTCATCGGTGGCGGCGGACAGCAGGATCGCTCCCCGGAAGACCATCGAGACCATGTCGGCCACACCGGCCACGGCGAGGAACGCCACCCCGACCCACAGACTGCCGCTCAGCCCGAAGCCCGCGATGGCCGCCCCCCACGCGACCACCGCCCCGATGACCATCCAGCCGTGCCGGCGCGCCCGGGAGAAGGTGCCTGAGAACAATCCGCCGAGCACAGCGCCGATGGGGATGGCCGCGAACAGCAGGCCCAGCGCGAGCCCCTCGCCGTAGGGCGCGTAGGTCTGGGCGGCGAGCTGCGGGAACAGGGCGCGCGGCATGCCGAGGACCATGGCGATGATGTCGGCGAGGAACGACAGCAACAGCACGGTGTGCCCGGAGATGTAGCGGAAACCGGCGGCGATCTCCCGCACGCCCGCGCGGCGCTTGCCCGTGCCGGCCAGGGGCGGCAGGGACGGCAGCCGGTACACCGCCCACACCGTGACGCACAGGGCCAGGGCGTCGATCAGATAGAGCTCGGGCAGGCCGATCACGGGGATGAGAGCGCCCGCGAGCAGCGGGCCTGCCACCTGGCCGGTCTGCATCACGGTCGAGCCGAGGGCGCCCGCCGCGGGCAGTTCGTCCTCGGGGACCAGGCGGGCGATGGAGGCGGTGCGGGCCGGCGCGTTCAGGCCCCAGAAGGCCTGCTGCATCGCGAGGAGCACCATGAGCGCGGCCACCGACTCCAGACCGGCGAAGGCCTGGAGCCAGAACAGCAGCGAGGTGACGGCGATGCCGCTGTTGGTGATCAGCAGGAGCTTGCGCCGGTCCATGCTGTCGGCGATCGCCCCGCCCCACAGCGCGAACACGATCAGGGGCACGAGGCCCGCCAGGCTCGCGGCGCCGACCCAGGCCGAGGAGCCGGTGATGTCGTAGATCTGCTTGGGCACGGCGACGGCGGTGAGCTGGCTGCCTACGGCGGTGACGATGGTCGAGCCCCACAACCGCCGGTAGGCGGGGCGGCGCAGGGGACGGGTGTCCATGGCCCAGCGCCGCCAGCCACGGCGCCGGGGTGCCTCCGGCACCGGATCCCGCTCGTCCGCCCTGCTCTCGCTCGTGTCCACTCGTCGCTTCCTGGATGCTCGCTACATCTACCCGGCCGGGGATCACTGTCCCACCAGCCGCCGAGCGCCCGGGCCGAGGTGTCAGCTTCCGGCGATGAGCGCGGCGCCGAGCACGATCATGGTGGCGGCGAGCACGCCGTCCATGACGCGCCAGGCGGCGGGCTTGGCGAGGTGACGGCCGAGCAGCCGGGCGCCGAAGCCGAGTGCGGTGAACCAGCACAGGCTGGCCAGGACGGCCCCGAGACCGAACGTCCAGCGCAGTGGGCCGTGGTCGGCGGCGACCGAGCCCAGCAGGAACACGGTGTCGAGGTAGACGTGCGGGTTGAGCCAGGTCATCGCCAGACAGGTGAGCACGGCCCGGCGGCGGCCTCCGGCCGCCTCCCCCTCCGCCCGGAGTCCGCCGCCGCCCGGCCGGAACACCCGGCGGGCGGCCAGGGCGCCGTAGCAGAGCAGGAACGCGCCGCCGATCCAGCCGACCGCCGTCAGCGCGCCCGGCCACGCCACCACCACCGCGCCGACGCCGCCGACCCCGAGCGTGATGAGGGCGGCGTCGGAGAGGGCGCAGATGCCGACGACGGCGAGGACGGCTTCGCGACGGATCCCCTGGCGCAGGACGAAGGCGTTCTGCGCGCCGATGGCGACGATGAGGGACAGTCCGGTACCGAATCCCGCGGCTGCGGCGGTGAAGGTGCTGGTCATGACCTTGACGCTACGGACGGACCCGTCTCGGGTACAGCTAAAGATTCTTACGTATCATTAGCGCACGTGATGACTCGATGATGGCGGACCTGCCTCTGGACCAGGTGCGGACCCTGCTCGCGGTCGTGGACGAGGGCACCTTCGACGCGGCGGCGGCCGCCCTGCATGTGACGCCGTCGGCGATCAGTCAGCGCGTGAAGGCGCTGGAGCAGCGCACGGGGCGGGTCCTGCTGCTGCGGACCAAGCCGGTGCGGCCGACCGAGTCGGGCGAGGTGCTGGTGCGGCTGGCCCGCCAGGTAGCGCGGCTGGAGCGTGACGCGTACGCGGAGCTGGGCCTGAGCGGTACCGGCGAGCCGACCCGGGTCACGGTGGCGGTGAACGCGGACTCGCTGGCCACCTGGTTCCTCGGGGTACTCACGCGCGTGCCCAAGGAGCTGCGGCTCTACTTCGAGTTGCGCCGCGAGGACGAGGACCACACGGCGGCGCTGCTGCGGGAGGGGGTGGTGATGGCCGCGGTGACCTCGTCGCCGGAAGCCGTGCCGGGCTGCTCGGTGCGGTCCCTCGGGCGGATGCGCTACGTCCCGGTGGCCGCGCCTGACTTCGCCGCACGTCATCTCGGCGGCCCCCTTGAGCAGGTGCTTCTCGACGCGCCCGTCGTGACCTTCGACCGCAGGGACGACTTCCAGGACGGCTTCGTGCGCCGGCTCACCCGGGGGCGGAGCGGCGCGAGCGCGCTGCGGCACTACGTACCGACCTCGGAGGGATTCGTCGACGCCGTGGCCGCCGGGCTGGGCTGGGGCCTGGTGCCCGAGGCGCAGGCGGACCCCCTGCTGCGCACCGGCGGGCTCGTCGGACTCGCCCCGGGCCGGACGGTGGACGTCCCGCTGTACTGGCAGCAGTGGAAGCTCGACTCCCCTGCGCTGGCGCAGGTCGCGGAGACGGTGACGGCGACCGCCGCTGAGGCGCTGCGCGACTGAGGCGTGCCGCCCTACTCCCCGATGCTGTCCAACTGCGCCGCCGCGCTGTGCAGCAGCATGTCCAGGGCCGTCGGATAGGCGCTGGTCAGCATGCGGGTGGCGAGCAGGGGTGCCGCTTCCGCGATGCGGGGGTGAGTGGTGGCGGGCAGGCGGGCGTACGTCGAACGCCACATCTCCTCGTCGGCGTGCAGTGAGGCACGGGGCAGCGCCAAGGAGGCGGCGTCGAGTGCGGCGAAGGCCAGTGTCGTGTCGACGAAGGCGTGGTAGACCCGCACCGCGTCCGCCAGCGGGAAGCCCGCCGTGCGCAGGACGTCCAGGACCGCCTCGTCGGCGGCGAGTTCGTGGGCCCGCCCCGAGACACGGCTGGCGGTGAGCACGGCCGCCTGCGGATGCGCCACGTACGCGGCGTGGATGCGCAGCCCGACGCCCCGCAGGTCCGCCCGCCACTCCCCCGTGGGAGCCCAGCCGCCGAGCGCCTGCCCGATCAGCGCGTCGCCGATGGCGAGCGTCAGGTCGTCCATGCCCCGGAAGTACCGGTAGAGGGTGCTCGGGTCGGCGTCCAGGGCCAGGCCGATCCTGCGGGCGGTCAGTCCCGCGCTGCCGTGTTCGTGCAGCATGCGCAGCGCCGTCTCGACGATCAGCTCTTCGGACAGCACGGTGCCGCTCTTGGTGGGCCTGCGCCGACGGCGTTTCTCCTCGCGCACCACGGGCTTCGGCACGACGGCTCCCTCCCTCGATGCCTTATGCCAACGCCATTGACCTTAAGACAGAGGGCGGCGTTTCATCTCCTCAAGGGCCCGCCACGTTCTTCGCAAATAGGGAGTTTCTGTCATGCGTGTACTGCTCGTGGGCGCCGGCGGTGTAGGCGGCGCGATCACCCGTATCGCGGCCCGGCGGCCGTTCTTCGAGGCGATGGTGGTGGCCGACTACGCCCCGGCCCGGGCCGAGGCGGCGGTCGACGCGCTCGGCGGCGACACGCGGTTCACCGCCGAGCGGGTGGACGCCGGAGACGAGGCGGCGGTGGCCCGCCTGCTGGCACGGCACCGCTGCGACGTCCTGCTGAACGCCACCGACCCCCGCTTCGTGATGCCCCTGTTCCGCGCGGCCCGCGCCGCGGGCGCCACCTATCTCGACATGGCGATGTCGCTGTCCCACCCGCACGAGGACCGGCCGTACGCGGAGTGCGGGGTGAAGCTCGGCGACGACCAGTTCGCGCAGGCGGCCGACTGGGAGAAGGAGGGGGTGCTGGCCCTCGTCGGCATGGGGGTGGAGCCGGGCCTGTCGGACGTCTTCGCACGCCACGCCGCCGACGAACTCTTCGACGAGATCGAGGAGATCGGCATCCGCGACGGCGCGAACCTGACCGTCGACGGTTACGACTTCGCGCCCTCGTTCAGCATCTGGACCACCATCGAGGAATGTCTCAACCCCCCGGTCGTCTACGAGACCGGCCGCGGCTGGTTCACCACCGAGCCCTTCAGCGAGCCCGAGGTCTTCGACTTCCCCGAGGGCATCGGCCCGGTCGAGTGCGTCAACGTGGAGCACGAGGAGGTGCTGCTCGTCCCGCGCTGGGTCGACGCACGCCGGGTCACCTTCAAGTACGGCCTGGGCCGGGAGTTCGTCGAGACGCTGAAGACGCTGCACCTGCTGGGTCTGGACCGCACCGACCCGGTGACCGTGCCTGGGCCGGGGGGCCCGGTGGCGGTCTCGCCCCGGGACGTGGTCGCCGCGTGCCTGCCCGACCCGGCGACCCTGGGCGAGCGGATGCACGGCAAGACCTGTGCGGGCACCTGGGTGCGGGGCGTCAAGGACGGGAAGCCGCGCGAGGTGTACCTGTACCACGTGGTCGACAACCAGTGGTCCATGAAGGAGTACGGCAGCCAGGCCGTGGTGTGGCAGACCGCCGTCAACCCGGTCGTCGCGCTCGAACTCCTCGCCACCGGCGCCTGGTCGGGCACGGGCGTGCTCGGCCCGGAGGCGTTCCCGGCCGGCCCGTTCCTTGACCTGCTGACGGCGTACGGCTCGCCCTGGGGCATGCGCGAGCAGTGACCTTGTTGTCCGTACGATTTTGTTTCACGAGGCATCGACAGGCCACCCGAAAAGGAGTAAGCATCCGAACGGGCACGTTTCTACTGTGATGCAGGTGACTTCGATGGACAACTGGCGAGACCACGCTGCCTGCCGGCACGAGGACCCCGAACTCTTCTTCCCGATCGGCACCACGGGCCCGGCCCTGCTGCAGACGGAGCAGGCCAAGTCGGTGTGCCGGCGCTGCCCCGTCCAGGACGAGTGCCTGCAATGGGCCATGGACACGGGGCAGTCCATCGGTGTGTGGGGCGGCACGAGCGAGACGGAACGGCGTGCGCTGAAGCGGCGCGCGGCGGCCCGGCGCCGCTCCGGCTGACGTCCCTCCACCGGCCGTCCGGCGCGGCCGGGGTTACGCTCGCGCCATACCCGTCCGTCACAGAAGGGGCCGGCCATGAGCGTGCGCGTCCGCCGTGTCTACGATCCTCCCGAGCCGGCCGACGGCACGCGCGTCCTGGTCGACCGGCTGTGGCCGCGCGGCCTGTCGAAGGACGCGGCCCGGGTGGACGAGTGGCCGAAGGCGCTCACCCCGTCGACTGAGCTGCGCCGCTGGTACCACGCGGGCGAGGCCTCCTACGAGGAGTTCGCCGAGCGGTACGAGGCGGAGCTCGACGGCGACGAGGCCGCCGAACTCCTGGGCCGGGTACGGGGCCTGGTCCACCAGGGCGACGTGACACTGCTGACCGCGTCCAAGACGCCGGAACAGAGCCACGCGACGGTACTGGCCCGCCTCCTCGAAGGCTGAGGAGGCGGGCCCGCTCGTCAGGCGGTCTGCTTCGCCGCCGCCCGCCCCGCCGCCCGGCCCGAGAAGAGGCAGCCGCCGAGGAAGGTGCCCTCCAGCGCGTTGTAGCCGTGGACACCGCCGCCGCCGAAGCCGGCGACCTCGCCCGCCGCGTACAGCCCCTCCACCGGCTTGCCGTCCACCCCGAGTGCGCGGGAGTCGAGGTCGGTCTGGATGCCGCCGAGGGTCTTGCGGGTGAGGATGTTCAGCTTGACGCCGATCAGGGGACCGGCCGCCGGGTCGAGGATGCGGTGCGGGGTGGCGACCCGGCCGAGCCGGTCGCCGATGTAGCGGCGGGCGTTGCGGATGCCCTGCACCTGGGCGTCCTTGGCGTAGGGGTTGGCGATCTGCAGGTCGCGGGCCTCGATCTGGCGCTTGATCCCGGCCGCGTCGAGGAGCGGCTTGTCGGTGAGGTCGTTCATCTTCGCGACGAGCTGTTCGAGGCCGGTCGCGGTCACGAAGTCGGCGCCCTTGCGCAGGAACGCGTCGACCGGTCCGGGCGCGCCCTTGCCGAGGATGCGTTCCTTGAGGAACCCGGCTCGGTCCTTGGCGGTGATGTCGGGGTTCTGCTCGGAGCCCGACAGCGCGAACTCCTTCTCGATGATCTTCTGGGTGAGGATGAACCAGGAGTGGTCGTACCCGGCGATGTCCTCGGTGGTGCGCAGGTGCTTCAGGGTGCCGAGGGTGTCGTAGCCGGGCAGGCAGGGCCCGGGCAGACGGCGGCCGAGGGCGTCGAACCACATCGAGGACGGGCCGGGCAGGATGCGGATGCCGTGGCCGGGCCAGATCGGGTCCCAGTTCCGCAGGCCCTCGGTGTAGTGCCACATGCGGTCGCGGTTGACCAGCCGTACGCCCGCCTCGGCGCTGATGTCGAGCATCCGCCCGTCGACGTAGGCGGGTACGCCGGTGACCATCTCCTGCGGCGGGGTACCGAGGCGTTCGGGCCAGTAGCGGCGGACGATGTCGTGGTTCGCGCCGATGCCGCCACTGGTGACGACGACGGCCTGGGCGGTGAGTTCGAACTCGCCTATCGGGTCCCGGTTGGAGGCGACGCCGCGGGGTGAGGTGTCCTCGGCCAGGACCGTGCCGCGTACGCCCCGGGCGGTGCCGCCTTCGACGACCAGTTCGTCGACGCGGTGGCGGTGGTGGAAGGTGAGCAGGCCGTCGCCGGCTGCCTGCTTGGCGTAGCGCACGAACGGTTCGACCACGCCGGTTCCGGTGCCCCAGGCGACGTGGAAGCGGGGCACGGTGTTGCCGTGCCCGTGCGCCGTGAGGTCGCCGCGCTCGGCCCAGCCGACGGTGGGCAGGAAGGTGATGCCGTGCCCGTCCAGCCAGGACCGCTTCTCCCCCGCGGCGAACTCGACGTAGGCGCGCGCCCAGCGCACGGCCCAGGAGTCCTCGTCGTCCAGCCGGTCGAAGCCCGCGCTGCCCCGCCAGTCGCTCCAGGCGAGATCGAAGGAGTCCTTGATGCCCAGGCGCCGCTGCTGCGGCGAGTCCACGAGGAACAGCCCGCCGAAGGACCAGAAGGCCTGCCCTCCGAGGTTGGCGGCATTCTCCTGGTCGACGAGGGCGACCCTGCGGCCCTCGCGGGTCAGCTCGTGTGCCGCGACCAGGCCGGCGAGGCCCGCTCCTACGACGATGACGTCGGCGTCCATGACGACCGTTCCCTTCCTCAGTTCTGACCGGGGGTGCCGCTGCCGTCGGTCAGCAGGGCCGTGAGCAGTTGCTTCAGCCAGGCGCGGGCGTGTTCGACGTCCCGGTCCAGCAGCAGTTGCGTGGTGACGCCGTCGTACGCCGCGACCACGGCACGGGCGGCGCCGTCCGTGTCGCCCAGGACGGCGGGCAGTGCGGTGTGCCCGCGGGCCCGGCCGAGCCGGTCGGCGATCGCCTGCCGCAGCCGCGCGCGGTGTTCCAGCAGGCTGCGGGCCACGTCCGGGTCGCGGGCCGCGTGCACGAGGAAGTCCGTCTTCACCAGGAGCCAGTCCCGGTCGAGGAGCAGCACGTCGGTGACGCGGTCCACGGCGGCCGGCACGTCGAGGCCGGGTCCGTCGAGGGCGAGGGCCTCCGACACCTGCTCGGCGATCAGGTCGGCCCGCTCGCGGTAGAGGGCGAAGAACAGCTCGTCGAGGCTGGAGAAGTTGGAGTAGAAGGCGCCTCTGCTGTAGCCGGCGGCCTCACAGACCTCCTCGATCGAGACGTGGCCGAAGCCCTTGGCCGCGAACACGGAGAACGCCGCGTCCAGGAGATTGGCCCGCGTGCGCACCCGGCGCCTGGTCACCCGCCCCGTCGTCCCCTCCACGGCCATGTCCGGCCCCCTTTCGATACATGACTGTATTCGATACACCGATGTATCGAAAGCCTCCCGCGTGGAAGTCCCTCATATTGATGGAACATATTTTCGATTACGGAGTACGCTGGGCACATGCACCTCCAGGGCTCCCTCTTCGACCAGACCGACGAGCTGCGCCTCGGTCCTCTCGACGGGATCAGCCGCACCGACCTCGGATTCGGCGCCTGGCTCGACACCCTGCCCGCATGGCTCCGGGGTTCCGACGACCTGTTCGAACAGCTGGCCGCCGAGGTGCCGTGGCGTGCGGAGCGGCGCACGATGTACGACCACGTCGTCGACGTCCCCCGGCTGCTCGCGTTCTACGGCGCGGACGACCCGCTGCCGCACCCGGTACTGGACGAGGCGCGGGACGCCCTCTCCGCGCACTACGCCGGCGAACTGGGCGAGCCGTTCACCACGGCCGGGCTCTGCTACTACCGCGACGGCCGGGACAGTGTGGCCTGGCACGGCGACCGGATCGGACGCGGGGCCCGCGAGGACACCATGGTCGCCATCCTGTCGGTGGGCGCACCCAGGGATCTGCTGCTGCGCCCGATGCGGGGTGGCCGGGACACCGTGCGCAGGCCTCTGGGCCACGGCGACCTCGTCGTGATGGGTGGCTCCTGCCAGCGCACCTGGGAACACTCCGTACCCAAGAGCACGCGGGCGACGGGGCCGCGCGTCAGCGTGCAGTTCCGCCCGCACGGCGTGCACTGAGGCCGACCGAACCGCCCTGGCGCGCGGGCCGTTGATCGCGGACCCGGTGATTCCGCCTGTCGCGGGATCTGCTTTCCTTCTCACGTCGGGCTGGGACCACAAACGCGGGGCGATCATGCGGGCAGACGTACGGCAAGTCGCGGACGGCACCTACCTGGTGCACGGCTCCAACACCAACTGGGTGATCCTCACGGAGGGGGACGCCGTCACGCTGGTCGACACCGGCTACCCCGGCGACAGGGAGCAGGTCCTCGCCTCGCTCGCGGACGTGGGCAGCTCGCCCGAGGCGGTCGCGGCCGTGCTGATCACGCACGCGCACAACGACCACCTGGGTTCCGCCGAGTACCTGCGCGCCACCTACGGCACGCCCGTCCACCTGCACGAGACCGAGGTGCCGCACGCGCGCCGGGAGTTCCTGCACCAGGTGTCCGTCGGGACGGTACTGAAGAACGGCTGGCGCCCCGGTGTGCTGCCGTGGGTGGTGCACGCGCTGCGCTCCGGCGGCACGACGCACAACCCGGTCACGGCCCCAGAGCCGTTCCCCACGGCGGGCGCCCTGGACCTGCCGGGCCGGCCCGTTCCGGTGCACACGCCGGGCCACACCGACGGGCACTGCGCCTACCACGTGCCGGACACCGGCGTGCTGATCTCCGGCGACGCCCTGGTCAGTGGACACCCCACCTCGCGGATCGAGGGGCCGCAGCTGCTGCCGGACATGTTCCACCACGAGCGCCCGCGTGCCCTGGCCTCCCTGGACCTGCTCGCGGAACTGGAGGGCGAGGTGCTGCTGCCGGGGCACGGGCCGGTCCACCGCGGTCCGGTGAGGGACGCCGCGCACCGGGCCCGCGAGCTCGCCCTCTAATCTGATGTGACGACCGGCGGCGAGACAAGGACACCCGGCCCATGGCACTGCAGATCAGCGCGACCAACCCCGAGCATCCCGCGCTCTTGCTGGCACTGCCGTGGGACGTGCCCCTCGAGGAGTGGCCGGAGGAGTACCTGGTGCCGCTGCCGCGCGGTATCTCCCGGCACGTGGTGCGTTACTCCCGCGCCGGCGACGAGGTGATCGCCGTCAAGGAACTGGCCGCGCGGCCCGCGCAGCGCGAGTACGACATGCTGCGCGACCTGGACCGGCTCGGCATCCCGTCGGTGGACCCCCTTGCCGTGGTGACCGGCCGCACCGCCGCGGACGGCGCCCCGCTGGAGAGCGTCCTGATCACCCGGCACCTCGGCGGCTCGATGCCTTATCGCTCGATGTTCGAGACAACCATGCGCCCGGCCACCATGCACCGGCTGATGGACGCGCTCGCCGTGCTGCTGGTGCGGCTGCACCTGGCCGGGTTCGCCTGGGGCGACTGCTCGCTGTCCAACACGCTCTTCCGGCGGGACGCGGGTGCCTACGCCGCCTATCTGGTGGACGCCGAGACCGGTGATCTGCATCCGCAGCTCAGCGTGGGACAGCGCGAGTACGACCTGGACCTCGCCCGGGTGAACATCAGCGGGGAGCTGCTGGACCTGGAGGCGTCCGGGGCGCTGCACCCGTCCGTGGACCCCATCGAGTTCGGCATGGAGATCTGTGCCCGCTACCGCGGCCTGTGGGACGAGCTGACCCGCACCTCCGTCTATCCGGCCGGCAAGTACCAGCACATCGAGCGCCGGATCCGCCGCCTGAACGAACTCGGCTTCGACGTCGCCGAGATGCAGATCGAGCATGCCTCGAACGGTGACACGGTCAGCTTCGTGCCCAAGGTCGTCGACGCGGGCCACCACCAGCGGCAGTTGCTGCGCCTGACCGGCCTCGACACCGAGGAGAACCAGGCCCGGCGGCTGCTGAACGACCTGGAGAGCTGGATGGCGACCCAGGACGACTACGCGCCGGGCGACCCGCTGGGCGCCCGTCCGGAGGTCCTCGCGCACCGCTGGGTACGGGAGGTGTTCCGGCCGACCGTGCGGGCCGTGCCGCCCGAGCTGCGCGGCGCCGTGGACCCGGCGGAGATCTACCACCAGCTCCTTGAACACCGCTGGTACATGTCCGAGCGGGCCCAGCACGACATCGGCATCGACACCGCGGTCGAGGACTACATCCGGAACATCCTGCCCAAGGCCCGCAAGACGCTGCAGCCGACCGCGGACTGAGCAGCCGCGGCCGTCAGGTACGAGTCGGGCTCACGGCACCACGGCGACCGGGCAGTCCGCGTGGTGCAGCATGCCGTGCGCCACCGAGCCGATCCGGGCACCGACGGCCGTACGGTGCGCCCGGCGGCCCACGACCATCAGCTGGGCCGTCCCGGCCACCGACAGCAGGACCTGGGCGGCACTGCCCATCTCCACGTGCTCCTCCACCGGTACGCCGGGGAAGCGGTCCCGCCACGGCCGGACCGCCGCGGCGAGGCTCTTCCTCTCGTACGGCTCCAGTCCCCCGGCCTCGTCGAGGAGCTTCAGCGAGCCGGGGCTGTAGGCGAACACGGGCGGCAGGGTCCAGGCCCGTACGACCCGCACGGTCGCCCCGCGCGCGGCCGCCGTCTCGAAGGCGAAGCGCAGCGCGTCGGCGCTGTCCTCCGGGTCGCCCTGCTGGCCCACGACGATCTCGCGTCCGGTTGCCTCGGCCGAGGGTTCGTCGCCCGCGCGGACGAGGAGGACGGGCCGGGCGGCCCCGGCGATCACCTGCTGGCCGACCGAACCGAGCAGGAAGCCGACGATCCGCCCGTGCCCCCGCGAGCCCAGCACCAGCAGCTCGGCATCGGCAGCGGCGGCGAGCAGGGTGTCGACGGCCGGCCCCTGCACGATGTCGGTGCTCACGTCGAGTTCCGGGTGCCGTTCGGTGACGGTCCCGACGGCCTCGTCCACCGCGCTGCGCACCCACTCCGCCTGGCCGTCGGCGTCCCCGGCGATCCGCGCTTCGGGCGCCTCCTGCGGCTGGGCCCGCCAGGCGTGCACCACCCGCAGTGCCAGCCCGCGCCGCACTGCCTCCCGGGCCGCCCAGGACAGAGCGGCGACGCTCTCCTGCGATCCGTCGACTCCTGCGGTGATCGGGCGTGTCATCCGGCTGCCTCCCTGAGGAACGGTCACTGCGTGCGTCCAGTCTTCACTACCCCTCCTCACCACCCCTACGAGTTCCGGACCGCCCGGGATGATCTCCGTTTCGGAGCGCCGCTCGGCGATCGAACATACGATGGGCGAAGGCCGGCGCGGCGCCCCGGGACGCCGTGCCGTGAGTCGACCGCCCGGTGTGGGGGACGTATGGCACAGGCCGCCGACGCGGCACGGACCGTCATCATGACCGTGGACGACGACCCGGGAGTCTCCCGGGCCGTGGCCCGGGATCTGCGGCGGCGGTACGGCGCGTCGTACCGGATCGTGCGCGCGGAGTCCGGCGAGTCCGCGCTCGACGCGCTGCGGGAGCTGAAGCTGCGCGGCGATCTCGTGGCGGTGATCCTGGCCGACTACCGGATGCCTCAGATGAACGGCATCGAGTTCCTCGAACGGGCCCTGGACGTGTACCCGGGCGCGCGGCGGGTGCTGCTGACGGCGTACGCGGACACCAACGCGGCGATCGACGCGATCAACGTCGTCGACCTCGACCACTACCTCCTCAAGCCGTGGGACCCGCCCGAGGAGAAGCTCTACCCGGTGCTCGACGATCTGCTCCAGGCGTGGCGGACCAGTGACTTCCGGCCCGTGCCCAGCACCAAGGTCGTCGGACACCGCTGGTCGTCGCGGTCCTCGGACATCCGGGAGTTCCTGGCCCGCAACCAGGTGCCGTACCGCTGGTACTCCGCCGAGGAACCGGAGGGCCGGCGGCTGCTGGCCGCGGCCGGCACGGACGGGATGCGGCTGCCGGTGGTCATCACGCCGGACGGCACGCCCCTGGTCGAACCGGAGGCCGTCGACCTCGCCGCCCGGGTCGGTCTTGCGACGACCCCGACGGCCGACTTCTACGACCTGGTCGTGATCGGCGGCGGGCCGGCCGGGCTCGGCGCGGCCGTCTACGGCGCCTCCGAGGGGCTGCGCACGGTGCTGGTGGAGCGGTCGGCGACCGGCGGGCAGGCGGGGCAGAGCTCACGCATCGAGAACTACCTGGGCTTCCCCGACGGTGTGTCAGGAGGGCAGCTCACCGACCGGGCGCGGCGGCAGGCGGCGAAGTTCGGCGCCGAGATCCTCACCGCGCGCGAGGTGACGGCACTGGAGGTCAACGGCGCCGCCCGGATCGTACGGTTCTCCGACGGCTCGGCGGTCGCCGCGCACAGCGTGATCCTGGCGACCGGCGTGTCCTACCGGCAGCTGGCCGCGCCCGGCTGCGACGACCTGACCGGATGCGGGGTCTTCTACGGGTCGGCCCTGACGGAGGCCCCTTCCTGCCAGGGGCAGGACGTGTACATCGTGGGCGGCGCCAACTCCGCCGGGCAGGCGGCGATGTATCTGTCCCGGGGCGCCAAGTCGGTGACGCTGCTGGTGCGTGGCGAGTCGCTGTCTGCGTCGATGTCGCACTACCTCATCCAGCAGATAGACGACGCGCCCAACATCCAGGTGCGCTCCCGCACGGTCGTCGAGGCCGCGCACGGCGACGGGCATCTGGAGCGGCTGACTCTGCGGGACGTGGACAGCGGGCACACCGAACAGGTCGACGCGCAGTGGGTGTTCGTGTTCATCGGCGCGGCCCCGCTGACCGACTGGCTGGACGGCACGGTGCTGCGGGACGAGCGCGGTTTCATCCTCGCCGGGCCCGATATGACCCCTGACGGCCGCCCGCCCGAGGACTGGGAGCTGGACCGGCCGCCGTACCACCTGGAGACGAATGTGCCCGGCGTGTTCGTGGCGGGCGACGCCCGTGCCGAGTCCGCCAAGCGCGTGGCGTCCGCCGTCGGAGAGGGAGCCATGGCCGTGATGCTCGTCCACCGGTATCTGGAGCAGTCATGAGCGGGCAGTCGATGCCCTGCAACCCCCAGGAGGTCGGGGCGCTGTTCCTGTTCGAGAAGCTCACGCCCGAGCAGCTCGGCAGGCTGTGCGGCGAGGGGCGGGTGGAGCGGTTCGAGCCCGGTCCGGTGTACACCGAGGGCGAGCCCGCCACCTGCTTCTACGTGATGCTCGAGGGCACGGTCGTGCTGTACCGCCGGGTCGGCGGGGACGACGTGGAGGTGACCCGGACCTCCCAGCGCGGGGTGTACGCCGGGTCCATGCAGGCGTATCTGGGCGACCGGGTGCGGCAGGTCTACAACAACTCCATGCGCGTCACCGAGCCGACGCGGTTCTTCGTGCTGCCCGCCGACACGTTCGCGGACATCATGCAGGAGTGGTTCCCGATGGCGGTGCATCTGCTGGAGGGGCTGTTCTTCGGTTCGAAGAGCACCCAGCGGGCCATCGGTCAGCGTGAACGGCTGCTGGCGCTGGGCTCGCTGTCCGCGGGGCTCACCCACGAGCTCAACAACCCCGCCGCCGCGGCTGTCCGGGCGACCGCGACGCTGCGGGAGCGGGTCGGCAAGATGCGCCACAAGCTGGCCGTCATCGCGCAGGGGTCGTACTCCCCGGAGGTCATGGCGAACCTCATCGACATCCAGGAGCGCACCGCCGAGCGGGTCGCCAAGGCCCCCACGCTCAGTCCGCTGGAGGCCTCCGACCGGGAGGACGTACTCAGCGACTGGCTCGACGACCGGGGCATCCCGGACGGCTGGCGGATCGCGCCGACGTTCGTCCAGGCCGGTCTCGACGTGGACTGGCTGGACCAGGTCGCGGCGGCCGTCGACGAGGACATGCTCCCGAGCGCGATCGGGTGGCTCAACTACACCGTCGAGACCGAGCTGCTGATGGACGAGATCAACGACTCGACCACCCGCATCTCGCATCTCGTCGACGCGGCGAAACAGTACTCGCAGCTCGACCGGGCGCCCTTTCAGAACGCCGATGTGCACGAACTCCTCGACTCCACCCTGCTGATGCTGTCGGCCAAGATCGGCAAGGAGATCAAAGTCGTCAAGGAGTACGACCGGACGCTGCCGAGGATCCCGGCGTACCCGGCCGAGCTCAACCAGGTGTGGACGAACCTGATCGACAACGCGGTGTCGGCCATCAACAGCGCGGGCGGTTCGGGGACGTTGACCGTGCGGACGGCTCCGGACCACGACCGGCTGCTGGTGGAGTTCCGGGACACGGGTGTCGGCATTCCGGCGGAGGACCGGGGGCGGATCTTCGATCCGTTCTTCACGACGAAGCCGGTGGGTGAGGGGACCGGGCTCGGCCTCGACATCTCCTGGCGGATCGTGGTCAACAAGCACCACGGGAGCATCCAGGTGGAGTCGGAGCCGGGGGACACACGGTTCCAGGTGCTGCTTCCGCTCACTTCGGTCGAGGAGGAGCCTTCATGAGTGGCGACAGTGGTGGCGACGGCATCGAGCCGGGCGTGCCGCCGAGCAGCGACGGGTGCGTGGAGTGCGATGCGGCCGGGGGGTGGTGGTTCCATCTGCGGCGGTGTGCGCAGTGCGGGCATGTGGGGTGTTGTGACAGTTCGCCCGCGAAGCATGCGACGGGGCATTTCCGGGCCACTGGGCATCCTCTGGTGCAGAGCTTCGAGCCCGGGGAGGACTGGTACTGGGACTACTCGGCGAACGAGTTGTACGAGGCCGGGCCTGAACTGGTTCCGCCCGTGAGTCATCCTGCGGATCAGCCGACGCCGGGGCCTGCGGGGCGGGTGCCGGTTGATTGGGCGAAGGTGTTGCGGGCCTAGGAGCTCGGGGCGGTCTGAGACACGGCAGCTGCGGGTTGTTCGTGGTCGATCGCGCCCACGCGGCGGAGCCGCACCATGTCACAGCCCCGCGCCCCCAAGAAAAGAAGGTTGGTTCAGTGCCACAGGCTTCGTTGGTCACGCCGGTCGTCGGACGGGATGCCGAACTCGCCCGGCTCACGGGCGTACTGGAGCGTGCGCGGGCCGGGGAAGCGCGGGCCGTGCTGGTCGCCGGGGACGCCGGGGTCGGTAAGACGCGGGTGCTGGACGAGATGGCCGGGCGGGCCGCTGGGGCCGGGATGACCGTCGTCACCGGGCATTGTGTGGATCTCGGGGACGTCGGGCTGCCGTATCTGCCGTTCACCGAGATTCTCGGGGTGCTGGCCGCCGACGAGCGGTTCGCGGGCGCTCTGGCCGCGCACCCTGTCGTCGAGCGATTGCTGGGGGCCGGGTCCGACGGGGTGCGGGACGTGGACGGGAGGTTGCGGCTGTTCGAGGGGATGGCGGGGCTGCTGGCCGATGCGGCGGATGTCGCCCCGTTGCTGCTCGTGCTGGAGGATCTGCACTGGGCCGACCAGTCGTCGCGGGATCTGCTGCGCTTCCTGCTCGGCCGGGGTGTCCTCAGGCACCGGCTGGCGGTTCTCGCCTCGTACCGCGCCGACGACCTGCACCGACGGCATCCGCTGCGGCCGCTGCTGGCGGAGTTGATACGGCTGCCCGCCGTGGAACGGCTGGAGCTGCGGCCGCTGGCCGATCCCGATGTGGCCCGGCTGGTGCGTGCCCTGGAGGACCGGCCGCTGCCGGACAGCACCGTGCGGCGGATCGTGGAGCGCGCCGAGGGGAACGCCTTCTACGCGGAAGAACTGCTCGCGGCCACCGACTCGGAGCCCGGCGGGGTGCCCGGCGGACTCGCCGATGTACTGCTGATCCGTTTCGAGCAACTCTCCGACACCGCGCAGCAGGTGCTGCGGACCGCGGCCGTCGCCGGGCGCCGGGTGGAGCACGAGGTGCTGCGGGAGGCAGTGGGGCTGCCCGAGGAGGAACTGGAGTCGGCGCTGCGCGAGGCGGTGGGACGGCAGCTGCTCGTGGCCGGGGACGACGACACGTACTCGTTCCGGCACGCCCTCGCGCGTGAGGCCGTCTACGCGGATCTGCTCCCCGGGGAGCGGGCGAGACTGCACGGCGCGTTCGCACGGCTGCTCGCCGGGCGCGGCCGGACCGCCGAGAGCGCTGCCGAGCGCGCCCACCACTACCGCGAGAGCCACGACCTCGCCGAGGCGCTGACCGCATCCCTGGAGGCCGCCGACCATGCCCAGCGGGTCGGTGCGCCCGCCGAGGAGCAGCGGCATCTGGAAGCCGCGCTCGATCTGTGGCCCGCGGTGGGCCCCGAAGCCCGGCCCTCGGGCGGGGGCGTGGACCGGGTGACGCTGACGTTGCGCGCCTCGGCCGCTGCCGCGCATGCCGGGGAGCTGCATCGCGCGGTCTCCCTCAGCCGGTCCGCGCTGGCCGAACTCGGCCAGGACACCGGCTCCGAGCTCGCCGCCCGGGTCCGCTACACCCTCGCCGGGAACCTGCTGAGCGTCGACAGCCTGACGGCGGCGTTCGCCTACAGCAGCGAGGCCCTGGGCATGATTCCCGAGGATCCGCCGTCGCGTACCTGGGTGTGGGCGGCGGCCACCCATGTCCTGGCCGCACGCCACGTCGGGGAGAACGAGACCGCGCTGCGGGTGGCCCACCGGGCCCTCGGCGTGGCGGAGCGGCTGCGGGTGACCGACGCCCAGGCGGATCTGCTGATCTCCCTGGCCGTGTTCGACGGCGACGGGCGGCGCGGCCCGGAGGGCCGTGAGCGGCTGATCAAGGCCCGGGAACTGGCCCGGAGTTCGGGCAACGCTCTCGTGGAGCTGCGCGCCCTGTTCAACCTGGCCATGGGCTGCTACGAGTCCGGTGCGCTGGCGGAGTGCGTGCCCTGGCTGAGCGAGGGCCTGGACCGGGCCCGGCGCGCCGGGCTGCTGTCCTCGACGTACCCGTTGGAGATGCGGTACCTGCGGCTGCTGGTGCTGCATGTGCTGGGCCGCTGGGACGAGTGCATGCGCGCGGCAGCGGCCGACGCCGAGGTGCTGCCGGCGGCCGGCGGCTACACGGTCGGTCCCGCGCTGTACGTGGCGCTGGCGCGTGGCGATCTGGCCGCCGCCGACCGGGCACGTGCCCTGCTGGAGGGGCCCTTCGACTGGATGGCCACCCTGGTCGCCGGCATCGTGCTCACGGACGCCGCGGGGCTGCGCGGCGATCCCGAGGAGGCGGTGCGGTGGGTGCGGTCCACGGTCACGGCCCTGGCCGACGAGGCGGTTCCCCGCCCGGGCGTCACGGTCCGGCTCGCCGCCCTTGCGCTGTCCGCGGTGGCCGACGCGGCAGCCGGGCTGCGGCTGTCCGGCGACGAGGCCGGGGCTCAGCGCTGGACGGACACCGCGACCGAACTGGTGGAACTGGCGCGGGCCACCGCCGCGGGCGGCAAGGACGGCACTCCCCAGGGTCCCGAGGGGCAGGCCTGGCTGGCCCGGGCGGAGGCGGAGTGGCTCCGGGCCGTGTCGGGGCCGGACGCGGCGGCCTGGTCGGAGGCGGTGGAGGCGTTCGGCTACGGCGAGGTCTACGAGCGGGCGCGCTGCCGGTTGCGGTACGCCGAGGCCCTGGTCGTGGCCGGGCTGCGCGAGGAGGCGGTGGCTCAGGCCCGGGCGGTCCGGGAGACCGCCGACGCCCTCGGCGCCACGCCGCTGCGGGAGCAGCTCGACGCCCTGGTCCGGCGCGGCCGGCTCTCGGACACACCGGGCACCGACGACCGGGCCGGGGTACTCACCGCACGCGAGCAGGAGGTACTGCGGCTGCTCGCCCTCGGCCGCAGCAACCGGCAGATCGGCGACGAGCTGTTCATCAGCGGCAAGACGGCGAGCGTCCATGTCTCCAACATCCTCGCCAAGCTGAGCGCGTCGAGCCGCGGCGAGGCGGTGGCGATCGCCTACCGGGAAGGTCTGATCACCCCGGAGCCGTCGGCGTCCGGCTGACCGGGACGACCGACATGACCGGGTGAGCACGCCGGCGAGGCGCCGAGGCCCTGGTCGTGGCGGGGCTAGCGGTTCCCGCAGTCGAGGCTCTCGAGATCGACGGCGTCGGCCATCGCCCGCATCCCCTTGTCGTTGGGGTGCAGATGGTCGCCGCCGTCGAAGACCGGGTCGATCCGCTCGGGGTCGTGGGGGCTGCGCAGGACGCGGTCGAAGTCGGCGACCGCGTCGAACTCGCCGCTGTTCCGGATGAAGGCATTGACCTTCTGCCGCACGGCCTCACCGGCGGGGTCCCATTCCGGCCAGCCCTTGAAGGGGGCGATCGTGGCGCCGACGACACACTTGCCGGCCGCGTGCACCCGGTCGATCAGGGTGCGGTATCCCGCGATCAGCTCGGCGGCCGTGACGCCCGGCTCGAACTTGATGTCGTTCACGCCCTGGAAGAGGACCACCGTGCGCACGCCCGGCAGCGAGAGCGCGTCCCGCATGAGGCGGTGCAGGGCGCTCTGCCCGGGACCGTCGGTCAGGACCCTGTTCCCGGCGATCCCCGCGTTGGCCACCCCTTTGACGGTCGTCGTGGGGGACTTGGCCAGCCGGCGGGCGAGGTAGTCGGGCCAGCGCCGGTCGAGGTCGGCGGTGGACTGCCAGCCGTCGGTGACGGAGTCGCCCAGGGCGACCACGGCGCCCGCCGTGGACCGCGGCCGCACGGTGACGGCGTCGAGGTAGAACCGGGAGCCGGTCCGCTGTTTCCAGTGGGCCGCGCTCTCCTCCGCGGTGTGGTCGCCCTCGGCGGTGTACGACGTCTGCATCGCCAGCCAATGCCCGGTGAGCGCACCTCCCGCCCGGGCGACGTACAGGCTGACGGCGAGCGAGCTCGCGGCGGGGACATGGCCGGGCAGCGGGTCGCTGTGGACGATGCCGCCGGCCGGGACGGTGACGGAGCGCGCTCCGTCGAAGGTCAGGCGTCTGTTGCTGCCGGGTACGAGCGCGGCTCCGTCCCGCTGCAGGCCGGCGTGGACGTTGCCGAAGGTCACCGGCTGGTCGCCGAAGGCATTGGACAGCCGCACCCGCAGGCCGCTGCCGCCGACGCTGGTGTGCACCACCAACCGGTAGCCGCGGCCGCCGGCCGCCTCGCCGAAGCGGTCGACCGAGGAGGCCCAGGTGACCACACCGTCCCCCGGCTCCGCCGGAGCGCTGGGCGGCCGGGCCTGCTCGTCCCCCTGGGGCGTAGCACCGGCTCCGCAGCCCAGCACGAGGCAGATGGAGAGGGCGGCCAGGGCGGTGCGTCGGCGGGGGCGGGCGGTGCGGGGCATCGTCGGCGCTCCTTCGGCCGGTCGGCGGGCGATCGTCCGGGGTGGTCCCGGCGTACGACACGGTAGTGGTGCGGTCTCCCACGCTGCGCACACGCCCCTGCCGCGACCGGGACGAGCCTCTCGATCACGGCCCTGTCGAAGGGGGCTCCCCGCCGCGGCAGAGGTCGCCGTCCTTGCGGTCGCCGGCGTCAAGGGAACAAGCAAGGGATCGCACTCGAAGTGCTGGGACCCGGCTCCGGTGGGAACCCACGCGCTTCCCAGGCCGTTGTCCGGACGTGATCAGCGAGTTGGCCGCCGGCGGCAATCTGGCGTTGCCGGGCGGCGCGGTGACCGTCCGGGTGCCCGGGCCGTTCGACGTGTCCGCGCTGATCACGGACGACAGCGGAAAGGCCGGGGGCGACGGCGACTTCGTCTTCTACAACCAGCCGACCGCGCCGGGAGCCGTGCTGCGGGGCGACACCCTCACCGTGGACCCTGTGAGGTTGCGTGCCGGTGCCACCCGGGTCACCGTCGCCGTCAGCCCCGCCGAGCCCGGAATCACTTTCGGCCGCCTGTCCTCCCCCACACTCCACATCGCCGGCGCCGGCGCCGGCGGCCACCCGCTCGCCCGGTTCACCCCGCCGCGCCCCCGTCAGGAGACGGTGCTGCTGCTCGCAGAGCTCTACCGGCGCGGCGACCGCTGGAAGCTGCGGGCCCTGGGCCAGGGGTACGCCGACGGACTGGCGGGAGTGGCCCGGGACTTCGGCGTCGATGTCGCGGACGACACGTCCGGGCCGGGCTCGCGGCCCGGCCCGCTCGACGGCGGGGCGCGGCAAGCGGCCTTCACGCCCACGGCCGGGCGGGCCCGGGTTTCTGGTGCGCGGCACCGGACCGGGACCGAACCGGCCGACCGTGTCGCCCACTCCCCCGGACCTCCCGTCCTCGCGCCCGTCGCACCCGGTCCCGACGGCTTCGTCACCCTGGTCAACTCCGCGCGCGCCGAGGCTGGTTCACCCCCGACGACCCTCGACGCCCGCTTGGCGTCCGCCGCCCGGGAGCACGCCGCCGCCATGGCGATGACGGGACATCTCGGCGTCGGCAGCCGGGACGGTGTCACCGTCTACCAGCGCGTCACCGGCGCCGGGTACGCGTACCTGACCATCGGCGAGCACCTGGTGTCCGGCCCGCGCACAGCCGCCGAGTTCGTCGCGTACTGCATGCGCACCGACGTGCCGCGCCGCACCCTGCTCGACCCGGCCTTCACCCACACCGGACTGGCCCACGTCCACAACGGCCCTTCCAATGACACCTACTGGACCGCGCTGTGGGCCCGGCCTTTCACAGCGGACGGGCTGCTGGGCACGGCAGCGGCCGTCACCGACCTCACCAACCGGGAGCGCGCACGGGCCGGGCTCCCGCCCCTGGCCGTAGACCCTCTCCTCACCACCGCGGCACAGGCGCACAGCGCCGACATGGTGGCCCGCGCCTTCTACTCGCACACCGGGCCGGACGGCAGCCGGCCCTGGGACCGGGCCGCCGCGGCGGGGTCCGCCCGGCGTTCCATCGGCGAGAACATAGCCTGCGGCCAGCGCTCCCCCGCGACGTCGTGGAGGGCTGGATGAACAGCCCGGGTCACCGGGCCAACATCCTCAAGCCCGGCTTCACCCACATCGGCATCGGCTTCGCCGGCGGCGGCCGGGCGGGCACCTACTGGACGCAGCTCTTCGGCGCCTGACACCGCACCACCTCGCTCCGGGCCGTCAGCCCCGCTTGCGATCTTGGCGGAGGGAGGCCTTCCGGGCGAGGATGCCCGCATGAAGGGTGACCTCTTTTCCAGCGAGCACATGACACAGCCGCCCGTCGCGGCGGGCATGACGATCGAGAATGCCAAGTGCGTCCGGTACACGGTGAACGGCGAGATGCTCTCCCGGCAGGGCGCGATGATCGCCTACCGCGGCAACCTCCAGTTCGAGCGCAAGGGCCAGGGCGTGGGCGGCATGCTCAAGCGTGCGGTCACCGGGGAGGGGCTGCCGCTGATGGCGGTGCGCGGACAGGGCGAGGCCTGGTTCGCGCACGAAGCGCAGAACTGCTTCATCGTCGACGTCGAACCCGGCGACGAGTTCACCGTCAACGGCCGCAACGTCCTGTGCTTCGACGCCACGCTGTCGTACCGCATCGCGACCGTGAAGGGCGCCGGCATGACCGGCGGCGGCCTGTTCAACAGCGTCTTCACCGGGCACGGCAAACTGGGCCTGGTCTGCGAGGGCACCCCGCTCGTCATCCCGGTCTCCGCGCAGTACCCGGTGTACGTCGACACCGACGCGATCGTCGGCTGGACGGCGGGCCTGCAGACCTCCCTGCACCGCTCCCAGTCCATCGGGTCGATGCTGCGCGGCGGCTCCGGCGAGGCCGTGCAACTGCTGCTCCAGGGCGAGGGGTACGTCGTCGTACGGCCGAGCGAGGCGACCCCGCAGAAGCCCGGGCAGCACTGACTCCGGCACTGGATTCCCCGCGGGTGGTCCGCCTCGGGTGATCTACGCCTCACAGGCAACCCGGTCCGTTTCATCGACGTCTTGATCGACAACAGGTGTGCCCTGGCCCTCGCGGCCAGGGCCGGTTTCCCCCTTCTATACGCACCATGTATACACAGCACGTATACATGGTGCGTATACGGACCGAAAGGCATCGATGTACGGCAAGGCATTCGCACCGGAGTACCAGGGCGCGCTCACCACTCTGTCCGTCAACTCCTCACTGGCCGACGTACTGGCCGCCGGCACCGAGCAGTTGAAGGCGGCCGAGCGTGCCGGCGAGCCCGGGGAGGTGGCGCGTTCCGGACTCGCGGTGGCCGAGGCCCAGCGCCGGCTGGGCCGGGTGGCGGACGCGGACCGGGCCTGGAAGGCGAGTTACCGCGCCGCCCGCGAGGCCGAGGACACCGGGGCCATGGCCTGGGCCCTGTGGAGCGGCGGCACCCTGGCCCGGCAACGCGGCGCGCTCCCGCTGGCCCGCCGCCTCCTCCAGCTCGCGGCCGATCTGGGCGAACGCGGCGGGGACATCGTCGTACGCGGCTATTCGCTGGCGGGCCTGGCCGAGACCGGCCGCATCCAGGGCGACTACGAGGCCGTCGGCCGGCTGCACGAACAGTTGCTCGCCGAGGCCCGGCGGCGCGGGGAGGCGCGGCACACGGTGTGGGCGCTGGAGGGCATCGCGCAGATGCACCGCAACACCGGGGACTACGACACGGCGTACGCCCTGTTCGAGGAGTCCGCCGAGATCGCCGCGCGCGCCGACGACCGGCGTGGACACGCCTGGGCGCTGCGCGGTCTGGCCGACGTGGTGTCGGTACGCGACGGGGACACCGAGCGGGCCCTGGAGCTGCTGAGCGAGGCTGAGACGGCCTGCCGCGCGATGCGGCTGTCCAGCGCGCTGGCGTACAACCACAAGATGCGCGGCAACGTGCTGTACCGGGCCGGGCGTTACGCCGAGGCACGCGACCTGTACGTGCAGGCGCTCGCGGAGTTCCGCGAGATGAGCGAGCCGCGCGGGCAGGCCCTCTCGCGCCTCGGACTGGCCAAGTCCCTGGCCCGGCTGGGACGCGACCGCGGCGAGACGGCGGCCGAACTGGCCGACCTCGCCGGCACGCTGGAGCGGATCGGCCTCCGGCACGCCCGCACGATGGTGGCCCGCGCCCATGAGGAGCTCGGCATACCGGACACGGGGCTCGCTCTCGCGGGGGCGGAGGCCGCACGATGACGGCGCTCCCCATGGCGGTACAGACGGCACGGCGAGACACGGCGGTACAGGCAGCGCGGCAGGACACGGCGACGGAATCCCCGGCCAGCGCGCACGCGACCCGGCAGGACACCGCGGCGCCCGGCGAGCCGCAGGGTCTCGTGAGTGCCCCCGGCCTCTCCCACGACCCCCACGCGGTCCTCGATCGCTGCCGTGCCCTCGTACGCCCCGCTCTGATCGAGGCCGTCGGGCGGCTGCACCCCTGGGTCGGCGAGATGGCGGCGTACTCCTTCGGCTGGTGCGAGGTGGGCGGTGCCCCGGCCGCCACCTCCGGCGGCAAGGGCGTACGGCAGGCGCTCGCGGTGCTCGGCGCCGAGGCGGCCGGTGCGCCCGGCCGGTCCGGAGTGGCCGCGGCCGTGGCGGTGGAGCTGGTGCACACCTTCTCCCTACTGCACGACGACATCATGGACGGCGACACGGACCGGCGCCGCCGCCCGGCCGTGTGGAAGGCCTACGGCACCGGGCCCGCGGTTCTCGCGGGTGACGCCCTGTTCGCGCTGGCGATCGAGACGCTCGCCGCGCAGCCGGGCGGTGCCGGTGCCGTGCGGACGCTGTCCGGGGCGCTGGGCGACCTGGTGCGCGGGCAGGCGGACGACCTGCTGTTCGCCGAGCGGCCCTGGACGGGACCGCGACGGGTGCGGCCGGACGAGTACCGGACGATGGCGGAGCACAAGACGGGCGCCCTGCTCGGCTGTGCGGCCGCGCTGGGTGCCGTGCTCGGGGGTGCCGCGCCGGAGACGGTCACCGCGCTCGACCGGGCGGGCCGGCACCTCGGGATCGCCTTCCAGATCGTCGACGACGTGCTGGGCATCTGGGGTGACCCCCGGACCACCGGCAAGCCGGTCCACGGCGATCTGCGGGAGCGCAAGAAGACGTTCCCGGTGCTGGTCGCGCTCGGTTCCCCGAGCGGCGGCAGGCTCGCCGCGCTACTGGAGAGCGGCGAGGAGCCCGATGCGGCGGCGGCGCTGATCGAGGAGGCGGGCGGCCGTTCGGCGGCCCTCGCCGAGGCCCGGCGTCACATCGCCGCCGTCGATTCGGCGCTCGCCGGGGTGCCGTTGGCGGCGGGGGCCGTGGACGAGCTGCGGTCGCTGCTCGACTTCCTGGTACGGCGCGACGTCTGATCCGGTGGCCTCCGCCCGGCCGGATTGACCTGGGCCGGGTCGGCGGGCCAGGGTGCGACCAGGCGCGTTCCGCGACCCCGCGCCGGAAGGACGACCGCAGTGATCGGCATCTCGGAGATCGAAGCAGCGGCTGAACAGATCGACGAGCACGTCGTGCGCACTCCGACCGTGACGAGCCCGGGGCTTTCGGCGCTGCTCGGCGCCCCGGTCACCGCGAAGCTGGAACTGCTGCAGCGCACCGGCTCGTTCAAGGCACGCGGAGCGACGGCGAAGCTGCTGTCACTGGGCGAGGCGGAGCGGGCCGCGGGGGTGGTGGCGGTCAGCGGCGGGAACCACGGAATCGCCGTCGCGGTCATGGCCGCGGCCCTCGATGTGAAGGCCACGGTGGTGATGCCCCGCTCGGCGCCCGCCCGTGCCGTGGAGATCGCGGAGGCGTCGGGCGCGTCGGTGCGGGTGACCGACGACATGGACGGCGCGTTCGCGCTCATGACGCGGCTTCAGCAGGAGGGGCTGACCCTGGTCCACCCCTTCGACGACCCGGTGGTGATCGCCGGGCAGGGCACGGTCGGCCTGGAGTTCGCCGCCGACGCCGGGGAGCTCACCGACGTGCTGGTCAGCATCGGGGGCGGCGCGCTGATCTCCGGCGTCGCCGCGGCGCTGCGGGCGCTCCGGCCCGGGGTGCGGGTCTGGGGGGTGGAGACCGAGGGCGCGCAGGCCATGTCCGAGGCGCTGACGGCGGGCGGCCCGCTGCCGGTCGCCCTGTCGTCGATCGTCTCCACCCTCAGCGCCCCGGCCGTGTCGCAGCTGACGTACGACCATGTGTCGGCCCTGGTCACCGAGGTACTCGTGGTCCCGGACCGGGAAGCCGTGAGGGGCTCGCTGGAGCTGGCCGACCACGCCAAGGTGTGGGCCGAGCCGGCCGCCGGCTGTCTGCTGCCCGCCGCCCGGCAGGTCCTGGAGCGGGTCGGGGACGGAGCCCGGCTCGGCCTGGTGGTGTGCGGGGGCAACGCGACCACGGGGGACATGATCGCCTGGTCTCGTCGCTTCGGTCTGCGCCGATGATCCGGCCGCCCTTCGGGGAATCCGTCGTGGAATTCATCGGAGGGCTCTGAGTTCAGATGTTGTACACCGCCACATTTACCGGCGGTTACCACCAGGCCAGCCCCGAAATTTGCGAATCCGCGGGCGGCGGCGGGCGAATTCTCCGAGCACGTGGAGGCCCCGGCGGCCGAGGTAAGCCATGCCTGAGCCCTTGGAAGACCGTTTTTCCTCGCACACTTGACCCCACCTCTTGAACAAAAGACAAGAATGAACACGGAGTTGCGATCCGATTGAACGGAGTGCGCCTTACTCCCCGTACCTCTGGAAAAGGTTGAAAGCCAGGTTTCCAGTCGAGGGATGGCCATGGGCAGGGCGCACGTCTCCACACACCAGTTGGTCGCCGGCCGGTACCGGCTGCTCGAGATCATCCAGCGCGAGACCAACCGCATCTGCTGGTACGCCGAGGACACCGGCGCCGGCGAGGTCTCGCGGCCGTGTCTCGTCACCCAGATCGGGCTTCCGGACGACCCGCTCGAGCCCGAGCGCCGGGCCTCCGCCCGGCTGCTCCGCACCTCCGAGAACATGGCCCTGCTGTGCCCGGGCCGGATCGCCGCGGTCGTCGACACCGTCGAGGAGGCGGGCGCCCTGTGGACCGTCAACGAGTGGATCGACGGCACGCCGCTGGGGGAACTCCTCTCGGAGCAGGGCACGTTCAACTACGTGAGGGCCGCGCGCGTCGGCCTGGAGCTGCTCGACGTGCTGGACGCGGCGCACGCGGAGGGCATCACCCACGGCGAACTCAGCCCCGGCCAGGTGTTCGTACGCGAGGACCACTCGGTCGTCGTCACCGGCTACGGCCTGGCCGGCGCCACCCTCGCGCCCCGGCTCACGGCGCCCGCCTACGCCTCTCCGGAACAGGCCCGGGACGAGCGCATCGGCCCCGCCGCCGACCTGTGGGCGCTGGGCGCGATCCTCTACACGATGGTCGAGGGACGCCCGCCGTTCCGAGACCGGGGGCGCCCGG
The DNA here is from genome assembly GCF_050937045.1 of Streptomyces sp. CA-179760. Lineage (NCBI taxonomy): Bacteria > Bacillati > Actinomycetota > Actinomycetes > Kitasatosporales > Streptomycetaceae > Streptomyces > Streptomyces sp. CA-179760. The sequence goes on from NZ_JBNJLZ010000001.1 coordinate 250,614, forward strand.
AGAACACCCTGAAGGCCGTGGACCGGCTGCCGCTGCGCTCGCCGGTGCGCACCGGGCCGCTCACCCAGGTCGTGCAGGGGCTGCTCCGCAAGGACTCTCGGGAGCGGCTGACCCGCCAGGTGGTCCGTGAGGCGCTGACCCGTGCGCTCAGCGAGGACCCGGAAGCGGCCCTGGGTTCGGTGCAGGCCCCGCGGCTGCGCGGCTCCTACGCCGCCATGCTGCCGGGGAACCCGGCCTGGAGCAGACGGACCATGGTGGCCGGGACGGCCCTGGCCGTCGTCACCGTCGCGGTCGCCGTGCTCGCCGCGACCCAGGGGCTGCCCGGCAGTGACACCGGAGGCGGGGCGGCCGACTCGCCGGCCCGGCCGCCGGCCTCCGCCGCCTCGCCGGGCGAGAGCACCGGCGGCGAGGCTCCCGAGCCGTCCCGGACGCCCAGCCCGACGGAAAAGCCCTCCTCCCCCACGCCCACCCCGTCGTCCGCCGATCCCACGCCCTCCGCCCCGGCCACCGGCCTGCCGCCCGGCTTCCACCGCTACCGCGCGCCGGAGGGCTTCTCCGTCGCGCTGCCCGAGAACTGGAAGCGGCTGGACACCGACCGCCAGGGCCCGGCGTACCGGGTCGTCTTCGGCGCCGATGGCGACGACCGCACGCTGGCCGTCACCTTCAGCGCGGACGCGGGTCCGGACCCTGTGGCCGTGTGGCGGGACGATGTCGAACCGAACCTGAAGCAGTCCGGTGGCTACGACCGGATCGGCGCGATCCGTGCGACGACGTACCAGGGGCGCGAGGCCGCCGACATGGAGTGGACGGCGGACCTCGGCGACACCCGCGTGCGCACCTTCGGCCGGGGCATCCTGCTGGGCGGCGGCCGGAGCTTCTCGCTGCGCTGGACGACCCCCGCCGCCGACTGGGAGGACAGCGCGAACGAGGAGACGTTGCGCACCTTCCTCAAGACATTCCGGCCGGCCTCAGGCTGAGCCGCGTGGTGCGCGCAGGGAGGTGAGCGGGCCGGGACGCAGGGGCTGCGTGCGCCAGCGCGCGGTGAGCGTACGGTCGGCGAGGGAGCAGGTCAGCGCCAGGCGGTGCGGGGTCTCCAGGAACGCCACCTCCAGGGCCAGCGTGCCGGCATCGGTCCAGCCGCCGCTCACCGCGGTCGGGAGCGGCTCCTCCGCCACCGTCCAGCCGGCCTTCCCGATCCGCAGGTCCAGCCGGCTCTCGCCCTCGGTGAGCCCGAGCGTCCAGCCGTCCGCGTCCGGTACGAGCCCGGCCGACCAGGCCGGGCCGTTTCCCTCCGGTGAGCCGAACTCGGCGGCGGCCCAGTCCCCGGCGCCTCCGGGCGGTACGGGACTGCCCGGAGCGGGCGGCAGCGCGAGCCCGGCGAGACGCTCGCGCAGGGCCGCGTCGTCGGCCTTCCGGCCGGACAGCGGCTCGGGGCCGAAGGCGGGCAGCAGATGCTTCCAGACGAGGTTCAGGAAGTCCTGCATCCGCTCGGTCGCCGCGGTCGTCGCGATCACCGCGTCGTGCTCCGGCAGCACCAGGCAAAACTGGCCGTACGCGCCGTCGCCCCGGTAGCCGTGCCGGGAGGTCCAGAACTGGTAGCCGTAGCCCCGGTCCCAGTCCTGCCGGTCCGTGTCTCCCATGGCACCGGCGGTCGCGATGTGCGGACGCGCGGCCCGGGCCGCCCACCCTTCGGGCAGCAGGCGCTCGCCCTCCCAGACGCCGTCGCGCAGATACAGCTCGCCGAGCCGGGCGACGGCGTCGGTCGTGGCGTGCAGACCGCTGTAGCCGATCTCGCGGCCGGCGCGGTCCCGCTGCCAGAACGCCTCGCCGATGCCGAGCGGATCCAGCAGGCGCGGGCGCAGATACTCGGTGAGCCGCTGCCCGGTCACCCGCTGGACGATCGCGGCGAGGGTGTAGGTAGTGGGCTGGTTGTAGGCGAAGACCGTCCCGGGATCGCGGTCCGGCGGCAGCAGCAGGAACCCGCGCACGGGCTCCGCCCGGTCCAGCCCGTAGGTCTCCTCGACGGTCTCCCGCTCGTGGCCGCTCGACATGGACGCCACGTGCCGTACGAGCATGGCGCGGCTGCGGGGGTCGGTGATGTCGGCCTCGAACTCCGGGAAGTAGGAGATGACAGGTGCGTCGAAGTCGAGCAGTCCCTCGGCCTCGGCCAGGGCGGCGGCGGTCCCGGTGAAGCTCTTGCTGAGCGAGTACAGCAGGTGGGGGCGGCCGGGGGTGTAGGGCGCCCACCAGCCGGAGGCGACGAGGTGTCCGTGCCGCATGATCATCAGGCTGTGCGGCTCGATCTCCGGGGCCGCTTCGAGGGCGTCGAGGAAGGCGTGGACGCCGGAGGCGTCGACACCCTGGGCGGCGGGGCTGCCGGTCGGCAGGGCGGAGGCACTCATGGAGGCATCCTCTCCCTGCCGACGGACCTTGATCGAGCCGTTTTCACGCCCGCTGTCAGGGGACTCGCCGGTTATGGTGCAAATCGGATACACGATGATGACCGAACAGGCCGGACCCCGAGAGCTCGTCGACCATGTGGTGCGGGCCGAGGAGGCGGGCTTCGACTTCTCGGTGACCTCGGACCACTACTTCCCGTGGCTGCGCTCGCAGGGCCACTCACCCTACGCGTGGGCGGTGCTCGGCGCGGCCGCCCAGGCCACGTCACGTATCCCGTTGATGACGTATGTGACGTGCCCGACGTTCCGCTACCACCCGGCGGTGGTGGCGCAGAAGGCGGCGACGCTGCAGTTGCTGTCCGAGGGCCGCTTCCGGCTGGGCCTCGGCTCCGGTGAGAACCTCAACGAGCATGTGGTGGGCGGCGGCTGGCCGTCCGTCGACGTACGGCACGAGATGTTCGAGGAGGCTGTGGAGATCATCCGCGCTCTCTTCAGGGGCGGCCACGTCAACCATCGCGGCACGCACTTCGACGTGGAATCGGCCCGGCTGTGGGACCTGCCGGACGAGGCGCCGCCCATCGGCGTCGCGGTCTCCGGGGAGCGGTCGTGCGAACTCGCGGGCCGGCTCGGCGACGCGGTGATCGCCACGGAGCCCAAGGCGGGGCTGCTGGAGGCGTTCGACCGGCACGGCGGCGCGGGCAAGCCCCGCATCGGCCAGCTCCCGGTCTGCTACGACCCCGACCGGGACGCGGCCGTCAAGCGAGCCCACTCCCAGTTCCGCTGGTTCGGCAGCGGCTGGAAGGTCAACTCGGAGCTGCCGCACCCGGATTCCTTCGATGCGGCGACCCAGTTCGTCACGCAGGACGACGTGGCCGACGCGATCCCGTGCGGTGACGACCCGGACGCGTTCGTCGAGGCCGTCCGTCCGTACGCCGAGGCGGGCTTCACCGAGGTCGCCCTGGTCCAGATCGGCGGCGAGTCGCAGCCGGCGTACCTGGACTGGTCGGAGAAGACCCTGCTGCCCGCGCTGCGGGAGGCGTTCGGCTGAGGCCGGTGGCCGCCAAGGCTCTCCGACGGTGGATATAGGCTGCTGGCCTGCACGTACTCGATGCAGCCAACCCCCTCAGGAGAGTCGTCCGTGACCGTAGCCATCACCCCGCCCGAGACCTCCCCGGCGCCCGTCTCCGACCTGGTCGCGCTGGACGCCCGGGAGTTCGGGGCGTACGCCCGGACCGGAGGGTGGGCTTTCGGGCTGAAGGTGGCGCGCAGCGTGCGGCCCGGTGGGCAGGGCGCGGACGAGACGCCGAAGGTGTCGGCGAAGGAGTTCGCGGAGCTCGCCGGGTGCTCCCCGGACCGGGTCATGCGCTACTACAAGGCGTGGGACCGGGCCGCCGACGACGGCCTGGTCCCGCACTTCGAGGCGCTGACGCCGGGCCAGGACGTGGAACTGCCGGACGCGGACGTGTGGCTGAGCTACTACGTCTCCCGCAACAGCGCCACCTCCGAGCGCGGCACCGCCATCACCGAGGCAGCCGAGGCGGAGGGCATCCGGCCCACGAAGGCGCTGGAGGTCGCGGAGAATCCCACCGCCCTGCGTGCCGCGATCCTCGCCGACCCCTCCACCGCCCGCGCGGCCCGTCAGGCCCTGCTGGACCGGGTCCGGGAGGACCCCGACCTGCAGGCCGAGCTGGCCCGTGACGTCGTGCGCACCGACGAGCTGAAGAAGGCCGTCGCCGGTGAGAGCAGGGCGGCCGACCGCATCGGATACGTGCGCCAGATCGCCGAGTCGGGCCAGATCAAGACGCCCGCCGGGCAGACCCTCGACGCTCCCGCCGATCTGCGTCAGGAGGCCGAGCGGCACCTGTCGCTCATCGACGAGCTGGATGAGGACGAGGACTCCGGCGAGTGGGCCTCCGAGGCGTACGACACCATGAAGTCCCTCGTCGTCGAGACCGTGGAGGCCGACCCGGGGCTGCGGGTGCGGGAGCGGCGCACGAAGTTCTACAGCAGCCTGCAGAAGGCGACCAAGGTGTTCGAGGAGCTGACCTTCGACGACACCCCGGAGTTCTACGAGGACGACATGGTGGAGCGCCTGGAGGAGCTGCAGCGGGCCGTGGCCGTGTGCATCGAGTCCCTGCGCGGTGCCCGCGGGAATCACCCGGAGGGCTGAGCATCTTGCGCGTGTGAGGGGTACTAGAGGGCTCTACGTCGGTTCATCCCGGAGGCCCTTTCGTGAACTCCTTCGTGCACAAGACCCTGGTGGTGCAGCTCCAGGCCGGTGACACGGACCGTTTCTCGGTACTCGCCCACCTGAGCTACGACGCCGCGGACCCGTTCGCCGTCACCCTCGTGTTCAGCCACGACGGCCGGGTCCTGGCCCGGTGGCAGCTGGACCGCGAGATGCTCGCGGACGGTCTGCGACGTCCGGTCGGGGTGGGGGACGTGCGGATCCGCCCGGTGGCGCGGGGCATGTGGCAGGAGCTGCGCCTGGAGTTCCTCGGTGACGCCCGCCCCGACGGCGGCCGTCACCACGCCCTGGTGTTCGGGTGGGCCCCGGGGTTCGCGGCGTTCCTCCGGGAGACCCACGAGGTGGTGCCGCCGGGCCGCGAGGAGGTCCACGTGGACGATTTCCTGGCGGGCGTCATCGCCGGGGCTGATCCGCGGGTCCGCGGGCCGGCCCCGCGGCGGCGACCGCCGTCACTCCGACGTATGGCGGTACCTGGTCCACAGGGGCAGGACCAACCAGCACAGCAGGTACCAGCCGACCACCCCGGCGACCAGGTAGGGCACAAAACCGTCGTGCGTGGCCACGCGCAGGATCAGCAGCAGGGAGGCGGTCGTCGTGGCCAGCAGCAGCGCGAGGCCGAGCAGCGTCAGCCGGGAGGCCAGCCGCACCGCCTGCGGCTTGACGCGCCGCCCGGAGACGATGCGGTGCAGGGACACCGGGCCTATGAGCGCCCCGGTCGCGCACGCGCCGAGGACGACCGTCACGAGGTAGATCGTCTGGTCCGTGCTGGTCAGATCGTCGTACTTCTCGGTGAACACCACGGTGAGCAGAAAACCGAAGAGGATCTGCACGCCCATCTGGGCCACGCGGACCTCCTGGATGAGCTCCTGCCACATCCGGTCCGCTCTCTCCTCCTCCGTCTCGTCCCGCCCCCGGCGCCTGGCACCGCCCTCGACCGTGTCCGACACTGTTCCTCCCGTTGTGAGACCTCGCGTCGACCTTCTCTCCCGCGAGTTCCCCGTATGGCGCCGTCGTCCCGGGGCCGCGCGGCGTTTGAGCGGTCAGGCGACGGTTACACGGACGAGGCGAATGACGCAGAAACCCGAGGAGGTCGTGGACGCATGTCCGGTACGCAACTCACCGTGACGCTCAGCGGCGGCGGTACGGACGACGCACGAGCGGTCGTCCGCACGTTGGAAGGCACGTTCGGGGCGTCGGACGAGCTTCCCGCCGACGAGAACGCGACGGTGCACATGGCGACCTTCGGCGATGCGGAGGCCGGTGCCTCAAAGAGCGCCGCGGCGAGCGCCGAACACCTGTCCGCGCCGGTGACCGTCACCGTGCAGGGCACCCCGGAGGCGGTGCGGCGGGCGAGCGAAACGCTCACCCGGGCCTTCACGGCCCGCGACGACGGTGTCGCCTCCGGCGACCAGGAACAGGAACGGCAGCTGCTCCTGGTGCCGTGAAGGCGTGAAGGGGTGCCGTAAGGCCTGACCTCGGCGAGGCAGTCCCTACCAGCGGGCTTCGACCTGGTCCTTGATCCGCAGGTCGTAGAGGTCACGAACCGCCGCCAGCGTTTTGCCGGACAGCTCCGGCAGACGGGCGGCGTTCGCGTTGGCACGGGCCTGCTCGGGCGAGCGGGCGCCGGGGATCACGGTCGTGACGCCGGGCTGCTCGATGATCCAGCGCAGGGCCAGCTGGGCCGGGGTGTATCCCTCGGGGGCGAGCGCCGAGAACTCGGCGGCCGCCTCGACACCGGTGGCGTAGTCGACGCCGGAGAAGGTCTCGCCCACGTCGAAGGCCTCGCCGTGCCGGTTGTAGGCGCGGTGGTCGTTCTCGGGGAAGACCGTCTCCCGCGTGTACTTGCCCGACAGCAGGCCGGAGGCCAGCGGGACGCGGGCGATGATGCCGACCCCCGCCGCACGGGCGGCCGGGAGCACCTCGCGCAGGGGCTTCATGCGGAACGGGTTGAGGATGATCTGCACGCTCGCCACGTTCGGCCGGGCGATCGCGGTCAGCGCCTCCTCACAGGTCTCGACGCTGACGCCGTACGCGGCGACGCGCTCCTCCTCGACCAGGGTGTCGAGGGCGTCGAACACCTCGTCCGTGGAGTAGACGGGCGTCGGCGGGCAGTGCAGCTGCACCAGGTCGATCCGGTCGACGCCGAGGTTGCGCCGGGAGCGGTCGTTCCAGGCGCGGAAGTTGTCGAGCACGTAGTTCTCGGGGATCTGGTCGAGCCGGCGGCCCATCTTCGTGGCGACCAGGACGTGCAGGTCCGGCCTGCCGCTGAGGAACGTGGCGATGGTCTGCTCGCTGCGGCCGTCGCCGTACACGTCGGCGGTGTCGAAGAAGGTCACCCCGGACTCGGCCGCCGTCTCCAGTACCGCGAGGGCTTCCTTGTCGTCGACGTCTCCCCAGTCGGCACCCAGCTGCCATGTGCCCAGGCCCACGACGGAAGCGTGCTGGCCTGACCTGTCGAATGTGCGCTCGTCCATGGGCGTCAGTCTGTCATCCGTCACGGCTCCGCGCGGAACGTTTCCCTCCGGCCCGCGGACCCGCCAGATTCACTCACACGAGTGAATAGACGCGGCAGGAACATGTCACGTGTCAACAGGGCCCCTAGCGTGACTCCACGTGACTACCGGTTCCATGGGCAACTGCCCTTCCCAGAAACCGCATTGGACGCGCCGAGGCTTCCTCCGCACGGCGGCCGCCCTCGCCGCCGTACCGGGTCTGCCGGCGGATCCGGCGGCCGCGGCGGCGGAGTTGCCGGACTTCCCTGCGGACGTCGCGCTGTACCGCTCGGCGTACCGGAACTGGGTCGGCGAGATCACCGCCGACGGTCTGTGGGCCTGTGCCCCGGACAGCCCGCAGCAGGTGGCCGACGTCGTCAACTGGGCGTGGCGGCACGGGTGGCGAGTCCGTGCCCGGGGTGCCGCGCACGGCTGGTCGCCCCTGACCGTGGCGGAGGGGACGCCGTCCGGCGCGCCCGTCCTCCTGGTCGACACCACGCCTCATCTGACGGGCCTCGCGCTGGACTCCCCGACGGCCGTACGCGCCGGTACCGGCGTGACCATGGAGGCGCTGCTGACCTTCCTGGAGGAACACGGCCTGGGCGTCACGGCCGCTCCCGCCCCCGGTGTTCTGACTCTGGGCGGCACCCTGGCGATCGACGCGCACGGCACGGCCGTCCCCGCCCGGGGCGAACACCGGCGGCCCGGGCACACATACGGCTCGCTGAGCAACCTGATCCTGTCCCTGACTGCGGTCGTCTGGGACTCCCGGGCCGACGCGTACGTGGTGCGCACGTTCCGTCGCGACGAGGCGGACGCCGCCGCGCTGCTGACCCATCTCGGACGGTCCCTGGTGACCGAGGTGGTGCTGCGGGTGGGCGCGAACACGAACCTGCGGTGCGTGAGCCGTACGGACATCCCGGCGGGCGAGCTGTTCGCCGCGCCCGGCTCCGACGGGCGTACCCTCTCGCGCTACCTGGACGAGGCCGGGCGGGTGGAGGCGATCTGGTTCGCCTTCACCGAGCATCCCTGGCTGAAGGTGTGGAGCGACTCCCCCACCCGGCCGCTGAGCTCGCGACGCGTGACGCGGCCGTACAACTACCCGTTCTCCGACAACATTCCGACGCCGGTGGCGGAGCTGGTGGGGCGGATGACGTCGGACGCGGCCTGGTATCTGGCACCGGTGCTGGGCACCGCGCAGTACGAGGCGGCCGCGCTCGGGCTGGTGACGACGCTGTCCGCCGATGTCTGGGGGCCGTCCAAGAACACGCTGCTGTATCTGAAGCCGAGCACCCTGCGGGTGCACGCCGACGGCTACGCGGTCCTCACCTCGCGGGAGCAGGTGCAGCGGGTGGTCTCCGAGTTCGCCGCCTTCTACCGGGAGCGGCTGGCGGCGTACGCGGCCCGCGGCAGCTTCCCGGTCAACGGCTCGGTGGAGATCCGGGTGACCGGCCTGGACGAACCGGGCGACACCGGGGTGGCCGGGGCCCGCCCGCCGCTGCTGTCCGCGCTCCGGCCTCGCGAGGACCACCCCGAGTGGGACACGGCCCTGTGGCTGGACGTCCTGACCCTGCCGGGCACCCCGGACGCGGAGGCGTTCCTGCGCGAGATCGAGCGGTTCCTGCTGCGCACCTTCGACGGCGGGTTCGCGCTCACCCGGGTGGAGTGGTCCAAGGGGTGGGCGTACACGGACGACGGGGTGTGGAGCGACGAGGAGGTACTGGGGTCGGTGGTGCCGGCCGCCGTCGGTACAGCGGAGTGGGCCGAGGCTGACGCGGTGCTGGAACGGCTCGACCCGCACCGCGTCTACGGCAACGCCTTCCTGGACCGGCTGTTCGGCCGGGGCGCTACGGGGTGAGGTGCGCCTGCACCGAGGGCGCATAGCGGTCCACCAGGGCGTCGACCGTGCTCGCCCGCACCTCGGTGCCGCGGGCGATGCCGTACATCACGCCCAGGCCGAGCAGGGTGGCGACGGCGAGTTCGGCGCGCAGGCCGGCGTCGGGGCAGGTGAGGCGGTCGGTCAGGCGGTCGGTCACCTGCGTGCGGAAGTTGGCGCGCAGGATGTCGCCCTGCTCGCCGTGCAGGGGCGCGAACACGATCCGCAGCAGCGGGTCGGCGCCCTGCTCGGACTGGCTGACCAGGACGTGCCGGACCATGTGCGGCCCGAGTTCCTCCAGCGGCGCGGCCAGCAGGGCTGCGGCGTCGGTCTCGAAGGACATGACCCTGGCGAACAGCGTGTCCTTGTTGCCGAAGTACTTGAGGATCAGCGGCGGGCTCACACCGGCGCGCTCGGCGACCGCCTTGAGCGTGATGTCGGCGTGCGCGTGCCGGGCCAGCAGATGACGGGCCGCCTTCAGGATGGCCGCCTTGGTGGCCTCGGCGTCCCTGCGGGCCGGCGTGGGCGTGACGGGTGGAGTGCTCACGGCACTCATGCTCCCTCCATCGCCCGGTCGTGCGCGCCCCGGGTGTGGTCCCCGGCCGGTTCAGGACCGTCCGGTTCGTCGGAGGCGGAGTCGCCGGGGATGCACAGCGCCGCCGCGACGGCCAGGAGCGCGACCGCGCCGGCCATCGTGAACGCCAGCAGGTATCCGTGCAGGGTGGGGACCGGCGCCCCGCCGACCTGGCTGGTGTGGTGTACGAGGACGGCTGCCACCGCGGCGCTCGAGCAGGCTTGGCCGATGGTTCGCATCAGGACGTTGACGCCGTTGGCGGAGGCGGTCTGCCCGGCCGGCACGGCACGCAGGATGAGGGTGGGCAGCGCCGAGTAGGCCAGGGTCGTTCCGGTCGCGACGACCGTGGCCCCGGCGATGATCATCCACAGGTCGCGGCTGTCGGCGATGCGGACCGCGTACCCGGCGGCGATGACCGCCGCCCCGAGGGCGAGCGTGACACGCGCGCCGCGCGCGGCGGAGATCCGGGCGGAGACGGGCGACAGCAGCAGCATGACCACTCCGCTGGGCAGCAGGCACAGTCCGGTGGCGACGATGGACAGACCGAGCCCGTATCCGGTCGCCTCGGGTGCCTGCACGAGCTGGGCGGTGACCAGGGTGTTGGCGTAGAAGGCGAATCCGGCGAGCAGTGCGGCCGCATGGGACAGTCCGACCCGGGGCCTGGCCACCAGCCGCAGGTCCACCAGCGGCTGTTCGGCCCGCAACTGCTGCCACCACCACAGCGCGAGCACGACGGCGGCGGCCAAAAACAGTCCCACGACGCGCGGACTGCCCCAGCCCCACTGCCCGCCCTGGGACACCCCGAGCAGCAGGCATACCAGCCCGACGGCCAGTCCCAGCGCGCCCGGCACGTCGAACCGGCCCGGTTCGCGCACCGGCGATTCCCGCACCGCCCACCACACCAGGGTCACGCCCGTGGCCCCGAGGGCGCTGGTCACCCAGAACATGGTGTGCCAGTCCGCGTACTGCACGATCACCGCGGCCAGCGGCAGGCCGAGCGCGGCGCCGATGCCGACGGTGGAGCTCATCAGCGCCACGGCCGAGCCCCGGCGCTCCGGCGGCAGCTCGTCCCTCAGGATGCTGATGGACAGCGGGACGACCGCGGCGGCGGCTCCGGACAGGGTGCGGGCGGCGATCAGCACCCCGATGTCGGAGGTCAGGGCACACAGGACCGAGCCCAGGGTCATCAGCGCGAGGGCCGCCATGAGCACCCGTCGCTTGCCGTACATGTCGCCGGCCCGGCCCAGGACCGGGGTGAGGACGGCCCCGGACAGCAGGGTGGCCGTGACCATCCAGGAGACCGTGCCCGCCGAGGCGCCCGTCAGCCGGGGCAGGTCGGGCAGCAGGGGCACGACCACGGTCTGCATGACGGCCATGAGGATGCCGCCGAACGCGAGCACCGGGACGGTGGGCCGGTTGCGTATCGCGGCGGTCGGGTCCATCTGCTCTCCAGCGGGCAGCGCCTGGCGGGACAGGCAGGTGAATGGTAATTCACCTTATCGGTGAATTGCCATTCACCCCAAGCCTTGGGGCGGATTCGCCGTCGGCCCCCCGCCGGGAGGCCGTACCGCCGGATCGCGCCAGTTTCGCGGCGTGACGTGCACCACGGGCAACGGGCCACGCAGGGAGGAACAACCGCCCCACCGTCCCCGCGGGCGGATTTTCCCCTTCCGCACCCGTACCGCCACCCCGCGCAGCAAGATCACCTTCGTTCAACCTTGCACGACATGAGGGGAATCGCCCGGATCGCAGCCAACCGGCTCGCGCGGATTTCTCCCGGTACCGGCCGGACCGGTAGGCATGCCCAGGTCAACACCCGAACCGACCCAGGAGGTCCGCATGCCGGAACTCAGCCGTCGCCGCGCGCTCACCGCCGCGGCCGTCCTCGCCGGGACGGCCGGCGTCCTGCCCGCCGTCGTACCCGCCACGGCCGCCACCGGGCACCACGACTCCCCCGGGACCTTCGACGAGGTCTACAAGGGCCGCCGGATACAGGGCCGCCCGGCCACCGGGACCGGTCATCACCACCACGGCGCCGGATACGCGGCGTTCGTCGACGGTGTGGAACTGCACGTGATGCGCAACGCCGACGGCACCTGGATCAGTGTCGTCAGCCACTACGACCCGGTGGCCACCCCGCGCGCCGCCGCCCGCACCGCGGTGGACGAGCTGCAGGGCGCGCCGCTGCTGCCCTTCCCCGCCAACTGACCCGCACCGAAAGGCTCTGGAGCACCAGCACATGACCGTCCGCAAGAACCAGTCCGCCCTGACCACCGACGAGAAGCGGCGTTTCGTCGCCGCCCTCATGGAGCTGAAGCGCAGCGGCCGCTACGACGAATTCGTCACGACGCACAACGACTTCATCGTCTCCGACACCGACAACGGCGAGCGGACGGGCCACCGCTCACCGTCCTTCCTGCCCTGGCACCGAAGATTCCTCCTGGAATTCGAGCGGGCACTCCAGTCGGTGGACACTTCGGTGGCCCTGCCGTACTGGGACTGGACCGTCGACCGTTCGCCGCGCGCCTCGCTGTGGGCGCCCGACTTCCTCGGGGGTACCGGGCGCGAGCGGGACGGCCGGGTGCCGGACGGGCCGTTCGCCGCGTCCGCCGGCACCTGGACGATCAACGTGCGGGTCGACGGCCGTACGTTCCTGCGCCGCTCCCTCGGTTCCGGGGGACGCCAGCTGCCGACGGCGGCCGAGGTCGAGTCGGTGCTCTCGATGCCGACGTACGACATGGCTCCCTGGAACAGCGGCTCGGACGGTTTCCGCAACCATCTCGAAGGATGGCGCGGAGTCAATCTGCACAACCGCGTCCACGTCTGGGTGGGCGGGCACATGGCCACCGGCGCCTCGCCCAACGATCCGGTGTTCTGGCTGCACCACGCCTACATCGACAAGCTGTGGGCCGAGTGGCAGCGGCGGCACCCCGGCTCCGGCTATCTGCCGGTCTCGGGCACGCCGAACGTGATCGACCTCAACGAGACGATGCGGCCGTGGCACGACACGAGCCCGGCGGATCTGCTGGACCACACGGCGCACTACACGTTCGACGCCTGATCAGGCGGTCGCGGCCGTGCGGCACTCCGGGTGTCCCCAGCCAACGTCGTTCTTGGCGATGGACTCGCCCGCCGCGTAGGCGCGGCCGCACTGGCAGCGGCCGGGGAACTTCGCCTTGATGGTGCGCGACGAGGAGCCCTTGGCGCCGGAGGTCTTCGCGGTGCGGGCCGAGCCGCCGCGCGGGCGGGAGCGGGGCGCCTTGACCGGGGCGTCCGGGGCGGGCGGCGGCTCGGGGGAACCGAGCTCGCTGCCCGCGGACTCCTGGACGGTGGCGGCCTGGCTGGCGGCGCGGTCGGCGAAGTCGTTGAGCCGGTCGCCGTCGACCTGGTGGGCGGGCACATAGCGGAACTCCACCGAGCGCCCGTCCAGGAGCTCGTCGATGCGCACGACGAGGTCCTGGTTGGCGACCGGCTTGCCGGCGGACGTCTTCCAGCCGTTGCGCTTCCAGCCGGGCAGCCAGGTGGTGACGGCCTTCATCGCGTACTGCGAGTCCATCCGGATCTCGAGCGGTACACCGGGGTCGGTCGCCGTCAGCAGGCGCTCCAGCGCGGTCAGTTCCGCGACGTTGTTGGTGGCCTTGCCGAGCGGCCCGGCCTCCCAGCTCACCGGGCTCTCGGAAGCGTCGGCGACGACCCAGGCCCAGCCCGCGGGCCCCGGGTTTCCCTTCGAAGCCCCGTCACACGCGGCCACAACACGTTCAGGCATGGGCTCGATCATGCCATGGCCGCACGGTCCGCCCGGCCGGGAGGGGCGGGCTGCTACGACACGTCGGTCAGCTTCGGCATGTCTCCCTCGGTCGTCGTGATGTCGATCACCGAGAAGTGCGCGCCCTGCGGATCGCTGATGGCGGCGAACCGGCCGAACGGCGTGGTCATCGGGCCGAAGCGCAGGACGCCGCCGAGCTTGGTCGCCTTCGCCACGGCGTCGTCGCAGTCCTCGACGGTGAAGTAGACGTTGATGTACGGCGGCACCTCGGGCGGGAATTCCTCCGTCATCCTCATGCGGCCCAGGACGGTGCGTTCGCCGAGGTCGTAGATACGGAAGTCCATCTCGCCGTCCTCCATGTCCCGCTGCCGGTAGGAGAAGACGGCGGGGAAGAACGCGTCGGACTTCTCGGGCTCGCGGGTGAAGACTTCGGCCCAGATGTAGGCGCCCGGTTCGGCCATCGCCTCGAAGCCCTCGTGGGTGCCCGCCTGCCAGACCCCGAAGACGACACCGCCCGGGTCGCGGGCCAGGCACATGGTGCCGAAGTCGCCGACCGGCATCGGCTCCATCAGCACCTCGCCGCCGTTGTCGCGGATCCGGGCGGCGGTGGCGGCGGTGTCCCGGGCGGCGAAGTACAGGCACCACTGCGACGGGGCCTCCGGCTGGCCGGGCATGGGCGGGACGACGGCGGCGACCGCCTTGCCGTCCGCGTAGGCCTGGGTGTAGTCGCCGTACTCCGCGGACGCCTCGGTGAAGGTCCAGCCGAGGACGTCTCCGTAGAAGTTCTTGGCCCCTTCGAGATCACTGAACGTCGCGTCGGCCCAGCAAGGGGTTCCCTCAGGTTGCACGGCCATGGCTGCGGCCCTCTCCGGATGGATGGATCGTCCGTTTCCTCACGCTAGTCACCCTCGGGTCGGCCCGCGCGCCGAACGGGCGGTTCCGCCGCAGGCCGGGCGGGAGCCCTCGGCAGCCTCTGTACCGGGTCCGAGCGCACGGGCCGGTACGCCGATGGCGGCTACACGGAGTACAGGACGGTACCGGCCGCGTTCGCCTACGTGCGGCAGGGCAGAGCCGCACGCCGAGAGGCGCGACGAGGTGTGCGCCGGGACGTACGGGTGGTGACACCGGCGACACGCTGCGTCCGAGCGCCTTGTGCGCCCTGTGCGCCGGGCGGATCCGGGTGAGTGACCGGCGTGAGGGCACACGCCCGCTCGCCCTCCGCCCCCATCGTGGGTTTGCCACCTCCGGCGCAAGAATCCGCCCCCTTCACGCGGTTATCCGTCCACCTCCGCCGCTGTTTGGCTGTGCCTCACGCCGCGTCCGACCCACCGGCGTCACAAGGCCGCCGCCTTCGCCGGCCACCCCACCGTCACTGCCACCACTCCGCCCGTGCCGGCCGACCACTCACCTCAGGACCGCCTGCTGCCACCTGCTCGGCCAAGGCTCCACACCGCTCACCCAGCGAACATCTCGTTCGATCCCAGGGAGGGAATGTGTCCGCCCCCGAAAGCACCACCGGCCCCGCCACCGACGACCCCGCCCCCGAGCCCGCTGTCGGCACCGGCTTGACCGAGGCTCAGCTCACCAGTCTCAGCACCCAGGCGGCGCGCCAGCTCGCCACCACCACCAAGTCCGTGCCACAGATGCAGGCCATCACCTCGCGCTGGCTGCTCAAGATGCTGCCGTGGGTCGACGTCAGGGGCGGTTCCTACCGGGTCAACCGGCGTCTGACACTGCGTCCGGGCCGGGGCCGGGTGCAGTTCGAGCAGAACGGTGCCGACGACATCAGGGTCATCCCCCGGACGCTCACCGAACTGCCCGTGCTGCGCGGCTACTCCGACGCCGAGGTGCTGAAGCAGGTCGCGTCGCGCTTCGAGGTCCGTGAGGTGCGCGTCGGCGAGGTGCTCTTCGAGGCCGGGCAGCCCGTCACCGAGGCCTATCTGATCGTGCACGGCCGTTTCACCCGGTACGCCACCGGCAAGTACGGCGAGGAGGAGGTCATCGGGGTCGTCACGGACGGCGAGGGGCTCGGTGACGAGGCCGTGGGGCGGGCCGACCCGCTGTGGCTCACGTCCGTGCGGGCGGAGACCTCGGGCGTCGTGCTGGTGCTGTCCTGGGACGCCCTCCGGGAGTACACGGACCGTGTCCCGTCCTTCGCGGCCCATCTGGAGGCGTACGCGGAGCGGCAGAGCAAGCCGACGAACCGCAAGGGCGAGGCGGATGTGCCGGTACAGGCCGGGCATGTGGGCGAGCCGGTGCTGACGGGCGGATTCGTGGACTACGAACTCGCGCCGCGCGAGTACGAGTTGTCGCTCACGCAGACCGTGCTGCGCGTCCACTCCCGGGTCGCCGACCTCTACAACGACCCGATGGACCAGACCGAGCAGCAGCTCCGGCTGACCATCGAGGAGATCCGTGAGCGGCAGGAGTGGGAGCTGGTCAACAACCGCGAGTTCGGGCTGTTGCACAACATCGACCACAGCCAGCGCATCAGCACGTTCTCGGGGCCTCCGACCCCGGACGACCTGGACGAGCTGCTGGCGATGCGGCGCAAGACGCGGCTGTTCCTCGCCCATCCCAAGGCGATCGCGGCGTTCTTCCGGCAGTGCAACAAGCGCGGGCTGGTGCCCGGCACGGCGAACGTGGACGGGCACGAGGTGCCCGCCTGGCGGGGGGTGCCGTTCTTCCCGTGCGGCAAGATCCCGGTCAACGACCACCACACCAGCAGCATCATCGCGCTGCGCACGGGCGAGGCCGACCAGGGGGTCGTCGGTCTGTTCCAGACCGGTATCCCGGAGGAGTACCAGCCCGGCCTGAACGTACGGTTCATGGGCGTCGACGAGATGGCGATCACCCGCTACCTGGTCACCGCGTACTACTCGATGGCCATCCTGGTCCCCGACGCCGCGGGCATCCTGGAAAACGTCCAGATCGGCCGGACGGCCGGCTGACGGGGTGGAGTCGAGTACGCCCATGAACACGCCCCCGCCTCCCGGCTCCGAGCCCCGTCGGCTCTCCGACACCGAGCCCCACCCGACGCCCGGCCTTCCGGTGCCACCGGCCCTCGGGCCTCCGGCCCCACCAGTTCCGGCCCCACCGGCTCCTGGTTCCCGGGCCCCACTGTGCCCGGGCTCCGCTCCCCCACAAGCACCGGGCCCACCGGCCCTTCCCCTTGGCTTCCCAGCCCCGCTGCCCTCGGGCTCCGCGCCCCGCCCGGCCCCCGGGACTCCGTCGCCCTTGCCCTCGGGACCCGCCGCCCGACCCGGCCCGCCAGCCTCAGGGCCTTCGGCCTCGCCACCCCCCGGCTTGCCGATCCCACCGGCTGCGGCCCCATTGCCCTCCGGCTCCGCGGCCGCACCGAGTTCCGTGCACCAGGCGGCCTTTCGCCCTCCGGCACCACCGGCCTCCGGCTTCTCGACCCGACCAGCGCCCAAGACGCCGGCAGCGCTGCCCTCGGACTGCGCGGTCCCACCGGGCCCCGCGCCCTGTCCGGCCCTCGATGCTCCGGCCCCAGGGACCCTCGGCCTCCCCATGCCGCTGGCCGCCGAATCCCCGGCCCCATCACCTCCGAGTTCCGCGACCACACCGGCACCCTCGACCCGGCCGGCTTTCCGCCCTCCCGCTCCACCCACCTTCAGCTTCTCGGCCCCGAGCCTCTCGGACTCCCTGATCCCGCCGAGCCCGGCCTCCGGCGACCCGGCCGTCTCCACCCCCCGCCGCACCCCACCCGGCCCCCGGGCCTCGCCCGTAGCGGACGGGCCCGGCGTGGCGGGCCCGTGCCCGGGCTTCGGTATCGGGACGCCGTGCCCGCCGATCCCGAGAAGGTCAAGGAGATCGACCGGAGGCTGGAGGCCTGGGCGCACGGGCTCGAGCTGTTTCCGCCGGCGTGGACGGGGGACTTCGCGGGGTTCCAGTTCGGCCGGGCCGTGGTGCTCCAGCATCCGGGGGCGGTGGATCTGGACCGCCTTACCGTCGCGGGCGAGCTGCTGCTGGCCGAGAACCTCGTCGACAGCTGCTACTGCTCGGAGGACGAGGACCGGGGCGGATCGTCTCGCGGTCTCGGCGGACGGCTGGTCATCGCCCAGTCGGCACTCGACCCCTTCCACGGGCCGCCCGAGGCGGAGACGGAGTGGCGCCAGGGGCTGACAGCCGATGGTCCGCTGCGTTCGTACCACCGCGCGCTGCGGGACTACGCCGGTTTCGCCACACCCAGCCAGACCGACCGGTTCGTGCACGACATCGCCCGGCTGCACCTCGGGTACGTCGCCGAGGCCGCCTGGGCTCAGACCCGGTACGTGCCGCGCGTCTGGGAGTACCTGGTGATGCGGCAGTTCAACAACTTCCGGCCCTGCCTGTCGATCGTCGACGCCGTGGACGGCTACGAACTGCCCGAGGCGCTCTACGCCCGACCGGAGATCCAGCGGATCACGGCGCTCGCGTGCAACGCCACCACAATCGTCAACGACCTGTACTCCTTCACGAAGGAGCTGGCGGCCGAACCGGACCACCTCAACCTGCCACTGGTCATCGCCGCCAACGAACAGCGCGGGCTCAAGGCCGCCTATCTGAAGGCCGTCGAGATCCACAACCAGATCATGGACGCCTTCGAGGAGGAGTCCGCGGTCCTGTCCGCCGGCTCGCCGCTCGTCGAGCGCTACACCCGGAGCCTGGCCGCCTGGGTCTCCGGCAACCACGAGTGGCACGCCACCAACACCCACCGCTACCACCTGCCCGACTACTGGTAGAGCACAGTCCCTTGACGTCACGCAAGAAGCACGAGGAGCCGTCCTTGACCACCACCGCCGACGCCACCACCGCTTCGCTGCAGCCCGCGTCCGCCGCCGATTCGACGTATCAGACCCGGGTGGCCGACTACTGGAACGCGGAGGAGAACCCGGTCAACCTCGAACTGGGGAAGATCGACGACCTGTACCACCACCATTACGGCATCGGGGAGGCCGACTGGTCCGTGCTCGACGAGCCCGACCCGGCGCTGCTCCGCGAGCGGGTCACCACGGAACTGCACCGCCTGGAGCACGCCCAGGCGGAACTGCTCGCCGCCCACCTCGGCCCCCTCTCCCCCGCCGACCGCGTCTTCGACGCCGGCTGCGGACGCGGCGGCGGCAGCGTCGTAGCGAACCTGCGGTACGGCTGCCGCGCCGACGGTGTGACGCTCTCGGCCAAGCAGGCGGACTTCGCGAACGAGCAGGCCCGGCTGCGCGGCATCGACGGCAAGGTCCGCTACCACTGCCGGAACATGCTCGACACGGGCTTCCCTTCGGGCGCGGTCGCGGCGTCGTGGAACAACGAGTCGACCATGTACGTGGAGCTGGACCTGCTGTTCGCCGAGCACGCCCGGCTGCTGCGTCGCGGCGGCCGCTATGTGGTGATCACCGGCTGCTACAACGACACCTACGGGCGGGCCTCCCGCGAGGTGTCCCTGATCAACGCCCACTACATCTGCGACATCCATCCGCGTTCGGAGTACTTCCGGGCGATGGCCCGCAACCGGCTGGTCCCCGTCCATGTGCAGGACCTCACCGACACGGCCATCCCCTACTGGGAGCTCCGCAGGCGGGCCGACCATCTCGTCACGGGGATCGAGGACACGTTCCTGTCCGCATACAAGAACGGCAGCTTCCAGTACCTGATGATCGTGGCCGACCGGGTCTGACCGCTCGTCAATTCGTCGGCCACGGCCACTCCGTGGCCGACGCGCGTCTTCCGCACCGGGCCCGGCTGTGCTTGCCTGGGGAGCCTTTTCACCGGCCGGGGCGGGAGTTGCCGTATGCGCGGACCGTGGATCGTGGGTGTCCTGCTGGCCGGGCTGCTGCTCGGGGCGTGCGGGGATCCGTCGTCCGGACCCGGCACGTCCCCGCCGTCCGCGCCGGAGGTGTCCACGACCACGCATCAGCGGGCCCCGGCCTCACCCGGCCCCCGCGCCCCCGCCAAGGCGCCCCGCGTGCTGTATCTCGGTGATTCGCTCGCCATGGAGAACCAGAAGGTCCTCGGCCAGGAGCTGCGCCGGGACCTGCGCGCGAAGTACACGAGCGCCCCCTACTCGGGCACCACCCTGTGCGACTACCTGGAGGGCACGGCGGAGCGGTCGCTCGTCCCGGCACGGGACAAGGCGGCCGCCCTGGTGCGGTCGCTGCGGCCGGACTTCGTGGTGCTGCAGTTCTGGGGCAACGCCTGGGACTTCACCTGGTGCATGGACAAGATCACGTACGACGGTTCGCGGGAACGGTACTTCGAGCGGTACGAGGCCGACGCGCGCAGGCTCGTCGAGCAGATCACGACGGCCGGCGGGGCGCGCCGGCCGCGGATCGTGTGGGTGCTCCAGGGCCCGGACCCGATCACACCCGACCGGGTGCGGCGTGTGAACGGGCTGTACGAGCGGCTGGCCGCCGACTCGGACGACATCGTCGCCGACGCCGGGCGGGCGGTGAGCCCCGGCTCGGACCGCTACACCTGGACGCAGCACCTGCCCTGCACGGCCTACGAGCGGGTCCACCCCGACTACTGCACCCAGCCCGGCCGCGACCGGACGGCCCTGCACCGCGACGACGACTACCTGCACTTCTGCCTGGCTCCCACGACGTCCACGCCGAAGCCCTGCCCGGTGCGTTCCCCCGGCGTCCTGCGCATCGCCCGGGAGATCACCAAAACCGTTCGACAGTCGGCGGATTGACCCGCTCGAATGGGCGTCATGTGCGCTGTGCGAATGCATGAGGACGAGAGGGACATCGACGTATCGCTCGTCGGCCGGCTGATCGCGGGCCAGTACCCGCGATGGGCGGGGCTGCCCCTGCGGCGTCTGGAGTCCTCCGGGTCCGAGAACGCCATGTTCCGCCTCGGCGCGGACAAGGTCGTGCGGCTCCCCCGGCATCCCCGCGCCGTCGAGGCCATCACGCACGAACTGCGCTGGCTGCCCCGGCTGGCCCCGGGCCTGCCCGCCGCCGCGCCCGAACCCCTCGGACTGGGCGATCCCGGCGAGGGATTCCCGTGGCCCTGGTCGGTCTACGGCTGGCTGGACGGCGGCCACCCGGTGCCCGGCGCCCTCGATGAACCGGGGCTGCTGGCCGAGGACCTGGGCGCCTACGTCGCGGCCCTGCGCCGGATCGACCCGGCAGGGGCACCGACCGGTTACCGCGGAGTGCCGCTGGCGGCCCGGGACCCCTTCGTGCGCGAGGCGCTCGCCCGGCTCTCGGGGCGGATCGACACCGCGGCGGTGACAAAGGTGTGGGAGGAGGTGCTGCGCGCCCCTGAGCACGCCGGGCCGCCGGTCTGGGCGCACGGCGATCTGATGGCCGGGAACCTGCTGGTCACGGACGGACGGCTGAGCGCCGTGATCGACTTCGGCACGGTGGGGGTGGGGGATCCCGCCGTCGACCTCATCAGCGCCTGGTGTGTGCTGCCGGCGGGGGTCCGCGGCTCCTTTCGGGAGGCAGCGGGCGCGGGCGAGGCCGAGTGGGCGCGGGGCCGGGGCTGGGCCCTGTCGATCGCGGTCATCGCGCTGCCGTACTACTGGGACACGAACCCGCCGGTCGCGGAGAACTCCCGGCATGCCATCCGGGAGATCCTGGCCGAGACGGCGTAGGGGCGGGCAGGGGCCCGCCCCTCGACCGGAGGGGGCGTCTCACTCGCCCGCGTAAGCCTTGTCCAGGGTCGCGATGTCGAACTTGGTCATCGCCATGAACGCCTCGGTCACACGGGCCACCTTCGCGGGGTCCGGGTCGGTGATCATGTCCTGGAGCCGGTCGGGGACGACCTGCCAGGACACGCCGTACTTGTCCTTGAGCCAGCCGCACGGACCGGGCTCGCCGCCGTTCTCGGTGAGCCTGGTCCAGTAGTAGTCGATCTCCTCCTGGTCCGCGCAGAAGATCATGAAGGAGACCGCCTCGGTGAACTTGAACTGAGGTCCGCCGTTGAGCGCGAGGAACTTGTGGCCGTTGGCCGTGAACTCGACGGTCATGACCGTGCCCGCCCGGTGGGGCGTCCCCTCGGGGTAGCGGGCGACCTCGCCGATGCTGGAGTTCTTGAAGATCGAGACGTAGTGGTGGGCGGCCTCCTCGGCCTGGTCGTCGTACCAGAGACACGTGGTGAAACCGTCGGTGGCCATGGGTACCTCCTGGGCGCGTGGAACGCTGTCACCACTGTCGACCGGTACTCGCCCCGGAACTCATCGGTGGGCCGGCCGGCGAATTCAGGTGGCCGTTACACCGTTCGGAACTAGCATCCCGGGCATGACGTCTTCGCCCGCCGACAGCGGCAGCAGTTTCCATCCGTTCCGCCTCGACATCCCGCAGAGCGACCTCGACGACCTCCATGACCGCCTCGACCGGGCCCGGTGGCCCGACGAGCTGCCCGGGGTGGGATGGACGTACGGCGTTCCGTCGGGCTATCTGCGCGAGCTGGTGCGGTACTGGCGGCACACGTACGACTGGCGGGCGGCGGAGGCGCGGCTGAACGCGTGGCCGCAGTTCACCACCGAGATCGACGGCGCACGGGTGCACTTCGCGCACATCCGCTCCCCCGAACCCGCCGCCACCCCGCTGGTCGTCACGCACGGGTGGCCGGGGTCGATCGTCGAGTTCCTCGACATCGTCGGGCCCTTGACGGACCCGGCCGCGCACGGCGGCGATCCGGCCGACGCCTTCCATGTGGTGCTGCCGAGCATTCCCGGCTTCGGCTTCTCCGGGCCCACCCGGGAGACCGGCTGGGAGGCGCGCCGCATCGCCGACGCGTGGGCCGAGCTGATGACGCGCCTCGGCTACGAGCGGTTCGGCGCCCAGGGCGGCGACTGGGGTGCGGGCATCTCCCGCGAACTGGGCCGCGTCCACCCCGGCCGGGTCACCGGCGTCCACCTGAATCTGCTGCCCGGCGGACAGGCGACCGCCGAGCCGACCGCCGAGGAGCTGGACGCGCTGAGTCCCGCGGAGCGGGAGCGCACGCTCGTCTCGTGGCGCCGGTGGGAGAAGTGGTCCCGCGACGGGACGGGCTACTTCCATGTGCAGTCCACCCGGCCGCAGACGCTTTCGTACGCGCTCACGGACTCGCCGGTGGGCCAACTCGCCTGGATCGTCGAGAAGTTCCGGGAGTGGACGGACTCCGAGGAGCTGCCCGAGGAGGCCGTCGACCGGGACCTGATGCTCACGAACGTGATGCTGTACTGGCTGACGGGCACGGCGGGTTCGTCCGCCCGGGTCTACTACGAGCGCGCCCACGCCCGGGGCGAGCGGATCGCCGCCCCCCAGGAGGCCTCCACCGCGCCAACCGGGGTGGCGTCCTTCTTCGGCGACCCTCAGATCCCGCTGCGACACAAGGCGGAGCGCACGGAGAACATCGTCCGCTGGACGGAGTTCGAGCGGGGCGGGCACTTCGCCGCGATGGAGCAACCGGGCCTGTTGGTGGAGGACGTGCGGGCGTTCTTCCGGCAGTTGCGCGAGAAGGGCTGACGCCCGCTCTGCCCGTAGCGAATCTGCCGCGGGCAGAGAATCCGCACAACGGCATCGTCCGAGGTCAAGAGTGGAGTCGAGGGCATCCCCGACCACAAGGAGAACCGATGACTCCACGCACGGCACTCGCCCCACGGGCGGAGGAGGGCGACACCCCTCCGACCCGGTTCGACGACCAGCTGGCCGCCCAGTTGCTCGCGCAGCGCATCGTGCTGCTGGGCACGCAGGTCGACGAGGTCTCCGCGAACCGGGTCTGCGCCCAGCTGCTGATCCTGTCCGCCGAGGACCCCCGCACCGACATCAGCCTGTACATCAACAGCCCCGGCGGGGCGGTGCACGCGGGCCTCGCCATCTACGACACGATGCGGCTCGTCCCGAACGAGGTCTCCACCCTGGCCATGGGCTTCGCCGCGAGCATGGGCCAGTTCCTGCTCAGCGTCGGCGCGCCCGGCAAGCGCTACGCCCTGCCCAACGCGCGGATCATGATGCACCAGCCGTCGGCGGGGATCGGCGGCACCACCGCCGACATCGAGATCCAGGCGGAGAACCTGGAGCACACAAAGCGGACCATCGAGCGGATCACCGCCGAGCACACCGGCCAGAGTGAGGAGACCATCTCCCGGGACGGCGACCGGGACCGCTGGTTCACGGCCGAGGAGGCCAGGGAGTACGGCATGGTCGACCGGGTCGTGGAGTCCCTCGCGGACGTCCGCCCGACGGCCGGCCGGCGCAGGATGGGGCTGCAGTGATGGGTACCTACACGATTCCGAACGTCGTCGAGCGCACCCCGCAGGGCGAGCGGTCCTACGACGTGTTCAGCCGGCTGCTGTCCGAGCGGATCATCTTCCTCGGCACGGAGATCGACGACGGTGTCGCCAACGTCGTCATCGCGCAGCTTCTCCATCTGGAGTCCTCGTCCCCGGAGAGCGAGATCGCGATCTACCTCAACTCGCCCGGGGGATCGTTCACTTCGCTCATGGCCATCTACGACACGATGTCGTACGTGCGGGCGCCGATCTCGACGTTCTGTGTCGGGCAGGCGGCCTCCACGGCGGCCGTGCTGCTGGCGGGCGGGGACCCCGGACGGCGGTTCGTGCTGGAGCACGCCCGCGTGCTGCTCGGCCAGCCGGCGAGCGGAGGGCAGCGCGGCATGGTCTCCGACCTGGCGCTCCAGGCCAGGGAGATGGTGCGGATCCGCTCCCAGGTGGAGGAGGTGCTGGCGCGGCACACCCACCACGAGGTGGCGACCCTGCGGGCCGACATGGACCGCGACAAGGTGTTCACCGCGCAGGAGGCGGTGGGCTACGGGCTGGCCGACGAGGTACTCAGCCGGCGCCTCGTGCAGGTCTGAGGCGCCGGCCGACAGGCAGACTCAGGCGACCAGGCACATTCCGTCGTGCGAGGACGGGGACGCCATCCCTCGGCGGCTGCCGCTGCCGGTGTACCGCGAGGTGACGCGGGTCAGTTCGCCCTGCGTCCTCGACAGCAGGTCGCCGAGGCTCAGCCCGAGGGCGCGGGCGGCGGCCGCGAGGACCTCCGAGGAGGCCTCCTTGCGGCCGCGCTCGACCTCCGAGAGATACGGCATGGAGATTCGTGCCTCGTCGGCGACGTCCTTCAACGTGCGCTCCTGCGCGAGGCGTTCACGGCGCAGGACGTCACCGACCAGATCGCGCCACAGCGGCTCCTTCACGGCGGGGGCCGGAGGGCTCGCACCTTGCGGGCGCAGCGGGATGACGCGGGCTTCGTTCGGCACGTGGTTGGTCACTGCTCCAGCCTAGGAGCGCCGGCCGTCAGGGGAAGGGCCCGGCGTTCCGCCCTGGGTGGAATCACAGGCGGGGTACGTCGTTTCGGCTCCAGCCGCGGGCCGCGCACTGCCTCTTGCCCTCTGTCGGCCGTTCGGGTGAGCATGGACGGGCCGGAATGCCGTGCTCCACCGATTTCCCGCCGCACGGTGTTCGGGGGCATGTGTTGCGCCTTCCCGGGTATCCGCAACCCGGAAGGACCTAGGCAGATGTAGCCGTGACTTCGTGGGGAGAGGTAATGGAGACCGCCGTGATCCGGTCGAAGGCAGAGGTCGCCGGGGAGAACGCCGAGGCCGGGACGGGTGACGGAGCACTGCCGGTCGTGGACCCGCGGTCCGTGGCCCCGCGGGACGCCAGGGCGCTGTCCCGCCAGTTCTTCCAGCGTCTGACGGAACTCGAAGAGGGCACGCACGAGTACCAGTACGCGCGCAACACGCTCATCGAGATGAACATGTCGCTCGTGCGGTTCGCGGCCGGTCGTTTCCGGGGCCGCGGCGACGACATGGAGGACATCGTCCAGACCGGCATGATCGGTCTGATCAAGGCCATCGACCGGTTCGAGCTGTCGCGCGAGGTCGAGTTCACCTCCTTCGCGCTGCCGTACATCGTCGGTGAGATCAAGCGGTTCTTCCGGGACACCACGTGGGCGGTGCATGTGCCGCGGCGGCTGCAGGAGCTGCGCGTGGAGCTGGCAAAGGCCCGTGAGGAACTCGCGAGCCGGCTGGACCGCGAGCCGACCGTCGCCGAGCTGGCCACGCTGATGAACATCTCCGAGAACGAGGTCGTCGAGGGACAGATCGCAGCGAACGGGTACAACTCGTCGTCGCTGGACGCCGCGCTCACCGGCGACGGGCCGGAGGGGGGCGAGGCGGTCCTGGCCGACTTCATCGGCGTCGAGGAGGACGGGCTGCGGCTCGTCGAGGACTTCCACTCGCTCGCCCCGCTCATGGCGGAGCTCAGCGAGCGCGACCGGCAGATCCTCCACATGCGGTTCGTGGAGGAGGCCACCCAGGCGGAGATCGGCGAGGAGCTCGGCTGCTCGCAGATGCATGTCTCGCGTCTGATCAAGCGGATCATCACCCGGCTGCGCGAGGGCATGCTGGGCGAGCTCGGCTGCGCCTGACACCGTCGGCGGGCCGGCCGGGCATACCGGTGACCAGCGGGTGCTGTCCCCCATGCGGGAGTGGGACGGCACCCGCGATTGTGCCGGCTTCCACGGCACCGCACAGGTGCCCGGCTCCCACGGCACCGCGATCGTGTCCGGATCCAACGGCCCGATGGTGTCCGGCTTCTGTGGCGCCGCGATGGTGTCCGGCTCTCATCGCACGCGAGCGCCCTCGGGGGACGCCTCACCCCGACGGCTCAGGCTGACAGCTCAGGCGGCGGTCGCACCCGCGAGCGGCAGCACGGCGCGCACCCGCTTGCCCACCGGCACCCGCTCCACGCTGACCTGCTCCGCGAGCGCGTGAACGATCTCCAGGCCGTGCCGGCCGACGCGCTCCGGGTCGCGCGGGAAGATGCGGGGCAGGGCCGAGCTGCTGTCGTAGACCGACACGGTCACGGCGGTGTCCGTGCCCACGAGTTCCAGGATGTACGGACCGTCGCTGTGCCGGTCGGCGTTGGTGACCAGCTCACTGACCACGAGCTGCACCGCGCCGTCGGCCCGGTCGTCGATGCCCGCGCACCACTCGGTCCTGAGCTGGTCGAGGAAGAGCGCGGCGAAGGACCGCGCCTCGGCGATGCATCCCTGCTCGCCTGTGTAGTGTGCCGCCCGCCTCAGCGGTTCCACGGGCACGTCGAAACCAGTCGGTATCACTGCCCCGTCCACGTGGTCGATCATTCGTTTCTTTCTGGGAAGAAGCCGGACTGGCCGGACGCTCTGCACCAGTGCTCGTACCCCGAGCCGGGCTTCGCAGTCCTGACACGTTTCGTCCGTCCCGTGTCCTCGGCATTGTCCCCCGCGCGCGCGGGGCACTCGGAGGGAAAATGGACCGGCCGAGGGCGGCCGGGCCGGATCGCCGGAGGTGTGCGGTGGCCTGGTGGACATGGCTGGTCGTGGTGGTCGCGGCGCTGATCGGCGTCGCTGTGATGACGCTCGCCGTACAGGCCGGCCGGCGGTCGGGAACGGTCATCGCGGTCCGGCGCCGGCCCGGCGGGAAGGGTGTCCGATGAACCAGCTGATGGCGGCACGGAGCCTGACGACCCTGCCGGTGGTCACCCTGGGCGGCGACGCCGTCGCACAGATCAAGGACACCGTCTTCGACGCCGCGGCCGGACGGATCACCGGGTTCACGCTCAGCGGACGGGGTCTGCTGTCGGGCCCGATGAAGCAGAGCCTGCCCTGGCCCGCGGTCCACGCGCTGGGCCCGCACGCGGTCATGATCGTCGATGCCGGTGCCCTGGCGGACACTCCCGTCGTGGTGGCACGCCGTGAGGCCCAGGAGGGCCGGGTACTGCACGCCAAGGTGCTGACCGACGAGGGCGCCGAGGTCGGCACCGTGCTCGACGTGGTCGTCGAGGGCGGTACCAGTGGCCGGGTCGTGGGATTCCGGATAGCGGCGGCCAAGGCACTGGTGGGGGGCTCCCGGCGGCGCCGGCACCGGGTGTATGTGCCGCGTGGCGAGACGCTCGCGGTCTCCGGCCGCGCCCTGGTCATCCCGGCGGACGCCACCCGCTACGTCGCCGACGACCTGCCGGCCTTCGTCGCCCGGGTCGGCGCCTTCCAGGAGGGCCGCGAGGGGACGCCGTCATGATGCTGTTCTCGCAGGCGCGGGGCCTGCCGGTGCTGACCCTGACCGAGGCGGACGAACTCGGCGTCCTGAGGTCGCTGACGGTCGACGCGGCAGCCGGTGTGGTGACGCATGTCCGGGTGCGGGGCAAGCGCTCCCGAAAGGAGACCGTGCTGGCCTGGGGTGCTCTGCACGCCCTCGGCCCGGACGCCGTGCTCGTCCGCTCCGCCGCCGCCCCGGCCGAGGTGCCGCCGCACCACGAGCTGCCGGGCCTCAGGATCCTCACCGAGACGGGCGACTGGCTCGGCACGGTCCGGGACGTCGCGTTCGAGGCGGACACCGGCCGTATCGAGGCGGTCGTCACCGCCCAGGGCGATGTACCGGCCGGTCGTCTGCTGGGGCTCGGGGACTACGCCCTGGTGGTCCGGGCCGGGTGACTCAGGAGGCCGGGGCCTGGTCCGTGGTGTCACCCCCGGTGCCGCCTCCGGTGTCATCGCCCGTGTCGTTCCCGGGCGGGGGCGGCGAGTCGTCCGCAGGCGGCGATTCGTCCGTCGGCGGCTGTGAAGTCGTCTGAGTGGTCGGCGGTTCGCTCGTGGTCGGCTCCGACGAGGTCGCGTCGGTCGGTGTGGTGACGTCGGCCGACGGGGTGGGCTTGCCGGGCGGGGCGGTCTTGCGGTCGTTCTCGCCCGTGTCGCCCTTGTCGCGCTTGAACCACTCGCCGTCGGGTTCGCACATGACGAAGACGTCGATCGGCTCCTCGGCGGGCCTGACCTCGACGACGTCCGACGCCTTGTACCCCGGCCACTTCTCTCCGGTCGTCTTCTTCTGCTGGGGGCCGGCGGGCTCAGCGGGTTGCCGCAGGCGCAGCGCACCCGGGGCACGCCGCGGTCGTCGACGAGGACGGCCGTGCCCGCCTGGAGGACGGCCTGGTACCGCGTGGCGCGGCCGTTCTTGTAGCCGTGGTTGGTGACCCAGGTGTCCATCCGCAGCTGCGCGGGGGTGAGCGAGCGCAGGTAGGCGGGGACCTCGGACGGGTCGATGCCCTGGACCGACGCGAACGCGCGCTGCTTGTCCGGAGCGCCCTTGAGGTACGTGATCTGCTTCTCCACGTCGCAGCTGGCGACGTTGCGAGTGCCGCCGTACAGGCCGGGCGTTCCGCCCCGCACTGCCCGGACGGTGTTCGGCGGCGCCGTTCCGGCGGGCGTCGGCGTGACCGACGGGGCGGAACTCTCCTTGGCCGTCGAGTCGGTGAACGGGTCCGGGCCGGTATCGGCCGCGGGCTGCAGCAGCACGTCGCCGTCGGAGGTGCTGGTCCCTCCGTCGGACGCCCCGGTGCCGCCGTCGGGGCGGGTGAACACCACGGCCAGGACCACGGCGGCCACCACCGCGCCGGCGATCAGCGCGACACGGGGCACGGAACCCCACCACGGGCGGCCGGGCTCCGGTGGCTCACCGCCCCCGCTCGGCGGTTCGGAGGGCGGGCCGCCACCCCCGAGGGCGGCTCGGAGGGACCCGACAGCGGGCCCGAGGGAGGTCCTGTGGGGCGACCGGACGACGGCGGTTCGACGCTCACGAGCTCTTCTCCCGACGTGGGTTCTGTACAGCCTGCGCACACCCGAGGCGATCAGTACTGGTATATACCGCTTCTTCCACTACGGGTTCATTGTGTGCCCCGGTCCCGTACGGCCCGCAAGCCGACGCGGACGGACCTCCCGACGGGCGCCCCGGGCGGGCGCTGCTTAGCGTGGCAGCGTGAGTTCGCGCACCTCCTCCGGCCAGGCACGTACCTCCGGCGCGCGGGCCGTCGCCCGCCACGGGTGGGTGCACGCCCTCGTCACGGTGCTCGGCGGGCTGCTCGCCATGATGGTGGTGGCCACGCTCGGCCTGTGGGCCGCCGGGGCCGCGGACCTTCCGGACGGCGCGTTCGCCCCGGTGGTGATGGCGACCGTCGTCACCGCCGTCGGGGGCACGGTGAAGCTCTCCGGAAGCGCCGGCGACTTCGCCGACACCCAGGCCGGACTGACCGTGATCCCGCTGTCCGTCACGCTCACGGGGGCGCTGGTGATCGCCTGGGGATTCCTGCGGCCGCTGCGCCATCGCGCGGTCGCCGGCGCCAGGGAGCTGGCCGGCTGGGCCGCCAGGATCGCGGCCCTGTGGCTGCTCGCCCTGATCGGCCTGACGCTCGCCGCCCGCCACACGTTCGAGATCTCCCTCGGCGACGAGCAGCTGGGCGAACTCGGCGACCTGTTCGGCGCCTCGCCGAAGATCGGTTTCACCACCGACGTTCCGCTGTCCGTGTTCGTCGGTCTGGTGTGGCTGGCCGGTGTGCTGGTGCTGGCCCTTCTGGTGTCACGCGGCGCCCCGTTGCCGGCCGGGCTGCTGCGCTTCCAGACGTCGGTACGGCCGGCCGCGTACGCGATGGTCGCCCTGCTGCTCGCGCACGTCGTCATCGGCGTCGTCATCGCGCTGGTCGTCGCGGCGACGCGAGGCCACGCGGCGGAGACGTTCGCCGTGATCCTGCTCGGCATGCCCAACCTGGTGTGGCTGGCTCTGACGATCGGCCTGGGCGCGACCTGGACCGGCCGCGTGGAGGGGCCGTTCGGCCTGCCCATGCCGCAGGTACTCGACGAGGTGCTGCGCACTCCGGACATCTCGGAGCTGAACCTGCGCACGCTCTCCGAGCACGACGGCCGGGTGTGGTGGCTGCTGGTCGTCGACGTGGTGCTGCTGCTGGCAGCCGCGTTCTTGATGGCGGCCCGCTCTCCGGCCCGGGTCCGGGCCTGGCAGCACGCCGTGCACACGGCGGTCGCCCTCATGCTCACGGTGTTCATGATCTGTCTCGTCGGACGCATCTCCGCGCACTACGGCCTCTCCGTGCTCGGCATCGGCGACCTGGGCGGGAGCCTCGGGGGTGAACTCTTCCTCAGACCCCGGCTGTGGGGTGCCGTCGGCCTGGCCGTCCCCTGGGGTCTGGTGACCGGGTTCGCCGGAGCGCTGCTGGCGCGGCACGTACGGCGCCGGGGTGAGGTCCGCTCCGACAGCGAGAGCTGACACCAGGGCGCTACATCCGCTGCCGGAAGACCGGTTCGGCCCAGCGCGGCGGCGGCTTCGGCCGTTCCTCCCCCGGCTCCCGGCCCGCCCGGGTGGGAGTGTGTCCGACGGCGGGCGTGGCGCCGGTCGTCGCGGCGCGCAGGGCGGCGACGAAGGCGAGGCAGGACGGGTACCGGTCGTCGGGGCTCTTGGCGAGGGCCTTGGCGAGGACGGGGTCCGTCTGCGCGGCGAGGTCGGGCCGGGCCTCGGTCAGCGGCGGCGCCTCGTCGTACTGGTGGGCCCACAGCAGGGCCATGTCGTCGTCCCGGCGGAAGGGCGGGTGGCCGGCGAGGATCTCGTAGACGACACAGCCGAAGCCGTACACGTCGCAGCGGGCGTCGACCGGGCGGCCCGAGATCTGCTCGGGAGCGACGTAGTCGAGCGTGCCGACGAACTGGCCGACGGTGGTGAAGCCGGTCAGTGACAGCGACTTCTTCGTCAGGCCGAAGTCGGTGAGGTAGGCGTGCTCGGGGTGGTCGCTGTCGGTGCCGCGGGCCACCAGGATGTTGCCGGGCTTCACGTCCCGGTGCACCAGGCCGTGGTCGTGGGCCGCGTCGAGCGCGGAGGCGACCTGGGCGGCGAGACGCAGAGTGGCGGCGGGGGACAGCGGGCCCTCCCGGTCGAGGAGATGACGCAGGTCGCTGCCGACGACGTACCGCATGGCGATGTACAGCACGCCGTCCGTCTCACCGGCCTCGAAGACCGGCACGATGTGCGGATGGTCGATCGCCGCGGCGGCCCGGGACTCGTGGGTGAAGCGGCGCCGGAAGGTGTCGTTGCGGGCGAGTTCCGGGGCGAGCAGCTTCAGGGCGACGGTGCGTTCCAGACGCAGGTCGCGGGCCCGGTAGACCACGGCCATGCCGCCCCGGCCGATCTCCTTCTCGATCCGGTACCCGGCGATCTGCTGCCCGAGCAGCTCGGAGGGCCGCCCTGAGAACAGGCTCGTCTCGCGGGTCAACGGGTGTCATCCTCGGGCGACACGACCCGGGTGGGCTCGGACCCCACGACGCGCGTGGGCGGCGCCTCGGCGGGGGCGTCCGGGTCCTCGGCCTCTTCTTCCGCCTCTTCGGGAGACACCACGCGCGTGGGCGGTGCGTCCGGAGGCCGGGCGGTCTCCTCGGCCTCCTCGGGGCCACGAGGCGAGTGGGCTCGGGGACCTCGGCGGACACGACCCGGGTCGGTTCGGGAGCCTCCGGCGGCACCACGCGCGTCGGCTCAGGCGCCTCGGGCTGCGCGGCACGCACCGGTTCAGGCGCCTCCGGCGGCACCACGCGCGTCGGCTCAGGCGGAACGACCGGCGAGGGCGGTACCTCGCCCCGGGGCGGTTCCTCGGCCGCATCCGGGGGCACCACCCGCGTGGGGGTGGGTGCCGGGGTCTCGGACGGCCGGGACTCCGGCTGGGAACTCGGTGTCTCGTCCGTCGCGTACGTGGTCGCCCGGGTGCCGTCCGCGTACACCCAGTGCCCGTGCGCGGCGTCGTAGAGCCACACCGACTCGCCGTCGACGACGACGCCGATCCGCAGCCCGTGGGTGCGGGCGTGGAAGGACTCCCGGTCGAGGCCGCCCGCGAGGTCCTCCACCGCGGACCGGTAGCGCGCCAGGACCTCCTGCGCGCGGGTCAGCAGGGGACGCGGATCGGCGGTCCGGGTGAGCGGCCCGTCCGCGGCGGGCGGATCCTGCGGTACGGCGACCAGCCGGCGGCCGTCGACCCAGGCCGACCAGCCGTTGAAGCACAGCACATGCCCCCAGTCGCCCTGCTGCTCGACGAGCTGCACCGGCAGCAGGGGGTCGAGGTCCACGGTGGGCCGGGCCGGGTCGGGTGCCTCCCAGGCGGGCATCCCGTGCTGCGGGACGACGTGCGTGGGCCGGAAGCCGGGAGTCGTCATGGGGGCTCCCTACTTCCGCATCACGGCCGGTTCGTGCCGGCGCAGCAGCCGGGACACGAGGAAGCCGAAGAGCGCCGACAGCACGACCAACATCCCGACGTCGAGCAGCCACACGCCCGCCGAGTGCTCGAAGAGCGGATCCTTGGTCAGCTCGTCGGGCACGATCCGGGCCAGCCCGACGGTGCCGGCCATCGCGGCCAGCGCCCAGCGCGCCGGCACCAGCCAGCCGAGCTGCTCCAGTCCGGGTACGCCGTCCAGCTTCAGCAGGGCACCGCAGAAGACGACCTGGACGATGGCGACGAGCACCAGCAGCGGCATCGTCACCTCTTCCTTGCGCACCAGCGCCGAGATGAGCAGCCCGAGCATCATCGCTGTGAACGCCAACAGGGCGACGGCGACCGTGATTTCCACCAGGGGCGGCATCAGCACGCCTTCGTCGCCGGGCGCGCCGAGGTCCACGCCGAGCAGGGCGACCAGGGTCAGCACCACGGCTTGGAGCACGGTGATGACGCCGAGGACGACGACCTTCGACATCAGGTACGCCGATCTGGACAGGCCCACCGCGCGTTCCCGCTGGTAGATGACGCGTTCCTTGACGAGTTCGCGCACGGCGTTGGCCGCGCCGGTGAGGACCGCGCCGACGCACAGGATGAGCAGCGTGTTCATCGCCGTGTCTAGGGTCAGCTTGCCGCCCGACAGGGCCCGCGCCATCACGCCCATCACGAACGGCAGGGCGATCATGATGATCAGGAACGTGCGGTCGGCACTGAGCGCGGAGGCGTACCGGCGCACCAGGGTGCCCAGCTGGGCGGACCGGCTGCGCGGCCGGGGCGGTGCCGTGATGACGACAGGCCCGGACCGGGGCTGCCGGGGCTGGGCGGTGGCCTCGGCGACGTAGTGGTCCCGGAGCGGCGAGGCGCGGTAGTCCCCCGCCCAGTCCCGGTCCTTGTCCCGTTCGAAGGCCTCGAAGGCCTCGGGCCACTGCTCGAAGCCGAAGTAGGCGAGGGCGTCCTCGGGCGGTCCGTAGTAGGCGATCTTCCCGCCGGGTGCGAGCACGAGGAGCCGGTCGCACACGTCCAGGCTGAGGACGCTGTGGGTGACGACGATGACGGTCCGGCCGTCGTCGGCGAGGCCGCGCAGCATGTGCATCACCGAGCGGTCCATGCCGGGGTCGAGGCCGGAGGTCGGCTCGTCGAGGAACAGCAGTGACGGCTTGGTGAGCAGTTCCAGGGCCACGCTGACGCGTTTGCGCTGGCCGCCCGAGAGGCTGTGCACGGGCTGGTCGACGCGTTGCTCCAGGCCCAGTTCGCGGATCACCTCGTCGACCCGGGCGCGCCGCTCGGCCCTGGCGGTGTCCTGCGGGAAGCGCAGCTCGGCGGCGTAGGAGAGGGCTTTGCGGACGGTCAGCTGGGCGTGCAGGATGTCGTCCTGCGGGACGAGGCCGATGCGCTGACGCAGCTCTGCGTAGTCGCGGTAGAGGTCGCGGCCGTCGTAGAGGACGGTGCCGTGGTCGGCGGGCCGCTGGCCGGTGAGGGCGTTGAGGAGCGTGGACTTTCCGGCGCCGCTCGGGCCGACGACGGCGAGCAGGCACTTCTCCCCCACCGGGAACGACACGTGGTCGAGCAGCGTCTTGCGGCCGCGGTCGACGGTGACCGCGAGGTCCTGTACGTCGAGGGAGATCTCGCCGGTGTCGACGTACTCCTGGAGTTCGTCGCCGACCAGGCAGAAGTCCGAGTGGCCGATGCCGACGATGTCGCCCTGGCGGACGGGGGCGCCGGTGACGCGGCTGCCGTTGAGGTACGTGCCGTTGTGGCTGCCCAGGTCGGTGATCTCGTACGTGCCGTCGGGCAGGGCGCGCAGCTCGGCGTGCCGGCGGGAGACCACCAGGTCGTCGACGATCAGGTCGTTGTCGGTGGCGCGGCCGATGCGGATGGTGCGGGCGGGCAGCGGCCTTACCGTGGTGGGCTGCCGGTAGGTGCCGGTCGCCGCGGGCATGGAGACGGCGGAGGGCCGTTCGGTGGCTGGTTCGGGACGGCCCAGCAGGACCACGCGCGGTCCGTCGGCCGGGTTGCCGAAGCGGATGACGGTGCCGGGACCGACGTCCCACTCGTGGATGCGGCGGCCCTCGGCGTAGGTGCCGTTGGTGCTGTTCTCGTCCTCGATGGTCCAGTGGCCGTCGGTGGGCCGCAGCACGGCGTGGTGCCAGGAGACCCGGTCGTCGTCGATGACGATGTCACTCAACGGGTCGCGTCCTACGTGGTAGTCGCGACCCGGAATCATCACGGTGGAGTCCGTCTCGGTCTCCAGCACGAGTTCTGGTGCTACCGAAGACTGCGCCATGACCAAGATTCTACCGATTTGCCCGCTTTACGCCTCTGCGGACGGAGTCAGGCCACGGGGATTCCCAGGCCGGGGGCCGTCCGCTGCATCCGGAGGGCGTCCACGGACTCGGCGAGCAGTTCGTATTCGGTGGTGTCGTCGCTGGTGGCGATGCGCACCAGCCGTCCGGCCGCCAACTCCTCGGCGATCCGCTCCTGGTGGCCGGGGTCGGCGCACCAGGCGCGCAGCTGTGTGGGCACGTCGGGCACGGTGTCGGCGACCGGCACGAGCGCGCCCGGCGGTAAGTGCTCGGCGTCGGGCTGAGGGTCGAGGCGCTGGGCGATCCAGGAGGCGCGGTCGCGCAGCCACCACAGGGCGAGGGCGAGGGTGGGCGCCCGATAGGTCCCCAGGGGTACTCCGATGCGGCGGCCGTCGCAAACCCCGTACGCAGTGACGTGACACAGGAACTCGTCGTGCACGTGACCTCCCCCGTTGCCCTGCCCGCCTGCCGGACTCGCTCCACCGCGGCTCGCGTGCTGTGCGTGAGGACACCGTCGCTGGATGTGAAAGCGCTCTCGCAGGTCAGTATGTTCACTGCTGAATCACTGTCACCACGACTTTCCGGCCACTCTCCTGGCATATTCACACCCTGAGTTGGCCGAAACCCGGCCGGGTGATCCGTGCCGGGTTCGCGACGTGCGGTGATCCGGGCCCTGACCAGCGAGTACGGCCTCCGGGCACCGGCCGACAGGTGCTGGGCGCGATGAGTTTCCCGGTGTCCGGCGGTCTGATGAAGGAGAGGCCGCCGAGCACCGGAGGACGTCATGGCCACGACCACAGATCTGGACGCGGAGTTCACCACGGTCCTGCGCAGGAGCCCCGCCGAGGGGGGCTGGACCTATCTGGTCTGGCCCCGGTCCGTCGAGTTCTTCGGCACCCGCGGCCTGGTCAAGGTCCGCGGGACGATCGACGGGCATCCGTTCCGCAGCTCCTTCATGGCGCTGGGCGACGGCACGCACAAGCTGCCCGTGAAGGCCGACATCCGCAAGGCCATCGGCAAGGAGGAGGGTGACACGGTGACCGTGCGGCTGGAGGAGCGGATCGGCTCCTAGACCGTGCCCGCTCGGCCAGGGCGGCTGCCCGCCCCCGGCCGAGAGGTCCCCTACTGCTTGACGATCGCGTCGATCCGGGCCAGCTCGTCCGCGTCGAAGTCCAGGTTGCGGATGGCGCCGACGCTGTCCTCGATCTGCTGCGCGCTGCTCGCGCCGACCAGCGCGGAGGTGACCCGGCCGCCGCGCAGCACCCAGGCCAGCGCCAGCTGGGCCAGGGTCTGGCCGCGCGACTTGGCGATGTCGTTCAGGTCGCGCAGCCGTCCCACCAGGTCCTCGGTGAGCGCGTCGGAGTTCAGGAACGGGCTGTCGCTCGCGGCGCGGGAGCCCTCCGGGATGCCGTCCAGGTAGCGGGCGGAGAGCAGGCCCTGCTCCAGCGGGGAGAAGACGATGGAGCCGACCTGGAGCTCGTCGAGGGCGTCCAGCACGCCCTCGTCCTCGGGGCGGCGGTCCAGCATCGAGTAGCGCGGCTGGTGGATCAGGAGCGGGGTGCCCAGCTCGCCCAGGATGCGGGCGGCCTCGCGGGTCTGCTCGGCGGAGTAGTTGGACACACCGACGTACAGCGCCTTGCCCTGCTGCACCGCCGAGTGCAGGGCGCCCATCGTCTCCTCCAGCGGAGTGTCCGGGTCGGGGCGGTGCGAGTAGAAGATGTCGACGTAGTCCAGGCCCATCCGCTTCAGGCTCTGGTCCAGGGAGGACAGCACGTACTTGCGCGAGCCCCACTCGCCGTAGGGGCCGGGCCACATCAGGTAGCCGGCCTTGGTGGAGATGACCAGCTCGTCGCGGTACGCCGCGAAGTCCGACTTCAGGAACTCGCCCAGCGCGGACTCGGCGGAGCCGGGCGGCGGGCCGTAGTTGTTGGCGAGGTCGAAGTGGGTGACGCCGAGGTCGAAGGCGCGGCGCAGGATGGCGCGCTGGGTCTCTACGGGCCGGTCCGGGCCGAAGTTGTGCCACAGGCCGAGCGAGAGCGCGGGAAGCTTCAGGCCGCTGCGTCCGGTGCGCCGGTAGGGCATGTCCGCGTAGCGGTCGGGGTGTGCGGTGTACAACGCGACTCCAGAGGGGTTGGCTGGCGCGGTCGGATGAAACCGCTGTCCACTCTGGCGTGACCTGCGCCCATGCGTCCAACAGAAGAATCCGATGGAATTCAGCGGCTACGCTTCTCAGTCATGGAACTGCGCCACTTGCAGCACTTCGTCGCGGTCGCCGAGGACCAGCACTTCACCCGGGCGGCGGAACGCCTCCTGGTCTCCCAGTCGGGCCTGTCGGCCTCGATCCGGGCGCTGGAGCGGGAGCTGCAGACGCCGCTGTTCGTGCGGACGACCCGCCGGGTGACGCTGACTCCGGCCGGGCGGGCGCTGCTCGGTGAGGCGGAGCGGATCCTGGCGCAGGTGCGGACGGCCCACGAGGCGGTGGCGGCGGTACAGGGCGTGCTGCGCGGCATGCTCGCGCTGGGCAGCGAGCAGTGCGTCGCCGGGGTGAATGTGGCGGGGCTGCTCGCCGCG
Organism: Streptomyces sp. CA-179760; assembly: GCF_050937045.1. Taxonomy (NCBI): domain Bacteria; kingdom Bacillati; phylum Actinomycetota; class Actinomycetes; order Kitasatosporales; family Streptomycetaceae; genus Streptomyces; species Streptomyces sp. CA-179760. Next base: position 287,864 of record NZ_JBNJLZ010000001.1, read on the forward strand.
TTCCGGAGGCAGCACCCGGATGTCGAGATCTGCCTGCGGCAGGCTGGCTCGGGGCCCTGGCGGAGGAGGTCGCGGCCGGGCGGCTCGACCTCGCCTTCGTGGTGCGGACCCAGGAGGACACCGACCAGCTGAGGTCCGTGCCGCTGACCAGCGAACCGATGACGGTCCTGTGCCATCCCAGCCACCGGCTCGCCGCCGCCGGTGCGCCTGTCACGCCGGCGGATCTGGGTGGAGAGGTGTTCGTCGACTTCCACCCGGACTGGGGGCCGCGCCGCACCACCGACGCCGCGTTCGCGGCGGCGGGCGTGCGGCGGACCGTCGCCCTGGAGGTGAACGACGTGCACAGCCTCCTCGACCTGGTGGACGAGGGACTGGGCATCGCCGTCGTGCCTCGGCACTTCCGGCACAAGCGAGCGTCGCTGACCGCCCTGCCGGTGGAGGGCACCGGCGAGATGCCGTACGAGACCGTCGCCCTGCTGCCGCCCGCGCAGGCGACCAGTCCGGCCGCGCGGGCGCTGATGGCCCTGCTGGAAACAGGGGGTCTGGCAACACCCCAGGAGGGTGTCTGCCCCTCCTGACCCGGACCGTCTCACGTCGCAGACTCGTGACCGTACCCAACGACAACTGCGGTCAGGAGTACGGAAGATGGCGATCCACACGCGACGGAACGTGCTGCGAGGCGCGGCCGCGATCACGGCGGCCGGCGGACTCGTCGGCACCGGGGCGGGAGCGCGGCCCGCGGCTGCGGCGCCGGTCCCGGCGAAGCGGCACTTCCCCTTTCTCGAGGGCGCGTTCAAGCCCGTCACCGAGGAACTGACAGCCTTCGACCTTCCGGTCACCGGCCGCATCCCGCGCGAGCTGAACGGGCGCTACCTGCGCAACGGTCCCAACGTCCTGGGCCTGGAGGACCCGCGCGCCCACCACTGGATGCTCGGCGACGGCATGGTACACGGCGTCCGGCTGCGCGACGGCCGCGCCGAGTGGTATCGCAGCCGGTGGGTGCGCTCGTCCCAGGTGGCGAAGAAGCTCGGCGAGCCCTATCCGGGCCCCGTGCCGCCGGACGACTTCCCCTGCAACACCCATGTGATCCCCTACCGGGGACGGATCCTCGCGCTCCAGGAGAGCGGACCGCTGCCGTACGAACTCGACGACGAGCTCCACACCGTCGGCACGTACGACTTCCGGGGCACCCTGAAGGGGCCGTTGACGGCGCACACCAAGTTCGACGTGCACGCCGGTGAGCTGCACGCGATCGCCTACTACCCGACCTGGGACCATGTGCGCCACCTCGTCGTGGACCCGACGGGCCGGGTCTCGCGCACCACGACGATCCCGGTGGCGGACGCGCCGATGATCCACGACTTCGCGCTCACCGAGAACCACGTGGTCATCCTCGACATGCCGGTCACATTCGACCCGGCGGGCGCCGAGCGCGGCGACATCGTGCCGTACGTCTGGAACAGGAAACACCCGGCGCGGGTCGGCGTCCTGCCGCGAGCAGGTGGCGCGGTGCGCTGGTTCGAGGTGGACCCGGTGTACTACTCGCACACCCTCAACGCCTATGAGGAGGGCTCGGACATCGTCATCGACATGACGAACTTCGACGCGCCCTTCTTCGTGGCCGGCCGCGGGTCGGGTGGGCCGTACGGGGCGGGGACCGCCCGGCTCGACCGCTGGACGGTCGACCTGCACCGCGGCCGGGTGCGCACAAAGACGCTCGACGACCGTCCGCAGGAGTTCCCGCGCGTGAACGAGTCGCTGGTGTCCCGCCGGCACCGCTACGGCTACACGGCGGCGTCGGCGGAGATGACATCGGCGTACCTTACGGCCGACGGCAGCCCGCCCGACCGGGCCTTCGGCAACGCTTTGTTCAAGCACGATCTGCTGCGCGGCACGGCGCAGGTGCACCGGCTGCCGCGGGGCTCGGCGGCGAGCGAGGCCGTGTTCGTACCGTGCGACCCGGCCGACCCGGGCGCGGCCGAGGACCACGGCTACGCGATCGCGTACGTGCACGACCCCGACCGCGGTGCGTCGGACCTGGTGATCCTCTCGGCCCAGGACTTCACCGGCGAACCGGTCGCCCGGATCCATCTGCCGGGGCGGGTGCCTCTGGGCTTCCACGGGAGCTGGGTCCCCGACGCGTGAGGTGACGCGATGGGCGATGGTGGACGTATGCATGCAAAGGACGTCCTCATCGAGGCTCACAGCCGCATCAGGGAAGAAGTCCACGCCACCGTCGAGGGCCTCGGCCCCGATGACCTCGCCGCCAGGCCCGCGCCCGACGCCAACTCGGTCGCCTGGCTGGTCTGGCACCTCACCCGGGTCCAGGACGACCACATCGCCGACGCCTTCGGCCTCGAGCAGGTGTGGCTCGCCCAGGACTGGGAGAAGCGCTTCGGTCTTGGCCTGCCCCGCCACGACACGGGCTACGGCCACAGCCCCGCCAAGGTCGCCAAGGTCCGGGTCGACTCGGGCGAGATGCTGACCGGCTACTACGACGCCGTGCACGACCAGAGCCTGGAGGCCCTGCGCGGCCTGGCCGCCAAGGACCTGGAGCGGGTCGTCGACGAGCGGTGGAATCCGCCGGTCACCCTGGGGGTCCGGCTGGTCAGCGTCCTGTCCGACGATCTCCAGCACATCGGACAGGCCGCCTACCTGCGGGGACTCCTTCAGAGCGCGGCTTCGTAGCCGGGCAGCACGACGTCCCGGATGAGCGCGTTCCGCTCGTCGAAGGGCAGGAACGCGCTCTTCAGGGCGTTCACCGTGACCGTGCGCAGGTCCTCGACGGTCCAGCCCGCCTGCTCGACCAGCAGGGACATCTCGCGGGTCATCGTCGTGCCCGACACCAGCCGGTTGTCGGTGTTGAGGGTGACGCGGAAGCCGAGGTCCTTCAGCGCGGTGATCGGGTGCTCGGCGATGGAGGTCGCGGCTCCGGTCTGGAGGTTGGAGGTCGGGCACATCTCCAGGGCGATGCGCCGGTCGCGCACCCAGCCGGCGAGACGGCCGAGCTTGCCCGCCACGAGGTCGGGGATGTCGTCGGTGATGCGCACGCCGTGCCCGATGCGCTGGGCGCCGCACACCTGGAGGGCCTGGTGGATGCTGGGCAGGCCGTGCGCCTCCCCGGCGTGGATGGTGAACGGCACGTTCTCGCGGCGCAGGTGCTCGAAGGCCGCGAGGTGGTCGGCGGGCGGGAAGCCGTCCTCGGCACCGGCGATGTCGAAGCCGACGACACCGGCGTCGCGAAACGCCACGGCCAGGTCCGCGGCCTCGCGCACCCGGTCGAACATGCGCATCCCGCACAGCAGGGTGCAGACGCGGACCGGGGTGCCCGCGGCCGCGGCCTTCGCCATGCCGGCGGCGAGGCCCTCCTGAACCGTCTCGACGACCTCGGCGAGGGTCAGCCCGCCGTTCGTGTTCAGCTCGGGGGCGTAGCGCACTTCGCCGTACACGACACCGTCGGCGGCGAGGTCGAGGACGTACTCCTCGGCGGTGCGCAGCAGGCCCTCGCGGGTCTGCATGACGGCGAGGGTGTGCTCGAAGGTGGCGATGTAGCGCACCAGGTCACCGGAGTTGGCGGCCTCGTAGTACCAGGCGGCGAGCTCGTCGGGGTCGGTGGTGGGCAGGGTGTGACCGACCGCGTCCGCGAGCTCCACGACGGTGGCGGGGCGCAGGCCGCCGTCGAGGTGGTCGTGCAGCACGGCCTTGGGCAGCCGGCGGATCAATGCGTCATCTACGCGCGTAGCAGTCATGGCGGGTCTTTCCTTGAGCGGGCGGTTCGAAGCGGAGAGGGAGGTCAGCCGGCGGGCTGGAGCAGGTCCCAGCGATTGCCGTACAGATCCTGGAAGACGGCGACGACGCCGTACGGCTCGTACCGCGGCTCCTCCAGGAAGGTGACGCCCGCGGCGGCCATCCGGGCGTGGTCGCGGGCGAAGTCGTCGGTGTGCAGGAAGAACCCGACCCGCCCTCCGGCCTGGTCCCCGACCCGGGCGGCCTGGGCCTCCCCCTTGGCACGGGCGAGCAGCAGACCGGCTCCGACTCCCGGGGCACCGGGTTCGACGACGACCCAGCGGGATCCGTCAGGCCGGGGCGCGTCCTCGACGAGCCGGAATCCGAGGGCCTGGGTGTAGAAGCGGATCGCCTCGTCGTAGTCGTCGACGACGAGGGTGACCAGGGCGATACGTCTCATCGGGACCTCTCGGAGCGTGCGGTTGACGGGAGAGGTTATACGTAAAACGCACGGGACGCCAGTTACAGCGGAGCGACTGTAACTACTAGTATGTACATTCATGGTCGACAACTTCTCCGGAGGCCCCATGCCCTTGGTCCGCATCGACACGCTCCGCGCCGGCCCCGAGCGCCTCGCCGCGATCGGCCGTGCCGTCCACGACGCCCTGCGGGAGACGCTCGGCATTCCGGCCGACGACCGGTTCCAGATCCTGAGGGACCACGACGGCACGAGCGGGACTCTCCGGTACGACGACTACCTCGGCGTGCACCGCGACGACGGCATCGTCTACGTCGCGATCACGCTCCGCTCCGGTCGCACGCCCGAGCGGAAACAGGCGCTGTACCGGAGAGTCGCCGAGCTCGCCCAGGCGTACGCGGGCACCGAGCCGAGGAACGTCTTCGTGGTCCTGACCGAGAACGAGTCGGCCGACTGGTCACTGGGCCAAGGGCTGGCGCAGTACCTCGATTCCTCTCGGACCTAGTAGTGCTTCGTTACGTTGAGTGATCTCGGTTGATTGTGGGCAGCTTCCCGGGGTGAGGTTGGGGGAGGTGGAACGGCTCCGGGGTGAGTTGGCGGAGTTCGTTGCCGATGTGTTCGGGTCGTTGCCGCGGCGGGATCAGCGGCGGTGGGGCGAGTGTTATCTGCGGGGCCTGATGCTCGATGGCCGGCGCAAGTCGGTCCAGCCGATGGCCGAGCGTCTGCCGGACGGGAACATGCAGGCCCTGCAGCAGTTCGTGAACCAGTCGCCGTGGGATCCGCTGCCGGTCAGGCAGCGGATCGCCGAGCGGCTGTCCGAGGTGATCACACCTGAGGTGTGGGTGATCGACGACGTGTCGTTCCCCAAGTGCGGCAAGGCGTCGGCCGGAGTGGCCCGCCAGTACTGCGGAGCACTCGGCAAACGGGCGAACTGCCAGGTCGCGGTCAGTGTCCATGCCGCCACCGACACCGCCTCGTGCCCGTTGCAGTGGCAGTTGTATCTGCCGCGTGAGTGGACGGATGAGCCGGACCGATGCCGCAGAGCAGGAGTCCCCGACGACGTGGTGCACCAGGAGAAGTGGCGTCTCGCGCTCGGCCTGCTGGACACGCTCGCCGACTGGCGGTTGAAGGCGCCGGTCGTGGTCGCCGACGCCGGATACGGCGTCAGCACCCCCTTCCGGCTCGGCCTTGAGGAGCGAGGGCTGTCCTATGTTCTGGCCCTGAACGGGAAGGAAGTCGCTCACCCGGAGAATACCGAGCCGCACCAGCCTGCTTACGGTGGGCTCGGGCCGCCCACCCTTCCCCGCTATCGCACCCCACCACGAGCCGTCTGCGTCCTCGCAGCGGAGGCGGGTGCGGAGCGGTTCACCGAGGTGACCTGGCGGCAGGGCAGCAAAGGCGCGATGACCTCACGGTTCGCGGTGCTGAGCGTGCGGCCCGCGGGCAAGCAGTCCCTCGCCGCAGCCCAGGCGGCGGGCGGCGGCCGCAACCAGTGGGACGGTGTCCTGCCCGTCCAGACACTCCTCGTTGAATGGCCGGAGGGCCAGGACACTCCGACGGACTACTGGATATCGAATCTGCCCGCCACCACACCGGCCGCTGACCTGGTGCGGTGGGCGAAGATGCGCTGGCGGATCGAGCACGATTACCGCGAGCTCAAGCATGGCCTGGGACTGGACCACTTCGAGGGCCGCACCTGGCGCGGCTGGCACCACCACGTCACCCTCGTCACCGCCGCCCAGGCCTTCCTCACCCTCAGGCGGCTCGACCCAAAAGTCCGCACACCGGCCTGACCCTCTACCAGGTCCTCGACATTCTTCAGGACCTGCTCAGGTGCTGGACCGGTACCTGCACCACCTGCGGACGCCCCCTGCCCAACCCCCGAAGAAGCCACAGACAGCCCAGAACCTAACGAAGCACTACTAGGGCCTGCCGTTCGGATCACGCCGCAGACGCGGGGTCCGGCACGCGCATCTGCCGCGTTGTCGTCGGTTGCCGATGCTCCGCATCGCCGCCCTCCTCCGCCTTGCAGCTGCACGCACCAGACCCCGCTCACCGGCGATTACGAGGAACCGTCAGTTTCCTGCGACCTGATCCAAACCCCAGCCAGCCGCGTCACCAACCTCTCCGAACAGCACACCTAGACCTTCGGCCTACGCCCGCAGCCCGAGGCGGCACCCCCGGCCCGGCCGCTAACGTCCCGTCCATGAAGATCACCGAGCCACCTCGCACCCCCGCGCGGCGCAAGGCGGACCTGCTGGTCCGGCTGGAGCGGGAAATCGACATCTGGGTCGCCACGGCCGACGCCGAAGGGCTGCCGTGTCTGGTTCCGCTGTGGTTCGTGTGGCACGACGAGGCCGTGTGGCTGTGCACCCGGCTGACCAACCCCACCGGCCGCAATCTGCGGGACGGCCGGCGTGCCCGGCTGGCCTTCGGGGACACCCGGGACGTCGTGCTCGTCGACGGCGACGTGGAGACCTTCGCCTCCGGCGAGGTGCCACCCGCCGCGGCCGAGGCGTTCCGTGCGAAGACCGGCTGGGATCCGCGCGAGGACCACGCGTCGTATGCGTTCTTCCGGGTGCGGCCGCGAGCGGTGCAGGCGTGGTGCGAGGTGCAGGAGTTGCCCCGCAGGCATCTCATGCGGGACGGAAGCTGGGCGGTCTAGCCGATCGCCCCGGCTCTCCGCCGCGGTGCGCTCAGCCGATCCAGTTCTTCGGCGGTGAGGCGGATCGCACCCGCCGCCACGTTCTCCGCCAGATGGCCGGGGTTACCGGTGCCGGGGATGGCGAGGACGTGGGGGCCCTGGTGCAGCGTCCAGGCGAGGCGGATCTGTGCTGGGCTCGCACCGTGGGCCCGGGCCACGGTGCGCACCTCCTCGTCGTGGGCGGTGGTGGCACCGTGCTCCCCGCTCTCGCCGGCGACGGCGTAGAACGGCACGAAGGCGATGCCCTGTTCGCAGCAGATCCGCAGCAGTTCGTCGGTCGCCGGGTCGGGACGGTCGAGGGCGTACCGGTTCTGCACGCAGACCACGGGCGCGATGGCCTGTGCCTCGGCGAGGTGGCGGGGCTCGATGCCGGAGACCCCCAGGTGCCGGATCAGGCCCGCCTCCCGGAGCTGCGCGAGGGCTCCGAAGTGCTCGGCGATCGAGCCGTACTTCGGCATCCGGCGCAGGTTGACGACGTCCAGGTGGTCGCGGCCGAGCTGGCGCAGGTTCTCCTCGACGTGGCCGCGCAGATCCTCGGGGCGGGCCGAGGTGCCCCATTCCCCGTCGTAGGCCCGGTACGGGCCCACTTTGGTGACGATGACCAGGTCGTCCGGGTACGGCCCCAGCGCGGTGTTGATGAGCTCGTTCGCCGAGCGCAGCGACGAGAAGTAGAAGGCGGCCGTGTCGATGTGGTTCACACCGAGGTCGATCGCCTTGCGCAGGACGGCGATCGACCGGTCGCGGTCGCTCGGTGTGCCGTGGTGGAAGGCGGCGCTGCCCGTCAGCCGCATCGCGCCGTAGCCGAGGCGGTGGACGGGCAGGTCGCCGAGTTTCCAGGTGCCCGCGGCGTCCGCGGTGATCGTCTGTGAGCTCATCGGCGGAGTCTCACATACGCCACGGGGACCGGTGTGGCCGCTTTACGGATATGTGTACGAGTTGAGGGCGGCGACGGCGGAGGCCGGGTTACCGCGGTCGTAGTGGTCCACGGCGAGGAAGTTGGGCTTCTTGCGGGCGGCCGGCCGGCAGAACCGCTGCGCTCGGTCGGCGAGTTTGGTGTTGTCCGTGGCAGCCGTGGCGGTGAGTCCGGCGTCGCGGAAGTGGTTCATGACGAACAGCGGGCGGAATCCGGGTTCGGTGCGGGTCAGCGGGATGTTCGTGCCGGCGTCATACCAGCGGCTGTAGCAGGACCAGTCGGAGGAGCCGATGGGCGAGCCCATGGACCAGTAGTTCTCGACGGTCCATTCGCGCTGGTACATGACGCCGAAGCCGTCCCGGGTCAGGCCCGCCGCCTGGTCGGCGGAGCGGCTGTGGTCGGTGAAGATCAGCAGGCGGTGGCCGGCGGCGGCCAGGTCCGCCATCGTCGGCCAGCCGTTCTGCCGTACGCCGGTGCGGTCGGGCCGGTACAGCACGTCCGACAGGCCGTTGACCCTGGCGAGTTCCGCGCGCAGGACGCCCGGGTCGACGTAGTCCTCCAGGAAGACGGTGACGAACTGGTCGGGGTGGGCCTTGAGGAAGTCCACCATGCGTTGGAGGTCGACCCAGAGGGCGACCGGTTTGCTGACGAGGGTGCAGCTGTTGTGGCAGAGAATCGCGCCGTCGGGGGTCTGATGGATGTCGAGCATGAATCCACGGACTCCGTCGGCGAGTTGCCGCTCGATACCGCGCGTCTGGTTGGGCACGAGGTTGACGAAGGGCGGTGCGAAGCCGCCGTCGACGCCGTTGGCGTACGCGTTGTGCGAGGTGAGGAACGTGACCTGGTCCAGGGTGCGTTGACCCTGCGGCGGCATGGGGCCGGTGGCGGGGTCGACGGGGGTGAGGTACCACACTGCGAGGTCGCCCGCCCCGCCGACGGCGAGCCGGGCGGGGTAGGTGGCGCCGGACGGCTTGGGGGCCACCGTGAGATGGCGTGCGGTGCCCGGGGCCTTGAGGGTGTAGCGGTCGGTGCCGGCCGGGGTGATCTCCCAGACGGCGTCCGCGCTCGTACAGGCGACGGTCGCGGCCTGGTCGCCGTTGCGGCCGAGGCAGTTGCCGGGTGTGTCGGTGTTCTCCAGCAGGTGGGTCGACCCGTTCGGCTGCAGCCGCCACTGCTGGCGGTCCTCGTTGCCACGGGGTCTGTGCTGCTCGACCGCTCCGCCGCTGTCGGCCGCGTTGAGCCCGGTCGTGGCGCTCTGGACGTAGTACGTGCCCGCGGCCGGAACCGATGCGGCAGCGGCGGGCGGAGGCGCCACGACCGCGGCGGCCAGCGCGGCGGTCGTGGCGAGCAGGGCGTGGGGGGTGCGCAGACGCATGAGGGATGCCCTTCGTCGGACTGATCAGGACCGATCGGGGTTGATCAGGTGCATGACATCCCGTATGACACCACGCCCTGGGGTCCGGCGTCAGCAGTAGAGGTTGCCGCCGGGTGACGTCCCGAGGATCTGCGTGAACCGCTGATAGTTGCTGACGCGGCTCTGCACCTGCGCCGGGTTCTTGCCGTCGCACTCCAGGGAGCCGTTGATGCTGCGGATGGTCTGGCCGAAGCCGGCGCCGTTCACCATGGCGTTGTGCGGGGTCATGGTGCCGGGGCCGGTCTGGGTGTTCCAGTACCACAGGGCCGTCTTCCAGGCGACGGCCGAGTCGTTCTGGACCAGCCAGGGGTTGTTCAGCAGGTCGATGCCGAGCGCGTCACCCGCGGCCTTGTAGTTGAAGTTCCAGCTCAGCTGGATGGGGCCGCGCCCGTAGTAGGCGGCCTGTCCGGCCGGACAGCCGTAGGGCCGGCTCCAGTCGCAGTAGTGCGGGTAGTTGGCGGTGTTCTGCTCCACCACGTGCACCAGGCCGCCGGTCTCGTGGCTGACGTTGGCGAGGAAGGCGGCGGCCTCCTGCTTCTTCACCGTGTCGCCCCCGGTGTTGGCGAAGCCGGGGTAGGCGCTCAGGGCCGCGGTGAGCCCGCTGTACGTGTAGAAGGAATTCCGGTGCGGGAACATCTGGTTGAACTGCGCCTCGGTGACGACGAAGCGCGCGTGGGGTGTTCCCGGCCCGCTGTCGCAGGCGTAGGGCTCCCAGTACCAGGTGCTGATGACCGGGTCGTAGCCCGGGTTGGCGTGCTCGGCGATGTACGCCTTGCCGTCGGTGTAGCGGACGATGTCTCCGGCGTTGTACGACTTGCCGGCGGTCCAGTTCGGGTAACTGGAGCACGCGGCGGCGGAGGCGTTCGAGGCGGGCAGCAGCACCGGGGCGGTGCCCGCGAGGGCGAGGGTGACCAGGACGGCGGACAGACGGCGTCTCGACACGGGATCGACTCCTTTGCGGAGCACGGCCGCACCCGGCCAGGCAGGGCGAAGCAGGGCCTGGGCGCACGCGCCGGCCGGGCCGGTCACGGCGTGGGGCGGCCGTGGTGGGGGTGTGGAGGCACACTCAATCGCGTTGGTCTGTACCAGTCAAGGGTGTAGACCAGTCATCCGCGTGCGGAGCTGCCGGGGGCTCACACGGGGGCCGACTCGCCCAGCGTCGCCGCGAGTCGGTCCAGCAGGGACCGCAGCAGCTCGTCGTCGCCGTCGCCCAGCGTGGGCCGGCCGGTGTGGACCGCCCGGTCGACGCGCTGCCAGTACTCCCGGCCGCGCGGGGTGAGGTGGGCGAGGACGCGGCGGCGGTCGAACGGGTCGACCCGGCGGTGCAGCAGATTCTGGTCGACAAGCTGGTCGACGAGTTTGGTCAGCGTCGGAGGCGGCAGGAAGACGGCCTCCGCGATCGCCGTCATGTGGTGCCCCTCGCCCTCGGACAGCAGGGCCAGTACCCGCCACGCGTCGAGCGAGCAGCCCTCCTCCTCCAGCACGGCCTGCAGCCGCCGCGCCGCGAGCCGCTCGGCCCGCGTCAGCAGCTGCACGAGGTCGTCGGACCGACGCGGGGATGGGGTGGCCATGCCGCTCCTAGCTAGAGGTGCGTCCATGGTAAGAGACGCACTGGAGTTCGTACGGTGGAGCCGGAATCATGATGGCATGTTCCGGCACGACCTCCCCGCGCCCGAGTGGTTCACGGCCGACGACTCGGTGCTCGGCGTGGCCCTCGTGTTCCCCCTGAGGGGGCCGGCCGGGATCTTCGGGCCGACGTGCGAGCTGTGCGCGCGGCTGGCCGCCGAGGAGGTCAACCGGGACGGCGGCGTGCTCGGCAGGGAGCTGCGGCTCGTCCCGGTCGACGGCTCGGGCCCGCCGTACGAGGTCGCCGGCCAGGTCGAGGCGCTGGTCGACCTGGGCGTGGTGCAGGGCGTCACGGGCTGGCACATCTCCTCGGTGCGCCAGGCGCTGGCGCCGAGGATCGCGCACCGCGTGCCGTACGTGTACACGGCGCTGTACGAGGGCGGGGAGGACACCGCGGGCGTGTTCCTGACGAGCGAGACCCCGCGCGATCAACTGCGGCCCGCGATGGATCTGCTGGCGCGCGAGCGCGGGGCACGGCGGTGGTTCGTCGTCGGGAACGACTACGTGTGGCCGCGGCGTACGGCACGGGCGGCCCGGGTGTACGCCCGTGCGTCCGGCGGATGTGTCGCCGGTGAGGCCTATCTCCCGCTCGGCACCGACGACTTCGGGCCGGTGCTGCGCCGCGTCGAGCGCGCCGACGCCGACGGGGTGCTGATGCTGCTCGTCGGCAGCGACGCGGTGCGCTTCAACCGGGCGTTCGCGGCGCACGGCCTGCATGCGCGCTGTCTGCGGCTGAGCACCCTGATGGACGAGAACATGCTGATGGCGAGCGGCCCGGCGGCCACCGAGGACCTCTACAGCACGGCCGGCTTCTTCGCCTCGCTGGCCAACGGGGACACTCTCGACTTCCACGGGCGGTACGCCACCCGCTACGGCGTCGACGCACCCGCCCTCGGCAGCCTCGGCGAGTCCTGTTACGAGGGTGTGCTGTTGCTGGCCGCGCTGCTGCGGCGGGCCGGGACGCTGGACGTGTCGGCGATCGGCGCGGCGGCGGGCGCGGTGTCGTACGAGGGCCCGCGCGGGCTGCTGCACCTTCGGGACAGTCATGTGCGCCAGCGCATCTATCTGGCCCGTGCCGACGGTCTCGACTTCGACGTGCTCACGGAGCTCGACGTACGTCCCTGAAACGACACACCCCCGGATCGACACTCCGCGCCGTGCGGCCAGGAGAATTTCTCCCATGACCACCACACCTCATCCCCTTGTCACCCGCGCACGACGACTGGCGCACGATCTCCTCGTCCCCGACGCCGAGCGCGTCGACCAGGAGGGTGTGCCGGCCAGCCATATCGCGGCCGTGAAGCGGTCGGGGCTGCTCGGGGTGGGCGCGCCGCAGGAGTACGGCGGGGCGGGCGCGCCCGTCGGCGTGGCGCGGGAGACCGCGGAGATCCTGGCCGGGGCGTGCTGTTCCACATGGTTCGTGCAGACACAGCACCACACCCCGGTGAAGCTGCTCGCCACCTGTGACTCGCCCATCCGCGAGAAGCTCCTACGGCCGCTGGCGACCGGTGAGGTGATGGCCGGTATCGCGTTCGCCCATGTCCGCGCCTTCCCCCGCGTCCCCGTGCGGGCGGTGCCCGATCGGGGCGGCTGGCGCTTCGGGGGAACGGTGCCCTGGTTCACCGGCTGGGGTCTGAACGACGTGATGCTGCTGGCCGGTGTGACGGAGACGGCCGAGGTGGTGTTCGTCCTCGCCGAGGCCCGCGAGCAGCCGGGGCTGTCTCCGTCGGCGCCGATGCGGCTCGCGGCACTGACCGCCGCCCGTACGGTCTCCCTGGAACTGAACGGCCTGTGGGTGCCGGACGAGGCTGTCGTGCTGCGCGTGCCACAGAAGGAGTTCGCCCTGGTCGACCTGCCGCGGGCCGCCAACGCCAGTCCGGCCGTCTTCGGAGTGGCGGAAGCGGCGCTGGACCTGGTGGCGGACACCCCGGACGGCCAGGACGCGGCCCGCTCACTGCGGGCCCGGCTGGACGAGGTCCGGCGGGAGGCCTACGCGCTGGCCGACCACCCGGTCCCCCACGAGTGCGTCCCGGAACGCCTGTCCGTGAAGACACGCGCCTACGACCTCATGCGCGCGGCCACGACCGCCGCGGTCGTGGCCGGGGGCGGCCGGTCCATGGCCCTGGACAGCCGGGCGCAGCGGCTGGCCCGCGAGGGGATGTTCCTGCTGGTGCAGGGCCAGACGACCGAGGCACGCCGGACGCACCTCGGCGCACTGGCCTCCGGCTGACCGAGCGGCGTCAGGGACGGCTCGGCACCCCGGTGCGGGACCTTGCCGCAGAACTCCGCTTCGATCACATCGACGTAGAGCGCTCCGTCCCGGAGCCAGTCACCGTTGATGTTGAACGTCAGCTGGTGCTCACCGTCGTGTATGCCCACCGTCGCGGACACGGAGCCGTTCGTACGACCGGTCTTGCCCACCAAAGGGGCTCGTTGGAACCGGTTGAGGTCGCCAAGGAATGCGCGGCTCGTCTCGCGCCCCGGCCCCGGACCCGGGTTCCTGATCCCGGCCGGGATCAGGCTTCGCCGTCCGATGGAACCACCACGAGGAAGGCGTCCGACTCCAGATCCATCACGACGGTGGCGGGCTCACCCTCGGCGCGGCAGCGCGCCGCGTACTCCTCCGCCGGCCACGATCCGCGCGGGGCTCCCGCCGGGAACCGCTCCAGGACCTTCGCGCTGATCGCCGTAGACATGTCCGCTGCCCTCCGCTGTCCCGCGCCACCCGTCGGGCGACGTCGATCGGTCACTGCCGTATCCCTCCGATTGCCCGCGATCCGCCCGGACATGTACCGCCCGGTAGGAGCCCGCACCCCTGCACAACCCCTACACATAAAGGAAAAATAAGAGCAGAATGTGCTTACGCGGCGCTTACCGCATACCCCACCAGACGCGGTCGCCCTGTAAGACGAAGGAGACGAGTCATGGCCAACGTCTCGCCCACCAGAGGTGACATCACCAGCCACCCTGATGCCTCCGAGATGCGGGATCGGTACGCCCGCGTGCTCGGTGGTCGCGATGTGGCGCTCGTGGACGGACCGGTGTTCCTGCTGGGTCTGTACTGCGCGGCCTCCCCGTGGATAGTCCACTACACGACCAGCCAGCCGCCGCTCGTGACGCACAACCTGATCATGGGTATCGCGATCGGTCTGCTGGCACTCGGGTTCACTCGTGCTCCGGAGCGTATGTACGGGCTGAGCTGGGCCATGTGCGCCCTCGGGGTGTGGATGATCATCTCGCCCTGGATCGTCGGCGAGAGCCCGGACGCCGGAGTCGTGTGGAACAACATCATCATCGGTGCACTGGCCGTGCTGCTGGGTCTGGTGTGCGCCGGAACGGCCGCGAAGGCCTCCCCGAGGCCGTAGCCCCCGCCGGGAGGGAGACGAAGGCCGGTCCGCGCTCCCGGACCGGCCCTCTCGTGTCCGCATCCTCATGTCACCGTCCACGCCGCGGGCGGCCACGGGGCGCGGGCCCGGAGTGTCCCGGCCGCCAGGGGGCACACGCACTGCAGCGGGGGATCTGAGGAGAAGGGGCGGAGATGGAAGTCGACGGCATCATCAGTGCCATCGTGATCGGCATCGTCATCGGCGTCCTGGGCCGGCTCGTGGTCCCGGGCCGTCAGCGAATCGGAATTCTGTGGACGATCGTCGTCGGCATCATCGCCGCGCTGATCGGCTCCGCACTCGCCGGCGCGTTCGGCGTGGCCGACACCAAGGGTGTCGACTGGGTCGAATGGCTCATCCAGATCGGCCTCGCCGCGCTCGGCGTCGCCGCGCTGGACCGTTCGAAGGTACGCCGCTGACGGCGTAGCGAGCGACGGCGATCGACAGTACGTGCGCGACACCAGGAGTCATCCGGCTCCGGTGTGCCGCGGCCCGGCGGCCCGGCACACCGGAGCCGGTTCCGGCTGGTGCTCCCCGGCACCCCGGCCGGTGCGCCCCCGGCATCAGCGGCCAGACGGCCGCATCGCGGCGAGCCCCTCGCCGCTGGACGCATAGCGCGGAGTCCAGCCCAGTTCGCGTTCCGCCTTGGCACAGGACATCCGCAGCCGCGACGCCATCACGGTGTGCGCGTACGACATGGGTTTCATCAGCCACAGCGGCACGGTCATCGGCTTCGGCAGTCCGAACGTCGCGGCCACGCTCTCGATGTGGGCGCGGAAGCCGAGCGGAGTTCGGTCCGCGATGTTGTACGCCTGCCCCGGCCGGCCACGTTCCACGGCGGCGGCCACCGCGCGGGCCGCATCGGTGAGTTCCACCCACGGCAGCACCCGGTCGCGGTCGCCGGGCATGGGCAACTGCCGCCCGCGCAGCAGCGGCAGCAGGGCGTCGGTGCCGCCGGGGCCGTAGAACAAGCCGAAGCGAAGCGCGATGCCCTCCAGCGCCTCCGACTCGAAGGTGAGCCGCTCCTTGGTCCGCATCCCGGCGATATGCCGCTCCAGCCGCGGCGTTCTGCCGGGCGGACCGAAGGGGTCGTCCTCGGTCAGCGGGCGGTCGCCGTGATCCCCGTAGCCGTAGCCGAAGACCATCGACTCAGCGACGAAGCGGCGGGCGCCCGTGGCATGGGCGGCCTCGAGGAGGTGGGCCGTGCCCTGGGTGCGCAGCGCGTCGGTGGCGTCCATGTCGCGGTCGCGCATCGGTGGCTTGCGCAGGGCGGTAGCGGCGTGGATCACGGTGTCGAAGTGGTGTCCGTCGACGGCGCGCAGCAGCGCGTCGCGGTCCATGAGGTCGGCGCGGACTCCGTTCTCCCGGCTCCGGCCGAGTCCGGTGACCTTGTGGCCGGCCTCGGTGAGCGCGTGGGTGATGTGCCGTCCGAGGACACCGCTCGCGCCGGCGAGGAGGATGCTCTGGTTCTTCCGGTTCGTCGTCATGACCATGCGACGGATCGGACGGGCGGTGATGTGACATCCGGACGGTCGCACGCCCCGCCCGCCGTAAAGTCCTGTTGATCACTTCGTCACGCGGAAGGGCCCGGCACCATGGTCGTGAAGGACACGGAACTGCTTCACCTGCGCCGCTGCGTGGAGCTCGCGGCCGAGGCACTGGACGCCGGGGACGAACCGTTCGGTTCGGTTCTGGTGGGGAGAGACGGCACGGTCCTCGCCGAGGACCGCAACCGTGTGGCCTCGGGCGACCACACCCGGCACCCCGAGTTCGAACTGGCGCGCTGGTCGGCGGCTCATCTCACACTCGAGGAGCGGGCGGCGGCCACGGTCTACACCTCCGGCGAGCACTGCCCGATGTGCGCGGCGGCGCACGCCTGGGTCGGCCTGGGACGCATCGCCTATGTCGCCTCGTCCGAGCAACTCGTATCCTGGCTGGGCGAGTTGGGAGCCCCCGCGCCACCGGTGCGGACACTCCCCGTCCATGAGGTGGCACCCGGTGTGATCGTGGACGGTCCGGTGCCGGAACTGACGGGTCGGATCCGGGATCTGCACATGAGGTTCCATCGCGGGCGCGACTGAGCCGCCCCCGGATTCCTCGCTCCCATCGAGGGGCGCCGCCCGCCCGAGATGCAGGGCCGGATGGGCGAATCTACGATCGAATTCAACCGGAACAGGCGTCACGCCCCGGTCTCCCCAACGGGGGGAGGCGCATGTCTACGCTGCCTGCACGGCGGTTGCCGACCGCCTGCATCGCCTTGGTCGCGGTGGCCACCCTCGTCTATATCACCGTCCCGGCGACGCGTCCCGCCCTGTGGGCCGTCATCGGTCTCGCGGGCGTCACCGCCGTCCTGGTCGGCACGCGCCTCCACCACCCCGCCCATCGGTGGCCCTGGTGGGTGCCGGCCGGCGGGCTGCTCACCTGCATCACAGGCGACACCTGCTACGACGCCGGCTTCGACATCGCGTACGGGATCCCGCAACTCAACGACCTGTGGCGGACGGGCACCCTGCTGGGCACCGGCGGGACCGTCTTCTGCACCGCGTGGGGCCTCGCCGCGCCGCACCCGTCCATGGTCGAGCTGACCGCCGCCGTGCCGCAGGGGGAGTCCCTGGTCGTACTCACCATGGCCACGCTGATCGCGCCCGGGATCCTTCTCTACCAGGGGCTGAGCGACGAGACGCGGGACGCCACCGTGATCGCGGTCTTCTCGGGAGCGCTGTTCCTGCTGGTGATCCTGCGGCTGACGGGGATGGTAGTGGCCCATCGCCGTGCGGTGCCCCGGGAGCTCGCACTGCTCGGGGCCGCCGCGTCACTGGTCTCGGCGTTCCGGCAGGAGGGGGTCGACCGGTCCTGCCGTACGGCGGTCGACCGGCTGCTGGGCCCGGACGTACCGCACCGGACCCTGCTGCCGACGGACAGCAACCCGGACCTCGGGGCGCACGGCACCCGGCTGATGAGCCCGGTCGCCCTCGAACCCGGCATCGCCGCCGTGCTGGACGGTCCGCCCTCCGTCCTGGTGTGCCCCATGACCCAGCCGGACCGTCCGGCCGGAGCGGACCCGGGCGTCCTGCTCGCCGCCGCCCCGGAGCGACTGCTCGCCGAGACCTCGGGCTCCCTGGGCGTCGACGGGACCCTGACCCGGCTGTCCGAGCGATTCCCGCTGCGGCTGAAGGGCTGAACGGCCATGACGACGCACAACGACGACGTGGACTGGGACCGCTGGCCGGTCGCGGACTACCTCGCGGAGAACTACCGCGAGGTGCATCCCTCGGACGCGGCGATCATCGCCCACCACAGCGCCTTCTACCGGCGCTTCCCGCCCGGCGGCATCGACCGCTCGGTGGAGTTCGGGGCGGGCCCCAACCTCTACCCGCTGATCCTCGCGTCCGCCGCGTGCCGCAGGATCGACGCCGTGGAGGCGGGGGCGAGCAGCGTCGCCTATCTCCAGGAACAGATCTGTCACCGCCTCGACGCGAGCTGGCTCCCCTTCCACGCGCTGTGCCGGCAGCTCAACCCCGATGTGCCGGCGACCCTGGCCGGGGCGCTGGCGCCGGTGAACGTAGTCCACGCCGACGTCCGGAACCTGCCGCCCGGCTGCTACGAACTCGCCTCCATGCACTTCGTCGCCGAGGGCGCCACGGAGGACTTCGCCGAATTCGCCGACTTCTGCCGCACCTTCGTCCGCACGGTCACGCCGGGCGGCCACCTGGTCGCCGCGTTCATGGAGAACCTGCCGACCTATCGCATCGGCCCGGCGTCCCGCTGGCCGGGCTGCCCGGTGAACCCGACGACGGTCACAGAGGTCTTCACCCCTCTGACCCGCGACCTGGACGTGACCCACATCGACGCCGACCGCGCCCTGCCGGCCTACGGCGACTCCGGGACGGTGCTGCTCACCGGGGTGGCGGAGCCGGTCTGACGACCACCGGCCGCCGAGGGCGCTCCTACGACGCCGATGCGGCCGAGGCCACCTCCACCGCCCCCGCGGCCCCGGCAGCTCCGGCGAGTTCAGGGCGTCGCCGGCCCGAAAGCGCGACGGGCCCACAGCCTTCGGGCCCCGAAGCCGCGTCGCATGCCGCCGTCCGCGGCACCGCGAGGGCTTCGCGGCCTTCCGCCCGAGAGCACCACGACGTGCCACCACGCGGCAGCGCCGCCCGGGCTCCCGGGCCGGAACGGATCGGTGTCGCCTGCCACCGATCGGCGGGGCCGCGAGGGCACCGCCGTTTCCGGGTCCGGGAGCGGCATCGCGTGCCGACGGGCTCCGCTGCCTCAGCTCCCCTGCGAGGCCTCCGCCGCCGGGCGGAACCTCCTGCGCAGCACCACTCCCCGAGCACCAGCGCCGCGCTCGCCGCGACGGCCGGCAGGGTGTGGTCCGAGCCGGTGTGGGCAAGGGCTCCCGAGGCCCGCGGCACGGAGTGCGGGGCGGGGGCGGGGTCGGGGGCCGGGTGCGCCCGGGGCGGGACGGACGGCTTCGGGGCCGCGGGCTTCGGTGGGTGGTGGGGGCGGACCGGCCGGTCACCAGGGGTGTTCGAGGACTCGTTGCCGGTCGCCGCGTTGCCGATGCCGACCACGTTCACGCTGTTGCCGGTGACATTGACCGGGACGTCGACCGGCAGTTGTACGCCGTTGCCGGAGGCCACGCCCGGTGAATCCTTTCCGCCGCCCTCGGCGACCGCACCGCCGGGCTTGCCCGGCCGGCCGGCCCGCCCGTCGCCCTTGTTAGCGCAGCTGTTGCCCGCGGCTGGGTTCAGGACCCCCACCACGTTCACCGTGTTCCCGCACACGTTCACCGGGACATGCACCGGCAGCTGAACGGTGTTGCCGGAGACCACCCCGGGCGAACCGGCCGCCGATCCGTCCGCCGCGGAATCCGCGGACGCGGGGACGGCCAGGGCCATCGCGCCCGAGGCGGCGGCGACGGCGATCACACCGTTTCGGGTAACCCGTCTCATAGGTTCCCTGCCTTCCAGACATCGTCGCGGGCACTCACCCGCACGGGATAGAACGCGGGGCGCACGATCCGAGTTATGGCTTATCGGCCTTTCACTCCATCGAGCGGCCCGGTTGTCGAACTAGCGGTAAAGCCCTTCGTATGCGGCACGGAGCAGCACACCGCAAGCCGCATCGAGCGGCCCCACCCGCCCGGAGGCGCCGCTTCGGGGGCCCGTTTATGGTGGGCGAGGGCGCCGGTTCCCGGTCCGCTGTGGGGCGCCTCTGGAGGCATTGATGCTGGCCAAGCTGTCCACGCACCTCTCGATCCGGCGCTGCTCGGTCACCGGCGTGGCCGGGCTGGCCCTGCTGGGCGCGGGCCTGCCGGGCGCGGCCGACGACCCACCGCCCGGCCTGACGCGCTTCTACGACCAGAAGATCAAGTGGTCGCCGTGCGAGGGCATGGACATGCCCAAGGACCTGCAGTGCGGCAAGGTCACCGTCCCGCTCGATTACGCCAGGCCCGAGAAGGGCACTCTCGATCTCGCCCTGGCCCGCTACCGGGCCACCGCCAAGTCCCGGGGCTCGGTACTGGTGAACTTCGGCGGCCCGGGTGTCCCGGGCGTGACCCAACTCGCCCTCGGCGGCAAACACTTCATGGGCCTGACGAACGGCTACGACGTCGTCGGCTTCGACCCTCGCGGCGTCGGCCGCTCCGCACCGGTGAGCTGCGGAAACGCCTCCACCGGCGCACTGGAGGAGACGGACGGCGACGCCGGGGCCGCCGATCCGCAGGCCGTGCTCGAGAAGCTGCGCGCGGCGGCGGCCGAGTGCGCCGAGCACTCGGGTCCCGTGCTGCGCCAGATGGGCACGGTGAACGCCGCCCGCGACCTGGACGTCATGCGCGACGCGCTCGGCGACGACAAGCTCAACTACCTGGGCTTCTCGTACGGAAGCCGACTCGGAGCGGTGTACTCGGCCCGGTTCCCCGAGAAGGTCGGCAGGATGGCTCTGGACGGTGTGGACACGCTGACCGAGCCGCTGTCCGAGCAGGGCGTGGCGAGCGCCCGGGGACTGCAGACAGCGCTGGAGAACTTCCTGACCTGGTGCACGGAGGACATCGCCTGCCCGTTCGGGCAGGATCCGCGAAAAGCCAGGGAACACGTCGTACAGGTGGTCGAGTCGCTCGACCGGGAACCGGTGCCGACGGACTTCGGCGAGGCGTTCTCCGGCCAGGACTTCGCGGGCGCGCTCGGGCAGGGCCTCTACAGCAGGGAGCTGTGGCCCCTGCTGCAGCGGGCGGTCGCCCAGCTGCTCGAGGAGGGCGACACGCGTGGCCTGGAGGCCTTCGCGTCCGGAGGTGTCACGCTCCCGCCGCTGCGGGGCGAGCACCGCGGACTCGTCGACCCGGAGGACGTGCCCCTGGACAACCTGCCGGCGGCGCTGATGGCGGTCAATTGCGCGGACGATCCCGACCGCCCCGCCGCCGCGCAGATCACCAAGGACCTCGGCCGGCTGCGCGCCCGGTACGAGCAGGCGTCACCGGTCTTCGGCCGGTACCGGCTCGCCCAGGTGCTGCTGTGCTACGGCCGCCCCAAGGGCACCGACTACATCCGCGACGAGGTCAAGGACGTCGACGCGCCGAGGATGCTGCTCGTCGGCACCCGGGGCGACCCCGCCACGCCGTACCGCTGGACGGTGGAGACGGCCGAGCGGCTCGGCTCGTCGGCCGTGGTGCTCGACAACCGGAGCGAGGGCCACACCGGCTACGGGTCCTCCAAGTGCGTGCACGGCAAGGTCGACGCCTTCCTGCTGTACGGCACCCTCCCGCCGGACGGCAGCTCCTGCGGCTCCGATCACGACACCGAGTGAGTTCCGGCTCCCCCACTCGAACCGGTGAACCGATTGCCCCAAATGCCCCATCGCGAATCGGCTCTATCGTGCTGTCATGGAGCACGTTCTGAGTCCCGCGACCCTTGCCGAGCTGCGGCGCCCGCGCCCCTACCCCGCGGTCTCCGTGCTGACGCCGACACACCGGCGCGAACCCCACAACGCCCAGGACCAGGTCCGGCTGCGCAATGTCGTGGCCGAGGCCAAGAGGCAACTGGAGGTCGATCCCGCCGTCACCCGGGAACGCCGGGCGGAGGTCGCCCGGCACCTCGACCGGGCCCTGTCCGAGGTCGATCTCACGCACGCCGAGGACGGCCTGGCGATCTTCGCGGCCCCCGGTGAGCACCAGGTGTGGTCGCTCGCCCGGCCGGTGCCCGAACGCGTGGTGCTCTCGGACACCTTCCTCACCCGGAACCTGGTCTCCGCCCAGACGGCCGGGCGGCCGTTCTGGGTGCTGTCGCTCGCCGCGGACCGCGTCACGCTGTGGAACGGCGGTGCCGACCGGGTCGTGGAGGCGCGTGTCGGCGGCTTCCCCTGACCAGGCGGGTGGAGAACTTCGACCCGGAACGGCTGCAGCGGATCGGTGACACGCCGAGCGCCTTCCGGGAGGAACGCACCCGCCAGTTCCTGCGCGAGGCCGACATCGCGATGAGCGCTGTCCTGCGCGACCATCCGCGACGGCTGTACGTCACCGGCGAGCCGGCCGCCCTCTCGCTGATCGACGAGGCCGGCACCACCGCCGGGGGCGCGGTGAACGTTCCGCACGGTGGCCTCGCCCACGGGACCCCCGATGCCGTGTGGCAGGCCATGCGGCCGGTGATCGAGGCGGAGGCCCGCCGGAGCACGGACGCCGTGAGCCGAGCCCTCGAAACGGCACGCGGACGGCGGGAGTTCGCCGCCGGAGTCGACGAGCTGTGGCAGAGCGCCCGGGACGGCCGTGTCCGGCTGCTGGCCGTCGAGGAGAACTATCGCGTGACGGTCCGGGACGCCGGGGACCATCTGGTCCTCACCGAGAGTGGCGACCTCGACTCCCGCGAGGACATCGTGGACGAGATCGTCGAGCAGTGTCTGGAGACGGGCGCCGACGTCCGCTTCGTGCCCGACGGCGCGCTCGGTGAGGCGGACGGCATCGCAGGAGTGCTGCGGTACTGAAGACCTCGAACACATACCCTTCGAACGTACGCAGCACCCGGCGCGAGAGTTACCCACGGGTTGTCAAATGCCCTGTGTAACCTACGACTTGGGCATCCGGGCGGCACGCCTCGCACCTACCTCGGAGTAACTCCGTGAGACTGTGGCATATGCCAGAAGCACCACCGTGTCGTGTGTTGCCAAATCCCTTACAGGGCGTCGCGGGCTGTGCGACAGTCGTAACGGTCCCTCCGTCCGCCTTGGTCGAACCGTCCCCGCATCGGAGTGCGTCATGCCGTCCCACCTCTCCGCGGACCGCCCAGCCGCCCAGCCTCCCGGACGCGGTTCGGTCGACGCGCTCATATCGCAGACGCGGCGGCTCAAGGGCGACATGGACGCGGTGCGGCGCGACGCCGAGGAGGACGGATCGGACCACCCGCGGGGTCGCTGGCAGCGCGCCCTGTACGACCTGGCCCTGCACCAGCTCAACGACCTCGACGAGCATCTCGCCCAGCTGCGGGACGGCCCGCCGACCTCGGCGGCTCCCCTGGAACCGGCCGCGCCCCCGCTGGGCTCGTTGCTCAGCCGGGTCGGCAGCGCCGAGTGGAACCTGCTGACGGACGAGGCCAGTTGGTCCGGGGAGCTCTACCAGATCCTGGGCCGCGACCCCGAGGCTCCACCGCTCACCCTCGACGAGATGCCGTCCCTGGTCCTCGACGAGGACCGGCCGAAGCTGACGGCGATGGTCACGAACTGCCTCGTCGACGCCCGGCCCATCGACGGCGAGTTCCGCATCGTACGCCGGGACGGCGACGTCCGCACCGTGCACATGATGGGCGAACCGGTGCTCGACACTGACGGCAGCACCGCCTCGATGTGGGCCGTGCTGCGGGACGTCAGCGAACTGCGCCGCAGCCAGCGGGTGGTCAGCGAGACCCGTGACTCGCTCCACCACCACGGGCATGCCGCGCGGACCGAACACCGGCTCGCGGTCGAGTTGCAGGAGGCCGTGCTCCCGCCGTGGCGCGGCTCCCTGCGGCTCCCGCACCGGGGCACCGGGACCCTGGACCTCGCGGCCCACCACCTGCCGGCGTCCACGAACACACTGATCGGCGGCGACTGGTACGACGCGCTCGAACTGACCGACGGCGAAACTCTCCTCAGCGTCGGCGACCTCACCGGACACGGAGTCGGTGTCACATCGAACATGACCATGCTGCTCGGCGCCGTACGCGGCATGGCGATGGCCGGCTCCCCGCCGGGTCAACTGATGGCCTGGCTGAACCAGTTACTCGACGCCACGGTGCAACCCGCCCTCGGCAGCGCCGTCTGCTGCCGCTACCGCCCAGGAACTCGCACCCTGGTGTGGGCGCAGGCCGGACACCCCGCCCCGCTGCTGTTCCGCGACGGGACGGGGCGCGCACTGAACACACCGGACGGTGTCCTGCTCGGCGCCACCTCGGGCGCGGTCTACGGACAGGCCGAAGAGACCCTCGAGGTGGGCGACCTGCTGCTCCTGCACACCGACGGGCTGGTACCCGGGCACACCGGAGCGGCGGCGGTGAACCTCCTCCTCGACCTGGCCCCGCGCATGCCAGGGAACCGCACCGCGGAGGACTGCGTACGGACGGTCCTCCAGGAGTTCGGCGAGAGCGCGCGCGAGGACAACGCCTGTGTGCTCGTCGCCAAGGTCATGGCATAGAGAACTCAGGCCCGCGCGCTGTTGCCGCCCCTGCCCTTCGTCTTCGGCAGGGCGAGCTTGATCTCCTCCCGCAGCTCCTGGATCCTCGGGTAACCGGCGTACTCGGCGGTGAGTCGGTACATCTCACGCAGCCGGTCCCAGGTGCGATGGGAGGAGTTGGATCCCATCGACACCAGGGCCAACCGCGCGTACCGGTCCGCCTGTTCGGGGTCGTCCGCGATGAAGCAGGCCGACGCCATCGACAGATAGTCGAAGATCTTCGACCGCTGCCGGCCGTCGACCCGCAGGGCCAGCGCCTTCTCCGCGTAGTGCTGGGCATGCGCGGACGCACCCGGCTCGAACTCGGCGAGCGTGCGGTAGGCCAGGGCCTGCATGCCGTAGAGGTCCTCCTCCTTGAAGGTCTGCATCCAGTCCGGCGGCGGCACGTCGGCCTTGTCGGAGACGAACAGGTCCTCCGCCTGCCCGAGCGTGCGGCGCATGGCCTGGCCCTTGCCCATGGCGGCCTGTGCCCAGGCCTCGATGGTGCAGAGCATCGCCCGAGTGCGGGGCAGCACATCGCCGCCCGAGCCGGAGGTGGCGAGTCTCATCAGGTCCAGGGCCTCGTCCGGCTTGCCCAGATGGACCATCTGGCGGGCCGCACGGGAGAGCGCCTCGCCCGCGCGGGGCCGGTCCCCGCCCTCCCGGGCCGCGTGCGCGGCGATGACGAAGTACTTCTGGGCCGTGGGTTCCAGGCCGACGTCGTGCGACATCCAGCCCGCGAGGACGGCCAGGTTGGCGGCGACGCCCCACAGGCGCCGCTGGAGATGGGGTGGGTGACGGTAGGCGAGCATGCCGCCCACCTCGTTGAGCTGGCCCACCACGGCCTTACGCTGGAGCCCGCCGCCGCGGGCCGCGTCCCAGGCGCGGAACACCTCGACCGAGCGCTCCAGTTCCTCGATCTCCTGCGACCCGATGGGGGCGGCCTCGTAGCGGTCGAACCCGGCGGGGTCGGCGTGCAGGGGACGGTCGAGATCGGGAGCGTCGGCAGTCAGGGCAGGGTCGGTGTGCAGCCAGTCGTACATGGCGCTGCTGAGTGCGGATCCCGCGGCGAGCGCGGCGCCCGCGCCCACCAAGCCGCGTCGGTTGAGCATGAGGTCCATTCCCGTGAATTCGGTGAGGACCGCGGCGGTCCGCTCGGGCGCCCACGGCACACCGTCGGGAGGCTCCGCGCTCCCGCCGCCCTGCCGTTTCCCCGCACGCCCGTGCCGGACCAGACCGAGGTCCTCGATGGTCACGACACGGCCGAGACGCTCGGTGAACAGAACCGCCAGCACCCGCGGCACCGGATCGCGCGGGATCTCTCCCGTGTCGATCCAACGCCGCACCCGGGAGGTGTCGGTCGAGAGCTGGGGGTGGCCCATGGCCGCCGCCTGCCGGTTGACCAGCCTCGCGAGTTCGCCCTTCGACCAGCCGGCCAGGCCGAACAGGTCCGAGAGACGGGTGTTGGGTTGTCCGCTCACATCAAGCCCCCAGGTACTCGGCTGAGTTGACAGTAGCCCGGGGAGACTTGCCGGGCGACTATTCGCCATGGTTCGCCAGGGTTCGCCAGATGGTGTGCCACCGGGCATCCGGTGTCAGGTAGGAACGCGCCACCCCGACCCGGTCGCCGCAGGGACATTCCCCAGGATGCTCCCGGGGGTCCGGGCCGGGTGGTGCGCTGTCGTCGCAGGCACACGAAGGGATCTGTCTCGCCCATGTACGCAGCATCGTCCTCCGTGTCCGCACCACCCCGGTCGCTGCACCCGCGTCCCACGGACAGCGGCCCCTACCTCGCCCCCGCGCGGTCGGCGGCCCCCGTGCTCGGTGCGGGCAGGGCTCGGCGCGGCGCGGTTCTCGGAACCCAACCGCTCAGCGGAAGACTCGACTTGTCCGGCCCCCAGGGCGCGCAGCTGCGCACCGCCATCGCATCGGTGCACCGCATCTGCCCGGAGTTCGCCCCGGTGCAGGTGCTGCGCCGCAACGGCCGGTCCGTACTCCTGGTCGGTACGACCGGTCGGAACACGGCCGTCGCCAAGTGTTTACTGGACCACTCCCCCGCCTGGTCCGAGCGGATCCACCACGAGATAGCGGCGTACCGCTCGTTCGTCCGGCACCGCCCTCCCGTGCGGGTGCCGAGACTGATCGCGGCGGACCCGGAGAACTGCACACTGGTCATCGAGCGGATGCCCGGGCGGGTGGCGGCGCTCCAGCGGCATCCGGCCGAGGCGCCACCGCGGGCGGACATCAGAGCCGCGCTGGGCGCGATCTGCCGGCTGAACGCCTGGCGGCCGCCGGCTGGGACGTTCGACGCTCCGCTCGACTACGCGGCGCGGATCTCGAGGTACCACGAGCTGGGCCTGCTCACCGACCGGGACCTGGGCGATCTCCAGAAGCTGCTGCACGGCATCGCACAGGCGGCCGGACGGCAGGGAATGGGCCAGTTCTGCCACGGCGACGCACTGCTGTCGAACATCCTCCTGTCACCAGCCGGTCCAGTGCTGGTGGACTGGGAGCACGCGGGCTGGTACCTGCCGGGGTACGACCTGGCGACGCTGTGGTCGGTGCTCGGGGACGCACCGGTGGCCCGTCGCCAGATCAGCCAGATCGCCCAGTCGGCGGGCCCTGCGTCCAGGGACGCCTTCCTGGTGAACCTGATGCTGGTGCTGACCCGTGAGATCCGTACGTACGAGACGGCCGTGCAACGTTCGATGCACGACGCGGCCCCGGCGGCACCGGGCCCGGCCCATCCTGGTGCTGCGCCGTCCGGCGAGGAGCAGCGCCTGCTGCTGCGGCGGCTGCACGACGACTGCCAGCTGGCCCGGCGGGCCGTGCGCGCGGCGGTCGGCACTCGCTGACGGGGACGAAGCGGCCGCTGTGCGCCTGTCCAGGCGCACAGCGGCCGCTTCGTGTGTGGCGTACCGCCGCCGGTTCAGCCCTGCTGGAAGAGTTCAGCGGGGAGCGGTTTGAGGAGCGCGTACAGGTCGTCCGTGATGGGGCGGTCCCAGGCGGCGATGGTCACCAGGACGTTGTCGCTGCGGTCGAACTGCACGCAGGAGATCCGGCCCTCGGAGAGCTTGACGCGGCGCACGATCAGAAGGTTGTCGCCCTGCATCACCGGCACGTCCTCGGTGCTGACGACGGTGACCTCCTCGTCGTTCTCCAGCGCCAGCAGCAGCTGGGCCACCTCGAAGGGGACCTGACCCTCGGGGACCTCGCGCGCCGGGGAGCCCTCGGGCAGATTGCCGATGATCATCGCGGGGCCGCGGCCGCCGAACAGGTCGTAGCGCAGGAAGACGCCCTGGCAGGTTCCGTCGGGGGCGGGCAGCAGTCCCGCACCGAGGTTGCCGGGCCAGTCGCCCGGGTCCATGGCCAGTACGTCGAAGTCAGGCCCGGCGGGGGTGGCGCTGCGGCGGCGGAGGAACGACATGTCGCCAATGGTACGTGTCCCGGCCTGCGAAGTGTCGGGCGGGCGGCGGGCCGGTCGGCCTGCGACGGGGCCTCAAGTCGTCGCCCGGTGCCGTTGGTGGTGGCGGGCGACCCGGGCGCGGTTGCCGCAGGACGGTTTGCACCACTCCTGGCGTGGGTGCTCCTTGAGGAAGTACCGCACGCAGCGCGGTGCGTGGCAGGCTCGCAGCCGGTCGCGGTCGGGGCTCGCCAGGAACGCGATCACGGCGTGCGCGAGTGCTGCCGTCAGGTCGTCGGGGCCGTGTACGGGCCGCTGGTGGACGAGGGGTGCGGCCTCCCGGGGCCAGCGCAGGACCGGCACGGTGGGGGTGCGGGCGGCTGCCTCGTTGAGGCGCCGGACGGCCTCGGCCTCGGGCAGGAGGCGGGTCGCGTCCGCGGGGCTGGGCTCGCCGGGGCGCACGGCGCGTGCGAAGAGCGCGCGGGCGGCGGCGCGCATCTCTCGGACCTCGGCGAGCCGCACGGCGTCGGCGGTGAACCCCTCGGTGTCCGGCAGGGCCTCGGGGTGTGCCCGGACCCAGACGGTCAGGCCCGCCGGGTCGGTCAGATCGTCGGCTACGCCGCCGTCGCCGTCGTGCCGGACGGTGAGGGCCAGGTCCAGGGCGAGCCGGGCTTCCCTGCTGATCGGTTCCCGCATGGGGCTAATGATAAGCCCGCCTCCATCCATTAAGCGAGGTCAGTCAGTGGGCGGCGTCGGCGGGACCACCGCGACGGGGCTCACGGCGTGCAGCAGGACGGCGTGGGTGACCGAGCCCATCATGCGGGCGGGTGTCAGCAGGTGCCGCCGGTGCCGGCCCACCACGACGAGGTCGGCGTCCCGGGAGGCCGCCACGAGGTGCCCGGCCGCGTCGCCCGCCGCGGCGAGCGGCTCGGCCGGGACGCCGGGGTGCCGTTCGCGGTACGGGGCGAGGAAACCCTCGGCGAGGACCCGGGCCTCGTCCTCGATGACGTCCTGGTCGACCACCGGCGGGGGCATCTCCCCGGGCATCATCCAGGGCTGTGCGGGCCACGGGTAGGCGGCGACCGCCTGGAGTCGCGCCCCGCGCCGGGCGGCCTCGGCGAAGGCGAACTCGAGCGTGGCGTCGTCGGGGCCGTCCACCTTGAGGCCGACGACGACCCGGCGGCCGGGGCCGTCGTCCTGGACATCGCCTCCGGCCCGGGGCACCACGACGACGGGGCACTCGGCGTCACGGGCGGCGGCCATGCCGTTGGAGCCGAGCACGAGGCCGGCGAACCCGCCACGGCCCCGGGAGCCCAGCACCAGCAGCTGGGCGGAGGCTCCCAGTTCGGGCAGGACGGCGCCGACCGCGCCCTCAAGCGCGAGGTACTCCGTGTCCGGCTGGTCTGCGCGTCCTTGCAGGCGGGTGCGGACCCGGTCGAGGACGGGGTCCTCCTGTGGGTCCGCGGGCCCGGCTGCGAGGACCTCGGGCTGTGCCCAGTGGGCGTACTGGCGTACGTGGACCACGCGCAGGGGCGCCGAACGCCGGCGGGCGGCGTCGATGGCCCACTCCAGGGCACACAGGCTGTCGTCCGAACCGTCGACCGCCGCGATGACCGGCAGGGTGCTCACGGATTTCTCACCTCCGGGTTACGACCGTCCCTTCCGGGGGCCAGCCTGGCTCAGGCGCCGGCCCCGGGAGGATGAATCGGGTCGCGTGTCCGGAAAAGCGGGCGCAACACCCCCGGATCGGCCGTCGGATCACGGCCGCCCGGGCGGTTCACCCGGCCCGCGTCACGTGAGGTCGAACTCCCCTTCCCGCGCTCCCGACACGAACGCGCCCCACTCGTCGGGCGTGAAGATCAGGGAAGGGCTTTCCGGGCGGCCACTGTTCCGCATGGCGATGAAGCCCTCCACGAAGGCGATCTGGACATCCCCCACGCCACGGCTGCTGGACTGCCAGTCGGCGTTGGTGAGGTCCAGCTCCGGCTTGTCCCAGCCCATGAGCGGGCGCTGCTGGGTGGTGGTCTCGGCCACGTCCGTGCTCCTCCCGATTCGTCGTCCGCGGCCAGCCTAGCGATCGTGTCCCATGGCCAACAGGGCACGTGAGGGGGACCTTTCAGGAGTCGTCCCGGGAGTCGTTTCAGGACTCGGGGGCCGTGCTCCCACGAGCCACATCGAGAAGAACTGCGATCCGCCGCCGTAGGCGTGTCCGAGGACCCGGCGGGCGCCGTCCACCTGGTGTTCCCCGGCCTGTCCGCGCACCTGGAGTGCCGCCTCCGCGAAGCGGATCATGCCGGAGGCTCCGATGGGGTTGGTGGACAGGACACCGCCCGACATGTTGACGGGCAGGTCACCGTCCAGTTCGGTCACGCCCGCCTCGGTGAGCTTCCAGCCCTCGCCCTCGTCGGCGAAGCCGAGGTTCTCCAGCCACATCGGCTCGTACCAGGAGAAGGGCACGTAGATCTCGGCGCCGTCGATCTCGCGGCGGGGGTCGGTGATCCCGGCCTGCCGGTAGACGTCGGCCGCGCAGTCCTGGCCGGCCTGCGGGGAGACGAAGTCCTTGCCGGCGAAGAGGGTCGGTTCGCTGCGCATCGCGCCGCCGAGCATCCAGGCGGGCGGTCGTGGTGCCCGGGCGGCTCCGGCGCGGTCGGTGAGGATCATGGCGCAGGCACCGTCGGAGGAGGGGCAGGTCTCCGAATAGCGGATCGGATCCCACAGCATGGGCGAGGCGGTCACCCTCTCCAGGGTGATGTCGTGTTCGTGCAGGTGGGCGTAGGGGTTCTTGAGCGCGTTGCGCCGGTCCTTGTAGGCGACCAGGGCGCCGACCGACTCGGGAGCGCCGCTGCGTCGCATGTACGCGCGTATGTGCGGGGCGAAGAAGCCGCCCGCCCCGGCCAGCAGGGGCTGCTGGAAGGGGATGGGCAGGGACAGGCCCCACATGGCGTTCGACTCGGACTGTTTTTCGAAGGCGAGGGTGAGGACGGTGCCGTGGACGCGGGCAGCGACGAGGTTCGCGGCGACGAGCGCGGTGGATCCCCCGACCGACCCGGCGGTGTGCACGCGGAGCATGGGTTTGCCGACGGCTCCGAGCGCGTCGGCGAGGTAGAGCTCCGGCATCATGACGCCCTCGAAGAAGTCGGGCGCCTTGCCGATCACGACGGCGTCGATGTCGGCCCAGGTCAGCTCGGCGTCGTCGAGCGCGCGTCGCGCCGCCTCCCGGACCAGCCCGGCGATCGACAGGTCCCGGCGTGCCGCGACATGCTTGGTCTGGCCGATGCCGACGACGGCCACGGGCTCCTTGCTCATCGGGGCTCCCCTTCGAGTACGGCGACCAGGTTCTGCTGCAGGCAGTGGCCGGAGGTGGCGTGGGCAAGGGCGCGGTCGGACTCGCCGCGGTGGATGCGGGCGGCGGCCTCTCCGAGGCGGATGAGACCGGCGGCCATGATCGGATTGGCGGCGAGGGCTCCGCCGGAGGGGTTGACGTGAACGCCGTCATCGAGCCGTAGGGCCTTGCGCAGGACGACCTCCTGCGCGGTGAAGGGCGCGTGCAGCTCCGCGGTGTCGACGGGCCCCTCGAAGGCCCCGGCCCGCTCGGCGGCCAGACGGGTGGACGGCGAGTCGGTCAGATCGCGCACGCCGAGACCGTGTGCCTCGATGCGGTGGTCGATACCCCGGATCCAGGCGGGGCGTGCGCACAGTTCACGGGCCCGGTCTCCGGCCGCCAGGATCACGGCGGCGGCACCGTCACCGATGGGCGGGCAGTCGCCGGTACGCAAGGGTCGTACGAGGTAGTCGCCCTGCGCCACGGAGCCCTTGAGCTGCGCGTGCGGGTTGGCGGAGGCCGCCTCCCGGTTGCGGGCCGCGACGGCCGCGAGGGCGGGCTCGTCGGTGTCGCCGGCGTCGATGAGGGCCTGCGCCTGGAGGGCGGCGAGCGCCACGGAGTCGGGCCACAGGGGTGCCACGTAGTACGGGTCGAGCTGGCGGGTCAGCACGTCGCGGACCGGGCCGGGAGAGGACTTGCCGTACGAGTAGACCAGGGCGGTGTCGGCGTCGCCGGTGAGGAGTTTGGTCCAGGCCTCGTACAGGGCCCAGGCGCCGTCCATTTCGACATGGGACTCGGAGATCGGCGGCCAGGCGCCGACGCCGTCGAGGGCCAGGGTGAAGGAGAAGGCGCGGCCGGCGAGGTAGTCGCTGGAGCCGGAGCAGGTGAAGTCGATGTCGGCGGTCTTGAGGCCGGTGCGGTCGAGGACCTCGTGCAGTACCGGCATGAGCATCTCCACCTCGGAGAGCTCCTCGCTGGTGCGCCGGTGGGCGGTCTGGGCGAAGGCGACGACGGCGATCTCGCGGTCTCGCGGTGCGCTCGTCACAACAGCTCCTTGAAGGTGTCGTAGTCCGCGTCGGGCTCGCCCGTCGGCCGGTAGTGGTCGGGATAGCGGGCGCCCTCCGTCCACACGGGTTCGACCCGCAGCCCCATGCGGACCTCGTCGTACGGGATGCCGCCGATACGGCCGTGGAGCGCGAGGCCGGCGCCGTCGAGGGCGATGTGGGCGTAGACGTACGGCACCTCGATGTCCAGGTTCTTCGCCTTGATGTTGACGATGCAGAACGTGGTCACCGTGCCGCGCGGCCCGACCTCGACCTGTTCGTCTGTGGCGACCCCGCATGTGGGGCAGGCACCCCTCGGCGGGACGTAGACCTTCCGGCAGGACGGGCAGCGCTCGCCCACGGTGCGCCGGCCGCCGAGGGCGTTGATGTAGGCGGTCTGGGCGCGGCCGGGCGAGTAGGTGTAGTCGAGTCGGGCGGCGGCGACGATGCCGGTGACGGGGTCCTCGAACTCGCCGGTGGCGCCGGTGAGGTGCGGCGGCTCGCCGTCGTACGGCTCGAAGCAGGCGATGTCCGTGATGGCTCCGGTGGGTTCCTCGGCCCAGCGGACACGGACGCGCATGCCCGTGCGCACGGCGTCGGGACCCGGGGCGTCGAGGGCGTGCAGCAGGGCGGTGCCGGCGCCGTCGAGGCGGACCAGGGCCCAGGCGAAGGGGGTGGTCAGGGGCTGGCCGCGGCGCGGGGCGGGGTTCCAGGCCCAGGTGGTGACCGTGCCAGTGGGGGCGACCTCGACGAGGTCGCGGATCTCCTCGGCGGTGACGGGGTCGTACTCGGCGGGCGGGACGAGGACGCGGCCGTCGCTCGCCCGTACCCCCAGCACGACGCGTTCGCGCAGGCCGGTCAGGAAGGCGCTCTGGACGGGGCCGAGGGAGCGGGTGAAGGGGAACTCTACGACGAGGGGGGCTTTGAGGACTTCGGGCATGCCACGGGGCTCCTTCGGTCAGGCGCGCGGGCGGGAGGGGGCGCTCAGGCGCGCTTGTAGACGGGCGGTCGTTTCTCCGCGAAGGCGCGGGCGCCCTCCTTGGCGTCGGCGGTGTCGAACACCGGCCAGCCCCGGGTGAGTTCGGTCGTGAGGCCGTCGGACTCGGTCATCTCCGCGGTCTCGTAGACGGAGGCCTTGACGGCCTCGACGGCCAGCGGGCCGCAGGAGTTGATCTGTTCGGCGATCTCCAGTGCCTTCGCGAGTGCGGTGCCGTCGGGGACGACATGGCCGACCAGGCCGATGGCGGCGGCCTCGCGGGCGCTGTAGGGGCGGCCGGTGAGGAGCATCTCCAGGGCGTGGGTGCGCGGGATCTGGCGTTGCAGCCGGACCGTGGAGCCGCCGATGGGGAACAGGCCCCGCTTCACCTCGAACAGGCCGAAGGTCGCCGATTCACCGGCGACGCGGATATCGGTGCCCTGGAGCATCTCGGTGCCGCCCGCGACGCAGTGCCCCTCGACCGCGGCGATCACCGGTTTGCGGGGGCGGTGGTGGCGCAGCATCGCCTTCCAGTGCAGGTCGGGGTCGGCTTTGAGCCGGTCGCGGTACTCCTCGCCGGCCATGCCGTTCCCGGCGAGGGCCTTGAGGTCCATGCCCGAGCAGAACGTGCCGCCCGCGCCGGTGAAGACGATCGAGCGGACCGAGTCGTCCGCGTCGGCCTCGAGCCAGCCGTCGTAGAGGCCGACGAGCATCGGCAGCGAGAGCGCGTTCCTGGCCTGAGGCCTGTTGAGCGTGAGCACCAGTGTGGCGCCTTCGCGCTGCACGGTGAGGTGTTCCGTCCCACCCATGGCCAACTCCCCTCTCGAAGAACGAGAACAGGTTGCAGTAGGGCGCGAGGCACTTCAAGGGTTTTCTGACAGGTCATCAGTTTTCTTCGCGCGGACCCTTCACACTTGGACCGCCCTTTGCTCTGATGACCGGCGAACCGTCCGATGCCAGGCACGTCCCGGGTCAGGAGGAGCGGTGGAGTACAACCTTGCCGACCTGTTCGAGTCGGTCGTCGACGTCGTCCCCGGCCGTGAGGCGCTGGTGTACGCCGACCATCCCGGTACGGGCGCGGAGCGCCGTCTGACGTACGCGGAGCTGGACGCGGCGGCCAACCGCGTCGCCCACCATCTGCTCGACAGCGGGATACGGCCCGGTGAGCACCTCGGTCTCCACCTGTACAACGGGGTGGAGTATCTGCAGACGGTGCTGGGCTGCCTGAAGGCACGGATCGTCCCGGTCAACGTCAACTACCGCTACGTGGAAGAGGAGTTGGTGTACCTCTACCGGGACGCGGATCTGGTGGCCTTGGTCTTCGACGCGGAGTTCACGGACCGGGTGGCGGCGGCACGGCCACGGGCGGAGAAGCTGCGGCATCTGGTCCGGGTGGGTGCGCCGGCGCAGGCGGCCGCCGAGGTTCCGTGTACGGAGTTCGCGGACGCCGAGGCCGCGGGGTCACCGGCGCGCGGCTTCCCGGCGCGTTCGGCCGACGACCAGTTCATCATCTACACCGGCGGTACGACCGGGATGCCCAAGGGTGTGATGTGGCGGCAGGAGGATCTGTTCTTCGCGGGTCTCGGCGGGGGTGCCCCGACCGGTGAACCGGTGAAGAAGCCGGAGGAGCTGGCCGAACGCGTCGCGGCGGGTGGGTCCGGGATCACCTTCTTTCCCACGGCCCCGCTGATGCACGGCACCTCCACCCTCACGGCGTTCATCGGCTTCAACTTCGGGCAGCGGGTCGTGATCCACCGCAAGTTCGTGCCCGAGGAGGTGCTGCGGGCCGTGGAGAAGGAGAGGGTCAGCAGCATCTCGCTGGTGGGCGACGCGATGCTGCGGCCGCTGATCGACGCGCTGGGCGGTCCGCTGCGGCACATCGACCGCTCCTCGCTGTTCAGCGTGTCGTCGTCCGGCGCGATCATGTCGGACACGGTGCGCCGGCAGTTCCAGGAGCTGGTGCCGAACGCCATGCTGCTGAACAACTTCGGCTCGTCGGAGTCCGGTTTCAACGGCACCGCGACGGAAGACTCGGGACCCGAGCGGGGCTTCCGGATCCGTGTCCACGCCCGTACGCAGGTGGTGGACCCGGCCACGTACGAACCCGTGGCTGCCGGCGAGGTGGGCCGGATAGCCCAGTGCGGACACGTGCCGCTCGGCTACTACAACGACCCCGCCAAGACCGCCGGGACCTTCTTCGAGCGGGGCGGCGAGCGGTGGGTGCTGCTCGGAGACATGGCCACCGTCGACGAGGAGGGCGTCGTCACCGTCCTGGGCCGTGGCTCGCAGTGCATCAACACCGGTGGCGAGAAGGTGTACCCGGAGGAGGTCGAGCAGGCCCTCAAGTCCCACCCGGACGTCTACGACGCGCTGGTGGCGGGGGTGCCGGACCCCCAGTGGGGTCACCATGTGGCGGCCGTGGTGCAGTTGCGCGAGGGAGCGGTGCGGCCGTCCCTGGAGGACATCCGGGCGCACTGCCGTGACCGGCTCGCCGGCTACAAGATCCCGCGCCAGCTGGTGCTCACGGAGTCGGTCCGCCGGTCGCCGAGCGGCAAGGCCGACTACCGGTGGGCGCGGGAGGTGGCGGTGGCGGCGGACGGGTGATTCTCCGGCCTGTCGATTGAACCTAAGGTGACGTGCGGACGTACTGGTGGTGGCAGGCTCGGCTCACCGGGCTCTGTTTGCCATGCCTAGCAAGACCGCACGGAAGGACCTCCGGGTGTCGCTCTTCACTCGCTCCCGTCAGCCATCGGACCCGGCCGGGGGCGGGGCGGAACCGGATGACGACACCGGTGGTGAAGCGACGGCGGGGAAACCGAATGGTGATCCGGTAACGGAGGATCCAGCAGGCGAGGGCACCGACGTACCGGAGGAAGCCCCCGAGAAGACCCCGGAGGTCGAACAGGAAGCCGCACCCCAGGAGGCGCCGGACGCGGCGAAGCCCGGCTGGTTCGGCTGGCGGCGCCGCTACCCCCGCACCGCACGCGGCGTCAGCGTCGGGACGACCGTCCTCGCCGGGGCCCTCGTGCTCTTCGCGCTCCTCGTGCCCAACCAGATGGAGAAGATCGAGTTCGCGTCGTTCATCCGGATTCCGGCCGAGGGCGTTCTCCTCGCGGGCCTGCTGCTCGCGCTGCCGCCGCGGGCCCGGCGGATCACGGCGGTGGTCTCGGGTGCGTTCCTCGGGCTGGTCACCATCCTGAAGTTCGTCGACATGGGCTTCTACCAGGTGCTGGCCCGGCCCTTCGATCTGGTCCTGGACTGGATACTGATCGGGAACGCGACGGACTTCCTGAGGGAGACGTTCGGCCGTACCGGGCAGGTGCTGGCCGTGGTCGGTGTGATCGTCCTGTTCATCGCGGTGCTGGTCCTCACGACGCTGGCCGTGGTGCGGCTGACGAACCTGATGGTCGGCCACCGTTCCGTCGCCGCCCGTACGACACTGATCCTCGGCACGGCCTGGATCACCGCCATGACGCTGGGCGTGCAGATCGGCAGCGTGCCGTTCGCCACCAAGGGGAACGCCGAGTTCATCGGCAACCGGGTGGACCAGGTGCAAGCGGGCCTGAAGGACGCGCGGGTCTTCCGGAAGCAGGCCGCCGTGGACGCCTTCGCGAAGACGCCGCCCGACCAGTTGCTCACGGGGCTGCGCGGCAAGGACGTGCTGTTCACCTTCATCGAGAGCTACGGCCGTGTCGCGATCGACGACCCGGCGATGGCGCCGCAGATCGACTCGGTGCTCAAGGAGGGCACCAGCTCGCTGAAGGCGGCCGGTTTCGAGTCGCGCAGCGGCTGGCTGCAGTCGCCGGTGACGGGCGCGGGCAGCTGGCTCGCCCACTCGACGTTCCTGTCCGGGCTGTGGATCAAGAACCAGCAGCGGTACCGCAGCCTGACCACCAGCGATCGCATGACGCTGACGAACTACTTCGGCAAGACGAAGGCCTGGCGGACCGTCGGTGTCGTGCCCGGGGTGCGCCGGGCCTGGCCGGAGGGGAAGTACTTCGGCCTGGACCACATCTACGACTCCGAGCACCTCGGTTATCACGGCCCCTACTTCAGCTGGACGCCCGTGCCCGACCAGTTCAGCATGGAGGCCTTCCAGCGTCTGGAGCACGGCAAGAAGGACCGTGAGCCGATCATGGCGGAGATCATCCTCGCCTCCAGCCACAATCCCTGGTCGCCCATCGCGAAGATGATCGACTGGCAGGACCTCGGCGACGGCTCGGTGTTCCACCAGATCAAGAAGGAGGGCACCAACCCGACGGAGGTCTGGAAGGACCCGGAGAAGGTGCGCACCGAGTACCGCAAGGCCATCGAGTACTCGATCCGGAGCCTGACCGAGTGGCTCGAGCGCTACGGCGACGAGGACACGGTCCTCGTGTTCCTCGGCGACCACCAGCCGGTGCCGACCGTCACCGCCGGGGACACCGGCAAGGACGTGCCGATCACCATCGTCGCCAAGGACGAGAAGGTCCTGGACCGGGTCGCCGACTGGGGCTGGACCGACGGCCTGAAGCCGGCCGAGAACGCGCCCCGGTGGGGCATGGACAAGTTCCGCGACCGCTTCATGACGGCGTACGGTCCGCAGGGCTGAGGAACTCCTCCACGGCCACGAGGAACTCCTCGGGCCGAGCTTCGTGCACGAGATGCCCGGCGTCGATCGTGATGCGCCGGGCATCGGGAAGCAGTTCGGCGAAGGCGGCGATCTGCTTCTGGGGGATCGGACTGGCCGGCCCACCACCGATCAACAGCGTGGGCATGGTGATCCGCCCCATGTGGTCCCACCACACAGGATCCGGGGCGTTGCGCTGCCGGTCGGTGGCGAGGATCATCGCCCAGTCGTACGACAGGTCCCTGCCGGGACGTTCGGCGAGCGGGCGCGGCGGGTCCAGGGGGAAGGGCGCGGGTACGTCCTTCAGTACAAGTCGCCGTACGAGGTGCGGGCTGTGCTGGGCGAGCAGGTAGGCGACGGCCCCGCCGAGCGAGTGGCCCACGACGTCGGCGCGGGCGATACCGAGGGCGCCGAGGAGGGCGTGCACGTCATCGCGCAGGGTCGCGTAGGCGTAGTCGCCGGGCCAGTCACTGCGGCCGTGTCCGCGAAGGTCCGGGGCGTAGATGCGGCCAGTGCCGGGGCGATCTCGGACCAGCCGGCGCCGTCGGCCCCGCGGGCGTGGAGGAGCAGGACGGGCGGCGCGTCCTGCGGTCCCCAGGCGCGGTGGGCCAGGGTGATGCCGTTCGCCTGTACGGTGCGCGGTTCTGCGTCCATGCCGGGCACGGTAGCGAGGGATGCTCAGGAGACGGGGCCATCTCTGGCGACAGCAGAAGGAGGCCTTACTCCTGTCCGGAGGAGCCGGAGAGGAAGGCGGTCACGCGTCGCACGAACCACGCCGGGTCGTCCAGCCACGGGTAGTGCCCCGCCCCCGGCTGCACCGCGAACTCGCCCGCCGGGAAGGCCTCGGCGGCATGCCGGGCAAGACCGGGACGCGGGCCGCCATCGACCTCGCCGGCCAGGACGAGCACTGGGGCGGTGACGCGGGCGAGCGCGGTCCGGGTCGTGTCCGGGTCGTATGCGCCGTCCGCGCCGTAGAGGTCTGCCGCGTCGTCGTTGGTCTCGCCCTCCTCTCGGTCGGCGTGGGCCTGGGCGGCGTCGTCCCAGCGTCCGTAGAAGAACGGGAGGAACACGGGGTCGAAGTCCCCGGTGCCGGCCAGCCAGGCCTCGAACGCCAGGAAGGCGTCCGTGAACCAAGGCTCCGGTTCGCGCAGCCGGGCCGCCGCCAGCCGGTCCTCGGCCGTCGCCGGCAGACCCAGCGCCCAAGGGGTGGTGGTGACCAGCGCCAGCCGTCCCAGCCGGTCCGGATGGCGGGCCGCGTAGAGCATGGCGAGACTCCCGCCCGCCGAGTGCGCGAGCACGTCCATCCGCTCGAGGCCCAGGTGCCGCCGCAACGCCTCGACGTCGTCCACGAGCCGATCGCAGCGGTACGTCTCGGGATCCGCCGGGATCTCGGACCGCCCCGTGCCGCGCAGGTCCAGGAGGACCAACTGCCGGTGCGCGTCCAGGCCGCCCAGGTTCCCGAGGTACGCGGAAGCCCGCATCGGGCCGCCGGGCAACACGACGAGAGGCTCGCCCTCGCCGCGGATGTGGCAGGCGAGTCGGGTCCCGTCGGTGGCGCTGAAGACCGGCATGCGGTCGATCATCGGGCGCAGGCGTGGTCGGTGGCAACGGAGTTGTCAGAGCGGGTGCGGGGACGGCAGGTCGGGAAGTCCGTCGGGAGCGCCGAGCCAGGCGGCGAGTGCGACCGGCTCCGGCTGGGTGCCGGTCTCGGCGGTGATACGGGCGAAGGCGGCACGGACGACCTCGGGGCGGTGGGTCAGGGCCCGTGCCGCGATCGCGTCGGCGGTGTCCTCGAGCCGTGGACCGGGCGAGGACACCAGGGCCTCCCAGCGCAGCGCGAGCCCGAGCCGGGTCCATGGTGGAGAGACCGAAGGCCGCGGCGAGGCCCCACAGCAGCACCCCTCACTCGTTACCCAGGACCGTGGCCATGCCGGTCCTCCGGCCGTTCACCACCGCTCGGCGCAGGATCACGACCGTGCTTGGCCCTGGGACCATGGCGATCAGGAAGGCCGCACCGACGAACGCAACGACGGCAGTCATCATCGGCAGCATCGCCAAGCGTGTTGATGCGCCACAGGCTCTTGTTGGCCCAGCGGACGTGTTCCGCAGCTGGGCCGTTGAGGCGAAGACCACGGTCGGGTTCACGCCGCTGAGAAGGCCGGAATCGGATGGACACGGCTCGGTACGGTGGCCGATGATCTCCGGCATGATCCGGGCCGCCACTGTGGACGACATCGCGGAGATCCGCGCGATGATCCGCGAACTCGCTGAGTACGAACGGGCTGCTGAGCAGGCCCGAGCGACCGGGGAGCAGCTCCGCGACGCGCTGTTCGGAAAACATCCCGCTGCTTTCGCACTGATCGCTGAGGACGACGAGACGGGGCAAGCCGTGGGCTATGCCCTGTGGTTCCCCCGCTTCTCGACCTGGACCGGCACGCGCGGCATGCACCTGGAGGACCTCTACGTACGGTCGCACGCCCGAGGTGGAGGACACGGCAAGGCTCTGCTCGCCTCCCTGGCCGCGGTCTGTCAACAGAACGGCTACGAACGCTTCGAGTGGTGGGTCCTGGCCTGGAACGAACCCACGATCGACTTCTACAAGTCGCTCGGCGTGGAGCTGCTGAACGAGTGGACGGTATGCCGGCTGAGCGGTGAACCACTCAAGGAACTCGCTGCCCAGGCCCCGGCAGTCCTCACCCAGACCCCGGCCCTGTAGGACGGAGGGTCATGCAACCTCCTGTCGCAGCTGTGCTCGAAGCCCACCGGACACTGGAAAGGCTCGTGGCCGGACTGAGCGACCAGCAGGTCGCCGAGGCATCCGCCCTTCCGGGCTGGTCACGCGGCCACGTCCTCGCGCATCTCACCGACAACGCGAGAATGTTCGCCCGTCTCGCGGAACATGCCCTGCGCGGTGAACTGGTCGCGGGCTACGACGGCGGGGTCGACGAGCGTAACGCGATCATCGAGGCGACGGCTCGCCGCAGCGCAGCCGAGCATCGCGTGCAACTCGCCGCGCACACGGCCGGGCTGGAGGCATCCTGGGCACGCGCCACCGACGTGGACTGGAGCCGTCCAGTTACGTTCCGCAACTCGAACCTTGCCGCAACCGTCTTCGCACGCTGGCGCGAGGCATGGATCCACATGGTCGATCTGGAACTCGGCGTGCGGCCGGACGACTGGCCCGAGGACCTGGCCGCACACGCCATCGACTTCCTCCTCAGCCGCCTTCCGGCAGGCACACGCGTCCGTGCCGAGGACGTGGGCCGCCAGTGGTCCGTCGGTGACGGACTGCCGGGCACGGTGGTTACCGGAGGCGTGCGCGACCTGGCGGCCTGGCTGGCCGGACGTACACCCGTGGTGTCATCGGTGGCGGCGGAAGAGCTGTCTGCTCTCGGGCCCTGGCCTCCCCACCCTCCACAGCGCCTGGACCGCCTGTGACCTCGTCACCTGCATCGCGCCGTAACCGCGTGCCCGTGGCCAGCCGACAGCCAGTTCCGTTCTCGAAGGGAAGGAGCGCCATGCGTGCCGATATCGTTTGGTGGGACCTGTCCGCCTCCGGACAGACCATCGCGTCCATGCGTGAGTACCTGCGTGAGGAATCTGTCGCCGTGTTCTCCGAGGTGCCTGGGCTTCGCTTCAAGATGTGGCTCTCCGATCCGGACACCAACCGGTGGGGAGCTGTTCTGTTGTGGGAGTCGGAAGAGGCGTCCCAGCAGGCGCTGCCCAGCCGGGCCCTCGAACTCATCGGCTACCCACCGCAGGTCGCGCACAGGTTCGACGTGGAGGCCACGACCGAAGGTCGATACGAAACGCAACGACTCGCCCTGCAAGGGCTGGCCTTCGCCGAAACAACGCAGAGGAAGTCAAGCTGACGGTCAACCAGAGGGAATGGCAGGTCCTGGCCTCCGCTTGTTTCGCCGCGTCCACGGCCCACGCGTACCTCTGACAACTCCACGCCTTCAATGCGCTCAAGAGTCGTCGTCGTGATTGCAAGCGGCCCCGAAATGCTGATTGCGAGGCGTCAGCGCAGTGCAACCACGCCCGCGTGGACGGCATGCATCGCGCGCTCGACAGTCTCCTGATTTTCGCCGACAGGAGCCACGTAGTCGATGACGGCGCGCGCGGCGTCCTCCCCGAGTACCCGGGTGATCACCCAGGTGGCGAGATACTGAGACGCCAGGCAGCCGCCCGCCGTAGCGATATTCCCCTCGGCATGGAACGGCGCGTCCAGCACGGTGACGCCACAGGCCTCGACGTACGGCCGGCTCTTCTTGTCTGTGCAAGCCGGCATGCCATCCAGCAACCCGAGCCGGGCGAGCAGGCCCTGTCCTCCCGAAGCTGCCGCGAAGTGACAAGTAGCGCTCTGTTACTCGTGTGACGTTCCGTCACGTAGGACGGTGTGGCCGTTTCATAGGTGATCGCTCGTGAAACACCCGGCCGCGCGCTCGTCCACCTGCAGCAATCATGTTTCATGAGTTGTTGCGAATAGCTGGACGCCTGAAACACCCTCATGAAACAGTCCGGGGCGGTGAGTGACGACTTCAAGCGCGTGGAATCGCACGACTGCCCGATGTCCACCTGCGCTGCCGCCGCGGGGTCCCCGTGCAGGACCGGCAAGGGCAAGGTGGCGATCCAGTACCACACCGCCCGCTTCCGCCTGGTGCCCCAACTCGCCAAGGCGCTCAGCGTGCCGACCCCCGCCGTACGCAAGCCAGGCTCGGCGTGGACCGAGCTGCCCCGGCCCGTGCGCGCCGGCACCGACCCGGTCGGACACGTCCGCCTCGGCTACGCCCGCGCCTCGAGCGCCCGGCAGTCCCTCGACGCACAACTCGACTCCCTCGGCGAGGCCGGGGTCACCCGGATCTTCTCGGAGAAGATCTCCACCCGTGCCACCAAGCGACCGGAGCTGGAGGCCGCCGTAAAGCTCGCCGGGGAGATCCGCTCCTCCGGCGTCGCCGTCACCCTCGTCGTACACGAGCACAAACGGCTCGGCCGCGGCATCGAACTCGCCATGCTCGCCGAGGAGCTGAAGGCGAGCGACGTCGGTCTGGAGTTCCTCACCGGAGAGCTGAAGGGCTCCCACGACCCGTCCGGCATCGTCTTCACCGTGCTCGCGGCCATGTCCGGAATGGAGCGCGAGTACATCCGCGACCGCACCCTCGAAGGCCACGAGAGCGCACGGAAGCGCGGCAAGACCATTGGCGGCGCCGGGGTGACCGACGACGACATGCTGTCCATGGCCCTCCACCTACGCGACCAGGAGATGAGCCTGCGCGACATCGCCAAGCGCCTAGTCATCACCACCGGCGCGAAGAGGGGCCAGCACCCCTCGCCCGCCACCGTCATGCGGATGCTGCGGGAGCACGACGAACAGGCCGCCAGAGCGGCAACCACGTGATCATCCGGCTGGTTTGCGGCTGGTGTCTGAGCTGGAACTCCAAGGCCTCCATGCCCGACATCGCGGCGAGCACGGTGAAGACGACGCCGTCCGGGTCATGGCTGCCCTGGAGGTCGCCGGTGAGGAACTGCAGGCCGATGCCGCCCGCGCGCAGGTGCTGGGGGATGCGTCAGCCGGCGAGGTTCTCCTCGACCCACTGGCGGAGGTCAGTCACGGGGATCGCGTGGCGTGCGTTGTAGGTGTCGTCCTTCGCCCACGCGACGCCGCGGCCCTGCGCGAAGACCGCCCGGTACTTCCGCGTCATGTTGTCCGGGTCGGCGGCCAGCTCGTCGAGCAGCGACGGAACCGTCCACACCACACGGCGGAACGGACGCTCCAGCACGGTCTCGAGCGTCTCGGCCAGCTCGCCGTAGGTGATGGTGTCACCGGCGAGGTAGACGATCTCGTCGCGGATGCGAGGTTCGGCGAAGAGGATGTCCGCGGTCAGAACGCCGATGTCTTCGGGCGTCGTCACGGTGACCGCCGTCTCGAGACTTCCCAGCGCGTTGACGGTGTCGCCGGGCAGGTCCACCATGCCCGAGCCGGGCTCGAAGAGGTAGTTCATGAACATGCCGGTAGAGATGATGACCCACTCGGTCTGGTCCTGGGACCGGAGCAGGTCACGGACGTCCAGCTGGGAGTCGAAGATGTCCTGCGGGCTTCCTCGGCCGATGACGTCGAAGTCGACGCCGAACTGCCACGGGAAGTACCGCGGGACCCTCGCCTGGAGGGCGGCTTGGGCGACCTTCATGGGTGTCTCGAGGCCGGCGGTGATGCCCGTGCACCCGATGACCGTGTCGTAGTCGGCGAGGACGGAGGCGAGCTCGTCGACGGTGTTCTTCACGAGGTCCCCTTCGACGATCTTCACGCCCAGGTTCTTGATCTCAGCGACGTCGCGCTGCTTGTCGGGTGCCGTGGACGCGATGGCGCTGGCCCGCAGGAGCACGCTGACGGATGAGCCCTCCACGTCTTTCGCTCGTCGGACGACGTTGCGGATGACGGGCATGCCGAGCTCCCCGGCTCCGATGATGAGGATGTCCCGGGAGGCGGGGATCGAGCTGTCGTTGGTCATCTGAGGGGCCCTCTCGTGTTCGCCTTTCCCCAGTGTGTTCTGGTCGCTGGGGTCTCGAAAATCACCGTAGACTTTGACATCAGTGTCAAGGTCAAGTCGTCGGCTGACGAGGAGGAGCGAGTGATGAAGATCAGTGAGGCCGCCCAAAAAGTAGGAGCCCCGGCTCGGATGCTCCGCTACTACGAGCAGCAGGGGCTCATCGAGTCGTCGCGGTCGACCAACGGTTATCGCGACTACTCCGAGGACCAGGTCGAGCATGCACGTCACGTCCGGGCGCTCGTCGAGGCTGGTCTGTCGACGAAGATGATCAAGATCGTGCTGGACATCGAGGCTCCCTCGACCCAGGACGCAGCAGGCGCGTGCACCCAGACCCTGGCAGAGGAGCTCGCTCGCGAGCTGCGCGTCGTCGAGAACAGGATCGTGTGCCTGGAGAAGAGCCGAGACGCGGTGATCGACTACCTCCGGCGAACGGGCCACGCAGACCTGCTGACCCCAGCGTGACTCGCAACCCCCGGGACCCGAGGGTGGAGGGGCATGGCCCCGGCCTGTGGGCGACGTCGGCCTCAACGGCGTCGACGCCGGCCGCCTGGCCAGCACCCATGCGTTGTGGATTGGTGCAGCGGGTGAGACACCGCAACCTCTGAGCGCGCCGTCCGTGCGGCATTCCCGGCCTCGCGACGAGTCGGCTCAGTACTGGAGAGAGCGCCCCCCGGACCATCCGAACCAGCGGTCGATTGCGACGTGG
Source organism: Streptomyces sp. CA-179760 (assembly GCF_050937045.1). NCBI lineage: Bacteria > Bacillati > Actinomycetota > Actinomycetes > Kitasatosporales > Streptomycetaceae > Streptomyces > Streptomyces sp. CA-179760. The sequence goes on from NZ_JBNJLZ010000001.1 coordinate 332,388, forward strand.
ACTGTGACGAGCGGGCTGTCCCTGGCGGGGTAGTCCCTGCCGAGGAAGTGTCGCGACAGCCGGTCGATGTCAGCCAGGCCCTCGTCGGGCTTGATCGACACCACGTGACCCCGGAGGGAGATGTGGGTGCCGAAGTCGTGGGCGGCGTCCTCATCTTCGCGGGCGACGACCTGGGGCTGTCGACACGCGTGACCGGCGGCAGGGCGGACACCCTGATGGAAACCGTGGCGGCCGCCGTCGACCGTGCGGGCCTGGCGGTGGGAACGGCCCCCGTTCAGGGAAGCGGTGACAGCAGACTCCTGGGCGGCGTCCTGTGTATCGGGCACGGTGCCTCGCTCTCGCCGTGCTTGCCGGTGACCGCGACCCGCTTGATGCCCATGTTCGTGCCCAGCGCGAACAGCACCAGCAGCAGCCGACGCCGCAGTACCGCCTTCGGCACCGCCTCCCTGGTGGCCACCGAGGCGAATTCGGAGGTGAACCCGGTCGCGAACTCGGCCTCTTTCAGGATGTCGATCAGGTCGATGGTGCCCCACCGCCGCTCGATCTCGGCCTTCAGCGCGACGAGGTTCTCCGGCTCTGCCTGCTTGCCCAGCGGCGACACCTTGATCCACGGCTCGCCGTGCTTCTTGACGATGTCCACGCCGCCCGTGGTGCCCAGCTCCAGCGCAGTGTCGAAGCGGGTCAGGGCCTCGCGCAGCCGCTTCTTCAACGCCTCGATGAAGGCGTGCGGGTCCTGCGGCTGGCGGATCGCGTCGTAGTGCACGTCGCGGTTGTCCTCGAAGTCCGGCGGCAGATCGTCCTCCGGGTTCTGCCACCGGCCCGTCCCCAGCACCCAGATCTCCCGGCGCCGCAGCGCGTCCCGCAGCGACACCAGCACGCACAGCTCGTAGGGGATGCGCTCGACCCGGCCGCGCTCGTCCACCACCGCCTTGCGCCACTCCTCGCGCACCACCCCGGCCAGCGGGATCTTCTCCGACTCGTCGAAGAAGGCGCCCTCCTTGGCGATGGGCTGGTCCAGGTACCTCATCAGCAGGTCGATGGCGTCCATCACCGGCCGGTACGCGGTGTTGTTGCACTTCAGCTCCAGCGCGCCCAGCAGCGGGGAGAGCCTCCGCCGCCAGTGCGCCGAGTACGACGAGCGCAGCACGGTCCGCACCCGCGCCCGGTAACGGGCCTCGTTCGCCGCGGCCTCCGCCGCCAACGCCTTCAACGTGGACTCCCCGGCCACCGGATAAATCACCCTGCGCACCGTGCCGCCCGGCTCCGCGACGGCCGCCTCCGCCAGCCTGAGCAGGATGCCCTCCTTGCCGCGCACCCGCTTGAGGTCCTTGGCGAACTCGCCCTCGACCTTCTTCTCCGCCCGCGTATTGATCCGCCGCACGAGCTGGATGAACAGCTCCACCAGCGAATCGGTGATCTCCGTCTGCCGCACATGGCAGAGCGCGGCCAGCAGCGTGTACCGCACCGGAGAGGCCGCCGCCCGCAGGTCCGAGGGGTACTCCTTCGACGCCCGCGCCCGCCACGCCGCCACCAGCTTCTCCGACACATCCCCGAACAACTCCGGCGCCAGCTCCAGCGCGCGCACCCGCTGGAGCTTGTTCACCTCCGCCAGCAGACTGTCCAGGCCCAGCGCGCCCGGGTCCGCCTTCAACTCCGTGAAGAAGGTGACGCCGCCGCCCGCGGACTCCTCCGAGCCGGTGTCCTCGGCGACCAGGTCGTCCAGCCGGGAGCGGGTCGCCACCGACAGACGGTCCACGGTGGCCGCGCAGAACCGTTCCTCGAAGGTCTTCACCGCCGAGCCCACCAGCCGGGCAACACGTCCTGGCGTCGGCGGCTCCATGCGGTCGCCCCGGCACCGCACGACCACGGCCTCCGCCAGCCGGTCCCGGTTCAGCTCCACCCCGCACAGCTCCGCAGCCAGCCACTCGGCGAGCTGGGCCTGGTCATCCTCGGTGCACTCACGGAAGCCGAACGCGCCCCGGATCTCCATCCGGTGCCGCTTGATCGCCCGCCCCGACCAGTCGTAACCGGCCCACTCCTCCGCCGGCACCTTCACCTGCTGGGCCACGTACGACACCGCGGGCACCGGGATCTCCCCGGCGTCCTCCGGGAACCGGGCCTCCACCTCGAAGAACTTCAGCAACAACGCGAACCCCAGCCGGTTCGCCCCCGACTTGTTACGTAGCCGCTCCTGATCCTCTTCCAGCAGCGTCCAGACCTCGATCAGATCCTCCGGCTCCCAGTCCTGCCGCACCCCGCGCTCCCTCCGGTCGTCGTGACCGGACCAACCTCGCGGAACAGCCCCCTCAACAACCTCAGAGGATCGAAAACCCAGACAAGCTCACCCCTGATTTGCTACAGAGCGCTACTTGTCACTTCGCGGCAGCTTCGGGAGGAGAGGGCCGTCACGGTCGACTCGTCCGGACGCTCGGCCTGGAAGCGGACCTCGACCTTCGCCGCGTCCTCGACGACGTGGGCCGCGGTCAGGACGTGCCCCGCGGCGACGAGGTACCCCGAACCGCGGCGGCGCGAGCCGCCGTTCGTGGTGACGATGATCTTGGCGACGCGCTCCGGCACCAGCCCTTGGTCGGCTACCATACGCGCTCGGTCATCGCTCGCCGACGGCCTCGTCGCCCGCGATCCAGGCGGGTTGCGGCGGTCCTCCGGTGACCGGGACGGTCGTGGGCGTGAGGGTGAGTTTGACGCGTTGCGTCTGCGCGTTCGCGTAGGTGCCCTTCGTGCTCGCGTCGACGCCCCAGAACCGGACCTTGGCGTTCGCGCCGGCCTCGCGGGTGACGGCGACGGTCGCCTCGATCTCGACGGGCCCGGCCTCGAACCGGATGGCCTCGCCCGCGCCGTCCGCGAGCGCGGTGGTCAGCTGGCTCCTCAACTCACGGATCTTGTCCGACAGTTCGATCACGACGCCCCCCTCGTGCCCGCTACCGCGCTACCCGGAGACTACCGACCCCGTCCCGCCCCCGAGGTCCTTTCTGAGCTCCCGCTTGAGGATCTTCCCGCTGGCGTTGCGCGGGAGTTCGTCCACGAAGAGCACTCTCTTCGGCGCCTTGAAATGCGGCAGATTCTCGCGGACGTGGTCGATCAGTTCCGCCTCCGTGACCTCGCCGCGCGGGACGACGACGGCTGTGACGGCCTCGATCCAGCGGTCGTCGGGGAGGCCGACGACCGCGACCTCGGCGACCCGGGGGTGGGTGTACAGGGCATCTTCGACCTGGCGGGAGGCGACCAGGACGCCGCCGGAGTTGATGACGTCCTTCACCCGGTCGACGATCGTGAAGTAGCCGTGCGCGTCGCGGACCGCGAGGTCGCCGGAGCGGAACCAGCCGTCGCGGAAGGCCTCGGCGGTCTCCTCGGGCTTGTCCCAGTAGCCCTCGCACAGTTGCGGGGAGCGGTACACGATCTCACCCGGGCTGCCGTCGGGTACGTCCTCGCCGTCCTCGTCGACCACGCGCGCGTCGACGAACAGCACGGTACGGCCGCAGGAGTCCATGCGGCCCTTGTGCTCCTCGGGGGCGAGGACCGTGGCGAGGGGGCCGATCTCGCTCTGGCCGAAGCAGTTGTAGAAGGCCAGCTTCGGGAGGCGTTCCTTCAGCCGTTCCAGTACGGGGACCGGCATGACCGACGCCCCGTAGTAGGCCTTGCGCAGTCCGCTCAGGTCGCGGGTGGCGAAGTCGGGGCGGTTGGACAGGGCGATCCAGACGGTGGGCGGGGCGAACAGACTGTCCACGCGGCCCGCTTCGACCAGGTCGAGGAGCCGGTCGCCGTCGGGTGCGTCGAGGACGAGGTTCGTCGCACCGACCGCGAGGTAGGGCAGCAGGAAGACGTGCATCTGCGCCGAGTGGTACAGGGGCAGCGAGTGCGCGGGGCGGTCGCCCGCACTGAGGTCGAGGGCCGAGATGGCGCTCAGGTACTCGTGCACCAGGGCCCGGTGCGTCATCATCGCGCCCTTGGGCAGCGCGGTCGTCCCAGAGGTGTACAGCAGTTGCACGAGGTCTTCGGGGCGCGGCTCGGGGCCGTCGTACACGGGCGCCTCGGCCAGCCGCGCGAGCAGCGAATCGCCGGCGTCGCGCAGGGGCGATGTCCGTACTCCGTCGGGGAGCCGGCCGGCGAGGTCCGGGTCGGCGAGGACCAGGGAGCTGCCGGACTGGCCGACGATGTAGGCGAGGTCGTCTCCGGTGAGGTTCTGGTTGACGGGTACGTGCACCAGGCCGGCCCGGGCGCAGGCCAGGAAGGCGATCAGGTAGGCGTCAGAGTTGTGGCCGTAGGCGCCGACCCGGTCCCCGGGGCACAGGCCCTGGTCGAGGAGGACACTCGCCGCGCGGGAGACCGCGGTGTCGAGTTCGTCGTAGGTCCAGGTGCGCTCGCCGTACTCCACCGCGATGCGCGCCGGTGTGCGCCGGGCGCTGCGCCGTAGGACTCCGTCGACCGTGCTGCCGTGTCCGGGCGTCGTCATGACAAGTGATCCTCGGTCGGGCCGCCCGGGGAGGTCAAGGACCGACCGGCTCAACCCTGCCGCCGTCAGAGGCGTCCGGTGTGATGGTACTGACGTATGAACGCAGAACATTTGTACGCTCATGTCTCCTTACCCTCAACGATGTTGGAGGGCACCATGCGCAACCGCCTGAGACGCCTCGTCCTCGGGGCCACGGCCCTGTTCACGGCCGCGTCCGCGTTACCCGCGGCCGCCGCCCCGGGCCCGGGGCGTGCGGAGCAGCACCCTTCCCGCGACGGCCTGTCCGCCGTCATCCGCTACACCGAGTACGGCATCCCTCACATCCTCGCGAAGAACTACGCCGACCTGGGCTTCGGCACGGGCTGGGCGCAGGCCGCCGACGAGGTCTGCACGCTCGCCGACGGGTTCGTGACCCTGCGGGGCGAGCGCTCCCGGTACTTCGGTGCCGACGCGGCGGCCGACGGCGCCCTCTCCGGGGCCAGGACGAACCTCGCCAGTGATCTGTACTTCCGCGGGGTCCGGGAGAGCCGCACCGTGGAGAAGACGCTCGCCGAGCCCGCTCCCGTGGGCCCGAGCGGCGAGGTGCGGGACATGATGCAGGGCTGGGCGGCCGGGTACAACGCCTGGCTGAAGAAGAACAAGACCACGGATCCCGCCTGTGCGGGCGCCTCCTGGGTCCGTCCGGTCACCGAGCTCGACGTGGCCGCCCGCGGTCTCGCCATCGCCTCGATCTCCGGCGAGGGGCGCTTCGTGGACACGATCACGACCGCGAAGCCCCCGACCGGAGCAACGCCCGCCGCGAGCGGCCCCTCCGTCCGCAAGCCGGACGTGAAGGCCGTGGCGAAGGCGGCGGACGAGCTGTGGGGCGACCCCGGCATGGGCTCCAACGCGGTCGCCTTCCGCGGCGACACCACGGCGAACGGCCGCGGTCTGCTGCTGGGCAACCCGCACTATCCCTGGGAGGGCGGGCGCCGGTTCTGGCAGTCGCAGCAGACGATCCCCGGCGAGCTGAACGTCTCCGGCGGCTCCCTGCTCGGCACCCCGGCGATCTCCATCGGGTTCAACGCACATGTGGCGTGGAGCCACACCGTCTCGACCGGCGTTCCAGCCAGCTTCCACCGGCTGACGCTGGATCCGGCCGATCCCACGACGTACCTCGTGGACGGTGAGCCGGAGCGGATGAAGAAGCGGATCGTGACGGTCGCGGTGAAGGACGGCGCGCCGGTGACCCGCACCCAGTGGTGGACCCGCTACGGGCCGGTCGTCACCTCGCTCAGCGGCCAGGTCCCGCTGCCGTGGACCAGCACGACGGCGTACGCCCTGTACGACCCGAACGCCTCCAACCTCCGCTTCTCCGACACCTCGCTCGGTTTCAGCAAGGCGCGGAGCACGGACGAGGTCCGCGCCTCACTCGCGCGGCACCAGGGCATCCCCTGGGTGAACACGATCGCCGCCGACCGGGCGGGACACTCCCTCTACACCCAGTCCCAGGTGCTCCCCCGGATCACGGACGGGCTGGCGGAGCGCTGCTCGACGGAGCTCGGCCGGACCACGTATCCGGCGTCGGGCATCGCGATCCTCGACGGCTCGCGCGGCGACTGCGCCCTCGGCAGCGATCCCGGTGCCGTGGTGCCGGGCATCTTCGGCCCGGCGAGGATGCCGACGCTGGAGAACGCTCCGTACGTGGAGAACTCGAACGGCACCGCGTGGATGACCAACGCCGACCGGCCGATCACCGGCTACGAGCGGGTCTTCGGCACGGTGGGCACGCAGCTCGGCCTGCGCACGCGCGGCGGGATAGAAGACGTGGCTGCGATGGCGGACAAGGGCCGTCTGACCGTGCGCGACCTGCAGCGGCAGCAGTTCGCCAACAGGGTGCCCGCGGGCGATCTCGCCGCCGAGGGCGTGGCACGGGCGTGCGCCGCGCTGCCCGGCGGCAGGGCGACGGGCAGCGACGGCACATCCGTCGACGTGTCGGAGGCCTGCGGGGTGCTGAAGGCGTGGGACCGCACCATGGACACCGGGAGCCGGGGCGCGCTGCTCTTCGACCGGTTCTGGCGGAGGCTGGAACAGGCGGTGCCACCGGGCCAGTTGTGGAAAGTGCCGTTCTCGGCGGCCGATCCGGTACGAACGCCGAACACGCTGAACTCGGACGCTCCCGGCCTGGCCACCGCCCTCGCCGACACGATGACGGAGCTGCGGGCCGCCGGCATCGCGCTCGACGCGCCGCTCGGCTCGCACCAGTTCGTCGTCCGCGACGGCGAACGCCTTCCGGTGCCGGGCGGTGCGGGGCAGCTCGGCGTGTGGAACGTGATCCAGCCGACGTGGGACGCGGCCGGCGGGGGCTACACGGAGGTGCCGTTCGGCTCCAGCCATCTCCAGGCGGTGGGCTGGGACGGCAGTCGCTGTCCGGTGGCCCGCACCCTGCTGACGTACTCCCAGTCGTCGAACCCAGAGTCGCCGCACTTCGCCGATCAGACGCGCCTTTTCTCCGGTGAGAAGTGGGTGACGTCGCGCTTCTGCGAGAAGGACATCCTGTCCTCGCCGAAGCTGAAGGTCGTCCGGGTGCACGAGCGGCACTGACCGTGTCGGGTGGGGTGCCGCTCCCGCGTCGAAGGGTGGGGCGGCACCCCGTTCATCCCGCCCGGCGGCCGTACATCAGCCGGCGCAGCACCGTTTCGGCGGGGCCGCGGTGGCCGGCTCGTTCCAGGACGTACGCTCCGGCCACCGTGACCAGCCAGACGGCAAGCGCGAAGAGCGCCATGGTGGCGCTGCCCAAGTGCTCGCCGAGGCCGAGCCCCCAGGCGGCCAGCACCGGGGCGAAGAGCAGCGAGTGGGCGAGGTAGCAGGACAGGGAGCGTTTGCCGACGGAGGCCACCGCGGTCACCGCCGTCGCACCGCGCCGGGTCGTGCGAGTGGTCCACCAGTGCGCGAAGAGGGCGACGGCCGCGACATAACCGAGGCCCGCGGCGTTGCCGGTGATGTCGCGGAGCACCGTGAGCGCTCCGGACTCGCTCTGCGTGTCGTCCGGCACGTGGAGGACGCCGATGTGGGCGAGTGCGGCGGGCAGCGCGCCGAGCCAGCCGACCGCGATGCCGAGCACCGCCGTCCGGCGCAACAGCGGCCGGTGGCGGCCCGGTTCCTCCAGGATGCGGCGCCGTGCGGCCAGGAAGCCGAGCAGGAAGAGGATGAACCCGCCGCCGACGAGGGTCAGCGGGGCGGCGACGAAGGTGACGAACAGGCCGGTCTGGAGTCGGGTCCCCGCCGCGGTGAGCCAGTTCTCCTCCTGCGCTGCGTACGCCGTGAAGCCCGGATCGGCCCCGGCGTCGCCGAACGTGCCCACTTCGCCCCGGAGCAGGGCCGAGAGAGCCGGCCCGGCCGAGACGAGCACGATCAGGGCGACTCCGATCCCGATCCACCACTTCAGGGCGCGTTCGCCGCGTCGCAGGAAGGCCAGGCCGAGGACGAGGCTCAGGACTCCGTAGAAGCCGATGATGTCCCCCGCCATCAGCAGGACGGCGTGCGTCAGGCCGATGACGATCAGCCAGAGGCTGCGCCTGCGCAGGACCTTCGCGGCGTCGCGCGGGCCGGTGCCGGCGGCGGTCTGGCGGAGGTAGAGCTGCGTCATGCCGTAGCCGAACAGGAAGGCGAAGAGCGGATAGACCCGCAGGTCGAGCACGATGATCATGGTGAACTGCACGGCGTGGTCCAGCCACGAGCCGTCCACGGGCTGCCATCCGGAGGGCCCGCGCGGGGCCGCCCAGAGGTGGAAGGCGGTGTTGGACAGCACGATGCCCAGCAGCATGATCCCGCGTGCGAGATCGGGGGCGAGTGCCCGCTCGCCCGGCCGTACGCCTCCCCGCCGCAGCGGTCCCTCTTCGGTCGCGATCGTCATGTCGTCAAGCTAGGAAAGCGGGACGCGGCGGGACATCGGCCGGAGGGCGAGCGCCCTTCGACCAAAGGATGACGTCCGTGCGACCAAAGCCGCCGCGCACCTCACACCGGTCGGTTCCGGCCCTCCCAGTACGGCTCCCGCAGCCGCCGCTTGTACAGCTTGCCGTTGGGGTCGCGGGGCATCTCGGTGATGAAGTCGACGCTCCGGGGCCGCTTGTAGCCGGCGAGCCGGTGCGCGCAGTGGTCGAGGAGGTCGGCCGCGAGGGCGGGTCCGGCCCGGTGTCCGGGGGCCGCCTCGACGACCGCCTTGACCTCCTCGCCCCAGTCGTCGTGCGGGATTCCGAAGACGGCGGCGTCCGCGACGGCGGGGTGGGCGAGCAGGGCCGACTCGATCTCGGCCGGGTAGATGTTGACGCCGCCGGAGATGATCAGGTCGATCTTGCGGTCGCGCAGGAAGAGATAGCCGTCCTCGTCGAGGTGGCCGAGGTCACCGACGGTGAAGAAGTCGCCGATGCGGTTCTTGCGGGTCTTGGCCTCGTCCTTGTGGTACGAGAAGCCGCCGGTGTTCATCTTCATGTAGACGGTGCCGAGTTCACCGGGCGGCAGCCGGTTGCCGTCGTCGTCGAAGATCGCGAGTTCGCTGATGGGCCAGGCCTTGCCGACCGTGCCGGGCTTCTTCAGCCAGTCCTCCGCGGTGGCGAAGGCGCCGCCGCCCTCGCTGGCCGCGTAGTACTCCTCGACACAGGGGCCCCACCAGTCGAGCATGGCCCGCTTCACGTGGTCGGGGCAGGGCGCGGCGCCGTGGATGGCGTGCCGCATGGCGGAGACGTCGTAGCGGTCCTTCTCCTCGTCGGGCAGGGCCAGCAGACGGTGGAACTGGGTGGGGACCATATGGGTGTGGGTGCAGCGGTGGTGGTCGATGAGGCGGAGCATCTCCTGGGGCGTCCACTTGTCCATCAGGACCAGCCGGTGGCCGATGTGCAGGGACGCGCCGGCGAACTGCAGGACGGCTGTGTGGTAGAGCGGCGAGCACACCAGGTGCACGTTGCCGCCGAACGGCCGGATGCCGAAGATGCCGAGGAAACCGCCCAGGTAGGCCTCCTCCGGCGGCTTGCCGGGCAGGGGGCGCCGGATGCCGCGGGGGCGGCCGGTGGTGCCCGAGGTGTAGTTCATGACCCAGCCGAGGGTGCGGTCGGCGGGCGCCGACTCGGGCTGTCCGTCGAGGAGTTCGGCGTGAGGCCGGAATCCCTGGACCGCGCCTACGGCGTACCGGTGGGTGGCCGGGAGGCCCGCCTCGTCGGCGGCGTGGCGTGCCGCGTCCGCGAAGCGCTCGTGGGCGAGGAGGACCTTGGCGCCGGAGTCGGAGACGATCCACGCGATCTCCGGTCCGACCAGGTGGTGGTTGACCGGGACGAGGTAGAACCCGGCCTGGCTGGCGGCCAGATAGGCGGTCAGGAACTCGACGCCGTTGGGCAGGACCACGGCGAAGGTGTCGCCACGTTCGAGTCCGGCCGCGCGCAGGCCGTGCACGAGCCGGTTGGCGGCGGCGTGCAGGCGTCCGGCGGTCCACTCCTCGCCGTCGGGCGCGACGAGCACGCTGCGGCCGGGGTCCTGTGTGGCCTGGGCCCAGAAGCCCACTGCGGGTGTGCTCACGACTGGCCGCTCCTTCCGGCGATGCGGTTGACGCGGTCCACGGCCTGTTCGAAGCCGCGGGTGAGGTCGTCGAGGACGGCCTGGACGCTGCGTTCACTGTTCATGCGGCCGACGATCTGCCCGACCGGGGTGCCGAGCAGCGGTTCGACCTCGTGCTTCTGGATGCGCGAGACGGCCTCGGCGACCAGCAGGCCCTGCAACGGCATGGGCAGGGTGCCGGGCCCGGCCGGGTCGTCCCAGGCGTCGGTCCACTCGGTGCGCAACTGGCGAGCGGGCTTCCCCGTCAGGGCGCGGGAGCGGACGGTGTCGCCGGAGCCGGCCGCGAGCAGTTTGCGGGTCAGGGCGGGCGAGTGGAGGTCCGCTTCCGTGGTGGTCAGCCATATGGAGCCCAGCCACACACCCTGAGCCCCGAGGCTGAGCGCGGCGGCCACCTGCTGTCCGCTGCCGATGCCGCCGGCGGCCAGCACGGGCAGCGGGGCGACGGCGTCGACGACCTCGGGGGTGAGCACCATGGAGGCGATCTCGCCGGTGTGGCCACCGGCCTCGTAGCCCTGCGCCACGACGATGTCGATCCCGGCTTCCTGGTGCTTGCGGGCGTGCCGGGCGCTGCCCGCGAGGGCCGCGACCAGTACGTCCTGGTCGTGGGCGCGTGCGATGACGTCGGCGGGCGGGGAGCCGAGGGCGTTGGCCAGGAGCCTGATCGGGTAGTCGAAGGCGACGTCGAGCTGGCTGCGGGCGACCTGCTCCATCCAGCCGGTGATACGCCAGCCGGACGCCTCGCCCTCGGCGAGCTCGGGCACGCCGTGCTTGGCGAGGGTGTCCAGGACGAACTGCCGATGCGCCTCGGGGATCATCGCCTCGACGTCGGCTTCGGTCACACCCTCGACCTTCTTCGCCGGCATCACGACGTCCAGGCCGTACGGCCGGCCGTCCACGTGTGCCTCGATCCAGTCCAGGTCGCGTTTGAGCTCGTCGGGCGCGGTGTAGCGGACCGCGCCGAGCACGCCGAAGCCGCCTGCCCTGCTGATGGCCGCGGCGACGGCGGGGAACGGCGTGAAGCCGAAGACGGCGTGCTCGACTCCCAGTTTCTGGCTCAGCTCCGTCTGCATGGGCGAAGGATGCCGGAGTCCTCCGGAGGACGGAAGGGGTTTTCTGATGCTCCGTCAGATTCGGAGTGGTCCCGGTTCATGCGCGCCGTCTATTTGTGGAGGCGTGTGGCGGACATACTTCATGGGGCATGCGCGACGGTTGAGGCGGAGGGGTGTGCGCGATGACCGACAGACCGGCGAGTGATGAACTGACCCGACGTCAACTGGGCAGAGCGGGCCTGGCCCTGGGCGGTGCCCTCGCCCTCGCTCCGCTGCCCGCGGGCCCCGCCGAAGCCGCCCCGGCGGCGACCGGCCACCGCCCCACCCTGCGACACGGCTCCGCCGCTCGCGCCGGCCTGCTGCCCTCGCACCTTCGCGGGCTCGTCACCGACGCCGAGGCGTTCCTCGGCCCCTCCCCACGCACCCCTGGTACGCGGGCGCCGTCCTGCTCGCCGGACGCGGCGGCACCGTCGCCCTGCACCGGCCCATCGGCATGGCGGTGCGCTACCGGGCCTACGACGAGAAGACCGACGCCGGTGTGGAGTTCCCGCCGGACGAGCAGATTCCCATGGCCGAGGACACCGTCTTCGACCTGGCGTCGGTGTCGAAACTGTTCACCTCGATCCTCGCCGTGCAGCAGATCGAGCGGGGCGAGCTGGAGCTGGAAGGGAAGGTCGCCTCGTACCTGCCGGACTTCGGACGGGCCGGCAAGCAGGACATCACGATCCGTCAGCTTCTCACCCACACCTCGGGTTTCCGCGCGTGGATCCCGCTGTACAGCGCGCCGACGTACGAGGAGAAGCTCCAGCTCATCTGGAACGAGAAGCCGGTGAGCGCGCCGGGCACGGCGTACCTGTACTCGGACCTGAACCTCGTCTCGCTCCAGCTCGTGCTGGAAGGGATCACGGGCCGCTCGCTGGACACCCTCCTGCGGGAGGAGATCACCGCGCCGCTCGGTATGCGCCGTACCCGATACAACCCGCCCGCCTCCTGGCGGCCGGGGATCGCGGCCACGGAGGACGCACGCCCTCCCTGGTCCGGCCTGGCCCGAGGCCTGGTGTGGGGTGAGGTGCACGACGAGAACGCCTTCAGCCTGGGCGGGGTCGCGGGGCACGCGGGTGTGTTCTCCGACGCGTGGGACCTCGCGGTCCTCGGCCGTACGCTGCTCAACGGCGGTGTCTACGGGCGGGCGCGGATCCTGCGGCCCGAGTCGGTGGAGCTGATGTTCACCGACTTCAACACCGCCTTCCCCGGCGACGAGCACGGCCTCGGCTTCGAGCTCTACCAGCACTGGTACATGGGCGCTATGGCGACGCCGCGCACGGCCGGGCACACCGGCTTCACGGGCACCTCGCTGGTGCTCGACCCGACGACCGACTCCTTCCTCGTGGTGCTGGGCAACTCCGTGCACCCGGTGCGCAGTTGGCGTTCGGGGTCGGCCCCTCGGGTCGCCGCCGCGAACCACCTGGCACGGGCCGTGCCGGTCCGGCCGGTGCGAGGGCGCGGCGCCTGGTTCTCCGGGATGGCGGTCTCCGCGACGGCGACGCTCTCTCTCCCCGCGCTCGACACGTCCGGCGGCGGGGCGCGGCTGCGCTGTGCGCTGTGGTGGGACACCGAGCCGAAGGCCGACGTCCTGGTCCTGGAGGCCACGGCCGACGGCGGCACGACCTGGCAGCCGGTGCCCTTCACGACGTCCCGCCGGGGCGAGGAACCCCGGCAGCATCCGTCGGGCTCGGTCACCGGCTGGTCCGGCCGCGTCTGGCACCGGCTCACCGCGGACGTCCCCGCCGCACGGGAACTCGCCCTGCGCTGGCGGTACGCGACGGACCGGCTGTATGCAGGACGCGGATGCTACGTGGACGGACTACGGGTCGAGGCCGCAGGCGACGCCTTGTTCGACGAGACACGCCCGGCGGACGCGTCGCGCCTTCGAGCGGCGGGATGGACGCCGTCGGCGGACTGAGGGGTCACCGGGGTTCCTTCTCCAGTACCGCCATGGCCGCGTTGTGCCCGGGCACCCCGCTCACTCCGCCGCCGCGCACGGCTCCGGCACCGCACAGCAGCACGTTCGCGTGGCCGGTCTCCACGCCCCAGCGGCCGGTGCCGTCCTGGGCCCAGGGCCAGCTCAGGTCGCGGTGGAAGATGTTGCCGCCGGGCAGGCCGAGGTCCCGCTCCAGGTCGAGCGGGGTCCTCGCCTCGACACAGGGACGCCCGTCCGCGTCGGTGGCCAGACAGTCGGCGAGCGATTCGGCCAGGTGTGCGTCGAGCTGAGCGAGGGTCGACTTCAGCAGCTCTTCACGTACGGCGTCGTTGTCCCGGTCGAACAGGCGGGCCGGGGTGTGCAGCCCGAAGAGCGTGAGCGTCTGGTAGCCCTGCTCGGCCAGGTCGGGACCGAGGATGGTCGGGTCGGTGAGCGAGTGGCAGTAGATCTCGGAGGGCGGAACTGCGGGCAGCTCACCGGCGGCGGCCTGGGTGTGGGCGGCGGCCAGTTGGCGGTAGCCCTCGGCGATGTGGAAGGTGCCGGCGAACGCCTCGCGTGGGTCCACGGCGCTGTCCCGCAGCCTCGGCAGCCGCTTGAGCAGCATGTTCACCTTCAACTGGGCACCCTCGGCGGGAGCCGGGTGTGTGTCGCCGGTCAGCCGTGCCAGGGCCTGCGGAGAAGCGTTCACCAGGACGTGCCGGGCGGCGACGGTGTCCTCGTTGCCGGCCGTGCGGTAGGTGACCTCGGCCGTACGGCCGTCCGTGTCGATGCGCAGCGCCTCGTGGCCGGTGGCGAGGACGGCGCCCGCGGCGCGTGCCGTGTCGGCCAGTGCGTCGGTGAGGGCGCCCATGCCGCCGACCGGCACGTCCCAGTCGCCGGTGCCGCCGCCGATCACGTGGTAGAGGAAGCAGCGGTTCTGCTTCAGCGAGGGGTCGTGGGCGTCGGCGAACGTGCCGATGAGCGCGTCGGTGAGCACCACGCCGCGCACCAGGTCGTCCGCGAACCGCTCTTCGACGGCGACCCCGATCGGCTCCTCGAAGAGCGTCCGCCAGGCCTCCTCGTCGTCGAGTCGGCCGCGGAGTTCCTCCCGTGTGGGCAGCGGCTCGGTGAGGGTCGGGAAGACCCGCTGGGCGACGCGTCCGGTCATGCCGTAGAACTCCTGCCAGGCCCGGTATTCGCGATCCGATCCGGTGAGCCGGGCGAAGGCCTCCCTGGTCCGCCGCTCGCCGCCGCCGACGAGGAGCCCGGTGGGCCGGCCGTCGCGCTCGGTGGGCGTGTAGGAGGAGACCGTGCGGGTGCGGACGCGGAAGTCGAGGCCCAGGTCCCGGACGATCTTCTTCGGCAGCAGGCTGACCAGATACGAGTACCGGGACAGCCGGGCGTCGACCCCGGCGAACGGCCGGGTGGACACCGCCGCGCCCCCGGTGTGGTCCAACTGCTCCAGAACCAGCACGGAGCGGCCGGCCCGGGCCAGGTAGGCGGCGGCGACCAGGCCGTTGTGTCCACCGCCGACGATGACGGCATCGTACGTCCGGTGTGCGCGGGGTCCCTCGGGTGCGGTCATGGTTCTTCGTAACACGGGGTGATCCGGGTCGGCCAGACGGGCGGCGACTGGGTGCTCGGGTGGGGCGTCGAGTCTGAGGGGCGGGCTGTTCGGCCGTCGGCATTGAGTCGGGCGGCTTGCTCTGCGATGCGGGTGCCGAGGAGGACGGCGGCCTGACGACCGTCGGCGTCCAGACAGGCGGCGGGCCCTCGACCATCGGTGTCGAAGCAGGCGGCAGGCCCTTCGGCCACCAGGATCGAGACGGGCAGCGTGCTCTGCCATGCGGGTGCCGAGACAGGCGGCGGCCTGACGACCGTCGGCGTCCAGGCAGGCGGCGGCCTGACGACTGTCGGCATCGAGGCAGGCGGCGGCCCATCGACCGTCGGCATCAAGAGGGGCCGCGAAGCCTTCGGCCGTCGGGGGCGGCACGGGCCGCGGGCTCATCGGCGCGGGCATCCACCCGGGCGACGAGCTCCGCGGTGCGGGTGTCGTGGCGGGCGGGCCGCCCGCCACGGGGCAGCCGGTGCGGCTCCCGATGCGCGCGGGCACCCGGGCGCACAGGCCGGCCCTCGCCTCCGATCGGCCGTCTTCCCGGCTGCCCGACCCGGTTCCGCCGCGTGTCACCGCCCGACCGATGCCCGCTGCTCCCGCAGGGCCGCCACGCGGCGGTAGAGCGCCACGGCTTCGCCGTCGCGGCCCAGCTGCTGCAGGCAGTGCGCCTCGTCGTTGCGGCTGGCGAGGGTGTCGGGGTGGTCCGCGCCGAGGACGCGTTCGCGGGCGGCGGCCACGCGCCGGTACTCGATGAGCGCGTCGGCCCAGCGGGCCAGCCAGCCCAGGCCGACGGCGACTTCGCGGAGGCTGACCAGGGTGTCCGGATGATCGGGGCCGAGCACCCGCTCGCGGAGGGCGCCGACGTCCCGGGACTCGGCGAGGGCCTCCTCCCACCGGCCCAGCCGCCCCAGGTTGACGCAGCGCCCGTGGCGGGCGCGCAGGGTCTCGGGGTGTGCGGGGCCCTGGGCGCGGGTGCGGTCCTCGGCCAGGTCGCCGTAGAGGTCCAGGGCCTCCGCGCTGCGGCCGAGTCGGCCCAGGCTGATGCCGATCTCGTGCCGGGCTGCGAGTGTGTCGGGGTGGTCGGCACCGAGGGCCCGGGCCCGGGCTCCGGCGACCTCACGGTAGGTCTCCAGGGCTTCGGCCCAGCGACCCAACTGGCCGAGGGCGTAAGCGACTTCGTAGCGGGTGACGAGGGTGTCCGGGTGATCGGGGCCGAGCACCCGCGCCCGGGCGGCGGCCACCTCGCGGGCCATGCGGTAGGAGTCCTCGAGGCGGCCCAGGCGGCTGAGGTTGAAAGCGAGATTGTGCCGGCAGCGCAGGGTGTCGGGGTGGTCGGTCCCCATCGTGCGCTCCCGGGCGGTGAGCACCGAGGTGTACACCCGGTGGGCGTCGAAGGGGCGGCCCAACTGGCCCAGCACATAGGCCATTTCCTGGCGGGCGGCGAGCGTGTCGGGGTGGTCGGCGCCGTGGCTGCGGATCCTCGCCTCGGTGACGTGCTTGTACTCGCGCAGGGCGTCCGCGGCACGGCCGGTGCGGCTGAGGGTGAAGGCGACCTCGTAGCGGCTGGCGAGGGTGTCGGGGTGGTCGGGGCCGAGGAGGTGCTCGCGTTCGGCGGCGACCGCCCGGTGCACCTCCCCCGCTTCCGCCCAGCGGCCGAGCCGGCCGAGGCTCAGGCCCGCGTTGTACCGGCCGGCCAGGGCGGTCAAAGCGTCCGGGGGCGGGGTGGGCCGTTCCTCGAGGACGGGTTTCTCGACCGGGCCTGCGGCGGGCCTGGCGATCCATTCGCCGGAGAGTCCGGCCGCCGGGTCCGGCGGATTGGTGCGCAGCCCGGCGCCGGCCGCCTTGTGGCCGGTGGTCATGCCCTGGGTCCAGGTCGGCAGCCGGCCCGCTCCCGCCAGCGCGTGAGGCGCTGGACGGGCCGCCATGACGGTCGGCACCGACGCCGGCGCGGCCCGGTGCATGCTGATCCGGCGGGCCAGCTCGCGGGCGTCGTCGGGTCTGTGCCCGGGTTCCTTGGCGAGCAGGTCCAGGACGACGCGCTCCAGGTACTCGGGCAGTTCGCGTCGGTGTTCGCGCAGCGGCCGGGGCGGGGTGTCGCGGTGGCCGACGAGGATCGCCCAGGGATCGTCGAGGTCGAACGGCGGTACGCCGGTGGCGATCTCGTAGAGCACGCACCCGAACGAGTACAGGTCGCTGCGCTGGTCGACCTCGGTGCCGCTGATCTGCTCCGGGGACATGTAGTGCGGGGTTCCCATGGCGATGCCGGTGCCGGTCAGCCGGGAGGTGAAGCCGATGTCGTGGCCGAGGCGCGCTATGCCGAAGTCGCAGATCTTCACGGTGCCGTCGCCGAGCCGCACGATGTTGGCGGGTTTCAGATCGCGGTGGACGATGTTCTGTTCGTGGCAGTACGCCAGCGCCGCGGCGACCTGCTCGGCGATCTCCACGACGTCGGCGACCGGCAGCGGGTGCTGCTTGTTGTCCTCCAGGAGCTGGCTGAGATTGCGGCCGTCCAGCAGCTCCATGACGAGGTAGAGGACGCCGTCGGACTCTCCGAAGTCGTGTACGACGGTGATGCCCCGGTGCTGGAGCGCGGCGGCCACCCGGGCCTCACGCCGGAACCGCTCCCGCAGTACGCGAGTGAAGGCGTGGTCGTGGTTGGGGCCCAGCGGTTTGAGGCACTTGACGGCGACGTGCCGGCCGAGGGACTCGTCCCGTGCCCGCCACACCTCGCCCATGCCGCCGCGCCCGATCAGATCGAGCAGCCGGTATCGGCCGTGGATGAGCCTGGTCTCCCCCATGTCGCGCGACGCTCCCCCCGGTAGCTGTTCGCTCGCTCCTCCCACTGGCCCACTCAGTATGGCGGCCTATCGTCCGAGTTTGTACGGTGCCGGGCGCGCGTCCGGGCCGAGCCTCGCCATGGCGCGCAGGATGTGTTTGGGCGGGAGTTGCCATCGCAGACGTGCGGGGATCCGGCGCAACAGGAGACCCGTGAGGCGCAGTTGCCGGGCAGCGGTGGCGGGTGCGGGGGCTGGTCTGCCGTACAGCTCGTGGGCGTACGGTGGCAGAGAGGCGTACGCCAGTTGTGCCACGCGCCGCCACAGCAGGTCGCGCACCGGTACCAGGAGCGGGTGCGTCGGCGGGTGGAGGAGGAAGTCGTCCACTTCGCGTGCCTCGGGCCCGGCCGCCAGCTCCGGGAGCACCTTCTCGAAGTAGGCGGCCAGCTCGGCCCGGTCGGCCGGTACGGCGCCCGGTTCGAGTCCCACCAGACGTGCGCTCTGGCGGTGTTCGGCGATGTAGCGGTCGGCCTCGGCGTCGGTGAGCCGGAACCCGGATCCGCGCAGCACGTGCAGATAGGAGCCGATCTCGGCGCAGTGGACCCACAGGAGCAGGTCGGGCTCGTCGACGCCGTAGCGCTCGCCGGTGTCCGGGTCGGTCGCCGTCAGCATGCGGTGGATCTTCCGGACACGGGCGCCCGCCCGCTCGGCGGCCTCGGTGGTGCCGTACGTCGTGGTGCCGACGAAGTGCGCGGTGCGCATCAGCCGGCCCCAGGCGTCGCGGCGGAAGTCGGAGTTCTGCATGACTCCGCGTACGGCGCGCGGGTGCAGGGCCTGGAGGTAGAGCGCCCGGATGCCGGCGATCCACATCATCGGGTCGCCGTGCAGCTGCCAGGTCACCGAATCAGGAGTGAACAGCCCCGGGTCCGCGCCGGTCATGCACTCACCTCCGCCTGGCGCCCACGATGACACAGCTCGAACAGCAGGTCGACACCGCGAGAACACCCACAGGACCGTCCAGTCGTTGAGATTTCACCCACCCGGCTAAAGGTTTGGTAAGGCTCCCCTTATAGGCTGTGGCTGCCGATCAAGCCCGCACCGGGCGGCAACGGCATGCCCGGCCTCCCGCACGACAGGACTCGACATGCGCACCACCTCCCGCGGCCTCATAGCGGCACTCGCTCTCACACCTCTGCTGGCCGGCTGTTTCGCCCCGAGCGACAACGGCGATGGCGCCGGGGCGGGATCGGGTGGCCGGCTGCGGGTGGCGCTGGCCGTGCCGCCGGTGCAGGCGCTGTCCCCGTACAGCAACGACGCCACCGTGCTGAGCAAGCTGTCCGTCGTCGAGGGCCTCACCGCCCTCGACAGGAACGGCACGGCCAAGCCCGCGCTGGCGAAGTCCTGGAAGCAGGACAGCGACACCAGCTGGACCTTCGAACTGCGCAAGGCCACGTTCCAGGACGGTACCGAGGTCACCGCCCGGTCCGTCGTCGACGCGCTCGACCACGCGGGAAGCGCCAAGCCCAAGCCCCGCGTCCTGAGCGATGTGGCCCTCACCGCGAAGGCCGAGGACGCCGACACCGTCACCCTCACCACCAAGTCACCCGACCCGGTGCTGCCGCTGCGCCTGGCCAGCCCCGCGCTGGCGATCCTCTCGGCGAAGGCGTACGCGAAGGACGGCGCCGTCAGCCCGGTCGGCACCGGCACCGGCCCGTTCGAGATCACCCGGCTCAGCGGCAAGGCGAAGGCGACGCTCAACCGCTTCGACGGCTACTGGGGCGGCAAGGCGAAGGCGCCGGGCATCGACGTGAGCTGGATCGCCGACGGCGCGGCCCGCGCCAACGCCCTGCGCGGCGGCGAGGCCGACATCGCCGAGTGGATCCCCACCGCCCAGGCGAAGCTGCTCGACGAGGGGACCCGGCACGAGGTGCCCTCGGTGCGCACCGACAGCCTGATCCTCAACACCGGCGGCGGCCTGTTCACCGACGCCTCCCTGCGCGCCTCCGCCCTCATGGCCGTCGACGGCTCCGCGCTGGTCGACTCCGTCTTCGGCGGCTACGCCGACCCCGCCGAGGGCCTGTTCGGGCCCGCCGTCCCGTGGGCCTCCGACCGGCGTGTGAAGGTGACCGGGCGCGCCGAGGCGGCGACCACCGCCCGGGTGAGGTCCAAGACGAAGGGCCAGACCCTGCGGCTGGCCACCTACACCAACCGGGCCGAGCTTCCGGAGGCCGCGACCGTGCTCCAGCAGCAACTGGAGAAGGCCGGGTTCACGGTGAAGCAGGACGTGCGCGAGTACACGCAGATGGAGGCCGACCTCCTCGCGGGCAAGTACGACGCCCTGGTCTTCTCCCGAGTCACCCTCCTCGACACGGGTGACGCGGTCGACTACCTCGCCAGCGACTTCACCAGCGACGGCGTCTACAACCTCCCCGGCCTGAAGGACGCCGCGGTGGACAAGGCCATCCGGGCCGCCGCAGCGGAGCGCGACACGGAGCGCCGACAGGAGAAGATCATGAAGGCGGAGGCGGAGATCCTGCGCACCGACGCCGTACTGCCGCTGGTCCACGAGCAGGCCGTGCAGGGCATCGCGGCCGGTGTCGAGGGCGTGATCCTCGACCCGCGCGAGCGCTCGCTCGTCGACGTCGACACGCGCGTCAAGTAGCCCCGCATGAGCGCCGCCCACGCCCCGGCCGCCCGCCCGTCCCTCTGGTCGGCGGCGGCCGGCCGTGTGCTCGCCGCGGTCGCGCTGCTCGGGGCCGTGGCCCTGCTGCCCTGGCTGACCGGCGCGGACCCGGCCCGCACGGTACTGCGGGCCCGCTCCGCCGACCAGAACCCGACTCCCGCCGAACTGGCCGTCGTACGGGAACAGCTGGGTCTTGACGAGGGGCCGCTCGCGCATCTCGCGCACTGGCTCGGCGGCCTGCCGCGCGGGGACGCGGGCGTCTCCTGGGTGTCCTCAGAGGCCGTCATGCCGCAGGTGGGGGCCGCCCTTTCGGTGTCCCTGACGCTGATGCTGGGTGCGTTCGTGGTCACCGCCGTGGTGGCCGCGCTGGTGTGCGCCCGGACGGTGTTCCTGGGCTCCCGGCGCCGGCTGCGGCAGGACCGTGCGGGTACGACGGCCGCCGTACTGGCCGCGCTGCCGAAGTTCCTGCTCGCCTCTGTACTGGCCACGGTGTGCGGGGTGTGGTGGGGGTGGTTCCCGTCCAGCGGCTGGGAGGGGCCGCAGTCGATGGTGCTGCCCTCGCTCGCCCTCGGCATCCCGTCCGGCGCGATGCTGGGCGGGCTGCTCGACCAGGCGCTGCCCGCCGCGTTCCATGAACCGTGGGCACGCACGGCGTACGCCGTCGGTCTCCCGCCCGGCCACATCGCGCGCAACGCACTGCGCCGCACCCTGCCGGGCATGCTGCCGCAGTTGCTGCCGACCGTCGTGGCCCTGGTCGGCGGCGCGGTCGCCGTGGAGAAGATCTTCAACATCCCCGGGCTCGGCCGGCTCGCCCTGGAGGCCGCCGTCGCGCAGGACCTCCCGGTGCTGCAGACCGCGACCCTGGCCCTGGTCCTGCTCGGCGTGAGCGCCGGCGTCCTGATCCGGGCCCTGCGCCACGCGCTCCTCGGCCGTCCCCTGCGCGACGGCGCCCTGCCGGCGCTGCACCGGCCCCCTCTCATCGCGCCGCGCTCCCTGCGCCGGATCACCGCGGCCTGTGCGCTGGCCCTGCTGGCCCTGGTCACAGCCGGCCTCCTGCGCGACCCCTGGACGTCGACACGACGGCGCGGCTGCTGTCCCCGTCCCTCGAACACCCGCTGGGCACCGATGCCTTGGGCAGGGATCTGCTGGCCCGGCTGGGTCACGGGGCGGTGCGCACGGCGGGGGTCGCCCTCGCCGTGACCGCGCTCAGCACCGTCACCGGACTGCTGCTGGGCATGGCAGCGCGGGCGAGCGCCGGTCCGACGGAGATCGTTTCGACACTGCCCGCCGTCCTCGCCGGACTGCTGATCGCGGGCGTGACCGGACCGTCGGTGTGGGGCGCGGCCTGCGCGGTCTGCGCGGTGGGCTGGAGCCCCTACGCCGCCCAGACCGCCGCACTGCTCGAACAGGAACGGGCGAGCGGGCACATCGCCGCGTCGGTCGCACTCGGGGCGGGGCGGCTGCACCTGCTGCGCCGCCACCTGCTCCCCGCGGTGCTGCCGCCCCTCCTGCTCAACGCCCTGCTCCGGCTGCCCACCACCGTCCTGGTCCTCGCCTCGCTCGGCTTCCTCGGCCTCGGCGAACAGCCGCCCACCCCCGAGTGGGGCCGGCTCCTGTCGGAGAACCAGCCGTACGCCGAACTGGCACCGTGGACCGTGCTCGGGCCGGCCGCGGCGCTGGTGGTGCTGTCCGTACTGGCGGTGGCGGGCAGCGTTCTGGCGCGAGGGAAAAGCGAATAGCGGAACGCCCCGGCCGGTGGAGGCAGCCGGCCGGGGCGTTCCGCTCCTCGTCTTTCAGGCGGGGTGCGTCTCGTGGATCACGTATCCGCGCCGCTTGTCCACGACGTTGCGCAGGGGGCGGCCCTCGTTGTGCCGGGTGAGGTTGTCGAGGAACACCTCCACGAGCGCCTCCCGCTCGCCGGTGGTCTCGCCCGCCGTGTGCGGGGAGATCATCACGCCGGGCATGTCCCACAGGGGTGACCCGGCCGGCAGGGGCTCCTGGCCGAAGACGTCCAGGGCAGCGCCGCCGAGCCGTCCTGCGGCGAGGTGGTCGATGAGAGCCTCCTCGTCGACGAGACCGCCCCGGCCGACGTTGATCAGCCGGGCCCCCGGCTTCATCGCTGCCAGCACGGGGGCGTCGACCATGCCCCGGGTGCCCTCGGTGAGGGGTGCGGCCAGGACGACGTAGTCCGACTCCGCCAGGGCCGCGGGGACGGTGGCCGGTCCGTGGACCGTGCCGAAGTCG
This sequence comes from Streptomyces sp. CA-179760, assembly GCF_050937045.1. NCBI lineage: Bacteria > Bacillati > Actinomycetota > Actinomycetes > Kitasatosporales > Streptomycetaceae > Streptomyces > Streptomyces sp. CA-179760. Next base: position 354,770 of record NZ_JBNJLZ010000001.1, read on the forward strand.
GGGTCGCCGGACCGGGCCTTGCGGCCGGCGCCGCAGACCCGCATCCCCACAGCGCGCAGCAGCCGGGCGATGGCCCGTCCGATGGGCCGGTCCCCCACACCAGAACGGTGCGTCCGGTGATGCCGTCGCTGGGACGCGGACGCCACTCGCGGCGCCGCTGGTGCTCCCAGGTGCCGGGGAAGTCCTTGGCGAGGGCGAGGATGAGTCCGAGTACGTACTCGGCGGTCGGCTGGTCGTAGACGCCACGGGCGTTGGTGAGGGTGACGCCCACGTCCTCGACGAGGGCGGGGAAGAGGAAGGAGTCGACGCCCGCGGAGGCCGCGTGGACCCAGCGGGGCGCCTTGTCGGGGTTGTCGGGCCAGGCTTCGCGGATGGCAGGGGTAATGGTGACCCAGGCCAAGAGGGCGTCCGCGCCGGGGAGGAGGTAGGGCAGCTCCTCCTCGGTCGCGTAGACCGTGTCCGCGAGCCGCTCGATGAGTGCTGTGGCGGGTGGCCGGTTACCCCGGTAGAGGACGACGAGGCGGTCGGGCATGTCAGGCTCCGGTGGGGACTGCGACGTACTTGTACTCGAGGAACTCGTCGATGCCCACGCGTCCGCCTTCGCGGCCGAGGCCGGACTGCTTGACGCCGCCGAAGGGAGCGGCGGGGTTGGAGACGAGGCCGGTGTTGAGGCCGATCATGCCGCTTTCGAGACGTTCGGCGACACGCAGGGCGCGGTCGAGGTTCTGGGTGAACAGGTAGGAGGCCAGGCCGAATTCGGTGTCGTTGGCGGCGGCGACGACCTCGTCCTCCTCGTCGAACGTGATGATGGCGGCGACGGGGCCGAAGATCTCGGTGTCGATGATCGCGGACTCGGCGGGGACATCGGTAAGGACGGTGGGCGGGTAGAAGCAGCCGGGGCCGTCCGGGAGTTCGCCTCCTGTGAGCACCTTCGCTCCGCGCTTGACGGCATCGTGTACCAGGTCGTGGGCTTTGCTGCGGCCTGCGTTGTCGATGAGGGGGCCGACGTGGACGCCCGCTTCAATGCCGGGGCCGACCTTCAGCGCGGCCATGCGGGACGCGAGGCGGGTGGCGAACTCCTCGGCGATGGAGGTGTGGACGTAGATGCGGTTGGCGGCGCAGCAGGATTCGCCCATGTTGCGCATCTTGGCGACCATGGTGCCTTCGACGGCGGTGTCGAGGTCGGCGTCGCCGAAGACGACGAGAGGGGCGTTGCCGCCGAGTTCCATGGAGGTGCGCACCACGGTGTCGGCGCACTGGCCAGGAGGACGCGGCCGACCTGGGTGGAGCCGGTGAAGGAGAGTTTGCGGATCTGCCCGCCGCGCAGCAGGGGTTCGACGACGCCGGGCGCGTCGGTGGTGGTGACGATGTTGAGGACCCCGTCCGGGAGTCCGGCTTCGGTGAGGATCGCGGCGAGGGCGAGAGTGGACAGGGGGTCTGGGGTGCGGGCTTGAGGACGATGGCGCAGCCGGCGGCCAGAGCGGGGCCGACCTTGCGGGTGCCCATGGCCAGGGGGAAGTTCCAGGGGGTGATGAGCAGACATCATCCCGAAGGCCCGCCTCATCGTCGGCTCCACCGAGGCCAGCCCGGTCCGCGGCATCGCCCCGCCCCGCATCCCCCTCTGCAACGGGGCCTACGACCTCATCATCGCGCGCACCGAGGACCTCGCGCTGCTGATGACACCGGGGATCTGAGCCCCGGCGCGTTCGGCTGCCTCGGCCAGGCCATGGACGTATTTGCCCACGTGCAGGTGCGCGCTGAGCGGGTCGAGCTGGGCTCCGTGGTAGTAGTCGGAGCCCAGCTCGGCACGTAGATCGCTCTTGCTCAGCAGCGTGGTGTCGTGACCGAAGTTGCCGGCCAGGTCGCGCTGCTTGGCCCGCATGCTCTCGAAGTGCTGCCGCTTGAACGCGACGCCCAGACGCCCTACGCGGTGGAAGTCGCAGTCGATCTGCTCCTTGACCGTCAGCTCCTCCACAACGTCCACCGCCTCGCGGAAGGCGTCGTACAGTTCCCGGGCCCGCGGCTGCCCGTAGCGCTTGCGCGCCTCGGCGGGACTGATGGTGATGCCCTGGGTGCACATGCTGCCGTTGCGCCCGGAGGCGCCGGAGCCGACCTTGTCCTTCTCCACGAGGACTACGTGGGCGCCCTCGCGTGCCGCGTGGTAGGCGGTGGACAGGCCGGTGAGGCCGCCGCCGATGACCATCAGGTCCGTCTGCTCGGGCAGCGGCTTACCGGTCCTGTCGGGGAAGGCAGGAGCTGTGTCGAGCCAGTAGGGGAGCTACTTCATGACGTACGTCCTCGGGTCGTCCTGGTCGTCCAGGTGTGCTTGTCCGGGTCCCGGCTTCAGCAGCCGAGCAGGGCCGGCAGGCCGGACAGGTCGGGCAGCTCGTCGTAGGGCTGGTAGTCGGCGCTGCCGCGGGCGCCGATGGAGCCGTTGTGGCCGTAGCGGTTGATCCACACGCGGCGAGCGAGGCCGAGGCCGCGGGTGGGGATGAGGTCGTACTCCCACCCCTGGGCGACGTGGATGACCTGGGCGGGGTCGATGTCCATGGTCTGGAAGGCGTACTCGAAGGTCTGCCGGGACGGCTTGTACGCCTTGGCCTGCTGGGCGGTGATGACATGGTCGAACTCGACGCCGATGTTCGCCAGGTTCTGGGCGATGAGGTCGTCGTCCGTGTTGGAGATGATGGCGATCTCGTACCGGGACTTCAGCGCCTCCAGGGCGGCCGGGACCTCGGGGTGGGGGCCGAAGGTGGGCACGGCCTCGACCAGGGCCTCGCCGTCGGACTGCCGGTACTCCAGACCGTGCAGACGCATCGCTATCTCCAGGCTGGAGGGCAGTACCTCACGGAAGGGACGGTATGCCTCCAGGACCGCGTGGAACCGCATGATGCGGAAGTCGTCGAGGAACTCGTCGACGTTCAGACGGTCCAGGTCCAGCCGGTCGGCCAGGACCTTCAGGGTGGTGGGGCCGAGCTGGAAGTCGACCAGGGTGCCGTAGGCATCGAAGGTGACGATCTGACGCATGGTGTTCAACTCTTTCCGGGCATATGGGACATTCTATTAACCGGGAGTCACGGTCTCGTCGAGTGCGGCCAGGTCGGCCGCATCGGGGGTTCAGGGGGTTGCCGAGGTGTGGGGGCGGCGACCTGTTTTGGGGCTGAGGGGGTGCCCGAGGAACCGCCGCCGGAGGACGAGCCCCCGGGCAGGCCGGGGACGACGAATGCTGATCAGGTAGTCGGCGGCAGCGTCATCACTGCTCCGATGCGCTGAGCCTCTTTCCGGCTCGAGGTGATGCGTCAGTGAAGCACCGTGGAGAATCCGGCAACAAGGGACGTGAGGCCGCGAGATCGGCCGCGTATTTTGTGCCTGTGCACAATTTGCTGTCTGGGATCCGATGCGGCTCTGCCCGAACCGCATGGGTCTCTGAGAGGCACCGCGAGCCGCTCCGGCGCGAACTGCGGCCGCCTGGCGCTGCTGCCCGGCGGCGTGACCGGGCTGTCGGCCGCCAAGGCTGCCGTCCTCATGAAGGGCACGTGGCCCCCGACCGCCGCGCTTTGGCTCCAGCTCTCTCGGTCGCGGCCCCGGTCGGTTGCCTCGACCCGTCCAGCGATCGGTGGATCAGGGCATCGTCGCCCGGAAGCGGGCGCCCGCGTCCGTCTCCAGCCAAGCCAGGGCGAGGACCAGCCGGGCGGCGTCGTTCGGTCGGGACAGCTTCAGCCCGGTCGCCTCTTCCGCTGTCTGCAGGCGATTGCCCACCGTGTTCCGGTGACGGTAGGTGCGTGCGGCCACCTCAGCGACCGAGCCCAGGTCGAGGTACCAGCGCAGGGTCTCGACGATGCTGTCGCGGTCGCGCAGCTCGAGCAGCGGGCGCAGCACGCCGGTGGCCATCGCACCGGTGAGCTCCTCCTGCGCCGACATGATCGCCCCGATCCAGTGGTCCTCCACGTGCCGCACTCCGGGCTGCGCGGAGCTGCGGATCGCGGCGCGCGCGAACCGGATGCCCCGCGCCGTCAGCGCCAGCCCGGGGACTTCCGCGACACCGCAGCGCCACGGGGCGAACGGCCGGAGCATGGCAAGCATGGCCTCTTCATCGCGCCGTCCGTGACCGATGATGCCGAGGAGCTCGTCACCCATCCATCCGAAGTGACGTACCAGGCCGCCCCGACGCAGCGCATCGTCGACCTGGGAAACAGCCGGGTCCCCGGTAGGAACGGATTCGACCACGACCACGGTCAGGGCGACGTTCTCGGAGAAGCCCAGCAGCGTCGAGGCCTCGGCGACGGTGGAGGGATCCTGCTCCCCTTCCAGGACCAGGCGGCTGAAGGCGCGGTTGCGTACCTCCGTACGACGGCTCGCCAGGTCGCGCTCGGTGCGGCGGTAGGCGTCGACGACCTCGACGCTGTTGGCGTCCGTCGCCTCCCAGACGCGGATCAACCCGTCGAGGAAGTCGGGATCGGCGCTGATGCCACGTGCTCGCCCCTCCGCGAGGACGGCCTCCCACAGGGTCCTGAGGTCCAGCTGGAAGGAGTGCATCAGAGCGGTCAGGGGAAACGCCTGCTCCGCTCGCTCGCGCCCCACGTCCTCGGTGGCGCGCGAGACCGTCCGGGGCACGGGGCCGCCGGCCAACCGGGTCAGGGCGAGTTCGAGGGTACGTCGCATCCCCTCCCGTTTCCGGACCGGGTCCCAGTCTGCCGACGCGTAGGCGGCCTCCTCGGCTTCCAGCTGTTCGAGAGCACGAGAGGTCAGTTCGTCGAGTCGTTCCTCGAGGAGCCGGCGCGCGATCGCCTGCACGGCGTCGTGGCGGGCCCCACGCTGACGGCGTCCCGGGCCGCTCACGGGGACCGCTTCTCCCGACGGCAGCCGTCACCGGACGGGTACGAGGCAGTCTCCGGGAAATGCCGCTGACATGCCGGTGGGACTCCCTGACGAAAATTGTGCACAGGCACAAAATACGGGATCGATGTCGCGGCCTCGTGTCCCTTGTTGCCAAATTCTCCCCGGTGTTTCACTGATGCATCACCTCGAGCTGGAGAGGGCTCGTGACATGACCACGCACTTGGAGCAGCTATGGCGCTCTCTTGAGTACCTGATCCCTAGTCCGTCACCTTGAGTAGGCGCTGCTTGGGGGCCGCGTCCCTCGGGCGGTCTCAACCGTCCGCTACGGGGCCCACCAGGATGCGATGACCAAGGCGCCCGAACCAACCGGTTCGCCAAGCAGAGCGAGATCCAGATCGAGATCACCCAGGACTCCCCCAGAGACTACGCCGAGCTCAAGGCGAGGGTCGAGGAGCAGAACGTCACCTGGGACGTCATGACCGCCGCCGCGTGAGCTGATGACCGGTCTCGACGAGCGCTCCGCCTTTGACGGACGGCCCACCTCGGACCTGCTCGCCGACCAGGCGTTGGAGCGCGTCCTGGCCCGGGCCCCTGCAGCCGTCGGAGTGGGGCATCGAGGGGAAGCACCAACGGGGAGTTCGCCCTGGACCTGTCGGTCGTCGACGTGGTCGAGATCTGCGCAGCCCGTGAAGCGATCGAGACACAGCCGCGGCAGCCCTGTCCCCCTCCTCCCAGGAACCGCATCGATCGGACCGTCCGGGAGCTGACTGACAGCGTCGGGCAAAGGTCCGACACGGGTGGCGGCAGGGGACCGGCCTCGACCTGAGCGTCGTGACACAGGCCCACACGGTGAGTGATGAGCGACCTGACAACGAGAGAGAGAACGCACCGATGACCTCAGCGACCACCACCGGCCAGGACGGAACGTCCATCCCCGGTCACACCGGCCAACTGCCCGGCTCGCTCCTCGATCACGTGCTGCGGCAGTCCTTCGGACTCGAGGGATACGTCCAGCACCCACTGGGAGGGGAGATAGACCAGAACGTCCGGGCCACCGGCGATAACGGCATGCGCTACTTCGTGCGGGTCACCCGCGCGGAGCCGGACTCGGCCGACGTCCTCTGGCAGAACTCGCTCCTCCAGCATTTGGCCGCCACCGTTCCCGGCCTTCCGGTGCCACGACTGGTCCCGACACGCGAGGGGAAGTGCCTCGCTGACGTCGTCCACGAGGGCCGAACGCACGTGGTCCGCGTGATGAGCTGGATCGAGGGCCGGGCCCTGGCGGAACTCGACGACCACCCCGCGGCGCTTCTGCGTCAGCTGGGAGAAGCCGCCGGGCGGCTGAGCCTCGGACTCTCCAGCATGGAGCCACCGGTGGGCCTGGAACCGCACGACTGGGACATGCGCCGGGCCGCTGAGATCGTCGAGGCGTCGCTGCACGCTGTACAGGACGCGGACCGGCGGGAGTCGGTGCGCACGATCATGGGCTGGTACGACGAGCTCCTGCCAGCATTGGACCGACTGCCTCGGAGCGTCGTACACCAGGATCTCAATGACGCCAACGTTCTGGCCGACGCCGACGAGGACGGGGTGCTGCGGATCTCAGGCATCGTCGACCTGGGCGACTCGCTCTACAGTGTGCGCGCGGCAGAGGTGGCGATTGCGGCGGGCTACGCCATGGTCCGCAAGGCCGACCCGCTCGCTGCGGCGGCCGAAGTCGTGGCCGGCTTCCACTCGGTGCTCCCCCTCACGGCTGAGGAACTGGCAGCTGTCTATCCGTTGGCGGCCGCCCGGCTGTGCATGAACGCCGTGACGTGGACGCGCCGGGTCGCCGAGAGCGACACGCCATACGGGCGGACCCGCATGCAACACACCTGGCCCGCGATCGCGCAGGCGGCCGAGACCTGCCCCGACATCGCCGAGGCGACGTTCCGGGTCGCGTGTGGACTTCCCCGGACGCGGGAGCAGCGGGGTTTGGAAGAGATCTTGGGAGAGGCCTTGGTGGAGGCGGCCCGAGACGGTGCCCCGCACGCACCGGCCGCGCAGCTGCTCGACCTGCGACCGGCAAGTGATCTCTACGACGAAGTCGACTGGCACGACGCGAGGGCGGTGCGCGCGAGCATCGACGACATCCTCGACGGACGACGGCGGCGGGGCTACGTGCCCCACCTCAGCGCATCGCTGCTCCTGAGGGGCCGGCGCCGCCCAGGAGCCGACGAGCCGGCGACGGTTCAAGTCGGCGGCTTGCTGATCGTGGCCGACGCCGAGGAGGTTGCCAGCCCGCTGTCCGGCGTCGTCGAGGCCCGCGGTGGCCCCGGTATGCCGTTGGTGCTGCGACATGCGGTCGACGGGCAGGAGTTCTGGACCTGCTGGTGGGGACTCGACGACTCGCCGCCCGTTGCGGCGACAGTTCCGGCCGGGGCGCCGTTGGGACGCGCCTGCGCAAGCGACGAGGCGGACCCGCTCGGGCCCCGCGTCCAGGTACAGGTCCACCGCACCGCACGGATGGCCACGTGGCCGCCGCCTCGTGCCGTTCCGCCCTCCGCACGGCAGGTATGGAGCCACCTGTCACCCGACCCCGCCCGGCTCTTCGGGCTCACCGAGTCCCCCGCCGCGGTCCCCACCATCGACGACGTCGTCTCAGTGCGCCGTCGCCACATCGCTCGCTCCCAGCGCAACTACTACCGCAATCCGATGAACCTTGTGCGTGGGCGGGACGTGTGGTTCCACGACGAAAACGGCCTGGCCTATCTGGACTCGCTGAACAACGTCACCCACGTCGGCCATGCCGAGCCACGCGTGACGGCCGCCGCCACCCGACAGATGCGCAAGCTCAACACCAACAGCCGTTTCGTCTACCCGCAGATCGCCAGTTACGTACAGAAGCTGGTAGCCACCCTGCCCGACCCGCTCGAAGTCGTCTTCCTCGTGTGCACCGGCAGCGAGGCAAACGACCTGGCGCTACGGATCGCCCGCCAGGTGACAGGTCGTCAGCACATCGTCAACATCGACGGCGCGTATCACGGAAACACCGGTGTGGTGACCGGGATCAGCCCGAACCGTTACAAGGGCCCCGGCGGCGCCGGTGCACCCGCGACCACCCACGAAGTCGTCATCCCGGACCGCTACCGCAGCACCTACGGGTACGACGACACGGACGCCGGAGTCAAGTACGCGCGCGACGCCGCGGCTGTCATCGAGCGGATCACGGCCGACGGCCGACCCCCAGCTGCCTTCATCGCCGAGTCCCTGATGGGATCGGGTGGGAACATCGTGTTCCCCGACGGCTACCTCGATGGCGTGTTCACCGCTGCCAGGCGGGCGGGAGCCCTGTGCATCTCCGACGAGGTCCAGGTCGGCGTCGGACGACTCGGGCCTTGGTGGGGGTTCGAGCTCCAGGGGGTGGTCCCGGACATCGTCACGATGGGCAAGCCGCTCGGGAACGGGCATCCCCTCGCGGCGGTGGTCACGACTCGGGAGATCGCCGACGCGTTCGACACGGGCATGAAGTACTTCAACACCTTCGGCGGCAACCCGGTCTCCTGCGCGATCGGCGAGGCCGTGCTCGACATCGTCGAGCAGGATGGGCTGAGGGAGAACGCCGTGAGCGTGGGCGGGTACTTTGCCCAGTCGCTGCGCGAGCTCCAGCAGCGCCAACCGCTCATCGGTGACGTGCGGGCAGAAGGGCTCTACCTCGGCGTCGAACTGGTCCGTAATCGCACCACCAAGATGCCGGCCACTGAGCAGGCATTCATGGTCACCGAGCTCATGAAGGAACGAGGCGTCATCGTCTTCCCCAATGGCGTGCACGACAACGTACTGAAGATCAAACCGCCCATGACCTTCCGCCGCGAGCACGTGGATCTCTACGTCGACGCGCTGGACGAGGTCCTGACCCTGCCCGAACTGCGCTCAGCCGTTCAGGCCTGAGACGGGCAACCGTCTACTGAGGCAGTGAACGAGAGTGGCCCGCGAAACGCGAGGAGCGCCCCGCGGGCCGGCTTCTCCGGCCAGGGCTTCAAGCTCTCGCCGCCATGGGCGGCATCGTGGACCTCGCCCTGGAGGGCCGCACCTCCCAGCCGATCGACCTCATCACCACAAACGACCGCACCGCGGCCTGAGCTGGAAAGAGGACACACATGACCCTGGCCATCGGCCCGCTGAGGGCCGAGCCCGGCCAGAAAACCCGCGGGGCCCTGTCCGCCGACCTCGGCCCCACGACGGCGGAGGTCCCCTGATCCTTGTCAACGGCTCCCGTCCCGGCGAACGGGTCCTCGATGGCGAGGTCCCCGCCGTGCATGAGGCGGCAGGTGATGGCCCAGCGCTCGACTTCGTCCGTCGGCCGGACACGGCTCAGCTTCTCAAACGCCGGGATTGCCAGGCCCTTGCTGATGTGCCGGTTCTTGCGGCACCACTCGATGAATCCGCGGGCGTTGTAACGGGTCGTGTTGCCGCTGTCGATCCACTCGTCCAGGTGGACCTGGGTGCACTGCCCGAGGGCGGTGCCCTGCTCGTGGAGCCAGGCCAGCAGGGCGACGGCGGCGCGGATGCCGGCCCGGGCGGTTGCGGCCTGGGTTGGGCTGAGAGGTCGCTTGGCGGATTCGTTCCGGAGACGTCGCAGGTGGTGCCAGGTCGCGAAGCGCCGGACGAGCTTGCGCCCATTGTCGTCCGTGATTGCTTCGGTTGCCGAGGCAATCCACCGTTCCAGGGCTGCGACCTGTTCGTCGCGTGGGGGGGGCACTGCGGCGGTGACGAGCGCGGCCCGGAGAAGGGCCACGGACTTGTTCGGCAGCAGCGTGTCCAAGCCCTCATGGGTGAGCGGGCAGCTTCGTCCACGAGCGCGTCGAGGATCATGCGGAAGCTGGGTTGCTCCAGCCGCTTCAGTCCGGCCTTCGCTCCGTCGGCGACCAGAACATCGTGGACCGGCTGCAGATCGGGACGTATCGCGCCGTCGCAGCAGAGCACATCGCGGACCTGCTGGTCACGGACGCAGCCGTGGCAGCGTCCGTAGCTGTCAGATACTCGACCGTCCCGCAGAGCCGGCAGGGATTGTAGGAGGCAGGGTCCTTTCGCCAGCAGTCCCCGCAGAGGTGGCCGGCTTCGGTCCGGGCGAGGGCGTACTTGTTCTTGCCGCAGCCCACACACGTGCGGCGAGTGCGTGAGCAGGTGCCGCAGCGGGGCATGCCGGTTGCGGCCCGGTAACAGCGGCGAGGGCCCCTGCCGCAGAACGAACAGATCCGCACCGTCGGTCGGCAGCATGCGAGACAGAGAGGCCCGTTTTGGTGCGTCGCCCGACGGGGCGAACCCGGTGGCTGTCTGTAAGCACTTCTTTGGGCACCACGACACCGAGCTGTTTTGGCTCCACTGGTGGGCTGGAGGGGGTGTGCGGTGGTGTGATTCACGCCCTTGTAGCAAGGTGATTTGGCCCCACTTCGATCGGGTGGTTCCGCTGGCCCGGGTGGGGGGTGTTGACGGTAGTTTTGAAGCCTCGGTGGACCTCCGCCAGCGCATCCCCGACAGGTGCGTGTGAGGGTTGCCGACCCGGCTCGACTCAGGTCGCGGACCGCCCAGTGTCTGCGGCGGCTGGACGAGAACGGGCGATGGTGCGGCCGGCACTGGGACTTGGCGGCCGGGCCCGAAATGGCTGCGGCCGGCCTCCCGAAGGGGAGGCCGGCCGCAGTTGTCGGTGCGGGTCAGCGGCGGCGTTTCCGCTGAGTTTGCGCGAACCGGTAGGACTGCGTGCCCGTCTCGACGATGTGAGCGTTGAAGGTGACCCGGTCCACGATCGCCGTGCAGAGACGGGCATCGGTGAAGGTCTGCTTCCACTCCGAGAACGGAGCGTTCGAGGCGATCGCGATGGCCCGCCGCTCCTCCCGCTCGGTGAAGATCTGGAACAGCAGCTTGGCACCGGCCTTGTCCAGGTCGAGATAGCCGAACTCGTCAAGACAGAGCAGGTCAACGCGGCCGTAGCGGGCGATGAGGCGGGTCAGCTTCTTCTCGTCGGCGGCTTCCGCGAGCTCGTTGACCAGGTTGACCGTGGTCGTGTAGCGGACCTTGAGACCGGCCTCGGCCATGGCCGTGCCGATCCCAATCAGCAGGTGGGACTTGCCGGTGCCGGAGTCCCCGATCAGGCAGAGCGGCTGTCCGGCCTTGACCCAGGCCGGATCAGAGAGAGTGCCGACGAGCTCGGGGGTGACGTTGGGATTCTCGGCGAAGTCGAAGTCCTCCAGCCGCTTGGGCCGGGGGAAGTTGGCGTCCCTGACCAGCCGCTGCTTGCGCCGTTCCTCGCGTTCGGCGCACTCAGCTTCCAGCAGGTCGGCGAGGAAGTCCTTGTAGCTGGAGCGCTGCCGCATGGCGTCGGCGGCCATTTCCAATCGGACCCAGACATCAGCGAAGTCCACCTCGGCTTCCTCGCCGGGCAGATGGACCTGCGGGACCATGCCCGTCAGGTGCCGGCGACCCTCCAGCACCTCGGCCTCAATCTGCGGGCGCCTGGCCAGCACGTAGTCGCAGACCGTGGAGTAGGACACCAGGTCGAAGTCGTACTCCTGGGCGAGACGCTGATGGATCCGGCGCGCGGTGTGCTTCTGCTTGCGCGGCGCATTCGCGTCCTCCCGCAGCATCTCGTCGATCCACGGCTTGGCCGGGTCCAGGACCGTGGCCCTGGGGGCCGGTTTCTTCCGCGGCGGCGGAACCGCAGACAGCAACGCCTGCCGCACCGTCCGGCGGTGCACCCCGTACTTCTCCGCCAGAGCCCGCTGCGACAGTTCCGGATCAAGACGCTTGTCCCTCCGGATCGCAGCGAACAGCTCCGCCCGCGACAAACCCATCCCGGCCTCCCGACATGACCGTGATCAAGCAACACGGCCTCCGACATGACCGTGATCGACGCACAAACCCTGCCGCCGCCGGGCGGACGGACCAGCGCATTCACTCCAAAGAGGGCACGTCGTGGGAGACCACTCGCCGGGCGGCTATGTGCACTCGGCAGCTGAGCACGCGCTATGTCCCGCAGGCCGCTGCAACTGCGGCACGTAGGTCGTCGTAGGTGGCTGCCAGTTGCCGGAGCGTGGCGGCGGCTGTTTGCGTTTCACCCGCGACGAGGCCGTATTGCACGCTGCCGAGCAGCCGGGCCTGGAGGCCGGCGATTTCGGCGGCGTCGAGAGCACCGACTTCGGCGAGCCACAGCGACGCGTCGGAAAGCCGTCGGGTGCCGACCCGGACGGCGAAGCCCGCCAGATGACGGTGAGTCCGATCATCCAGCCCGGCCAGCATGTGAGCGGCGAGCCGTTCCACTGCAGCGCCTGCCCCCAGGCCGCCGTCGCCGGGCCCGGCTCGGCGTACGTCTTGTCGGCCACCAGCGAGCCATCGCTGCGCTGTCGGCAGCGAGGACCGCAGTGCCGCGAGGACATCGGCCTGACGCACGCGCCGGAAGTCGCTGCGCATGGTGAAGGGGCCCGCGCACTCCACCAGCTGGCTGTTCCACGCGGCAGCAAAGGCACCGATGGGCAGCGTGGCGAAAGGGAAGCCGTCGGGATCGTGGAAGAGGATCTTCTCGTCGTCCACGTCGAGTACGACAACCCAGTGGTCACTGCCGTTGGCCTCACCGGCGGACCAAGGCTGGTGCAGGAGCAGTCCGATATCGACAGGGCCGACCAGCACTGGTCCCGACTTGCTGGCTTGTCGCAGGCGGTCGATGGCCTCCGTCACGTCGCCGCCGCTGGTCCGCTGACACGTCCAGCCGAGCAGATCGATGGCTTGGTCCAGCCCGAGGTCGGGATCCCATCCGAGCGGATCGAAGTGGGGCAGACCGCCCTCGACCAACTGCGCGCCGAACGGAGATCCCGTCAATACCTCAATCGCTGAGGGCGCAGGCGAGTCGGCGCCTAGGACCATCGCCAGTGAGTTGGAGTAGCAGTAGGGGGAGGAGCCGCTGAAGGCAGGTGTCATGCGCAGACCATGGCATTTTCAATTTTTCATGACAAGTCACTCACGGTTCCGAAGCAAGAGCACAGCCACGCCGAGTGGAGCCAGATCAACTTCTTACGCCGTGGAGCCACTTCTGGTCCGTGCGCTGGAGCCCAATGAAGTGCTTACAAACACCGGTGGCGGAGGACACAGGTGATCACCCGGTCGGTCTCGTAGCGTATGCAGGACGAACACAGCGGAGCCGTCGGGGCGACGGGACGCGACGGCTCTGTCATGTCCGCAGTATCCACAGGCCGTGGAGTGCACTTTGCGGTAACACAGTAGGCAGCACCGCAGACCGTCGAATACGTACTCAAGCGGCCGGACCTCGCCGCAGCCGCTGCAGGCCGGCGCGGTGACGGACACCCCGACGTCGGTGAGCGCGGTGATCAGCCTGGCGGCCCGTGCGGATGCCTTGGCGCCTCGCCGGTCAGCAGGCCAGGGTGTCCTCGATCTCCCAGAGGAGGCGGAACATCAGGTAAAGGTTGCCGACCGGGGCGATGGACTCGACGCCCCGGAGGACGGCTGCGGGGTCGGCGTCCGGGGTGACGGAGGTGACGGCCGTGGTGATTAGGGCGACCGGGTCGCCCTCGGGCAGCCGCCAGCAGCTGCGGCAGATCGCCTCGCCGGTGCGGGTGCGGGGGTAGACGCGGGACGACCGGGAGCACTCGACACAAACATCGCAGCCTGGCCCCGACACAAAGCCCAGTCAGCGGCATCACCGAGGGATCTACACGGCCCGCCGAAAATTGAGCTCAGTGCTAATTATGTCGCTTTTGTGCCAACTAGAACGCCTCGTCACACATTCGCTCAGCGGCGCACCCGCGGCATCCCCAGCCCGATCCACGAGATGATCTCCCGCTGGATCTCGTTATTGCCGCCGCCGAAGGTGAAGATGACTGCCGAGCGGTAGCCGCGTTCCAGTTCGCCGTGCAGGACAGCGCCTGCCGAGCCCTCCTTCAAGGCTCCCGGCGCCGCGACGATCTCCATGAGCCAGGCGTAGGCGTCGCGCCGGGCCTCGGAGCCGTAGACCTTGACGGCGGAGGCGTCCTGCGGGGTGAGGGTGCCCTCCTGGACGGAGTTGACCATCTGCCAGTTGAGCAGCTTGAGGGCGTCCAGCCGGGCGTGGGTGCGGGCCAGGAGGCGCCGCACCCAGGGCAGGTCCGCGACCCGGCGGCCGTCGGCCAGCTTCGTCTCCGTCGACCAGCGCTGCACGTCGTGCAGGGCGCGGATCGCCATGGTGCCGTGGGCGGCCAGGGTCACGCGCTCGTGGTTGAGCTGGTTGGTGATCAGCCGCCAGCCCTGGTTCTCAGCACCGACCCGGCGGGAGACGGGGACCCGGACGTTCTCGTAGTAGCTGGCCGTGGTGTCGTGCGAGGCGAGGGTGTTGATCAGGGTGCAGGAGTAGCCCGGGGCTGTGGTCGGCATCAGCAGCATGGTGATGCCCTTGTGCGGCGGGGCGTCGGGGTCGGTGCGCACGGCCAGCCACACCCAGTCGGCGGTGTCGCCGTTGGTGGTCCAGATCTTCTGGCCGTCGACGACGTAGTGGTCGCCCTCCCGCACCGCACGGGTCCGCAGGGACGCGAGGTCGGTGCCCGCGCCGGGCTCGCTGTAGCCGATGGCGAAGTCGATCTCGCCGGAGAGGATCTTCGGCAGAAAGTACGCCTTCTGCTCGTCGGTGCCGTACCGCATGATCGTCGGGCCGACGGTGTTCAGAGCCATCAGAGGCAGCGGGACGCCGGCCTGGGCGGCCTCGTCGAAGAAGATGAACTGCTCCATGGCGGTCAGGCCGCGCCCGCCGTACTCCTCGGGCCAGCCCACGCCGAGCCAGCCGTCCGTGCCGAGCCGCCGGATCGTCTCGCGGTAGAACCGCTTCTGGGCGGCGGGGTCGCCGTGCCGGGCTTGAGCGTGGTCGGGGACCAGTTCGGCGAAGTAGGCGCGAAGTTCGGCGCGCAGCCGCTGCTGCTCGGGCGTGTATTCGAGGTGCACGGCGCCTCCAGGCTCCCCAAGACCGGTCCTGTCGGCGCACACCGTAGAACGTGTTTCAGAAATTGGGAATGGCGATGTCACCTCGGTGTCGGTCGGCCCGGTTCAGCGTGGGCTCAGTTCAGCGTGGCCAGGAAGTCCGTGCACGCCCTCGCGCACGCGCGGCACGCCGCCGCCGAGTCCTCCGCTCCCGGCTGCCGGTCGAAGGCGTGGGCGGCCTCCAGGCACACGGTCCGGCACCACTCCACCTGGGCGCGGATGGTGCTCTCGTCCACCTGGTTCTGCTCGGACAGCACACGGCAGGTCGCGTCGCAGACCTCCGCGCACATGATGCCCTTGCGTCGTACGAGCTCCTGGTTCTCGGTGCCGTCGGGATCCACAAGGCTCGCGCGCAGCGCGCACGCCCGCGCGCACTCTGTACACGCCTGCGCGCATGCGAAGCGGTCCTCCAGGAACCGGAACAGCTCCTGCTGGGATGTCGTCGAAGTCACACCGCGCGGGTAGCCCCTGTCGGTGCCCGTCAAACCCGGCGTCCCAAGGGGGGCGACCGATGCGGGCAGGTTCACGGTGAGGACCAGGGGTACCCGCGCGCCATGAATACCGCATGGATGGAGATGGCCGCGGGCCGTGACGCCCTCGGCATCGGGCTGGTCGTGGCGGGTGTGGCTGTCGTGGCCCTGCTGCTGGGGGCCTTCGTCCTCGGCGTTCGCATCAAGCGCAGGGAGCTGCCCACGCCGCGCCCCGAGGAGCAGCCGCGACTGCCCGAGGGCGGCCCGGTCCGCGAGGTCAGTGAGCGCCGGGAGCCCGAGGAGGTGCCGCGGAGCCAGGACCGCCTGACGCCGCACCGGCTGAAGGGCCACGGCAACGTGAGCGACCGGACGAGCGCGTCGCAGGAGCGCCCCCGCTGGAACGAGGGCAGCAGCGGTTCGTTCGGCAGCGGCGGCCCGGGCGGGGGTGATCCCGGGCGTACAAGCGCCACCCCGGGCGCACATCGGAAGGGCTCGTGCCTGTGCACGGGCCCTTTTCCATGCCCGGGCCCGCCCGGAGTGAGGTGGATCACAGGATCTGAGTGCAGCGTGGGGCGGGGTCCAGCGTCTTTTCACAGGTGTAAGAGGCCACTGAGACGCGGGACGGTGAGGATGGAGCAGGTTCGGGGGGCGGACGGCTTCGACGAGTTCGTGGCCGCCCGTTGGTCGTCGCTGCTCCATGTCGCGCGGCTGCTCACGGGGGGCGACCGGCAACGGGCCGAGGACCTGGTGCAGGAGGCCCTGGTCAAGCTGTGGTTCGCCTGGCCGAAGGTCGCGGAGCAGGCCCCGGAGGCGTATGTCCGCACGGTGCTGGTGCGGATGGCGGCGCGCTCCGCGCGACGGCGCTGGTGGGGTGAGCGCCCGGTGGACGAACTGCCGGACCGGGCCGACCCGGGCGATGTGTCGTCCACCGTGGCGGAACGCTCGCGGCTGGAGGCCGCGCTGGCGCTGCTGTCGCCGAAACAGCGGGCGGCGGTGGTGCTGCGCTACTACGAGGACCTGCCCGAGGCCCAGGTCGCCCAGGCGCTGGGCTGCCCCGTGGGCACCGCGCGGTCCCACGCGTCACGCGGAGTGGCACGGCTCCGCCAGATCCTGTCCGACGCCGTCAGGCCCGTGAGGTGAAGGGAGAAACGATGGACGACTTCGAGCGGGACCTGTCGCGGCTGATGCGCGACACCCAGCAGCACACTCCCTATGAGCCCGCGCAGCGGCAGCGGCTGCACCAGGGCATCCGGTCCCGCCGCCGGTCGCGAATGCTGTGGAAGGCGGGCAGCTCCGCCGTGGCGGTGGCCGGGCTCAGTGTCGGGCTCGCCCTGCTGCCCGGCATGCTCACCAAGGCCCAGCCCGCGGATCCCCGGCCGCGGCCCGCGACCAGCCCGACGCCCACACTCGACAACGGGCCCACGACCGGCACCCCGGTTCCGAGCCCGACTCCGACCGGGTCGGCGACGTCGGTGCCCGCGACCTCGACCGGCAGCGGCACACCGGCCGGGACCACGAGCGCCCCGGCCGGCCCCCGCCGACCGCCACGCCCTCCGAGAGCAGCACCACCACGGCACTCTCCCCATCGCCCCCTCCACCGACCCGGACGACGGCCCCGCCGTCCGCCTTGGAGACGACACAGGAGCCCTCCGCATCGTTCAGTTCCGAGTAGCCGTCTGAGAGGCCGTTCCCGCCAGGGCGTCATCGCCCCGCACTTCCGTCACCGCACCACCGACACGGGCGCCTTCGGCATGCCCTGTACCGGCGCTCGCGTATGCCGCGCGCCAGAAAGAGACCGGTAAGCAGCCATGAGAACCGCACGGCGGCCGGCCCTGATCGACCGCCCGACCTCAGAGTTCGCCGCGTTGCCGCGCCGGGCGCCCCTGTCCGCGGACCACCCGGACCCCGTCCTCGACGTGGTCGTGCCCGTGTACAACGAGGAGAACGATCTCGAGCCGTGTGTCCGGCGCCTGCACGCGCACCTCGGCGAGACGTTCCCCTATGCGTTCCGGATCACCATCGCCGACAACGCCAGTACCGACGGGACCCCGCGGATCGCCGCACGGCTGGCCGCCGAACTTCCCGGCACGGACTGGATCCGGCTGGCCGAGAAGGGGCGGGGCCGTGCGCTGCACATGGCCTGGTCGAGGTCGCGTGCGCCGGTGCTGGCCTATCTGGACGTGGATCTGTCCACCGACCTCGCGGCGCTGCTACCGCTGGTCGCGCCGCTGATCTCGGGGCACTCGGACATCGCCATCGGGACCCGCCTGGCGCGTGGTTCGCGGGTGGTGCGCGGGCCGAAGCGAGAGCTCATATCCCGTTGCTACAACGGGCTGCTGCGCTCCACGCTCGCCGTGGGGTTCTCCGACGCACAGTGCGGGTTCAAGGCGGTGCGGCGGGACGTCGCCGAGCGGCTGCTGCCGCTGGTGGAGGACCAGGGGTGGTTCTTCGACACCGAGTTGCTGGTGATCGCCGAGCGCGCGGGGCTGCGGATCCACGAGGTGCCGGTGGACTGGGTGGACGACCCCGACAGCCGGGTGCGCATCGTCTCCACGGCGCTCGCCGATCTGCGGGGCATGGCGAGGCTGGGCCGGGCCCTGGCCTGCGGGCGGCTGCCGCTGAGCGCGCTGCGCCGCAGCGACGGCGACCTCGCCGGGGAGCTGCCGACGGGCCTGGCCCGGCAGGCGGTGCGCTTCGCCGCCGTCGGTGTCGCCAGCACCCTGTGCTACCTGCTGCTCTACCTCGGGCTCAGACCGGCGACGGGGGCGCAGGCCGCCAACGCGCTCGCCCTGCTCGCCAGCGCTATCGCCAACACCGCGGCCAACCGGCGACTCACCTTCGGGGTACGGGGACGCGGCGGTGCGCTGCGCCACCATCTCAAGGGCCTGGCGGCGTTCCTGGTGGGGCTGGCCCTGACCAGCGGTTCCCTGGCCGCCCTGCACCACACCGCGCCCGGGGCCGGCCACGCGGTGGAGCTCATGGCCCTCGTCGCCGCCAACCTGGCCGCGACACTGCTGCGTTTCCTCCTCTTCCGGGCCTGGGTGTTTCCCGCCCGCGACGACGACCGCCACGACGCGTCGCACGACGACGCCCCAGCCCCGTCCACCCGCCGTACGACAGGATCCTCATGAGCACCGTCGAGCTGAGCCGACCGCCGTCCGGCCACGAGGTTCCTGAAGTCCCCCGAAGATCCCGGCACTTCCGCCGACGGCTGCACTGGGCTGCCGTGCGCTACGGGCCCGTGCTGCTGACGTACGGCGTGCTGAAGCTGGCCGGCTTCGCCGTCTTCATGTACCTGCTGGATTCCGCGGGCGACTTCCGGAAGAAGAACCCCCGCTTCGGCGGCGGCGAGCACGCCTGGGACGTCCTGGCCAGCTGGGACGGCTGGTGGTACCAGCAGATAGCCGAGCACGGATACGACCCCGCCCTGGAACCGGTCCCGGGCGCGACAGGGCTGATCACCCTCGAGGGCAACTCGGCGGCGTTCTTCCCGCTGTACCCGGCGCTGATGCGTCTGGTCTCGGAGTGCACCGGGCTCGGACTGTTCGGCGCCGGCATGACGGTGTCCGTGCTCGCCTCGTTCGTCGCGGCGCTCGGCATTTACGCGGTGGCGCGGCGGCTGGGCGGCCACCGGGCAGGTCTGGTCGCGGCAGGGCTGTGGGCGGTCTGGCCCGGCTCGGGTACGGAGTGGTCGGGCTACTCGGAATCCCTTTACACGGCTCTCGCCGTGTGGGCCTGCCACGCCGTCATGTCCCGCCGCTGGCTGACAGCTGGTCTGCTGACTTGTGCGGCCGGGCTCTGCCGTCCGACCGCCGCCGCGCTGGTCGCCGCCCTCGCCGTCGCCGCGCTGCTGTCCCTGCGCCGGCGCTCGGACGGTGTGCTGCGTCCGCTGGCCGCCGTGGCGATCGCACCGCTGGGACTGTTCGGCTATCTCGCCTGGGTCAACTACCGCATGGGCGACATCAACGGCTACTCCAAGCTCCAGGACGGCGCGTGGGCCCACAAGTTCGACTGGGGGGCCCACACGTTCAAGGTGCTGACGTCCCTCCCTGTCGGGCACTTCGACTATCTCTTCGCCAGGGCCTTCGAGGATGTCATCGGCGTCTGCGTCGTGCTGGCGGTGCCGGCGCTGACGGTGGTGCTGCTGCGTCTGCGCCCGCCGGCCGTGCTCGTCGTGTACACGGTGCTGTCGTACCTCATGGTGATGACCACCCAGCAGATCTTCGGCAACGTCTCGCGCTACCTGCTGCCCCTCTTCCCGCTGTTCGTCCCCCTCGCCCTCGCGATGAGCCGGCTCGGGTGGCCGTCCCTGGTCACGGTCCTCGGCACCGCGGCGCTGGCCTCCGGGTCGTACGCGGGGTATGTGCTCTTCGAACTCGGAGTGCCCTAGAGCGCCACCGCCGACGCGTGAGATGGCCCCGAAACATTCCCTTCACGCAGGAAGTATTTAGGGGTAACGCCCGCTGCCTACCGTGCCTGCCTGTCGTCCCCAACCCGCAGCGAGGAGGCGTGGCATGAGTACCGAGCCACGACTGGCAGAAGTCACCGATCCGGAACCGGCGCAGCAGGCGGCGCCGGGTTCCGACCAGGCCGTCAAGGAGACCCTGGAGGACTACACCCTCCGCTTCGCGCCGCGCAGCTACCGGCGCTGGACTCCGATGGTGGTGGCGACGACCGCGCTCGGCGGCATCGCCTACATGGCCGACTTCTCCATCGGCGCCGGCATCGGCCTGGCCCACGGCACCGGCAACGCGCTTCTCGCCATCGGCGTCGCCGCCGTCGTCATCTTCGTGACCGGCTTCCCGCTCGCCTATTACGGGGCCCGCTACAACATCGACCTGGACCTGATCACGCGCGGCTCCGGCTTCGGTTACTTCGGTTCGGTCCTCACCAGCGTCATCTTCGCCAGCTTCACCTTCATCTTCTTCGCCCTCGAAGGTTCGATCATGGCCCAGGGCCTGAAGCTGGGCCTCGGGCTGCCGCTGTGGCTGGGCTATCTGGTCTCCACGCTGATGGTGATCCCGCTGGTGATCTACGGCATGACGGCGCTGAGCAAGCTCCAGGTGTGGACCACCCCGATCTGGCTGCTGCTGATGGTCGGCCCGCTGGTCTATCTGGTCGCCACCGACCCGGGGACCGTCGACCGCTTCCTCGCCTACGCGGGCACCGACGGGGAGGGCGGCGTCAACACCGCCTCCGTGCTGCTGGGCGCGGGCGTGTGCCTGTCGCTGATCGCGCAGATCGGCGAGCAGATCGACTATCTGCGCTTCATGCCGCCCAAGACCGAGGAGAACAAGCGGAGCTGGTGGACGGCCGTGGTGATGGCCGGCCCGGGCTGGGTGGTGCTCGGCGCGCTGAAGCAGGCCATCGGTGTGTTCCTCGCGGTCTACATCATCGCCGAGGTCGGTCCCACCGCGGCCCCCGAACCGATCCAGCAGTTCAAGCACGCCTTCGACGCGATGATGCCGTCCTGGATCGTCCTCCCGCTGGCCGTGGCCCTCGTCGTGATCAGCCAGATCAAGATCAACGTGACGAACGCGTACTCCGGCTCACTCGCCTGGACCAACTCCTTCACCCGGGTCACCAAGCGCTACCCGGGCCGGATGGTCTTCGTCCTGGTCAACCTGGGCTTCGCGCTGGCCCTGATGGAGGCCGACATGTTCAGCTTCCTCAACAGCATCCTGGGCTTCTACTCGAACTGCGCGATCGCCTGGGTGGTCACCGTGGCCACCGACATCGGCATCAACAAGTACGTGCTGAAACTGTCCCCGCACGCCCCCGAGTTCCGCCGCGGCATGCTCTACGCCGTCAACCCGGTCGGTGTCGTGTCCTTCGTCGCCGCGTCCGGGCTGTCCATCGCCCTGTACTTCCACGCGCTGGGCGACACGCTTCAGCCGTACTCCCCCGTCGCCGCGGCCGTCATCGCCTTCGTCCTCACGCCGCTGATGGCCGTCGTCACCAAGGGCAAGTACTACCTGCGCCGCACGGACGACGGCATCCCCGAGCCGCTCCTGGACGAGGACGGCAACCCCAGCGCCGTCACGTACGAGTGCCATGTGTGCCGGCAGCAGTTCGAGCGGCCTGATGTGGCCGCGTGCCGGACGCACGACGCCGTGGTCTGCTCGCTCTGCCTGAGCACCGACAAGGTCGGCGACCATGTCCTGCCGGAGGCGCCCGCCGTGGCGTGAGTGCCCCCGCGCCGGGGGCGCCGAGACGGAATTCGGCCCGCCCGTCGTTTTTTCTCCCTCTCCGACGAGGCCTTCCGCGCCACCGGGCGGCATACTGATCTTGCGCTGTGCAGTGATCAGGCCAAGGGTCGGAGAGGGGATGACGGACATGACCACCGAAGGACCGGGCAGACAGGGAACGCCCGACGAGCCGGACGGCGTTTTCTCGCTCGCGGAGGACGTGTGGCGGAGGTTCCTCTCGGACACCGAGGACGCCATACGGGCCTCCGCCCCCAGGGAGCCCTCCGCGAGGGAGCGCGCGGCGGGGCGGCAGTTCCAACCCCCGCACACCGTCGGCGACCTGTGGCAGCCGGAGGAGCTCTGGGTCCGTGTGGCCTGGCGGGATCTGAACCGCCGTGCCAAGGCCCGGCGTGTGGGACGCGTCGTCGCCACCGCCGCCGCCGTGGCCGTGGCCCTCGGGGCCTGGTCCCAGCTCTCCACCGGCGCGGGCACGGGCCACCAGCCGGGAACGGGCACCGTGCGGCAGGTGGAGGGAGCGACCGCGAGGCTGCCCTCGGCCACCCCTTTCCCCTCCGGTTCCCCCTTCCCGGAGCCGTCCAGGTAGCACACGCGGGACGAGTGCCCTTCCGCCCCGCCGCCTAGGATGAGCCCACAGGCCGGATCCGGTCGCTCGTCCGGGCGCGGCCCCCGCAGGCGAGTCACCGCAACGCGCACGCCGACCGAAGGGGGACAGGGATGAGCGCGCCACGCCTCAGCAGTACGCCGTTGCCGGGCATCGGGGTCCGCTACGACCTGACGACACGGGAGAGCCGCCGTCTGTCTGTGGTCGCCCACCGGGACGGCCACCGGACGATCAGCGCCTATCGCAGGGACGACCCGGACGCCTGCGACCTCTCGGTGCGCCTGACGACGGAGGAGGCGGCCACACTCATCGACGCGCTGATGCCCGCGCACCACACGCCGAACCTGCTGTCCACCACCGACCTGGGGCTCGTCGCCGAGCGCATCGAACTGTCCGGCTCCTCGCACTGGAACGGCCGGGTGCTGGGCGAGTCCCGGATCCGCACCGACACCGGCGCGTCCGTCGTGGCGGTGCTGCGCCGGGCCGAGGCGATCCCCTCCCCCGCGCCGGACTTCCGGCTCGCCGGCGGGGACACCCTCATCGTCATCGGGACCCGCGAGGGCGTGGAGGCGGCCGCCGAGATACTCGGGCGGGAGTGACCCGCCATGCACTCCTCCGCGGTCTTCCTGATCGAGTTCGGCTGCCTCATCCTCGGGCTCGGGCTGCTCGGCCGGTTCGCCGGGCGTTTCCGCTTCTCGCCGATCCCCCTCTATCTGCTGGCCGGGCTCGCGTTCGGCAAGGGCGGGCTGCTTCCGCTGGGCGCCAGCGAGGACTTCGTCGCGATCGGCGCCGAGATCGGCGTCATCCTGCTGCTGCTCATGCTGGGCCTGGAGTACACGGCCGCCGACCTGGTCTCCAACCTCAGAACCCACTATCAAGCCGGGGTCGTCGACGCCGTCCTCAACGCCCTGCCCGGGGCGGCACTGGCCCTGCTGCTCGGCTGGGGCCCGGTCGCCGCCGTGGTGCTGGCCGGCGTCACGTGGGTGTCCTCCTCCGGCGTCATCGCCAAGGTGCTGGGTGATCTGGGACGGCTCGGCAACCGGGAGACCCCGGCCATCCTGAGCATCCTGGTCCTCGAGGACCTCTCCATGGCGGTCTACCTGCCCATCGTCACTGCGCTGCTGGCCGGGGTGGGCCTGGCCGCGGGCGCCGTCACACTGGCCATCGCCCTGGGCGTGGCCACCGTCGTCCTCGTCCTGGCGGTGCGCTACGGCCGCCATGTCTCCCGCTTCGTCTCCAGCGACGATCCCGAGAAACTGCTGCTGGTGGTGCTCGGCGTCACCCTCGTGGTCGCCGGGCTCGCCCAGCAGCTCCAGGTGTCCGCGGCCGTGGGCGCCTTCCTGGTCGGCATCGCGCTGTCGGGCGAGGTCGCCGAGGGTGCGACGAGCCTGCTCGCGCCGCTGCGGGACCTGTTCGCCGCGGTGTTCTTCGTCTTCTTCGGCCTGCACACCGACCCCGCCAGCATCCCGCCCGTCCTGCTGCCCGCCCTCGCGCTGGCGGCCGTCACCACCGCCACGAAGATCGCCACCGGCTACTGGGCCGCGCGCCGGGCCGGGATCGGGCCCAAGGGCCGCTGGCGGGCCGGCGGCACGCTCGTGGCCCGCGGCGAGTTCTCCATCGTCATCGCGGGGCTCGCCGTCACGGCCGGCATCGAGCCTTCCCTGGGCCCCCTGGCGACGGCGTACGTCCTCATCCTGGTCCTCGTCGGCCCGCTGACCGCCCGCTGGACCGAGCCCGTGGCGACGCTCCTGACGGGACGGGCACGACGGAGGAAGGCCGCGCCCGTCGCTCTTGGTGCCCACGAGAGCATCGAGGGCCAGGACCCGGTCGGCCGTGCCTGACGCGCCTCGGCAGTAGTACAGCTGTGGCACTCCGAGCCCCACGCCCCCGTCGGCGGTGGCTCCCGGTCAGCCGGTCTTCCATCCCCGCCGTGCGTCGATCCGCGCCCATTCCGCGTCCCACTGCGCCATGCGCCGCCGGTCCAGGGACAGCCGGATCAGCCAGGACGCTCCCAGCACCGCCCCGCCGGCCAAGGCTCCGGCCAGGGCACCGCCCATGGTGGTGTGGAGCCAGGCCTCGCCTTCGGACACCGGTGGGGTCGTGATGTCACCGCTGTTGTTCACCCACACGGAGACCGTGCTCCCGGCGGGAGCCCGCGGCGGCACCCGTGCCTCGTCCTTGTGGGCCGAACCGTCCGGCGCGGTCCACCGCACCTCGCCCCACACCCGGTGGTCGCTCGCCGCGCGGGCCGGTGACGGACCCGGCGCGTCCTTGACGACGACCGCCGAGACCTGGTGGCTCCCGGCCCGCTGCCGTTCCACGGCCTGCTCCACCGCGCCCGCCGCCATCAGCCCCCCGGCCAGCCCGCCCAGCAGGGCGAACACCCAGCCGGCGAGCACGACCCAGGCTTCGACGACGTCCACGCGCCGCTTGAGCGCGTTGCGTCGCCACCGCCACCACCGCATGGTCGTACGCTCTGACGCTTCCATCGGCCGACACCCCCTCGTGAGCACCGGCAGCACCCTTCCAGTGTGCGCCTGATCGGTGCCCCTGTCGGCGCGGCGCTCAGCCGGGGGACGCCTCGATCCGTACCCGGTGGCTGTCGCCGCCGGAGAGGAAGGACGCCATCGCCCGGCCCTCCTCGTCGACGGCGGTGCGCTCGGCCCGGGTGAGGCGGCCCAGCGGGGTGACCAGGACGGTGTCCGCCTCGACGCTCCAGGTCGCGGCGACCCGGCCGTCGACCAGGACGACACGGGCGCCCGCGACCGACAGGCCGCGGTGGGCCTTGTCGATGATCCGGCCGCGGTCGTGGTAGCCGAGTATGGCGTTGTCGAAGGCCGGCAGGAACCGCACCGGGGCGGGGGTGCCGGGGTCGGGGCGCGGCGCGTCGGGGAGGTCCAGCAGTTCCCGGCCGCGCTCGTCACGGAAGGAGACCAGCTCCTCGCGCACGGCGGAGACGGCGGCGGGGAGTCCGGCCAGGCCGCACCAGGCGCGCAGGTCGGCCGAGGCGGCGGGGCCGAACGCGGCCAGATAACGCCGTACCAGTGCCTGCCCCACGGGGTCGGAGCCGTCGGGGTGCGGTGGGTCGATCTCGCGCCCCAGCCAGGCGGAGACCAGCTCGTAGCGCGCTCCCCGGTGGTGCGCCACAGCCCGCGCGGCGGGAGCTGCACCGTCGGGAGCAGTCCGGCGATCAGCATTTCGCCGAGGGGCCGGGGCCCCGCCGCCGGCCAGCGGTCGAGGACAGCGCGCGCGAGTTCGCCCATCGTGCGAGGTTCGCCGTCGGCCATGACGGACCGCCCGGCCGCCCCGAGTTCGCCGAGGTCCACGCCTTCCAGTTCGCGACGGTAGGTGCCGAGCACCCGCTGGCGCAGCATGGCGTCGTGGCGCGCCCGCCAGGCCACCAGGTCGTCGGCGGTGACGAGGTGGACGGTGCGGCGCATGAGGTGGGTGCGCGCCACGCGCCGCCCGGTCAGCAGGTCCGACAGCGCCGTCGGCTCGAAGGCCCGCAACCGGGACCAGAGCCCGATGAAGGGCTCCTGCGGCTCCTGTGCCTGGAGACCGCACAGATGAGTGACGGCGTCGAGCACCGGCAGATCCGCGCGGTCGAGGAGCAACTGCCGCGCGAGGGTGGCGCGGTTGAGCGCGCGGGCGTCGAGAACGGTCAAAGGAGCACCTCGGCCTTCGAGTCGTGTGCCGACCCGTGGTTCGAGTGGTCCGGGCCGCTTGCCGGGTCACCGTCGCACGGGATGCGGCCAGGTCGTGACCGCATCCGGTGTCGTGCCGAGGTGTCGCGCCGTCAGGACCCGGACCGCAGCAGGGCCGGCTCGGCTTCGAGGTCGGCCATGGCATCCCGCTGCTGATGGTCGCCACGCTCTGGTACATCGCCGTCACCACCGTGCTCAGCGTGGGGAAGTTCTACGTCGAGCGCCACTACGCGCGGGGTGCGGCGCGGGCCCTGCCGTCCACGCCCGCGCAGAGGCTGAGGGCCCGGCTGGCCGGATACCGCCGCTCCCCTCGTTCCCTATGTTTCCTATAGAATTACTAGGAAAGCATTGACGGCGCCTCGGGCCGCTGCGCAGGATGATGCATGCCCCACACAAGTTGAGGAGACCTCTGCCATGGGCCCAGCCCCTGCGCCGGCCGGCCCCGGCTCGGAGTCCGAGCCGACCGGACCCGGACGTACGCACTGGCTGCATGTGGCCCGTGAGACGGCGGACGACCTCGCCACGGACGCGGTGGCCAGGGACCAGGCCGGCAAGCCCCCGTTCGACGAGGTTTCCCGGCTGCGCGAGTCGGGCCTGCTGACGCTCCTGATACCGGCCGGGCTCGGGGGCGGTGGTGAGGACTGGCCCACGGCATACGCCGCGGTCCGGGAGATCGCGGCGGCCGACGCCGCGATCGGCCAACTGCTGGGCTGTCACTACTTCATGTCGTGGAGCGCCCGGTTCTTCACCGACCCCGCTCTCGCCGCCGGACTGGCGCAGCGCTCCGCAGCGGCGCAGTGGTGTTGGGGCGGTGGTCTGGCACGGCAAGAACCGGCACTGTCACTCGGCAGGAACGCGCAGGGGTACGTGCTGAACGGCCGCCAGAGCTACGCCGCCGGCGTCCTGGTCGCCGACCGTCTCGCCGTGCGGGCGGTACGGTCCGACACCGGCGAGCCGCTCGCCGTCGTGGTCGACCCCGCCCTCCCGGGCGTGGTGATCGACGGCGACACCGACCCCTTCGGGCAGCGGCTCGCGGCCGGTGGAAGCGCGGAGTTCGACGCCGTACCGGTATCCCCTGGCGATGTACTGGGCTCCTTGGCCGCGGACGAGGAAGTCCTGTCGCCCCGCACCGCCCTGGTGTCCCCGGTCGGGCGTCTTCTTTCGGTGCAGCTCCGTCTCGGCATGGCCGAGGGCGTGCTCGCCGAAGCCCGTGAGTACAGCAGGAGCGGCCACTCCCCCTGGCACCCGGACTGGCCGGTCGGCTCGCCCCAGGACCCGCAGGTGCTGACCGCGTACGGGGAGCTCACCGTGCTCACCCGCTCCGCGTCCGCGCTCGCCGACCAGGCGCGGGACGCCGTGCGCGAGGGGCTGGCACGCGGCGAGGACCTCGGCTACGAGGAGTACGCGGAGATCTCCGTCCTCGTGGCCATGGCGGAAGCCGCCGCGTCCAAGGCCGTGCAGGAGTCCACCGCTCGCGCCCTCGACATCATCGGTGTCCGCTCCGCGTCCGCGCGGCTGGGCTTCGACCGCTTCTGGCGCAATGCCCGCACCCACACCCTGTACGAGCCCGTCGCCCACCGGCTCCGCGATGTCGGGGACTACTTCCTCAACGGCGCACACCCTCCTTTCGTCCTGCCCGTGTAACCCTCACCGGGCCGGCTCGACGGTGATTGTGAACAGCGCACTTCACTCTTGTGTCACCCGCCCGATCGCCGTTGACCTGGCCGGATTTCGCTGCGATTCTCATTCTCGTGAGCAATTCCGGGAACCACTGTCCCCGCTCCCTCTGACAGTCGACCACCACGGCCGTTCCACCGCCCTCGTCGTCGACTGATTCCTCGCTGGTATTTCCTGCCGAGTTTCCCAAGAAGGCATCCAGGCCCTCACCCCCAGCTTTCGAATGGACTCTTTCCATGGCCACGACGGCATCGACCCGACGCCAATTCCTCTCCCTGCTCGGTCTTTCGGCGGTGGCGGTGGGCTGTGGTACGACCGCCGGTGCCGCCTCCGGCAAGGGCGGGACCAAGACGCTCCGCTATCAGGGCTGGGCCGGTCAGGTCATCCTTCCGGAACTCGCCGAGGACCTCGGCTGTCTCGGGGACGTGAAGCTGGACTGGGTCGGCGACACCATCAGCGGGCCGCAGGACATCCAGTCCGCGGCGACCGGCCAGATCGACTTCGGCGGCGCGTTCAACGGCGCGGTCGTCAAACTGGCCGCCAACAAGGCGCCCATCAAGGCCGTCATCAGCTACTACGGCGCCGACAAGGACGCCTACAACGGCTTCTACGTCCTCCGGGACAGCCCTCTGCGCTCGGCCCGGGACCTGCTCGGCAAGAAGGTCGGGATGAACACCCTCGGAGCCCACTCCGAGGCCATGCTCGACATCTGGCTGCAGCGGGGCGGCCTGTCGGGGTCGGACATCGGCAGGGTCGAGCCCCTCGTCGTCCCGCCGGTCAACACCGAGCAGACCCTGCGTCAGAAGCAGATCGACGTGGCCGTACTCGGCGGGCTCCTGCGCGACAAGGCCCTGGCCACCGGAGGCATACGCCCCCTGTTCACCGACTACCAGCTGCTCGGCGCGTTCAGCGCCGGCACCTATGTGATGACCGACCGCTTCCTGCGGCAGAACCCCGACACCGCACGAACCTTCGTCACCGGCGCCGGAAAGGCCATCGAATGGGCCCGTTCCACTCCACGCGAGGAAGTCGTCGCCAGAATGACGGACATCGTGAAGAAACGCGGCCGCAACGAGGACCCCGCGCCCCTCAAGTACTGGCGGTCCACGGGCGTCGCCGAGAAGGCGGGCCGCATCACCGGCAAGGAACTCCAGTTGTGGATCGACTGGCTGGCCGGGCGCGGAGACATCAAGAAGGACCAGATCACGTTGTCGGACCTCTACACCAACGAGTTCAACGCCAGCGGGAGCTGAACCTCATGCCGGAATCCACCACACCGAAGATCGAGTTCGAGAACGTGACGAAGGAATTCACCGTCAAGAACCGGAGGGGGACACGGCAGACCACCCGTTTCACCGCACTCGACAGAATCGATCTGCAGATCGCGGCCGGCGAATTCGTCGTCCTCGTCGGTCCCAGCGGCTGCGGAAAGTCGACCCTGCTGGATCTGCTCGGCGGGCTCACCCGGCCCTCCGGCGGACGCGTCCTGCTGGACGGGCGGCCCGTCGACGGACCGGGCCTGGACCGCGGCATCGTGTTCCAGCAGTACGCGCTGCTGCCCTGGCGTACGGCGCAGGGAAACGTCGAGTTCGGCCTGGAGGCCACCGGCGTCCCGCGACGTCAACGCGCCTCTCGGGCACGGGAGTTCCTCGACCTGGTGGGTCTCACCGGCTTCGCGGACCGCCATCCGCACGAGCTGTCGGGCGGCATGCGGCAGCGCGTGGCGATCGCCCGCAGCCTCGCCTACGACCCCGACGTGCTGCTGATGGACGAGCCGTTCGCCGCGCTGGACGCCCAGACCCGCGAGTCGCTCCAGGACGAGCTGCTGCGCATCTGGCAGCGCACCGGCAAGACCGTCGTCTTCATCACCCACGGCATCGACGAGGCCGTCTACCTCGGACAGCGCGTCGCCGTCATGACGTCCAGGCCGGGCCGCGTCAAGCAGATCGTGCCGGTCGCCCTCGGTTCCCGGGACGCGACGGACGACCTGCGCTCCAGTCCCGAGTTCGCACACCACCGGCACGAGATCTGGTCGCTGCTGCACGACGAGGTCGCCAGGGCCCAGCAGTTGGAGAAGGAGGCGGCCGCCGTATGAGTCCGGCAACCGACACGGTCACCGAGAAGAGCACGACGTCCGGCTCCACCGGGCCGGCCTCGGTCGCCTCCCCCGGGGTGCCGCCGCCGCAGGCGCGCCGGGTCCCCGTCACGACGGCCCGGGCCCGCCGGGTGGTGCGCAGGCTGCCGGATCTGCTGGTGAGCGGGGCGACCAGGTCCGCGGCGATCGTGGCTCTGCTGCTCGTGTGGGAGACCGCGCCGCGCCTGGGGCTGGTCGACCGGACGTTCCTGCCGCCGTTCAGCGAGGTCGCCCGCGCCTGGTGGGGCCTGGCCGCCGACGGTTCGCTCGCCGACAACGCCCGAGCCAGCCTGGTGCGTTCGTTCAGCGGATTCGGGCTCGCCGTGGCGGTCGCCGTGCCGCTCGGACTG
This sequence comes from Streptomyces sp. CA-179760, assembly GCF_050937045.1. Lineage (NCBI taxonomy): Bacteria > Bacillati > Actinomycetota > Actinomycetes > Kitasatosporales > Streptomycetaceae > Streptomyces > Streptomyces sp. CA-179760. Next base: position 384,747 of record NZ_JBNJLZ010000001.1, read on the forward strand.
CTGATCGGGTGGTACCGGCCGGTGGCCGACTTCCTCGGCCCGCTGCTGGAGGTCTTCCGCAACACCGCGGCGCTGGCACTGCTGCCGGTGTTCGTGCTGCTGCTGGGCATCGGCGAGACCTCGAAGATCTCGATCGTGGTGTACGCGTGCACCTGGCCGATCCTGCTCAACACCATCAGCGCGGTCCGGGGTGTCGACCCGACGTTGCTGAAGCTGGCGAAGTCGATGGACCTGTCCGTGCCCAGGCTGTTCCAGAAGGTCATCCTGCCGTCCGCGGTACCGGTCGTGTTCACCGGCGTCAGGCTGGCCGGGGCGGTGTCGATCCTGGTGCTCGTCGCCGCCGAGATGATCGGCGCCAAGGCGGGTCTGGGCTATCTGATCAACGCCTCGCAGTACAACTTCGCGATCCCGCAGATGTACGCGGGCATCGTCACGATCTCCGCCATCGGAGTGGCCTTCAACCAGTTCCTGGTGGCGGTGGAGCGACGGCTCAGCTCCTGGCGACTGCCGGCGGACAGCTGACCGGGCGCGCCCGGCGGAACCTACCCCCCACTTCTCACAGGCACCTCTGAAAGGACACCGCACATGACCACCAGCACCGGCTTCGACATCCGCAGGATCGGCGGACGCATCGGGGCAGAGATCCTCGGCGTGGACCTCTCCGGCGACCTCGACCCCGCCCTCGTATTCGAGATCAACTCCGCGCTTCTGGAGCACAAGGCGCTCGTCTTCCGCGACCAGAACCTCGATGACGCGGGCCAGCTCCGCTTCGCCTCGCTGTTCGGCGAGCTCACCACGGCGCATCCCACGGTGCCCTCCGTCGAAGGCCAGCCGCAGATCCTGCCCGTCGACGGCGACGAGGGCATCCGCGCCAACCAGTGGCACACGGACGTCACCTTCGTCCGCACACCCCCCAAGGCGTCCACGCTGCGCAGCATCGTGGTCCCGCCCTACGGCGGCAACACCCTCATCGCCAACTCGGCCGCCGCATACCGGGATCTGCCCGAGCCGCTGCGCGAGCTGGCCGACACACTGTGGGCCGTCCACACCAACGACTACGACTACGCCGCCCCGAAAAGCGAGAAGGCGGCCGAACACCGCAAGCGGTTCGTCTCCCGCAAGTACCGCACCGCGCACCCGTTCGTCCGCGTCCACCCCGAGACCGGGGAACGGGGCCTGTTCATCGGCGGGTTCGCCCAGAGCATCGTCGGTCTCGGCCCGTCCGACTCCCGTGATCTGCTGCGCCTCTTCCAGGCGTATGTCACCCGCCCGGAGAACATCGTGCGCGTCGCCTGGAGGCCGGGCGACGTCGTCCTGTTCGACAACCGCATCACCCAGCACTACGCCCCCGACGACTACGGCGACCTGCCCCGCCTGCTCCACCGTGTGACCGTCGCGGGCGATGTCCCCGTCGGCGTCGACGGCACCCTCAGCCATGTCGTCGAGGGAGACGACGCCTCCCACTACACACCCTCCGTGGCCTGAGCCACCCGGGCCGCGGGGAGGGGCACAAGTCCCTACCCCGCGGCTGCGCAGGCCGAACGTTCCCCGGGCGGGCGGCGTCATAGCGGTAGCCGTCTTCGAAGGGACCACCGCCATGACTGCCGCATCGCTCGCTGCCCGTGGCGTACTGATCGGCGGGGTGATCTGCGCGGCCGCCGGCTGCGGCACGGACACACGGGCCGGGACGCAGGCGCCGAGCCGCGCGCCCTGGCAGGAGCCCGCCTCGTACACCTACACGCTCCGGTCCAGCGAAGGCGAGCGGAGTCTGCTCGGCACCTTCCGGATCTCGGTCCGCGACGGTGCCGTGGTCAGGTCGGTGGGCCTCGACGACATGGGCCGACGCGCCCTCGAGAGCGCACCCGACGCGGTACCCACCATCGGGGAACTCCTGAAGGAGCTGGAGCAGGCTCGGCAGGAGGACGCCGACACGGCCGAGGCGGACTACGCCGCCGACGGTCATCCGGTGCTGATCTCCCTCGACTGGGAGGAGAACGCGATCGACGACGAGGCCCGCTACGTCATCAGTTCCTATGAGCGCACTGACGCCTGAGGCCGGCCATGTCAGCCTCGACGGAAGGCGGCGACGTGCTGCCGGGCCCACGCCGCGAAGGTGCGGGGTGCACGGCCGAGGACCCGCTCGATGTCGGTGCTGATCCGCTGCTCGGCGGGCGTGGGCTCACCGAGAATGGCCAGCGTCGTCTCGATCACGGCCTCGGGCATGAACCGGAGCATCTGGTCCCGGGCCTCCTCACGAGTCTGCTCGATGAAGCGGACCGGTCCGCCGAGCGCTTCCGCGATCGACGCTGCTCGTTGCCTCAGCGTGCTGAGCTCGGGCCCGGTCAGCTCGTAGGTCCGGGCTGCGTGCCCGCTCTCGCGCAGCGTCACGGCGGCCAACTCGGCGATGTCGCCCGGGTCGACCGTGGGCAGGCCGACGTCGGCGAACGGCGCGGCGACGACCCTGTGGGTGCGTACCGACTCTGCCCAGGCGAGCATGTTGGAGTGGAAACCGCCGGGGCGCAGGACGGTCCAGTCGAGTCCGGACTTCCGTACGGCGTCCTCGATGGCGCGTGCCGTTCCACCGTGCGAGGCCGACTCCGGCCGCGTGGCGACTCCTTGCGAGGACAGCAGCACGACGCGCTCCACTCCCCCGGCCTTGGCGACGTCCAGAATGCGCCGGGGATTCAGCAGATGGGCGCTGGGCCCGCCGTTCTGCAGAAACAGCGCGTCGGCGCCGTCGAGCAGCGGGCGAAGGCTTTCGGCGTCGGTCAGGTCGGCCCTGCGATGCGGAAGGCCCTCCGGAACGTCCGCGCCGGTGATGTTCCGGGACGTCGCGGTCACACGCTCACCGGCCGCCGCTAGCGTCCGCACGAGCGAACCGCCGACGTTGCCGGTCGCCCCCGTCACTACGATCATGAGTAACTCCCCTTGTCTGCAATGCCGTTGACGCCGACCGAGGCAAGGCCGGGCGAGGCAAGGCCGGGCGAGGCAAGGCCGGGCGAGACAGCGGGACGCTAACACCGGAAGTAAAGTAGGTACCTACAGGAAAGTGGCTGCCCGGAGGGGAAGCGCATGGCCGAGGACACCGCACCGCCCGCGTCCGACGCGACGACCGAACCGGCGCTCGCCTGCCCGATCTCGCCGGTCGTCGACATCGTCTTCAGCCGGTGGACCACCCCAGTCCTGTGGACCCTGCACACACACGGCCGGCAGCGCTTCGTGGAACTGCAACGGCGCATCGCCCGCATCACTCCGAAGGTGCTGACCCAGCGTCTGCGCCAACTGGAGCGCGACGGGCTGGTCGTGCGCACGTACCACCCGGAGGTTCCCCCTCGCGTCGAGTACGAGATCAGCGAACTCGGCCGCAGTCTCGCCCCGCTCTTCGCGCATCTCTCCGAGTGGGCGGCCGGCAACCTGGACAAGGTCGACCGGGCCCGCCGCGAGTACGACGGCGACCCGGCTCGCCGGTAGGTGGCCCTAGTGGCCCGAGAGGCCTCGGGTGACCAGGCCGAGTGCGTCTGCGAGGTGGTCGCGATGCCCTTCCAGCACTTCCGGGGTGATGCCTCGACCGGCCGTTTCCCGGGCGAAGTCGTCGGCCGCGACCTTGAGCACGGCGCTCATCACGGCGGCCTGCACTCGGACGTCGAAGGTGTCGCTCCGCATGCCCATGCGTTCGGCGAGCACCTCGGTGAACGTCTCCTCGGCACGCTCCCGCAGCGCCAGATAGGCGGCCCGCAGCGCGGGTTCGTCGTGGGTCAGCCGGACCACCGCGAGAACCGCCTCCACATCCGCGCCGGTCGACGAGTCGATGACGGGCTGGTAGGCCGTGCGCAGGTGCTCGATCAGGCCGAGTTCGGGCGGCCAGGCGTGCAGCACCTCCCGGAAGGCGTCGATCATCCGCGTGAGCAGCGGCTCGACGCAGCTCTCCTTGGTGGGAAAACAGCGCCACAGCGTGCGTTCGGAGACTCCGGCGGCTTTCGCGATCTGCTCGCCGGACGTGGCGGCCACGCCCTGCTCGGCGAACAGCCGGACGGCATGGCGGGAGATGTCCAGGCGTTGCCGCCCGCGCTGCTCGTCGCTCACCGGCGGCCGTCCCCGGCGGGGCACGCGCCCGCTGTCCACCACGAAGTCCTCCATCAGGCGATCTAAACATGCCCGCGACACGGGAGGACTGACCGAAACTTTAATGACAGTTACTGCCAACAAACTGCTACGGTCGGGACGGCTCGAAGATCACATTCGGAGATCACAGGAGGAGCGCCGTGAGCGTTACCGCCGAGCGTCAGCAACTTCCCTTCCCGAGGCCGAACGTCCTCGACCTCGCACCTCTGTACGACGTGCTGCGCCGGGAGGCGCCCGTCACGCCGGTCACCACCCCGGCCGGGGACCCCGCCTGGCTGGTCACCCGCTTCGAGGAGGTCCGCGACCTGCTCAGTGACAAGCGATTCGGCCGCTCCCATCCCGAACCGGAACGCGCCTCACGCCTGACCTCCGCAGCCGTACTGGACGGACCCACCGGCAACTACGACACCGAGGAGGCCGACCACACGCGGATGCGCCGGCTGCTGACCCCGGCGTTCTCGGCCAAGCGGATGCGGATGCTGACCGATCACGTCCAGCACCTGGTCGACGACTGCGTCGACCGGCTGATCACCGAGCACGCGACCGCCCCCGGCGGGGTCGTCGATCTGCAGGCCGGCCTGGCCTTCCCGCTGCCGGTCGCGGTCATCTGCCGGCTGCTCGGAGTGCCGGAGAGCGACCGTGAGCGCTTCGCCTCGCTGTCGGAGCGCATGTCCGACTACGCCATCGGCGAGGCGGCCCACCAGGCGCGGGACGAGTTCAACGAGTACATGACGGGACTCGCCGAGACGAAACGCGGGCAGCCGGGCGAGGACGTGATCTCGGACCTGGTCCAGGCGCAGAGCACCGACGCGGACTACGACTACGCCGACATGATCCAGCTCTGCGTCGGGCTGCTGTTCGCCGGGCACGAGACCACGGTCAACCGCATCGGCCTGGGCACGCTCTTCCTGCTCACTCGCCTCGACCAGTGGCAGACGCTGACCGCCGACCCCGACGGCCGGGTCAACGCCACCGTCGAGGAGATCATGCGGCTGGGCGCGCCCGGCGACCTCGGCCTGCTGCGGTACGCCCACACCGACGTCGACGTCGCCGGAGTCACCATCCGGCGCGGCGACGCCGTGGTCCTGTCGATCAACGCCGCCAACCGCGACTCCTCCGTCTACTCCGACGCCGAGACCTTCGATCCCGGCCGCCCCGAACGCAACCATCTCGGTTTCGGCCACGGCGTGCACTTCTGCATCGGCGCGAGCCTGGCCCGTGTCGAACTGCGCATCGTGTTCGCCACCCTGGCGCGCCGGCTGCCCGGTCTGCGGCTCGCCAGGGAACTGGACGAGCTGGAGGTGCGCACGACCCTCACCGGCGGTGTCACCGAGCTGCCCGTGACCTGGTGACGCCCTGAGGTGACCCGGTGTCAGTGGGATTCACGGGTCACCTCGGAGCCGCTGGATCCCACGAGGAAGTCGAGATCGGCGCCGGTGTCCGCCTGGAGAACGTGGTCGACGTAGAGGCGTTCCCAGCCACGCCGGGGGTTGGCGAAGCCCGTGACAGTGGCCTTGCCGGGGCTTCTGCGGGCCAGTTCGTCCGCGGGCACGTCGACGTCGATCCGGCGGGCCTCGACGTCGAGGGCGATGAAGTCGCCGGTCCGTACGAGGGCGAGCGGGCCGCCGGCAGCGGCTTCGGGGGCCACGTGCAGGACGACCGTGCCGTACGCCGTGCCGCTCATCCGGCCGTCGCAGACGCGGACCATGTCACGGACTCCCTGTTCCAGCAGCTTCTTCGGCAGGGGCATGTTCGACACCTCGGGCATCCCCGGGTAGCCCTTGGGCCCGCAGCCGCGCAGGACGAGGACGGAATCGGCGTCGACGTCGAGCCCGGGGTCGTCGATACGGGCGTGGAAGTCCTCGACGTTGTCGAAGACGACGGCCCTGCCCCGGTGCCGGAGCAGGTGCGGGGAGGCGGCGGCCGGCTTCACGAGCGCGCCGTCGGGGGCGAGGTTGCCGCGCAGTACGGCGATGCCGCCCTCGGCGACCAGCGGTTCGGCACGGGTACGGATGACCTCGCCGTCCCAGATCTCGGCGTCGTCGAGGAAGTCGCCCAACGGCCTGCCGGTGACGGTCAGCGCCTCGGGATCCAGCAGGTCGCGTACCTCGCGCAGGGCTGCGAGCAGACCGCCGGCGCGGTGGAAGTCCTCCATGAGGAAACGCCCGGCCGGCTGGAGGTCCACCAGGACCGGTACCCGGGAGCCGATGCGGTCGAAGTCGTCGAGCGACAGGTGGATGCCCAACCGGCCCGCGATGGCCAGGAGATGGACGACGGCGTTGGTCGAGCCGCCGATCGCGGCCAGCGCGACGATCGCGTTCCGGAAGGACGCCTCGGTCAGGAACGTCCCGGGTCGCCGGTCGGCGCCCACCATGTCCACCGCCAGCCGGCCCGTGTGGTGGGCTGCCTCCAGCAGACGGCTGTCGGGGGCCGGGATGCCCGCGGTACCCGGCACGACCGTGCCCAGCGCCTCCGCCACCAGGGCCATCGTCGAGGCCGTGCCCATCGTGTTGCAGTGGCCGCGGCTGCGGATCATCGCCGACTCGGAGCGGGTGAACTGTTCCTGGGTGAGGGTGCCCGCCCGGACCTCCTCCGACAGCTTCCACACGCCGGTGCCGCAGCCCAGCAGGCCGCCGCGGAAGGTGCCGTTGAGCATCGGTCCGCCGGGAACCACGACGGCGGGCAGGTCCACCGAGGCCGCGGCCATGAGCAGCGACGGGATCGTCTTGTCGCAGCCGCCGAGCAGGACGACGCCGTCGATGGGGTTGGCCCTGAGCATCTCCTCCGTGGCCATCGCGGCCATGTTCCGCCACAGCATGGCGGTGGGCCGCACCTGCGTCTCCCCCAGCGACACCACGGGCAGGTCGAGCGGGATGCCACCCGCCTCGTACACGCCGTTGCGGACCGACGCGGCGACCTCGTTCAGGTGCGCGTTGCAAGGAGTCAGGTCCGAGGCGGTGTTGGCGATCGCGATCTGAGGCCGGCCGGTGAAAGCGTCGTCCGGCACTCCGCGTCGCATCCAGGCCCGGTGTATGTAGGCGTTGCGGTCCTGTCCCTCGTACCACTGCGCGCTGCGGAGTCTCTCCATGGAGCCCTTCCATAGACGGTACGGAGGTCTGCGTTCCGGAACGTCATGAAGCATAGGCAGCGGGTCGACGGATCGACAGACCCCGCCGAGCGCGTCTGAATCCCGTCAATGTTCGCCCGGACGGCGCCAGAACCCCGTCAGCGGGGGCCACAGAGCCTTGACGGCCGCCTACCTTCAGGGCATGGAACGGAGCTCACCGGCAGCCCCGGTCAGCGACCGTCACTGGCGTGACGGCGCGCGACTCGCAGGGAGCTGCTCCCTGGTGTTCTGCGCCATGTGCCTTCTCGTCGACTGGGACGGCGGAAGCCTGACGCTTCTCCGGGCTCTGCTCTGGGGCGTCCTGTCGGCCACGATGTTCGGCGTCCTGTTGCCGCCGCAGGTCAGCGCGGGCCCCGGCTGGCTGGCCGTTCGCACCCCTTGTCGCCGGATCGTCGTCCGCACGGACGCGCTGACGGCCGTACGGCAGTACGACGGCGTCTCGTCCCACCTGGTCCTGCGGGACGTCCACGGCCAACGCCTGGAACTCGACCCCCGGATCCTGGCGGCCAACCCCCTGCTCTGGCACGAACTCGACACGGGCGTCCGCCGCTCCCTGGAGCGTGGCACGCTGCGCCACGGCAGGGAGGTCCTGGAACGGCTCGGCCACCGCATCGACGACGAGACGGGGTACGAGGTGTTCCGGGCATCGGGGCTCTCCTGACACCACACCTCCGGCGCCACCGGGCCGGGTGAAGGACGGCGGCGCGTCCGGGAGTTCGGCCGAGCGCCGGTGCACTTCCCCGGCGCACGACAGGTGTCGGTCTCTCATCCCTCACACGATGGGTTTGTCCGAGTTCCCCTGTCCTCGTCCTGTTCTGGGATGCGTAACTGCTTTACCGGGGGCGGGAATTCCGCCCCGCGACCGGAGGTGACCGCTGTGAACGAAGCGCTCATGACCATGGAGACCGTGGACTTCTACGAGCCGCCGCTGCCGGCCGAGGCCGGCGCCTACGCCGACCTCACCCAGGGCGAGGGAGGCGGCGAGCCGGAGGGCGAGTTCTTCTACCACGACGAGTGACCGCCTGGGCCGAGGACTCCCGGCTGGCGGCCGCGGGAGTGGCCGACGCGGATCAGCTGCGCCGGGCCCTGCTCTCGCCCCAGCTCCTCACCGGCGGGGCCCCGGAACTGGAGGCCACCCTCGGCGCGGAAGGCTGGCTGCGCGACCTGGAGCACCACGATGCCCGACACGACGCACAGGAGAAGGACGTTGCACCGACTTCGCCCTGATGTCACCGCCTGCCCCACAGGCGACGGCATGGTGCTGCTCGACGAGCGCACCGGCCGGTACTGGCAGCTCAACAGCACCGGCGCACTGGTCATCAAGGCCCTCCTCGACGGCGCCGCACCGGACCAGGTGGCCGACCGACTCGCCGCGACCCGCCCGGCGACCCGCGAGCGCGCCGCCGCCGACGTCTCCGCCCTTCTCGACCACCTCCTCAAGGAAGCGCTGGTGACCGCCTCGTGAGCCAGGTCCTGGACACCGGCGGCGCCCGGCCTCCGGTGAGCCGCCGCATCGCCGCCCACACAGCCGTCGCCGCCGCCCGGCTCATCGCGCTCCTGCCGCCCCGCCGCATCCGCACCGCCCTGCTCCTGGTCCGCCGCGGCGCCCGGCCCGCCCACTACGACGAAGCCCTCCGGGCCCGGCAGGACGTGACCGCCGTCAGCACCCTGTGCGCGGGCCGCTACTGCCTCCAACGCTCCCTGGCCACCGCCCTGCTGTGCCGGGTGCACGGCCACTGGCCCACCTGGTGCTCCGGGGTGCGCACATCCCCTTTCGCCGCCCACGCCTGGGTGGAGCCCCGTCGGTGAACCCCCGGACACCGCCGCCTACCGGCCGCTGATCACGGTGGAGGCGCCGCACGGCGGGACAGGTGGTTCCGGGAGTGCCGCCGCCATTCGCTGGGGCTGGTGCCGTAGGCCTCGCGGAAGCGGCGGGAGAAGTGGGCGGGATGGGCGAAGCCCCAGGAGCGGGGGATGGCTTCCACGGTGCGATGGGCCTGTTCCACCGCGGCCAGGTCCTCACGGGCGCCTTCGAGGCGACGGCGGATGACCCATTTCTCGAGGCTCACTCCGCCTTCCTCGCACAGCCGGTAGAGCTTGCGCACGGAGACGCCGTGCGCACGGGCGACGCGTTGCGGCGTGAGATCCGGCTCGGTGAGACGTGCGCGCAGATAGGCCAGGACCCGGGTGAACAGAGTCTCCCGCGCCACCTCCCGGCGCGCGGCGTCATCGCCGGCGGCCGAGACGATCAGAGCCCGGGTGAGCTGCACGGTCGCGGCGGCGAGGGCTTTCGCCTCGGGGCCGCCGCTGAACCGGTCCGCGTGCCGGCGCAGCCCGCGGATGTGCTGCACCACCAGCGGTTCGACGGCGCTGTGGTGCAACAAAGGAACAGCGGCCCGCACCGTGTCGACGGGCAGCGCGAGCTGGGCGATGTCGACCGAGAAGGCCACGGAGCGGCCGGTGCCGGACCATCCGTACTCGAGTGACGCGACCATGTGCGGGGTCAGGCCGACGCCGCCCGGTCCCAGTCGTGGCTGGTATCCGTCGCAGCCGAAGGCGCCCGTGCCGAACCCTTCGGCCTGCGTCATGATGGAGACGGTGTCCACCAGTTCGCGGCGCGTCTTCCGGTAGGAACGCACGAAGCGCGCGCCCGTGCTGCGGGTGTCGAACAGGGTGAGAGGCCCGATGTGCCAGACCTCCATGCTCATGTGTGGTGCGGCACGCGTCAGTCCACGATCACCCCATCACGTGCCGGCGGTGCCGACCCGATGAGCGCGCCGTCGAAGTTCCCCTCGACCTCTGTCTTCTCCGCCGCGTTCGGATACGGGTTCGCGCACGCGGTGCCCGCCGTGGAGCCGGACATCAGGCTCGAGCACGGTCCGGGCTTGCGATCGGGCAGGCCCAGGATGTGCCCGAGTTCGTGGGCGGAGATACGAACCGTGTTGTAGCCCTGGTCCACGGCCTGCCGCCCGATGTAGACGGTTCCGTTGCCCAGGGTGGTGGGCAGGGCGCGTGGCCATCCGTTGTCCGCGAGGACCCGTATGTTCGCGCGTTGCCCGGCTGCGGCCGGCCGCAGCTCGACGGCGTCGACACTCTCGTTCCAGATGGCCGCGCCCCGGTCGACCGCGCTTCTGAACTCCGCGGAACCGCTGGCGTCGTAGAGGAGGACACGGGCGGCGAGGGGAGCGCCCTCCGCGTCGGGGGAAGCGGCCACGGCCTGGCCACCGGCCAGGGCGAAGGACACAGCCAGAGCAGCGGCCAGGCCGCCGGTCAGCGTACGGACGTGCATGATCGACCTCCTTGTGGGGAAGGCAGTCGTGCTCATGACATTCCCTGGCCCACTGCCCAGCGGAGACGAAGATGAATCCGTCAATCCGAGCCGAACCGTCCGGCCGACGGCCGGTTCGGGCCTTGCCGGAAAAAAGAAAGGCAAGGAGATCGCTCTCTTTGCCTGTCTCAACGTATAGCGCACTGGGGGACTTGCGGCAAGACCCGGGTGGTGGCACAAAATCGTCGACCCAGGCCACAACCTGCGGATATGGGGGGCACGGTATGCGACACGACCGCCTTGGAGCTATCGCGATGAACGAGCAGTATGTGAGGGACCTTCAAGAGGTTGACGCGACACAGGTATCGGTCGTCGGCGGCAAGGGCGCGCACCTGGGCATGCTGTCGCGGATCGAAGGCGTCCGCGTGCCCGCCGGCTTCTGCGTGACGACGGACGCCTTCCGGCGGATCATGGCGGAATCACCGTCGATCGACGATCAGATCGATCAGCTGGTGCGGCTGAACCCCGACGACCGGGACGCGATCCGCACCGTCAGCGCGGAGATCCGCCGGACCATCGAAGGGATCGCCGTCCCGGACGATCTCGCGGCGGCGATCACCCGCCCGCTCACCCGGCTCGGCGAGCAGGCCGCCTACGCCGTCCGGTCCAGCGCGACGGCTGAGGACCTGCCGACGGCATCCTTCGCCGGCCAGCAGGACACGTACCTGAACGTCGTGGGACCGACGGCGATCCTCCAGCACATCAGCCGGTGCTGGGCCTCGCTGTTCACCGAGCGGGCCGTGACCTACCGTCAGCGGAACGGCATCGACCACCGCATGGTCCACATGGCCGTGGTCGTGCAGCGGATGGTCTTCCCGCACGCGGCCGGCATCCTGTTCACGGCCGACCCCGTCACGGGCAACCGGAAGGTCGCCACCGTGGACGCCGGCTTCGGCCTCGGCGAGGCCCTGGTCTCCGGCCTGGTGAACCCGGATGTCTTCAAGGTGCGGGACGGCGAAGTCGTCGCCAAGGCGATCGCCGCCAAAGAGCGTGCCGTGCACGCCCTGCCGGACGGCGGTACGCGGGAAGTGGCGGTCGACTCCCGGCGGCAGGAGCAGCCATCCCTGACGGATGCGCAGGTCGTGCGGCTCGTACAGCTCGGGCGGCGGATCGAAGCGCGGTTCGGCTGCCCGCAGGACATCGAATGGTGCCTGGTCGACGACGACTTCCGGATCGTTCAGAGCCGGCCGATCACGACGCTGTTCCCCGTCCCCGAGACCGGCGACCAGGAGAATCACGTGTACGTCTCCGTCGGTCATCAGCAGATGATGACCGACCCCATGAAGCCCCTGGGGCTCTCCATGTGGCAGCTGATGGCCATGGTGCCGATGCATGAGGCCGCCGGGCGGCTGTTCGTCGACGTCACCCGGCGCCTTGCCTCGCCCGCGAGCCGCGCCGGCCTCCTGGACATCATCGGGAAGGGCGATCCGCTGACCAGGGACGCTCTGGAGACCGTCCTCGACCGCGAAGACTTCGTCCCGTCGCTCCCGGACGCGGGTCCGGGCGGGCCACCGGCGGGCGGCGCGTCCGCCCCGATCGAGACCGATCCCGCCGTCGTCACCGAGCTGATCGAGCGCAGCCAGGAGTCCGTCGCCGCTCTGGAGCGGGACATCCGGACGAAGAGCGGACCGGCTCTGTTCGACTTCCTGCTGGAGGCCTTCGAGGAGCACAAGCGGGTCCTCAGTGATCCGCTGAGCATGCAGGCGATCATGGCGGGGATGGAGGCCACCTGGTGGCTCAACGAGAAGCTGCGGGAGTGGCTGGGCGAGAAGAACGCGGCTGACACGCTCACTCTGTCCGCCCCCGACAACGTCACGTCGGAGATGGGTCTGGCGCTGCTCGACGTCGCGGACGTGATCCGCCCGTATCCGGAGCTGGTGACGTTCCTGAAGGGCGTCGAGGACGAGGGCTTCCTGGACGAGCTGCCTAAGCTCGTGGGCGGGACCGAAGCACGCGACGCCATCGAGGCCTACCTCGACCGGTACGGCATGCGCTGCGTCGGCGAGATCGACATCACGAGGCCTCGCTGGCGCGAGCACCCGACCACGCTCGTACCGGTGATCCTCGACAATGTCAGGAACTTCGAGCCGGGCGCCGCCGAGCGGCGTTTCGAGGAAGGCCGGCGGAAGGCGTGGCAGAAGGAACAGGACGTGCTGTCGCGCCTGCGGGACCTGCCGGACGGCGGGCGGAAGGCCGACGAGGCCAAGCGGATGATCGACCGGGTCAGGACCTTCATCGGGTACCGGGAGTACCCGAAGTACGGCATCGTCAGCCGCTGTTTCGTCTACAAGCGGGCCCTGCTGGAGGAGGCCGAGCGCCTCGTACGGGCCGACGTGCTCACTGAGAGGGAGGACATCTTCTACCTCACGTTCCAGGAACTCCACGACGTGGTGCGCTCGCACCGGGTGGACGACCGGCTCGTGCAGCAGCGCAAGGAGGCGTTCCGGTCGTACCAGGCACTCACACCGCCCCGGGTGCTCACCTCGGACGGCGAGGCCCTCACCGGGGCGTACCGGCGCGACGACGTGCCGGCCGGTGCCCTGATCGGCCTGCCGGTCTCCGCCGGGACCATCGAGGGGCGGGCCCGCGTCATCCTCGACATGGCGGACGCCGATCTCGAAGCGGGCGACATCCTGGTCACTTCCTTCACGGATCCCAGCTGGTCGCCGCTTTTCGTCGGAATCGCGGGCCTGGTGACGGAGGTGGGCGGCCTGATGACCCATGGCGCGGTGATCGCCCGGGAGTACGGCTTGCCGGCCGTCGTGGGCGTGGAGCAGGCCACCCGGCTGATCCGGGACGGGCAGCGGATCCGCGTGCACGGAACCGACGGGTACGTCGAGATTCTGTCCTGACCTGCCAGGGCAACTCCCCTGCGATTGGCCTGCTCCGCGCAGCATGATCTGGGCGCGGTGCCCATCTCCCAGTCGGGCGAAGAGAGCCGCCCGCCAACGCCAGGTCCACGAGCGGCGACTGTCACCCGACACCGTCGCCGCCGTGAAGGGCACGCCTTCCTTCTCGCCGCAGCGCGCCTTGAGGAAGACGAGGGCAGCGGCCGCGAACCCGGCGGTCTTCGGGGTGATCTGGCGGGATGGCCCGCCCCGCCTCCTTGCCGGAGCCGACCTGCTTCGCTCCCTGAACACGGTCGTGTCAACGCGCCGGCCCTTCGCTGTCGCGGGCGACGAACCCGTGCCGCCCCGAGGCCGCACCGTAGAGGGCACGTTCGCCCCGTATGCCCTGGAACACCGCGCCGTCCCCGGTCACTCGGGCCCTGCGTCCGCCGGTGGGCACCCGGATCTGCGCCGTGGTGTTGGGCGGGAGCTCGACGTCGAGCCGGAACCGGCCATTGCCGCGGACCCATCGGGCGGACACCACGCCGTACGGGGTGTGGTAGTTCCCCTCGGCTCGAGTGAGTCCGCCGACCGGGCGGGGGTCGATCACCAGCTCGCGGTAGCCGGCCTTGCCCCGTGCCCGGCGGATGCCGACCAGGCCGCTGTGGAACCACTCCTCCATCTGCAGCAGGATCATGTGGTTCTTGGAGTTGCCCATGTCCCACTGCTCGGGAATGGTCGTCAGGCCCTGGGGATTGGCCGTGGTGGGGGCCATGAAGTATCCGTAGCCGGGGCGGGTGTCCTCCTGGAGGACGTCCCAGAGGACGTCGTCCCGGCCGCCCGCGTGCAGGGCCCTGACGATCGGGGCGTGGCCGATGGTGCCGCCGCTGAGGTGGGGGCCTCCGCCGAACGGGTGGTGGGCGTGGACGAGTTCGACCAGTGCGTCGAGGACCTTCCCGCGCTCCCCCTCGGGCACCAGGCCCTCGTCCAGGGCGAGGGCCTGGGCGGCCTGCGTGGCACCGGCCCCGCCCCGGCCGCCTTCGGCGGTGTACCGGCCGAGGGCCGCGTTGTAGAAGGCGTCGTTGAAGGCGTCCCTGATGGTGGCAGCGAGATTGCGGTACTCGGCGGCGTCGGCGTCGCGCCCGAGCAGGGCGGCCATCCGGGCCATCCGGTCGGCGACCTGGTGGTAGCCCCAGGTTCCCGTGATACGGCCGGAGGTGTTCTCGCTCGCGATCCAGTCGGCCAGGGCGGCGTCCACGACGCACGCGTCCGCCCCGGTGCCGGCCTTCCGTGTGCGGATGTAGGTCAGGAAGGCCTGCATCCGCGAGTAGTGGCGGCTCATCGTCGCGGTGTCGCCGTACGTCTCGTACAGCAGCCAGGGCACCAGGACGATGCCGTTGCCCCAGTTGATCTCGTCGCCGAACCGGCCGGTGTAACCCCAGTCGTACACCGGTGCCTTGAGTGCCACGTTGCCGATGTCGTCCCCGGCCCTGGACTGGCCCTCGGCCAGGTGCCGCTCCATGGTGCGCAGGTAGGCCGCGAAGCGGAAGGTGCGGTGCACGGATCCGAAGGGCTGTACGTAATCGGCGGGGTAGGCCAGCTTCTCGCGGCCGGGACAGTCCGTGAAGGTGGACATGGTGTTGCTCATGATCGAGTAACGGGCCATGCGGTGCACGCGGTTGATCCGCTCGTCGGAGGTGCGCACGAACCCGGCCTCCGGCACGTCCGCGTGGATCTGCAGGCCCGTGACGGTGTCCCGGGTCGGGACGTACCCCTCGGGCAAGCCGGTCACCTGGAGCCACTGCATGCCGAAGTAGTGGAACTCCGGGTGCCAGTTCTCGCCGCGCCGGTCGCCGTACGTCGTGTAGGCGGCGAACACGTCGGTGCCTCGGGCGGCTCCGCCACCCATGATCGACGCCTGGTTCACGGTGCCGTCGGCGTTCAGCGACTCCGCGGGGTGCAGCTTGACGGTGGTCCCGGCCGGGATCGGGCCGTCGAGCGTCAGCAGCGGCCAGCCGGCGAAGTTCTGCCCGAAGTCGAAGACCCACACGCCGGGTCGCGGCCGGGTGATCCGCACCGGGCGGATCCTGTCGACGACCCTGAGCGGTTCGGCCACACGGTGGACCAGTTCGGTGGTCAGGTTGGGCGGCGGGGCGATGCCGGCGGCCGTCCAGCCCGTGGGAGTCCCGTCGCGGCGCCTCGCCGTCGCGCCGAGGTCCGCGCCGGGGGCGGTCCAGGCGGGCTGTTCGCGGCGGGCGTCGTAGTCGGAGCCGGAGTACCAGTTGGCGGTGGTGGTCGGGCCGAGCGCCGTCTGCCACGAGCGGTCGCTGACGACGGCCTCGACCGTGCCGTCGGCGTGCGTGACTTCCAGGAGGGCGATCAGCCGGGGTGTGACGGCGGCTCCCGCGCTGGGGTCGGTGCTCGCGAGGGAGTTGCCGGAGCCGGTGACCGCCGCGCCGCTGTCGTGGCCGGAGGCGAGGGCGGGTTCGAAGGTGATGCCGGTGCCGTCGGCACCCGGGCTGCCGATCGCGGTGATGGTGCGCGACTCCAGGCGCTCGCCGCCGTCGCCCGTGTCGATGCTCACCGTGCCGCCGAGGTGGTAACCCGCCACACTGCTCACCTTGACGGTGCCGGCGCCCCGGGCGGCGGGCGCGACGAGACTGCCGCTGCCCTTGGACTGGCTCTGCCACCAGCTGTACGGGGCGGTGCGGCCGGTGGCGGGATGCGTGACGGACCGGGTCACCAGTGCCGTGCCGTGGCCGAGTTCGACGCCCAGGGTGTTGGCGCCGGGGCGGACAAGGCCGGTGACGTCGTACACCCGGTACTCGGTGGAGAGCTGGTAGTTGGAGTTGCCCGGGGCGAGCACCTCGTCGGTGACGGGCGTGCCGTTGAGGTGGGCCACGTGCAGCCCGACGCCGGAGAGGTACAGCCGGGCCCGGACGGCCTTGCCGTGCCGCGCCGCCACCCGGAAGGCGCGGGCGAACACGGGCAGCGGCTCATCGAGGGTGCGTCCCGGGTACTCGATCCAGCGGGCCTCGCCCCAGTCGGACCGCTTGAGCAGGCCCGTCTCCCACGCGGAGGGACGGCTCCACGGCGTCCTCCCGCCGTCGGTGCTCCACACCCGCACCCGCCAGACCACCCGGTCGCGCGAGGCCGGCGCGGGGCCACGCCACACGATGTCGGTCTGGGCCCGGGTGCGGACCTCGCCGCTGTCCCACAGCAGCCGGCCCCGGACCAGGTCCGACTCGGTGCGCGCGGCCTGAACCCGGTAGGCGGACTGGGTCCATCCCGCGCCCGCTCCCGTCACCCGCCAACTCAGCCGTGGCGCGGGGTCGTCGACACCGAGGAGGGTGCCCTCGCGACCGTCGACGGCGAGGCCGACGACCCTGGCGCCGTGGCCGTGTCCGTCATCCTCCTCCTGAGCCTCGGCCGTCTCGGCGGGGAGTCCGGCCACGGCGGCCAGTCCGGCCATGGTGCCGACCACCTGCCTGCGGTTCAGCGCTCCGTTCGGGCCTTCGGGCATGCCAGTCTCCGCTTCTGCAGGGGGATTCACGCGTCTCAGCTGCCGGCTCGGTAGTCGGCGTCCATTTCCTTGAGGACCTTGCCGGGGGTGGACTGGTCGCTGAAGATCTCCTGGAGGCCGCTGAGCATGGTCTGCTGGACCTTGGCGTCGGGCCAGAGCTGGTCCATGAACGGCACGGTGCGGTTCGCCTTGACGAACGTGGCGAGTTCGGTCAGGGACGGGTCGACCGCATAGCCGGTGTCGGGCAGGGAGGGCAGGCTGCCCTGCTTCTTCGCGAACAGGTTCATGCCCTCGGGCGACATCACGAAGTTCACGAACTTCAGCGCCAGCTTCTCGTTCTTCGTCTTGGCGTTGACGCCGTAACCGGCGCCCGCCGCGGCCGGGATGAGGGTCGCCGAGGGGTCGTCGGTGGCCGGCAGCGCCTTGAAGGTGAAGGTGCCCTTCGGGTTCTTGCCCTTGAGGAGGGCGATCACCCAGTTGCCCTGGACGATGCCGAGCGTCTTGCCGGAGGCGGCGAGCTGCTGGCTGGCCTCGTAGTTGGTGCCCAGGGGGTTCTGCTGGAAGCAGCCGGTCTTCTCCATCGTCAGGTACTTGTCCAGGGCGGTGGTCCAGGGCGACTTCGCGAAGGTGGCCTGACCGGCCTGCATCTTCTTGTCGAAGTCGCGGTCGGGGCCGTAGACGGTCGTGGCGACGAGCGCGTACTGGACGAGCTGGGTCACCCAGTTGTCCTGGTTGCCGAGGGCGAAGGCGGGGGTCCCCTTTGCCTTCGCGGCCTTGCAGAAGTCCAGCAGTTCGCTCCAGGTGTCCGGCGGGGTGAGTCCCGCCTTGTCCATGGCCTGCTGGTTGTAGACGGCGCCGATGCCGTTCTGCCCGAAGATCGCGGTGTAGGTCTTGCCCTCGTACTGAGCGACGGTCCTGATCGCCTCGGGCATCTTGGCGGCCCAGGGCTGGTCGGAGAGGTCACGCAGATAGCCGGGCTTGGCCAGGACGTGGGTGGCTCCGGGGTTGCCGTCGCCCGGCCAGACCGACATCACGTCGGGTGCGGTGCCCGACGCGAGCTGGGTGCGGACCTGCTGCTGGTACTGGTCGGCGCCGCTGGTGGTGTAGCGGACCTTGATGCCCGGGTTGGCCTTCTCGAAGGCCTTCACGACGTCTTCGACGGACCCCTGGTCGATCGAGGCCAGCGTCAGCGTCTTGGATCCGCTGCCGCCGCCGGAGTCTTGGGCCTTGGTGCCGCCCGCGCAGGCGGCCAGAAAGGCCGTCGCCGTCACACCGGCCAGAACGGCCGTGGGTATGCGTGTCTTCATGATGTCTCCCTCGGAGGAACGGCCGCGGCCGTGCGAGCGGGCTTCCAGATGCGTGTTCATCCCCGCAGCCCGCCCGTGAAGCCGTTGATGATGCTGCGCTGCAGCAGGAAATAGACGATCAGGACGGGCAGGATGCTGATCACGAGCGCGGCGAAGATGAGGTTCCAGTCGGTGACGTACTGGCCGACGAACCCGGCGATCGCGACCGGCACGGTCTGCTGGGCGCTGCCGCTGAGGTACAGCAGCGGAGTGAAGAAGTCGTTCCACACGGCGACCGTGTTGAGCACCAGCGCGGTCACGGTGATCGGCTTGAGCATCGGCAGCACCACGTACCGGAAGCCCTGCCACGGGGTGCAGCCGTCGATGAGGGCGGCGTCCTCGAAGTCGCGGGGCAGGGCGCGCAGGAAGCCGGTGTAGAGGAAGACGGTGAAGGGTGCCTGGAGGCCGGAGTAGAAGAGGACCAGTCCCCACGGGGTGCCGAGCAGGCCCATGTCGCGCATGGTCTGGTAGAGCGGCAGTGAGGCGAGCTGGAAGGGCAGTATGAGACCGAGGAGGACCAGCAGGTACGCCCCCGGGACCAGCGGGAGGTGACACGGGCCAGCGGATAGGCGGCGAGGGACGAGACGGCCAGCACGACGGCGACGCTGAACGCCGTCACCAGCACGCTGTTGGCGAGCGCTCCACCGAGCGCGCCCTGTTCCCAGGCCTGTGTGAAGTTGTCCAGGGTCGGCGAGGCCGTCGGCGCGATGGGTGAGGAGGTGTCGGAGGCCGGTCGTACGGCGAGGTTGACCAGGACGTACACCGGGAAGCCGACGAAGAGCGCGGCGGCGATCATCGTCAGTTCCAGGGCGAGGGTACGGGGACGGTAGCGGTTCATGACGCGGCCCTCTCGTTGCGGAACAGCGCGACGTACTGCCCGGTGGAGACGACCGCGACGATGATCGTCAGCACCACCGCCAGCGCGATGCTGTAGCCGAACTCGCCCAGCGTGAAGGCGTCCTTGTAGATCAGCGTCGAGATGGTCTCGGTGGCGTGCCCCGGTCCGCCGCCGGTCAGCGCGTACACCTGGTCGAAGAGCTTGAGTCCGCCGATGATCGACAGCATCAGGTTGATGGTGAACGCCGGGGCCAGCAGCGGCCGGGTCACCGACCAGAAGCGCCGTACGGGACCGGCGCCGTCGATCGCCGCCGCCTCGTGGATCTCCTTGGGCACCGACTGGAGTCCGGCCAGGAAGATGACCATGGAGTAGCCCGCGTACTGCCACACGATCACGGCGACCAGGGCCCACAGCGCGAGGCCCGGGTTGCCCAGCCAGTCCTGCCGCAGGCCGTCCAGTCCGACGGTGCCCAGCAGGCTGTTGACGGCGCCCTGCGGACCGAGCAGGTTGCGCCACAGGTAGGCGGTCACGATCGGGGTGAGCACGGCCGGCGCGAACAGGAACACCCTGAGCACGTTGCGGGACTTGATGGCCGAGTTGACCCCGAGGGCCAGCAGCAGTCCGAGCCCGTTCTGGAGGACCGTGATCGACACGGCGATCAGCAGCGTGTGCCAGACGGCCTGCTGGGCGTCGGCGTCGCCCACCATGGCGGTGAAGTTGTCCAGACCGACGAAGGAGAAGTCGGGGTCGAGGCCGTCCCAGTCGGTGAAGGCGTAGTACACACCGCGGGCGCTCGGCACCAGGACGACGAAGGCGAACAGCAGCAGGGCGGGGGCGGCGAACCACCAGGAGGGTCTGGCGCGAGGTTGGCGCGGTGCCCTGACCGCCGGCGCCGTGCGGGGCATGCGGTCGTGGTCCGGCAGATGCTCGTGCGGAGCGAGGGTCACGGGCGGACCTCTTCCTTGAAACGTTTCAAACCGTGGCGCGGCCTGGTTCGGCCAACTCGGCGGCGTGTGACCACCGGCCGCGTTCCGCGTCTTGGGGGTGTGGACTGGGCACCGGGATCGGAGTCCCCGGACCCTGCTAGTGGGTAACGTTTCCCAAAGGGTGTTGCCAGACCCTAGAGAGCGTCCTGCATGTCGTCAAGATGCCGCGCACGCTGCAGTGCTGTTACGTCAGCCCGAGGTTTCGATTCGCGCGACGGCTCAGGACGATCTCGCCGTGGGCTTACTGAAGGGTGACGCCGTCCGTACACTCTCCGGCAACGTTCCCCACCGCACCGGAGGACCCCGGGATGGAACAGCCGGCACCGCCTCGCCGCGTCACGATCGTCGACGTCGCGCGGCACGCCCAGGTGTCCACGACAGCGGTCTCCAAGGTGTTGCGCAACGCCTACGGAGCCAGCCCCGAGATGCGCGCGAAGGTGCGCCGGGCGATCGACGAGCTGGGGTACCGGCCGCTCGCTGCCGCCCGGGGCCTGCGCGGTCAGACGTACACCATCGGCGTGATGCTGCCCGACATCCGCAACCCCTTCTTCCCCGAGATCGTCGACGGGATCACCGGCCGGCTCGCGGACACCGACTACCAGGTCTTCCTCGGGCCCGGCGGCTGCAACGACGAGAAGACGGAGGCTCGCGTCACCGAAGCCATGATCGACCGCGGCATGGACGGCGTCGTCCTGATCGCCCCCGTGTCGTCGCGCGCCCGTCTCGAGCGCGTCGCCTCCGCCGTGCCGGCCGTGGTCGTCGGCCGTCACGGGCACTCCCCGGCGTACGACACCGTGACGGACGACGACGTGGCGGGCGCGTCCATGCTCGTCCGTCATCTGGCCGGCCTCGGACACCGCCGGATCGCCCACATCGAGCACCACGAGACCGACCCGACCCGCATCGAGGAGATGCCCAACGCCCAGCGCGCCGACGGCTATCGGCGTGCCATGCGCGCCCTCGGCCTCGGGGAGGAGATCGACGTCGTCTCCACCAGCTATACCCAGCAGGGCGGGTCCGAGGGCGCTCGGCGGCTGCTCGCGCGGCCTCACCGCCCCACGGCCGTCTTCGCCGGTGCGGACGTCGTCGCCATGGGGGTACTGGAGGCCTTCGCCGAAGCCGGGGTGTCGGTGCCGGGCGACATCTCCGTGGCCGGCTACGACAACACGACCTTCGCCTCCTTCGGCCCGGTCTCCCTCACGAGCGTCGACCAGCCGGGCCGCGAGATCGGCGACAACGCCGCGCGCCTCCTCCTGGAGCGAATCGCCGACCGGGGGAAGTCATCGGTTCAGATCAAGCTCTCCCCCTCGCTCATGCCGCGCCGAACCACCGCCGCTCCTCCCCGATAGCCCGGCCGGGGCGTGGCGGCGGTTCACTCGCCCAGCAGCCGGCGCAGCAGCGGATCCGGGCCGCGCGGGCGTCCACGGAGAGGGCCGCTTCGGGTACCGGGCTGTCGAACCCGTGGAAACCGCCCGGCCACACGTGCGGCTCGGCGCTGCCGCCCGCCTGCCAGACGCGGCTCGCGCAGGTGACGTCCTCGTCGCGGAAGGTCTCCGCCGAGCCCACGTCGATGAACGCCGGGGGGGAAGACCGGACAGGTCGTCCGCGCGAGCGGGCGCGGCGTAAGGCGAGACGTCCGCCGCACGAGCGCGGCGCTCCCAGCAGCGCGCTCCACCCGGTCTCGCTGGACGTGCGGTCGAACACGCCGAGGCCCGCCATCTGGTGGGCGGACGGGGTGTCGTTCCAGTCGTCGAGCATCGAGCGCATCAGCATCCGGCCGAGCGCGCGCGGGCCGCCCCGGTCGCGGGCCGGCAGCGCCACCGCCGCGGCCGGCCCGCCGCTCCCGAGGACGATGCGGTCAGGGTCGCCGCCGGCAGCCACGCGTGGATCGCCTCCAGGTGTGCGGCGAGCTCCGGGTCTAAGGGCGGCGGATCGAAGGGCGGCGGGGTCATGACCATCGGGTCCTTCTGAAGGTTGTCTGTGGTCACACCGCTGTCGCCCGGGGTGTGCCGGGTGCAGCGATGTCGGGTGCCGTCGGCTCGGGTCGAGAGTCCGTGGGCAGGCGGGGCACCCAGAACAGGCCGATGACGGCCGCAGCCAGTGCCAGGACGAACAGGGCGCCGAACATCAGGCGGGTGTGCCCCAGGGCGAACGCGGGGTGCCCAGGGCGGCCAGTCCGGCGACGGCCCGGGTGAAGGCCATCGTGACGCCTTGGGCGGTGGCGCGCAGGAGGGTCGGGAACAGCTCCTGCGACCAGACCTTGTAGACGGCCTCGCCGGCGAAGGAGTTGCCTAGTCCGGAGAGGAGCATGACGGCGACCAGGGCGACCTTGCCCGGCCCCAGCAGCGCGGGCAGGGCCCAGGCCAGGACGATCAGGCCGGAGCCGACGGCGAACCAGGCGTGCCGGGACGGCTTGTCGACCACCCGCATGAACAGCAGGCCGGCGACGAATCCGACCGGCAGGCCGACCAGGGTCAGCTGCGAGAACTGTGCGACCTCGCCCTTGGCCAGCGCGGTCCACAGGAAGGTGCCGAACTGGCCGAGGGTGTTCGCGCCGAGGTTCCAGGTGGCGTAGTACAGGCCCGTCGCGAGCAGGGCGTGGCGGGCCGGTGCCCGGAAGAGGTCCCGGACGCGGCTGAACTCGATGGCCTGGGAGCGGGTCGCCCTCCGTGCGTCGGCGGCCCGGCGGGCGGCGGTCCATTCGGCCGACTCGCCGAGGGTGAGGCGCATGAGCAGCACGACGACCGCGACGACCAGCAGATGGGCGAACAGGATCCGGCCGCCCGGCATGCCGCCGACCCCCATGAAGGAGCTCAGCAGCAGCACGGCCACGATCCCGGCGAGCCAGAGCATGCCGGAGAACACCACCATGGTGCCCTTCCTGCCGGGCGGGGCCTCCTCGTTGACGAGGGCGAGCGAGACGGGGAGGTCCGCGCCGATGGCCAGGCCTGTGGCCACGACACCGGCGTACAACGCAGCGGGACCCATGGCCACCAGGAGCAGCAGGACACCGGCCGCGTAGAGCGCGAGCGAGAGGGTGAAGACCGTCTTGCGGCCGAACCGGTCCCCCAGCCGCCCGCCGGCCAGCGCGCCGCACGCGAACGCCAGCGTCTGCAGGCCCAGCAGGGATCCGATCGCGCCGGCGCCGAGCTGGAGCGGCCCGGCGTAGTAGCCGCCGATGGCGATTCCCGACGTGACCAGGGCCGCGGCGTCCAGATAGGAGGCCATACCGGCGAGGGTCGCGGTCTTCCACGGGTTTGTTCTCGCGGCGTCCTTGATGCCGGCCATGGGTCCTCCTCGACGAGCACGACGAGTACAAGGAAGGGGGGCGGGTCGTCGGGTGGCCTGGCCGCGAGTCGTCGGGGTGACGCTCCGAGCGGCATCCGCCTACTCGTTTCACTTACGCGTGCCAGTTGAACGATCTGGCCGGTAAGCTAACCGCGGCCGTGGGCTTTGACAAGAGGTGCGACCGAGGCGAGGGGGCTGACCGGGGTGGCCGAGGGCAGACGGGTGACCAGCGCGGATGTGGCGCGCGAGGCCGGAGTCTCCCGCGCCACGGTGAGCTACGTCCTCAACGGCGTTCCCCACCAGAAGATCCCCGAGACCACCCGGCAGCGGGTGTGGGACGCGGCCGCCCGGCTGGGCTACGCGCCCTCGGCCGCGGCGCGTGCCCTGCGCACGGGACGCTCGGAAATCGTGCTCGGCCTGCTGCCCGACTGGCCGATCGAGCACGTCCTCGGACGGCTCATCCAGCAGCTGACCAACGCGTTCGCCGAGAACGGGCTGACCTTCGTGGTGCACTCGTCGTCGCGCCCCGCGCGCCCCCTGCGGGACATCTGGAAGGCCATGACCCCGGCGGCCGTGCTGGCCCTCCAGGACTTCGACGACCAGGAAGCCGAGGCCATGCGGGCGGCGGGCATCGAGGTCGTCATGGCGATGCACGGATCGGCGCGAGGCGAGCCCCGGCCTCCGCTGGTGTCCGAGCAGCCGATCGGCGCACTGCAGGCACGCCACCTCGCCGCACCGCACCGGCGGCTCGGTTACGCCTACCCCGACCTGCCGGGCCTGGACGTCCTGGCGGGGCCGCGGCTGGACGGCGTCCGCAAGGTCTGCGCCGAACTGGGCATGCCGGAGCCGGACGTCCGGACGGTACCCCTCGACGCGGCCGGCGCCGCCGAAGCGGTGAAGGGGTGGCTGGGCGCGGACCCGCCGGTGACGGGCATCTGCGCGTTCAACGACAACATCGCCCTCGCCGTGCTCGCGGGCCTGGGCCATCTCGGGCTGCGGGCCCCGCGCGACCTGGCCGTGATCGGCGTCGACGACATCCCGGGCTCGTCCCTGGCCCAGCCGCCGCTCACGACGGTCGTCCGCGACACCGACGCCATCGCCCGGGGTCTGGCCCGCCGCGTCGTCGACACGCTGGGCGGCAAGGAGACGCCTGACGAGCCCCTCCGGGACGACCTGCTGCTCCGCTTCCGGGAATCCGCCTGATCGGGGCACGCCCGGACGGGGGCCTCGCGGCCTCATGGTGACCGGTCGCGCGGGGTGGCCGCCCAGCCGGCGAGGAGCTTGAGCCGGTCCTCGTCGGTGGTGCCCGGTCCGACGGTGCAGATGGTCAGCGAGTGCGCCTCATGGGCGGACACGGGCAGATCCAGCGGCTGGTACTCGAATTCCAGGCTGCCGGCGTCGGGGTGGTGGAAGCTGTGACTCCGCCTCCCAGTCGTCGGCGAAGTCGTGCGAGGCCACGTCGAGGACGTGATACCAGGCGAAGTTCGGGCGACGTGCTCGTCGGTCGTGTCACTGTCGAACAAGGGCGGAGAACAGGGCCCGGGCCAGCGGGTTCGTGGCCACCATGTCCAGGCGGCCGTTGCTGACGCACGCCGCGGACAGCGTCATGGAGTCCAGCAGTCACTGGACACGCGGGGGATGCCGACGGCTTTGCGACGACGCCGGGTCGCGGATCTGGCGTCGGCGGCCTTGGCCAGGTCGAACAGGTAGGTGAGGAGGGGGTGAGCTGGTACCCCCATAAACGCGGTCTCCCTCGCGCGCGGCAGAGGTTGTTTCGTGGGATGCGCACCACGTTCCCGATCCGTTGCGGAGACAATGTATGACCACGCGAGGAGGAACCCTCCACGCACCTGCCGACAGCCACGTCCCCGACGGCGAGCGGCCGCCCACCCGGCTTCCGCTCGTCGTCCACGTACTGGCCCTGGGCACGTTCCTGATGGGGACGACCGAGTTCGTGGTGGCGGGACTGCTGCCGGAGATCGCGCAGGACGTTCAGGTCGGCGTGGGCCGGGCCGGGCTGCTGATCACCGTCTTCGCGGTCGGGATGATCATCGGCGCGCCGCTGATGGGGATGCTGACGCTGCGACTGCCCCGGCGCCTGACGCTGGTCCTCGCCCTGGGCGTCTTCGCGGCCGGGCACGTCATCGTCGCGCTCGGCTCCAGTTTCGCGCTGTTGCTTGCGGCCCGGTTCCTGACGGCGCTGGCGACCGGGGCGTTCTGGGCGGTGGCCAACGTGGTGGCCGCCCGTGCCGCCGGCCCCGCCGCGAGTTCCCGCGCTCTGGGTGTCGTCGGCGCCGGCGCGATGCTCGCCAACGTCGTCGGTGTGCCGCTGGGAGCTTTTGCCGGCCAGCTCATGGGCTGGCGAGGGCCGTTCTGGGCACTCGCCGTCCTCGGGGCTGCCGCCATGGTGCTCATCGCCCGCCAGGTGCCGCGCGACTCCGAGAGCGACCAGGCGGTCTCACTGCGCTCGGAGTTGTCGGCGCTGCGCTCCAAGCGCCTGTGGCTGGTCCTCGCGGCCTGCACGACCACCACCGGTGGCGTGCTGTCGACGTACACCTACATCTCGCCACTGCTGACCGGTGAGGCCGGGCTGGCCGCCGGCCTCGTGCCGCTGGTCCTGGTCGGCTTCGGGGCCGGCGCCCTGGCAGGCTTCCTCCTGGGCGGCCGCCTCGGGGACCACCGTCCGTACCTGACGACGATCGTGGCCCCGGCCGTGACCACCGCCCTGCTGCTGGCGGTCTGCCTGCTGGCCGGGCACGCCGTGCCCACGGTGATGCTGATCGCCCTGCTGGGGCTGTTCGGGCTGGGCGCCAACCCGGTCCTCATCTCCCTCGGGGTTCGTTTCGCGGGCCGGGCACCCACTCTGGGGTCCGCGTTGACCGTGTCGGCATTCAACCTGGGTACCGCCGTCGGCTCCTGGATCGCCGGGCTGTCCCTCGATTCCTCCCTGGGGGCCAGGGGTCCCGCCGCCGTCGGCACCGTCATCGCGGCACTGACCCTGATCCCCACGATCACCGTCGCGCTCGTCCAGCGCCGCCGCCCCGCCCAGTCCCCCGCCCAGTCCTCCGGCTGACCCGGCGGGACGAGCAGAGAAGGAACCGGCGCCACGGGCGCCAGACACAGAACACAGAACAAGGAGAAACAGCCATGCGCGGAGTAGTGATGCACAAGGCCGGCGACGTCCGGGTGGAGGAGCGCGAGGATCCGAAGATCGTCGAGCCCACCGACGCGATCGTGAAGCTGACCGCGACCTGCATCTGCGGTTCCGACCTGTGGCCCTACCGCGGCATCGAGCCCGCCGACCACACGCTCATGGGCCATGAGTACGTGGGCGTGGTCGAGGAGGTCGGCTCCGAGGTGAAGAGCGTCAAGCCCGGGGACTTCGTGGTCGGATCGTTCGTCATCTCCGACAACACCTGCGAGATCTGCC
Source organism: Streptomyces sp. CA-179760 (assembly GCF_050937045.1). Lineage (NCBI taxonomy): Bacteria > Bacillati > Actinomycetota > Actinomycetes > Kitasatosporales > Streptomycetaceae > Streptomyces > Streptomyces sp. CA-179760. The sequence goes on from NZ_JBNJLZ010000001.1 coordinate 411,563, forward strand.
AGGCCGGCTTCCAGTCCAAGTGCGTGCACGCCGAGTTCGTGCACGCGGGGATCGGGACCCAGGCGGAGAAGGCCCGTATCCCGCTGGCCGACGGCACCCTGGTCGCCACCCCCGGACAGCCCGGCCCGGAGCTGATCCCCGCCCTGCTGGCAGCCTCCGACGTGCTCGGCACCGGCTGGTACGCGGCCGTCGCCGCCGAGGCCGGACCCGGCAGGACCGTCGCCGTCGTCGGTGACGGCGCGGTCGGTCTGATGGCCGTCCTGGCTGCCAGGCACCTCGGCGCGGAACGTGTCATCGCCATGTCCCGCCACCCCGAGCGGCAGAAGCTGGCCCGCTACTACGGCGCCACCGACATCGTCGAGGAGCGCGGTGAGGAGGGCATCGCGAAGATCAAGGAACTCACGGGCGGCCTCGGCGCGCACTCGGTGATCGAGGCGGTCGGCACGCAGGAGTCCTTCATGCAGGCCGTCGGCGCGACCCGCGGTGGCGGGCACCTGGGCTATGTGGGCGTCAACTACGACGTGAGCATCCCTGGCATCGAGCTGTTCTTCGCCGGCATCCACACCCTCGGCGGTCCCGCGCCCGTACGGCGCTTCCTGCCCGAGCTGATCCAGCTCATCTGGGACCGGAAGATCGACCCCGGCAAGGTGTTCGACCTGACGCTGCCCCTGGAGGAGGCCGCCGAAGGCTACAAGGCGATGGACGAACGCCGCGCCACCAAGGTGCTCCTCACCCTCTGAGGCGTGCGCCGCCGCCCGGGATCGCCCGGGCGGCTCAACCGGTGGCGGCCCGCGCCTCCGTCCGCTGTTCACGGCGTCTGCGTTGCAGGACCGGGTCCGGGACGGGCGCGGCCGCCACCAGGCGCCGGGTGTACTCGTGCCGGGGCCGGTCGCAGACGTCGGCGCTGGGGCCCTCCTCGACGATGCGTCCCCGCTGCAGAACCAGGGTGCGCGCCGCGAACTCCTTGACGACGGCGAGGTCGTGGGTGATGAACAGGTAGGCGCAGCCGAGCGTGTCCTGGAGCTCCGCGAGGAGGTCAAGGGCGGCGGCCTGGGTGGTGACGTCGAGGGCGCTGGTCGGTTCGTCGCAGATGATGATCCTGGGTCGCCGGGCCACCGCGCGGGCGATGGCGATGCGCTGGCGCTGGCCTCCGCTGAACTGGGCCGGGTACCGGCCGGCGGCGTCCTCCGGCAGTCCGACGCGGCGGAGCAGCTCGGCGATGCGCTCGTGGACCTCTGTGCGCGTGAGAGTGGAACCGGCGGTGAGCAGGGGCTCGGCCAGGGTCCGGCCCACGGGCAGCGCCGGGTTCAGCGACCCGTAGGGGTTCTGGAAGATGGCCTGGATGTCGGAGGACAGCGGCCGGCGGGCACGGCCGGTGAGCCGGGTGATGTCCCGCCCGTCCAGCAGTACGCGTCCGCCGCCGACCGGGGTCAGTCCCAGCACCGCCTTGCCGATGGTGGTCTTCCCCGAGCCGGACTCGCCCACGAGCGCGACCGTTTCGGCTTGGCCGACCTCGAACGACACGTTCTCGATGACGGTGGTCGGGGGTTTCCGGAAGCCGCGGGAGGGATAACGGACCGCGACGCCGTCGAGTTGGAGTACGGGTGTTCCGGTCACGCGGTCCTGCCCTCGGTAGGAGCGATGCTGGGGGTGCTGGCGATGAGTTGCCTCGTGTAGGGGTGGCGGGGCCGGTAGAAGACGTCCTCGACCGGGCCTTCCTCCACGATCCGGCCCCGTTCCATCACGAGGGCACGGTCGCAGGTGTCGGCGACGACCCCGAGGTCGTGTGTGATGAGGACGATCGCCATGCCTCGCTCGTCGCGCAGGGTCCGGAGCAGATCGAGGATGCCCGCCTGCACGGTGACGTCCAGTGCCGTGGTGGGTTCGTCGGCGATCAGCACCTTCGGTGAGCCGGCGAGTGCCATGGCGATGGCGATCCGCTGGAGCATGCCGCCGGACAGTTCGTGCGGGTGCCTGCGCGCCACGTCGTCGGGGTCCCGCAGGTGGACGCTGGTCAGAAGGTCCCGGACGCGTGCCCGTACGGCTTCCTTTCCCCCGGTCACCGCGCCGGTCCGCCGCACGACCTCCGACAGCTGCGAGCCGATGGTGAAGTACGGGTCGAGCGCCATCATGGGTTCCTGCGACACCAGGGCGATCTCGCGGCCGCGAAGGCGCAGCAGTTCGCGTTCCGGCATGCCGCTGATCCGTCGGCCGGAGAGCCAGGCGGAGCCTTTGGTCACGGCCCCGCTGGGAGGCAGCAGGCCGAGCAGTGACAGTCCCGTGACCGTCTTTCCGCTGCCTGACTCCCCCACCAGGCCGAAGATCTCGCCGGGGCGCACGGTGAAGCCGATGGAGTCGACGACGGTCCGTGGCCCTTGGGCGGTGGCGAACGCGATCGAGTAGTCCCGGACTTCGAGCACCGCCCCGTCGGACGGCTTGGCCGGCACATCCGGCACACCCGTGGCGTCCTTGACGGCCACCGGCCGCCGCAACCGGCCGCCTGTGGCTCTGCGCCGGTCCTCCTCCAGGTCGCGCAGCCCGTCGCCGAGCAGTCCGAAGGAGATGGACATGAGGCCGATCAGACCGCCGGAGACGAGCAGCGGGTAAGGGTCCTGCTGCATGGTCTGCGCGGCCTCCCCGACCATGCCGCCCCAGCTCGGGGCGGGTGCCGGGGTGGCCATGCCGAGGAACCCGAGGCCGGTCTGGATGGCGAGGGCGATTCCCGCGAACAGGCAGAGCTGCACCAGTAGTTGGCCTGCCAGGCCCGGCAGGATGTGCCGGGCCATGATGCGCGCCGGGCCGAGTCCCGACACCCTGGCGGCGTCCACGAACAGCTCCTCGCGCAGTGCGATGCAGGAACTGCGGATGACCCGGGCGAGGTTGGCGGAGGCGAAGAAGCCGATCGTGAGCATGGCGGCGGCGTTGCTCTGCCGGAAGATCGCGAGGACGGCGAGCGTGACGATGATCGCGGGAACCGAGAGCATGACGTCCGACACGGCGACGATCACCCGGTCGGTCCAGCCGCGCAGATACCCGGCGAGGACACCGAGGGACACGCCGACCGCCGCGTAGACGAGGAGGGCGAGCCCCACACCGAGCAGGGTCGGCCGGCCGCCGTACAGCAACCGGCTCAGTACGTCGCGGCCGAGGCTGTCCGTGCCCAGGGGGTGGGTCGCCGACGGGCCGGCCTGCGCGCCCAGCAGGTCCTGAGCCAGGGGCGGGTGCGGTGCCAGGAGCGGGGCGAGGATCACGGCGGCGGTGATCCCGGCGACCACGGCGAACGCCGAGGCGGTGAGGGGACGGCGCCAGAGTCCGGCGAAGGGGTTGGCCCTGGCCCGGGGCAGCGCTTTCAGGGGCGGTTCGGCAGTGGTCATTCCGCACGTACCTTCGGGTTCAGGAGGCCGTAGAGGACGTCGACGAGGAGGTTCACCACGATGACCAGGACCGTGAAGGTGACGGCGACGCCCTGCACGACCGGCAGGTCGTGCTGGTTCGTCGCGTCCACGACCGTGGTCCCGAGACCGGGCAGGGTGAAGACGTTCTCGATGAGGATCGTGCCGGGAATGAACGCGATCATCGTGAGTCCGATCGTGGTCACCACCGGGAGCCCGCACCCGCGTAGCGCGTGCTTCCAGACGATGGACGCGGGCCGGACACCGGACGCTCTCAGTGTTCTGACGTAGTCGAGGCCGAGGGTGGTCAGCATCGCGTCGCGGGTGACCTTGGCGATCATGGCGACTCCGCCGATCGCGAGGGCGACCACCGGCAGCACGAGGCCGGCGGCCCACTGCCCCGGGGACTCGGCGAACGGGGTGTACCCGGTGGCGGGGAAGAGCGCGAACCTGACGGCGAACAGGGCGACGAGCAGCAGAGCGATCCAGAAATTGGGAAGTGCGCCGCCCAGCAGGGACACGACGTCGACCACCCGGCGGCTGAACCTGCCGCGGGTCGCGCTGTACACCCCGAGCAGGACACCGGCCAGGCTCGCCAGTCCCGTCGCCCCGATCACCAGCGCCAGGGTGACGGGCAGACGCTGCCCGATCAGCCCCAGCACGGGTTCGTCGGTGAACAGGGAGGTGCCGAGGTCACCGTGCAGGACACCGCTCAGGTAGAGCCAGTACTGCACGGCGACCGGTTCGTTCAGGTGCAGCGCGGCCCTCAGTGCGTCGTACTGCTCCGGCGTGGCGTTGAGCCCCAGCAGGGTGCGTGCCGGATCGCCCGGGACGAACGACTCGAGGAGGAAGGTGATCGCCGAGACGACCAGCAACAGCGGGACGGACAGCCCCAGCCTGCGGAGAATGATCGGGAGCATGGGTCCTCGTCACCGAGACGTCCACGCCGTGACAGATGTCGGCAGGGAACTGCCCTGGGGGAACTGCACGCCGTGGAGCTTCTTGTTGTGCATGATGATCAGGTCGGCACCGGACACCGGCAGCGCGAGCGCGTCGCGCGTGATGACGTCGGTCAGGTTCTTCGCCGCCGCACCCGAGGCCTTGGCGTTCGACGCGGCGAGCCGTGAGTAGGCGGCGTCGACGTCCGGGTCCTGCACGCCGAAGACGTTCATGATGCCGGTCTTGGTGAATCCCGCCTGCTGGGCGTAGAAGTTCGCGTCGCCGCCCTGGCCGGGGGAGAGAACGGTGGCGGCGAACTTCTTCGTCAGCAGGTCGTCGATCCACCCGCCGAAGTTGGTGGCGGCCTTCAGCTTCAATGTGACGCCCACCTTCTCGAGTTGGCCCTGTACGGCCTGCACGAGCTTGGCGGTCGTGGGGTCGAACGACCCGTAGTTCACCGGGATGGACAGGCCCTTGGCGTATCCCGCCCGGGCCAGCAGCTTCCTGGCCTTGGCCGGGTCGTAGGGGTACATCTTCTGCGCGTCGGTGCTGAAGCCGTCGTAGCCCGGCATCGCGGGCTGGGAGACCGGCGTGCCGTAGGCGCCGTAGACCGCCTTCGTGATCGCGTCACGGTCGATGGCGTAGTTCAGCGCCTGCCGGACCCGCACGTCGGCCAGCCCCTTGACGACGGTGCCGTCGCGGTCGAGGAGGAACAGGCCCGCCCAGGTGGTGGGCTTCTTGACGACGGTGAGGGAGCTGTCGCCGGCGATGGTCGGCGCCACGTCCGGCGTGCCGTACATGAAGTCGATCTGCCCGGACTTCAGCGCCTGCACCTGTGAGTTGACGTTCGGGATCACCCGGACGGTGATCTTCTTGTAGTGGATGGAGGACTGGTCGTAGAAGTTCTTGTTCGGCACGTAGACGTAGTGGTCGCCGGAGACGGACTGTGCGGCGCTGTACGTGTACGGCCCGGCGCCGAAGGTCGCGGACGCCAGTTTCTTCGGGGCCTTCAGTCCCGCGGGGCTGATGATCGCGCCGCCCAGGAACTGGGGTGTGAACAGCGCCCCCATGTCCGGGTTGGGGGCCGGGCTCTTGACCAGCACGGTGGTGCGGTCCGGCGCGGTGAAGGTCAGGGGGCGGTAGTTGGAGGCGTTGGGGCCGCTGCCCTTCTGGAAGTGCTGGAACGACTTGATGACGTCGGCGGCGGTGATGGGCGTGCCGTCGGCGAACTTCACCCCGCTGCGCAGGCGGAGCCGGAACTCGGTGTTCCCGGTGCCGGTGTAGCCCCACTTGTCGGCCAGCCCGGCCCCGAGGGAGCCGTTGGTGTTGCGGGTCAGCAGCGTGGCGTAGGCCGGGTCGAGGTAGCTCAGGAACGGTCCGGTGGCGATCTGGGCCGGGTCCAGGCTGTTGGGAGCCGAGGACAGGCCGATCGTGAGGGTGTCCGCGGCTGCGCCGCCGGCACCGCTGCCGCCGTTTCCACTGCCGCAGGCGGCGAGCGCGAGCGCTGCCACCACGCCGAGCGAGGCTTGGAGGGCGGTTCTTCTCTTCATCGAGGTCTCCGTGCGGTCGGGAGCGAGGGTGTGGAACGGGAAGAGCGGGCGGCGCGAGAAGGGCCGGGAGCACGAGAGGTACGGGCTTGGCCGACGTGGATCACGAGGGAGCCACCGAGGTGGACCGGCCTGGCGGCGGCATGGTTCGCAGCGGCACGCAGACCGCCACTTACACCTTTAAGTGAGTGTCCGTAAATTAACTGTGTCGCTTGGGTTGCGCAAGAGGTTCGCGGCCGATGGTCGCGGCGACGGCCGGCTTCGCCCTCACGCCGAGCCCGCCCCGGACGGGCGGGCAAACGACCCTCGGCGGCCTGTCGCCCCTGCTCAACGGCCCGGTGCCGGCACGACACCGGGCCGCCCCTGCTCAACGGCCCGGTGCCGGCACGACACCGGGCCGGTCAGGCCGACACCCGGACCTGAACGCGCAGCAGCTCCGGGACGGGCTCGGCGCGGCCTCCTGTCCCTTCGAGGGCGTGGACGATGCGGTGGGCCAGGACTCGCGCGATGGTGTCGGTGTCGCGGGCGATCGTGGTCAGGGCCGGCCGGGCCAGCGCGGCGCCGGGAAGGTCGTCGACGCCGATCACGGCGAGGTCCCGCGGGGCCCGCAGCCCGAGCGAGCGCAGGGCGGCCAGCACGGCCAGGGCGACGGCGTCGTTGAACGCGCAGACGCCCGTCACCGGCGGATCGGCCGCGCGCCAGGCCCGCACCGCCTCGACGGCGCCGCCCGGATCGGGGGAAACGGTCCGGACGTCCGGCTCCGCGAGGCCGAGTTCGGCGCACACCTCGCGCACGCCTTCCAGGCGCGGCCCGGCCAGGACGCCGAGCCCCGCCAGATCCGGGTAGGCGTAGCCGAGTCGGCGGTGCGTGGGGGCGAGATGGCGGGCCTGCGCCGCGCCGATGGGTTCCTCCGGCACGAGAGCGGACCGGTTCCCGCTCCCCGCCGAGCCGTGCACCGCCATGACGACCTCGATACCCGCCGCCCGCATGGCACCGGCCTCGGTCTCCGGGAACGCGTCCAGCGCCAGAACGGCCGCCGGCGTCAGGGCTTTCCACACTTCTGCAAGGGGCCTCGCGGGGTGCGCCGCCGAGTGCACGAGGAACGTGAGTTCGTGCAGGGCCAGGGCGGCCGTCAGCTGCTGCACCAGCCTGCCGAGGACGTGCTCGATCGGCCAGTCCGGCAGGAGGCCGAGCACGATGTCCGAGCGTCCCCTGCGCAAGCTGCGCGCCGCGGGCGACGGGGCGTAGCCGAGCCGGTCGGCCGCTTCCCGCACCCGGCGCCGGGTGGCTTCGGGGATCCGCTGGTGCGGGGAGTCGTTGAGGACGTAGCTCACCGTCGCGCGGGAGACCTCGGCCTCACGGGCGACATCCGCGCCGGTCACACGTCTGCCACCGGGTCTTCCGGTCATACGTGCCCTCCCTCTGCCGGGCGTCTTGCCAAAGACTGCGGCCACGGCTAACTTGGCGGCTCAGCTTACCTACACGTTTAAGTGAGACGCGTTTGAGTGACGCCCTGTCCCTCTCCACGTGAGGCGCGCGTCGCGGCCGGACCGCCGCCCACGCCCGCGCTCGACACGTCCCGAAAGGCATCCGCGTGATCTGCCATCACGACTTCCTCCACGCCGGCATGACGTTGCGTTCCACGGTGCACATCCCCGAAGGCCCGGCGGGCGCCCGCCGTCCCACGGTGGTGTTCGTGCACGGCTTCGCCTCCAACCGGCTCGAACTGCCGAACTTCGTCGCCATGTCACGGCTGTTGGCGGAGCACGGCATCGCCTCGGTCCGGTTCGACCTGTCCGGCCACGGCGAGAGCGACGGCGACTTCTTCGACGTCACCGTCACCGGTGAGATCGCCGAGACCCGCGCGGTGCTCCAGGCGGTCCGGACCTTCGACTTCGTCGACCCCGGCCGGATCGGCCTGGTCGGGATGAGCATGGGAGGTGTGGTCGCCGGAATCGTCGCCGCCGAGGAGCCGGGAATCGGCGCGCTGTGCCTGTGGTCCCCGGCAGCCGTCGCCCCCTTCGAGCTCGCCGGGGGCCACCTCAAGGGCCGCAGCCTCGCCGCGGAGATCGAGGAGAAGGGGTACTTCGACGCCGACGGGCACCGGATGAGTCCCGCGCTCGTGGCGGACATCGCGGGTCTCGACGTGTACGGACGCTCCGCGCCCTACCGTGGCCCCGTCCACATCCTGCACGGCGACAAGGACGACATCGCCCCGCTCCCCTACGTACGCCGCTACCTGGAGCACTACGACGGCAACGCGGAACTCGAGATCATCGAGGGCGCGGACCACGCCTGGGGCACCGTCCCGCACCGCACCACGCTGCACCGGTCCACGCTGCGATTCCTCCGGAGGCATCTGACGTCATGACGACCCCGAGCTTCGAGGCACTCCGTACGGCCGACACCGCGACGACGGTCACCGGGCTGCGCACCGCGGACGACTCCGGTCTGGTGGCCACCCCCTACCCCGAACCCCGTCTGTCGTGGTCGCTGGCGAGCGACCGGCCGGGCGTCCTGCAGCACGCCTACGAGGTCCAGGTGGCGTCCGACCGGTCCTTCACCGGCGCGGTGTCCAGCGGCGAGGTCGATTCCGGTGTGGTGACCGACCACCCCTGGCCGGCCGGACCGCTGGGCAGCCGCGAGGCCCTTCTCTGGCGGGTGCGAGTCCGCACCGACCTCGGGTGGACGGAGTGGAGCGAGCCCGCCCGGGTGGAGGCCGCACTGCTCGACGACGGGGACTGGACGGCCCGTCCCGTCCATGTGCCCGGCGACCGGGGCCGTACCTCCCCCGGCCCGGTGCCGCTGCTCCGCCGGGAGTTCGACCTCCCGGCGGAGCCGGTATCCGCACGCCTCTACGTGACGTCACTGGGCGTCCACCGCACCGCCGTCAACGGCCGGCCCGTCTCCGACGAACTCCTGGAACCGGGCTGGACCAGCTACTCGAACCGGCTCCTGTACGCCACCTACGACGTCACCGGCCTGCTCTCCCCCGGCCGCAATGCCCTCTCCGCCGCCGTCGGGGACGGCTGGTACCGGGGCCATCTCACCTGGCACAAGCACCGCGACGTCTACGGCGACACCTGTGCGCTGCTCGCCCAGCTGGAGGTGACCCTGGTTGGCGGCCGCACCGTCACCGTCGGCACCGACGACCAGTGGCGGAGCGGGTACGGCGACCTGCGAGCGGCCGACCTGTACGACGGCTGCGAACGCGACCTGCGCCACGAGCCGCACGGCTGGCAGTTGCCGGGCTTCGACGACCGCGCCTGGGAGCGGGCCGCCGCGCTCCCCCTGCCCTCCGGCCTGACCCAGCGGGCCCACCCGCCGGTGCGGGTCGTGCGGGTCATCCAGCCGGAGCCGCGCACGCTGCCGGACGGCACCCTCGCCGTCGACGCCGGCGAGAACATCACCGGCTGGCTACGGCTCCGCGCCGACGGCCCGGCCGGCAGCACGATCACCGTCCGGCACGCCGAGGTCCTCGACGGCGACGGCCGGCTGCTCACCAGCATCCTGCGCGGTGCCCGCGCCACCGACCGGTACACCCTGTCCGGCGGCCCGGCCGAACTGGAACCGGAGTTCACCTTCCACGGCTTCCGGTACGCCGAGATCGACGTCTCCCCGGGCGTCTCCGTCGAGCGGGTCGAGGTGACCGTGGTGGCCAGCGACCTGCGCCGGATCGGTGAGTTCCACTGCTCCGACGAGCGGGTGAACGCGTTGTACGCCAACGTCGTCCGCTCCCAGCGCGGCAACTTCCTCGCCGTCCCCACGGACTGCCCGCAACGCGATGAACGGCTCGGCTGGACCGGCGACATCATGGCCTTCGCCCCGACCGCCTGCGCCACGTTCGACAGCCGGGCCTTCCTCGACAGCTGGCTCACCGACCTCGGCATCGAGCAACGGCCGGACGGCGCGGTCCCGCTGGTGATTCCCGATGTCGACCTCGGCGAACTGCCGCCGATGGACCTGCCGTTCGCCGGTACCGCCGCCGGCTGGGGCGACGCCGCCACCGTCGTACCGGCCGCCCTCTTCGACGCCTACGGCCACCGCGCTCTGCTGGGCCGGCACTACGCCACGATGCGCGCCTGGGTCGAGTTCACCGCCGGCCGCCTCGACGACGACGGGACCTGGAGCGGCAACGCACAGCTCGGGGACTGGCTCGACCCGGCCGCCCCACCGGAGGACCCCGCCCGCGCCACCACCGATTCCGCCTACGTCGCCACCGCCTTCGTCGCGCACAGCGCCCGCCTGCTCGCCGACGCGGCCCGGGAACTGGGCCGCGCCGAAGACGCCGACCGGTACACGGACCTGCACCGGCGGACCGCCGAAGCCGCCTGGCGGAAGTGGGGCGACCACGCCCGCACCACTCAGACCGGGTGCGCGCTCGCCCTGGAGTTCGGCATCGCGCCCGCCGCCGAACGCGCCGCGGTCGGTGAGTCGCTGGCCGCCCTGGTGCGCGCCAACAGCGGGCGTATCGCCACCGGGTTCCTCGGCACCCCCTTCGTCCTGCCGGCCCTGACCGCCGGCGGTCACACCGCGGAGGCGTACCGGCTGCTGCTCAACACCGAGTGTCCGGGCTGGCTCTACCAGGTCGAGCGCGGCGCCACCACCATGTGGGAGCGGTGGGACGCCATCCGGCCGGACGGCACGATCGACACGGAGAAGGCCGGGACGATGCTGTCGTTCAACCACTACGCCTACGGGTCGGTCGCCGCCTGGCTCTACCGGTCCGTCGCCGGGCTGCGGGCCACCGGTCCCGGCTACCGCACCATCGAGATCGCGCCCCGCCCCGGATCCACGCTCAGCTCGGCGGGCGCCTCGATCACCACCCCGTACGGGCCGGCGTCCGTCGACTGGACGATCAGTGGTGACACTCTCACGGTGAAGGCAGAACTGCCCCCCGGCACGACCGGCCGGTTCCTCCCACCCGAGGGCTGGTGCTCGGAACAGGCCGTCGGTGGACTCGGGTCCGGAGGTCATCGCCTCGTCCTGCGTGCGTGCACCAGGTGACGGCGACGAGGTCGTGGGGGCCAGGGCTGTGCCGTCCCGGCGCACAAGGGCTCCCGCGGCAGTCGTTCTACTCGATGCGGATCTCGCCGAGCTGGAGGCGGTAGCGGGTCGATTCGTCGGACGCCGGCCTGCCCAGCCTGCTGGCGCGCAGCCGCAGGTGCCGGCCCCTCGCGGCTGTGAGGGTGTAAGTCTGGGCACCCCCTTCGGGGTTGGTCTGGCCGGTGACCGTCCGCACGGTGGTGTAGGAGGAGGCTCCCTCGGTGCGGGTCTGCAGCGTGAAGTCGACCGGGAAGCCCGCGCTTCCACCCCCCGCCCCGGGGTGTCGGCGCGCGGGTGGAGGGTGACGGCGCCGATCGGCCGGTCGGCGCCGAGGTCAACCTCGACCCACACCGGCGTGTCGCTGACATCGGCGGAGGAGAAGTCGATGCTCGTGAAACCCTTGGAGCCCGCCACACTCGTGGTGCTGCCGTCCAGCACCCGGGTCTTCCCCCAGTCGCCGTTCTCCAGTGTGCAGTTGCTGGTGATGGTGGTCGCGGCGGTGGGGACGGTGAGTTCGGCGAGCTGGAGGCGGTACTTGGTGTCCTCGTCGGACGCGGGCGTGCCGAGCCTGGTCACCTCCAGCCGCACATGGCGGGCGGTGGTCGTCCTGAATCCGTACGTCTGCACGAGCCCGTCGGGGTTCGGCTGCCCGGTGACGGTGCGCACGGTGGTGTACGTGCCGGAGCCATCTGGTCGGGTCCGGATCGTGAAGTCGACCGGGAAGCCCGCGGTTGCGCCGCCCGCCGCCGGGGTGTCGGTGCGGGGGAAGAGGCGTACGGCATCGAGGTCGCTGTCGGCTCCGAGGTCGATCTCCACCCATACGGGGGCGGCGCTCACGTCGGCGGCGGCGAACTCGTCGCTGGTGTAGCCCTTGGCACCGGTCACGCCCCGGAGCATGCCGTCGGTGAGCCGGGTTCGGCCCCAGTCACCGTTCTCCACACTGCTGTTGCTGGTGACCGGACGGCCCAGGGCCAGATCGTCGAGACGGCCCGTGCCCGTCGCCGTGAACGTCCAGGTCCCCGGCTGGACGGTGAAGTACACATATGAGGAGTCCCTGCCCGCATCGCTCAGACCGCTGACGCCGCCGGTGGCGGAGCCGCCGCTGAAAACCGTGGTGCCGTTCGCCTTGATGACCGGCTGGGAGCCGCCGTAGGTGGGCACGCCCACCCTCGCGGTGGTCCCGCTCGGCGAGGTGAGCGTCAAGGTCACCCGGGTGCCGTCGCGCTCGATACCGAAGCGGATGTCGCCCTCCACGGTCGAGGTCACTGTGTGGATCCGCGTGAGCGTGCCGGTCTGCGGGACGACCTCGTACGACGACCAGCCGGGCGCGGTGGGACGCACTCCGGCCGCGTACGCCGACAGCGCGTACAACGGGCCACCGTTCCAGGCGTGGTTGTCGGTGCCGGCGGACTTGGTCCACAGCTCCCACAGCGTGTGGCAGGCAGGGTCGGCGACCTGGGCGGCGAAGCGGTTGCGCATCCGCTCCTCGGCGACGGTGGCCGCGCCCATCAGGTACAGCGCCTCCAGGACGTAGAACTCCATGTAGGGGCTGGCGTTGAGATGGGTGCGCAGCACCTCGGTCACCGCTCGGTGACGGGAGGCGGGGGCCAGGCCCGCGACGACGGCGAGGGCGTTGGCCCGGTCGTCGGTGTCACGGGTGTAGCCGGGTGAGCGGTACTCGTTCCGGGAAGCGTCCCACAGGACGCGGTCGAAATTGGCCTTGACGCTGTCGCGCCTGGACTGCCAGCCGGCCACGTCCCCGCTGTTGCCACTGAGGGCGGCCAGCTTCGCGGCCGTGTCCAGGGCCAGGTAGTACCAGCAGTTGTCCAGCACACGGGCGTCGATGTCGGAGCCCCAGTCCTCCCAGTCCCAGTCTCCCGCCCGGTGGTTGACCAGGCCGTCCCCGTCCAGGCTCCACAGGTTCAGGTACCCCTTCACCGCCGGGTAGGCGACGGTGATCGCGTCGGCGTTGCCCGTGTAGAGGTAGTAGGTCCAGAACGACCACACCGAGGCCAGCATCTGGACAGGAAGTTCGGAGGTCCAGATGGTGGTGGGAACCGGGGAGTACAGCGCGCCGCTGTCCTTCTTCCAGGCCGCCAGCTGCGCGATGGCCTTCTGGCCGAGGTCGTGGGAGCGGGTGTCGAAGGTGTAGAAGCCCTCCTTGAGCTGGTTGACCACGTCTCCCCACCACTGGGCCCGTTCGCGGGTGGGGCAGTCCATGTAGTTGTCCCGCATGTTGACGTACATCGTGCGGGCTGCCTTGCCCCACAGGGCGTCCAGGAAGGGGTCACTGCTGCTGAACGACCCGGTGAAGTCGGTGTCGTAGCCGGACTCCCGGTACTTCAGCTCCAGGATCGTCACACCCGCCGGGATCGTGTACCGCACGGCCGTGCCGCTCATCCAGGCCAGTGGCTCGAACTCCTGGACCCCGCCGGCGCAGACGTAGGTGGCGCGCACGTTGTACTGCGTCCCGGGCTCGATCCCGGTCAGGCCCGCGCCGTCGTCGTAGTGGTCGGTCTGGATGCCGATCACCGCCCCGGCCGGAGCGTCCACCTTCAGGAACGGGGTCACCTGGATGTTGGACGGCAAGGTGGCCGAGATCGCGCTGGGACCCCAGCCCCTGGCGGGTAGCGAGGCGGCGTTGGTGTAGGACTTCAGACCGGAATAGCGGAACAGCGGGATCGGCCGTTCGACGAGGGCGTTCCAGGGCGAGGCGCCTGAGGCACCGTGGTCGGTCGGCGCCGTCCAGCCCCTGTCGTCGAAGCCGGGCGAGCGCCAGCCCGACACGACGGCGGCGGCTCGGGCGTCGTAGAAGATGTTGGACTCGGGCAGCCGGAAGTTGACCTGCGTACCGCTGGTGTTGTTCGAGTAGCCCGGGTGGACGGTGTGCTTCCAGCTGGTGTCGCTCACGAGGCGGGTGGTGCTCGTGCCGGTCCGGATGTCGGACTGGAACAGCAGCCCGCCCTTGCCGCTGCTGTGGTGCGAGAAGCCCTGCTTGCCGAAGTGCCACACCAGGAGGGCCACCGTGTTGCCGCCGGCCCTCAGGTAGGGGGCGAGGTCGATCTCGTCGTAGTAGGTGTCCGTGCGGTTCGGGCCGCGCTTGAGCCCGCCGTCGAAGACGGCGAGCGTGCCGTTCACCCACAGCCAGTACTTCGAGTCGGCGGCGATCCGCGTCACCGCCTTCGACGGCGTGGTCGCGAGGGAGAACGATCTACGGAAGGCCACCCACTGGTTCGTGGTGCTGGACGGCGCCCAGATCCACTTCGCGGTCCAGGAGTTCGCGGCGGACGCCGCCGGTGCGAGGCCGGGGAGGGCCAAGGAGCCCAGGGTCGGGGCGAGGGCCACGGCTATGGCGGAGCGCAGGGCGGACCGGCGGGAGACGTGCTGCATCGAGGGGCCTTCCCAGGAGTGCCGCGGGGAGCGGCCGGGCGCGGAGGTGTGGAACAGACGCCTTGAATCGATTCAATCCCATGTGTGCAGGCGTGATCCTGACCCCTCCGCGAGACCGTGTCAATGCTTCGGACATGGGAATGGGCAACGTTGCTCACGCCGCTCGGCGTCGAGTGCCGTCGGAACTCGGCGCCGGGAGGGATCCCGCAAGCACGCCGCGGCCCAGAGGCCTGACAACCGGCGCCGGCAGCCCCCGCCCCCTCAGCTGGTCAGCAGACCGAACCGTCGATGAAGGCGCGCCCCATTGGCCGGCCAATACCCGATTTCTGCAGTCAATTGAGATGTGGTTGCGCGTTCGGTCACGTGCGGTGATCGAAGTCGGCAGGATTACCATGGCCATACCGCTGAGCTGCGGCGCCAGTTGAGGGACGGGTCTGGGAGGACTCCTGAACAAGGTCACCATCAGGGATGTCGCCGACCTCGCCCGGGTGTCCCAGTCGTCGGTGTCGAACTACTTCCACAAGCCCCACAAGCTCTCCGAGGCGACTCGGGAGCGGATCCGGCAGGCGGTGGAGGCGCTGGGGTTCGTACCCAACGACGCGGCCCGCATGCTGCGCACCGGGGTCAGTCCGGTGATCGGTTATCTCGCGTTCGAACTCGCCAGTGCCACGACTCCGGAGATCGCGGCGGCCATCGAGCAGCGCGTCTCCGCGCGCGGCATGTACCTGTTGATGGCCAACGACACCGGTTCCCGTCAGCGGGAGCGTGAGTACCTGCAGCTCTTCGAACAGCAGCGCGTCGGCGGCATCATCATCTCACCCGTGGGCGATGTCGAGCCGGAGCTCGACCGGCTCCGCCGGCGCGGCATCGCCAGTGTGCTCAGCGCACGCCGCGCGGACTCCCCGGCGCAGGCCTCGGTCTCGACGGACCATGTCGCCGGCAGCCGGCTGGCGGTCCGGCATCTGATCGAACTGGGGCGGCGGAAGATCGGGTTCGTGGCGTCCGCGCTGGACCTGCGACAGGTCGCCGACCGGCAGCGCGGCGCCCTGTCGGTGATCGAGACCGTGCCGGACGCGAGCCTGGAGATCATCTCCGTTCCGGAGCGCTCGGTGGAGGCGGGCATCGCCTGCGCGGACCGGCTCGCGGCACGCGACCCCGCCGACCGCCCCGACGCCCTGTTCTGCGCCAACGACCTGCTGGCCATCGGCGTCATCCAGTCCTTCGTGGCCGGTGGCCGGGTGCGCATACCGGAGGACATCGCCGTGGTGGGCTACGACGACATCGAGTTCGCCCAGTCGACGGTCGTACCCCTGACCTCGGTGCGCACTCCGCACGCCCGGCTCGGCGCCGCCGCGGCCGACCTGCTGATCGACGAGATCGCCGCGCTGCGCGATCCCGGGAAAGCAGACTCCGGGCGCACGGTGCCGCAGATCGAGTTCTCACCCGAGCTCGTGGTGCGCTCCTCCACCGCCGGGGCCTGAACCCTGGACGCCTTCGAAGGCAAATCCAGCGCGCAAGCCGGTAAATCGTTTCACTATTTTACCGTCCGATCCCTTGACCGGCCCATGAAACACCGTGCTCTCATGTACGCCACTTGGTAAAACGTATTACCACCGGAGGGCACGGGCCTGCCTCCGTGCAGAATGGAGCACCTCATGGCGCAGATGAAGGCGACGCCGCCGCAGCTCGACCGCAGACACTGGATGCTGGCCGTGGCCGCCGGAATGGCCTCGTTCCTCGACTCCGGCGCCATCATCTCGGTCGGTCTGGGGCTGGCCCTGTGGAAGGACAGCTTCGGCCTCGACGTCTGGATGGTCGGTCTCCTGGGATCGGCACTGACCCTGTTCATCGCTGTGGGGGCGCTGACCGGAGGACGCCTCGCCGACCTCATCGGCCGCGGGCGGGTCTTCTCCCTGACGATCCTGCTCTACGCGGTGGCTGCCCTCGCTGTGACGTTCGCACCGGGCGAGGGAGTGCTCGTCGTCGGCGTCATCGTGATCGGGATCGCCGCCGGAGCGGACCTTCCGACCTCCATCGCCGTCCTCTCGGAGCGGGCACCGGCCGGGGCCGAGGGCAGGCTCGTCGCCTTCACCCACGTGATGTGGACCGCCGGCGTGGTCTTCGCGACCTCCCTGGGCTTCGCCGTCTCCACGCTCGGCACGTTCGGTATCCGGCTGATCTTCGCCACTCTCGCGGCGCTCGCCGTGGCGACCTTCGCCTTCCGCGCGTTCTACCCACCGTTCCGGCAGCTGGAGGCCGAAGCCGACTCACGGCACACCGCCGAGGGCGTCGACCCCTTCCGCGCGATGCCCCTGCGCGCTCTGTTCCGCGACCGCTCCCTGGCCGCCATGATGCTGCTGACCGCGCTCTTCTACCTGTTCTTCACCCTGGTGGCCAACACCTTCGGCTCGTTCAAGACCTACTTCCTGGTCGAGGTGGGTGGCAGCTCCCAGACCTTCGCGACCGCCCTGTCCTTCGTCACCACCCTGATCGGCCTGGCCGGCACGGTCGTCTTCACCCGCATCGCCGACACCAGGTGGCGCAGCCGCTTCTTCGCGGCAGGGGTCGTGATCTTCACGTCGTGCCAGCTGCTCATCGCCGTCACCGGCGGCGTCGTCCTGCCGGTCATGATCGTCGCGCTGGTGCTGTACAACATCGGCTTCCCGTTCGTCGGAGAGGCGCTGTACAAGATCTGGACTCAGGAGTCGTTCCCGGTGAACGCACGCGCCACGGTGCAGGGGGCCACCATGGCGGTCGCCCGCTTCGCCGCGTCGGGATTCGCTCTCGTCACTCCGGCACTGATCGACTGGAGCCCGTCGGGCCTCTACATCCTGCTGACCTTCTTCGCCCTGGTCTCCGGCGGGATCGGCATGCTGATCATCCGGCGCGTCCAGCGGCCGCCGGCCGGGACGACGGCCACGACCAGCGCCCTCACCGCGACTGCCGCAGGAGAGGCCCGATGACCCACGCCGCTCAGGTGCAGGCCGGCGCCCCTCGCATCGGCCACAGCGACGACCCGTTCGTCCCCGACTCCCGCCCCTCGCTGTCCTGGAAGACCACGACGGAACTGCCCTCATGGGTACAGGCCGCCGCCGACATCGCGGTCACCCGCGACGGCAAGACCTCCACGGCGCGGGTCGACGGGCCCGAGTCCGTGCTGGTCGACTGGCCCTTCGCGCCACTGCGGCCGCTCGAGACGGCCCTCGTCCGCGTGCGGGTGCACGGCAAGGACGGCTCCGTCTCCGAGTGGAGCGCGGACCGTGAAGTGACCGCCGGATTCCTGGCCCCCGATCAGTGGCGCGCCCGCTTCATCGGCTCAGGCTCCGACGAGCCGCATCTCCTGCGCGTCACCTTCGAGGTGCCCCGTCCGGTCCACCGCGCCCTGCTGCACTCCACTGCGTTCGGCGCCTACGACCTCCGTGTCAACGGCGCACCGGTGGACGACGCCGAGCTCAAGCCCGGCTGGAGCAGTTACCAATGGCGCGTCCACCTCGACGTCGCGGACGTCACGACACTCATCCGCTCCGGCCGCAATGCCCTCGGCCTCACCCTGACCGGCGGCTGGTACACCGAGCGTTTCGGGTTCCGCGATGCCGCAGAGCGCTTCTACGAAGGACCGCCGGCCGCCGCCGCACAACTCACGCTCGAGTACGAGGACGGCGGCGTGGACACGGTGATCACCGACGAACGATGGCGCTGGACACGTGCTCCCGTGGTGTCGGCGAGCCTGTACCAGGGCGAGACCTACGACGCCCGCCTGGCCGTCCCCGGCTGGTCCGGCCCGGTGTTCGACGACTCGCACTGGAGCCGCGTCGGGCTCCCCGGCGTCCCCGGGGCGACGCCGACTCCTCGCTCGGCACCGCCGGTTCGCGTGACGGAGCACCGCCCCGTCGAACGGGTCCTGACCTCACCGAGCGGCAGGACCATCCTCGACTTCGGCCAGAACCTCGTCGGCCGGCTCCGGATCCGGGTCACCGGGGAAGCGGGCCACACCATCACCCTGCGCCACGCCGAAGTCCTGGAACACGGAGAACTCGGAACCCGGCCCCTCCGCAACGCCGCCGCGACCGACCGGTACACCCTGAGCGGCGACGGGGAGGAGATCTGGGAACCCAAGTGGACCTTCCACGGTTTCCGCTACGCCGAAGTCGACAACTGGCCGGGACCGTTCGCACCCGAGGACGTCACGGCAGCCGTGTTGCACACCGACATGGCCCGGACCGGTGACTTCACCACCTCCCACCCGCTGCTGCAACGTTTCCACGACAACGTCGTGTGGGGCATGCGCGGCAATTTCCTCTCCATCCCCACCGATTGCCCGCAGCGCGACGAACGCCTCGGCTGGACCGGGGACATGCAGATCTTCGCCCCGGCCGCCGCCTTCCTCTACGACTGCGACTCCTTCCTCCGGTCCTGGCTGGAGGATGTCCGGCTCGAACAGCGTGCCGCGGACGGGGTCGTGCCGATGGTCGTGCCGGCGGTGATCCCACAAGTACCCGGACTCCTCAAACCGGTCGCCGCCTGGGGAGACGCCATCACCGTCGTACCGGCCGTGCTGTGGGAGCGCTTCGCGGACCACGCGACGCTCAGGGACTGTTACGCGTCCATGGCGGCCTGGGTGGACGTGGTCCACGACCGGTCGGGCAGTGCTCTGCTGTGGGAGGAAGGGCTGCAGTTCGGCGACTGGCTCGACCCCGACGCGCCGCCCGAGCGGCCTGGCGACGCCAAGACCGACGCGGGCATCGTGGCCACCGCGTACTTCCACCGCTCGGCACAGCTGACCGCCCGGACCGCCGCTCTCCTCGGCCGGGAAGCGGATGCTCGTCACTACGGCGATCTGGCGGAGCAGGTCGCCGAGGCCTTTCGCGGCGCCTACGTCACGCCGCGCGGGCGCATGATGTCCGATTCCCCCACCGCGTACGCACTGGCGATCGTCTTCCGTCTCGTCCACGGCGAGCGGCGGCAAGCCGTGGGCGACCGTCTGCGCGACCTGGTCCGCGCCGCCGGCTACCGCATCGCGACCGGTTTCGTCGGGACCCCGATCATCTGTGAGGCCCTGACGGCGACGGGCCATGCCGCCTCCGCCTCACGCCTGTTGACTCAGACGGAATGCCCCTCATGGCTGTATCCCGTCACGATGGGTGCGACCACGGTGTGGGAACGGTGGGACTCCATGCTGGAGGACGGCTCGATCAACCCGGGCCAGATGACGTCCTTCAACCACTACGCCCTGGGAGCGGTGGCCGACTGGCTGCACCGCGACGTCGCCGGACTCGCACCGCTGGAACCGGCCTACCGGGTCATCCGCATCGCACCGACCCTGCTCGACGACCTGGACGACGCCTCGGCCCGGCACGAGACACCGTACGGACCCGCGGAAGCGGGATGGCGGCGCGACGGCGACGAGGTGTTTTTCCACGCCCGGGTCCCTCCGAACGCGCGGGCCGTGGTCGAACTGCCCTCCGGGGCACGCCACGCGGTGGGCAGTGGTGCATACACCTGGGTCGAGCACCACCCCCGGTCCTCGACACCGCGCGGTCGGCTGAATCTCGGCAGCGGCCTGGACACCGTCATCGACGACCGGGCGGCGTATCAGGCCGTGCTGGACGCCGTCCGCGGGATCGACGAGGAGCGCGCTGAGGCGTTTCGCCGTACGACGCGGTGGTGGCGGGGCCGGGAACTGCGTGAACCTCTGGACAAAGCGCCGTTGCCCGTCCTCATGGCGGTGGAGAAGGCCCTCGCCGACCTGCCGGCCCTCGACCGGTGATCCACTGAACGTACCCCCGTCGGCCACCGTGAACGGCCGACGGGGGGAGGCTCTCGGCCCCAACGACCTCGTGCACGGTTGGCCGCGGCTCGTGGAGGGGTCTGGTGCTGGCGGCACGAGTCGTGCGGGTTCGCGGACCTGCGGTGCGCAGATGCTCCAGGGGTGCGTCCAGGAGTCGTTGGGCTGATCCCGGCCGGAACCTGGTCTGCCTGCAGGGCACAAAAAGACGCGTCGACGGTCCCTTCGCGCAACACCTGGGCGCCGTTCTCGACATCGACGCGCAAGGGACGGCTGCCGGGGCGCACGGCCTGATCAAGGCTTTCACTTCTTCCACAACCATTGGTTGTGTCTGCTGTGGTGCAGGGTTGTTTGATCGAGGGTTCTGCGCGGTGGTGGGATGAGCGCATGTCTACCCGCACAGAGCAGGTCATGTATGTCCAGACGCCTGAGTTCGAGCGTCATGCCGAGCGGATCGTGGAGGTGACCGATGCGACGTCTCGACTGAACGTGCTTCCGTTCAGCGACAGCGAAGGTCGCACGGAACTACTTTCTGTTGTGTTCGGTGGCCCGCTGCCGGAGTCGGTGATGATCTACCCGCCGTTCTTCACCGAGTACGGGCTCAACACGACGTTCGGGGAGAACGTCTTCGTCAACCAGGGATGCACCTTCATGGACAAGGGGGGCATCCGTATCGGCAACGGCGTCATGATCGCCCCGAAGGTCAGCCTCATCACCGGAGGCCATCCACTGCCCCTGGCCGAGCGTCGCAAGTACCTCTCCTTCGCCCCGATCGTCATCGAGGACGACGTCTGGATCGGGACGGCTGCCGTGATCACGCAAGGGGCGACCATTGGTGCCGGTGCGGTGGTCGCTGCGGGTGCGGTGGTCACTCGTGATGTTCCCGCCGGCACCGTGGTTGCAGGAGTGCCCGCCCGGGTGATCAAGACCATCGATTGAGCCCGGCCGGGCTGCCGGCCCGGGTGCGCAGCACCTCTGCAGTCTGCTGATGCCTCGTCACGCCCGGCTGACCGACCGTCAGTGGGAACGCATCCGACCTCTGCTGCCCTTCAGTACTGGTCGTCTCAACCAGCGCGTGCGGCGGGTCGAGTGCGGCAAGATGCGGGCTGGTCGAAGCAGTGCGGCCGGCATCAGTGAGGCTAACGGCTTGTCACACACCCTGACGCGGCGGCACTTCTTCCAACCGGTTCGTGGTCGTAGGGACACCGGAGAGCCTGGAGCAGATCGGCCTGGCCGGGCGGCCGCAGCAAAGGTATGTCGCGCAGATACGGCTGGGCCACGGGCAGCATGGGGACCGGGCAGTCCGCGGGGAACGGAGGGCCGGCGTCAAGTCGCTCCGCGAGCATCGCGGCGTTCCGCTCTTTGATCGCCTCCTCCTCGGGCGTTATCCCAGGACCACCGTGATCACCATGCCACCGGGCCCGCATGCGCCTCATGAGTCGCACTTCCGCCGGCGGCTGGCGGAACCCACTGTCCACGTGCAGGTGCGAGCTTTCGCAGTGCGGCCACGGCTCCTGAGCCGGCCACAGCAACGCCCCCCTACCGAGCTCTCCCCGACCGAAGGCGACCCGGGACGAGGGTGCAGCCGAATCGCAGGACGCGCCAAGGGCGCCAGCTCAGGAAAGACCGCGGTCACGTCCACGGGCCGCGGCGAAGTAGTACGTACGAAACCCATGCCGGTGATCCTGCCACCAGCCACTGACAACCCCTGGCCGCCTCAACCAGCTTCGGAGGCACCGGTGTTCAGCTGGTCAAGTCCAACGCGCGAAGCCGTATGCAGCGTCGAACGGCCGACCTCAGCCTGAGGGCGCTCAGCCTATTCTTCGAGCACCTTCTCTTCGTGAATCGGAATGGCGCCGTCAGGAAGGCCGGCAAAGCCGTCCCGCTGTTCGTCCTTGTACTCCTTCGCAATCGCGTAGGCCTTGATGTCAACCGCGTTCTGAGCCGTCACGAGTGCGACTCGTACCTGCCAGTCCTGGCCGACGTCACCAATGCCGTCGACACGGAGGTCAGGACACGTCCAAGCTCCGCTGACGTCATCGATTCTGCACGGCTGATACTGCGGCCAGAGCTTGCCACTTGACACCTGTTCACTGAATGCCCAGAGTGCATACCCTTCGGGCACGTCCTTGATCCACCCGCTCAGACGGAATTTGTCACCGGCTTTGAGGATGCCAGGAGTTGTGATCTTCCCCGTCGGCTTTGTGGTCGCTTGGACTGCGTTTTGGCGGTCCGTGGCACGATTGCCGCTCTGGGCCGCATACATAGCACCGCCCGTGATCAATGATCCAACGACCGTCGTAACGGTGGCCAACAAGACGGGATGCTGTTCCATCCAGTTGGAGCCTGAGTTTGGCAAGTTCCCTCCCTCGCTGCGGGAGTAGCACGATGGCGCAGGAATCCTTCGGATTCCATCACGGAATTTTCGTGACTCGGCTGTAACGCCATCCCCCGCACGGCATGGACTGCATAAAGCCATTCCGATCATCACATTCAGCCACTGCTACGGGCTCGTAGCGCCAGAGCGAGTGGACACCGAGGGCCCCGACATCCGGCCGCCAGGCCTACCGCAGGCGCAGCATCGTGGAGCGTTGCGTCAACCGGCTCAAGACCGCGACATCGACAGTCACTTTCGCATCGTTCCTGCCGTAGGAAAAATCCGTCGGACGGGCCCTTGGATTGCCCACTGCCCACAACGAGCAGAGCATCCGCACGTTTTCCCGCACCGTCAGATCCGAGACTCCGATCCGGCCAGCGGCGACCCAGATACTGAAACAGTGAGCCTTTTCCAACCTCGGATGTGAGGGCGGGCTTGGTGGCTGGGCAGAATTCCGATGGACATCGCAGCCTGCGTTGACCAGGATGACGGCCGTGTCAGAGCCCAGCGGCATCCACGTAGTCGACTATGACCCGAGCTGGCCCCGGCAGGCCGCTATCGCCATCGATGCTCTCCGAGCAGCGGCGCCTGGGCTGTTCGTGGAGATCGAGCACATCGGCTCGACGGCTGTCCCGGGACTGGCGGCCAAGCCCGTCATCGACCTGATGGCTGCTGTCTACGACCTCACGCACGCTACACCCCACCAGGCAGCACTCGCCGACCTCGGCTTTCACCCGCACGACAACGGGATGACTGACCGGCTGCTGTACGTCCGCGCAGATGACGGGGTCCGCAGCCATATCCTGCACGTGGTGACCCTGGCGAGTTGGCCTACCCGGAACCAGCGGATCTTCCGAGACTACCTGCGCGCCCATCCCGAGGACGCGACCAGATACACATCGCTCAAGCGGGCGATCGTCGCCGCTGGTACAGGACCAGGTGAGTATGCGCGAGCCAAGACGGCGCTGGTGCAGGAACTCACCAACCGTGCTCGCACACAACTCGGTCTGCCATCTGTACCCGTGTGGGAGAAGCACTGAGTCTTTGCCAAGCTGGCTGCGTGC
This sequence comes from Streptomyces sp. CA-179760, assembly GCF_050937045.1. Classification (NCBI taxonomy): domain Bacteria; kingdom Bacillati; phylum Actinomycetota; class Actinomycetes; order Kitasatosporales; family Streptomycetaceae; genus Streptomyces; species Streptomyces sp. CA-179760. Next base: position 435,103 of record NZ_JBNJLZ010000001.1, read on the forward strand.
GGGCTGAGTTGCCACGCGCTGCGTGAAGGAAGAGGTGAAGCTCCTGGTGGATGGGTTGTCGACCAAGAGCAACCTGTCCGCCCGGAGCTTCGTGTGCTTGTTACCCATCGGGTATCGATCTGGCCACCTCGACCCTGCGATTGCTGTCCGACCTGTTGGTCGGACAGCAATCGCAAGCGTGGGACGCGGTGGCGCCGGCTTCCAGAGGGCCGGCAGGCCCTGCTCGTACTGGCCCATCTGCGGTGCGGGCACACCTACGCCCAGCTCGCCGCCGGATTCGGCGTCGGGACCACCACGGCGTACTGGTACGTGGCCGAAGCCGTCGAGATCCTTGCGGCCCGCGCACCGGATCTCGCCGCTGCCGTCCGGACAGCAGCCTGCAAGGCGCTGACGGTGCGACGGAAAGCGGCACCCGGTCGTCAATCGTTCATCAGTGGAGCAGCCTCCCACGCGGCGTGGGGGCCAAGCCTCAGTTCACAGCGGTGAGCCTCAGCCATCTTGAATTAGCAGGTCAAAGCGCTGTTGTGACCGGCCTCCGGGGTGCTCACGCCAGTAGGGGGCGCCTGCTTGAGGAGTAGATCGTCTGTTGGGCCAGTCCGCGCGATGAGGTATGCAGTTCGGTTGGGTGTGTCCGTTTCCTTGCGGCAGACCCGGTAGAGGTACTGCCTGCCCGTGCCTGCGGCGCCCTCAGTTCACCGCGACAGCGTGAAATCATGGCCCTGAACTGGCCGTCCCAGCCGCTGCCTTGCATGTCACGAAGCCCGCGAGCGTGTCTTTCTGCAAGCTCAACGGTCATGCCGTGGGTACGCGTACGCGGGTTGATGGGGCCCTCTGAAAATTCCAGACAGCCCTATCAGGGTGAGGACCGGCTGTGACTCAACGGTTCGCGAGGACGAGGGGGCGGGTGGTGGCGGGCGTGTCCGTCTTGCACACGGTGCCGTCGGCGGGGTGGGTGCCGTGGATGAGGGCGGCGTCAACTGCGCTATTGACACACGCGTTGGTGCCGTAGGAGCCGTGTCCCACTCCTTCACGCGTGAGCAGGACCGCAGAGTCCAGGGTTCGGGTCATGTTCTCGGCCCAGTGGTGGGGGGTGACGGGGTCCAGCCGGCCTGCGACCACCAGTGCCGGCGGCGTACCAGCGCCTGTGAGCGGCTTGGTGACGCGGTCCTTGTTCGGCGCGGGCCACCGAGCGCAGTTCAGGGCGGAGTAGGCGGCCCGTGTCCCGACGCGCTTGGCCTCAGCGACGGCCTTGGTGGCTGCGGTCTTGTGCGCGGCGATGCCGGCCGGGGTCTGCCAGTCGGCGCAGCGTACCGCGGTGTGGGCTTCGAACATCGCGGTAGGGACAGGGAAGGGAGATACCGTGACGCTGCTCCACAAGGTGTACAGGGGAGCACCGTTGCCGTCCTGTGCGGCAAGCAGAGCCGAGGTCAGCAACGGCCAGGTGTTCTGGTCGCCGGCCAGGGCCCGGGTGGCCTCAAGGGCCATGGCGCCGTCGAGTTGGCCGCCCGGGGTGGCGCCCTTGACGGGTGCGATTTTCAGCGGCTTCACTTCCAGCGTGTCGATCAGTGTGTCGAACGCCGCCTGCGGGTCTTCCGCGCCGAACGGGCACACTGCGGTCCCTTCGGCGCGGCAGGTCTTGAACCAGGCGTTGAGCGTCCGTTCGCTCGCCACGGCGACGTCGTTGAGGAAGGGAAGGGACTTGCCGAACCACAGATTGGTGTCGACGGGCGCGTCGAGCACCATCTGGCGGACGCGGTGAGGGAACAGGGTGGCGTACATCGGGCCGACCACGGTGCCGTAGGACAAGCCGTAATACGTGATCTTGTCCTCGCCCAGCGCGGAGCGAACCTGGTCGATGTCGCGGGCCACGTTGTCGGTGGACAGGCTGGCCAGGAACCTTTTGCTCTGGTGTTTGACACAGCCGTCGGTGAACGCGGCGGCATCGGTCAGCAACTGAGGCAGGGGTTTGCCCCCGGGGACGGCCGGGTCGAAGGCGGTGCCGGCGGCGTCTGCTCGCTGCTTGTCGGTCAGGCAGCGAACGGCCTGCGATCCGCCGACGCCGCGCGGGTCCATCGCGATGATGTCGAATCTGGCGAGCACCGCGGGCGAGAAGGCGCCAGGAGTGCCGGAAGTTTTGGGCAGATTACGCAGTGTTTCGATGGCGGGAACCCCGGGCCCGCCCGGGTTGAAGACCAGGCTGCCGATGCGGTGGTCGGGATCAGTGGCCCGGTGTCGCATGACCGCGAGCGGGATCTGCGTGCCATCAGGCTCGGTGTATTCCTGTGGCACCTTGATCGTGGCGCATTCAAGGTTCTTCCCGCACGCGCTCCAAGTGAGCGGGTCCGGGGAGGGAGCCGAGGCCGACGCGCCCGCTGCGGACGTGTTGCGCAGCCCGGAGACGCCGGACGAACACCCGGTCAGGACCAAGAGGGCTGCGGCGAACGCCGCGCCGTACCGGGCGGCGGGCCTTGGCCTCAAACGGATCATGATGACTTCCCTTTCGTCGTACTCATGTCATTCCATGCAGCCGGGCCATGCCGGTCGCGTAGGAAGCCAGCCGAAGAGGGCTGACGTGGTCGCGCCTTCCTCGCTTCGGGGATCAGCGACCCGCCGCGTCGAGCAGAGAGGAGTACCGCAGGCGGAGCGCGCGCTCCATGCCGGCCAGAACGGCCCCGCCCCCAGTACGAGGTTCAGCCAGATCGGCAGGTGTACCGGCGATTCGAACGTCCCGACCCGCTGCGTGACAGGAGGAATGTGAGAGACGGGTTCAGCGAGCTGCAACAGGTTCAGGCCCACACCGATGACAAGCAGCAACACCGATCCGATGCCGATCGCCCGGCTCAGTCCCGGATGTCGGGCGCCGAAGCGCGCCCGCCGCCCCTCCGCCGAGGCCGGGTCGGGCGTGAGCTGACGCGGCTGTCCGCCCAAGGGGCGGTAGTGACAGCGCCTGATGCCGCAGTTGCTCATCGCCACTTCGATGACACCCCCGTCGACAGGGAAGACCGCGGGCAGTTTCGACTCGGCCACGTGCCTGCCGTCCAGGAACAGATGCGCCCGGATCCTGCTGTTGTCCAACCGCGCCCAGTGCCGTACGTCGACGGCGTGCAGGCGGGATTGCCCACCGGCCCCGGGAAGCCGTAGCCAGAACAGGGAGCGCAGGGGGAGCTGCCACCAGCGGAACCGCTGGAGCTCCCTGCCGTCTCCCGGCTTGAGGCGCTTCGATGCCGCCCACTGCCTCCAGGTCATGCTCCGTCCCTCCTGTGCACATCAGCGGCAACACCACTAGTACAGCGTGTTAGAGAAACGCTAACACACCGTACTAGTACGGCGTGCTAGTACAGTGTGAGGGCTGGGAGAAGCAAAGGAGAGCGGAGCATGGAAACACGCGAGAAGATCCTCCAGGCCGCCGCGGAGATGATCGCCGAGGACATGACGGCGAAGCTGAGCGTGCGAGCGGTCGCGGCGCGTGCGGGAGTGAGCACTGGCTCGCTGAGGTTCCACTTCCCCACCCAGCGCGCCCTGCAGGACAGCTTGCTCGCGCGGATCTACGAACACCTGCTGCCCGGCGACCCGATCCGGGACCGGACACTGCCGCCCCGCGAACGGCTGCTGAACTGCCTGCGGCAGGTTCTCGCACCGCTCGGCACCAACGAGGACGCGAGAACCGCATGGGGCACGATGTATCGGACCTTCATCGAACCCGAGCCGACCGAACCGGTACGCGCCGCGTACCTCGGCCATGAGCGGGAGGCGGAGCGCAGGGTCGAACACTGGCTGACCGTGCTCGCCGAGGAAGGCGCACTGCCGCCGGGAGACCACACCCGCAACGTCAGGTTCCTTCTCACCGTCCTCAACGGACTCTCGGTCGAACGCGCCCTGCCCACCCGCGAATCCGTCCTTATCGCCGAGACCGAGACCCTCAACGCCGCCGTCGACCATGTCCTCTCCACCAGCCCCGCACCACCCGCCGGGCCGACTCGGCCGTGAACCGAACCAACCACCCCTCTGCACCGGTTCCACCCGGCGTTGGGGGGGACCGACGAAATGCGGCTCGTGGGTGAAGGAATGCTCGGGTCGGGTCAGTGGGCCGGCTGGCCACTGCAATGTTCGTCGGCGCTCGCGCCGCCGCCCTGAGTTCCCAGACTGGGAACGCGGGATCTGCTCGGGGATCTTGGGCCGTGCCTGAAAGGTGAACTCGGTGGCCAACGCCAGGGCTCGGCGAACCTCCTCGGTCGTGGTGGAGGGCTGATTGCGCTGCCGAGCGTGGCCGTGGACAGCTCGTACGAAGCTCTCCACCCACCGCGGTCGTCGATGGCTTCGGCGATCTCGCCGAGCCAGTAGGTCGCCCAGCTGTCCAGGACCGTTCACACCAGCCCTTTGCCCTGCGGCTTCAAATTGGAGGAGCCTCAGTGACCGGCCGAAGCTGATCGCGCCGCTCCGCTCTCACACTGTCGGGAAACCCGGCCCGACGAGATCCGACCACAGAGGTACGCCCAAGTAAGCTTGTAGACGGACGAGTTGGGGGACACCGGAGGTCTAGCGTCGGCTGTATGACCACCGGACGTCGCAGAGCCATTGCAGCCAGTCTGCTCACCCTCGCCCTTTCCGCCCCGCTCCTTGACACCGCACCCCCCGCCATTGCCCAGGGCGCGCAGAATCCCTCCCGGGTTCCGTACACCAGCGGGCCGGCGTTGCCACTTCCCGCCGGCCCGTACACGGTGGGACGCCGCGCCCTGCACTTGGTCGACAGGCACCGCACTGACCCGTGGGTGCCAAGGGCGGGCAACCGGGAGCTGATGGTGTCGGTGTCCTACCCAGCACGTGGCACGAGCGGTTCACCAGCGGCATACATGACCGATGACGAGGCCCAGCTCCTGCTGGAGGCCAGAGGTCTCGGCGGCGTGGTGCCTGCCGCAACGATCGCAGGGGCGCGTACGCCCGCCCGGGAAGGTGTTCTCCCGGCGCCGGGGCGCTTCCCCTTGGTGCTGCTTGTTCCGGGATTCTCGATGCCGCGCACCACACTCACGTCACTCGCCGAGGATCTCGCCAGTCGCGGCTACGTCGTTGCCTCCGTGGACCACGCATACGAATCCGTTGGTACGGCCTTTCCCGGGGGCCGGATACTGACCTGTGCGGCCTGCGCGCAGGTCCACACGCGTGAGGAGAAGGCAGCCGCGGCGCACGGCCGGGCCAAGGACATGTCCTTCGTGATCGACGAGCTGACGAAGGGCCGAAAGGTCGGGGCGCTGTCCCGCGCGATCGATGCGAGCCGGATCGGGATCGCGGGACATTCGATCGGGGGCGCGGCCGCCGCGGCAACCATGGCCACCGACCGTCGCGTGCGTGCCGGAGTCGACCTGGACGGCGACTTCTTCCTGCACCCTGCCGCCACAGGGCTCGGCCGACGCCCGTTCATGATGCTCGGTGCCGAGTCCACGCACAGCCCCGGCAGCGAGAAAACCGACTGGCCTGAGGCATGGCCGCACCTGAGCGGCTGGAAACGCTGGCTGACAGTGACCGGCGCCGAGCATTTCTCCTTCACGGACCTGCCCTACCTTGCCGGCCAGTTGGGCCTGTCGGATCCCACCGCGCCGCTCACCGGGGAACGAGGCTGGCACCTAACCCGCGACTACGTGACAGCCTTCTTCGACCTTCACCTGCGGGACATACCGCAGCCGATCCTCACCGGTCCGACTGCCGCTCACCCCGAGGTCGCATTCCAGCCGTGAGGCGACAGGGCACCATTCGACTACCCGCGAGTCCGCTACCGTCCACCGCCGAAGGCCCGACGTATGGCCCCGGCCTTGGTCTCAGGCGGATGGGCCTGCGGGGCCTCCTTCGCATGAACGAGTCGGGCGACCGTGACACGGAAGTGTTCCGAGCGGGTGTACCAGCCAGCTCGTCTCGGAGACCGCGAAAACGGTCCGGCCGCACTCCTCCGACCTGGAGCTGAGTAGGCCGGTCCAAGATCGTGCGGAGTCGGAGGTCGTGCCCCGGCGTCAGCCCAGCCGCAGCAGGCTCAAATCCCGGCACAGCGGGCCGGTGCAGCACCCGAGAAGAAGGCCCGCACATCCGAACTCGTGGCTTGGTAGACGCTTGTGGCGACCTCAGCCGGGACTCAACACGATGACTTCCAGCTGCGCCCCGCGCCGTGGATTCAGTCCGCGACCATCGACCCGTCGTCGTACCTGCCCGTAGTGGACAACGTCTCCTTCGAGTGCCGCCAGGCAGCTGGCGGGGCATTGTGACCTGCACCAAAGCCCCAACCGCTGGGTCATTGCCGTTACTACGAGTTTGCGGGGCTCTGGGTTTGCTGGGGCAGCAGGCCGTCTCGTGGAGAAGGTCAAAGGCTGGCTCTGACGGGCTGCTCGGTTTGTTCCTGTGGGTTCACCACCACCCCCTCGATCCCAGATAGTCATCGTCCGGGCAGGCAACCATCTGCGCCGTCAAGTCCCGCTCGCTCTCAATCGCTCGCATTGCAGTCGCAGCATGAACCGAGCCGACACCTCCAGAGCAAGATCCGGACCGTGTCCGGACCAGCTCCCGACCGAAGGCTGCGCCACCTACCGTTTCGCCTGGTCAATGTGGACGCAGCTGCTGTACCACCAGCAGACGAAGAATCTGCCGGGACGCCGCCCTCCCGTCTCGCCGGATTCCGCCACCCAAGAACTGCGGCAGACGCCTGCAGAACTCTCATCGGCGGTCTGCTCCAGGGCTTGCGCTCCGGGTTCGGCCGCACAAGGCAGTTGTGAACTGAGCCTCCCTTATACGGCGCACTACCTGCAACGAGCAGAGCATCCAAGCGCTTTCCTGGACCGTCAGCCTCCGGCCCTTTGATCCGGCAGGTGACCTGGATACTGGACATTGAGGCAACGCCTCGCCCGTTCCCCTTCCACCCGAGCCCCAGCAGCGTGACCTTCGCTTCCGCAAGGTCGATACTGCCGACTGGAGGATCACCGGCCCGCTCGCACACGACGACCACCCACAACTGACGATCCGTCACCAAAGTCGGCATTGGGTCAGCATCAGTACCGCCACAACGCGCTACGGAGGGCTACCGACCGCCAAGATCGAAAACTAGTCAAACCCAAGCTGACCTGCGAAGATGAAGGTCAGAGGCCCAGATGTTAGTCTCATCAGGAGGTTCCAGTGAAGATGCTGATCAACGTCCCGGAGACCGTGGTCGCGGACGCGCTGCGCGGTCTGGCGGCTGCCCACCCGGAGCTGACCGTGGACGTGGCGAACCGGGTGATCGTGCGGCGGGACGCTCCCGTGGCCGGAAAAGTGGGGCTGGTCTCGGGCGGAGGCTCGGGGCACGAGCCGTTGCACGGGGGTTTCGTGGGTCCCGGCATGCTGTCGGCGGCCTGTCCGGGCGAGGTGTTCACCTCGCCGGTGCCCGACCAGATGCTGCGCGCGGCCGCCGCCGTGGACAGCGGGGCCGGGGTGCTGTTCATCGTGAAGAACTACACCGGCGACGTGCTCAACTTCGACATGGCCGCCGAGCTGGCCGAGGACGAGGGCATCCAGGTCGCGAAAGTGCTGGTCAACGATGACGTGGCAGTGACCGACAGTCTCTACACGGCCGGAAGGCGTGGCACCGGCGCGACCCTGTTCGTGGAGAAGATCGCCGGTGCCGCCGCCGACGAGGGCATGCCGCTGGAGCGGGTGGAGGCCATCGCCCGGCAGGTCAACGAGAACTCCCGCAGTTTCGGTATCGCGCTGAGCGCCTGCAGCACGCCGGCCAAGGGCAGCCCCACCTTCGACCTGCCGACCGGTGAGCTGGAGTTGGGCATCGGCATCCACGGCGAGCCCGGCCGGGAGCGGCGGGCGATGATGACCTCCGGCGAGATCGCCGAGGTCGCCGTCGAGGCCGTGGTGGAGGACCTCCAGCCGCGCAATCCCGTGCTGGTCCTCGTCAACGGCATGGGTGCGACGCCCCTGCTCGAGCTGTACGGCTTCAACGCCGAGGTGCACCGGGTGCTCGCCCAGCGCGGCGTACCCGTCGCCCGGGTCCTCGTGGGCAACTACGTCACCTCCCTCGACATGGCGGGCGCCTCCCTCACCCTGTGCCAGGTCGACGAGGAGTTGCTGCGGCTGTGGGACGCGCCGGTGAAGACGGCGGGTCTGCGCTGGGGCATGTGACGCGCGGGGTAAAGGATCACCCCGTATCTACCAGGCAAGGAGATCCAGTGCTCGACGCCGATTTCTTCCGCCGTTGGATGACGGCTACCGCCGCGTCCGTCGACCGTGAGGCGGAACGGCTCACCGCCCTCGACTCCCCCATCGGGGACGCCGACCACGGCAGCAACCTCCAGCGCGGGTTCACGGCCGTGGCGGCCGCGCTGGAGGAGGAGGCCCCCGGCACGCCCGGCGGGGTGCTGACGCTGGCCGGGCGCCGGCTCATCTCGACGGTGGGTGGTGCCTCGGGGCCGCTGTACGGCACGCTGCTGCGCCGTACCGGCAAGGCGCTCGGGGATGCCGCCGAGGTCAGCGCGGAGCAGCTGGCCGAGGCGCTGCGGACCGGGGTGGACGCGGTCATGACGCTCGGCGGTGCCGCCCCGGGCGACAAGACCATGATCGACGCGCTGGTGCCCGCGGTGGACGCGCTCGGTGACTCGTTCGCGGCGGCGCGGGCCGCGGCTGAGGAGGGCGCCGTGGCGACGACGCCCCTACAGGCGCGCAAGGGCCGGGCGAGCTATCTGGGTGAGCGCAGCATCGGGCACCAGGACCCGGGCGCCACGTCGGCGGCGCTCCTCGTCGCCGCGCTCGTGGAGGCCGCCGATGAGTGACGAGCGGCTTGTGGGAATCGTGCTGGTGTCGCACAGCGCGGAGGTGGCCGCGTCGGTCGCCGCGCTGGCGAAGGGGCTCGCGGGCGGCGGCCCGGCGGTGCCCGTCGCTCCGGCGGGTGGCACCGAGGGCGGCGGGCTCGGCACCAGCGCCGAACTGATCGCCGCGGCGGCCGCGTCCGTCGATCGCGGTGCGGGCGTCGCCATCCTCACCGACCTGGGCAGCGCGGTGCTCACCGTGAAGGCGCTGCTCGCGGAGGGCGACGAACTCCCGGAGCGGACACGGCTGGTGGACGCCCCGTTCGTGGAGGGTGCCGTGGCCGCTGTCGTCACGGCGGGCACCGGTGCGGATCTGGCGGCGGTGGAGTCGGCCGCCGCGGAGGCGTACACGTACCGGAAGGTGTGAGACCGGGCCGGGCACGCCGGACGGCGGCGTGCCCGGTTACGGCGAGCCATGGTCGATGCCCCGTCATCACTCGGCCCGTCATCACTCGGCCCCGTCAATCACTCGGCCCCGTCGACGAACCGCCTCGCCGCCCGCTCCCCCGTCGTCACGGCCACCGCGTGGTCCTCGATGGGTGACACCCGGGTGTTCTTGAAGACGATGTAGGTGACGCCCGAGGCGGTGCCGCCCCGGAGCGGGTGGGGGCGGATGCCGAGGGCCTCGGCGGTCGCGTAGGACGCCTCCCCGATGACGCCCCGCGGGCCCGTGTCGCCGACGACGGCGTACTGCACCTGGTCGCGGTACACGACGGCCACGACCGAACCGCCGCCCACGCCGTGGTCCCGGTAGTCCCAGATGCGGCTCGGGGCGGGCACGACGATGAAGGGGAGACGTTCGGCGCTCAAGGGACGGCCGTCGGACTGCGAGTAGGCCGTGCCGGCGGCGAAATAGGGGTCGGTGCGGCGGTTGCAGCGGGGGCCGGGGCGGCCGTCGCAGTCGATGTCCATGTCCGCCTTCCAGAAGACGGCGTCGCGGGTACCGCAGACGGGGATCTTCGCGGGGGAGCCGATGTCCTTGCGGTACCGGCCGCGGGACACCGGAGCGCAGTCCCGTGCCCTGGCCAGCAGGTCGGCGGCGCTGACGGGGTCCCCGCGCCCCACCACCGGGCGCCACACCACCGGCTGGGTGCGCGGCTGGGCCGGCGTGGCGACCGGTGCCGTCGGGACGAGCAGGGCGGCACTGGCCGCGGCCAGTGTGAGCGACTGGACACGCACGATGAGTGAGCCTCTCCTGAGGGGACCTGACGGACCATCAGCCGCATCTGTTCCCCCGGGCTGTTCATCCGGTCACCCTCAAGGGGCCGGACGGCGCACTCCTCCAACCACCGACAGGGGCCGGGGGCCTGAGTCCGTGTGAGACCCGGGCGCCCCGGCCACCCGCGCCGGCACGGGATCTGCGACGACAGCGGTCCGCGCGACAGGTCCGAACTCCCCGGTGTCCGCCAGGAGTTCGACCGTGAGGAACATCAGCATACGTAACCCTCCCGAGTGGTCACGAACCGCGGGGGTGACGCGCGATCGTCTCGGCACACCCATGTCACCCTCCCCCACCCTCTTGATGCGACCGCGTCAGCCACGCCATATTGGTCCGGACCATTCCCGAGTGCCGTCCCGGGAGGCAGTGCCGTGCCACGCGTTCTCGCCCCGTTTCCGGCTCCCGCCCTTCGCCTCCGGCGCGTCGCGCTCTGCGCGGCCCTCGCACTGGCCGCCGCTTGCGGCTGGAGCGGAGCGGAGGAAGAGGACGTCGGTGGGGCGCCCGGGGCACCGACGGGCCTCACCGCGGAGGCGGGCAGCGCGACGAGCGTGCACGTCATGTGGAACGTGACCGCGCGGGCCCACGCCTACGAGGTGTATCGGGGCATCACGAAGGTCGGGGAAGTAACGGGTCCGAGGCACATGGTGGATGTCACCAGGCTCCGGCCGTCCACGCTGTACGTCTTCACCGTACGGGCGCGGGACGCCGACGGGCGGCTCGGGCCGCCCAGCCGTCAGGTCCGGGCGCGGACACCCGCTGACGTGGCGGACGACCACTCGGCGCCGACCCGCCCCTCGACGCCCGCAGGACGGACGGCCGGAAGCCGGGCGCTCCAGCTGTCCTGGTCCGCCTCGAGGGACGACCGGGACGTGGTGTCGTACGACATCCACCAGGGAGCCGCGAGGATCCACAGCGTGAGCGGGGATCAGACGGCCGCTGTGGTCACGGGGCTGCGGCCCGGCACGTCCTACGCGTTCACCGTCCGGGCCAGGGACGCGGCCGGCAACGTCTCCCCGGCCAGTACCACCGTCCGTCTCACCACCCCGGGCACGGACGACGGCCGCGCCACGGCCCCCACCGGCTTCCGGGCGACGAGCCACCGCGAGGACGGGGCGTACCACGTCGACCTGAGCTGGGTGCCGCCCCGTGTGGACGGCGAGATCACCGAGTACCAGATCCAGCTGGACGGCCGCGCGGTCACGTCCCTCCTGTACGGCGGGAACGCCCCGCGCGACCGGGCGGCGCACAGTTTCTACGTGGGTCAGGTCGCCGGTGCCACACACCGCGTCCGCGTCCGGGCGATGCTGCCGGACGGCATCTGGGGCGGCTTCTCGGCGGAGCGGACGGTGACGACGGGCGCGCGGCGGTGACGCGGAGACCACGGCGGCGACGCGCCCCTCGGCGGCGACGCCGGGCCGACGGCGATGTCGTACCCGGCGACGCCCGGCCGACGGTCGGCGTCACCTGCACGGCGGAACCCGGCGTGCGGCCCGGGCCCGGGGAGCTTTGGCTGACCCCTGAGGCAGCACGGGCGTTTCCCGACCCTCGGCGGCGCTAGGGATGTACCGCCAACCGTGCCGCCGGAGGGCAGTCCACATGCGCAACTCATCGCCAGTTCTCCGCTCCGGCCTGACCGTGGCAGCCGCCGCTCTGTCCCTCGCCCTGGCCGCGGTGCCCGCAGCAGCGGGCCCGGGCATCTCCGTGAGCACCACGGGTAACACGGTGTCGGTCACGACCAGCGCGTGCACCCAGATCAACGGCAGCTGGGGCACCGCCTCGCTGCTCACCAGCAGTCAGGGCAGCTTCGCCCAGGGGCGCCAGGTGACCCTGTCGGGGACGTCCACCAGCCAGTCCGCCGCCTGGTCGAGCGTCAGCGCGGGGACGTACACCGTCATCGTGATCTGCTCGGACGGCACGACCGCGGGCACCCAGTCCGTCGTCGTGTCCCCGGCCCCTCCCCCACGGCCACGAGGTCCCCGTCCCCGTCGGCGTCGCCGTCCCGCGGCGTCATGGGCGGTTCCGGCGGAAGCGCCACGGACTACGGGACCGTCACACTGGTGGCGGGCGGCACGCTGGTCGGGGCCGGCCTCTTCGGGACGGCCTGGTACCTGCGCCGTCGCAACAAGCCGTACCGGTTCTGACCGGTACGGACGGCGGCCCGCCCTCCCGAAGCGCTCCGGTCGGGCGGGCCGCCGTCACACCCCCATCAGGCCGGGCGGGTCGGCTCGCCGTCCGGGAGTTCGGCGAATTCCGTCAGGGCGCGGCTGAGCCACTGGGTCCAGAAGGTCTCCAGGTCGATACCGGCCCGCAGCACCAGATGCCGCAGCCGGTCCTCGGCGCCGCCCCGGCCGGGCGGGAAGTCGCGCTCTTCGATCTCCCGGTACTCCGCCAGCTGCCGCTCGTGCAGCTGCAGATGGCGTCGCAGATCGGCCTCCAGTCCCGCCGTGCCGACCACGGCGGCAGCCCTCAGCCGCAGCAGCAGCGTGTCGCGGTGCGGCTTGGGGTCCTGGGAGGCGGCGGTCCAGCGGGCCAGTTCGGCGCGGCCCGCGGGCAGGACCCCGTAGCTCTTCTTCTGCCCGCGCGCCGGCTGCTCGGACGGCAGGGCCCGGATCAGGCCGTCGGCCTCCAGTTTTCCCAGCTCGCGATAGATCTGCTGGTGCGTCGCCGACCAGAAGTAGCCGATGGACCGGTCGAACCGGCGGGTCAGCTCCAGGCCCGAAGACGGCTTCTCGAGCAGGGCGGTGAGGATCGCGTGCGGGAGTGACATACCCGTCATCCTAGGGACGGGCGGCAGGCCCCCTACAGCGCCGCCGCCAGCTCGGTGCCCTGCTTGATGGCGCGCTTGGCGTCCAGTTCCGCGGCCACGTCGGCCCCGCCGATGAGGTGCGTGCTGCGCCCTGCGGCGACCAGTTCCTCGTACAGAGCACGGCGCGGCTCCTGGCCCGTGCACAGCACGATCGTGTCGACCTCCAGCACCGTGCTCGCCCCGTCGACCGTGACGTGCAGTCCGGCGTCGTCGATCCGGTCGTACTGGACGCCCGGGACCATGGTGACGCCGCGGTGCTTGAGTTCGGCGCGGTGGATCCAGCCGGTGGTCTTGCCGAGTCCGGCGCCGACCTTGGAGGTCTTGCGCTGAAGCAGGTGGACGGTGCGCGGCGGGGCCGGCCGCTCGGGTGCGACGAGGCCGCCGGGAGCGCGGTAGTCGAGGTCGACGCCCCACTGACGGAAGTACGTCGCCGGGTTCTCGTGGGCCTTGTCGCCACCGTCCGTGAGGTACTCGGCGACGTCGAAGCCGATGCCGCCCGCGCCGAGGATCGCGACCCGGTCACCGACGGGGGCGCCGTCGCGCAGGACGTCGAGGTAGCCGAGGACGCTCGGGTGGTCGACGCCGGGGATGTCGGGGGTGCGCGGGCTGACGCCCGTGGCGACGACGACCTCGTCGTAGCCGTCGAGGTCCGCGACCGTGACGGGTGTGTTCAGCCGTACGTCGACGCCGTGCCAGTCGAGCTGGGTGCGGAAGTAGCGGAGCGTCTCGTCGAACTCCTGCTTGCCGGGCACCTTGCGGGCGACGTTGAGCTGCCCGCCGATCTCGCCCGCGGCGTCGAAGAGGGTGACGTCGTGGCCGCGTTCGGCCGCGGAGACGGCGCAGGCGAGGCCGGCCGGTCCGGCGCCGACGACCGCGACGCGTTTGCGCAGCCGGGTCGGGGAGAGCACGAGTTCGGTCTCGTGGCAGGCGCGCGGGTTGACCAGGCAGGAGGTGATCAGGCCGCTGAAGGTGTGGTCGAGACAGGCCTGGTTGCAGCCGATGCAGGTGTTGATCGCCTCGGGCCGGCCGGCCTCCGCCTTGATGACGAAGTCCGGGTCGGCGAGCATCGGGCGGGCCATCGACACCATGTCGGCCGCGCCCTCGGCGAGCAGTTCCTCGGCGAGTTCGGGGGTGTTGATGCGGTTGGTGGTGACGAGCGGGACGGACACCTCGCCCATGAGCCGCTTGGTCACCCAGGTGTACGCGCCGCGCGGCACGGAGGTGGCGATGGTGGGGATACGCGCCTCGTGCCAGCCGATGCCGGTGTTGATGATCGTCGCCCCGGCGGCCTCGACGGCCTTGGCGAGAGTGATCACCTCGTCGAGCGTCGAGCCGCCCGGGACGAGATCGAGCATCGACAGCCGGTACACGACGATGAAGTCCTCGCCGACCGCCTCGCGCACCCGCCGCACGATCTCCAGCGGGAACCTCGTGCGGTTCTCGTACGAGCCGCCCCAGCGGTCGGTGCGCTGGTTGGTGTGCCGGGCGATGAACTCGTTGATGAGGTAGCCCTCGGAGCCCATGATCTCCACGCCGTCGTAGCCGGCGTGCCGGGCCAGGCGGGCGGCGCGGACGTAGTCGTCGATGGTCCGCTCGACATCGGCGTCGCTCAGCTCGCGGGGCGGGAAGGGGCTGATCGGCGCCTGGAGCGGGCTGGGCGCGACCAGGTCCTGGTGGTAGGCGTACCGGCCGAAGTGCAGGATCTGCATCGCGATCCGTCCGCCCGCGTGGTGCACGGCGTCGGTGATGACCCGGTGCTGCTCGGCCTCCGCCTCGGTGGTGAGCTTCGCTCCGCCCTCGTACGGACGTCCCTCGTCGTTGGGTGCGATGCCGCCGGTGACGGTCAGGCCCACTCCCCCGCGGGCGCGGGCGGCGTAGAAGGCGGCCATGCGCTCGAAACCGCCTTCGGCCTCCTCCAGGCCGACGTGCATGGAGCCCATGAGGACCCGGTTGGGCAGGGTCGTGAAGCCCAGGTCGAGGGGGGTCAGCAGGTGTGGGTAGCGGCTCATGGGGCCCTCCGTGCGCGGTGTCGTCCCCGTAGTTCTAGAGGACCACCGACAGTTTATGCAACTAGTTGCATAAGGTGATGGAGGGCACAGTGGCTACGACCAGGGGATCACCGGCTCTCGAGGCGCACGTGCAGTTCCTTCTCCTGGTCGCCGGGGACCGTGGTCAGGTCCTGCACGGCGAACAGGGAGTCCAGCCTCATGCGGAACTGTTCGATCGCCCAGTACCCGCCGTGCAGGTCGGCGTCGACGGAGGACGACAGCCGGGCCGGCCGCGCGCCCTCGTGCGTGTCGGCGACGTCGAAGGTGCCGAGCCACACGGTCGGACGGGTCTCGTGCAGTTCCTCGGGCACGTCGTCGGCGCACCGGTCCGACTCGAAGCAGGCGCACAGCGTGTCGAACACGATCCGGGCGTCGTGCTTGCTGCATCCGCTGATCTCCACCGAGACGGAGTGGGGGTGCGGTCGCTCAAGGTCCATCGTGACGCTCCTCTTCTGGTCACGCTGCCGTATCCGCCCCTACCCCAGCAAAGCACCACCTTCCGACGAGCACTACCGGCAGCGCCCCGGCAACCGTGACCGGTTTGCGGGGCGGTACGCGCCGTGTTGGGAGATGGTGGAAGGTGACGGAAGGGGCCTCGAGAAAGCGGCTCCGCGCGGTAGAACATGGGGTGTCGGCACCATGACGGCGTGCCGCGAGGATCGGCGAAGGCGGGGCGTGGGATGAGTGCAGCCGGGTCTCCCGTGGCCGAGGGCGATGAGCCCCTGCGCGGGTCCGCGCGACCGAGCGGACTGCTCGACGTCCTGCGCGTGGCCTCGGTCGTCCTCGACTCCGAAGGCCGCATCGTGCTGTGGAGCCCTCAGGCCGAGGAGCTGTTCGGGTACGAGGCGCGGGAGGCGCTCGGAGAGTACGCCGCCCGCATCATGGTCCACGAGCAGCACGTCGACCTCGTGGTCAAGCTGTTCGCGGACGTCATGGGCACCGGGCAGAGCTGGGCGGGCGCCTTCCCCATCCGTCGCAAGGACGGCAGCACACGGCTCGTGGAGTTCCGCAACATGCGGCTGCTGGACGACGAGGGCGACGTGTACGCGCTCGGTCTGTGCGCCGACCAGTCGACCGTGCACCGGCTGGAGCGGGAGGTTGCGCTGTCGACGCGGATGATCGCGCAGTCCCCGATCGGGCTGGCCGTGCTGGACACCGAGCTGCGGTACGTCTCGGTCAACGCGGCTCTGGAGGAGCTCAACGGCGTGCCGGCCGAGGGGCACCTGGGCCGCACGGTGCACGAGGTGGTGCCGCAGATGGACGTCGAGGCCCTGGAGGCCGCGGCGCGCCGGGTCCTGGACACCGGCACGCCGGTCGTCGACCAGTCCACGATCGGCCGCACACCGGCCGACCCGGACCAGGACCACGCCTGGTCGATCTCGCTGTACCGGCTGGAGAACGCCTTCGGGACCGTGCTGGGCGTGGCCGTCTCGATCGTCGACGTCACCGAGCAGTACCGGGCGGGCATCGAGGCCGAGGCCGCGCGGCGGCGGCTGGCCCTGATCGCGGACGCCTCCGGCCGGATCGGCACCTCGCTCGACCTGGACCGCACGGCCCGCGAGCTCGCCGACGTGGCCGTGCCGGAACTCGCCGATATCGCGGCCGTCGATCTGCTGGACGCGGTGGTGCAGGGCCGGCGCACCAGCCTCGGGCCCGCCGAGTCGGCCGTGATCCGCGCGCTGGCGGTCCAGGGGTACGACTCGGTCGAGGCCCTGGAGGCGGCCGACCCTCCGGGGCAGGTGGCCCGTTACGCGCCCGACCGCCTCGTCACCGAGTGCGTGCGCACGGCCCGTCCCGTGATGCTGCCGCAGGTCACGGACGAGGATCTGCCGCGTATCGCCCGTTCCCCGGAGGCGGCCAAGCTGCTCGGCCGGGCCGGGGTGCACTCCTATCTGGCGGTTCCGCTGATCGCGCGCGGTGAGGTGCTGGGTGCGCTGGACCTCAAGCGCACCCGCAATCCGCTGCCGTTCGCCGAGGACGACCTGCTGCTGGCGCGCGAGCTGGCCGCCCGGGCGGCCGTGCAGATCGACAACGCCCGCTGGTACCAGAGCGCCCGGGACACCGCACTCACCCTCCAGCGCAGTCTGCTGCCCAGTCATCCCCCCGTGACGGGCGGTCTCGAGGTCGCCTCCCGTTACCAGCCGGCCGGCGCCACCAGCGAGGTCGGCGGCGACTGGTTCGACGTCATTCCCTTGGACGGCGGCACGACCGCGCTTGTCGTGGGCGATGTGATGGGCAGCGGCATCCCCGCGGCGGCGACCATGGGCCGGCTGCGTACGGCGACCAACACGCTGGCCTCCCTCGACCTCGACCCGGCCCGGCTCCTGGAGCACCTCGACAAGATCACCGAGGGACTGGAGCAGGCCATCGCCACCTGTGTCTACGCCGTCCACGACCCGCATCTGCGACAGTGCCGGATCGCCAATGCCGGGCATCTGCCCCCGGTACGCGTCCGGGCCGGCCGCCCTCCTGAACTGCTCGACCTGCCGACCGGGGTGCCGCTCGGCGTGGGCGGCGTCCCCTTCTCCACGACCACGGTCGACCTCGAGCCGGGCGACTGCCTGGTCTTCTACACCGACGGCCTCGTCGAGACCCGCCGCGACCCGCTCGACGAACGCCTGGACACCCTCCTGTCCCTGCTCGAGGGCCCCGACCGCCCCCTGGAGGAGGTCTGCGACCTGCTCCTGCGCACACTCCACGAGCCGGACAACTTCGACGACGTGGCCCTGCTCATCGCACGGGCGACGGCCCCGGACCGATCGGCACCTACTGCCTGACCCCGATCACCACATGCGCGTACAGCTCCTCCGAGACGGCCAGGCGGGTCGTCAGGCCGTTGCGTTCGAAGGCGGCGACCGCGTTCGGTGCCTGGTGCCGGCCGGTCTCCACCAGGACACAGCCGCCGGGGGCGAGCCAGCGGGGGGCCTCGGCCGCGACCCGGCGCAGGGCGTCGAGGCCGTCCGTACCGCCGTCGAGGGCGACCAGCGGCTCGTGGTCACGGGCCTCCAGGGGCAGCAGGCCTATCTCGTCGCTGGGCACGTACGGCACGTTGGCCGCGAGGATGCCGACGCGGCCGAGCAGCTCACCGGGCAGCGCCTCGAACAGGTCGCCCTGGTGGACGTGACCACCGGCGGCGGCGACGTTGCCGCGGGCGCAGTCCACGGCGACGGAATCGATGTCTGCGGCGTGCAGTTCGACGCGGCCCAGCCCGGCGGCCAGCGCCGCGCCGACGGCGCCCGAGCCGCAGCACAGATCCACGACGACGGTGGCGCCGGGCGCCTGGGCGAGGGCCTGTTCCACCAGGAACTCGGTGCGGCGGCGTGGCACGAAGACACCGGGGGCGACCGTGACGCGCAGGCCCCGGAACCCGGCCCAGCCGACGACGAGTTCGAGGGGCAGCCCCTCGACGCGGCGCTCGACCATCGCGGCCGCTTCGGCCGGGGTGCGCGCGGTGGAGAGGATCAAGTCGGCCTCGTCCTCGGCGAAGACGCACCCGGCGGTGCGCAGGACGTCGGCCACGGAGGCACGGGACAACGGCGTGGAGGACGGGACAGAAGACACGGACGGCATGGAAGACAGGAGCCTTTCGAGAGCCGAAGGGCGCTCCGGCGGTCGCCTACAGGCGGCGATCCGCGCGACATCGAGGAGCGAGCACCCGAGCTGACACAGCGGTAATGGGTCTCACCTCCTCGTCTTCCGAAGGCCGGGATGGTCCGCAGCCGGACGGCAACACTACCTGACGTGACGGACCGGCCGCCCGGTACGGGACGGGGACCGGGCACCCACGGGCAATGGTTGGGTTATGCAACCATGGATGGTGAACCGCAGCGAAGTGCGGAAACGCCGTGAAGGAGGCCAGGTGGACGCAGCCGACGCCGTGGAGACCATCCAGCGGGAGATGACGGTCTTCGCCCGCCGTGCCCGTGCCGCGGCGGGGCGAATGCACCCCGAGCTGTCGCTGGTGTCGTACACGCTGCTCGGGCATCTGGAGGAGAGCGGCGGCTGCCGTGCCACCGACCTGGCCGCGCACTACGCCCTGGACAAGTCCACCGTCAGCCGCCAGGTGGCCGCCCTGGAACGCGCCGGTCTCATCCAACGCCGCCCCGACCCGGAGGACCAGCGCGTCCTGGTGCTGCATCTGACGGAGACCGGCCGGCACATCCTGGCCCAGGTCACCGAGAGCCGCCGGAGCGCCTTCCGGGAGCGGCTGGCGGACTGGCCGGCCGAGGATCTGTCGATGTTCGCCGACTGCCTCGTGCGCTACAACGCGGACTCCGGGCCCGGTCGGCAGGAGTAGGGCGCACCGCACGTACGGTTGAATACGCAATCACTGACGGGCACCCGTCGGCCCGGTCCGGAGGCAGCACCGCCATGCACATCACCAGAGGCTTCACCGGGCGACCGCGCGTCGACGACCCCGGTCTGCCGCCCGGCCAGTACGACGCCGGCGACGACTGGCCCGTCCTGTCCGCCGAGGTCACTCCCGACCTGGCACCCGCCGACTGGACGTTTCGCGTCGACGGCCTGGTGGACGAGCCCCGCACCTGGGACTGGGAGGAGGCGCACCGGCTGCCGCCGTCGGTGTACGAGGGCGCCATCCACTGCGTGACGAGCTGGTCCAAGTTCGGGGTGCGGTTCTCGGGCGTCTCCCTGGACGCCTTCCTCGATGTGGTCCGGCCCCATGGATCGGCGACTCACGCCGTCGCCTACTCGCACACCGGCTACACCACGAACCTACCGCTCGCCGACCTGACCGGCGGGCGTGCCTGGATCGCCTGGGAGTACGACGGCGGCCCGCTCGCCCCCGAGCACGGCGGCCCGGCGCGGCTGCTGGTGCCGCACCTGTACTTCTGGAAGAGCGCCAAGTGGATCGCGGGCCTGCGGATCCTCGACCATGAGGAGCCGGGTTTCTGGGAGCGGAACGGCTACCACGAGCGGGGCAACCCCTGGGAGG
The DNA here is from genome assembly GCF_050937045.1 of Streptomyces sp. CA-179760. Taxonomy (NCBI): domain Bacteria; kingdom Bacillati; phylum Actinomycetota; class Actinomycetes; order Kitasatosporales; family Streptomycetaceae; genus Streptomyces; species Streptomyces sp. CA-179760. The sequence goes on from NZ_JBNJLZ010000001.1 coordinate 454,955, forward strand.
AGCAGAGGTACTCCGGTGACTGAGACGTTCGTGCCTCCGACGCGCTTCGCCGTGCCCGGGCGCATCGCCGTGAGTGAGCAGGCCGCCTCCGTGTGGCAGACCGCCACGCTGACCGAGATCCGCCGTGAGACCGCGCGTGCCGCCACCTTCCGGTTCGCCGTGCCCGGCTGGCCGGGGCACCTGCCCGGCCAGCACCTGATGGTGCGGCTGACCGCCGAGGACGGCTACGCGGCCCAGCGCCACTACTCGATCGCTTCCGCCCCGGACGACTCCGGGCATGTCGAGCTGACCTTGGATCACGTCGACGGGGGCGAGGTCTCGGGCTGGTTCCACACCGTCGCCCGGCCCGGCGACCGGGTCGAGGTACGGGGCCCGGTGAGCGGATTCTTCGCCTGGCCCGGCGACCGGCCCGCGCTGCTGATCGGCGCCGGCTCCGGTGTCGTACCGCTGATGTCGATGGTCCGGCACCACCGGGCACGGAACCTGACCGTGCCGCTGCGGCTGGTGGTGTCCGCGCGCGGCCCCGAGGAGCTCATCTACGCCCGGGAGTTCGGTGCGGAGACGACACCCGTCTTCACCCGCGGCGCGCCGGAGGGTGTGCCGGTGGGACGTATGGCCGCAGCCCATGTGGCGCCGCTCCTGGCCGAGCGGCCGTCCGGTGGGTGGGAGGCCTATGTGTGCGGCTCCAACTCCTTCGCCGAGCACGCCTCACGGTTGCTGGTGACAGCCGGTCAGCCCGTGGAGCGCATCCGGATCGAGCGCTTCGGCTGATCTCGGAAGCGGACCGACGGCCCGGCGCCCCGTACCGGGGCCACGACGAGCGATCGATGCGCGTCGGAGGGGGTACCCGGTCCGTGGTACTCGCAGGCGTGGCATGACGCGGAGGGAGCGGCACCGCCACTGTACGGCCGGCCCGGCCCTCCGGCCGCGGGGACGGCGAGGAGGTCGACATGCGAACCCGGGTGCGCGGCTGGCGCTGGCGGCGCAGTCCGCTGCGGCGCCGGTCCGACGTCGTCGAGGCGTGGACGGTGCTGGTGGTCGCCGTGCTGATGCTGGTGGGCGCGCCTCTGGCGGGAGCGGCGGCGGCCTGGTGGGCCCATGACGAGGCGAAGTCGGTATCGGCGGAGCAGCGTGCCGAACGGCACCGTGTCCGTGCCGAGGTAGTGGGCAGGCAGGGCGATCCGCTGCCGTCGGCGGAGTCCGGCGGACAGCACGCGTTCCGCGCGACCGTGCGCTGGACGGAGCCGGGCGAGGGGACGCGCACCGCGACGGCACGGGTCGCGGCGGGCACCCGGCAGGGCGAGGTAGTGGACGTCTGGTTGGACTCCCGGGGCGGAACGTTCCCCCGCCGGTGGACGGCACCGCGGTCTGGCAGCACACCCTCACCATCGGCACATGTGCCGCGGGCGGTGCGGTACTCGTGGTGCTTCTCGGTCATTTGGCCGTCCGCCGGGTGGCGCTGCGCCGCAGGCTCGCCGAGTGGGACCGGGCGTGGGCCCGTACGGAACCGGAGTGGACGCACCGCCGCGCGTGACGGACCCCGATGTGCGGCAGCAGGACAAAATGCCTGGCGAGTTCGCCGGCCGCCGCCATAGTGTGATCATCCGCTCTGTCTCCGCAGCTGTTCCTCACCCAAGGCGGTCCTGCATGGCCCTGTTCGACCTTCCTCTCGATGAACTCCGCGAGTACCGCAGCGCCTCCCCCGAGCCGGAGGACTTCGACGCGTTCTGGTCCAAGACGCTCCAGGAGGCCCGTCAGCACGATCTGGACGCCCGCTTCGAACCGGTCGACGCGGGCCTGTCCACGGTGCAGGTGTTCGATGTGACGTTCGCCGGCTTCGGTGGTCATCCGGTCAAGGGCTGGCTGACGCTGCCGGCCGGGGCGGACGGACCGCTGCCGCTGGTCGTGGAGTTCATCGGCTACGGCGGAGGCCGCGGACTGCCGCACGAGCACCTGCTGTGGGCGTCCTCGGGCCGGGCGCACTTCGTGATGGACACCCGCGGGCAGGGCAGCGCCTGGGGCGCGGGCGGCGGCACGGCGGACCCGGTGGGTGGCGCGCCGGCCTTCCCTGGCTTCATGACGCGCGGTATCGACGCGCCGGAGAACTACTACTACCGCCGGGTGTTCACGGACGCCGTGCGGGCCGTGGAGGCGGCCCGTTCGCACCCCCTCGCCGACGCCACGCGCACGGTGGCCGTCGGCGCGAGCCAGGGCGGCGGCATCACGATCGCGGTGGGCGGCCTGGTCCCCGACCTGGCGGCGATCGCGCCGGACGTGCCGTTCCTGTGCGACTATCCGCGCGCGGCGACGCTCACGGACCGGCACCCGTACCGGGAGATCGGCCTGTACCTCAAGACGCACCGCGGTCGCGCCGCGGACGCCCTGCGCACGCTCTCCTACTTCGACGCCGTCCACTTCGCCACGCGCGGCAGGGCCCCCGCGCTCTTCTCGGCGGCCCTGGAGGACCAGACCTGCCCGCCCTCGACGGTCTTCGCGGCCTTCAACGCCTGGCGCCACGAGGACAAGGAGATCGAGGTGTACGACTTCAACGACCACGAGGGCGGCGGCCCCTTCCAGCAGGCGGCCAAGCTGCGCTGGATGCGCTCGTACATCTGATCCGGCCGTTCACCGCCGGCGGGCTTCCACGCGGTCCCGACCAGTCGGTACGTTCTTCGCGGCCGGGCCGCTCCACGGCGGCCCGGCCCCGAGACGGTCGGCGGAGGGGCTCATGTCCGAGAACGAGACACAGGTGCGCGGGCACTGCGACACGCGGTTCACGGCGGTACGCAGGGCGTTCGAGGGGAACTTCCGGGAGCGGGGCGAGCTGGGCGCCGCGGTGGCCGTCACCGTCGGCGGCGCGACGGTGGTGGAGCTGTGGGGCGGCTGGGCCGACGCGGAGCGCTCCCGGCCGTGGGAGCGGGACACGCTGGTCAACGTGTGGTCCACGACGAAGGGCCCGGTGGCGCTGTGCGCGCACATCCTGGCCGACCGGGGGCTGCTGGACCTCGACGCGCCGGTCGCCGAGTACTGGCCCGAGTTCGCGGCGGCGGGCAAGGAGAAGGTCCTCGTACGGCACCTGCTGTCCCACCGGGCGGGTCTGGCCGGGCTGCGCGAACCGCACTCGCTGGAGCAGCTCTGCGACTGGGAGCTGACCACGCGGCGGCTCGCGGCGACGCAGCCCTGGTGGGAACCGGGAACCCGGTCCGGCTACCACGCGCTCACCTACGGCCATCTGGTCGGCGAGGTCGTCCGGCGGGTCTCGGGGCTTCGGCCCGGGGCCTTCCTGGAGCGGGAGGTGACCGCGCCGCTCGGGATCGACTTCCGCATCGGACTGCCGGCGAAGGACACCGGCCGGGTGGCCGAGCTGGTCCAGCGGCCGGTCGCGGCGAGCAGTGAACAGGCCGCCGTCTTCGCCCAGTTGCCACCGGCGGCGATCGCGGCACTGACGAACCCGCCGGTGTCCGCCATCGGAGCCGGGACCCCGGGGTGGAGGGCCGCCGAGATTCCCGCGGCGAACGGGCACGGCACCGCGCTCGCGGTCGCCGAGCTCTACGGCGTCTTCGCGGGGCGCGGGTCTTACGGAGACCACCGCGTCCTGTCCCCCGAGGCGGCCGAGCGGGTGCGCGAGGGGCAGGGCAGCTGCCGGGACCTGGTGCTCGGCGCCGGGTTCGAGAACGAGACGGAGGTGGGGCTCGGGCTGTGGCTCAGCGGAGCCAACGGCTCCTACGGACCCAACCCGCGCGCTTTCGGTCATGACGGCTTCGGCGGCTCCTGCGGGCTGGCCGACCCGGAGGCGGAGGTGTCCCTGGGGTATGTGATGAACCGCATGGGGCCTCATATCGCTGACGACCCGCGGAAGACGGCACTGGTCGACGCCCTGTACAGCGCGCTGTGACGGCGGGCTCGGGCGGTCCGGTTTCGGCCGAACCGCCCGGCCCCCCTTCCCGTCTGGTTTAGACCAATGCTAGATCTGGTGGCGCACCGAGCCCGTATCACTACCGCACGTGACCACCAGGAGGCGCGGCATGGCCCGCACCACCCCGCACGACCACCCGCCGGCCGAGGAAGAGCCCTTGTACCGGCGGATCGCGACGAGATTGCTGGGCGAACTGCGCGACGGCACCGTCCCGCCCGGTGAACGACTGCCGGGCGAACGGCGGCTCGCCGAGCACTTCGGGGTCAGCCGGGAGACCGTACGGCAGGCGCTGGAGCTGCTGCGCCGTGACGGTCTGGTCGCCACCGACCGGCGCGGCAGCCACGCCACGCTGCCGGGCGTGCCGCTGGAGACCCCGGCTTCGCTCGCCTTCCCGGTCGGAGCGGCGGCCGCCGCTCCGGGCACGGTCGCCCGCGCCACCGTCAAGTGGGAGCCGCCCCCACCGGACCACGCCGAGGCCCTGGGGTTGGCCCCGGGCCGGCCCACCCTCGTCCACGACTACCGGTACGCGACCGCCGACGGCCGGGGACTGCGGACCGCCGTGACGTCCTTCTCGGCCGTGGCTCTCGCGGAGGTGGAGGAGCTCGCCCGCTACCGCGACCGCGCCGACGGCACCGCGGCCGCACAACTCCGACGGGCCTACGACTGGATGCGCCGGGCGGGCCTGACCCTGCACCACCGCGACGCCATCACCCGCCTGGCGAGCACGCCGTCGGTGCGGGTCACCCGGCAGGTGCACGATCAGTACGCGCGCCCGCTGGAGATCACCGACCTGGTGGTGGACGCACGACAGGACGCCTTGGTTTACGAGTTCACCCTGCCGGGCCGCGCCGACTAGAACGGCAACCGGGCCACGACGAGCCGTACCCGTGGACTGCCGTCCCGTCGCGGTCCGAACTCCGGCAGGGCGTGGAGGTCCACCCGGAAGCCGGCGCGTGCCAGCTCGCGCCGTATGTCCCCGAAGCGGAACGCGCGGTAGTACATGACGAACGGAGGCCGCCACAGCGCGTTGCGCAGCCGCATCACCGTGTCGAAGCCGAGCAGCATCCAGTAGCCGAGTGAGCCCGGGCGGGGCGGGGCGACCAGCGGGAACGCGAAGCAGCCGCCCGGCCGCAGGACCGAGCGGACCTGCGCGAACAGGCCGGGCAGCTCACGGGGCAGGAAGTGTCCGAAGGCCCCGAAGCTGACCACCAGGTCGAAGGCGGGAGCGAAGGGCAAGGAGCGGGCGTCCGCCCTGACCCAGGAGACCGGCGGACCCTCGGGCCGCACCCGCTCCCGCGCGATGTCGAGCATGCCGGCGCTGAAGTCGACACCGGTGACCCGCTCCCGGCACACCCCCGCCAGCACGCCGACCCCCGCGCCGGTGCCGCAGCACAGGTCGAGGCCGGCGCCGAAGGGACCCAGGCGCCGCAGCGCCGACCCGACGGCGTCGAGGACCGCGTCGGGTGTCCGGAAGGGGGTGTGGTCGAACTTCGGCGCGAGGAGGTCGTAGCCGCGCTCGACGGAGGACAGCGCCTGGACGGCGAGTTCACGCAGCGTGGGACCTTCGGGGCTGAACATCGGCTCAGCCTAGGGGAGCTCGCTGCTCGATGACGGTGAGTACGCGCTCGCACCAGTGGAGGTTCTCCTCCTCGAAGCCGATGCCGCCCATCAGCGTGAGGTACGGGCCGACGCGGTCGGTCTCCCGCAGGTACTCCTCCTCGCTGCGGCCGGCCAGGAGCCGTTCGCGGACGCGCCGGTAGCGGGCGAGCTTGCCGCGGGACCAGGCCCCGCGCTCCTCGACGAGCGCGCGGGTGGCCTCGGGGTCCGCGCCGTCCATGGCCTGGACCTTGATGAGGAGTTCGTCCCGGATGGCGGTGGGGCGCCGGGGCGGTGTGGCCGCGAACGCGCACAGATCGGCACGGCCCGGCTCGGTGAGCGTGAACATCCGCTTGTCGGGCCGCCGTTCCTGGCGTACGACCCTGGCCTCGATCAGCCCGTCCTGTGCGAGGCGCTCCAGTTCCCGGTAGAGCTGCTGCGGCGTCGCGGCCCAGAAGTTGGCGAGCGACACGTCGAACACCTTGGCGAGCTCGTAGCCCGAGGCCTCTCCTTCCAGGAGGGCGGCCAGGACGGCGTACTTCAGAGACATGTGGACACCGTAACAGCGGTTGATTAATCTCATCCGCACCTACTCAACTAATTGACTAAGGCAGGTTCGATGCGTGCATTCCGTGAGGCCATCGAGGCAGGCGATCTCGACGCCGCCGAGGCACTCCTGGCGCCGGACGTCGTGTTCACCAGCCCGGTCGTCTTCAAGCCGTACGCCGGGAAGGCGATCACGGCGGCGATCCTGCGCGCCGTCGCCGGCGTCTTCGAGGACTTCCGCTACGTGCGCGAGATCAACGACACGGACGACCGTGACCACGCCCTCGTCTTCAGCGCGCGGGTGGGCGACCGGGAGATCAGCGGCTGCGACTTCATCCATGTCGACGAGAACGGCCTGATCGACGAATTCACCGTGATGGTGCGCCCGTTGTCGGGGGCGCAGGCGCTCGCGGCGGCCATGGGCGCGCAGTTCGAGCGGATCACCGAGGAGGCACGAGCACGCTCGGTGTGAGCAACTCGTCTGGTTGGATGACCCCATGACGTCCGCCGAGCACGACGCGCTGATGCGTGCCAACCAGGCCAACTGGGACGCCCGCACGCCCGTCCATCTCGCCAGCCGGTTCTACGGCCTCGACCAGGACCTCGATCCCGAGCGCTGGTTCGCCTCCTTCGAGTGGGAGGACCTCGGCGAGCTGGCCGGGCGTGACGTGCTGCATCTGCAGTGTCATCTCGGCACAGAGACGATCGCCTTCGCCAGGCGCGGAGCGCGTGCCGTCGGCCTCGACTTCTCCGGGGCGTCGGTGGCGGCCGCGACCGGCATCGCCGCGCGGACCGGGGCGGACGTGACCTACGTACAGGCCAATGTGTACGACGCCGTCGAGGCCTTGGACGGGCGGCTGTTCGACGTCGTCTACACCGGCAAGGGCGCCCTGTGCTATCTGCCCGACCTGGACCGCTGGGCGGAGGTCGTCCGCCGGCTGCTCCGGCCGGGCGGACGGTTGTACGTCGTCGAGTTCCATCCCTTGCTCAACTCCCTCGGCCCGAAGCCCGCTCCGGGCGAAGGCCCCGAGCTGTCGCTGCGCCACGACTACCTGAGCGGCGGCGGTCCGGTGCACCGGGACGCGACCCGCACCTACACGGACGGCCCGGCCGTCGAGGGCGCCACGGACAGTTACGAGTGGATGCACGGAATGGGTGAGGTCGTCAACGCGCTGACCGGGGCGGGACTCACTGTGCGGCGGCTGCGGGAGGGCGACGAACTCCCCTGGCCGCGCTGGCCGCAGATGGTGCGTACGGAGTCCGGGTGGTGGCGGCTGCCCGAGCCGCGGATCCCCCTGCTGTACGGGCTGCTGGCCGGCCGCTGAGGCTTCTGAGGCACGTTTCACTCCCACGGCATCGCGCCCGGTGGTAGAGTGTCAACAGCACTCGTGCACGCCCGAGTTTCGGGCGCCGGTGCCAGTTCGTTTCTTTTCTTCTCTTCATTTCCAGCACCACCTCGCTGAGCAGGACGTTCTTCGTCGTAGCCACGGTGCTGTGCTGTTCCCGCCGCCCGGAGGCGTGCCCAGGCCCCTCCCTTCGCGGCTCTCTCCCCTCCCCTTCGCATGTCCCATGCCTTCCGTCCGTGAAAGGACACACCACCATGACCACCACGCTCGAAAACCCACCCGTCCAGCAGCAGGCCCAGGCCCAGACCGCGACCGGTGTCCTCGACATCGACGCGGCCGGGAAGGGGCAGCTGCGCGACGAGGGCCTCCTGCCCACACCCGCCGACCCTGCGGTCTCCCCCGCGCTGATCCGCCGGTACGGCCTGCGCAAGGGCGACCTCGTCGAGGGCGTGCGCGGCGACCGTCGCGGCCTGACCGACGTCGTACGGGTCGACGGCCGCGAGCCCGGAGAAGTGCGCGGCCGGCGTCACTTCCGGGACCTGACACCGCTGCATCCGCACGAGCGGCTGCGTCTGGAGCACCCGGCCGCCGGAGTGACCGGACGGGTCGTCGACCTGATCGCGCCGGTCGGCAAGGGCCAGCGCGGGCTCCTCGTGGCCCCGCCCAAGACCGGCAAGACCGTCATCCTGCAGCAACTCGCCGCCGCCTTCGCCGGCAACCATCCCGGGAGCCGGCTGATGGTGCTGCTGCTCGACGAGCGGCCCGAGGAGGTCACCGACATGCGGCGCAGTGTGCGGGGCGAGGTGTACGCCTCGACCTTCGACCGCAGCGCCAAGCAGCACATCGCGCTCGCCGAGCTCGTGATCGAACGGGCCAAGCGGCTCGTCGAGGCCGGTGAGGACGTCGTCGTCCTCCTCGACTCGCTGACCCGGCTGTGCCGGGCCCACAACAACGCGGCCGCGTCCGGTGGCCGCACCCTCACCGGGGGTGTCGACGCGTCCGCCCTGATCGGCCCCAAGCGGTTCTTCGGCGCCGCCCGGGCCGCCGAGGAGGGCGGCTCCCTCACGATCCTCGCCACCGCCCTGGTGGAGACCGGCTCCCGGGCCGACGACTTCTACTTCGAGGAGCTGAAGAGCACCGGCAACATGGAGCTGCGTCTGAGTCGCGACCCGGCGTCCCGGCGCGTGTTCCCGGCCGTCGACATCACCCCCTCCGGCACCCGCCGCGAGGAACTCCTCCTGCCCCCGGCCGAGTTGCAGGCCGTGCACGGCCTGCGTCGTGTACTGCAGGGCCGGGACGGCCAGGGCGGTCTGGAGACTCTGCTGGAGCGGATGCGCGAGACACCGGACAACGCGACGTTCCTGCGGCGCGTCCAGCCGACCCTGCCCTCGGGCTGACGGACATGCCCCAGGCCCCGTGCCGTGCCGGTACGCCACCGGTGTGGCATCCGGGTGCTCGCGGACGCTGTTCGGCCCGGTCATCGCCGTGCGGAGCGCATCCGTTTCTACGTTAATCATATGATCCTCGGATTTTCTTTCCGGATGGCCGTATCGGCCGGTGTGCTCTGTGCCGTGGGGCTCCTGGCGGTGGTGCCCGCCGCGGCGGACGTCTCCGGCAGGGCGGAGCTCAGTGCGCCGGCCGTGCCGAGGGCGGCGGCCCCGCACCCCTCGCTGCTGCACCGCCCCGGCACGCATGTCCGCCCGCGTGCCGGGGTGCCCCGTCTCCCGGAGGTCTCCGCCCTGTCGTGGCTGGTGGCCGACGCCCGCAGCGGCGAGGTGCTCGCCGCCCACAACGCGCACCGCAGGCTCCCCCCGGCCAGCACCCTGAAGACCCTGTTCGCCCTCACGGTGCTGCCCGCGCTGCCGGGGCGCGTCCGGCACACGGTCCGTGCGGAGGAACTCCGGGGCATCGGTGCAGGCAGCAGCCTCGTCGGGGTCGCGGAGGGCCGTACCTACCGGGTCGCCGACCTCTGGCGCGGTGTCTTCCTCAACTCGGGCAACGACGCCGTGCACGTCCTGGCCGAAATGAACGGTGGCTGGCGAGCCACGGCCCGGCGGATGCAGGCCGAGGCCCGTTCCCTGGGCGCCCTCGACACGCGCGTGATGTCGCCGGACGGCTACGACACGCCGGGCCAGGTGTCGTCGGCGTTCGACCTGGCGATCTTCGGCCGGACAGGGCTGCGCAATCCGGACTTCGCCCGGTACTGCGCCACGGTCGAGGCCAGATTCCCGGGCGGCGGGGGCTGGTCGTACGCCATCCGCAACACCAACCGGCTGCTGAGCGGCACCCGTGGGGTGAAGCCGTACCGGGGGCTGATCGGCATCAAGAACGGCTACACCAGCAAGGCGGGCAGCACGCTCGTCGCGGCTGCACGCCGGGGCGGGCGCACCCTCGTCGTGACGGTGATGAACCCTCAGCAGGGCGGCGGGGCCGCCGTCTACGAGGAGGCACGCTCGCTGCTCGACTGGGGGTTCGGGTCTGCCGCGAGGGTCGAACCGGTGGGCTCGCTCGAGACCTCGCGGCGGGCCTCCGCGCGGCCGGGAGCGACGACGCTGCCCGCGGCCGCCGCCGCGGCCGTGCCGCAAGAGCCCGCCTCCGCCTGGACCGAGGCGGGCCTGATCGTGGGTGCCGTCGGGCTGGGCGCGGCGGTCGTGGTGCTGGTGCTGCGGCTCCCGGTCCGCCGGTCGGAAGGAAGTTGACCGGCCGGCAGCCACAGCAGCAGGCCCAGGGTGATCCATGCGTAGGTGTTGCTGCCCAGGAAACCGTCGACGCCGGACGCGTCGTCGAACCACAGCCACACCACGCTGGTGCACAGCACGGCGTACAGGGCGCCAGCGATCCGCGGGTGTCCCGTACGGACCAGCACGGCGAAGGACGGCAGCAGCCACACCAGATGGTGCACCCAGGTGATCGGGCTGACGAGACAGGCGGCGAGGCCGGACAGGGCGAACGCGGCCGTCCAGTCCTCCGCGGCGACCGCCCGCCGCACCCGCACCGCCCAGACGCCGAGGATCAGCAGGACCGCCGCCGCCCACACCGCCCGGTCCGGTTCGCCGAGCCGGGCCAGGATGCCCTGCACCGACTGGTTCGAGACGTAGCCGAGGCGCCCGATGCGGTTCGTGTCCCACAGCGCGTCGGTCCAGTAGAAGCGCGAGGCGTCGGCGTCGATCCAGGCCGCGAGGGCCGTGGCCCCGAAGGCGACGGCAGTGGCGAGAGCCGCCGCGCGCCACCGCCGGGCCACCAGCAGCAGTCCGATGAACAGCGCCGGAGTGAGCTTGATCGCGGCAGCGAGCCCGATGCCGGTGCCCGCCAGGCGTCCGCGTCCGCCGGCGAGCAGCGCCGCGTCGGTGAGCACGAGGGCCAGCAGGAGCAGATTGACCTGCCCGAAGCTGAAGGTGTCGCGCAACGGTTCGAACAGTGCGAGCAGGCAGGCGATCAGGGCCCAGCCGTACCAGCCGTGGCGCCGCCACTGGGGTCCGCTGAGCAGGCGCAGGATCACGGCCAGGGCCGCCAGGTTGAGCAGCAGGGCGGCGGCGATCGCGGTGCGCAGGTCCAGGAGTGCCATCGGCAGCATGGCGACGGCGGCGAACGGTGGGTAGGTGAAGCCGTACGTCGTACCCGGCACCCGGTAGTCGTAGATCCGGCCGCCGTGGTGGACCCAGGTGTCGATGCTGCCGTAGTAGACACGCAGGTCGAACCAGTCGCGCAGCAGGGGCACGGTGGCGGTGAAGACGGTCACCACCGTGGCGAGGACGAGCAGGAGCAGCAGTCGTCCGCGGTCGGTGCGCGGCAGGCCCGGGGTCATGCCGCGCGTCCCAGCGCCGGGGCGAGTTCGGCCTGGCGGGCCTGCCACAGCACGACGACCGCGAGCGCGCCGCCGGAGACGGCGAGGACGAGTTGCCCCGTGTCCGCCGCGTCGCCGCTGGGCAGGACGCAGAGCGCGAGCACACCGGTCACGGCCGCCATGCGATGGCGTACGGACGTACTGGGCGTGGCGGCGGCGATGAGGAACAGGCCCCACAGTGCGTACCAGGGGCGGATCGCCGGGCCGAGTGCGGCCACCGCGGCGAGGCTCAGGCCCAGCGCGTAGACCGGTCGTGGGCGCAGCCGGAGCCATATCAGCACGATCGCGACCACGGCCGCCGCGATGCCGAGCGCGTGCCAGGCGGGGATCGCCAGGGGCGCGAGATCGCTGCCCAGATGTTGCAGCAGGGCCCGGGTGGCGCGGCCGAGCAGGGTGGTCAGAGCCCAGTTCTGGGGTGAGACGGGGGTGTTCAGGGCGCCGATCCAGCCGTATCCGGTGCCGGCCGCGGCCGTGGCTACGACGGTCGTCCCCGCGGCCGCGGCGGTGGTGGTCAGCACCGCCTTCGCCGGAGCGCGGCCCGCGCGGACCTGGAGGACGACGACGGCGGCCAGGCCGAGTACGGCGGGCGCCTTGACCAGGGCGGCGAGTGTGACGAGGACGGCGCCGAGGACCGGCCACCGGCCGAGCGCCGCCACCAGGCCGACGCCGAGCAGGCCGAGCATGACGGCGTCGTTGTGGGCGCCCGCGACCAGGTGCAGCAGGACGAGCGGGTTGAGGGCACCCAGCCACAGTGCTGCGGACGGGTCGGCGCCGCTGTGCCGGGCGAGCCGGGGCAGTGCGGCCGCCATCAGGGCCACGCCGGCGAGCGCGACGAGCCGCATCCCGAACAGCCCGGCGGGCAGTTCCCCTCCGGTCAGACCGGACAGGGCCGCCGCGACGGCGAGGAACACCGGGCCGTACGGGGCTCCGGTGTGCCGCCAGAGCGGGGCGACCTCGTCGGCGAGCGGGCCGCCGAGCCGGGACGGCCCGTGCGCGTAGACGTCCATGTGCGCGTCGACCATCGCCCCCTGGGCGAGGTAGCTGTAGATGTCCCTGCTGAACAGCGGCGGGGCGAGCAGCAACGGTGCCGCCCAGACTGCGAGGACGAGCAGAAGGGCACGGGGAGTGGGCGGCCGAGGCCCGCGCACCAGCCGGCCCAGCAGCGCCCAGGCCGCGATCAGCAGGACGACACCGAAGTACACCCCGACCAGACCGAGGGCCGCGCCTGCGGAGGCCGGGGGGAGGAGGTCCCGCACGGGCAGGGCACCGGCCGTCTCACCGCCCGCCGCGAGGAAGGCGGTACCGGCCAGACCGAGTATCTGGCAGCGGCGGAGATCGACGGGGAAAGCCATGGCCAACACTCGGGCAGCGTGTCAACGCGGGGTGGCGTTCGAACGACGCGGGGCTCTCCGGAGGAAAGCCAGGGTGTGACCGGCCGGTGATCAGGTGCCGGCCGGTGATCAAGTGCCGGCCGGTGGGGGCTTGTCGCGCAGTTCCCCGCCCCCCTGAGGTGCGCTGGACGACCGCCTTCAGAAGACGGAGAGGCCTGTGAGTGTCGTGAATCGGTCGAGGGCCGCCACGCCCGCCACCGAATTGCCCCGTTCGTCCAGGCCTGGGCTCCACACGCACAGGGTGCAGCGGCCCGGGACGACGGCGATGATGCCGCCGCCGACGCCGCTCTTGCCGGGCAGCCCCACGCGGTAGGCGAAGTCGCCCGCCGCGTCGTACGTGCCGCAGGTCAGCATGATCGCGTTGATCTGCTTGGCCTGGCTGCGGGTGAGCAGCCGGGTGCCGTCGGCGCGGACGCCGTGGCGGGCCAGGAAGGTCGTGGCGAGGGCGAGGTCGGCGCAGGACGCGGTGACCGAGCACTGCCGGAAGTACTCGTCGAGCAGGACCGGCACCGGGTTGTCGATGTTGCCGTACGCGGCCATGAAGTGGCCGAGGGCGGCGTTCCGGTCGCCGTGCGCCGTCTCTGAGGCGGCGACCTCCTCGTCGAAGGCCAGGCCGGGGTTGCCGCTCTCCGCCCGCAGGAACGCCAGCAGTTCGCCCGAGGCGTCGCCGGTACGGGTGTGCAGCCGGTCGGTGACGACGAGGGCGCCGGCGTTGATGAACGGGTTGCGCGGGATGCCGTTCTCGTACTCCAGCTGGACGAGGGAGTTGAAGGGGTTGCCGGAGGGCTCGCGGCCCACGTGCTCCCACAGGGCATCGCCTTCGCGGGCCAGATCGAGGGCGAGGGTGAAGACCTTGGTGAGGGACTGCGCGGAGAACGGCTCCCGCCAGTCCCCCACGCCGTACACCGTGCCGTCGGGTTCGGCGACGGCCATGCCGAACCGGCGCGGATCGCGGGCCGCGAGGGCCGGGATGTAGTCGGCGGGCCGGCCGCGACCGGGGGTCCGTTCGACCTCCTCCGCGATGCGCTCCAGGACCGGCTGGAAGGTCGACGGCGATGTCATGATCACCATTGTCTCTCCGTGCCGGTCCCGGTGCGCTCGGCCGCGTCAGGCCGTCGGAGCCGGGCCGCTGCCCGCCAGGACCTCCGGGCGCAGTAGTGCCGCGAGTGTCTCGGCGGGCAACAGGCCCTTTTCCAGGACGAGTTCGGCCACGCCCCGGCCGGAGGTGAGGGCCTCCTTGGCGATGTCGGTGGCGGCGGTGTAGCCGATGTGCGGGTTGAGGGCGGTGACCAGGCCGATGGAGTTCTCGACGGTGGCGCGCAGTGCCTCGGTGTTGGCGGTGATGCCGGCCACGCAGCGTTCGGCGAGGGTGAGGCAGGCCGCGCGCAGATGGGTGATCGACTCCGACAGGGAGTGCAGGATGATCGGCTCGAAGGCGTTGAGCTGGAGCTGTCCGGCTTCGGCGGCCATGGTGATGGTGACGTCGTTGCCGATCACCTCGAAGGCGACCTGGTTGACGACCTCGGGGATCACCGGGTTGACCTTGCCGGGCATGATGGAGGAACCGGCCTGCACCGGCGGAAGGTTGATCTCGCCCAGGCCGGCGCGCGGACCGGAGGACAGCAGCCGCAGGTCGTTGCAGCTCTTGGAGAGCTTGACCGCGATGCGTTTGAGCACGCCCGACATCTGCACGAAGGCACCGCAGTCCTGGGTCGCCTCGACCAGGTTGGCGGCGGTGACCAGGGGCAGGCCGGTGATCCCGGCCAGATGACGGCGGGCCGCCTCGGCGTATCCGGCATGCGCGTTGAGGCCGGTGCCGATCGCGGTGGCGCCGAGGTTGATCTCATGGATCAGCTCGACGGCCTCGGCGAGACGGGAGCGGTCCTCGTCGATCATGACGGCGTACGCGGAGAACTCCTGGCCGAGCGTCATCGGCACCGCGTCCTGCAACTGCGTACGGCCCATCTTGAGCACGTCGTGGAACTCGACGGCCTTGCCGGCGAAGGTGTCCTGCAGGACGGACATCGCCGAGAGCAGCCCGCGCACCGCGAACACCGTCGCGATCTTGACGGCGGTCGGGTAGACGTCGTTGGTGGACTGGCCGAGGTTGACGTCCTCGTTCGGGTGCAGATACCGGTACTCGCCCTTGGCATGGCCCAGCAGCTCCAGCGCCCGGTTGGCCACGACCTCGTTGGCGTTCATGTTCGTCGACGTCCCGGCACCGCCCTGCACGACATCGACCACGAACTGCTCGTGCAGCCTGCCCTCGCGGATCTCACGGCAGGCCGCGACGATGGCGGCGGCCTTCCGCGGTTCCAGCAGCCCCAGCTCCTCGTTCGCCAGGGCCGCCGCCTCCTTCACGGCGGCCAGAGCCTCGATCAGATGCGGGTACGCGGAGATCGGCATACCCGTGATGGGGAAGTTCTCCGTGGCACGCAGCGTATGGACACCCCAGTACGCCTCGGCGGGGACATCCCGGTCGCCGAGCAGGTCGTGTTCGGAGCGGGTGGCGGCGGTCATGAGGGTGCGGGTCCTCTTTCTCAGGGGCGAGGGTGAGTCGCGCCCCATAGGGGCGCGGGGAACTGCGCGATCAACCACGAACGGCCTGCGGACCGGCTACCACCCGCAGTCCCCCATCGGTTCGGCGCGGTTACACGCACGCCGTGGACGGAACCGGGTCCAGTGCACGTACCGGCCGCACACAGCCCACCGGCTCGCCACCGCCGAGCAGCTGCTCACCCGCGAACTCGGTGAGCAGCTCCGGGTCGACGCCCGCCCGGGCCAACGCGGCGGCAGCCACCGGCACCCGCGCCCGGTTCGCACCGTCGGAGATCTTCACGGCGACGGCCCGCCCATCGGGCAGGGCGGCGACCTGGACGCCCTCGAAGCCGTCCTTGGTGAGCAGCCCGGGCACGGCCCGCATCAGCGCGGCGACGTCCCGGCCGGAGCCGGAGGCCATCTCGGCGTGCTCGCGCATCGCGTCGGCCACCTGGGCCTCGGGCGTGCCCGGCGCCGCGGTGGTGATGCGGGCGGTGGCGCGGGCGAGGCCGTGCAGGGAGACGGAGAACAGGGGCGCGCCGCAGCCGTCGACGGTCACCCGGGCGATGCGCTGCCCGGTGAGGTCCTCGACGATCTCGGCGACGGCCTGCTGGAGCGGATGGCCCGGGTCGAGGTAGTCCTCCAGGGACCAGCCGTTGAGCATGCAGGTGTACAGCATCGCCGCGTGCTTGCCGGAGCAGTTCTGGGCGAGCCGTGAGGGCATGCGGCCCTCACGCACCCAGGCGTCCCGGACGACCGGGTCGAACGGCATGTCGGTGACGTTGCGCAGATGGCCCTCGGTGAGCCCGGCGAGTTCGAGGATGCGCCGGGAGCCGGCGAGGTGGCGTTCCTCGCCGGAGTGGCTGGCCGCGGTCAGCGACAGCAGCTCGCCGTCGAGCGGGAGCCCGGCCCGCACCATGGCCACGGCCTGGAGGGGCTTGAGCGCGGAGCGCGGGTAGAAGGCCGCCTCGATGTCGCCGAGCTGAAGCTGTATCTCTCCGTCGGCGCCGAGGACGACGACGGAGCCGTAGTGGATGCCTTCGACGATCCCACCGCGGATGAGGTGGGCGACGGGGGCGTGGACGGGTTCACGGACAAGGGGTGCGTCCGCTGGGGAACTGCTGTACATCACTGCCTGTTTCTCGGGGAGCGGCGCGTCGGTCACGCGTCGGCTCCGGTGGTGGACTTGGCGGCGACACGGCCGCGGATGCCGAACCATCCGACGACCAGTGCCCCGGCGATCAGCGGCAGGCACAGCACGGTGGTGCGTCCCGCGCCGCCGTCGGCGTACATGAGGACCAGGACGGAGGCGAGGAACACCAGCGTCACGATCTCGGTCCAGGGGGAGCCCGGGAGACGGTAGTCCGGGCGGGTCAGCTCGCCCTTCTGGGTCTTCTGCCAGAAGAGGAGGTGACAGATCATGATCAGGCCCCAGGTGGCGAGGATGCCGATCGCGGCGAAGTTCAGCACGATCTCGAACGCCTCGGCGGGCACGACGAAGTTGAGGCCGACGCCCAGGACACAGATGCCGCTGGTGAGCAGGATGCCGCCGTAGGGGACCTGGCTGCGGCTCATCACGGCGGTGAACTTGGGCGCGGATCCGGCCATGGCCATGGAGCGCAGGATGCGGCCGGTGGAGTAGAGGCCGGAGTTGAGAGAGGACATCGCGGCGGTGAGGACGACGAGGTTCATCACGTCGCCGGCGGCCGGGATGCCGATGTTGCCCAGCACGGTCACGAAGGGGCTCTCGCCGGCGGTGTACTTGTTCCACGGCAGCAGCATCGACAGCAGGACGACCGAGCCGACGTAGAACAGGCCGACGCGCCACATGATCGAGTTGATCGCCTTCGGCATGATCTTCTCGGGGTTCTCGGTCTCACCGGCGGCGACGCCGACCAGCTCGACGGAGGCGTAGGCGAAGACGACGCCCTGGATGATCAGCAGCATGGGCAGCAGGCCGTTCGGGAAGACGCCACCGCTGTCGCCGATGAGGGAGGGGCCGGGGCTGTGGCCGTCGACAGGGTGCTGGGTGACCAGCAGGAAGATGCCGATGCACATGAAGAGGACGAGCGCGCCGACCTTGATGATCGCGAACCAGAACTCCAGCTCGCCGAAGATCTTCACCGAGATCAGGTTCACGGTGAGGACGACGGCCAGTGCGATGAGCGCGATCACCCACTGCGGTATGTCGGAGAACATGCCCCAGTAGTGGGTGTAGGTGGCGACAGCGGTGATGTCGGCGATGCCGGTGGTCGCCCAGTTGAGGAAGTACATCCAGCCCGCGGTGTAGGCGCCCTTCTCTCCCATGAACTCACGGGCGTACGACACGAAGGCGCCGGAGGAGGGCCGGTACAGCACGAGTTCGCCGAGGGCGCGTACGACGAGGAAGGCGAAGAGGCCGCAGACCGCGTAGGCGATGAAGAGGGACGGGCCCGCGTCGGCGAGGCGGCCGCCGGCGCCGAGGAAGAGGCCGGTGCCGATGGCTCCGCCGATGGCGATCATGTTGACGTGCCGGGACTTCAGTGACTTGCTGTAACCCGCGTCTCCGGCATCGACATGGCCGGAACGTTTCTGCACGCCTTCGTGCAGGGATTGCTCGCTCACGCCTCGGTTCCGCCTTCCGTGGGGGTGTCCGTGCGCGCGGAACGCACGATGTCGGTGAGGGTGGTCTCGACGCGGTCGAGGTGATGGGCCATGGCCTCCACCGCGTCGTTCTCGGAACCGTCGATCAGCGCCTCGACGATCGCCCGGTGCTCGCGGTTGGACTGCTCACGGCGGCCGCCCAGCTCGTTGAGGAAGGCGGACTGGCGGGCCAGCGCGTCCCGGATCTCCTCGATGACCCGGCGGAAGACCGGGTTCTGGGCGGCCTCGGCCACGGCGAGGTGGAACAGCGTGTCCATGGCCACCCACGCGGTGGTGTCCGTCTCCTTTTCCATCCGGTCCAGGATGTGGGCCAGGTGGTCGAGGTTCTCCGGGGTACGACGCCGGGCCGCGTACCCCGCGACCGGGATCTCGACGTGGCGGCGCACCTCCAGCAGGTCGCTCGCCGAGTAGTCGCCGAAGGTGGGGTCCTCGACGGTACTGGCGACGACGAAGGTGCCCTTGCCGGTCCTGGAGACGGTCAGGCCCATGGTCTGCAGGGCCCGCAGGGCCTCGCGCAGCACGGGCCGGGAGACCTCCAGGGTGCGGCACAGCTCCGCCTCGGAGGGGAGCTTGTCGCCGATGGCGTACTCGCCCCGCTCGATGGCGCCGCGCAGGTGCGCCAGCACCGCTTCCATGGCACTGATGCGACGCACAGGCTGTCCGGCTGTCCGGCTGTCTGACAGGTTCACGGGAGAGATACTCCGGGCCACAGGAGGCGGCTGTCAAGGGGGCGCCCCAAAGGGGCGCGGGGAACGGCGCGACCGGCCACGAAGGCGCCGCAGACGAACGACGGCGCCCCCGGCGAAACGCTCAGCTGCTGATCACACCCGCTCCGAGCAGGCCGAACAAAAGCACCCCCACCACGATCCGGTAGATCACGAACGCGTTGAAGGAGTGCTTGGCGACAAACTTCAGCAGCCAGGCGATGGAGGCGTAGGCGACGACGAAGGACACGATCGTGCCGACCGCGAGCGGAGCGGCGCCCACGCCGGTGCCGAGGGCGTCCTTGAGCTCGTAGATGCCGGCGCCGGTGAGGGCGGGGATGCCGAGGAAGAACGACAGGCGGGTGGCGGCGACGCGGTCCAGGTCGAGGATCAACGCGGTGGACATGGTGGCGCCGGAACGGGAGAAGCCGGGGAACAGCAGGGCGAGGATCTGGGAGCTGCCGACGAGCATGGCGTCCTTGAAGGAGGTGTCGTCCTCGCCGCGCTTGTGCCGGCCCATCTGGTCCGCGGCCCACATCACCCCGCTGCCGGCGATCAGCGAGCCGGCCACCACCCACAGTGAGGCGAGCGGGCCCTGGATGAGCGGCTTGGCGGCGAGTCCGACGAGGACGATCGGGATGGTCGCGTAGATGACCCACCAGGCGAACTTGTAGTCGTGGTGGTACCGCTCCTCACGGTCGCGCAGGCCCCTCCCCCAGGCGGAGAGGATCCGCACGATGTCCTTGAAGAAGTACACGAGCACCGCGGCGATCGCGCCGACCTGGATGACTGCCGAGAACCCGACCACGGCGTGGTCGTCGACGGGGATGCCCATGAGCCCCTCGACGATCTTCAGATGGCCGGTGGAGGAGACGGGCAGGAACTCGGTCACCCCCTCCACGGCTCCGAGGACGATGGCCTGACCGACGCTGATGACGCTCATGGGATCCAGTTCTGCTCGGGGGAGGCGGGAGCGGAGAGGACCGTCTTACTACAGGCGGGCGAGAAAAGATCTCATCCACACCGGTCACAGGCGTGCGAGCGCGACCCCGGCGCACGCAGCCCCGAGACCGGCCGCCACACTCGCCGCCACATTGACGGCCGCCTGGAGCCGGGCCCCCGTCTCCGCCAGCCGCAGCGTCTCGTAGGAGAACGT
Source organism: Streptomyces sp. CA-179760 (assembly GCF_050937045.1). Lineage (NCBI taxonomy): Bacteria > Bacillati > Actinomycetota > Actinomycetes > Kitasatosporales > Streptomycetaceae > Streptomyces > Streptomyces sp. CA-179760. The sequence goes on from NZ_JBNJLZ010000001.1 coordinate 474,635, forward strand.
CGAGTACGTCGTCAGGGCCCCGCACAGACCGGTGCCGAGCAGCAGCTGGACCTGCGTGGCGGCACCGGTGAGCAGGCCCAGGATCAGACAGCCGGTGACGTTCACGGCGAAGGTGCCCCAGGGGAAGACGGAGTCGTGGCGGGACTGGACCGCCCGGTCGGTCAGGTAGCGGAGCGGGGCGCCGACCATCGCGCCACCGATGACCAGCAGCCAGTTCACGACGACTTCTTACCCTTCGTATCCGTTGTGCCGGGCGGGTCGTCCCGGCCGGTGTACCTGATCACCTCACAGTCGTCGAGGGTCACCAGCCCCTCGGTGACGAGCTCGTCCAGCTGCGGGAGGAAGGCACGCACGCGAGGCTCGGTGTCGACGATCACCACGGCGATCGGCAGGTCCTCGATCAGGGACAACAGCCGCGAGGTGTGGATCAGGGAGGACGCGCCGAAGCCCTCGACACCGCGGAAGACGCTGGCGCCCGCGAGGCCCGCCGCGTGGGCCCGGTGGACGATCTCCGAGTAGAGGGGCTTGTGGTGCCAGATGTCGCTCTCGCCGACGAAGACGGTCAGACGCAGAGCCCTGCCGGTCAGCCTCGTCATGGCTGCCTCCGTTTCAGGACGCGGCGGGTCGTCCGGGCCCCGAGCCATACCGCCGTCAGGGCCGCGAGCGGCGTCGCCGCGAGATAGGCCAGGCCGGTGCCGGCATGGCCGCCGTCGATCAGCTTCTGGATGTCGACGGCGTACGTCGAGAAGGTGGTGAAGCCGCCGAGGACACCGGTGCCGAAGAACGGGCGGACAAGGGGGTGGGCGGCCCTGATCTCGGTGATGACCACCATGAACACGCCGATCACGCCACAACCGGCGATGTTGACCCAGAGGACCGTCCAGGGGAAGCCGCCCGCCGGGGCGGGCCACCACGACGACGCCGCGTACCGGGCTGCGGCCCCCACCGCCCCGCCGAGCGCGACCACGGTGACGACGGGCGCCTGGGCACGCCAGGAAGTCCGGCGTGGGGTGGAGGCCTGCACCCGGAGGCTCTCTGGGGCTGTCATGGTGCGGTGTCTCCTACTCGCCGGGACCCGGAGTCGTCCGGGGCGTGTGCCGTCGCAAGTAGGGACCGTTGGCGGCGTTCCGCCGCGGTTCGGGTACGGCGGGCCCCACCGCCGCGCCGCGAGCGGTGTCGCGGCCGGAGTTCAGACTAGCCCCGGCTTCGGGCCGGGGTCACTTCGGGGCGGGTGGCTCGCAGACCGCCACGCCCGGTTCCCAGAGGCTGCCCAGCACCAGGTGCCCGGCCGCCTCACACACGCTGGTGACCATGCGGTAACCGGAGCGGCGGCGGGCGAGCTGGTGGACGACGCGACCCTCGTCGTCCAAGGCCAGCACGGCGATCGTGCCGGTGGGGCGGAACGGGGCGTGTACGGCCACGCGGGCGGCGGCGCGGCGCACCGCGGGCGCGCTGCGGTGGAGCAGGTCGAGGGGCGGGACGCGGGGTCCGGCCAGCGCGACCCAGACCGGTCCGTCGGGGGCGCCGCGCCAGAGGTTGTCGGGCATGCCCGGGAGGTCCTCGGCGAAGGGCTCGCTGCGTCCGGCCTCGGGACCGGTGAGCCAGTGGCGGACGATCCGGCAGGCGCCGGTCTCGGCGACGACGAGGAAGGACTCGTCGGCGCCGACGGCGATCCCGTTGGCGAACTGCAGGCCGTCCAGCACCACCTCGGGGGTGTCGTCGCCCGGAGCCAGGCGCAGCAGCCGTCCCGTCCCGATGTGCTCGACGATGTCGCCGATCCAGTGCTCCAGGGGGTGGCGGCGGCTGGAGACGGTGAAGTAGACGGTGCCGTCGGAGAGGGACACGACGTTGCTGCAGAACCGCAGCGGCTCCCCCGCCACCGAGTCGGCGAGGACGCGGACCGTGCCGTCGCCGGTGTCGACGCGCAGCAGGCCGCGTTCGGCGTCGCACACCAGCAGGTCGCCATCCGGGAGGAGTTCGAGCCCCAGCGGTCTGCCGCCGGTCTCGGCGATCACCTCGGTACGGGCCGTGACCGGGTCCGCCAGACCGTCCAGGCGCAGGATGCGGCCGTCCGCCACGCCGGTCAGCACACGGCCGCGCGGGTCGGCGACCACGTCCTCGGGGCCGTGGCCCATCGCGATGTAGTGGCGTGGGACGAGTGCCGTGGGACGGTTCATGGTGCGCGTGTCCTTCGCAGTCGGGTGGATGCCGCAGTACCGGGTCGCCTACCAGCCCTTTTCAAACATGCGGGCGACCTCGGCGATCCGTACCTCGTCGCGGTGGTAGTGCACGCGGCCTCCGGACCGGCTGGTGCGCAGCATGCCGGTGGCTTCGAGCAGCCGGAGGTGGGTGACGGCGACCGGTCGGGCCAGCGAGAACTTCTCGGCGACGACGTCCGCGGTGACCCCGCCCTCGGCGGGGCCGGGTTCCTTCAGCCAGGCCAGGATGCGCAGCCGTGTCTCGTCCGTGGGAGTCCTCAGCATGTCGTGCCCCTGCCTCGCGGCTCTCGCCCTCTCACCGCGTTCTTCCCACTGTCTCGCAGCCCAAGCCGCCGCGTACGGCAGTCGGCATCGTTGACCGATACCGAACTGCCGTACACCCTGGCGAAGTTCGGGGCTGGGCGTCGCCTGCCCCTCCCAGGGGATCAGCGGTGGCGGAACCAGGACATCGACGAGAGTGCCCGGTCGTCGTAGCCGAACAGCGCCTGGTTCTCCCAGCCGTTGCCGGAGGAGGCGTCGGTCGGGTCCCAGCCGTTGCCTCCCACCGCGGTCCAGGTGGCCTCCCAGTAGAAGATCCCGAGGCCCCGGCCGTTCGGGACGGCCTCCACGATGCTCGCCACGTCGTTCATCCACCGGGTCTGGCCGGACACGCTCGCCGGATAGCCGGGGACCAGTTCGCCGGTGAGGTCGATGATGTTCTCGTGCGCGTCCTCGCTGTCCAGGCGGAACGGGTAGGCGGTCTCGGCGACGTACACCGGCTTGCCGTAGCGGGAGGCGGCGTCGTCGAGGGTGGTCTGGAAGTCGGCCAGTGTGCCGTGCCAGTAGCCGTAGTACGACAGGCCGATCGCGTCGAACTTCACGCCGTGGGACCGCGCGCTGTCGAACCACCAGCGGGTGCCCTCCAGATCACCGCCCTCGGCGAGGTGCAGGGCGACGGTGGTGGACGAGTCGACCGCCTTGACGGCGTCGTAGCCGGAGTTGAGCAGACCGGCCAGCTGCGTCCAGTTGGAGGTGGAGCCCTCGGTCCACAGCATGCCGCCGTTGATCTCGTTGCCCACCTGGACCATGTCGGCGGTGGTCCCCTGCGCCTTCAAGGCGTTCAACACGTCGTACGTGTGGTTGTACACGTCCGTCCTGAGTTGACCGTACGAGTGTCCGGCCCAGGCGGCGGGCTTGTCCTGGCGGCCGGGGTCGGCCCAGAAGTCCGAGTAGTGGAAGTCGACCAGCAGCCTCATGCCCTGCGCCTTGACTCGCTTGGCCATGGCCAGGACTCGTGCCTTGTTGTTGTAGCCGTCCGCCGGATTCACCCACACCTTGAGGCGCGCGTAGTTCATGCCGGACGACTTGAGGACGGTCAGCGCGTCGCCGGCCGTCCCGGAGCTGTTGCGGTAGAGGCCGCCCCTGGCCTCGCTCTTGGCCAGGGACGAGATGTCGGCACCCTTGATCGACGTACCGGACGTGCCCGATGTGAAGGTCAGGTCGTCAACATTGATCCAGTTGCCCGCGTTCGCGTCACTGTTGATGCTGATGGTGCATTGGTTGCCGGTCACATTGACCGGCACGACGATCCGGATCCATCCACTGGCCGAGACCGGCAGATCGGTGCGCTGGTCGGCGCCGCCGCAGTTCTTCAGGGCGATGTACGCGGACTTCTGTCCTCCGCCGGAGCGCACCCAGGCGGTGAGCTTGTAGCTGCCGTTACTGAGTCCGGACAGGTACTGATAAGTCTCCGCCTTGTAGGCGGTGGCGGCCCAGTGGCTCAGACGGTAGCCGCCGCCGTGGCCGCCGGACTCGGCGAACGAGGCGCCGGTGTCGCCGTACTCGGACCATCCGGCCGGCGTGGCCGCGCCCGAACCGTCGCTCTCGAAGCCTCCGTTGGCGAGGGTGCTCGCGGCGTGGGCGGTCTGCGCGGGCAGGGCGGTGAGGGCGAGCCCCGCTGCGAGCGGGAGCAGCAGGGCTTGGAGCGTGCGTCTGGGATGGAACATCGTCGTCCGTCGTCCCTTCGACGTCGGGGATGGGGGGTGCCCCTCACCAGGGGGCCTGTGAGGGGCCCCTCCGCCCGCGGCTCGTGCGGCTCGCACGGGCGGAGGGAGTCGGTTCAGCCGTCGAGCCGGACGACCCGGACGGCTCCGGCCGGGACCGCCAGGCGGCCCGCCGCGTGTTCACCGGTCAGCAGCTCGGTGCCCGGCTTCTCCAGCGGCACCTTGACGTCCGAGCCGGTGTGGTTGAGGACGAACAGGTAGGTGCCCGACTCGCCGCCGCGGCGTACCACTTCGACGTCCCGGGGCAGGTCGGCCCGCGGGGCGAGGCGCGCGTCCTCGATCGCCAGGCCGAGCAGCGTGTCGAGGCCGTCGGTTCCGAGCCGGGTGGAGACGTACCAGGCGGTGCCCTCGCCGAGGCTGTGCCGGGTGACGGCCGGGTGGTCCGCGGTGAGGCCGTCGGCATAGGTGCAGACGGTCTCGGCGCCGCGCGGCACCACGAACTCGGTCCACACGTCGGCGCTCAGTTCGGATCCGTCGGGGCCGGAGACGCGGACCCGTTCGCCGGGCAGCAGCGGCGAGAACTCCTCGACCGTGAGGCCGAGGACGTCCCGCAGCGGGCCCGGGTAGGCGCCCTCGTGGACGGCGTCGTGCTCGTCGACGATGCCGGAGAAGTACGAGACGACCAGCGTGCCGCCGTGCTCGACATAGGCCTTGAGGTTGTTCCCGGCCGACTCCGTCATCAGGTACAGGGCCGGTACGACGACAAGGGGATACCTCGACAAGTCGGCTTCCGGGTGGGCGAAGTCGACGGTGAGGTGGTGGTCGTAGAGGGCCTCGTAGAAGGCGTCGGCGCGTTCGCGGGCGTCGTGGTCCGCGCTGGGGCGCCAGTCGAGGTTCTGCGCCCACCAGGAGTGCCAGTCCCACAGCACGGCCACGTCGGCGACGGTGCGGGTGCCGCGCACTGCGGCCAACGCGTCGACCGTCGCGCCGAGTTCGATGACCTCACGCCAGACGCGGGTGTCGGTGCCGCCGTGCGGGAGCATCGCCGAGTGGAACTTCTCGGCGCCTCGCCGGGACTGGCGCCACTGGAAGAACATGGCTCCGTCGGAGCCGCGCGCCACGTGGGCGAGGGAGTTGCGGGCCATCTGGCCGGGGGCCTTGGCGGGGTTGCGGGGCTGCCAGTTGACGCCCGAGGTGGAGTGCTCCAGGAGCAGCCAGGGGGCGCCGCCCGCGACGGAGCGGGTGAGGTCGGCGGCCATGGCGAGGTTGACGTGGGTGCGGCGGCCGTCGGTGATCAGGTAGTGGTCGTTGGTGACGATGTCGACCTCGCGGCCCCAGGCCCAGTAGTCGACGGAGTCGCACTGGCTCAGGGCCGTCATGAAGTTGGTGGTGACCGGGACACCCGGTGAGAGGCGGTGCAGGATGTCCCGCTCCGCCACGAAGTTCTCGCGCATGGTGGCGTCGGCGAACCGCTTGTAGTCCAGCGCCTGGCCCGGGTTGACGGACGTCGGGGTGAGCCGGGGCGGGTTGATCTGCTCGAAGTCCGCGTAGCGCTGGCCCCAGAAGGCCGTGCCCCAGGCCTCGTTGACGGCGTCGACCGTGCCGTACGTCGTCTCCAGCCAGCGGCGGAAGTGCGCGGCACACGAGTCGCAGTAGCAGGCCGAGACGGGAACGCCGTACTCGTTGTGCACGTGCCACATGGCCAGGGCCGGGTGGTCGCCGTAGTGCTCGGCGAGCTTGGTGGTGATGGCCGCCGCAGCCGAGCGGTAGTCGGCGTTGCTGTGGCAGATCGCGGCGCGGGAGCCGAACTCGTGGCGCACGCCCTCCGGCGTCACGGGCAGGGCCTCGGGGTGGGCGCGGTAGAACCAGACCGGCGGGCAGACGGTGGGCGTACCGAGGTCGACGCGGATGCCGTTCTCGTGCAGCAGGTCGAGCACGCGGTCGAGCCAGCCGAAGTCGTAGACGCCGGGCGACGGCTCCAGCAGCGCCCAGGAGAAGATCCCGACGCTCACCATCGTGACGCCGGCCTCCCGCATCAGCCGGACGTCCTCCTGCCAGACGCTCTCCGGCCACTGCTCGGGGTTGTAGTCCCCGCCGAAGGCGAGCCTGGTGAGGCCCTTGGGCGTGGTCTCCGGCATGGATGGTCTCCCGGTCGATCGATCAATTGGGAACGTGCACACACAGCGACGCAGTGCAGAGCCCAACATAACCGCACAGCAACAACCATTGACAAGTGTCCGAGATGTTTCTCTACTGTGAACGCTCACAGAAGCATGGCAGGTCTTCGCAGCAGGCGAGGACCCCAGGTCAGGGGAGAGATCCATGCCGTACACGAAGCGCCGCCGCCTCGTGGGAACCGCCGTCGCCGTCGCGCTCGGCGCCACCACACTCGCCGCCTGCGGCACGGAGGACGCGGACAGCGAGACCGAGTCGGGCCCGGCGTCGCTGACGTACTGGACCTGGACGCCCGGCATGGACAAGGTCGTGGACCTGTGGAACAAGGGCCCGGGCAAGAAGGACCGGATCACCGTCACGGTGAAGAAGCAGGCGTCCGGCGACACACTGGTCACCAAGATCCTCACCGCGCACAAGGCGGGCAAGGCCCCCGACCTGGTGCAGGCGGAGTACCAGGCGCTGCCCACCCTGGTCAGCAATGACGCGCTCGCGGACATATCGAAGAACGTGGGCGACGCGAAGGGCAGCTTCGCCGACGGCGTCTGGCAGCAGACGACGCTGGGCACGGACGCGGTCTACGCGGTCCCGCAGGACATCGGGCCGATGATGTTCTACTACCGCGAGGACCTGTTCAAGGAGTACGGCCTGACGGTGCCGACGACCTGGGAGCAGTTCGCCGAGACCGCCCGCAAGCTCAAGAAGGCGGCCCCCGACAAGGACCTGACCACCTTCTCCGCCAACGACTCCGGACTCTTCGCAGGCCTCGCACAGCAGGCGGGCGCCAAGTGGTGGACGACCTCCGGCGACCGGTGGAAGGTCTCCATCGACGACGCGGCGACACAGAAGGTCGCGAAGTTCTGGGGCGGTCTGGTCGAGGAGGGCGCCGTCGACAACCAGCCGATGTACACACCGTCCTGGAACAAGGCGCTCAACACCGGCAAGCAGATCGCCTGGGTCAGCGCTGTGTGGGCGCCCGGCACCCTGACCACGGCGGCTCCCGACACCAAGGGCAAGTGGGCCATGGCCCCGCTCCCCCAGTGGTCCGCGAGCGAGACCCGCACCGGCAGCTGGGGCGGCTCCTCCACCGCCGTCACCACGGACTCCGAGCACCAAGGGGCCGCCGCCAAGTTCGCCGCCTGGCTGAACACCGACAGCGAGGCCCTCAACGCGCTGGCGAAGGAGAGCGGCATCTACCCGGCCGCCAAGACCGCCCAGATCAGCGGCGCCTTCCTCAAGCCGCCGGCCTACTTCTCGAACCAGGCCGACTTCTACACCAAGGCCGCCGACATCGCGGAGACCACGGCACCGTCCGCCTGGGGCCCCAACGTGAACGTCGCCTACACCACCTTCAAGGACGCCTTCGGCGCCGCCGCGAAGAACAAGTCCGACTTCGGCGCCGCCCTGAAGAAGATGCAGGACGACACCGTCGCCGACATGAAGAAGCAGGGCTTCGGGGTCGCTCGGTGAAAAGCACGGCACGCCGGCAGACGTACGGGGCCAAGGCCGCCCCGTACGCCTTCCTTCTCCCCGCGACACTCCTCTTCACGTTGTTCTTCGCACTGCCGATCGGCTACGCGATCTGGCTCAGCCTCCACAAGGTGAAGGTCTCCGGCCTCGGCCTCGGATCAGGGGCCCGCAAGGAGGTCTGGACCGGTCTGGAGAACTACACCGACGCCCTCACCGACAGCGAGCTGATGCACGGGGCGCTGCGCGTGCTGGGCTACGGCTGCATCGTCGTACCCGTCATGCTCGGCCTCGCCCTGCTGTTCGCGCTGATGCTCGACTCGGACAAGGTGCGGCTGGCGCCCTTCACCCGGCTCGCGATCTTCCTGCCGTACGCCGTCCCCGGTGTGGTGGCGGCGCTGCTGTGGGGTTTCCTGTACCTGCCGGACGTGAGCCCCTTCTACTTCGTGCTCGACAAGCTGGGCATGCCGCAGCCGGATCTGCTGGACGGCGGGCCGCTGTATCTCGCCCTCTCCAACATCGCGGTGTGGGGCGGCACCGGCTTCAACATGATCGTCATCTACACCTCGCTCCAGGCGATCCCGGCGGAGGTGTACGAGGCGGCGAAGCTGGACGGCGCCACGCCGACGCAGATCGCGCTGCGGATCAAGATCCCGATGGTGGCGCCCTCGCTGGTGCTGACCTTCTTCTTCTCGATCATCGCCACGCTCCAGGTGTTCAACGAGCCGACCACCCTCAAGCCTCTCACCAACTCCGTGTCCACGACATGGAGTCCGCTGATGAAGGTGTACCGGGACGCCTTCGGCGAGGGCGACATCCACGGCGCCGCCGCGCAGGCCGTGATCATCGCCTTCGCCACGCTGCTGCTGTCCTTCGGCTTCCTGCGAGCCGCGAACCGTCGTCAGAAGCAGGAGGCCACTCGATGAGTTCCCTTGCCGTGCCGAAGGCCGAGCCCGTGGCGGGCAGCACGCCCGGGACCGTCCAGGGCCGCCCGCCGCTGCGCCGCCGCATCGCGCTGATCCCGACGGTCACCCTGCTCCTGGGGGCGGTCTACTGCCTGCTGCCAGTGGCCTGGGTGGTCATCGCGGCCACCAAGTCCGGCCGTGAGCTGTTCTCCACGTTCACGTTCCTGCCGGGCTCGGGATTCTCCGAGAACTTCCGGGACCTGAGCTCCTACCGCGACGGCGTGTACTGGGCGTGGATGGGCAACTCCGCCCTGTACGCAGGCCTGGGCGCCCTGCTGTCGACGTGCGTCTCGGCGTTCAGCGGCTACGCGCTGGCGACGTACCGCTTCCGGGGCCGCGAGACGATCTTCAACGTGCTGCTCGCGGGGGTGCTGATGCCGCCCGTGATCCTGGCCATCCCGCAGTATCTGCTGCTGGCGAAGGCCGACGTCACCGACTCGTACCTGTCCGTCCTGCTGCCGCAGATCCTCTGGCCGTACGGCGTCTACCTCGCGCGGATCTACGCCGCCGCCGCGGTCCCCGCCGACGTGGTCGAGGCCGGGCGGATGGACGGGGCGAGCGAGTGGCGGATCTTCACGCGGATCGCCCTGCCGATGATGGTCCCCGGTCTGGTGACGGTGTTCCTGTTCCAGTTCGTGGCGATCTGGAACAATTTCCTGCTGCCGTACATCATGCTCAGCGACGACGAGAAGTTCCCGATCACGCTCGGTCTGTTCACGTTGCTGGAGCAGGGGGCCAACACCCCGGCCCTGTACACGCTGGTGATCACGGGCGCGTTCCTCGCGGTGCTCCCGCTGATCGCCCTCTTCCTGGTCATCCAGCGCTTCTGGAGTCTGGATCTGCTGTCCGGAGCCGTAAAGTCATGACCATGAACGCTGCGGGAGGCAGGCGCAGGCCGCCCACGATCCACGACGTGGCACGCGAGGCGGGGGTCTCGCGCGGCACCGTCTCTCGGGTGCTCAACGGCGGCCACTACGTCAGCCCGGCCGCCCAGGAGGCGGTCAACGCGGCCATCCGCAGGACGGGTTACGTCGTCAACCGGCACGCCCGCTCCCTGATCACCGGGCGGTCCGACTCGATCGGCTTCCTGCTCACGGAGCCGCAGGAGCGGTTCTTCGAGGACCCCAACTTCAACGTCCTGCTGCGCGGCTGCACCCAGGCGCTCGCCGCACACGACATCCCGCTGCTGCTGATGCTGGCCGGCACCGAGGACGAACGGCGGCGCATCACCCGGTACATCACCGCCGGGCATGTCGACGGGGTGCTGCTGGTCTCCAGCCACTCCGGCGATCCCGTCGCCGAGCAGCTGCGCGGGGCCGGGGTGCCGCTGGTGGCGTGCGGGAAGCCGATCGGGCTGGCCTCCAAGGTGAGCTACGTGGCCGCCGACGACCGCGACGGTGCCCGCGACATGGTGCGTCACCTTCTCTCGCTCGGGCGGCAGCGGGTGGGCATGGTGACCGGTCCGCTGGACACGCCGGGCGGTGTCGAGCGCCTCGCCGGCTACAAGGAGGTGCTCGCGGACGCGGGCCTGGAGTTCGACGAGCGGCTCGTCGTCTCCGGCGACTACAGCCGGGCCAGCGGCGAGGCGGGGGCCGAGCGGCTGCTGGGGCAGGCCCCGGGCATGGACGCGGTGTTCGTCGCCTCGGACCTGATGGCCCAAGGGGTGCTGGCGGCGCTGCAGCGGGCGGGGCGGCGGGTGCCGCAGGACGTCGCGGTCGGCGGGTTCGACGACTCACCGGCGGCGCTGGGCGCCGTCCCGGAGCTGACGACCATCCGGCAGCCGTGGGACCGCATCAGCACCGAGATGGTGCGGGTGCTGCTCGCACAGATCGGGGGCGAGGATCCGGCGGCGGTGATCCTGCCGACGGAGTTGGTGAAGCGGGAGTCGACGTAGGTCCCTGCCCTGTGCCGACCTCTGAGGACGGCCCCTGAGGGGCGCGCCGAGGAAGGCCACTCCATGCACAGTCATTGAACCTCGGACCGGTGTACCGTTCGGTTATGGCAGCGAAAACGGCTGGTGCGCGGCTCGAGGAACGGTGGCGGGACATCCTGTCGGCGCACGCGCGCACGATGTGCGAGATCGACCGGGCACTGCATCCGCACGGCCTCGGCGCCTCCGATTTCGAGGTCCTGGACATGCTGGTGACCGCTGCGCCCGAGGAGGGCGAGCAGTGCCGGGTGCAGAATCTGGTCGGGCGGGTCCATCTGAGCCAGAGCGCGCTGTCGCGGCTGATCGCCCGGCTGGAGAAGGACGGTCTCGTGACACGCACCGTGTGCGTGGAGGACCGGCGCGGCGTGTGGGTCGCTCTGACCTCCAGGGGCCGTGACCTGCATGCCGAGGTGCTGCCGCTGCAGCGGGCGGCGCTGGCCCGGACGCTGGGCGCGTAGGCGGCCCAGGCCCGGACCGGGCCGGTCACCCTAGTGACGTGCCAGCAGGGTGCGGACTCCCTCCGAGGTGAGCGTCAGGCGGTGCTCCGAGCTGCCGTCGATGGTGAGCGACAGGTCGTCGGCCGGCCACTGCGCGGCCAGGGCGCCGAGCGGCACCATGCGGTAGCGGGAGACGAACGGCAGCAGTCCGGCCATCTCCACCTCGGAAGTGAACACGGGCACCACCGGTTCGCCGCCCGGCTGCTCCAGCACCGGCAGCGCCACCGCCGAGGGGTTGGCGGCGTCGGCGTCGTTCGCGTCGTCGGGCACGGGGATGAGCACGTCGCTGTCGGCGAGCGCGTTCAGAGCCGCCGCGTCCTCGGTGTTCTCGGCGAGGACGTCCAGAGCCCGCTGGGCGGGCGTGGGCGTGGGGTCGTTTGCGGGTGTCTCCATGGCAGATTCCCTGATAGCGGCGGTCTTGCGGCCCACCCGGGACATGATCCGCCCCGGGCACGGTCCTGCTCGCGTACCCGATCGGGCCCGAAGCAATCCTGGTGGATCACTGAGGTTCAAGGGATCAGTGGGATGTGGCCACAGGGCAGCCCGGGGCAGTTCGGCCGGCCGGCCCGGCCAGGGGTTCGGCCTGGGTGGGGCCGATGTGCGTCATCCAGTAGATGGCGGGATCCCGGAAGCAGCAGTGCCGTGTGCTGTTCGGCGTTGTGTCGGGCCACGCTGATCGGGCGTCTGGACAGTGGTCGATGCCAGTCGATGTCGTGAGGCGACAGCGTCACCACCGTCTGCCGGTCCTGGCGGCCGGGATCCCTCCACCTCCCACCGAGGATGCCGGGAGTGACCCCCATGCCCATTTACGTCAAGCAGGCCCGAGGGCCCGGCAGGGCAGCCCATGCTCACGCACCCCACCCTTCGCGTCCGCCTCCACCCGATACACCCCTGCTCCCGGCATCCGGGTGACGGTCTCCGTCAGCACACCGTCGGTGAAAAGCACTCCGGCCCAGCCCGCCGGGAGGTTACCCGCCGCCACGGCCGCACGGTACGAGAGCCGCCGGCCCGGTTCACTGTCGTAGTGCGGGCAGACGGAGCCGGGCAGCACCCCCAGGCCGTCGGGGAGGTACGTCAGCGGCCCGAAGGAGTCGGTGTGTGAGCCCTCGGCCCAGCAGTTGGCGCCGGCGCTGATGCCGCACAGCAGCGTGCCGAGGTCGTAGGCCTCCCGCAGCAGCCGGTCCACACCGTGGGTGCGCCAGACCGCGAGGAGATTGGCCGTGTTGCCACCCCCCACGTACACGATGTCCTGGGCGAGCAGGAAGGAGCGCAGGGCGTCATCGCCCAGCTCCCGGCGGAACAGGGGCAGGACGCAGGGTTCGCAGCCAGGGCGTGACCGGAACGCCGCGTGGAACTGTTCGATGTAGGCCGGTGCGTCTCCGCTGGCCGTGGGCACGAAGCACACCTTGGGTCGGGACACGCGCGCCTGGGACAGCACCCAGTCGTCCAGCAGACCGTCGTCGTCGGTGGAGAAGCCACCGCCGAGCAGGGCCAGGCGCTGCGGGGGGTGTACGGCCACGGCGGTGCCTTCCTGCACGGGGTGGGTGTGTGAAGTACGGTGCCGGGCCTGGACGTTCGGGCAATCGGTTTGGGCCCTGATGCAGGGGCTAGGTGCGGGGACCACCGTACAGATCGACCAGCACCCCCGGGCCCGTGTGCCGTCCGGCAGTTGCCAGGAGCCGGTGACGTGGCCGGTCGCTCCCTGCGCGGGAGTCAACGGTCCGTCCGGGGCGGGCTGGAGGACCCGGTGCAGGCGGAGGGTGGTGCCCTGGGGCGTGGTCAGTCGGGTGCCGTTCCGGTCGTCGGTGGCGATGAAGTCCGCGGGGAGGGGCCCTTCACCGGTGCGGGAGACCGTGACCTCGCGATCGGGGAGATCGCTGCTGTTCTGGTCCTGGGCCCGCACCTGCCCCTCGATCAAGGCCGACAGCTGGGTGACCATCACGGGGTCGTGACAGCCGTCGTAGGCCCACCGCGGCCCGAGCACGCCGTGCTCCATGGTGCCGACAAGGGCATGCTCCGCACCGTCGAGCGGGGCGTCGCGATAGGTGAGCGGCACGAGGTAGCTGGTCGGCCCGGGGCCGGAGGCGTCGGTGACGACGAGGTACTCGATCCCGACCTCGCCTTCCGGATCGTCCAGCCGGAACCCGCCGGCCTTGACCAGCTTCGGTTCGGCCGCGCCACCGCGGTACCAGGGGCGGGAGGGCAGCCAGGAGGTGAGCAGTTCCAGCTTGGACGGCTTGAGCGTGGTGTGGTGGATGACGGCCATGCCCGTCATCCTGCCCAGCGCTGACACCGTCGGCAACGGCCAGGTCCCCCACCGCCCGGAACCCGTCTTGCCCGTACTGGCGCCGCGATCGGCCGTCCCGGAGCTTCTCTTCCGTGCTGCCGGGGATGTTGACGGGCAGGATGTTACCGGTAACATCAAATCGCTTCCGCCGTACGCGACTGTGTACTCCGCCCACCCCACCCTGGTGGGCCGTCCTCCGGAGTCCGCGTGACCGACCAGCCGCCCCGCTCCCACTGACTCCCCCTGCCTCGAAGGGAAGCCTCCGCATGCCCGCTCTGACGACGACGTCCGACGGATTCCTGCTGCACGGCGAGCCGTTCCGGATCCTCTCCGGCGCGCTGCACTACTTCCGTGTCCACCCCGACCTGTGGGCCGACCGGTTGCGCAAGGCCCGCCTGATGGGCCTCAACACGGTGGAGACGTACCTTCCGTGGAACCACCACCAGCCGGATCCCGACGGGCCCCTCGTGCTCGACGGTTTCCTGGACCTGCCCCGGTTCCTGCGGCTCGCCCGGGACGAGGGGCTGCGGGTGCTGCTGCGTCCAGGTCCGTTCATCTGCGCCGAGTGGGACGGGGGCGGCCTGCCCGACTGGCTGACCTCGGACCCGGACATCCGGCTGCGGACCAGCGATCCGCGCTTCACCGGGGCCGTCGACCGCTACCTCGACCTGCTGCTGCCCGCGCTCCGCCCCTACATGGCCGCGGCGGGCGGTCCCGTCATAGCTGTGCAGGTGGAGAACGAGTACGGCGCCTACGACGATGACAGCGCGTATCTGAAGCACCTGGCCGACGCGTTCCGTTCCCGGGGCGTCGAGGAGCTGCTGTTCACCTGCGACCAGGCCGACCCGGAACATCTGGCCGCCGGCAGCCTGCCCGGCGTCCTGGTGGCCGGCACCTTCGGCAGTCGCGTCGAGCAGTGCCTCGGGCGGCTGCGCGAGCACCGGAGCGAAGGGCCCCTGTTCTGCGCGGAGTTCTGGATCGGCTGGTTCGACCACTGGGGCGGTCCGCACCATGTGCGGGACGCGGCCGACGCCGCCGCGGACCTGGACCGGCTGCTGTCCGCCGGGGCGTCCGTGAACGTCTACATGTTCCACGGCGGCACCAACTTCGGCTTCGCCAATGGCGCCAACCACAAGCACGCCTACACCCCGACCATCACGTCGTACGACTACGACGCCGCGCTGACCGAGTGCGGCGATCCGGGGCCGAAGTACCACGCCTTCCGCGAGGTCATCGCCCGTCATGCCGGCGTTCCCGACGAGCCTGCCCCGGCACCCGGGCCCAAACTTCCGCCCACCGATGTGGAGTTGGACCGCCGGGCATCTCTGCTTCCACTCGTCGGCACGCTCGCCGCGTCCGTGCACGCCGACGACCCGGTGACCATGGACGAGCTCGGGCAGCGCACCGGCTACGCGCTCTACCGCACCACCCTCCCCGCTGCGGGAGACGGCCTGCTGCACTTCTCCGGCGGTGTCGGCGACCGCGCCCAGGTCTTCGTCGACGGCGCCCCGGTCGGCGTACTGGAGCGCGAACGACACGACGAGACACTGCCCGTGCGTGTCCCCCGCTCCGGCGCGACGCTGGAGGTCCTCGTCGAGAACATGGGCGGCGTCAACTACGGGCCCCGTATCGGCGCGCCCAAGGGGCTGCTCGGGCCCGTCTCCTTCAGTGGCACCACCCTGCGGGGCTGGGACTGCCACCCGCTGGCGCTGGACGACCTGAGCGCGGTGCCGTTCGCACCGGCCGGGGACGCCGCGGTCATCGTGCCGGCCTTCCACCGCGGCACCTTCGAGGTGGACACGCCCGCCGACGCCTTTCTCTCCCTGCCCGGCTGGACGAAGGGCCAGGCGTGGGTCAACGGCTTCCACCTGGGCCGCTACTGGAACCGGGGCCCGCAGCACACCCTGTACGTCCCCGCCCCCGTGCTGCGGCCGGGCGCAAACGAGCTGGTCCTGCTGGAGCTGCACGGCACCACCGCCCCCCGCGCCCAGCTCACCGACACCCCCGACCTCGGCCCGGAGAACACCTGGTGACCCCGCACCGGCTGCGCGTGCCCGCGCCATCCGCTCCCCCGCTCACCGGCCATCTGCCCTTCGCGGACGCGCCGGGCGTGCCCGACCCGATCGAAGTGACCAGCCGCCGGCTCACCCGTGGCGGCCGCCCCTGGTTCCCGGTCTCCGGCGAGTTCCACTACTCCCGCTACCCGAACGGGGAGTGGGAGGAGGAACTGCTGAAGATGAAGGCGGGCGGTGTGACCGCCGTCGCCTCATACGTGATCTGGATCCACCACGAGGAGATCGAGGGCGGGGTCCGCTTCGACGGCGACCTCGACCTGAGGCGCTTCGCCGGGCTGTGTGCCCGCCACGGCCTGGACTTCGTTCCCCGCATCGGCCCTTGGTCGCACGCCGAGGTCCGCAACGGCGGCCTGCCCGACTGGCTGCTCGCACGCGCCCGCACGCCACGCACCGACGACCCGGCCTATCTGGAGCCCGTACGCACCTGGTTCACGGCTGTCGCGGAGCAACTGCGAGGCCTGGACCGGGCACACGGCGGTCCGATCGTCGCGATCCAGATCGAGAACGAGCTCTACGACCAGCCCGGCCATCTGCGCACGCTCAAGCGCCTGGCCCAGGAGGCCGGGCTGAGCGCACCGCTGTGGACGGCGACCGCCTGGGGCGGGGTGCGACTTCCGGGCGAGGAGCTGCTTCCGCTGTACGGCGGGTATCCCGAGGCGTTCTGGACGGAGGCGGACGGCGGCTGGCCCGACACCTGCCGCAAGCACTTCTTCTTCACCCACGAGCGCGACGACGAGGGCATCGGAGCCGACCTGCGGCCCACGACCGTGCGCGGCGCCGGACCGGCCCCGACGGACCGGTTCCCGTGGGCCACCTGCGAGTTGGGAGGGGGTATGGCGGTGGCGTATCACCGGCGGCCCCGTGTGGAGGCCGCCGACGTGGGCGCGCTCGCGTTGACCAAGATCGGCTGCGGTTCGGTGTGGCAGGGCTACTACATGTTCCACGGCGGTACGAATCCGCCCGGAGAGCTGACCACCCTTCAGGAGTCGCACGCCACCGGCTACCCCAACGACCTGCCGGTCCTGAGCTACGACTTCCAGGCCCCGCTCGGCGAGTACGGCCAGGTGCGGCCCTCGTACCACGAACTGCGGCTCCAGCATCTGCTGCTGGCGGCTTTCGGGCACCGGATCGCGCCCATGGAGTCCGTGCTGCCCGAGCGGCTGCCGACCGGGCAGCACGATCGTGACACCTTGCGCTGGGCCGTCCGCACCGACGGCGCCTCAGGCTTCCTGTTCGTGACCAACCATCAGCCGCACGAGCCGCTACCGGACCACCCGGGCACGACGTTCACGATCGACTTCCCGGACGCGCGTGCGCTCACGCTGCCGGGCGCTCCCGTGACGGTGCCCTCCGGCTCCTACTTCTGCTGGCCGCTGCGATGGGACGTGGCCGGGCTGCGGCTGGAGTGGGCCACCGTGCAGCCGGTCTGCACGGTCGAGGCGGACGGCCGTACGGTCCTGGTGCTGGCCGCGACCGACGGCATCGCGCCCGAACTCGCCCTGGACGCGGACACGGTGGCGTCCGTCGCCGTGCCGTCCGGGGACGGCGAGGTCACGCCCGTCGACGGCCGGGTCCTGGTCACCGGTCTGCGGCCGGGCACCGATGCCCTGGTCGAGGTGGACGCGGCCGACGGCTCCCGCGTCGGTCTGCTGGTCCTGGACGCGGCGACGGCCCGTACCGCCTACCGGGGCGTCGCGTGGGGCGCCGAGCGGCTGGTGCTCTGCGGGGACGGGGTCGTCTTCGACGGTGAGGAGGTACGGCTGCACAGCCCGGCCGCGGAGCCGTCGTTCGCAGTACTGCCCGCGCCCGGTTCCGCCCTGGTGGTGGAGGGGGAACGGGTACGGGAGGAGGCGGACGGTGTGTTCAGGCGCTACACCGTGGGGGCCGGGCCCCTCGGCGAATCCGCCGCGCGCGTCACCCTGGTCAGACCCGCCGGTCCGGCTCCGGAGCCCGTGACCGGGGTGCGGGGCCGGGCGAGCATGCCCGCCGACAAGCACATGGACACCGTGGCCGCCGAGTACCGGGTCGACGTACCGGAGGAACTGCTGCGGGCGCCCGCCGGTGTTCTGCTGCGGCTGCGCTGGACGGGTGATCTGGCACGGGCGTACGTGGGGGACGTCCTGGTCGCCGACCAGTTCTACTCGGGGCGGGTCTGGGACATCGGCCTGGACCGGCTGCCCGCCGGGGAGTTGCGTGCCCGGGGGCTGCGGCTGAAGGTGCTGCCGCTGGCCGCCGGCGCGCCGGTGCATGTGCCGGGGCAGGAGGGCGATGGGTGGCGGGCGGCTGGAGTGGGGCAGGCGGAGTGGGTGGTCACACGCGTGTGGTCGGTCCGGACCGGCTGACGCCGCTGCGGACACCGCGCCGCCTATGCTGGGCTCCTGCCGGGCGGGTTCAGGACCGCCGTACCCCACGTCGAGGAATCTCCCGCCATGACACCGAGCGCCACCGACGGCCCGGTTCCCAAGGGCCGCAGCAGGCGCAATTTCGCGGGGACGCGGCCGGTGATGGCCGACGTGGCCCGGCTGGCCGGCGTCTCCAAGCAGACCGTCTCACGGGTGCTGAACGACCACCCGGCCGTCCGCACCGAGACGCGCGAGGCGGTCCTGGAGGCCATGCGCTCGCTCGGCTACCGGCCCAGCCGCAGCGCGCGGTCCCTGGCCAGCGGCAGGACCCGGATGCTCGGGGTGATCTCCTTCGACGCCGCGCGGTACGGGCCCGCCTCCATCCTGACCGCGATCAACACCGCGGCCCAGGAGGCCGGTTACCTCGTCAGCTCCATCGCCCTGGACACGGCCGACCACGGGACCGTCGTCGAGGCCGTGAACCGGCTGTCGGCCGAGGGCGCGGACGGCGTCATCGCGATCGCCCCGCAGCAGTGGGTGGGCCGGGCACTGGCGGAGACCGACCTCGGCACTCCGCTGGTGGTGCTGGAGAGTGCCCTCGACGCCAGTACGCCCCTGGTCACGGGTGATTCCCGCACCGGCGCCCGCAAGGCCACCGAGCATCTCCTGGGCCTCGGGCACGCCACCGTCTGGCACATCGCGGGCCCGACCGGCTGGACCTCCGCCGACCACCGGCTGGCGAGCTGGCAGTCGACGCTCCAGGCGGCCGGTGCCGACGTCCCGGCACCCCTCGTCGGGGACTGGGGCGCCGACTCCGGTTACGAACTGGGCCGCCGGCTGACCCGGCGCCCGGAGGTGACGGCGGTGTTCGCCTCCAACGACCAGATGGCGCTTGGCCTGCTGCACGCCCTGCACGAATCCGGGCGGTCCGTCCCCGGGGAGGTCAGTGTCGTCGGCTACGACGACATCCCCGAGGCCGCGCATCTGCTGCCCCCGCTGACCACCGTCCGCACCGACTTCGCCGAGATCGGCACGCGTTCCCTGCGTCTGCTCCTGGACCGCATCGACGGGCCGGGCGAGCGGCCCCGCGTCGACAGCCTCGTCCCCGTCGACCTCGTCGTGCGCGCGAGCAGCGGTCCGCCTACGGTGCGCTGACGGGCTCAGGCACTCCCCTCGGCGGCGGCCTTCTGCCAGGCCGACTCCCTCAGCAGCCGCAGGCCGTTCAGTCCGACGAGGACCGTGGAGCCCTCGTGGCCCGCGACACCCAGGGGCAGCGGCAGGTCGCCGGCGAGGTCCCAGACGACGAGGCCGGCGATGAACACCCCGGCGATCACGAGGTTCTGGACGACCAGCCCGCGGGCGCGGCGGGAGAGGGCGACGGTGGCGGGGACGGCGGCGAGTTCGTCGCGCACGATCACGGCGTCGGCGGTCTCCAGGGCGAGGTCGGAGCCCGCCCGGCCCATGGCGATCCCGGTGTGGGCGGCGGCCAGGGCGGGTGCGTCGTTGACGCCGTCCCCGACGACCAGCACCTTGCGGCCCGCGCTCTCCATCTCCTGGACGGCTGCCAGTTTGTCCTGCGGCAGCAGCCCGGCACGCACGTCGTCGATGCCGGTCTCGGCGGCGAGGCGCGCGGCGGCCCGGGGGTTGTCGCCGGTGAGGAGTGTCGGTGCGGCGCCGGTGAGCGTGGCGAGGGCGGCGACCGTGGCGGCGGCGTCCGAGCGCGGCCGGTCGGCGATGCCGAGCAGTCCGGCGGGGGCGCCGTCGACGACGACCAGGACGGCGGTACGGCCGGACTCCTCCAGTTCCGCGATGCTTTCGAGGGCGTCGCCCGTCAGCCGGGCCGGGGCACCGACCGCGACCGCGTGGCCGTCGACGACGGCGGTCACTCCCACCCCGGGCGCGGAGGCGAAGTCCTGCGCTTCGGGCAGGTCGAGGCCGCGCTCGCGGGCCGCGCCGACGACCGCCCGGGCCAGCGGATGCTCGCTGGGCCGCTCGGCGGCCGCCGCGAGGGTCAGCAACCCGTCCTCGTCCAGGCCGGATCCCGGCAGCGGCCGGACGTCGGTGACGCGCGGGCTGCCTTCGGTCAGTGTGCCGGTCTTGTCCAGGGCGACCGCGTCCACCTGGCCGAGACGCTCCATCACCACGGCCGACTTCACCAGCACACCGTGCCGCCCGGCGTTGGCGATGGCCGAGAGCAGGGGCGGCATCGTGGCCAGCACGACCGCGCACGGCGAGGCCACGATCATGAACGTCATGGCGCGCAGCAACGCGTCGGTGAGCGGCTCGCCGAAGGCGAGCGGCACCAGGAAGACGGCCAGGGTCGCGGCCACCATGCCCAGCGAATAGCGCTGTTCGACCTTCTCGATGAACAGCTGCGTGGGCGCCTTGGTCTCGGACGCCTCCTGCACCATCCGGACGATCCGGGCGATCACCGAGTCGGACGCGTCGCGCTCGACCCGGACCCGCAGGGCGCCGGTGCCGTTGAGGGTGCCCGCGAAGACCTCGTCGCCCGGCTCCTTCGGTACGGGGAGCGGCTCACCGGTGATGGTCGCCTGGTCCACCTCGCTCGCCCCGTCCAGCACCCGGCCGTCGGCGCCGACGCGCTCACCGGGACGTACGAGGACGGTGTCGCCGACCGTCAGCTCCTCGACGGGGACGATCTGTTCGCCGCCGTCGGGAGAGAGCCGGGTGGCCGTGGCGGGGGCCAGGTCCAGCAGGCCGCGGACGGAGTCGGCGGTGCGGGCCGTGGCCAGTGCCTCCAGGGCGCCGGAGGTGGCGAAGATGACGATGAGCAGGGCGCCGTCCATGACCTGCCCGATCGAGGCCGCGCCCAGTGCGGCGACCACCATCAGCAGGTCGACGTCGAGGGTGCGGTCCTTGAGCGCCTTCAGCCCCTCCCATCCAGGCTCCCAGCCCCCCGTGGCGTACGACATCGCGTAGAGCGGGCCCCACGCCCAGGCGGGGGCGCCGGCCAGCTGGAGGGGCAGCGCGAGCAGGAAGAAGGCGGTGGCCGCCGCGGCCCAGCGCGCCTCGGGGAGCGCGAGGGCACGGGTGCGGCGTCGCGGCACGGTCCCGGGGCGTGCGGGCTCCGCCTCGTGGACCGGGCGCGGCGTGAGGGTGGAAGTCAACAGGGGTCCTTCTGGCGGGGGCGCGTAAGACCCTCACCATACAGGAACACATGAAGACTCCTTCATGCCTTCATGCCTTCATGCGCCACCTTCATGCATCCCGGACGGGGTCGTTTCCACTTCACCTGCCGTGCCGCATTGTGGCACGCTGTACTAGAATCTGGCACGAGAAGGACAGTGGCGAGGAGGGGAGTCAAGGGGTGTACGCAAGGGATTCCGCGAGTTAACGGGGAAATCAGATGGAAATGAAGAGCGTGACCAGGTCTTTGCGGATCCTGGAAGCGGTCGCGCAGCACCAGCCGGTGACGGTGGGGGAACTGACCGAGCTCTTCGGGCTGCCCAAGCCGACCGTGCAGCGCACGCTGGTCACTCTGAACGAGGCCGGATGGCTGCGGGCGAACCGCAAGGACACCACGCGCTGGGAGATCGGCGCGCGCGTGCTCGCCGTGCGGCCGGCGGCGCTTCAGGGGTCGAGTCTGTTCGCGGCCGCGCGGGAGCCCATGATCCGGCTGCGGGACGCGCTGAACGAGACGATCCACCTGTCGGTGCCGGACGCGCTGCAGTGCATGGTGGTCGTGGACCGGGTGGACCGCCACCACGCGGTGCGGACGTTCCACGCGATCGGCGACACCTCGCCGCTGCACGCCACCGCCACGGGCCGCACGGTGCTGGCCCACCTGCCGCCCGCCGAAGTCGAGGAGCTGGTGGAGCGCTGCCTGGAGAGCTACAGCGACGCGACGCTCGTCGATCCGGCAGAGCTGCGCGCCGAGCTGAAGCGGGTGCGCACCGACGGCTACGCGCTCAACCGCAACCAGTACCGTCCGGACGTCTGCGCGATCGCAGCACCCGTCCTCGACGAGGACGGCACACCGCTCGCCTCCGTGGCCGTCTCGCTGCCCGACTCGCGCTACGACGAGGCACGGCTGCCCGAGTGGGGCCGTCTGGTCGCCGACACGGCGCAGGAGATCACCGGCCGCCGCCTGGGCGCGTAACGGCCCGGCACGCGTGACAGGCCCCCTGGTGACGACCGGCACCAGGGGGCGTGGCACATCACGGAGTTCAGGCGCCCGCGCGCCCGGACGCCTCAGGCGGGAAGGGGGTCATCGGACGGGAACCGCGATGTACTGGTACTCCAGGAACTCGTCGATGCCGACCCGGCCGCCCTCGCGGCCGAGCCCGGACTGCTTGACCCCGCCGAAGGGCGCGGCCGGGTTGGAGACGAGGCCGGTGTTCAGGCCCACCATGCCCACCTCCAGGCCCTCGCTGACCCGCAGGCCTCGGTCGAGCCCCTCGGTGAAGACGTAGCCGACCAGACCCCAGGGCGTGTCGTTGGCCCGGCGCAGGACCTCGTCCTCGTCGTCGAAGGTGAGGATCGCGGCGACCGGACCGAAGATCTCCGTGTCCATCAGGCGGCTCTCGGGGGAGACGTCCGCGAGCACCGTCGGCGGGTAGAAGCAGCCGGGCCCTTCGGGCGTACGGCCGCCGACCAGCACCCGGGCGCCGCGCTCCACCGCGTCGGCGACCAGCTCCTCGACCTTGGCACGCCCGACGGTGTCGATCAGCGGGCCGACGTCGACGCCGTCCCGGGTGCCGGGGCCGACCTCGAGCGCGCCCATCCGCCCGGCGAGCCGCCGTCCGAACTCCTCGGCGACCGACCGGTGGACGAAGAAACGGTTGGCGGCGGTGCAGGCCTCGCCCATGTTGCGCATCTTGGCGACCATCGCGCCGTCCACGGCCACGTCCAGGTCGGCGTCGTCGAAGACGATGAACGGCGCGTTGCCGCCCAGCTCCATCGACGTCCGTACGACGGTGTCGGCGCACTGTGCGAGCAGCAGCCGGCCGACGGCCGTGGAGCCGGTGAAGGACAGCTTGCGGATCCGGCCGCCGCGCAGCAGCGGTTCGCAGACCTCTCCGGCGCGGGAGGTGGTGACGACGTTCAGCACACCGTCCGGCAGCCCGGCCTCCTTCAGGATCCCGGCGAGGGCGAGGCTGGACAGCGGGGTCTGCGGGGCCGGCTTGAGGATCATCGTGCAGCCCGCCGCGATCGCCGGGCCGATCTTGCGGGTGCCCATGGCCAGCGGGAAGTTCCACGGCGTGATCAGCAGGCAGGGGCCGACCGGGCGGCGGGAGAGCAGCATGCGGTTGCGGCCGTCGGGCAGGGTGCCGCACCCCCCGTCGATCCGCACGGCCTCCTCGGAGAACCAGCGGAAGAACTCGGCGGCGTACGCCACCTCTCCCCTGGCCTCGGCGAGCGGCTTGCCCATCTCGGAGGTCATGAGGCGGGCGAGTTCGTCGGTGCGTTCGAGGATGAGCTCGTGCGCGCGGCGCAGGATCTCGCTGCGCGCCCGGGGCGCCGTGCGGGCCCATGCGGCCTGGGCCTGGACGGCTGCCTCCTCCGCGAGCCTGGCGTCCTTGGCACCCGCGTCGGCGACATGGCCGAGGATCTCGCCGGTGGCCGGGTCGTCGACGGGCAGGGTGGCGCCGTCCGCGGCGTCCACCCAGGAACCGCCGATGAAGAGCTGGTTCAGTACCTCGGTCATGATGTCTCTCCTGGTCGATCGGCGCAGGGGTCGAGGAGTTCCGCGAGGTGCAGGGCTCGGACGCCCCGGTCACCGGCGAGGTGGTCGATCTGGGTGGCGCAGCTGAAGCCGTCGGCCACGACGGGGCGTCCGTCGAGGGCCTCGATGCGAGGCCCCAGGGCCAGGTCCGCGACAGCCATCGAGGTGTCGTAGTGCTCCGCCTCGAAACCGAAGTTCCCGGCGAGTCCGCAGCAGCCCTCGGCCTCGTCGACCGCGTGGACGCCGAGGCGGCGCAGCAGGTCGGCGGGGCGGCGGCTCTTGAAGGTGGCGTACTCGTGGCAGTGGGTCTGCAGGACGACGTCCCGGGGCAGCGGCGGCGGGGTCCAGCCCTGGTCGGCGAGGTCGGTGAGGGCCCCGGTGAAGGTGTGGACGCGGTCGGCGACGCGCTGTGCGGCCTCGGTGCCGAGCAGTTCGGGCACGTCGCGCTTGAGGGCGGCGGCGCAACTGGGCTCGGCCACGATGATCGGCCGGTCGTCGCCGTCGTCGAGGTGGGCGACCGTACGGGCCATGACCTTGCGGGCCACGGACAGCTGGCCGGTGCTGACCCAGGTCAGTCCGCAGCACAGGCCGTCCCGCGGGGTGCAGGGAACGCCGGCGTCGGCGAGGACACGGCTCGCCGCTCCCGCGACCTGGGGGCGGAAGGCCCGGGTGAAGCTGTCGACGAAGAGCAGGGCCTTCGCCGGACCGGAGGGCTCCGCCGCACGCAGGGTCTTCTTCAGGGCGCGCCGGGAGGCGAAGGCGGGGATCCCGCGCTTCGTGGTCACGCCGCCCAGGCGGGCGAGGAGCCTGCCGAGCGGTCCGCGCAGCAGGGCGTTGACCGGGCGGGCCGCGTATCCGGCGAGGGCGGAGGTCCTGGGCAGCCAGCCGAGCGAGTAGTGGGAGCGTGGCCTGAGCCTGCCCTTGTAGTGCTGGTGCAGGAACTCCGCCTTGTAGGTCGCCATGTCGACGCCCACCGGACAGTCGCTGGAGCAGGCCTTGCAGGACAGGCACAGATCGAGGGCGTCCTTGACCTCGGTCGAGCGCCAGCCGTCCTGGACGGCCTCGCCGCGCACCATCTCCTGGAGCATGCGGGCCCGGCCGCGGGTGGAGTCGTTCTCCTCACCCGTGGCCCGGTAACTCGGGCACATCACCCCGCCGGAGTCGCTGCGGCAGCGGCCGATGCCGACACAGCGGCGCACCGCGCCCGTGAAGCCGTCCGGGTCGTGGGGGAAGGTGAACGACGTGTCCACGAGCGGGAGTTCACGCAGCGCGAGGTCGGCGTCCAGCGGGGCCGGCTCGACGATGACTCCAGGGTTGAGCAGCCCGTCCGGGTCGAAGATCCGTTTGAACGCGGCGAAGGCGGCGAGCATGCGGTGGCTGTACATGACCTTCAGCAGTTCGCTGCGGGCCCGTCCGTCACCGTGCTCGCCCGACAGGGTGCCGCCGTGCGAGACGACCAGCGTGGCCGCTTCGGAGAGGAACCGCCGCATGACGGCCCGGCCGGTGTCCGTGGCCGGGTCGAAGTCGACCCGCACGTGGACGCAGCCCGCGCCGAAGTGCCCGTACAGCACACCGGTCAGCCCGTGCGAGGCCAGCAGCGCGCGGAAGTCGCGCAGATAGGCGGCGAGGTTCTCGGGGGCGACGGCCGCGTCCTCCCAGCCGGGCCAGGACTCCCCGCCGTCCACCAGCCGGGCTGCGAGCCCGGCCCCGTCCTCGCGGACCCGCCACAGCGAGCGCCGCTCGGCCGGGCTCTCGACGACCCGTCCGCCGGTCAGCCGGCCCTGTGCCTTCAGCACGTCGAGCAGCTCGGCGGCACGGCCGTCGACCGCGGCCTGGTCCTCGCCTTCGAGTTCGACGTAGAGCCAGGCGCGGCCCTCGGGCAGGCCGGTGACGGAGTCCGGGCCGCGGCGGACGCGCATGGTGGCGACGATCGCCTCGTCCATGCCCTCCACGGCGCTGGGCGAGAAGCGCAGGATCTCCGGCACGTCCTCGGCCGCGTCGACGACGTCGTCGTAGCCGAGGGTCAGCAGCGCCGATGCCTGTGCGGTCGCCACCAGGCGGACCGTCGCGGCGGTGACGACCGCACAGGTGCCTTCGGTGCCCACGAGCGCGCGGGCCATGTCGAAGCCGTTCTCCGGCAGCAGGCGGTGCAGCTGGTAGCCGGAGACCTGGCGCGGGATCCGGCCCAGCTCGGTACGGATCGGCGCCAGGTTGTCCTCTATCAGCTTCCGGAGGTCGGATTCGAGCCGCGCGATGATTCCGGCGTCGCCGGGATCGACCGGGTGCAGGCCGGTGCGGTCGGCGACGGCCCGCACACCGTCGGCCGTGACGATCTCCAGGGCCTCGACATGGCCGCTGGTCCGGCCGTCGCGCACCGACCGGTTGCCGCACGCGTCGTTGCCGATCATGCCGCCGAGGGTGCAGCGGCTGTGCGAGGACGGGTCGGGGCCGAAGTCGAGCCCGTGCGAGGCGGTCGCGGCACGCAGCGCGTCGAGGACGACACCGGTCTCGACGCGTGCGGTGCGGGCCGCGGGATCGATGTCCAGGATCCGGTTCATGTGCCGGGAGAAGTCCAGGACGACACCGAGCCCGACGGCATTGCCCGCCATGCTGGTGCCGCCGCCCCGGGCCGTGACGGGCACGTCCGCCTCCCGGCAAGCCCGCAGCACCGCGACCACGTCGTCGGCGGTGCGCGGGAAGGCCACGGCCCACGGCAGCACCCGGTAGTTGGAGGCGTCGTAGGCGTAAGGGCCCGTCGCCCCCGGGCCGGTCTCCACCCGCAGACCGGGCGCGATCTCGGCGATCCGGGCCGTCAGACCCGCCAGGTCGCGGGTGGCGGTGGTCATCGCTCTCCGGCTCCCGACGTGCCGGCCTCGACCGCCTTCGCCCAGGCCCGCAGGCCCTCGTCCACGCCCGCCTCGTCGATCACGAGCGCCGGAATCATGCGGACCACCTGGTTCCAGGCGCCGCACTGCAGCAGGAGCAGCCCCTCGTCGACGGCGGCGCGCTGGACGCGGGTGGCGGTCTCGGGGTCGGGGCTGCCGTCCTCGGTGACGAACTCGGTGGCGAGCATGAGTCCGAGGCCGCGGACGTCGCCGATGCCCGGGGTGCGGTCGGCGACCGCCTCCAGGCCCTGGCGCAGCCGCGCGCCCATCGTCTCCGCGTTCTCGACGAGCTTCTCGTCGCGTACGACGTCGAGGGTGGCGCAGGCCGCGGCGCAGGCGACGGCGTTGGCGCCGTAGGTGCCGCCCTGCGAGCCGGGCCAGGCCTTGGCCATCAGTTCCTCGGAGGCGGCGATGCCGGAGATCGGGAAGCCGCTGGCGATTCCCTTGGCGGTGACGAGGATGTCGGGGGTGACACCGAAGTGGTCGTGGCCCCAGAAGCGTCCGGTACGGCCGACGCCGGTCTGTACCTCGTCGAGGATCAGCAGGAAGCCGTGCCGGTCCGCCCGCTCCCGCAGCCCTTCGAGGAAGGCGCGGTTCGCGGGAACGTACCCGCCCTCGCCGAGCACCGGCTCGACGATGATCGCGGCCGTGTCGGCGGGCGACGAGATCGTCTGGAGGGTGTAGTCGAGTTCCTTCAGGGCGAAGCGGGTGGCGGTCTCCTCGTCCCAGCCGTACCGGTAGGCCGTCGGGAACGGCGTGACGACCACACCGCTCATCAACGGGGAGAACCCGGACCGGAAGCGGATCCCGGAGGTCGTCATGGACGCGGCGGCGACCGTACGGCCGTGGAAGCCGCCGTGACAGACCAGGACGTTTGGCCGGCCGGTGGCCTGGCGGGCCAGCCGCAGCGCCGACTCGACGGCCTCACTGCCGGAGTTGGTGAAGAACAGGCTGTCCAGGCCGGCCGGCAGCACCTCGCCCAGCTTCTCCACGAGGCGGCGCAACGGCTGGTGCATGACGGTCGTGTACTGACCGTGGATGAGCGTGCCCACCTGCTCCTGCGCCGCCGCCACGACCTTGGGGTGGCAGTGCCCGGTGCTGGTGACGCCGATGCCGGCGGTGAAGTCGAGGTAGCGGCGGCCGTCCTCACCGTAGAGGTGGACGCCCTCGCCCCGGGCGGCCACCACGGGTGTGGCCTGGCGAAGGTGCGGCGACAGTGCGGTCATGTTCGTCTCCCGGCCGTACGTCGAGGTCTGCTTGCGGTGATCCGCTGTATCCGACACCCCGAGCATCCGGGCCGCAGCGGGACGCGACAACGCGTGATCTGTCCAGCCGGAACGCGTTGTTCGGACGTTGTGTCAACCACCGGACCCCCCTGATCCCGCCCGTCCCTCCCGTGGACAGCTCTTGCGCAGGTCAGTGCCGCTTGTCAGAGTGACCGGGCAAGCAGGGAGACACCTTGAACGAGAACCGTCCGAAGGCCCCGGCCGGACACGCACCGACCGTCGCCGACGTCCTGGCCCTGCCCGTCCTGGCAGCCGGGCAGCCCCAGGTCGTCACCGGGCCGGCCGGGCTGGACCGGCCGGTGCGCTGGGTGCACATCACCGAGCTGACGGACCCGGCGTCCTTCCTCAAGGGCGGCGAGCTGGTCCTCACCACGGGCATGCCCCTGCCCGACGACACGGCGGGGGTCCGGCGGTACGTCGACGAACTCACGGATGTGGGCGCGGCCGCCCTGGTCATCGAGCTGGTGCGGCGCTACCACCGGCCGCCCGACGCCCTCGTCCAGGCCTGCCACGCCCGGGGGCTGCCGCTGATCACCCTCGCGCGGGACGTCAACTTCCTGGAGGTCACCCAGGTCGTCCACGCCCTCATCCTCGGCAGCCAGGCCGACGCGATGCGCCGGACGCAGCGGATCCACGAGGCGTTCACCGCGCTGACCCTGCGCGGCGCGGGACCGGAGGACGTGGTGCGCGCGGCGGCGGAGATGAGCGGCCGCACGGTCGTCCTGGAGAACCTGGTGCACCAGGCACTGATCTGCGAACCGTCGGGGACCACGGTGGAGGAGGCGCTCGGCGACTGGGAACAGCGCTCCCGGGCCACCGGGCCCGACGACCACACCGGGGCGGGCGGCCCGGAGGGCTGGCTCACCGCGCCCGTCTCCTACCAGGGCGAACGCTGGGGCCGCCTGGCCATGCTCCAGGCCCCCGCCGACGGCCAACCGGCCTTCGGGCCGGAGCACATCACCGTCCTGGAGCGGACGGCCATGGCCCTGACCGTCGCCCGGCTCATCCACGCCACGCCCTGGGAGCACACGGCTCACCGCACCGCCCTGCGGGAGCTGGCGGAGCAGCGCCACCACTCCCCCGAGGACGCCCGTGCCCGCTGCGCCGCGCTGGGCCTGCCCACGGAAGGCGTCGCCTTTCTGGCGATCCTCGTCGACCTGGGCCCGGGTGCCGAGGGAGGTGAGCTGGAGGCCCGGCTGCACGGCGAGCTCCGGTCGGCGGGGATTCCGGCCCTCGTCGGCGAGCTCGCCCCCGGGCGTCTCGGCATCCTGCCCGCCCTGCGCCCCGACCGGCCCTGGCGCCCCGTGGCGGAACGGCTGTGCCGTACCGCGCTGGGTCTGGCCCCGGGGGCGATCGTCGGTGTGGGCTCGGAGGTGGCGGACCTCGCCGGCACGGCACGCTCCTTCCGCGAGGCAGCCCGTGTCATAGAGGCCACCCCGCCCGGCCAGCCCCTCCCCCCGGACCGTTCCTTCCACGAGCTGCCGGACATCGATCTGCGCCGCCTGCTGTACGCCCTGCGCGAGGACACGCGCGTCCAGGACTACACGGAGCGCCGCCTCGGCCGGCTCATCGACCACGACACCCGGCACGGCACCGACCTGCTCACGACGCTGGGCCACTACCTCGACGCCGCCGGCAACAAGACCACAGCGGCCCGTCGCGGCGGCCTGTCCAGGGAGACCATGTACCAGCGCCTGCGCACCATCGAACGCCTCCTCGACTCCGACCTGGAATCCGGGGAGCGGCGGACCGAACTCCACGTGGCGCTCACGGCGTTGCGCGTTCTGCGCGCCGGGTGAAAGATGCCTCTGCCAAGGCGTCGGCATCATCTCTCGAGGGGGGTTCGATGAAGGTCGAGCGCGGTGGAAGGGGCAGCACTTGAATACCCGCCGGCGGATCATCACCGTCTGGGCGGGGGCGTGCCTGGCCGGGCTCGCCGCCACCGCCACTCTCAACTCCGCTTCCTACACGGCTGATTCGAACTCCCCGGCCCGGGAGGCCACACCGACCGGTGCGTAGGACTGCCAGGAGATCCACGACTCCATCGAGCAGGCCCGGGCCGAGGCCAGGCGCGAGCAGCAGGACATGATCGACGCCTCGCCGGACGTCTCGTACCAGTCGGTCGTCGTCGGGAGCGTGGCTGTGCCGCAGGAGTGTTCGGGCGAAGTGGAGTCCCGCTGAGAAGCACCCACGTGTGAGAAGGCGACGGGCGGCTCAGGTGTCGAAGTCCACCGTCAGGGTTTCGGAGACCGGGAACGACTGGCAGGTGAGGACGTAGCCCGCGTCGACTTCGGCCGGTTCGAGGGCGAAGTTGCGCCGCATGTCGGCCTTGCCGTCGGTGACGAGGGCGCGGCAGGTGCCGCAGACGCCGCCCTTGCAGGCGAACGGCAGGTCCGGGCGGGTCTGCTGGGCGCCTTCGAGGATGCTCCGTTCCCGGGGAGGGCGGAGGTCGTGGAGCGGCCGTCGAGGGTGACGGTGACCTGGCTGACCGGGCCGGTCGGGCCGGTCTCGGCGTGGTGGACCTCGCGCACGGGCTCGTCGTCGGCGTAGAACAGCTCCTGGTGGACGCGGTCGGCGGGCACGCCGAGGCCGGTCAGGACCTGCTGGGCGGCGCGCACCATGCCGTGCGGGCCGCACAGCCACCAGTGGTCGGCGGAGTCCACGTCCACCAGCGCGTCGACGAGGGCCGACAGCCGGTCGGCGTCGAGGCGGCCGGAGAGCACCTCGGCCTCGCGGGGCTCGCGGGAGAGGACATGGGCGAGCTGGAACCGCGTCGGATACAGGTCCTTCAGGTCGGCGAGCTCGTCGGCGAACATCACGGTGCCGGTGCGGCGGTTGCCGTAGAGGAGGGTGACCGTCGAGCGGGAGTCGGCGGCCAGGACGGACTCGGCGATGGAGACCATGGGCGTGATGCCGGAACCGGCCGCGATCAGGACGTGGTGGCCGGGGGCGGTGAGGTCGGGCGTGAAGGCGCCGGTGGGTGCCATCACCTCGACGGTGTCGCCGGGGCGTACGTCGCGCACCAGCCAGGAGGAGAACAGTCCGCCCGGTACGACCCGGACGCCGATGTGCGGGGCGGTGCCGGCGGGTGAGCAGATCGAGTACGAGCGGCGCTCGTCCCGGCCGTCGATGTCGCGCCGCAGGGTGAGCGACTGGCCGGGCTCGAAGGCGAACTCCTCGGCCAGCTCGGCCGGGATGTCGAAGCTGACGGCGGCCGCGTCCTCGCACAGCGGCCGCACGTCGGCGACCCGCAGGGGGTGGAAGACCGGACGTCGGCGGGCACGCGCGCGTGCCGCCGGGGCGGGGGCCGGCTCCATCAGGTCGTCCATCAGATCTCCTTGACGTACTCGAACGGCTCGCGGCAGGCGAGGCAGCGCCACAGGGACTTGCAGGACGTGGCGGCGAAGCGGGAGGTCTCCTCGGTGTCGTGGAAACCGCAGCGGGGGCAGGGCACCGAGCGGCGGGCCGGCGACAGTACGAGCGGGACCGGGCCGGTGGTGCGGGCGGGCGCGGGACCGGGCGGGGCGATGCCGTGCTCGGTGAGCTTGCGCCGGCCGGCCGGGGTGATCCAGTCGCTGGTCCAGGGCGGGTCGAGGACGGTGCGGATCTCCACGCGCGCGTAGCCCGCGTCCCGGAGCCGGGCGGCCACCGCGGCGCGCATCTCCGCCATCGCCGGGCAGCCCGAATAGGTCGGAGTGAGGCTCGCGACCACCGTGCCGTCCGGGTTCAGGGACACGTCGCGCAGCACTCCGAGGTCGGCCAGGGTGAGCATGGGCAGCTCGGGGTCGGGCACCTCCTCGGCGATGCGCCGGGCCCGCCGCGCGTCCAGGAGCGTCGTCACCATGCCGCCTCCGGGTGGGCGCGGGCGATGCCCTGCAACTCGGCCAGCAGCGGAGCGAGATGCTCGGTGTGCTCCCCGGTGCGGCCCGAGCCGGGGAGCGGCCGGTAGACAGGCATGGGCAGTCCGGCCGCCTCGGTGACCTGGCGCATCACGGCGACGACCTCGTCCCGTACGTCGTACGCCGTGAACAGCTCGCCCAGATACGGTGCCACCTGTTCCAGGGCCCGGCGCGTCCGGCGGTGCGACTCCTCGGTGCCGTCGCCGAGGCGCACCACCCACTCTGCCGCGTACTGCCGGTGGTACGCCAGCTCCTTCACGCCCTTGGCGGCGATCGCCGCGAGCACCGGGTCCCGGTGGGCGGTGAGCCGCTCGAAGCACGCGAGGCGCCAACTGGCGAACAGCAGCAGCCGTACGGTCGAGAACGCGAAGTCGCCGCCCGGCAGTTCGGCCAGGCGTACGTTGCGGAAGTCGCCGGCGTCCCGGAAGTAGGCGTAGGCGTCCTCGCCGCGGCCGGTGCCGTCGACCTGGCCCGCGCGGGCGTAGAGCAGACGGGCCTGGCCGAGCAGATCGAGTCCGATGTTGGCCAGGGCCACCTCCTCCTCCAGCTCGGGTGCCAGGGTGGTCCACTCGGCGAGCCGCTGGGCCGAGACCAGGGCGTCGTCGGCCAGGGTGACGCAGAGAGCGGCCAGTTCACCGGCGTCGACGCCGTCGGGCACGGCCGTGTCGACGCCGTGCAAGGGGTCCTCGAAGCCGGTGCCGTAGGCCCAGCGGGTGTCGTCCTCGTGTCCCTCGGCGAGGGTCAGATAGACGTGGTCGTCACTCATGCCCCTCTCCTTCAGATGTGCGGGACGTCGTCGGGGATGTCGTAGAAGGTCGGGTGGCGGTAGACCTTGTCGGCGCTGGGCTCGAAGA
Organism: Streptomyces sp. CA-179760; assembly: GCF_050937045.1. Classification (NCBI taxonomy): domain Bacteria; kingdom Bacillati; phylum Actinomycetota; class Actinomycetes; order Kitasatosporales; family Streptomycetaceae; genus Streptomyces; species Streptomyces sp. CA-179760. The sequence goes on from NZ_JBNJLZ010000001.1 coordinate 507,181, forward strand.
ACGGGTCCTTCTCGTCCCGGGTCGAGGCGGTGATGTGCTCGGACCGCACCACCCAGATGCTGACGCCCTCGTTGCGCCGCGTGTACAGGTCGCGGCCGTGGGTGAGCGCCATGCGGTCGTCGGCGGCGTGCAGCGAGCCCACGTGGACGTGGTTCAGGCCGCGCTTGCCGCGCACGAACACCTCGTACAGCGGCCAGCCCTGCTTGCCGGACGGCTTCACGGACGGTTCCTCGGACGGCTTCTCGGGGGTCATGCCACCGCTCCCTTCTGTGCGCGGGCCGCCTGTTTGGCGGCGTGGGCGGTGGCCGCCTCGCGCACCCAGGCGCCCTCCTCGTGGGCCGTGCGGCGTCGTTCCGTCCGCTGGGCGTTGCAGGGGCCGTCACCCTTGATGACCCGCATCAGCTCGTCCCAGTCGGGAGTGCCGAAGTCGTGGCGTCCCCGCTCGTCGTTCCAGCGCAGCTCCGGGTCCGGGAGCGTCACGCCGAGCTTCTCGGCCTGCGGGACGGTCATGTCGACGAAACGCTGGCGCAGTTCGTCGTTGCTGTGCCGCTTAATCTTCCAGGCCATCGACTGCGCCGAGTTGGGCGAGGCATCGTCGGGCGGGCCGAACATCATCAGCGACGGCCACCACCAGCGGTCCACCGCGTCCTGCACCATCTCCCGCTGCGCCGCGGTGCCGCCCATCATCGTCATCAGCAGCTCGTAGCCCTGCCGCTGGTGGAACGACTCCTCCTTGCAGATCCGCACCATCGCGCGCGCGTACGGCCCGTACGACGACCTGCACAGCGGCACCTGGTTGCAGATCGCGGCACCGTCCACGAACCAGCCGATCACCCCGACGTCCGCGAAGCTCAGCGTGGGGTAGTTGAAGATCGACGAGTACTTCTGGCGGCCCTCGATCAGCCGCTCCGTGAGATCCGCGCGGTCCGCGCCCAGCGTCTCCGCCGCCGAGTACAGGTACAGCCCGTGCCCGGCCTCGTCCTGGACCTTCGCGAAGAGAATGGCCTTGCGGCGCAGCGACGGCGCGCGGGTGATCCACTCGCCCTCCGGCTGCATGCCGATGATCTCCGAGTGCGCGTGCTGCGCGATCTGACGGATCAGTGTCTTGCGGTAGCCCTCCGGCATCCAGTCGCGCGGCTCGATCCGCTGGTCCCGCGCGATCGTCGCGTCGAAGTGCTGCTGGAGAACCGGCTCGGCGCCGTCCGTCCCAGCGGGGCTGGAGCGTGTCGTATCCATCCGTCCCACTTCCCAACCGACCATTCGTTCGGTCCATGATAGGACAGGCCCGGGCGCCTTGGTAAGCCCCCGACCCTTGACATGCGCGGAGCGGATGGGATTACTTGACAACGCCGAAGCTAACCGAATGTTCGGTCGGTAGACAAGGTGGTGCGAGAGGTGACCCATACCGCTGACGCGACACCGGCCGCGGAGGCGATGTTCGCCGCGGACCAGGCCTCACGCGGGCTCGGTGTCGAGCTGCTCGAGCAGGGCGAGGGGACCGCCGTGCTCCGGATGACCGTGACCCCGGGGATGGTGAACGGGCACGGCATCGCCCACGGGGGCTATGTCTTCCTGCTCGCCGACAGCGCCTTCGCCTGTGCCTGCAACAGCCACGGCCCGGTGACGGTCGCGGCCGGGGCCGACGTCACCTTCGTGGCCCCGGCGTACGAGGGCGACGTGCTCGTGGCGCGGGCCGAGCAACGCACCCGGTTCGGCCGCAGCGGCCTCTACGACGTGAGCGTGCTGCGGGGCGACGAGGTGATCGCGGAGTTCCGGGGCCGCAGCCGCACCATCGGGAGCGCGAGCACCGGTACGGCCGCGAGTACGACATCGAAGGAGTCGCGATGACCGGGCAGCGGCGGGGCGAGCCCCTCCCCCACGATCTGCTGGACGACGCCGAGCGCCTCACCCGCGGGCAGCTGCGGGAGCTCCAGCTCGACCGGCTGCGCCGGAGTCTGCGGCACGCCTACGACAACGTCGAGACGTACCGGAAGAAGTTCGACGCCGCCGGGGTCACACCCGACGACTGCCGGTCGCTGGAGGACCTGTCCCGGTTCCCCTTCACGACCAAGGCCGATCTGCGCGACACCTACCCGTTCGGCATGTTCGCCGTCCCCATGGACCAGGTCAGCCGCGTGCACGCCTCCAGCGGCACCACGGGCCGCCCCACAGTCGTCGGCTACACGGAGAACGATGTGTCGATGTGGGCGGACCTGGTGGCCCGCTCGATCCGCGCCGCCGGCGGACGCCCCGGCCACAAGGTGCACATCTCCTACGGATACGGCCTGTTCACCGGAGGCCTCGGCGCACACTACGGCGCCGAGCGCGCCGGGTGTCTGGTGATCCCGGCCTCCGGTGGCATGACCGCCCGCCAGGTGCAGATCATCCAGGACTTCGGGCCCGAGATCATCATGGTCACGCCGTCCTACATGCTGACGCTCCTCGACGAGTTCGAGCGCCAGGGCGTCGACCCACGCTCCACCTCCCTGCGGGTGGGCATCTTCGGCGCCGAGCCCTGGACGGAGGAGATGCGCCGCGAGATCGAGGAGCGCATGGACCTCCACGCCGTCGACATATACGGCCTGTCCGAGGTGATCGGCCCGGGGGTCGCGCAGGAGTGCGTGGAGACCAAGGACGGCCTGCACGTCTGGGAGGACCACTTCCTTCCCGAGGTAGTCGACCCGATCACGGGTGAGGTGCTGCCCGAGGGCGAGGAGGGCGAGCTGGTCTTCACCTCCCTCACCAAGGAGGCGTTGCCGGTCGTCCGCTACCGCACCCGCGACCTGACCCGGCTGCTGCCCGGCACGGCCCGGCCCGCCTTCCGGCGCATCCAGAAGATCACCGGCCGCTGCGACGACATGATCATCCTGCGCGGGGTGAACGTCTTCCCCAGCCAGATCGAGGAGATCGTCCTGCGCACGCCCGGCGTCGCCCCGCACTTCCAGATCCAGCTGACACGGCGTGGCCGCATGGACCACATGACCGTCCACGTCGAGAGCCGCCCGGGCACGCCAACCGAGCTGCGCGAGGCCGCCGCCCGCGCGATCGCGCAGGACGTCAAGGACGGCGTCGGCGTCACGGTCGACGTGGCGATCGTCGAGCCGGAGACGCTGGAGCGGTCGGTCGGCAAGCTGCGGCGGGTGAAGGATCTGCGGTGACGTCCTATCGCCCGGCCTCCGGGCACCCGGTCTCGGCGGCCTGGTCGGGCAGGTAGCGGGTCCGTTCCAGCGGGGTGAGCGTGGTGTCGATGGCCGCGCAGATGTCGCGGATCGCGCGTGCCGGGTCGGGGAGGTCGATGTTCCACAGCTCGACGGAGGTGCCCGCGCTGATGGCCAGGGTGTGCCCGTCCGGGCTGAACGTCACCGCCGCTGCGCGCGAGCGGGCCGGCAGGGTTCTTCTGATCTGGCTGGTGGAGAGGTCCCAGAGGTGGACTCCTCTTGCATGGCTCGCAGCCAGGGTACGTCCATCGGTGCTGAAGGCCAGCGCCGCCACTTCACTCCTGACGTTGAAGCTGTCCTGGAGCTGACCGGTGCGGGCGTTCCACGTCTTCACGGTTCCCCTGGGTCTGCCTGCGGTGGCCAGAGTGTGGCCGTTCGGGCTGAACGCGAGGGACAGCAGGTCCCCGGCGCTCGGCTCGATGGTGCGATGGGTCCGGCCAGTGGCTGCGTCGAGCAGCTTGACCTGTTCGTGGCCTTCCCTGATGTGCGCGACGGCGAGTGTGCGGCCGTCCGGGGCGAACGCCAGCGTCCTGACGGGTTCGCCGTGGCCCGGGTAGGCGGTGCGCAGTGCGCCGGTCGACAGGTTCCAGATCCGCACCGATCCGTCATGGCCGACGACGGCGAGCCGTCTCCCATCGGGGCTGAAGACCGCCGTGTGGATGTTGCGCAGGGCCCGGCTTTGCAGAAGGCGGCCCGTGGTCACCTCCCGGACTTCGATCACCTCGTTCTTGGTGGCCCGGGCGGCCAGGGCGCGTCCGGTCGGACTGAATCCCACAGCTCCGAAGCGGTGAACCATGTCCGGCAACTGCTTTCCCCGGGGAGCCGGTTCGGTGTCGAGCGTCAGTGGGCCGTCGCGATCGCCGGTCCTTGTGTCCCACAGCTGTACCGCCCCACGGCCGGGCGGTGCTTGACGAACCGCGGTCACCGTGTTTCCGTCGGGACTGAATGCGATGTCGGTGATGAACGTATCTGCATGGCCTGGCAGCGTGCGTTGCGGGTGATCGGCGGACAGGCGGTGGATACGGATTGCGGGGTCCCGTCTGCTACGGGTCACCACAGTGCGGCCGTCCGCGCCGAGGGCCACGTTCGTCAACCACCGTCCACGATGTCCTGCGGTCATGGTGCCCAGCGCCGCGCCGGACGCGATATCCCACAGTCGCACCGTGTCCTCACCGCCCCTGATGGCGAGTGTGCGCCCGTCCGGAGCGAAGGCCACCTCGTTCACCTCGATGGGACCGTCACTGATGGTGCGCCGGACTCTGCCGGTGACCACGTCCCGCAGTTGCACCGACCTGTCGGTGCGGACTACAGCGTAGGTCCGGCCGTCAGGGCTGACGGCCACGGCAGAGCCATCGATCGGGCTCTCGTGGGCGGTCCGAGCGCGGCCAGTGGCCACGTCCCACGTCCGCACCTGTCCGCTGTAGCTTGCCGCGACGACAGTGTGTCCGTCTGAGCTGAAGGCGACCGCCTTTGGGGAGTCGCTGGTGAAGCTGTGCCGCGAGCGGCCGGTGGCCACGTCCCACGTCCGTACCGCCGTCGCGGATGCGGCTGCCACGGTACGCCCGTCAGGGCTGAACACCATGTGGCCTACGGTGTCGTCGAGGACGGTGAACGTACTGATTCTCCTGCCCGTGGCCGGATCCCACAGACCGATCACGGTGTCGGCGCCACTGAAGGTCGCGACGGCGAGCGTGCGTCCGTCGGCGCTGAGCGCCACGACTTCACTGCTGCCGGGGCCAGTGAACGTATGTCTGAGCCGCCCCCCCGGGCAGTTCCCAGATCCGCACTTTGCCGTCTTTGCTGTGAGTGGCGACGGTACGTCCGTCCGTGCTGACGGCGAGGGAATGCACGGGTTCGTTGCCACTGACGAGGCGCTTGCGCAACGGTAACGCCGCGGCGTCATACAGAGCGGCGGCTGCTTCACGCGTCGGACTGGTGCGGTAGGCATGGACAGCAAGAAGCGAGGCGAGATCGGGGTCAGAGTCCAGCAGAGCACTGGACTCGGCAGCCAACTGCCGTGCCTGGGCCACGTGCTGGGCACGCACCGCACTCTCCCACTGCCCCACCGCAAGCCCCGCAGCCACGAGCGCAAGGCACAACGCAGCGGTGACCGCGCCGAGCACCAGCCGGTACCGGCGACGCCCCTTCTGCTCGTGCACACGACTGGCGTCGAGGAAGGCCTGCTCCAAGTCGGTCAGGTCATCGCGCGGTGCGTCACCGAAGTGTTCCTGGGCGGCGGCGAGCCGGCTCCCCGGCACAACGCGCCCTCTTCACGCCCCAGTTCCTCCCAGGCATGGGCCGCCTCGGTCAGGTCCCGGTGCACACGCAGGCGTTCGCGATCGTCCTCGATCCACCCGCGCAGCCGGGGCCAGGCCGTGATCAGGGCCTCGTGGGCCATCTCGACCGTGTCGCCGTCCAGGGTGAGCAGCCGCGCCCCGGCGAGCGCGTCGACCACCCGGGCCATGTCGTCCCGGCCGGTGCCGGGCAGTTCAGCGCGGTCGACGGGACGGCGGGTGTCAGGAGTGCCGTCACCGGGGGCGATCAGGCGCAGCAGCACTCGGCGGGCGGCAGTCGCCTGGTCTTCGGTGAACCGGCCGTACACCTCCTCTGCGGTCCTGGCGATCGCGCCGTCCAGGCGTCCCGCCGCCTCGTACCCCGCCAGGGTCATCGTCTTGCCACGGCGGCGGCGCCAGGTCTCCAGCAACGCGTGGGACAGCAGCGGCAGTCCGCCCGGCGCGTCGGCGACCTCCTCGACCAGCCGGGCGGTGAGGGCGCGTTCGACGGTGAGTCCTGTGGTCTGGGCCGGTTTGACGACGGCTGCCCGCAGTTCCGCCCGGCTCATCGCTCCGGCCAGGAGGTTGGCATCGCGCAGTGCGTCGGCCAGGTCCCGGTGCTCGGCGCAGCGGCCGTAGAAGTCGCCGCGCACCGCGAGCAGCACGCGCAGGCGGCTCTCGGGCTGCCGGGCCCTCAGCAGCAGGTCGATGAAGCGAGCGCGTTCGGCCGGGTCGTGGCAGAGCGTGAAGACCTCCTCGAACTGGTCGACTATCAGGACGGTGTCCGCTCCGGCGCTGCCGTCGTGGGGTGTTGCGGGGATCGACACAGATGTGTGGGTGCGGGCGGGGCGTTCGCCCGGCGTCAGGATCCGGATCGCGGCCGGGCGCAGGTCCGGCTCCTGGGCGTGCCGGAGCACGGGTATCAGGCCGGCCCGTAACAGGGACGACTTGCCGCTGCCGGAGGGGCCGAAGACCGCGGCGAACCGCCGCCGGCGCAACAGCTCGACCAGGTCGGCGGTGAGCTGTTCCCGGCCGAAGAACAGACCGCTGTCCCCGGTCTCGAACCGTCCCAGTCCCCGGTACGGCGGGAGAGATCGGCCGTCGTCCCGGGAGTCGTCGGCGGCGGACTCCTCCACCGCCTCCTTCCACCGGGCCTCCCATTCGGCCTGGTCTCCGCCGCACGCCTCCGCATAGGCGAGGGCCACCGGCAGCGTCGGCAGCCGCTCGCCTCCCGCCGCCTGCGCCAGCGTGGTCACCGAGTAGCCCGCCCGCTGTGCCAGCGCCCGGTAGGTGATCCCGTTCGCCTGAGCCCTCAGCTCGCGCAACTCGAACGCGAACCGCTGCACCGGACCCGCCGCCGGATCCACCGGCACCTCATGACGCCCCGCCACGCCTACCCCCCCTCCGGCCCGCCTCATTGTCAGGCCGCCAGAACGGTACTGCCGGACAATGATCCAGCCGCTGAACTCGGCCGCATGGAATCCCCACCCCTCGTCCCCGCCTTCCCGACGCGTCCCTCGCGGTTGGGCTGGCTGGACGCGTTGCGCGGCATCGCGGCGCTCGTCGTGGTGTTCGACCACTCGTCGTACACCTTCATGCCGGAGTTCCGGCGGGAGCTGATGCCGGAGTTCAACACCAGCCGCTACGGCATCATGGTGTTCTTCCTGGTGAGCGGCTACATCATCCCGGCCTCGCTGGAACGCCGGGGCTGTGTACGGACGTTCTGGGTCGGACGGATCTGCCGCGTGTATCCGCTGTGGGCGGCCGTCGTCGCCGCACTTCTCGCCCTCAGTCTCATAGGCGTCGTGGAGTTGCGTGACTTCGGTGGGCAGAACGCCATCACCGCGGCGGTCGCCCACGCCACGATGCTCCAGGAGTTACTGGGGACACCCAATCTCCTGCTCGTCCTGTGGACGCTCTCGTACGAGATGTCCTTCTACCTGCTGGTCGTCGCTCTGTTCACGGTCCGTCTGCACCAGCGGTCCGCGGCGGTCTCGGTCGTCCTGGCCGGGCTCGCCGCCGTGAGCGTGGCGGCAGGGGTGGTGCTGCCGGTCTCCGCTCTGTCGGGCCTGGTCGGCGCGGGCCCGCTGATCGCGTTCGCCTCGATCGCCATGGTGGTCGCCATCGGCTGCGCGAGTTCCGGCTCACCCGCGCTGCGGGTGTCCGGGGGTGTGCTGGGCGGGGTCCTGGCGTTCGTCCTGGTCCTGTTCAACGGCACGGTCCCGCTGTGGGAGGGCCTGGTGATTGTCGCCGTGATGTTCCTCGGCACCGCCGTCCACCGTGCCGAGCACGGTCGGAGCACCTGGCGCGAGACGGCCGGAATCGCTCTCCTGGTGGTCGCATGTGCCGTGGGGAGTGCCTCCTGGTACGGCGACGGTGACCACTTCACGCGGCGCGGCTGGATCGTCGCGTTCCTGCTGGCCGTGCTCACCTTCGGCGCCGGGCTGTGGTGGCGCCGGCGGCGCATGCCGCGGATGCTGGCCGGCGCCGGGCTGTGGTGGCGCCGGCGGCGCATGCCGCGGATGCTGGCCGGACTGGGAACGATCAGCTACTCGGTCTATCTGGTGCATCCGGTCCTGCTGGCAGTGATCGACAGCACGATGGGCCGACGGCGGCAGGACAGTCCTGCGCTGGAAGTGGCGTTCTTCGGCGTGCTGCTGCCTCTGTGTCTGCTGACCTACCGTTGTGTCGAAGTGCCCGGCCAGGCCTGGGGCCGCCGGCTCACCCGCCGCCTGCGGTCACGCGACGAGCGTCAGCGGCACCCCGCCTCGCACGCCGGAACCTGAACCGTGCTGCCCGGGTCGATCGCCGCCGCGACGCCTGCCTCGGATGCGGCCGGCTTGCGGATCAGGAGCAGGGCCGCGTCGTCGTGCAGCCGTCCGCCGACGTGGGCCAGCAGTTCGTCGTGGAGTGCCCCGAGGGTGCGGGCCGGCTCGTGGGAGACATGGCGCTCCAGTCCTTCCGCGAGCGGGTAGAAGGCCCGGCCGTGGTCGCGGGCCTCGGTGACGCCGTCGGTGTAGAGCAGCAGCTGGTCGCCGTCGGTGAACGGGAGTGACTGGAGGCCGGGCGCGTGGCCGGCCAGGGCTCGCAGGCCGAGGGGCGGGGACGGCAGATCGGGCTCGACCGGGGTGACACTCCCAGAGGCGCTCACCAGCAGCGGGGGCGTGTGCCCGCAGTTCACCACTTCCAGCTGCCCGGGCTCCGGATATCCGGCGACGATGGCGGTCACGAAGTCGTCGTGGCCGAGATTGCGCGCCAGGCTGCGCTCGATCCTCTCGACCACGGCGAGCAGGTCGGCCTCGTCATGGGCGGCCTCGCGGAAGACACCCAGCACCAGCGCGGCCGTCCCCACGGCGGGCAGCCCCTTGCCACGTACATCGCCGACGATCAGCCGCACCCCGTGCCGGGTGGGGATCAGGGCGTAGAGGTCGCCGCCGATGCGGGCCTCGGCGGCCGCGGCGCTGTAGCGGACGGCCACCTGGAAGGGGCCGACGTTCGCCGGTACGGGCCTGAGCAGCGCGTGCTGGGCGGTCTCCGCGACCGAGCGGACGGCAGCGAGCACCCGTTCCCGGCGCCCGCGCAGGACACTGGCCAGGCCGCTCGCGAGCGTGACGGCCATCAGAGCCGACAGCACCGCGGCCAGTTCACGGCTCGGAACGCCGTCCCGGACTCCGAGCAGCGCGCCGAGCACCGCGGCGAGGAGGCCCACGCAGACGACACCGCGCGGCCCGTTGGTCGTGGCCGCGAGGGCGGGGCCGGCGGCGAGCAGGGGCAGCCAGATCATCCCCGCGCCGCCATCGGCGAGGTCGGCGAGCAGGACGGCTGTGACGACCAGTACAGGCAGGACGGGCAGGACGGGCATACCGGCGGCCAGCTGCGCGAAGGCGCGGCTGCGGGCCGAATCCCCGGCACCGGCGACTCGGCTTCTGGACGGCCCCGCAGGCCGGTGGTCGGCACCAAGGTCACGCGCATGGCTCATGTTCTTATCCGTGTCCCTCACCTGTGCGCGGGGTGCGAGTCCGGGAGCACACCCCTTAAATGTCTGATTTATCCAGAAAAAGGGTGACCGGGGCACCGGCAAGGAGCGGAATTTCAGATAGTGAGCGAGAGGCTCCGGGTCACCCGGCTCGCGGTCGGGAGCAGCCGCTCCCGGGCCTCCTGCAGACGGGACAGCCGGTTCACCGGGAGTGAGACGCCGAGGGAACCGACGGTGTCCCCGCTGTAGATCGGGACGGCGACGCAGACCGTGCCGAGGGCGTACTCCTCCAGGTCCGTGACGGCCGGGGCCATGGGGGCGGTTTCCAGCCGCCGGAGCAGTTCCGGCAGGCTGGTGATCGTGCGCGGCGTGAGGTCGGCGAGCTGGTGGCGGGAGAGGTAGTCCCTGCGGGCCTCGACGTCCAGCTCCCGGAGCACGGACTTGCCGAGCGCGGTCGCGTGTCCCGCGTCCTCGAAGCCCACCCAGAGATCGACGCGGGGCGTCCCGGGGCCGTCGACGATCTCGGCGACCCGGATCTCGCCCTCCTCGTAGAAGGTGAGGTAGGCGGCGGACGTGAGCTCGTCCCGCAGCGCGGCGAGCGTGGGCCGGACCCGGTTCAGCAGCGCCTGGGCACGGCCGGTGGACTTCAGGGTCTGCAGCTTGTCGCCGAGGACGAACCCGCCGTCGTCCAGCTTCCGCACGTACCCGTCGTGGACCAGGGTCCGCAGCAGGTGATAGGCGGTGGCCAGGGGCAGGCCCGTCTCCCGCGCCAGCTGCTTCGCCGGCGCGCCGTTCTCGTGCGCGCCGACCGCCTCCAGCAGGCGCATGGCCCGCTGGACGGACGTGATCAGCGTAGGGCCGGCTTGCTCAGCCATAGGACCAGCCTGCGTCAGGCGCAGGGAGGGGCAAGGCGGCCGGGCATCCGACCCGGCTCACCCCCGGGCCCGGGGCCGCCGTCGCGTTTGTGACGACTTCTTCACAGCCCGAAGGGTTGGCTTGAAACAGCCTGCTCGCTATCGTTCACGGACTTCACTCAATCGTTCAGTGAACGAATAGCGACAGGGAAGGTCGGTTTCATGTCCGGCACGCACCACCCAGGGCGTCGCTCGGTGCTCGCCGCCGGCACCGCCTGTGCGGCCTCGCTCGGCGCGTCCTGGCTGCTGTCCGGCTGCTCGGGCGCCACCGCCGCACCCGTCCTGCCGGCCGCCGCCCAGCGCGGCGCGCCCGACCGCGGCGGAACCCTGAGGATCGCCCGTCCGCCCGCCTCCGATGCCGAGACCCTCGACCCGGCGAGCTCCCTGTCCGCCTACGAATACCTGGGCGCTCTCTACAACCGGCTGGTCCGCATCGGCGCCGACGGCGAGCCGGCTCCCGACCTCGCCGAGTCCTGGGAGCCGGACGACGCGGCGCGCACCTGGACCTTCCGGCTCCGCAAGGGCGTCACCTTCCACGACGGCCGGGCCTTCACGTCCGCCGACGCCGCCTACACGCTGCGGCACATCCTGGACAAGGCCACGGCGTCCCCGCAGGCCGGCGTCCTCGCCCCCCTCGTCGACCCGGGGCGGCTGCGCACCCCCGACGCCCACACCCTCGTCGTGCCGCTGAAGGCTCCGAACGCCGAGTTCCCGAGCCTGCTCACGCACTACAACTGCTACGTCGTCCCCGAGGGCAGCGGGAAGTCCATCGGCCGCACCGGCATCGGCACCGGCCCCTTCAAGCTGGAGTCCTTCGCACCGGCGGGCCCCGGCCGCGTCACCGCGTACAAGGACCACTGGGCGGGCCGCCCCGTGCTCGACGCGATCGCCTTCTACTCGGTCGCGGACATGTCGGCCCGATCGAACGCCCTGCTCGCCGGGCAGGTCGACCTGCTGTCCCAGACCAACCTGGACTTCGCCACCGCCCGTGTCGTGGCCGCCTCCGACCGCGCCACCATCGCCCGGGTGAAGAACGGCCAGTGGTACGTGCTGCCGATGCTCACCACCGACAAGCCCTTCACCGACGTCCGCGTCCGCCGGGCGATGAAGCTCGCCTACGACCCCGAGCACGTCGTGAAGGCCGCGCTGCAGGGCGCGGGCAGGCCCGGCTGGGACAACCCGGTGCCCCCGGACGACCCGGCGCACATCTCCGCGCACCCCGAGCACGATCCGGAGCAGGCGCGGTACCTGCTGAGGAAGGCGGGCCACGAGGACCTGGCTGTCGACCTGTACACCTCCGCGTACGACCCCCTCTTCACGCCCATGGCGCTCGCCTACCAGGAGTCGGCGAAGCGGGCGGGCATCCGGATCCGCGTCAAGACGGCGTCGGCGGACTCGTACTACACGCAGATCTGGATGAAGCAGCCGCTGATGGCCACCTACTGGTACACCGGCCGGCCCGTCGACCAGCTCTTCAACCAGGTCTTCCGCGGCGGCTCCTCGTACAACGAGACCGCCTGGTCCGACAAGGGCTTCGACGCGCTGCTCGACCGGGCGCGTGCCGAGACCGACGACGCCAGGCGCCGTGACCTCTACGGCGAGGCGCAGACCTGGGTGATCGACAAGGGCGGCGCGATGACCCCGATGTTCGCCGACCGGCTCGTGGGCATCTCGCGCAAGGTGCGCGGCTACGCCGAGCACGGCTTCGAGTTCGACTACCTCGGCATCGGCCTGAAGGGGGCCTGACCATGCTCTCCTTCACAGCCCGCCGGATCGCGGCAGCGCTCGGCACGCTGCTGCTCTCCTCGCTGCTGGTCTTCCTCGCCGTCCAGGCCCTGCCCGGGGATGTCGCCACCCAGGTCCTCGGCAAGGACGCGACCCCGCAGGCGGTCGCCGAGCTGCGCGGCAGCCTCGGCCTCGACCGGCCCGCCTTCGAACGCTACGGCGACTGGATGTGGGGCGCCCTGCACGGCGACTTCGGCACGTCCCTGGTCTCCGGGACGGCGGTCGGTGGTGAAGTCACCCAGTATCTGGGCAACTCCCTGCTCATCGCCGCCCTGACGATCCTGTTCGCGGTGACCGGCTCACTGCTGCTGGGCATCGTCGCCGGGCTCTACCGCGACCGCTGGCCCGACCACCTCATCTCGACGGTCAGTCTCGTCGGCATGAGCGTCCCCGAGTTCGTCGTGGCCACCGTCCTCGTCCTGTGCTTCTCGGTCGCGCTGCCGTGGTTCCCCGCGGTCGTCCTCTACGGCCCCGACGCCACCGTGGGCCAGCTCCTGCCCGCCGTCTGGCTCCCGGCCCTCGCCCTCGCCGTGGTGATGGCCGCCTACATCGTCCGCATGGCCCGCACCTCTGTGATCGACGTGATGGCGAGCGAGTACGTCACCACCGCCCGCCTCAAGGGCCTGTCCACCTGGCGGGTCGTCACCCGGCACGCCCTGCCCAGCGCGCTGCTGCCCGTCCTGCACGTGATCGCCCTCAACGTGGCCTGGTTGCTGGGCGGCGTCGCCGTCGTCGAGAACGTCTTCAACTACCCGGGCATCGGCAAGCTGATGCTCTCCTCGGTGCAGAACCGGGACCTGCCCGTCATCCAGGCCATCGCCCTGATCAGCGCCGTCGTCTACGTCGGGTGCAATCTCGCCGCCGACCTCGGCGCCATGGCGCTCAATCCCAGGCTCCGCACCCGAGGGAGGACCCGATGACCACGCTCGACACCGTCCGGGCCGACGCCCCGGCCTCGCGCGCCGCCCGTGCGTGGCGCACCCTGCGCTCCTCGCGCGCGGCCGTCGTGGGGCTCGCGATCGTCGCCGTCCACGTCGTGATCGCGCTGCTGGCCCCCCTGCTCACCTCCTACGACCCGATCGCGGGCGACGCCTCACAGGCCCTGCTCGGTCCGGGCGGGGACCACTGGGCGGGCACCGACCAGTACGGCCGCGACGTCCTCGCGCGTGTCCTGTACGGCGGCCGGTACGCGCTCGGGGTGTCCGTCGCCGCCACCGTCGTGAGCGTCGCCCTCGGTACGGTCATCGGCTGCGCGACGGCCCTGCGCGGTGGCTGGTTCGACGACCTGATCGGGCGGGTGCTGGACGCCGTGCTGGCCGTTCCGGCGGTGCTGGCGCTGCTCGTGGTCGTGACCGCGCTCGGCACCGGACCGGCCGTCATCGTCCTCGCCGTCGCGGTGGTCTTCGTGCCCCAGGTGGTGCGGGTGGTGCGCGGCGCCGCCCTGGCGGTGGTGCCCGCCGACTACGTGACCGCCGCCCGGGCCCGCGGGGAGGGCACCTGGTCGATCCTGCGGCGGGAGGTCCTGCCGAACATCGTCGACGTGGTGTGCGTCGAGTTCGCGATGCGTGCCTCCTGGGTCGTGCTGCTGATCTCCTCGCTGTCCTTCCTGGGCTTCGGCGCCGACCCGCCGACGCCCGACTGGGGCCTGATGGTCGCCGAGAACCGCACCGCCATCACCGTCGTGCCGATGGCGAGCGTCGCGCCGATCATCGCCCTGGCCACGCTCGTGATCGGACTCAACCTCGCGGCCGACGGCCTCTCCAAGGCCTGGGGCGTCGACCGGATCAGGGAGGGCTCCTGATGACCCCGCTCGTCTCCGTCGACTCCCTGTCCGTGGCCTACCGCTCCGGTGGTCGTCAGGTACCCGTGGTGCACGAGGTGTCGCTCGCTGCAGGCGCGGGACAGACACTCGCCCTGGTCGGCGAGTCCGGCAGCGGCAAGTCCACCCTCGCCGCGGCCCTGCTCGGGCATCTGCGGCACGGCTCCCACGTCACCGGCGGCTCGGTGACGGTGGACGGCCAGGACGTGTTCGCCCTGTCCGCTCCCGAGCTGCGGCGGCTGCGCGGCCGGACGGTCGCCATGGTCGCCCAGAACGCGGGCCAGGCGCTGACCCCGTCCATGCGCGTCGGCCGGCAGATCGCGGAGGCGGGTGGCGACATCCCCGTCACCGATCTGCTGGACCAGGTCCGGCTGCCGCGCCCCGCCGAGCTGGCACGCCGCTATCCGCACGAGCTGTCCGGCGGCCAGCAGCAGCGCGTCGCCCTCGCCATGGCCATCGCCGCCCGCCCCAAGGTGCTGGTCCTCGACGAGCCGACGACCGGCCTGGACGTCGTCACCCAGCGGGGCGTACTGGACCTGATCGCCGCGCTGCGCGACGAACTGGGGCTGGCGGCCGTGCTGGTGAGCCATGACCTGGGCGTCGTCGCGCACCTGGCCGACGAGGTGTGTGTGCTGAAGTCGGGCCGCGTGGTGGAGTCCGCGCCCACCCGGCAGCTGTTCGCGACGCCCCGGGAGCCGTACACGAAGCGCTTGCTGGCAAGCGTGCCGCGACTGGACGACGCCGGTCTCGCGCTCGTGCGGGAGACCGGCGAGCGCGAGATACGGCCACGGGCCGTGGTGTCCGAGGACGCGCCGGTCGCCGTCTCGGCCCGTGACGTCACCGTCGACTACGGCAGCTCTCGTGCCGTGGACGGGGTCTCCTTCGAGGTCCGGCGCGGCGAGGTCCTCGCCCTCGTCGGCGAGTCGGGCAGTGGCAAGTCCACGCTGGCCTGGACCCTCGCGGGGCTGCGCACACCGTCCGGCGGCGCCATGACCCACGAGTCGGGCGATCTGGCCCGGCCCGCGCAGCGGCGGCCGATGTCCCTGCGGCGGCGAGTGCAGCTGGTCTTCCAGAACGCGGACACCTCTCTCAACCCCCGGCGCTCGGTGGGCGACGCCATCCGGCGCCCGCTGCGGTTCTTCGGCACGGCCGGCGGCCGGGCGGAGTCGGTCGAGCGCGCCCGGCGGCTCATCGCCGACGTACGCCTCGACCCGGCCTTCGCCGACCGGCTGCCCGCCCAGCTCTCCGGCGGCCAGCGCCAGCGCATCGGCATCGCACGGGCGCTGGCGGGCGAGCCGGACGTCCTCATCGCCGACGAGATCACCACCGCGCTGGACGTCTCCGTCCAGGCCGATGTGCTGCACCTGGTCGACGACCTGCGCCGGGAACGCGACCTGGCCTGTCTGTTCATCAGCCATGACCTGGCCGTCGTCCGGGGCATCGCGGACCGTGTCGTCGTCCTGCGCGGCGGTGTCGTGGTCGAGGAGGGCCCGACGGAGGCTGTCTTCTCGGATCCCCGGCACCCCTACACGCGGCAGCTGATGGCGGCCGCCCTCGAACCCGACCCGGACGCCCAGCCACCGGTGGAGGCGGCCCCCGACTGGACCGACGCCGCCCAGGAGGGCGAGGTGTGGACCGACCACGGCGACGGCCACCGCGTGCGCCGCTGGCGGCCCGCCGGCACCCCCGACGACAACCCGACCACTCCCGTCGCAGAAGGAGTTTCGTGAAGTACCGCGACCGGTTCGAACGCCAGGTCGTCCGCGAGGACGTGTGGATCCCCACCCGGGACGGCAAAACCCGCCTGCACGCCCGGATCTGGCGCCCGGCCGACGCCGAGTCGGACCCCGTCCCCGCGCTGCTCGAGTACCTGCCGTACCGCAAGAGCGACTGGACCGCCCCGCGCGACGCCCAGCGCCACCCCTGGTACGCCGGTCACGGCTACGCCTCCGTCCGGGTCGACGTCCGCGGCCACGGCGACAGCGAGGGCACGCCAGGCGACGAGTACGACACGCAGGAACTCGCGGACGGCGTGGATGTCGTCAACTGGCTCGCCGCGCAGCCCTGGTGCACCGGCAAGGTCGGCATGTTCGGCATCTCCTGGGGCGGCTTCAACTCCCTCCAGATCGCCGCCCTCGCCCCCGAACCGCTCAAGGCGGTCGTGACGGTGTGCTCCACCGACGACCGCTACGACAACGACGTGCACTACACGGGCGGTGCCGTCCTCGGCATCGACATGCTCGCCTGGGCCGGCACCATGCTCGCCTTCACCGCACGCCCGCCGGACCCCGCGAACGTTGGCGCGGACCGCTGGCTGCCTATGTGGCGCGAACGCCTGGACGCGCTCGAACCCTTCCTGCACACCTGGCTGGAGCACCAGCAGCGGGACGACTACTGGCGGCACGGCAGCGTCTGCGAGGACTACACGGCGATCGACGCGGCCGTGCTCGCGGTCGGCGGCTGGAACGATCCGTACCGGGACACCGTGCTGCGGCTCGTGGAGCACCTCCCCGGTGATCAAGTGCGGGGCATCGTCGGCCCCTGGTCGCACCAGTACCCCGACCGGGGACTGCCGCCCGGCCCGGCCATCGGGTTCCTCCAGGAGACCCTGCGCTGGTGGGACCAGCACCTCAAGGGCGTCGACACCGGGGTCATGGCGGAGCCGCTGCTGCGCGCCTGGCTCAACGACCCCGTGCCGCCCTCCCCGTCGCACGAGGAGATGCCCGGCCGCTGGGTGACCGACGCCGAGTGGCCCAGCCCGGACGTCAGCTGGGACTCCCGTCCCCTCGGCGAGAGCCGCGAGCCGGTTGTCGTGCGCTCTCCCCAGCACACCGGCCTGGACGCCGGCCGCTTCTTCCCGTTCGGCAACGCCGCCGATCTGCCGCCCGACCAGCGCGAGGAGGACGGGCGCTCCGTCTGCTTCGATTCCGCGCCCCTGGACCGGCGCGTGGAGATCCTCGGCCGGCCGCGTGTCCGGCTCCGCCTCGACAGCGATACCCCGCGGGCCCATGTCATCGCCCGCGTGTGCGACGTCGCTCCCGACGGCTCGTCCACGCTTGTCACGCGGGGCATGCTCAACCTGCTCAGCAGGAAGGGCCGCGAGCACGCCGTCGAGTGGACTCCGGGGACGTACGAGGATGTCGAGTTCGAGCTGGGCGGCATCGGCTACGCCTTCCCGCCCGGGCACCGTGTCCGGGTCGCCGTCTCCGACACGTACTGGCCGTGGGTGTGGCCGCACGGCGAACGCGGGGCGCTGCACGTCGTCCCGGCCGACAGCGCGGTCCTGCTGCCCGTGCGTGAGGCCGCCGACGAGGTCGCCGTCCGCTTCGAGGAACCGGAGCAGGCGGTACCGATGCCGGTCACCTACGACACTCCCCCGGACCCCCGCCCCGAGCGGCTGGTCACGCACGACGTGGCCAAGGGCGAGTGGACACTGGACGTCGACCCCGGGTACGGCGGGTCGCGGACGTACCCGGACGGGCTGCGTTACGAGGAGAGCGCCCGCGAGACGTACACCATCCGCTCCGACGACCCGCTGTCGGCGCGAGCCGTCTCCGAGTGGCGCATCCGGCTGCGGCGCGGGGACGGCTGGGACGCTGAGATCATGGCCCGGACCGAGCTGCGCGCCACGGCCGCGGAGTTCGTCATGGACAGCCGTATCGAGGCACGGGGGAACGGAGAGACAGTGGCCGAGCGCGCATGGCACCGCACCACCCCGAGGACGTCGGGATGACGGCCGCCGAGCAGCCCCGGCAGGGCGGGAAGGGCCCTCGCCGTGCCGTCGCCGCCCGCGACCGGACCCGGCAGCCCACCGAGGTGCGGCGGCGCCTCATCGTCGACGCGGCCGTCCCGCTGATCGCGGAGCGCGGCTACAAGTCGGTCGGCGTGCGCGACGTGGCGGCCGCGGCCGGGGTGTCCGTCGGCACGGTCACGTACCACTTCGACAGCGTGCAGGAGGTCCTCTCCGAGGCCATGGTGCTGCACATCGAGCAGTACTACGCGGCGCTCAGCGAGGCCGCCGAGCACGCGACCAGCGGGGCCGAGGCGCTCAGGCTGCTCGTCGACGCGCTGTTCACGGAGGACACAGACCGGCACTGGCGGATGTGGTTCGACTTCTGGCACGCGGGCGAGCAGAGCACGGACGAGACCTTCGCCCGGGGGCAGGCCGACCGGTACGCGGCCTGGCATCGGCAGATCCGCGCCCTGGCCGAACGGGGCGTCGCAGACGGCGAGTTCACCGGCGACGACCTCGACGGCTTCACGGCCCGCTTCGCCGCCCTCGCCGACGGCCTCGCCCTGCAACGCCTGCGCCAGGCGCCTCCCCTGACCACTGAGGAGGCACGGCACCACCTCAACCGGTTCATCGAACGGGAGCTCGTTCCCCAGCCCGGTACGTCACCTCGTCGAAGTCGGCCGGGTGCCCGCCCCCGGTGAGGTCCCAGGCCCACAGGCCGGCGAACGCGCCGGTGAAGCCGAGAGCGCGGATCTGGCCGTCCTCTATGTGCTCGGCGTGCTCGTCGGACAGGACTGTGGCGTCCAACGCGCCTCCGAAGGGCTCCCAGCCCCGGCCGGTGTCGTAGCGGAAGCGCAGGTCGGCCCCGTCGAAGTCGAGGCCGAGCCGCAACCGTGTGCTGTCACCGAGCAGTGCCTCACCTGCTTCGTCGACGCTGAGCACACCCCGGTCGCAGCTCGCGACGCGCAGAACGGGCTGCCCCTCCTCGTCCACCGTGACGTACAGGCAGTACCAGTTACGGGTGTTGTAGTACGCGGTGATCCCGGCCAGGTGCTGGAACGTGTGGGGCCGGTACTCCATCGTCGCTTCGAACGAGCAGCGCGCCGATGTGACACGGCGGGCCACCAGGCTGGGTTCGACCAGGCTCTGCGGTGACCGGCCGCCCCGGAGCCGCAGGTGGGACGGGCGTTCGGTGAGGGAGACCCAGTCGGGGGTCGCGGGGCGGCGCAGGGTCGACCACTGGGGGCCCAGGGCCGGGCCGTCGAATCCGTCGGTGTCGTCCTCGTCCGCGTGGTCCCTGCCCGCCCTGGACGTACCGGCCGGCACTTCCAGGGCGGGCAGGCCGTTCTCGACGCGGGGCCAGCCGTCTGCGGTCCAGGTCACGGGGGCGAGTGCGGTCTCCCGACCCAGGACGCACGGTCCATGCCGCCCGAGGGGCCGGGCCACGAGGTAGGCCAGGTACCAGTCGCCGTCCCCGGTCTCCACCAGGCTGCCGTGCCCGGCCTTCTGCAGGGGCAGGTCGGGGTGGTCGCGGGCGGTGAGGAGCGGGCCGTCGGGGTCGCGTGCGTAGGGGCCCGTCAGGGTGCGCGAGCGGGAGACGGTGACCTGGTGGTCGTAGCCCGTGCCGCCGTCCGCGGTGAGCAGGTAGTACCAGTCGCCCCGGCGGTAGAGGTTCGGGCCTTCGATCCAGCCGGCCTGCGGCGGCAGCTCGATCCGCTCGGGGTCGCCGGTCAGGCGGCGTTCGGCACGGTCGTAGCGCCGGGCCTCCAGGCCCGCCGAGCCGCCGTGGCCGGGGCGCCAGTCGTGGACCAGGTTCAGCAGCCGGCTGTCGGAGCCGTCGTGGAAGAGGGAGGCGTCGAAGCCCCGGGCGTGCAGCGGTACCGGATCCGACCAAGGGCCGTTGATGGCGGGGGCGGTGATCAAGTAGTTGGGGCAGTCGGTGAAGCCGCCGACGTACGTGGAGACATTGCTGTAGACGAGGTGGAACAGGCCGTCGGCGTGGGTGAGGCTGGGCGCCCACACACCGCCCGAGTCCGGGCAGCCGGTCAGGTCGAGCAGTCGGGCGTCGTCGAGGGCACCGCCGAGGGGGCGCCAGCGCACCAGGTCCGTGGAGTGGTGCAGGCGCACGCCCGGATACCACTCGAACGTCGACGTGGCCAGGTAGAAGTCCGGCCCCACCCGCAGGATCGACGGGTCCGGGTGGGAGCCGGGGAGCACGGGGTTGCGGATGACGCCTGCCGGCCGGTTTCGCATGCGATGTCCCCTCGTGTCGCCCCTCCGGCGTGTGCCGGGTGATCACCGCAGGACCGTAATGTCGAACACGTTCGCTGGCAACGCCGGCCTGAAAGGTTTTCCAACTCAAGTCGCTCACAACGCTCTTGACACTTCATCAGCTCCCTCCTACGTTGCGAAAACCTTTTAGGTCGTTTCCGTGCTCTGCAGGTCCGGACAGGGAGCTCCGATGAGAAGACCGCAGATCCTCCTGGCCGCACTGGTACTCGCCGTCTGTTGCGTCGTCCCCTCCACCCCGGCCGCGGCGGCGCAGACCATCGGCTTCCCCAGCTTCGGCGGCCCCGCGATCCCCGCCCCGCCCGTCGCCCACACACCGGGCGACATGATGCGGGCGATCTACGACGCGGAGAGCTCGGGGACCGACTTCTGGATGGACCGTCTGCTCGCCCGCTCGGGCAACGACCCGGCCGGTCCCTGGCTGATGAGCCGGGGACGCGCGCTGTTCATGAAGGAGCACGACCCGGCCCGGTTCGGCTTCGGCGGCAAGGTCGCCTACTGGGAGAACATCAACGGCAACAGTGCCTACACCGTCGCGGTCACCCCGGGGACCTTCGCCGAACAGGTCGCGCAGCGCCGGCAGACGCCCAGCCACTGGAAGAGCGTGCACACCAGCGGCTCGGTCACGGTCGACCAGACGAAGTTCATCACGGACAACAACGTGGCCGTGACCAATCTGTCGATCAAGAACAACGGCTCGTCCTCCACGACGCTCCAGTTGCGGGCGACGTCCCCCTACGCCACCTCGGGCAGCGGCAGCGAGCTGACGGGGCAGGTCAACGCCTACAACAACCTCACGACCCTCCGCCCCCGGCTGACCGGTGACGGGTTCGCCGTCTCCGGCGGCGGTCTCAACCGGTCCGTGACGGTCGCGGCCGGTGCCACGGTGACCGCCAAGGTCGTGATGGGTTTCGTCACCGACGAGATCCCCGAGTCGCGGACCGAGTACGACGCCTACGCGGGCTATTCGGCCTCGACCGCGTTCGCCACCCACGTCCGGGCCTACAACCGGTGGTGGGCGCAGAACGTGCCGTACATCGACGTGCCCGAGCCCGCGATCAAGAAGAACATCTACTACCGCTGGTGGCTGATGCGCTTCAACCACCTGGACGCCGACATCCCCGGGCAGACCTTCCAGTTCCCGACCTCGACCGAGGGCGTCCTCGGCTACAACAACGCCATCGCGCTGACCCAGCCGATGCACATCGACGACCTGAAGTATCTGCGCGACCCGTCGTACGCCTACGGCGACTGGCTGAGTGTCGGCCAGACCTCCAAGGGCGGCCGCTTCCTGGACAACCCGGGGATCCGGAGAACTGGTCCAACAGCTACACCCAGTACATCGCCGAGGCGGCCTGGAAGAGCTACCAGATCCACGGCGGCCAGCCGGGCATCGCCGCCAACCTGGCACGCTACGCGGAGGGCGACGTCAAGGGCCAGCTCGCACACTACGACCGCGACGACAACAAGCTCATCGAGTACGACTGGGGCGCCCTGACCGGCAATGACGCCGACGCGGTCTCCTTCCACTGGAAGCCGGGCAACATGGACCGCGCCGAGTCCGCCTACCAGTACAGCGGCGCCCTGGCCGCGGCTCAGGCCTACGAGGCGACCGGCAACACGGCCAAGGCGAGCGAGATGCGCACCCTCGCCAACCAGATCAAGGACGCCATCGTCAACGTGCTCTGGAACCCCAACCGGCAGCTGTTCGAGCACCGGCTGAAGTCGACCAACGAGTGGGTGCCCTGGAAGGAGATCAACAACTACTACCCCTTCTCGGTCGGCGCCGTCCCCGACACGGCGACGTACAAGCAGGCCCTGCGGCTCTTCGACGACCCGGCGCAGTATCCGGTCTTCCCCTTCTACACGGCCAACCAGGTCGACAAGAAGGCGGCGGCCGAGGCCGGGGAGCCGGGCTCCAACAACTTCTCCACCATCAACTCCACCGTCCAGTTCCGGCTGTACTCCTCGGTGCTGCGCAACTACCCCAACTCCTGGATGAACGCCACCGACTACAAGAAGCTCCTCTACTGGAACACCTGGGCGCAGTACGTCGGCGGCAACACCCAGTGGCCCGACGCGAACGAGTTCTGGGCCGACTGGAACGGCAGCTCCATCGACTACCGCTCCTGGATCCACCACAACATCCTGGGCAGCAGCAACTGGACCGTGATCGAGGACGTGGCGGGGCTGCGGCCGCGCGGCGACGCGAAGGTGGAGCTCTCCCCCATCGACATCGGCTGGTCCCACTTCACGGTCAACAACCTGCGCTACCGGGGCGCCGACCTGTCCGTCGTCTGGGACGACCCGGCCGACGGCGTGGTGCGCTACCCCGGCATCCCGGAGGGCTACTCGATCTACGTCAACGGCACCCGGGCCGCCACCGTGAGTTCCCTGGTGCCCTTCACCTGGGACCCGGCCACCGGCGAGGTCACCACGAAGGGCACGGTCACCCACCGCACGACCGTCCCCGGGCTCAAGGCTCCCAACCAGGTCGTGCAGGACAGCCCCCGCATGGTCGACATGCTCGCCAAGGCCGGTGTCGACCTGACCGGCGACCCCGCGAACCTCGCCTCCGGGGCGACCGCGTCCGCCTCCCACACCGGGTCGGGCAGCGCCGTCTCGGGCGCGGTCGACGGGCTCCCCACCAACGAACCGTTCTGGGGCGCGGGCGGCTCCTCGAACAGCCAGGACTGGTACGAGCTGAACTTCGGTACGGCCCGGACGCTCAACGAGGTGCGCCTGTACTTCAAGGACAGCCGCCCCGCCAGTACGACCTACCGGGCGCCGTCCTCGTACACGGTCCAGTACCACAACGGCACTTCCTGGGTGAACGCCGACGGGCAGACCAAGAGCCCGGCCGCGCCCCGTGCCAACTACAACCTGGTGCGGTTCCCGGCGATCAGCGCCCAGCGCATCCGGGTCCTGGCGACCAACGCCTCCGGGGCGAAGACGGGCCTCACCGAGATCAAGGTCCACAACCGGGGCGGCGCCCAGCCACCCGCCAACCTGGCGACGTCGGCGACGGCGTCCGCCTCGTACACCTCCTCCTGGGAGAGCGTCACCGCGATCAACGACGGCATCGACCCGCCCTCGTCCAACGACACCGTCAACACCCGCTGGGGCACCTGGCCGGAGAGCGGGCAGCAGTGGGCCGAGCTGACCTGGCCGTCGGCGAAGACGGTGAACAAGGCCGAGGTGTACTTCTTCGACGACGACCAGGGCATCGACATGCCCGCCTCGTGGAGGCTTCAGTACTGGAACGGCAGCGCCTACGCCGACGTGCCCGGCGCGAGCGGCTACCCGGTGGCGAAGAACCAGTACAACGCGGTCACGTTCACCGCGACGAACACCACGCGGCTGCGTGTGCAGCTCACCGGCAACGGCACCAACTCCGTCGGCCTCCTCGAAGCGAAGGTGTACGGCCCGTGACCCGTTTCAGATGTCTGTCCGCGCTCATCGGCGTCCTCATCATGGTGGTCGCCTTCCTGGCCGCGCCGCAGCCCGCTGCCGCCGCCGTCGCGTTCACGTCGACGGGGGTGAACCAGAACGGCGGCAACTGCCTGGACCTG
Source organism: Streptomyces sp. CA-179760 (assembly GCF_050937045.1). NCBI lineage: Bacteria > Bacillati > Actinomycetota > Actinomycetes > Kitasatosporales > Streptomycetaceae > Streptomyces > Streptomyces sp. CA-179760. Next base: position 530,760 of record NZ_JBNJLZ010000001.1, read on the forward strand.
CCGGGCGGTTCGTCGACGAACGGGACGCAGTTGCGTGCGTTCACGTGCGGTTCCGGCGCGAACCAGAACTTCCGCTTCGCGCCGGTCTCCGGCTCGGGTGACACGTACACGATCACCACGCAGTCCGGGCAGTGCGTCGACGTGTCCGGCGCGTCCACCGCGGACAACGCCACGGTCATCCAGTGGCCCTGCCACGGCGGCACCAACCAGCAGTGGCGGCTGATGCCGGTGAGCGGCGCCGACAAGGCCTTCAATGTGGTCTCCACGGCCTCGGGCAAGTGCGTGACACCGAGCGGCGGTTCGTCGGCGTCGAACACCGGCCTGGTGCAGTTGCCGTGCTCCGCCGCGAACGGCAGGGTGTGGCGCCTGTCCGGCTTCACCGGCGGCGGCACGAGCCCGGGCACCTTCACCAACCCGATCGCCCAGCGCGGCCCCGACCCCTGGCTGACCCACCACGACGGTTACTACTACCTGGCCACCACGACCTGGAACTCGACGGTCACCATGCGCAAGTCCCGCACGCTGGGAGGTCTCGCCACGGCCTCCGAACAGGTGATCTTCAATCTGACCAGGCCCAACGGGGCGGGCACGATGTGGGCCCCGGAGTTCCATCTGCTCGACGGCCCGAACGGCAAACGGTGGTACTTCTACTACACGGCCGGGCGGGAACCGTTCGATCTGGGCACGCAACGCATCCATGTCCTGGAGAGCGCCGGCCAGGACCCGATGGGCCCCTACACCTTCAAGGCCGACCTGCTCGACCCGTCCCAGGACAACACCTGGGAGCTGGACCCGGGCATTCTGCAGCTGAACGGCAAGCTGTATCTGCTCGGCACCTTCTACAACGGCTCGCAGCCGATGTTCATCCGGCCGCTGTCCAACCCGTGGACCGCGAGCGGCACGCGCCGGGTCCTCTCCACCCCCACCCACGGCTGGGAGACGGTGGGCGGCGCGGTCAACGAGGGCGCCGAGGTCCTGCAGCGGAACGGGAAGACCTTCATCGTCTACTCGGCCAGCCACTGCTCCACGCCCGACTACAAGCTGGGCATGCTCACGTACAACGGGGGCGACCCGCTGAGCTCCTCGTCCTGGGTCAAGTCACCGAACCCGGTGTTCCAGCGGTCCAACGCCAACGGGGTGTACGGACCCGGCCACAACGGCTTCTTCAAGTCGCCGGACGGTACGGAGGACTGGATGGTGTACCACGCCAACAGTTCCGCGGGAGGCGGCTGCGACATGAACCGCTCCACGAGGGCGCAGAAATTCACCTGGAACGCCGACGGGACGCCGAACTTCGGCACCCCGGTCGGCCTGGGGGTTGCGCTGACCGCGCCGTCGGGAGAGTAGCCCGGAAGCGGGCGAGGGCCGCGAAACGCCGCAGTGGTACTTCTCGGCCCTCGCCCGAAGGGCGAGCATCCCATGCTATGGACATCTTGCTCGTCGTCAGCGCGTTCAACAGCCTGTCCCAGCGTGTGTACGCGGAACTGTCGGATGAGGGTCACCGGGTGGACGTGGTGCTCGCCTCACACGGCGCCGACGCGGTCCGGGCCGCCGTACAGGAGGTGCGCCCGGAACTGGTCGTCGCCCCGATGCTGAAGTCGGCCCTGCCCGAGGATGTGTGGCGAGAGCACACCTGCCTGATCGTGCACCCGGGGCCTCCGGGTGACCGGGGGCCGTCGTCCCTGGACTGGGCGATCGCCGGGGAAGCGCCGGAGTGGGGTGTGACGGTGCTTCAGGCCGAGGCGGCGATGGACGCGGGCGACGTCTGGGCGGACGAGTCCTTCGCCGTGCCGCCGGCGGGCAAGAGCAGCATGTACCGGGGCGAGGTCGCCGACGCCGCGACAGCCGCGGTCCTCCAGGCCGTGCGGCGATACGCCGACGGCTCGTACAAGCCGCGCCCGCAGAGCGAGCCCGGGATCCACGTGGTGTGGCGGGACTTCTTCCGCCAGGAGCAGCGGCGGATCGACTGGGAACGGGACAGCACGGGGACCGTGCTGCGCAAGCTCCGCGGCGGGGACTCACAGCCCGGTGTCCGGGACGAGATCTGCGGCCGGGAGGTGTTCCTGCACGGCGGGCACCCGGAGGACCGGCTGCGAGGGGAACCCGGGGAGCTGCTCGCGACCCGGTCCGGCGCGGTGTGCCGGGCCACCCGGGACGGCGCGGTGTGGATCCCGGAGCTGCGCCCACGCAAGAGCTCCGGCGACCCGGCGCCGTTCCGCCGCCCGGCGGCCTCGGTCCTCGCCGGCTTCCCGGCCCCGCCCGGATCCCGCGGCATGCCGAGCTCGAGCGACCGCCCGCACTGGCTGCCCGAGATCGCCGCCCCGCTCGAGCTGCCCCCGGACCGCGCCACCTGGGCGGACATCCGCTACCGGCAGCACGGTGGGGTCGGCTTCGTGACCTTCTCGTTCCCGGGCGGAGCGATGAGCACCACCCACTGCCGCAGGCTGCTCGCCGCCTACCGGTACGCGCTCAGCCGCCCCACCTCGGTGCTGGTGCTCGGCGGCGCCCGCGACTTCTTCTCCAACGGCATCCATCTCAACGTCATCGAGGCGTCGAGCGACCCGGCGGGCGAGTCCTGGTCCAACCTCAACGCCATGAACGACCTGGTCGAGGCTGTGCTGCGCACCACCGACCGGCTGGTGGTCGCGGCGCTCGGCGGCAACGCGGCGGCCGGCGGCGTCATGCTCGCCCTGGCCGCGGACGAGGTCTGGTGCCGCACGGGCAGCGTGCTCAACCCGCACTACCGGAACATGGGCCTGTACGGCTCGGAGTACTGGACGTACTCGCTGCCGCGCCGCGTGGGAGCCGAGACGGCCGAGCGGCTGACGACCGAGGCGCTGCCGCTGAGCGCGGCACACGCTGCGCGGATCGGGCTGGTGGACCGTCTGGTGCCTGCCCGGCCGGAGGAGTTCACGCCCGAGGTGGAGCGACTGGCTGCCGCACTCGCCGACGACCCGGATCTCGCAGGCCGGATCACCGCGAAGACCACGGCTCGTCACGCGGACGAGTTGCAGCGCCCCCTCGCCGAGTACCGGCGGACCGAACTCGCCCGGATGCGCGCGATCCTCTTCGACCGGAACGCCCCGTACCACGCGCTGCGGTCCGCCTTCGTCCGCAAGCTCCCGACCGGCTCCCCGAGGCCCCTGCTCACCGGAGACGCTCGATGAGCGCGCGGCTGCTCGTGGCAGGCGTCGGCAACATCTTCCTCGCGGACGACGCTTTCGGCCCCGAGGTGATCCTCGCCCTGGAGCGGAACCCGCTGCCGCCGCAGGTGCGGGTGCGGGACTTCGGCATCCGCGGGATGGATCTGGCGTACGAGCTGCTCGACGGTTACGACACGGCCGTCCTGGTCGACGCGGCGGTTCGGGGGCACGAGCCGGGCACCCTGTCGCTGGTCGAGCCGGACCTGCCGGACGGTGGATCGGCGGGCGCCCCGCCCGAGGCGCACGGCATGGACCCGGCGAAGGTCCTCGCCCTGGCCGCCCATCTGGGCGACGAGCCGCTGCCGCGTGTACTGGTCCTCGCCTGCGAGCCCGAGCTGCGGGCACCCGCCGACGAGGACATCGCGCCGGGCATCAGCGCGACGGTGCGCGAGGCGGTCGGGCGGGCCGTCGCGGCGCTGCACACCATGGTTCCGGTGCTGCTCGCCGACCCGGCTGCCACGCCCCCGTTGGGCCGCCCGGACGAATCCACCGCCCTGTCGTCGGCCGGGCTGCCGGGCACGGTGGGCGGCGGCGCGGAGGATCGGTAGCGGACCGATTTCCCTACCGATGCCTTACCGACCGCGAGGAGCGGCCCCATGTGCGATTCCGTGGACGAGGTCACCCAGGCCGTGCTGGCGAAGAACGACTCCCTGGCCGCGGGGCTGCGTGAGGAGTTGGCCCGGCGGGGCGTGAGCGTCGTCAACCTGCTGTCCAGTCCGGGCAGCGGCAAGACGGAACTGCTCGGGCGGGTGCTGGCCAGGGCGGTGGAGCGAGGCCTTCCGGTGGCCGCGCTCACCGCCGACCTGGCCACCGAGAACGACGCCGACCGGCTCGCCCGTTCTGGCGCCCCGGTGAAGCAGCTGCTGACGGACGGACTGTGCCATCTGGAGGCGCGGCAGCTGCGTGGCCATGTGGAGAGCTGGCTGCCCGGGGACACCTCGCTGCTGTTCGTCGAGAACGTCGGCAACCTCGTCTGCCCGGCCTCCTACGACCTCGGCGAGAGCCTGCGGATCGTGCTCATGGCGGTGACGGAGGGCGAGGACAAGCCGCTGAAGTACCCCACGGCCTTCGGGTCCGCCCATCTGGTGGTGCTCACCAAGATCGATCTGGCCGGGCCCGCCAGGTTCGACCAGGCCGCGTTCGCCGCCAATGTCCAGCGGGTCAACCCCGGGGTGGAGCTGCTGTTCTCCTGCGCCCGGACCGACGACGGTGTCGACGCTCTTCTGGAGCGTGTGCTGGCCGTACGGGACGGTGCCCCCGTCCATCGGCCTCCCCTGGCGCCCCGGCCGCACTCCCACTCCCACTCCCACACTCACGAGGGCACCGAAGCCGGCCTCGTCTCGTGACGGCACCCGCCACCCAGGCGGTGCGCCGACGCGTCACCGTGCGCGGCACGGTGCAGGGTGTGGGGTTCCGCCCCTTCGTGCACCGCCTGGCCACCGATCTCGCGCTCGCGGGGTTCGTGAGCAACACGGCGAGCGGTGTCCTCATCGAGGTGGAGGGACCGCCGGAGGGCATCGCCGGCTTCTGCGACCGGCTGGCCCAGGAGCCGCCGCCGTTGGCGACGGTCACCGGCTTCGGATTCGAGGACCTGCCCGTCAGCGGCGCCGACATCGGCTTCCGCATCCGTTCCACCGACCGCTCCCCCGGCCGCACCCTGCTCCCACCCGACACGGCGACCTGCCCGGAGTGTCTGCGGGAACTGGCCGATCCGGCCGACCGCCGCCACCGGCACCCGTTCGTCACCTGCACCCACTGCGGGCCCCGCTTCACCATCGCCACGGGCATGCCGTACGACCGGACCGCCACGACCATGGCCGGTTTCCCGATGTGTGCCGACTGCGCCCGGGAGTACGGCGATCCCGGCGACCGGCGCTTCCACGCCCAGCCCGTGGCCTGCCCCGGCTGCGGCCCCCGGCTGAGCCTGGTGCCCGCCTCCGGCAGCGATGTCCGCCCGGCGCGCGACGCCGACGCCCTGGCCTCGGCGCGGGCGCTGCTGGCCGCCGGGCGGATCGTCGCCGTCAAGGGCCTCGGTGGCTATCACCTGGCGTGCGACGCCGCCGACGCACGGGCCGTCGAGACGCTGCGCACTCGCAAGGCGCGCGGTGGCAAGCCGTTCGCGGTGATGTGCGCTGACCTCGACGCCGTACGGCGGATCGCCGACCCCTCCACGTCCGAACTGGCGGCGCTCACCAGCGCCCGGCGCCCCGTCGTCCTGTTGCGGCGGCGAGCGGAGCGGGCGGGCCTCGCGCCGGGTGTCTGTCCCGGCAGCCCGCACCTCGGCGTCATGCTCCCCTACACGCCCGTGCACACCCTGCTGTTCGGTCTGCCCGGCGATCCGCCGGGCCCGCGCATGCTGGTCATGACGAGTGGCAACCGCTCCGGCGAACCGATCGTCACGGACGACGACGAGGCACTGACCCGGCTGGCGGGCCTGGCCGACGCCTGGCTCGCCCATGACCGGCCGATCTCCTCGCCCTGCGACGACTCGCTGCTGCGGGTGCGCCCGGACGGCACCGAGCAGGTGCTGCGCCGGTCCCGGGGGTACGTGCCCCGCCCGTTGCGGCTGCCGATCCCGGTGCGGCCGACGCTGGCCGTGGGCGGGGACCTGAAGAACGCCCTGTGCCTCGGCGAGGGCGAGAACGCCTGGTTCGGGCCGCACATCGGCGACATGGGCGACCTGACCACCCTGGAGGCGGCCCGGCGGGCCGAGGCGCACATGCGGTCGCTGACCGGAGTCACCCCCGAACTCGTCGCCGCCGACCGGCATCCGGGGTACCACTCCGCGCGGTGGGCGCGTCGACGGGCCCACCGGCTCGCGCCCGTCTTCGTCCAGCACCACCACGCTCACATCGCCTCGGCGATGGCCCAGCACGGCCTCGACGGCACCGCACCCGTGATCGGTGTCGCCTTCGACGGCACCGGCTACGGCGACGACGGCACCGTCTGGGGCGGCGAGATCCTGCTCGCCGACTACGCCGGCTACCGGCGCTTCGCCCGCCTGGCCCCGGCCCCGCTGCCCGGCGGGGACGCGGGCGTGGCCAACCCGTGCCGGCTGGCCCTGGCCCGGCTGCGGGCGGCGGGTCTGGCGTGGGACGCGGATCTGCCCTGTGTGACCGCCTGTACCGCCGACGAACTAGCCGTTCTGGAGCGCCAGTTGGCGTGCGGCGTGGCCTGTGTGGCGACCTCCAGCATGGGCCGGCTCTTCGACGCCGTGTCGTCCCTGGTGGGCGTGTGCCATCGCGCGGGGTACGAGGCCCAGGCCGCCCTGGAGCTGGAGGCCGCCGCCGCTTCGGCCTGGGGCGAGGGCACCTCGGCCTATGACTTCGGCTTCACCGCCGGCACGTACGACCCGGCGCCGGTGCTGAGCGCGCTCGTCGCCGATCTGCGGCACGGCACCCCGGCCCCCGTGCTCGCCGCCCGCTTCCACCGTGCGGTGGCGACGGCCGTCGCGGAGATCTGCCGGCGTGCGCGCCATGACACCGGCCTGGCCACCGTCGCCCTCAGCGGCGGGGTCTTCGCCAACGCGCTGCTGGAGGAGGAGTGCGCGCGGCTGCTGTCCGAAGACGGCTTCGCGGTGCTCCGCCACGGCGAAGTCCCGCCGAACGACGGCGGGCTGGCCCTCGGCCAGCTGGTGGTCGCGGCACACCTACGACAGGAGGAGTGACCCATGTGTTTGGCAGTGCCCGGCAAGGTCGTGTCCATCGACGACAGCGCGGAACCTCTCACCGGACTGATCGACTTCGGCGGAGTGCAGAAACAGGCGTGCCTGGAGTACGTGTCCGATGTGCGGGTGGGTGAGTACGTCATCGTGCACGTCGGTTTCGCACTCCAGCGTCTGGACGAGGAGTCGGCCCTGGCCTCGCTGAAGCTCTTCGAGGAACTGGGGCTGCTGGAAGAGGAGTTCGGGGACGCCTGGGAGCAGGCGGCGAAGGAGGCGGGAACAGCGTGAAGTACATCGACGAGTTCAACGACCCCGAGCTGGCCCGGCGGCTGCTGGACGAGATCCGCGCCACCGCCACCCGGCCGTGGGCCCTGATGGAGGTGTGCGGCGGGCAGACCCACTCGATCATCCGGCACGGCATCGACCAGTTGCTGCCCGAGCAGGTGGAGCTGATCCACGGACCCGGCTGCCCCGTCTGCGTGACGCCGCTGGACGTCATCGACAAGGCGCTGGAGATCGCCTCGCGCCCCGGCGTGATCTTCTGCTCCTTCGGCGACATGCTCCGGGTGCCCGGCACCGACCGGGACCTGTTCCGGGTCAAGGGCGAGGGTGGCGACGTACGGGTCGTCTACTCGCCGCTCGACGCCCTGGAGCTGGCCCGCCGCAACCCGGACCGGGAGGTGGTGTTCTTCGCGATCGGCTTCGAGACCACGGCCCCGGCCAACGCGATGGCCGTGCACCAGGCGAGGCGCCTCGGGCTGACCAACTTCAGCCTGCTGGTGTCCCATGTGCGGGTCCCTCCGGCCGTCGAGGCGATCATGACGGCGCCCGCCTGCCGGGTGCAGGGCTTCCTGGCCGCCGGGCATGTGTGCAGTGTGATGGGCATGGCGGAGTACCCGGAGCTGGCCGAACGGTTCCGCGTGCCGATGGTGGTGACCGGCTTCGAGCCGCTGGACATCCTGGAGGGCATCCGCCTGGCGGTCCGGCAGCTGGAGCGCGGTGAGCACCGGGTGGAGAACGCGTATCCACGTGCCGTGCGCGAGGAGGGCAATCCGGCCGCGGTGCGCATGATCGAGGAGGTGTTCGAGGTCACCGACCGGAACTGGCGCGGCATCGGGCCGATCCCGCTGAGCGGGTGGCGGCTGACCGAGGCCTTCCGCTCGTACGACGCCGAGCACCGCTTCGACGTCACCGGGATCCGCACCGAGGAGCCCGCCGAGTGCCGCAGCGGCGAGGTGCTCCAGGGGCTGATCAAGCCGACCGAGTGCGAGGCGTTCGGCACCACCTGCACCCCGCGCACCCCGCTCGGCGCCACCATGGTCTCCAGCGAGGGCGCCTGCGCGGCCTACTACCTGTACCGCCGGATGAACGCCGCGACACCGCAGGCCGAACGGGCCGCGCGGGAGGAGATGAACCCCGTTGCCTGAACAACTCGCCGACACCGTCGACCCGGCGAACTGGACCTGCCCCGCTCCCCTGCGCGACCAGCCGGTCGTGGTGATGGGCCACGGCGGCGGAGGCGCGCTGTCGGCGGAGCTGATGGAGCAGGTCTTCGTCCCCGCCTACGGCAACGCCACCCTGGCCGGCCTCGCGGACTCCGCCGTCCTCGAACTGGGAGGCGCGCGGCTGGCGTTCTCCACCGACTCGTACGTGGTCAGGCCGCTGTTCTTCCCCGGTGGCAGCCTGGGTGACCTCGCCGTCAACGGCACGGTCAACGATCTCGCGATGAGCGGCGCCAGGCCGGCCTATCTCTCCGCCGCGTTCGTCCTGGAGGAGGGCGTGGAGCTGAGCGTCGTCGGGCGGATCGCGCACGCCATGGGTGCGGCGGCCAAGGCCGCCGGGGTCACGATCGCCACGGGCGACACCAAGGTCGTCGAGTCCGGGCACGGCGACGGGGTGTATGTCACCACCGCCGGGGTGGGGCTCGTGCCCGATGGCGTGGACATCCGCCCCCAGCGTGCGCGGCCCGGTGACGCCGTGATCGTCAGCGGGCCGATCGGTCTGCACGGGGTGGCGATCATGAGTGTGCGGGAGGGGCTGGAGTTCGGGGTCGAGGTCGCCAGCGACACCGCGCCGCTGGCGGATCTGGTGGCGGCGATGCTGGCCGTCACGCCGGACATCCATGTGCTGCGCGACCCCACCCGGGGTGGTCTGGCGGCGTCCCTCAACGAGATCGCCCGTGCGTCCGGGACCGGGGTCCGGCTTGAGGAGCGGGCCATTCCGGTGCCGGACGCCGTGGCGAACGCCTGCGGCTTCCTCGGGCTCGATCCCCTGTACGTCGCCAACGAGGGCCGGCTGGTCGCCTTCGTGCCCCCGTCGGCGGCGGACGAGGTGCTCACGGCGATGCGTGCCCATCCGCAGGGCGTCGGGGCCACTCTGATCGGCGAGTGCGTCGCCGAGCACCCCGGGATGGTGGTGGTCGCGACCGGGCTCGGTGGGACACGGGTGGTGGATCTGCCGCTCGGCGAGCAGTTGCCGCGCATCTGCTGACCTGGCATGCGAGTGGGCCCCGCCGAAGGTGTCGGCGGGGCCCACTCGCGCTATGCGGAGGCCGGTGACGGCTCGATGCCCGTGATCTCCAGCTCCCGGCCGCTGCGCAGATCGTTGGTGGGCCGGTCGCAGCGCGGGCACCAGAAGAACGGGGGCATGCCCACCGGGAACTCCTCGGCGCACGGGCCGCACCAGGCCTGGCCGGGGACCTGCTCGACCACGAGCCGGGCCCCGGCGAGGGCGGTGCCCTCCCTGGCCACCTCGAAGGCGAAACCGAGGGCGTCGGGGACGACGCCCGCCAGTTCGCCGACCCGGACGGTCACCGTCGAGACGGCGTCCGTCCCGTCCGCCCGGGCCAGCTCGTCGGCCCGCTCGATGATCGCGGTCGCGATCGACAGCTCGTGCACGGCCGGATCACGGATACCGGTTGCCCGCGCGGAAACCGCCGGCCATCCGCCAGATCCGCGCCTCTCGCCTCAGGCTGGGCCACTCCCAGCACAGCAGGGCCAGGGCCACACCGCCCATCACGACGGCCTCGGCCTTCAGCACCCGCTGTCCGCTCATCCCGCCACGCCTGCGGGCGACGGGTCTGCGCACTCGTTTGACCTTCATTGCGACGACTCCCTGCTCTGTCCGAGAACGGCTCTCATCCCGGCGAGATGTTCGGCATGCCTTCCACGAGGGCGTCATGCCGCTTCCAGTGGATCCCCGTGGAGCGGCGCGCGTCGGCGGTGCCGTCCTCGTGGTGCCCCTTCTGCTCCGCGTACCGTCCCTTGTTGCCCTGGTGCATGCCGGTGACGTGCCCGGGGGTGTCGGGCTTCGCCTGCGGTTTGCCCACTCTGATGCTGCCCATGATGCTCTCCTTCCTCGCCTCCGACCTGCGGAGTGCGTGCTCATGGCCGCTCGGTGAGGTCCTCGAAGAACCGCTCTACGGCCGGCCAGACCCGGCCGCCGCCGGACAGGCCGCGCCACTCCCGGCGTACGACGGCGACCATCCGGTAGCAGTCGTCGACCGGCACGATCCAGTGGTGGTCGAGACCGTGGACGGTGTTCACCAGCAGGGCCTCCACCTCGGGTTCCACGGTGGCGAGCTGCGGAACCGTACCGGCCAGTTCCCGCCAGGCTGCCGCGTCCACCTCCCACCGCATGGCCCCCGCCGGGCTCGGGCCCTGCGCGGTGACGGTGCCGTCCGCCCGGGGCACGAAGAAGACCAGACCGACCGGTACGCCCAGCACCGCGGTGTCGACGTGCGGCAGCCGGAGCCGGCGCCGGGGCACGAGCCGGGACCGGCCGCCACCCGCCCCGGTCTCGGCGAACAGCACCGAGCAGGGGCGGCAGACACAGCGCACCTCCTCCTGACCGCTCTCGTGGAGATGGGCGTGTTCGTCGGCGAGCGGCGCGGCGCACAGGTCGCACACCTCCGTCCGGGCCGCCGCCGTGCGGTCGGCCGAGGAGCGGATGAGGCGGGCCAGCGCCCCTTCGGTGGTCACCGGGCGTCCCGGGTCGTCAGCGTGGTCAGCGGTACGAACGCGGGGGCCGGCGTGCTCGGCAGTGGTTCCACCGCGGTCAGCTCGGGAGCGACGGCGAGTACCGCCGCGCGGACCGCGTCGGTGACCTCGGATGTTCCGCCACCTCCACCGCCGCCTCCACCGCAACCGGAGCCGGAGCCGCACCCGCTGCCCGCCGTCAGGCGCACCCGGGCGGTCTGTCCCTCCACCCCGGCCCACTCCACGTCGCCGCCGCGCTCCTGTACGGCGGGCCGCAGCCGTTCGACCGCGCGGGCCGCCCGGCGCTCGGCGGGCTCGGGATGGATGTCGTGCAGGACCAGCAGATGACCCAGCAACTCGTCGTCGGCCAGGCTCCCGGCCAGCGTCCCGTCCGCGTGGTCCATGACGCGGGCCAGCGCCTCGCCGTAGACCTCGGTCAAGAGCGCGACCGCCTCGGTGGCGGAGCGGGTGGTGGGGCCGGGCGCGGACTCCAGGCCTTCCAGCAGTTCGTCGAGCCGGGCGAGCCGGGCCTCGACGTCCGGGTCTGCCAGCCGCGCTCCGGAGGCCTCAGCCATGGTTCGCCCCGTACGTCGGCGAGTGCAGGGTGGTCAGCGTCTTGCCCTTGCCGACGTACATGTGCACACCGCACGGCAGACAGGGGTCGAAGCTGCGGACGGTGCGCATGATGTCGACGCCCTTGAAGTCGTCCGGCCCGTTCTCCTCGAAGATGGGCTGGCCCTGGACGGCGTCCTCGTACGGACCGGGTGTGCCGTAGATGTCGCGGGGGCTGGCGTTCCACGGGGTGGGCGGGTACGGGTGGTAGTTGGCGATCTTCTTGTCCTTGATCACCAGGTGGTGGGAGAGGACGCCGCGTACCGCCTCGTGGAAGCCGCAGCCGATCGCCTCGTCGGGGACCTCGTAGTTCTCGAACACCTTGGTCTCGCCCGCGCGGACCATCCCCATGGCCTCTTCGATGAACTGCAGGGCCATGGCGGCCGCGTAGGCGACGAAGTACGGCCGGGCGCGGTCGCGCTCGATGGTGTTGCTCCACTGCGGGATGCGCCACTCCAGGGTGGTCTCCGGCAGGGACTCGCCCTTGGGCAGCGAGATGCGCACGCTGTGGCCGGTGGACTTGACGTACGGGGTGTCGACGAGGCCGCTCAGCGCGGTCGACCAGAGCCGGGCGAGCGGGCCGCCGCCGGTGTCGAGGGCGAGGTGTGCGTCGGTCCGCTTGTCGTACCAGCGCGGGCTCATCACCCAGCTGTACTTGTCGTCGAAGTCGCGCTTCTGCGGCACCGGGACGGTGGTCTGGTTCCACGGGTGGCGCATGTCGACGGGGTTGCCGAGCGGGTCGTGCGTGACGAAGGGCGATTCGTTCACCCAGTCCTCGTAGTACGAGCTGCCGAGCATGATGCGCAGGCCGAGGTTGATGTCGACGAGGTTGTTGGTGACCAGCTCGCCGTCGACGATGATGCCGGGGGTGACGTACATGTCCTTGCCCCAGGAGTTCATCGTCTCGTAGCGGTAGTCGACGGTCTGGGGGTTCTGGAAGGCGCCCCAGCAGCCCAGCAGGACACGGCGGCGGCCGACCTCCTCGTAGCCGGGCAGCGCCTCGTAGAAGAAGTCGAAGACGTCGTCGTTCATGGCGACGGCCTTCTTCACGAAGTCGATGACCCGCATGAGGCGGCTGAGGTAGTCGGTGAAGACGGTCGGCTGCGGCATCGTGCCGACACCGCCCGGGTACAGCGTGGACGGGTGGACGTGCCGCCCCTCCATCAGGCAGAACATCTCGCGGGTGACCCGGCTGACCTTCAGGGCCTCCTTGTAGACCTCGCCCTCGAAGGGGTTGAAGGCCTTCATGATGTCGGCGATGGTGCGGTAGCCGTGGATCTCGCCGCGGGGCGCGTCGGTGCGTTCGGCGCGGGCCAGCAGGCCGGGGTTGGTGGCCTTGACCATCGCCTCGCAGAAGTCCACGAAGACCAGGTTGTCCTGGAAGATCGTGTGGTCGAACATGTACTCGGCCGCTTCGCCGAGGTTGACGATGTGCTCGGCGAGCGGGGGCGGCTTGACGCCGTAGGCCATCTGCTGGGCGTAGTCGGAGCAGGTGGTGTGGTTGTCGCCGCAGATGCCGCAGATCCGGGACGTGATGAAGCCCGCGTCGCGCGGGTCCTTGCCCTTCATGAACACCGAGTAGCCGCGGAAGAGCGACGAGGTGCTGTGGCATTCGACGACTTCCCGGTTGGCGAAGTCGATCTTCGTGTAGATGCCCAGGTTCCCGATGATCCGGGTGATGGGATCCCAGGACATGTCCACGAGTTGTGGCGGCTTGCGCTCCGTGGGCCGGGCCTCGGTGGTGGTCATCTGCGGTACTGCCCCTCGCTGTCGGTGTTCCGGTGGGTGGTGGTGAGGCGCGCGCCGGTGTGCGCGCCGGGCGTCATGAGGACCGCCAGTGCGGGTCGTATCCGCTGGTCAGCTTGCGCTTGTTGTGGCGCCACCTGGGCTCGTGGTTGACCAGTTCGTTGGTAACGCCGCGCAGCCTGCGGATGACGGCGCCGTAGGGCTTGATGGCCAGGGACGACAGGGTTCCGCCCGGGGGCTCGTCCATGAACGGCATGAACGCGTCGGGGAAGCCGGGCATCGTGCACCCGATGCAGATACCGCCGACGTTCGGGCAGCCGCCGATGCCGGCCATCCAGCCGCGCTTGGGCACGTTGCAGTTGACGACCGGACCCCAACAGCCCGTCTTGACCAGGCACTTGGGCGAGTTGTAGTCCTTGGCGAAGCTGGCCTGCTCGTAGTACGAGCCGCGGTCGCAGCCCTCGTGGACCGTCTTCCCGAACAGCCACTGCGGGCGCAGCATGTGGTCCAGCGGCGGTGGGGGCGCGGAACCTGCCGCGTGGTAGAGGACCCAGACCAGGGTCTCCATGAAGTTCTCGGGCTGGATCGGGCAGCCGGGCACGTTGACGATGGGCAGCCCGCCCTGCGAGGTGTAGTCCCAGCCCAGGTAGTCGGCGAGGCCCATGCAGCCGGTGGGGTTGCCGGACATGGCGTGGATGCCGCCGAAGGTGGCGCAGGTGCCTGCGGCCACCACCGCCCAGGCCTTGGGGGCCAGTTGGTCGATCCACCAGTTCAGGGTCTGGGGCTCGCCGGTCTCCGGGTCGTTGCCGAACGACGTCCAGTACCCGTCGCCCTCGATGATGTTCTGGTTGGGGATGGAACCCTCGATGACGAGGATGAACGGCTTCAGCTCGCCGCGTACGGCGGCCCGGTAGGGGGCGAGGAAGTCCTCGCCGCCCAGGCTCGGGGAGAGCACCTTGTTGACCAGGTTGACCTTCGGCAGGCCCGGGATCAGGCCGAGCACCAGGTCCTCGATGGAGGGCTGGTCGGCGGCGGTCAGCGAGACGGTGTCGCCGTCGCAGCTCATGCCCTCGGAGATCCAGAGGATGGTGATCTCGTCGATGCCCTGACGGTCCTCGGCGCGATCGGGTTCCTTGCTGACCTCGGCTGTACTGCTGTTCGTTGTCATGTCAGTCGGCCTCCGCTGTGGGGGTCTCGGAGTCGGTCGTGTGCCGCGCTGGTGCCGCGGCGGGAGCCGGTGCCGACGGCTCGTCCGGGTTTCCGGCGGGCACGAGCGGTTCGAGCTCGTCGGGCCGGAAGTAGTGGAAGCGGCCGTACCAGGTGTGCAGTTCGGCCGCGGGGTCGTCGTCGAGGGTGACGGCGAGGTGGACGCTGCCGTCCACGTCGTGGAAGACGGCGGCGACCTCGGCCGTCCGTCCGGCCAGGAACATGTCCTGGGCGTCGGCGCCCCGTCCGCGGGGACGGAGTCGGACGCGGCTGCCGCCGCCGAGGGGCACGCCGTCGACGAGCACGGTGTCGGTGGTCGGGGAGAGGCCGTCGTCTGCGTCCTCCTGCCACCAGGCAGGGCGATCCGTGGGTGCCGAAGCGGTCTCCGGAGCGGTAGCCGGAGTTACCGGTGCCAGGGAGCGGACGGCGCCGTGCAGCCGTTCGAAAACCTCCTGCGGCATGGTGTCGACCCGGTCGAGGATCGCGGCCGCCCGGGGGTCGGTGGCCCGCGCTTCGCGCTTCTCCTCGTCGGTCAGCAGCATGGTGCGCAGGGTGAGGATCTCGTCGATCTCCGCGGCGTCGTGCAGGTCGCCCGGGCTTTCGGGGGCGACCTGGGGGTGGTCGGGCAGGATGATCGGCGCGGACAGCAGGAGGTACCCGGCATCGTCGGCCGCGCCGCCGAGTACGGGGAAGGTGAACTCGTTCCTGCAGTTGCGCGCGGGTGCCGCCAGGTCCCCCGGCGGATCGGTCAGCGAGACGAACTCCACTCCGTCGCCGCCGATGAGGGTGTGGGTGGCGATGAGGGCCCGGCGCAGTGCCTCGTCACGCGCGGCCCGTCCTTCCGGTGCGGGTCCGGTGTTGGCCGTGCGGACCCGAAGCCGGCAGAGGTCGTCGGTGAGGCGCTCGGCGGTGACGGTGGTGTCGGCCCGGATCTCGTCGCGGTGCCGTACCACCCGCCCTGCGCCCGCGGGCAGCGGCTCGACGTCCACGCCCGCCGCCGCGCCCACGGGAACGGTGCGTCCCGTCTCGAGGAGCTCATCGAGGGGGACCACGACCTCGCACTCGCGCGGTACCGCCTCGTCGAAGGTCAGATGGACCGTGCCGTCGTCGGTGCGCAGTGACGCGACGGGACGGTGGCCGGAGTCCCCCGAGTTCCCGGAGTTCCCGGATTCCTCCACCTGCTTGCGCTGCGCCTGGAGGTAGCGGACCCGCACGCGGACGGAGGCGTCGCCGGGCCGCCGGATCCTCAGGAGGCACTCGGTCTGCTGGTACCAGGAGTCGGCGGAACCCGACACACCGGGGACGACTGGGCCGTCCGACTCCACCCAGTCCCGGGGGAACAGCACCCCGAACTGCCATCGGACGCGGTTCTTGGCCGAGGACCGGCGGTAGGGGTAGAGGAGGTAGCCCTCGTAGAGGACGGCGTCGGCGACGGCGCTCAGCTGCTCGAAGACACCCCGGGGCCGTTCCGGCGGCTGTTCCGCCGAGCCCGTCGTGGCAGGGCGCGCCCTGCCGCCCTCGACCAGTCCCTCTGCCATCGCGCCTCCTCGTCCGTGTGTGCACGCGCATCCCTTCCACCACGTTCACACCGCTCATCCACCCCCGCCTCCTCCGGCCCATTCGGTTGGGCCGTTCGGGGTGGGGAAGGCGTCATTTCATGGACCAGCCCATGCATCACCACCCCCGCACGACCACCGGCCCCGCCGTCACGACCCTGGCCGACCCGCTGGTCAACAAGGGCACCGCCTTCAGCCGGGAGGAACGCGCCCGGCTCGGGCTCGACGGGCTGCTGCCGCCCGCCGTGGAGACCCTGGACGAGCAGGTCGCCCGCGCCTACGAGGCCTTCCACGGCTACGACAAGCCCCTCAACCGGCACATCTATCTGCGGCAGTTGCAGGACACCAATGAGGTGCTCTTCTACCGTCTGGTCACCGAGTACCTGGAGGAGCTGCTGCCCGTCGTCTACACGCCGACGGTGGGTGAGGCCTGTCAGCGTTTCAGCGAGATCTACCGACGTCCGCGCGGGCTGTTCCTGAGCTGGGAGGACCGGCGCCGCTTCCGGGACATCCTGCGCAACCGCCCGTACCCGGACCACGACGTGGACGTCATCGTCGTCACCGACGGGCAGCGCATCCTGGGGCTGGGCGACCAGGGCGTCGGCGGCATGGGCATCCCGATCGGCAAGCTCAGCCTGTACACGGCGATCGGCGGCATCCACCCCGCCCGTACGCTGCCGATCCTGCTGGACGTCGGCACGGACAACGAGGCCCTGCTGGACAACCCGCGCTACCTGGGCCGGCGTGACCGCAGGCTGACCGGCGCCGAGTACGACGAGATGATCGAGGCCTTCGTGTCGGCGGTCGAGGCGGAGCTGCCCGGGACGCTCCTCCAGTGGGAGGACTTCGCCACCGCCCACGCCCATCCGATTCTCGCCCGCTACCGTGACCGGCTGCTCACGTTCAACGACGACATCCAGGGCACCGCGGCCGTCGCGCTCGGCGCCCTGTCCACCGCGGCGGACGTGGCGGGCACCCCGCTGTCCGACCAGCGGCTGGTGATCCTGGGCGCGGGGTCGGCGGCCATCGGCGTCGCCGACATGATCCGTACGGCGATGGTCGACGAGGGGCTGTCGGAGGACGAGGCCACGGCACGGTTCTGGATCCTCGACGTCGACGGTCTGCTGGTGCGCTCCCGCGACGAACTGACGCCACAGCAGCGGAGGTTCGCACGCGACGACGGCGAGGTGGCCGACTGGGACGGCACCGGCCTCGCCGAGGTGGTGCGCCGCGTCGAGCCGACGGCGCTCATCGGGCTGTCGACGGCTCACGGCGCGTTCACCGAGGAGATCGTCCGGCGGATGGCCTCGACCTGCGAACGGCCCGTCGTCTTCCCGCTCTCCAACCCCACCTCCCACTCCGAGGCGGAGCCCGCCGACCTCACCCGCTGGACCGACGGCCGGGCCCTGATCGCCACCGGCTCGCCCTTCCCGCCGCTGACGGTGGACGGGCACGAGGTGCCGGTGGCCCAGTCCAACAACGTGTACGTCTTCCCGGCCATGGGGCTCGCCGTGACCGCGAGCCGCGCCACCCGTGTCACCGACCGGATGCTCGTGGCCGCCGCCCGCGCCGTCGCCGAGTGCGCGGTACGGGCGGCGGATGGCGAGGACGGGCCCGTGCCGCTCCTGCCGCCCCTGACCGGGATGCGGGACTCCGCCCGCGAGATCGCCCTGGCCGCGGCCCTCGCCGCCGTCGAGGACGGGGTGGCCCCGGCAGCCACGGAGGAGGAGCTGCGCAAGGCGGTCGCGCAGGCCCAGTGGACACCCCGTTACGAGGGCTAGGTACGTATCCGGGCGCTCCGGGGACGTACTGTCGGAGACCCGACGGTCGGCCCCGGAGGCATCGGCAGCATGGACCAGCGGCAGCCCCTCTCCGACGATCCGCTGGACGCGGCCGCCGACGCCTTCGAGCGCTTGCGTCCGCGGCTGTTCGGTATCGCCTACCGCGTCCTGGGCAGTGTGTCCGAGGCCGAGGCCGAGGACGTGGTGCAGGACGTGTGGCTGCGCCGGCAGGGCGCCGACCGGAGCGCGGTGCTCGATCACGGCGCGTTCCTGGCGAAGATCACCACCCGTCTGGCGATCAATGTGGCGCGGTCGGCGCGGGTGCGCCGCGAGGGCTACGTCGGGCCGTGGCTGCCCGAGCCCGTGGACACGAGCGTCGATCCGCAGGTCGGCGCGGAGCGCGGCGAGGCGCTGGCCGTGCTGCTGGTCCTGGAGCGGCTGAATCCCGTGGAGCGGGCGGCGTACGCGCTGCGCGAGGCGTTCGACTACGCGTACGACGAGATCGCGGGCATGCTGGAGCTGAGCCAGGCCGACACGCGGCAGATCGTCCACTGTCTCCCTTCGCTGGTTGGCTGACTCACCAGAGAGACAGGGCGGCGTCCGGGTCTGTGACAGCGGCCGGGGATTCACTCCGCAGGGACGGTGTCCGGCAGGCCGAGTGCGGTGGAGACGTGCCGCCACACGGAGGTGAGCGCAGTGTCGAGGGTGACCGTCGGGTCGCGCAGCATGAGGCGGATGCCGTAGCCGTCGCTCAGGGACAGCACGAGCGTGCTGAGGTCGTCGACGTCGGTCGGCGTGAACTCGCCGGAGTCGATGCCGCGCCGTACCGCGTCCCCCACCCAGGCGTGCAGCTGGGCGTAGAGGTCCACGGCGAAGATCCGGGTGGCCTCGTCGCGCAGCGCCCTGACCCACAGTTCCTGCCAGAGCCGCCAGTCCTGGTGGAGCTGGGGATCGGTGGGCAGCAGATTGCGCAGGATGCGGGCCAGGATGACCGCCGCCGGGGCCGTCTCCGCGTCGGCTTCGAGATCGACGGCGGTGTGGGCGAAGGAGTGGGTCATCGCCTCGGTGAACAGCTTCTCGCGTGTGTCGAAGTGGTAGTGCAGCAGTGCCGTCGACACCCCGGCACGCTCGGCGACCATGCGCATGCGGATCTTCTCGAAGCCGATGTCGGCGATGACCTCGCACGCCGCGGTCAGGATGCGCTCGCGCGTGTCTGCCGTGCGCACCTTGGTGGACACCCTGCGGCTCCCCTCGTTCGGTGGTCGTGGGCCATGACCATCTTCCCTCACGGCCGGCCAGCCGGTACCGGGGCCTCCTGCCGCGGTTCTTCGTCGTACGTGTGGAAGCCCCGCCCGGACTTCCGCCCCAGCAGCCCGGCCTCCACCATCCGGGACAGCAACGGGGGCGGGGAGTACTGGGGCTCGCGGAACTCGGCGTACAGCGACTCGGCGATGGCCCGCGTGGTGTCGAGCCCGATCAGGTCCGTCAGGGCCAGCGGGCCGAGCGGGTGCGCGCAGCCGAGGACCATGCCCCGGTCGACGTCCTCGACGGTCGCGCTGCCCGACTCCACCATGCGGACGGCGGCCAGCAGATACGGCACGAGCAGCGCGTTGACGACGAACCCGGCCTTGTCGCGGGTCCGGACCACCTCCTTGCCGAGGGCGCCGGTCACGAACTCCTCGGCCCGTGCCGCTGTGGCGGGCGACGTGAGCAGCGAGGGCACCAGCTCGACGAGGCGCAGGACGGGCACGGGGTTGAAGAAGTGCACGCCGACGACCCGGTCGGGCCGGGTGGTCGCGGCGGCGAGCCTGATGACCGGGATGGAGGAGGTGTTGGTCGCCAGGATGGTGTCGTCGCCGGTGATCACGGAGTCGAGGCGGGTGAAGACGTCGGCCTTGAGGGCCTCGTCCTCGGCGACCGCTTCGATGACCAGGTCGTGGTCGTGCAGCACGTCGAGTTCATGGACGACGGTGATCAGGGCATCGGCGATCTCCCGTCGTTCGTCGCTGAGTCTGCCGTGTGCGGTGGCCCGGTCGAGCGAGCGGGTGACGCGGAGGCGGCCGGCCCGGGCCGCCTCCGCGTCGCGCTCCACGACCGTGACCGGTACGTCGGCCCGTGCGCAGACCTCGGCGATGCCGGCGCCCATCAGCCCGCAGCCGACGACTCCCACGCGCTTGATGTCGGTCATCCGTCTCCCTCTCTCCGGTCCGCGGCGGTACGGGTCAGGCGCTAGGCAGGTCCAGGACGCCCGTGCCGCGCTTGGTGAGTTCATTGGCGATGATCAGCCGCTGGATCTCGGAGGTGCCCTCCCAGATCCGGTCCACGCGCAGCTCGCGGTAGAGCCGTTCGACGGCGTAGGAGCGGTCGTAGCCGCGCCCGCCGTGGATCTGGAGGCAGCGGTCGACCACGCGTCCCGAGGCCTCGCTCGCCGAGAGCTTGGCGATGGCCGCCTTGGCGTGCAGCGTCTTGCGGTCCTCGGCGGTGGCCTGGTCGATCTCCCAGGCGACCTGGTGGGTGTAGGCCCGGTTGACGGCGATGTCCACGGCGCAGTCCGCGAGCATGCCCTGGATCAGCTGGTACGAGGAGATCGGCGCCCCGAACTGCTCCCGTTCGATGGCCCAGTCACGTGACAGTTCCAGCGCACGCTCGGCGGCCCCGGTGGTGCGGGCGGCGATCATCAGGCGCTCCTCGGTGAACCACGAGCGTGTGATGTCGTAGCCCTCGCCGATGCCGCCGAGCACCGCGTCGTCGCCGACCTGGACGTCGGTGAAGGTGAACTCGGGGTGTTCGTAGACGAAGGTGTGCATCCAGCGCGGGATCCGGGTCATCTCGATGCCGGGGGTGTCCTTGTCGACCAGGAAGAGGGTCGGTGCGCGCTCCGGGCCGGCCGCCGCGAGCACGATCATGAAGTCGGCGTGGTCGCCGACGGTCACGAACCACTTCTCGCCGTTGAGCACCCAGCCCTGGTCGTTCCTGGTGGCGGTGGTGGCGAGGTTCTGCGGGTCGGACCCGGCGCCGGGCTCGGTGACGGCGTAGCAGTCGCGCCGCTCGCCGTTGATCACCGGGATGAGGAACCGCTCGCGCTGCTCGGGGGTGCAGAACCGCAGCGCGTTGGCGGGCCGCCACACCATGTCCCACAGGGCTCCGGTGAGGCGGCCCAACTCCTCCTGCACGGTGACCTGCTCGGCGATGGTGAGTCCGGCGCCGCCCCACTCGGCGGGCATGTTGACGGCCTGGAGTCCGGCGTCGAGGACGGCGTCACGGACCTTGGCGTGCGCGTCGGCGGGCAGCCCGTTGTCCTCCTCGCACCGGGTCTCGTACGTGGCGATGAAGTCGGTGAGGGCGCGCGCGTCGGCCTTGAGCTGAACCTGGCGCGGGGTGAGGCGGAAGTCCATGGAAATCCTCGCTGATGGTGATGAAGGGAGGGAGTCAGGGCGTGGGCAGGGCAAGGGCGCGCGTGCCGCGCTTGATGAGCTCGTTGGCGATGATCAGCCGCTGGATCTCGGAGGTGCCCTCCCAGATCCGGTCGACGCGCAGCTCGCGGTACATGCGCTCGACGGGGTAGGTGCGGTCGTAGCCCCGGCCGCCGAAGATCTGCAGACAGCGGTCGGCGACCCGGCCGGCGGCCTCGCTGGCGGCGAGCTTGGCGGTGGAGGCCTTGGCGTGCAGCGTCTTGCGGTCGGTGCCCGGCTGGTCGGCCTCCCAAGCCACCTGGTGGGTGTAGGCCCGGTTGACGGCGATGTCCACGGCGCAGTCGGCGAGCATTCCTTGGATCAGCTGGTACGAGGCGATGGGAGCCCCGAACTGCTCCCGCTCCACGGCCCAGTCACGGGCGAGTCGGAGAGCACGCTCGGCCGCGCCGACCGTGCGGGCCGCGATCATCAGGCGTTCGTCGGTGAACCATTCCTTGGTGAGCTCGTAGCCGTTGCCGACGCCGCCGAGCACGTCCTCGTCGGCCACGAAGACGTCGGTGAAGGTGAACTCGGGGTGCCCGTTGACGGCGGAGTGCATGAAGTGCGGGACCCGCGTCATCTCGACGCCGGGCGCGGCCCGGTCCACGAAGAACAGCGTGGGCTGCCGCTCGGGTCCGGCGTCCGCCTGCACCAGCAGGAAGTCGGCGATGTCGCCGCAGGTGACGAACCACTTCTCGCCGTTGAGCAGCCAGCCGCCGTCGGTGCGGGTGGCCGTGGAGGTGCCCGAGGACGGGTCGGACCCGGCGCCCGGCTCGGTGACGGCGAACGCGTCGAACTTCTCCGCGCGGATCACCGGCAGCAGATACTTCTCACACTGCCGCTCGTCGCCGTACGCCAGCACGTTGGCGGGCCGCCAGGGGATGTCCCACAGGCAGTTGGTGACCTTGCCGAACTCCTCCTCGACGATGACCTGGTCGAGCAGGCTGAGTCCGGCGCCGCCCCATTCGGCCGGCATGTTGATGGCGTAGACGCCGGCGTCCATGGCGGCCCGGGTCAGTTCGGTGACGAGTTGCTGCGGCAGGGGTCCGCCGGCCTGCTCGGACTGGTCCTCGTACCGCATGAGCAGCCGGGCGTAGTCGGCGGCGCGACGCTTCAGGTCGGCCTGCTCGGGGGTGTAGCGCATGTCCATGGGGGCCTCTTCCAGTGGGTCAGGCGAGTACGGCTCGGGAGTCGAGGGCGAGCACGCCGTCGGGGCGTACGAGAAGGGGGTTGACCTCGATCTCGGCGATCTCCGGGTGGGCGGCGGCGAACGCCGTGATCGTCTCGACGGCCTTCGCGGCGGCGGCGACGTCGACGGGCGGCCTGCCCCGCACCCCGTCGAGCAGGGCGGCGGTGCGCAGTCCGCGCAGCAGGGTCTCGGCCCGGTCGGCGGACACGGGGGCGAGGGTGAAGGCGACGTCGTGCAGTGCCTCCGCCAGCACTCCGCCCAGGCCCACCATGGCGACGGGACCGAAGCGCGGGTCACGGTTGACGCCCACGATCAGCTCGATGCCGTCGGTCAGGTCGGCCATGGCCTCCACGGAGCAGGAGGAGGCGCCGAGCCGGGCACGCATCTCGCGGAAGGCGGCGAGCAGTTCGCCGGTTCCGGCCAGGCCGAGTGCCACTCCCCCGGCGTCGGACTTGTGCAGGAGGTGGAGCGCCTTGAGGACGTACGGTCCTGCGAACTCCTCCGCGACGGCGAGGAGTTCGGCCTCGTCGTGGACCTCACGGGCGGCGGGGAAGGCGACTCCGGCTTCCTCCAGGGCTCTGCGGGTCTCCAGGTAGCCGCTCTCGCGGAGCGGGGACGCGGGCCGGGGAAGAGGTGTGACCCCGGTGAGCCGGCCGACGGGAGCCGTCGCGGCGAGGGCGCGGGCCGCGTCCTCGGTGGCGGTGAAGACCGGTATGCCGGCGGCGGCGAGCGTGCGGCAAGTCGGGGACTCGGGGTACATCGACTGCACCACGACGGGTTTGGCGGTGGCGCGGTGCCGGGCGGCGATGAGGCGTGCGGCCTCCTGTTCCCCGGCCGCGAGCGCCGCGCCGCCACCGCCGAGCCCGCCGTCGGCGGCCGCGTAGCCGCCGAAGTAGCCGGTCATCAGCACGGAGTCGACCTCCTCGGCCGCCAGCAGCGCGGCGACGGTCTCCGCGTACGAGCCGGGGTCCTGCTCGCCCATCCCGGCGAGGTCCACCGGGTTGGCGACGGCCGACTGCTCCCACAGGGCTTCCCGCAGTCGCCGTCTGGTCGGCTCCCGGAGTTCGGGCACGGCCAGCCCGGCCGCCTCCACGGCGTCGGCGGCGACGACGCCGTGCCCGCCGCCGTCCGTGAGTACGGCCACCCGATGACCGGTCGCCCGGCGTCCGCCGCTCAATGCGGCCAGCGCGACGGTGAGTTCACGAGGAGTTGCGACCAGTTCCACACCGGCGTCCCGGCAGGCCGCGCTCACCACGTCGGCCGAGGTGGTGAGCGCACCGGTGTGCGACTGCGCGCTGCGCGCGGAAGCGTCCCCGCGTCCGGCGGTGAGGAGCACCACCGGCTTTCCGGCGTCGGCGGCGGCCTCGGCGAAGGCGCGTCCGTCGCCGAAGTCCTCGGCGTAGACCGCGATGGCCCGAGTGCCCTCGTGGCGGGCGCAGTCGGCGAGCAGGTCGACGAGGGTGACGTCGGCCTGGTTGCCGAGCGACACGAACCGGGAGAAGCCGAGGCCGTGCGGGCGGAAGCGGAGCTGGAGTTCGAGGGCGAGGTTGCCGCTCTGGCTGAGCAGCGCGACACCACCGGGGGTGAAGGTGTCGGAGGCCAGGAAGAGGTCGGTGGTGTTGTCGGCGATCCCCAGGCAGTTGGGCCCGACCATCACGGCACCGGCGGCACGGACCCGTTCGGCGACGGCCTGCTGCCGGGTCCGCCCCGCCTCGCCGGTCTCGGCGAATCCGGCGGTGATCGCGACGATCGCCCGGGCCCCGCACCGCAGGGCCTCGTCGACGGCGTCCTCGAAGCCGGCGGCGGGCACGGAGACCACCGCCAGGTCGACGGGCTCACCGATCGCGCTCAGGCTGGGAGCGACAGGGCGGCCGAGCACCGTGCCGCCGCGGCGGTTGACCATGTGCACGGGGCGCCGGCCGTCGGCACGGACGGCCTGGGCGGCGATGGCGTGGCCGTACTTGGCCGGGTCGTCGCTGGCTCCGACGACGGCGACGGAGACGGGGTCGAAGAGGGCGGAGAGGTCGCGTCCCATGTCACTTCTCCAGCCGCAGCGCGGAGTTGGGGCAGGCGCCGACGGCGGCTTCGGCGGCCTCCTCGTCGCCGTCCGGCACCTCGGCCGGGCGTACCTGCGCGTAGCCCCACTCGTCGAGCTCGATCAGCTCGGGTGCGGGTTCCTGGCAGAGGCCGTAGCCATGGCAGCGGGTGGAGTCCAGCAGGAGTTTCATGGCGGGTCCTTTCAGAGCGGCGGGGGCCGTTGAGGGAGCGGGGTGTGGCTCAGGGCACCGGCACGGTGAAGCGGCGCCCGTCCTGGGGCGCGGTGCCCGCACAGGCGGGGCAGCCGGGGCGGTGGTGGGTGTCGATCCGGTCCGGGAAGTGGGTGAGGAGGGTGCCCGCGATACGGGCGGCGGCGTCGAGCAGCCCGCAGGCTCCGCGGCCGGGCAGTTGCTCCGACCAACGGCGCAGCTTGCCGACCGCGTCATGGCCGGCCTCGCCGCGTGCGACGGCCGCGAGGGTCCTGGCCAGTGCCCCGGTGCCGGAGACGCACACGCCGCACTGCCGGGCGCTCTGTGCAGCGAGATGGGCGACGGCCTCGACGGCCACGGCGACCGGGCAGTCGTCCGGACCGGGGAAGTGCAGCGCTCCGCACCCGAGCGCACCACCGACCGCGCGCAGCTGGTCCTGGTCGAGCCGCAGGTCCGTCCAGCCCTCGCCGTACAGTCCGCCGAACAGGCCGCCCAGCAGGACCGCTTCCGCCCTGCCGTTTCCGCAGAGGTCGGCGAGGACCTTCAGATGCGTACCGGCGGGCGCCTCGACGAGTGCCGCGTCTCCGGGGCCCGAGAGGGTCACCAGATGGGCACCCGCGACGAGGTCCATGGTTTCGGGCCGCGCGTGGATCAGCGCGATCCGGGCCAGGGTCTCCACGTTGGCGACGAGGGTGGGCGCACCGCCGACACCGCTTTCGAACGGGCGTGGTGGTTTCGCGGCGGGCAGGGCAGGACCGCCGTCGATGCGTCGTACGACCGCGGTCTCCTCCCCGGAGACGTAGGTGTGCTCCGTCCGTACGACGTCCACGGGCAGGTCGGAGGGCCGCTCGGCGAGCGCGCGCCGGACAGCCTGCTCGGCCGGGCCGTCGGAGAGGTACACGTAACCGTGTCCGGCCCGGGTGACGGCCGCGGCCAGCCGCAGTCCGTCCAGGACCGTGTGCGGCCGGTGCCGCAGCAGCCAGCGGTCCTTGACGGAGCCGGGCTCGCCCTCTTCGCCGTTGGCGACGACGACGTGCGGGCCCGGTGCGTCCCGGACGGCGCGGAGCTTGACGGCGGCGGGGAATCCGGCGCCACCGCGGCCGCGCAGCCCCGCCGTGCCGATCAGGTCGAGCAACCGGTCGGGCGTGGGCAACGGCGCGTAGCCGCCCGTGGCGAGGTATCGGGAGAGGTCCTCGGCGCCGGAGGGCGAGGGGACGAGGACGCCTTCGGGGAGGAGGGAGAACACGCCGGTCACAGGGCGCTCCTTAGCTCGGAGTGTCCCAGGGGTAGGCGAGACCTCAGCCGAGCCAACGCCCGTTCCAGTTCCCGCCGTTGTGCGGCGGTGCGCTGGTAGCCGGCCCCGGGCAGGCCGATCAGCATGCGGTGGTGGTCGAGGACGACCTCGCCGGCCAGCAGCGCGGCTCGCGGATCGGCGGTCCGGGATTCGGTGGCGGCTTCGACGACCAGCTCGGTGACCTCGCCGAGATAGCGCAGCCAGCCGCGCTGGGTGCCGCCGAGCACCAGCCGCTCGACCCGCTGCCGCTCGGCGACGACGAGGGGCGACGGCGGACGGCCGTCCGCCCGGGCCCGCAGTGCGGCCACCGCGGCGGGCAGCTCCTGTTCGGGCTCGGGCGTGAGGCCGAGCCAAACCAGACTTCGGCGAGCGCTCATGCGTGCCTCCGGGGTCGCGCCGTCTCCGGGTGGTCCGGAAGACGGGGGTGGCGCGGCGATGACGTGAGGGGTGATGCTCCGGCGCCGTGGCGAGAAGGGCGGGGGAGCTGTACGGGGCGGGGTGTGCCTGGGCATCCGTCGTCGGGTCCGGGCCATCCGCTTGCCACGAGACTAACTAACTAATTAGTCAGCCCACAAGTCTTGACTTGTCTCCACGGTGGTCCCAGTCTGACTAACCAATCAGTCAGCCGGATGCGGCGGCTCCTGGAGCCGCACCGGCCACAGCCTCACCGCCCATCGCCGCCGCAGCGGCGCGGAGGAGGACCCCATGCACCCCTCGACCACCCGGGCAGAGACAAGCACCTCTTCCCCGCCCCAGGCGCCGCTCGAGCACCCCGGGGAAGCGCTGCCCGCCCGCTACTACACCGACCCGGCCATCGCGAAGGCCGAGACCGACCGCGTCTTCGCCAAGTCCTGGCAGCTCGTCTGCCACGAGTCCGACCTGCCGGGGCCAGGCGCCCGGCTCGCCGCTACCGCCGCCGGCCGGGAGGTACTGGTCGTCCGGACCGAGGACGGCGGCCTCGCGGCCCACCTCAATGTCTGCCGGCACCGCGGCACCCGGCTGGTCTCCGCCCCCGAGCCGTCGGGCAAGGCGATCCGCTGCCCTTACCACGGCTGGACCTACAAACTGGACGGACGGCTGGTCGGCGCCCCCGAGGCTCGCCGGATCCCCTGCCTGGACAAGCCCGGGCTCGGGCTGCACCCGGTCAATGTCGAGTCCTTCCTCGGCTTCGTCTTCGTCAACCTCGACCTCGAGGCGACGCCGCTCTCCGAGACCTGTGCCGGGCTCGCCGAGGCCGTCGGGCGCTACGCGGGGCCCGGTCTCGTGCCCGTCGGCAAGCACCGCATCCACGATCTGGCCGGCGGCGAGGAGCAGAACGCCAACTGGAAGGTGATCGTCGACAACTATCTGGAGGGCTACCACGTCCCCGTGGCCCACCCCGCCCTCATGCGGCTGCTCGACTACCAGGCGTACACGGTGGACGTGCGGGAGAACTACGTACTCTTCGAGTCCCCACTGCGCGACAGGCCGTCCTCGAACTGGACCGAGCGGCTCTACCAGCGGCTGGCGACCCCCATGCCGGGGCTGGCCGAGGCCGACCGGCGGGTGTGGCGGTACGCCGTGATCTATCCCAACACGCTCATCGACTTCTACCCTGACCACGTGCTCGCGTGGACCGCCCTGCCCACCGCCCAGGACCGGGCGGCGATCCCCGGCGCCTTCTACACCAAGCCCGGCGAGGACGTCCGCACCCGGCTGGCCCGGCGGCTCAACATCCACATCGGCTGGGTCACCAACGACGAGGACGCCGAGCTGGTGGAGCGGGTGCAGGCCGGGATGCGCACCCCCGGTTTCGAGCCGGGCCCGCTCTCGCAGCGCGAGGCCGCGGTCGGCTGGTTCGCCCGCCGGGTCCGGGAGGACCTGGAGGGAATCACCGAGTGAAGCCCTTCGGAGCAGCGAGCTCACCGCATCCGCGCGACGCCGCCTTCCGGCTCCCGTCGTCCTTATCGCGCGCCCTCTGACCTGCGCGTACGCACCCTCCCCAGACCGGTCTTCACTGCGGAATCAGGGCCTGAAGTGAGCCGACCAGCCGGTCCCGCCCTGGAGTTGTGCCGTTCCTCGACGGAGAGGACGCTCCATGTCCCCCGAGGCAATACCGCCGTCCCGCCGTGCCGTGCTGCGGGCGGGCGCCTGCGGCCTGCTGGGCGCGGCGGCCGGCGGCTGCGGGTTCATGCCCGCGAAGAAACCCGACGCCGACCGGCTCGCCCCGGTCGAGCCGCGCGTCGACGGCGATCTCGTCTATTTCAACTGGGCCGACTTCGTCGACCCGGCCGTGTTCAAGGGCTTCGAGAAGGAGTACGGCGTCAAGGTCGTCCAGTCGAACTTCGACTCGATGGAGGGCATGGTCGCCAAGCTCAACGCCGGCAACCGTTACGACATCGTCTTCCCCTCGGCCAAGTGGGCCCAGCGCCTGGTCCGCGGCGGCCGGCTGCGCCGTATCGACCACTCCCACCTCACCAACTCACAGGCTGTCTTCGGCTCGTACAGCTACTTCGCCGACCCCTGGTACGACCCGGACTCCGCGCACACGGTCCCCTTCACGGCGTACAAGACCGGTATCGGCTGGCGTCGCGACCGGATCGGCGAGCTCGCCGACAGCTGGCGGGACCTGTGGAACGACAAGGCCAAGGGGAAGGTCTTCCTGCTGGACGACCGTGACGAGGTGCTCGGCATGGGCGCCCTCGCGCTCGGCCTCGACGTCAGTTCCGGTGACACCGGCGACCTCGACCGGATCACCTCGCTGCTGGGCACCCTGCGACCGCGGCTGCGCGGCTTCTCCAGCGACAGCTACAACAACCTCCTCAACGGCAACGCGCTGATCCAGCAGGCGTGGAGCGGCGACATGGCCGCCATGCTCAACCAGGCCGAGGACCCTTCCGTTTTCGGCTTCCAGGCCCCCAAGGAGGGCACGCCGATCAACTCCGACTGCTACGCCATCCCCTGGAACGCGCCCCACCCCGGCACCGCGATGCTGTTCATCGACTACATGCTGCGGCCGGAGAACGTGAAGAAGAACATCGAGTACATCGGCTACCC
Source organism: Streptomyces sp. CA-179760 (assembly GCF_050937045.1). Taxonomy (NCBI): domain Bacteria; kingdom Bacillati; phylum Actinomycetota; class Actinomycetes; order Kitasatosporales; family Streptomycetaceae; genus Streptomyces; species Streptomyces sp. CA-179760. The sequence continues at coordinate 559,722 of NZ_JBNJLZ010000001.1, forward strand.
GATGCCGGTCGAGGGCTCCGAGAAGATCTACGCCGACCTGGTCGAGCCCTTCCCCGAGTGTCTGGTCACCGAGGCGGACCTGAGGGCCGACCTGTTCTTCCGCAACGGCGGCCGCGCGGCGGAGGACGCCCGCGACACCGCCTGGACCCATGTGAAGGCGGGCTGAGACATGGCACTGCTCCGCCCCTCCTCCCGCGCCCGCCGCCCAGATGCCGACGGCACCCGCATCTGGACCTGGCTCATGCTGCCCGGCACCCTCTGGATGACCGGCTTCCTGATCGCCTCGCTGGCCCTCGTCGCGGTCCTGGCGGTCGGCACCACCGACGAGCTGGGCAACCCGCGCTTCGGCTTCGACCTCGCCGGCATCCGCGCCCTCGCGGACCCCGCCTACGCCGAGGTCCTGGCCCGCTCGCTCGGCTACGCGCTGCTGACCTGCCTGATCTGTCTGCTGATCGCCTATCCGGTGGCGTACACCATCGCCCTGCACGGCGGGCGGTACAAGCACGCGCTGATCGCCGCGATCGTGGTGCCGTTCTTCGCCAACTACCTGGTGCGGATGTACGGCTGGTCAGTGGTCCTCTCCGACGACGGGCCCGTGCTGCGCACGCTGCGCGCGGTGGGTCTCGCCGACGCCGGCACGAAGATCCTCAACAGCGGCTTCGGCGTGGTCGCGGGACTCGTCTACGGCTTCGTCGTCTTCATGATCATCCCGCTGTACGCGGCCCTGGAACGGCTTGACGTCTCCCTCATCGAGGCCGGCCGCGATCTGTACGGCGGCCCGGTCCGCACCTTCTTCTTCGTCACGCTGCCCGCCACCCGGCAGGGCGCGGCGGCCGGGCTCGTCCTGGTCTTCCTGCCCGCTATGGGCGACTTCGTCAGCGCACAGCTCATGGGAGGCCCGGACCAGATCATGATCGGCAACCTCATCCAGGACAAGTTCTTCCAGGGCCAGAACTGGCCGCTCGGCTCCTCCCTCACCATGCTGCTGATGCTGGTCCTGCTGATCGGGATGCTCGGCTATCTGCGGCGGACCCGCAAGGACGAGGCGGAGGCACGCCGATGACCCTGCTCCGGCTCCCCTCCCCCACCGCCCCGGCCCGTCCGGCTTCCCGGACCCGTACGCGGCGCGGCCGGGCCCAGCGCAGGCCCCGTGTCCTGGTCGCGGTCACCGGGCTGTTCTTCGCGCTGCTCTACCTGCCCATCGCCGTGGTGGCGCTGTTCTCCTTCAACTCCGTGAAGTCGCTGACGGTGTTCGACGGGTTCAGCCTGCGCTGGTACCGCGCCTTCGCCCACGACGACGTCCTCATCGCGTCCCTCACCACCAGCCTGCGCATCTCCCTGGTGGCGATGGCCGGTTCGCTGGTCCTCGGGGTGGCGCTCGCGCTCGGCCTGGTCCGAAGCCGCACCCGGCTGGGCTCACTGGCCGGCCTGATCATGCTGGTGCCGCTGATCACGCCGGAGATCGTCACGGGCGTGGCGTCGATGCTGCTGTTCAAGGGACTGGGCGTGCCGCTGTCCACCGGCACGGTGATGCTCGCCGAGATCACCTTCTCCATCTCCTACGTCACGGTCGTCCTCCGCTCGCGGGTCGCCGCGCTGAACCCGGAGGTGGAGGAGGCCGCGATGGACCTCGGGGCGACGCGGTGGCAGGCGGTCCGGCTGGTGACACTGCCGGCACTCCTGCCCGCCGTGCTGGCGAGTGCCGTACTGATCTTCGCGCTGGTCTTCGACGACTTCGTGCTCGCCTACTTCACCACCGGCGTCGACCCGCAGCCCCTGTCGGTGCGGATCTACTCGGCGATCCGCTTCGGGGTGCAGCCCACGATCAACGCCGTCGGCACCCTGATGCTCGCGGGATCCATCGCCCTGATCGCCCTGGCCCTCTTCATCCCGCGCCTCTTCGGCCGCCGCGGCGGCCTCGACCTCTTCTCCGGGAAGTGATCCATGGACGCGACCCCCGCCGTCCGGCTCGACGGCGTCTCCAAGCAGTTCGCCGACTCCTACGCCGTCCACCAGCTCGATCTCGACATCGAGGCCGGCCATTTCTTCTCCCTGCTGGGCCCGTCCGGCTGCGGCAAGACCACGACGTTGCGCATGATCGGCGGGTTCAGCGACCCCACCGAGGGTGCCGTGCTGCTCGGCGGTGAGGACGTGACGGCGCTGCCGCCGAACAAGCGCAACGTCAACACGGTCTTCCAGAGCTACGCGCTCTTCGACCATCTGAGCATCGCCGACAACGTCGGCTTCGGCCTCAAGCGCAAGAACGTCGCCAAGGCGGAGATCCGGCAGCGGGTCGGCGAGATGCTGGAGCTGATCCAGCTCGCCGGGCTGGCCGACCGCAAGCCCGGCACGCTCTCCGGCGGGCAGCGGCAGCGCGTCGCGCTGGCCCGCGCGCTGGTCAACCGTCCGGCCGTCCTGCTCCTCGACGAGCCACTGGCCGCCCTCGACCTGAAGCTGCGCCGGCAGATGCAGGTCGAGCTGAAGCAGATCCAGCGCGAGGTCGGCATCACCTTCGTCTTCGTCACCCACGACCAGGACGAGGCGCTGACCATGTCCGACCGGATCGCCGTGATGAACGAGGGCCGCATCGAGCAGTGCGGCACCCCCGAGGACATCTACGAGCACCCCGCCAGCAGCTTCGTCGCCTCCTTCATGGGCACCTCCAACCTGATGACCGGCACCTACCGGGGCGGTGAGGTGGCGCTGGAGAAGGGGCCTGCCCTGCCCGTCGGACCCCGTTCCGAAATCGCGGACGGCACCGCCGTCAGCGTGTCCGTACGCCCCGAGAAGATCTGGCTGTCGGACTTCGAGCCCGGCATGTCGATGCTGAGCGGTGTCGTCCGCGAGACCGTCTACAGCGGCCCGACCACGACCTATCTGATCGAACTCGCCCCGGGCGTCACGCTGTCGGTGCTGGAGCAGAACACGGACCGTGCGCGCATGGAGGACCGCTGGTGCGGCGGCGAGACCGTGGAGTTCGGCTGGCGGCCCGAGCACTGCCTGGTCCTGGCCTGAGCACCCCTGACTGAGGAAAGCGAAACCATGCATCACGACGTGATCGTGCTCGGCGCCGGTCTCGCGGGGCTCGCCGCCGCCCGGGACCTGGCAGCCGCCGGCACCGACGTGCTCGTCCTGGAGGCCCGCGACCGGGTCGGTGGCCGGGTCGAGCAGAGCCACACGCCCGACGGCCGTACCGTCCAGCTGGGCGGTGAGGTCGTCGGCCACGGGCACACCGCCTATCTCCGACTCGCCGAGGAGCTGGGCCTGAAGCTGGTTCCCAGCTATGTCGCCGAACCCGGCCGCATGACCCGGGCCACTCCGGAAGGCCGCTCGGCGGGCGATCCGCCGCACTGGTTCGGCCCCGGCGACACGGCCCTGCACTCGCGCCTGAGCAAGGAGTTCTCCGCCCTCGCCGGCACCGTCGACCCCGACGACCCGTGGTCGCATCCGGACGCGACCGCCCTGGACCGGCTGTCGGTCGCCGGATGGCTGCGCTCCCGGCAGGCCACGCCCGCCGTGGTACGCCTGTGGGACATCGGCCAACTCGCCTTGGCCGGCGGCTCCTACGAGCGGATCTCCCTGCTGGCGGCACTGCGCAAGAGCGCGGCGGTCCCCGGGCCGGGCACGGGCGACTACGACTACGAGGACTGGGAAGGACTGCGACTGGCTGACGGCTCGGCGACGCTCGCCGAGGTCATGGGCGGCGATCTGGGAGCGCGCATCCGTCTCGGCTCCCCCGTCGCCGCCCTGGACATCCGCCCGGACCGCTGCGCCGTACACCTGGTCATCGGCGAGATCCTCACAGCGGCGGCCGTGGTGAGCGCCCTCCCGGTGGGCCCGCTGCGGTCCGTCGCGATCAGCGGGGTCGGCGAAGCCCGGCTCGCCTCCTTGCACCGCCAACGCCACGCGACCGCAGCGAAGTTCGCCGCCGTCTACGACCGGCCCTTCTGGCGGGACGCCGATCTGAACGGCCTGTCCGAGTCCGAGGGCGTGCTGGGCAGCACCTGGCCGCAGAACGAGGGCGTCCTGTCGGCGCTGATCCCGCCCGAGCGCTACGGCGTCCTGCTCGGCACCCCGCCCCAGCTCCGCACGCCCGAGCTGCTCGCCGAGATGGCCGGCATGTTCGGCGACGAGGCGCTCCGCCCGGCCTCCTGCCAGCTGCGGCTGTGGGGCACCGACCCGTGGACCCAGGGCTACGTCACCCAGTGGCCGCCGGGCGAGGTCATGGCGGTCGGCCCGCTGCACGGCACCCATGAACCGCCGCTCTACGTCTGCGGCTCGGACCAGTGGGTCGCCGGATACATGGAGGGCGCCGTCCGCACCGGCCGCGCCGCCGCCGAGGAGGCACTGCGCCGTGGCTGACACCTCCGACCTCGCGCAGGTCCTCAACCACATCGGCGGCAAGGAGGTACCGGCCGCCTCCGGGGCCACCCTGCGGCTGATCGACCCGGCCACCGGACTCCCGCACGGCACGGCCCCGCTCTCCGGCCCCGAGGACGTGGACACGGCCTGCCGGGCGGCCGAAGGGGCCTTTCCCGGCTGGGCGGTGACGACTCCGGCGCAACGGCAGGCCGCGCTGCTGCGGATCGCCGACGCGCTGGAGCGAGACGCCGCCGCGGTGGCGAGTGCCGAGGTGGCCGACACGGGCAAGCCGCGCGCCTTGTTCCTGGGCGATGAACTGCCCGCGATCGTGGACGTGTTGCGGTACTTCGCCGGAGCCGCCCGCAACCTGCCGGGCGCGGCGGCCGCCGAGTACACACCGGGCCGTACCTCCGTACTGCGCCGCGAACCGGTCGGCGTCTGCGCCCAGATCACCCCGTGGAACTATCCGCTGATGATGGCCTTGTGGAAGATCGCCCCGGCGCTGGCCGCCGGTAACACGGTCGTCCTGAAGCCGTCCGACACCACGCCGTCCTCGGCCGTGCTCCTGGCCCGGCTGGCCGCCGAGCAGTTGCCGCCCGGCGTGCTCAACGTCGTGTGCGGTGACCGCGAGACCGGGCGGTCCCTCGTCGCCCACCCCGACGTGCGGCTGGTGGCCGTCACGGGCAGTGTCCGCGCGGGGCAGGAGATCGCCGCCGCGGCGGCTGCCGACCTCAAGCGGCTGCACCTGGAACTAGGCGGCAACGCCCCGGTGCTGATCCACGCGGACGCCGATCTCGACGACGCGGTGGAGCAGTTGTCGTCGCTGTCCTTCTACAACGCGGGGCAGGACTGCACGGCCGCGACCAGGATCCTGGTCGACCGGCGCGTCCACGACCACTTCCTGGCCCGCTTCGCCGAACGCGCGGCCGGCCTGCGGCCCGGAGCACCGGACGACGAGCGGGCCGCGTTCGGCCCGCTCGCCAATGCCGCTCAACTCACCCATGTGCATGGCCTGTTGGACGGGCTGCCGGACCACGCCGAGATCGTCACCGGCGGCTCGAGCCTGCCTCGCCCCGGCTACTTCCACGAGCCCACGGTGGTCGCCGGGGCGCGGCAGGAGGACGACATCGTACGGAGCGAGGTGTTCGGCCCGGTCGTCACCGTCCAGCCCTTCACCGACGAGTCCGAGGCCTTCCGCCTGGCCAACGGCGTTCCCCAGGGACTCGCGGCGAGCGTCTGGACCCGCGACCACGACCGGGCCATGCGGGCGAGCCGCGCACTGCGGACCGGCATCGTCTGGGTCAACACCCATGGCACGACGGTGTCGGAGATGCCGCACGGCGGCGTAGGCCACTCCGGGTACGGCAGCGACCTCTCGCTCACCGGTCTGCTCGACTACACGCAGGTCAAGCATGTGATGCTGTGACCGAGGAAAGGTCGATCGCCCGGTCGACGTCCTGCGGCCGCAATACCCGCAGGATGCCCTCCAGCAGGTAGTAGTCGGCGTACGGAAGAGAGATCTCGATGCCGTCCTCGTTCGGACGGTGGCGGGTGCAGCGGGCCACCACCGCTCCCGCTCGGGCCGAGTTCCGCGTCAGGCAGGTCTCCGAGAGGGCGGTGAGCAGCCGTAGCGCCACATCGCGATAGGTCTGTCGGCCGGTGACGGCGGACAGGTCGAGGAGGCCGCAGGCCGTGATCGCTCCGGCCGACGCGTCCTTGATGTCGTGGGGCTGCTGGGGAGCCCGGTAGTCCCACACGGGGACGTGGCCCGGGGTCAGTGATCCGATCGCGAAGTCCGCGAGTTTGCGGGCGGTGGCCAGGAAGTCCCGGTTCCCGGTCCTCCGGTACATCGTCGTGAAGCCGTACAGCCCCCACGCCTGCCCGCGCGACCAGCACGAGGTGGGGCTGTACCCCTGCACGGTGTTCGGGCCGACCGGCGCACCGCTCTTCGGGGCGAAGTCGTAGACGTGCGGGGTGGATCCGTCCGGTCGCGGGAAGACCCGCCGGGTCGTCCTCGCGTGCTCCACGGCGATGTCCAGGTACTTCGCATCGCCGGTCTGGCGGCTCGCGAACGCCAGCAGGTCGAGGTTCATCATCGTGTCGATGATGAACCGGCCGGCGTTCTTCTCGTCGTTCAGTGCGCCCCACGCCCTGATGAAGCGGCCCTGCGGGTTGTACCGCTGGATCAGCGAGTCGGCCGCCCGTAAGGCGCCCGTCCGCCAGGCTTCGTCGCCCGTCAGCCGCCAGGCGGTGACCCAGGACGGGTAGAAGAGGAAACCGAGGTCGTGGGTGCCGGTGCCGTACTGGCGCGGGGCCAGCTTCCGCGCCGAGGCCGATGCCGGCGTGCGGAAGGCCTCGTCCCCGCTGTAGAGCCATGCCATCCACAGTGTGCCCGGCCAGAACCCGCCGACCCAGTCGCCGCTTTGCGAGTAGGTCCACTTCCCGAACTTCGTGCCGACGGGGAAGGCGGTCACGGTCGGTGCGACGGCGTGGAGCTTCTCGATGGCGTAGTCGGCGGCCGTGCGGAGCTTCCGCAGGGTCGGTGCCGGGGGCGTCCCGGCGGCCACAACCGGTGTCGAGGTGGCGCCTGTCGCCACGGCACCGGCCCCGGTGGCCAGCACCGTACGTCGGGAAACACTCATGCTGGTCCTCCAGAAAGGTCAGCGGTGACAACTGGTCAGGCCCGGGCGCCCTGTCAATGACCTCAGTGGCCACGACTCATCCGATGTATGGCGGCAGAGTGAGATGTCGGCCGCGCAGCCACGGCGCGAGGATCCCGCCCCGCTTCAGAGATCCGAGGACCATCGACACATCCACGGACGCCGCCTAGTCCAGCCTCGGGAAGCGCGTCACGAAGTCATGGAGGGCCGCCTCGTCCGGGAAGGCGGTGAGGGCGAGCAGTCGGCGTTCGCCGGTGACGCTCCCGGATGCGGACGCGTCCCTCCCGGCGCAGCGCACCCAGTCGGCGTCGGACGGTGGCCTCGGACACCCCTGCCACCCGAGCCAGTTCGTCGTAGGCACACCGGCCGTCCTCGGCCAGGGTGTTCACCAACAGGAGCTCGGAGCGGGCGAGTTCGGCACCCTCGGAGGCAGGCAGGAGGTCCCGCGACGGTGGGTGCGCCCTCGGACAGTGCGGCGATCCCGACCCCCGTGAGGAGGCCCGCGTGACGCAGCCGGGGCGGCGCGGTGGCGACGACGCGGGCCTGGCCGGGCGCGCAGCGTATGCCGATCACGGTGCCGGTCGGGCCCCAGGTGGTGGGACCGCACCGGGGCGACGCGGCCGCGCTGTGGGCGGGGCACGTCTTCGAGCAGGCGACGTGGGTGGGGGAACGGCGGCCGGGGGTCGTTGCCGGGGCACGGCGGACGGCACTGCGTCCGCTGCGGTGGGGGAGGCGGTCAGGGCCTAGTCGAGCGAAACGCCCGTGTACTGCTCCAGGGTTTCGATGAGGCGAGCCTGGAACTCTTCGTCCTGCGCGGCGGGGTGGGGTGTCTGTACCCGCTGGTGGTACCAGTAGCCGCCGGTGCCCGGGGTCGCGTCGGGGTGCGTGGCGAGCCAGACCTGGGTCTGGTGCCCGGCGGTCAGGTCGTCCGGGGCGCCGCGACCGCCCATGCGGGTGGGGACCCACCCGGGGTCGACCGCATGGCTGGTCGTTCCTTCCCAGCGGGAGGCGAAGGCGAGCGCGAGTGCGGTGACCCACAGCTTGGTGTCGTCGTAGGAGGCGGAGCCCGAGGTCAGCCGTCGCAGGTCGGTGGAGCCGCTCCGGTGCATGGAGCTGCTGAGGTAGACGAGCCTGCCCGGCTTCTCCATCAGCGCCGTGAGCGTGTACGGCGCGACGGTGTTGACGGTGACGTCCTCCGGGCGGTTCATGACCCCGGCGTTGTGGATGACGGTGTCGAAACGGCCGAACCCTGAGGCCTGCCGGGCAACCCCGCGGATCTCGTCCGGCTCGGCGAGGTCCCCGGTGACGACGCCCTCCCACCGGGCCGTGTCACCCGCCTCGGTGAGACGGGCCCGGTTGCGCACGTGGACGACCACCTCGTGCCCTTCGTCGGCCAGCGCGTTCGCCGTGTCGAGCCCGAGTCCGCCGGCCGCGCCGGTCACCAGGACCAGTGCCATGTGGGTCAACTCCCTTGTGTCTGCCGGCAAGCCTAACCACCGCTATGGCCTCTCCATTCCTCTCGCCCCTTGACAGACCCCGCTTTCAGGCCCAGTGTTACCCGCCAAAACGCAGAACGCAATATATTGCATATGGCAGGAGTCTCATGGACGCCACTCACCCCCGTCCCACCAGCACAGACACCCCACCGGCCCGCCCCACAGGGTTCTGGCCGCGCTGTCCGAAGGTGCCGATCGGTATCCAGTCGATCATCGCCGTCGGCCTCGGCGCCCTCATCGGATCCCTGGCCCCTTCGGCCGGTGAGCAGATGAAGATCCTCGGGGAGGTGTTCCTGAACCTGGTGCAGGTCGTGGTCCTGCCGCTGGTCTTCCCGCTCATCGTGCTGGGCATCGCCCGCATGGAGTCGGTCAAGAAGGTCGGCCGGATCGCCGGCAAGGCCATCCTCTACTTCGAGATCGTCACGACCGTCATCCTGCTGATCGCGGTGGGCCTGGCGAGGTTCACGGGCATCGGCAAGGGCGCCCCGGTCGAAGGGGCCGACGCCCAGGATCTGGACGGCATGAGCCAGGGCATCGACTTCCACGAACTGGTCCTGCACGCCTTCCCGAAGAACATCTTCGCCGCGTTCGGCGAGGGCAATCTGCTCGGCGCGATCGTCTTCGCCCTGCTGGTGGGCGTGGCGATGGCCGCGATCGGGGAGAAGTCCGAGCCGTTCGCCTCCGTCCTGGAGTCCGTGGCCTCGGTGATGTTCAAGGTCGTCGGCTACGTCATCCGTGTCGCGCCGCTCGGCGTGCTCGGCTTCATCTCGTACGACGTCGCCCACTACGGCTTCGGCAACCTGCGCAGCCTGCTGGGCTTCATCGCCGTGGTCTACGCGGGCCTGGCCATCGTCGTGGGCGTGCTGTTCCCGCTGATCGCCGCGATCTACCGCATCCGCTACGTCGAACTGCTGCGATCCGTCGCCGGGCTGGCCGGGATCGCCTTCGTGACCCGCAGCTCCGAAGCGGTGCTGGCCCCGCTGATGGGCAAGTTGGAAGCCTTCGGCCTCAGCCGGTCGACGACCTCGTTCGTCGTCCCCTCGGCTACTCCTTCAACACCGACGGCTCGGTCCTCTACCAGGCCGCCGCCCTGGTCTTCCTCGCCAACGCCTACGGCGCCGACACCTCGCTGCCCGCCCTGCTCCTCATGGTCGGCGTGCTGGTGATCCTCTCCAAAGGCATGGCCGGCGTCACCTCCGCGTCCGTCGTCGTACTCATCGCCGCCGGCAACTCCATCGGCCTGCCCGCCGAGGGCATCGCCCTGCTCCTCGGCGTCGACTTCATCGTGGACATGGCCCGGACCGGCGTGAACGTCCTCGGCAACTCACTCGCCGCCGCCGTCGTCGACAGCTCCGAAAGGCGACGCGAGGCCAGGCGCGGCCCGCATCCCACCACCGAACCCGAGACCGCGGAGCCGGCCCGGACGCTGCAGAAGGAGACCGCGCGGTGAGCGGTCCTGCCACGACGGAGATCATCGGCATCCTGGGCGGCATGGGCCCGGCCGCCACCGCCGACTTCTACGCCAAGCTGGTGTCGATGACGCCGGGCAGCGGCGACCAGGACCACCTCAGGACGGTCATCTGGTCCGACCCCACCATCCCCGACCGTACGGCGGCCCTGCTCGGCGACGGACCCGACCCGACCCCCTGGCTCCTGCACGGCGGGCGCGTCCTGCGCGAGGCGGGCGCCACCGTCATCGCCATTCCCTGCAACACCGCCCACGCGTTCGTCCCCCGCATCGCGGGCCAGGTGGGCCTGCCCATCGTCCACATGATCGGCGAGGTCGCACGGCATCTGTCCGCCCTGCGGCCGCACGTGCACACCGCCGGGCTGCTCGCCACGACCGGAACCGTCCGCGCGGGCCTCTATCAGGAGTGGCTGGACCGCTTCGGCATCAGCCTCGTGCTGCCCGGCCCCGGCAGCCAGCGGGACGAGGTCATGGCCGCCATCCAGGCGGTGAAGGCCGGCCGGCGCGACGCCACGGCCACGGAACCGCTGGTGCGGGCCGCGCTCGGGCTCCAGGCGCGGGGAGCGCAAGTGATCATCGCGGGCTGCACGGAGATACCTCTCGGGCTGCCCTCCGGCACGGCCGAGGTCCCTCTCATCGATCCGGCCGTCGTCCTGGCTCAGGCCCTGGTCCGCCGGGTGCGCGCGGCATGAGGACGGAGGCGGCGGGCGGGGATTCCGAGCGGCAGCCGATGTACTGTACGCAATATGTCACTCGACAGCCCTGTCTCCCGCCGCCTCCTCAGCGACGAGGTCTTCCACCGTCTGCGCGACTCCATCGTGCGCGGGGAACTCGCGCCCGGGGAAAAGGTCAAGGACGGCGAACTCGCCGAGCGTCTCGGTCTCAGCCGTACCCCGGTGCGCGAGGCGCTCGCCCGGCTCGCCGACATCGGTCTGGTCGAGGCCAAGCCAGGCGTCTACACCCGCATCACCACCCTCAACCGCCGTGACGCCGAGAAGACCCTCGCCGTCCTGCGCTCCCTCGACCAGCTCGCCATCGAGACCGCCGTGCCGGTCATGACCGAGCAGGACCGGCAGCGCATGCGCCAGGCCAACCGGGACTTCGAACGGGCCGTCGCCGCCAACGACACCGACGCCGCCCTCGCCGCCGACGACCGCTTCCACGCCGTCCCCATCGCCGCGGCGGACAACCCCGTCCTCAGCCGGATCGTCGAGCAGCTCCACCCGCAGATCCACCGCATCCTCTACCGCAAGTTCTCCACGCTGCTCGGCGGCCGCAACACCATCGAGCACCACGACCAGCTGATCGACGTCTGTGCCGGCGGCGACGCCCGCGCCGCCGCCGAACTCTCCGGGCAGCACTGGTCGGAGCTCGGCGGCCACATCAGCCGGCTCTTCGACACCAACCAGTTCACGGAAGCCGCGCCCGCCTGACGGGGCGGCCGCCGCTGTCAGCTCCGGCCCCGCCAGGAGCAGGCGGCCATTCCCCGGCTCGGTACCGGGACGCTGAGCACCGCGCCGGAGGCCGGGGTCGGGCTCTTGACTCCGTAGCGGGCCGTGGTGACGAAGAGGCGGTTGCCGCCGGGGTGCAGACAGACCGACGTGGGGTGCGGGCCGGGCACCGTCAGCGTCTGGAGCAGACGGCCGTCCGGGTGGTACCGGCGGACCGCGCCGGCTCCCCACATCGCGACCCACAGGCAGCCCTCGTCGTCCACGGTCATTCCGTCGGGGCTGCCCTCGGCCTCGCTCAGGCGGGAAAAGGTCTCCGGGCCGCCCGAAAGGTCGCCCGAGACCGGGTCGATCCGGCAGCGGAGGATCGTGCCCGCGGCCGTGTCGGCGAGGTACAGGGTCGTGCCGTCGGCGGTGAAGGCCGGACCGTTGGCGATGGTCAGGCCGTCGAGGACGCGTATCACCGTGCCGTCGGGGTCCGTTCGGTAGAGCGAGCCCGCGCCGGGGGTGCCGTCGTAGGCCATGCTGCCGGCCCAGAAGCGTCCGGCGGGGTCCGCGACGCCGTCGTTCATGCGGCTGGGAATCGGGGTGCGGTCCTCGGGGCGGTCCAGCCATGTCGGCGCGCCTTCGGGGGTGAGCAGCGCGATGCCGGTGCCCGCGGCGGCGATCCAGGTGCCCGGCCGGTCGGTCACGGGCGCGACGGCACCCAACGGCACTTCCAGCCCGGCCAGTTGTCGCACCGTCGGCCCGTCGTCCTCACGCAATTCGAAGAGCCGGCCGCTGAGGATGTCGACGTACACGTACCGGCCGTCGACCCAGCGGCCGCCCTCGGCGAGTTCGTATCCTCCGTCCACCACCACCGCCGCGGATGCTGCCGTAGCTGTCATGTCCGGCCTCCTGGGTCAGCGGATGGTCGTGCCGTCGGGCTCGTCGAGCAGGCCGAGTTCGTCCCGGGTCGGCAGGCCTTCCCAGTCGCCCCGGGTGGCGACGGCGAAGGCCGCGGTGGTGACGGCCCGGTGCAGGCGGGCGGGGAGGTCCACGCCGTCGAGGAGTCCGGACAGGTATCCGGCCACGAAGGCGTCGCCCGCGCCGACCAGATCGACGGCGGCGACCTGGCGAGCGGCGCGGTCGGTCGCCCCTTCGGCGGTGAAGCCGGTCGCGCCGCGTGCGCCGCGTTTGACGACCACCTCGCCGACGCCTGCGGACAGGAGGCTGCGCACGGCCTCCGGCTCGGACGCGGCGGGCCGTTCCAGCACCAGCGGCAGCTCGTCTTCGGACGCTATGAGCAGGTCGGTGTGGGCCAGCAGCGGTCTGAGGGCGGTGCGGGCCCGGTCGTGGGACCACAGCCGGGAGCGGTGGTTGATGTCGAGGCAGACGGTGACGCCGGCGTCGCGAGCGGCCTCGGCGGCGGCCTGGACCGCCTCGGCCGCCGAGGGGCCGAGCGCCGGGGTGATGCCGGTCAGATGCAGGACCCGGGGGCCGGAGGCCAGTGCGGGCAGGACGTCGGCGGGTGAGACCGCCGAACCCGCCGAACCGGCGCGGTAGTAACTGACCCGTGTGAGCGTGCCCAGGCGGGGTTCGGTCAGCAGCAGTCCCGTGGGCCGGCCGGTGTCGTCGACGGCCGCGTGCTCGGTGTCGACGCCCTCGGCGCGCAGCGTGCGCAGTACCAGTGCGCCGAGTTCGTCCGCACCGACCCGCCCGGCCCAGCGCACCCGGTGCCCGAGCCGGGCGAGGCCGATCGCGACGTTCGATTCGGCTCCCGCCACGGACAGTCCGAGGCTGCCGCCCAGCCGCAGCGCGCCCTGGGCCCGGAGCGCCGCCATCGTCTCGCCGAAGGTCACCACCTCCGGTGCGGTCGATGCCGTCACGGCCTCTCCCCCGCCACCACCGTGCGGAACTCGGCCGCGCGGGCACGCAGTCGCTCCACGTCGCCGCCGTCGGCCGCGTCCCCGACGAGCGGTGAGCCGACGCCGACGGCGAGGGCGCCCCGGTCCAGGTACTCGCGTGCGGCCGAGGCGTCCACTCCCCCGACAGGGACGAAGGGCACCTCGGGGAAGGGGTCGCGCAGGGCCCGCAGATAGTCCGGTCCGCCGAGGGAGCCGGGGAAGAGTTTGATCGCGGCGGCTCCTCGTGCGAGGGCGACTTCGATCTCGCTCGGTGTCAGGGCGCCCATCAGCACGGGTACGCCGTACTCCTCCAGCCCGTCGACCAGCGCGGGAGTGACGAGGTAGGAGGCACCGGCCTCCACGGCGCGGGCGGCGTCCTCGGCCGAGCGCACGGTGCCGGCACCGAGCAGGGCTTCGGGGCCCAGGTCGCTGCGCGCCTGCCTGATCACGGTCAGGGCGTCGGCGGTGGTCAGGGAGACCTCGACGGCGGCGACGCCTTCCTCGGCGAGGGTGCGTACGGTGCGCAGGGCCGCGGCGGGATCCTTGCCGCGGACGATCGCCAGCAGGCGATGGGCTCGGAGCGATTCCACCAGGTTCATGGGAGCGGGCTCTCCTTGTACGTGAGGTGCGTGGCGCGCGACGGACTCGACGGTGTCACCACTCGGTGAACGCCCCGTCGACGCCCCGCCATACGGGGTTGCGCCAGCGGTGCCCGGTCTCGGCGGCGCGGCGTACGGCCTTCTCATCGATCTCGACGCCGAGCCCGGGGCGGGATCCCCGGGCGGCGTAGCCGTCCTCGAAACGGAAGGGTTCGGGGTCCATCACGTACTCCAGCAGGTCGCACTGCTGGTTGTAGTGGATGCCCATGCTCTGTTCCTGGATGAGGAAGTTCGGCACGGAGAAGGCGATCTGCAGACTGGCGGCCAGAGCGATCGGGCCGAGGGGGCAGTGGGGCGCCATCGCGACGTCGTGCGTCTCGGCCATGGCCGCGATGCGGCGGACCTCGGAGATGCCGCCGGCGTGCGACAGGTCGGGCTGGGCGACGGCGATTCCGCTGGCCAGGACCTCCCGGAAGTCCCAGCGGGAGTAGAGGCGTTCGCCGGTCGCGAGCGGGATGTTCGTGGACTCGACCAGGCTGCGCAGGTGACCCGAGTGTTCCGGCAGGACGGGTTCCTCGACGAACAGCGGGTGCAGTGGTTCGAGGAGGGGAAGCAGACGGCGTGACATGGCGGTGGAGACGCGGCCGTGGAAGTCGACGGCGATGTCCCGCTCGTCGCCGAGCACCTCGCGGACGGCCGCGACGCGTTCGACTACCTCGGCGGTGCGGGCCGGTGTGTCGATCGGGGCGAGTTCGGCCGAGGCGTTCATCTTCACGGCGGTGAAACCCGCCTTCATCTGCTCCTCGGCCAGCTCCGCCACGTCGCTCGGCCGGTCGCCGCCGATCCAGGCGTACATCCGGACGCGGTCCCGCACCGGGCCGCCGAGGAGGCGGTGCACGGGGGCGCCGTAGGTCTTGCCCGCGATGTCCCACAGGGCCTGGTCGATGCCGGCGACGGCGCTGGAGAGGATGGGGCCGCCCCGGTAGAAGCCGCCCTTGGTGAGGACCTGCCAGTGGTCCTCGATGCGCAGCGGATCGCGGCCGACGAGGTGGTCGGCCAGTTCATGGACGGCGGCGCGCACGGTGTCTGCGCGTCCTTCGACCACGGGCTCGCCCCAGCCGGTGATGCCCTCGTCAGTGGCGATGCGCAGGAACAGCCAGCGCGGGGCCACCAGGAATGTCTCAAGTCCGGTTATCTTCAACGAGTTTCCTTGGACGGCGTGTCGTTAGCGAGGTGGTCGGGGTCTTCGGGTTCCGCACCGGCCCGTACGGCCGCCAGGTCGTCCGAGGCCTGGGCCAGGAGTGACACTACGGCGGCCACGGCGGCGTCCGGGTCGCCCTCCTCGACCGCGTCGAGCAGTTCCTGGTGCACGGGTATGGAGTCGGAGAAGTGCTGGGCGCCGTGCACGATCCGGTCGCGCACGCGCAGACCGGCCTCGATGACGACCTCCATGCGGCTCAGCAGTTCGTTGTGGGCGGCGTCCAGCAGGGCGCGGTGGAAGGCCAGGTCCGCTTCGACCATGGCGTCCGCGTCCGTTCCCGCCGCCGCCATCGCCGCGATCGCCTGCCGCATCGCGTCCAGGTCGGACGGCGTGCGGCGGGTCGCGGCGAGCCGGGCTCCGGCGGGCTCGACTATCGCGCGGACCTCGGCGAGGTCTTCCAGGAAACCGTCGGTCGGGGCGCTGCTGCCCTGCCAGCGCAGCAGGTCGCTGTCGAGCAGGTTCCAGTCGGCACGGGGCCGGATGGTCGTACCGCGCTTCTGCTTGGACTCGAGCAGTCCCTTGGACGCCAGCACCCGCATCGCCTCGCGGACCACGGTCTTGCTGACGCCGAGTTCCGTCTCGAAGCTGACCGGGTCCACGACGGAGCCCGGGGGGTAGTCGCCGCGGATGATGCGCCGGCCCAGCTCCTCCACGGCCTGGCCGTGCAGCCCCTTACCGGGATGGGTCACCACGTTCTCCGTTTCCGCTCCGGTCCTTGTCGCTGACAGCGCGCACGGTGGGCGTCGCTCACGAGGACTCCTTCATGACACTCCATCCTCCATCGACCACGAGGCTCGCCCCGGTCACGTAGGAGGCGTCCGCCGATGCCAGGAAGGCGACCGCGGCGGCCACCTCCTCCGGCTGCCCGAACCGCTTGGCCGCCGTTGCCGCCACGCTGCGCGCCCGGTCGGGCTCCGGGACTGCCTCCCAGGCGGCGGTGAGGATCGGCCCGGGCAGCACGGTGTTGACCCGGATGCCGGGCCCGTACTCGACGGCCAGTTGGCGCCCGAGGGAGCACAGGGCCCCCTTCGCGGCGGCGTAGGCGGCGTGGCCGGGCAGGCCGATGACCGCGTGCACCGAGGAGGTGAGGATCACGGCCCCGTTCGCCTCGCGCAGCATGACCGCGAAGGTCTTCAGCGCCCGCCAGGCCGGTTTGAGCAGCACGGCCATCTGGCCGTCCCACTCGGCCTCGCTCAGTTCATGGGCGGGCTTGTTCAGCTGGGCGAAGGCGTTGCTGTGCAGCACGTCGAGCCGCCCGTGGCGCTCCTGGACATGGCGGCCCAGGTGCTCCCAGTCGGCGGCCGAGGTCACGTCGCAGCGCAGGTACTCCGCGCGTCCCCCACCGGCCTCGATGTCCGCGACGACCGTCTTGCCGGCGGCGTCGTCCACGTCCGTGACCACGACCGCCGCGCCCTCGGCCGCGAGTCTGCGCGCCGTGGCCGCGCCGATCCCGTGCGCCGCGCCGGTGATCACCGCCACGCGCCCCGCCATCCTGTGGCACTCCGTCATCGTGCGCCTCACCCCTCCGCTGCCTGCATCCTGCTGCCCGGGCAGGTCCCGTCTTCTCGCCCCCATCATAGCTGTTTCAATTAATAATGAATATATCTTGACGGAGGGCAGTGACGGTTCAAGACTGACCGCCATGCGACAGGCAGACTCAGTAGCGATCGATTCCCGGCGGCGCCTGCGCCCGGCCGGCATCGCCTTCGGCGGCGACTACAACCCCGAGCAGTGGCCCGAGGAGGTGTGGGCGGAGGACATCGCGCTGATGAAGGAGGCGGGCGTCTCCCTGGTGACGGCCGGGATCTTCTCCTGGGCCAGGGTGGAGCCGAGGCCCGGCGAGTACGACTTCGACTGGTTCGACCGGGTGATGGACAACCTCGCCGGGGCGGGGGTGGCCGTGTGCCTGGCCACCATGACGGCCTCCCCGCCACCGTGGCTGTCCCGGCTGCACCCCGGGATCCTCCCCGAGACCGCCGACGGCCGGCGCCTGTGGCCCGGCGGACGCCAGCACTACTGCCCCTCCAGCCCCGTCTACCGCGAGTACGCCGTGCGCCTCGTCGAGCGACTGGCCGCCCGGTACGCCGGCCACCCCGCTCTGGAGATGTGGCACATCGGCAACGAGTACGGCTGCCACACCCCGATGTGCTGGTGCGACGAGTCGGCGACGGACTTCCGGCGCTGGCTGTCCGAGCGGTACGGCGGCATCGAGGCCCTCAACGACGCCTGGTCGACGGCCTTCTGGGCGCAGCGCTACGACAGCTTCGACGAGGTGCTGCCTCCCCGGCTCGCGCCGACGTTTCCCAACCCGGCCCAGCAGCTGGACTTCGCCCGGTTCTCCGACGACGCGCTGCTGCGGTGCTACCTGGCGGAGAAGGACGTCCTGCGGCGGATCACCCCGGACGTGCCCGTCACGACGAACTTCATCGGCGTGCACAAGCCCGTCGACGCCTTCCGCTGGGCCGCCCACGAGGATGTCGCCTCAGTCGACGTCTATCAGGACCCGCACGACGAGAACACGCATGTCTCGGCGGGGTTCATCTTCGACGTCACCAGGTCCGCCCGCGCCGGTCAGCCGTGGATGCTGCTGGAGCAGGCCCCCAGCGCGGTCAACTGGCGCGACCGCAACGGTCCCAAGCCGCCCGGGCGGATGCGGCTGTGGAGCTGGCAGGCGGTCGCCCAGGGCGCCGACGCGGTGCTGTACTTCCAGTGGCGTCAGTCCCGGGGCGGAGCCGAGAAGTACCACTCGGCGATGGTCCCGCACGGCGGCACCGGCACCCGCACCTTCCGTGAAGTGAGCGAGCTGGGCCGCGAGTTGGCATCCGTGCCGCGCATCGCCGGTACCCGGTCCACCGCGGACGTCGCCCTGGTACTGGACTGGAACAGCTGGTGGGCGCTGGAGCTGGACTCGCACCCGTCCACCGCGCTGAACCAGATGGAGATCGCGCTCGCCCATTACCGGCCGCTGTTCGAAGCAGGCGTCAACTGCGACGTCGTACCGCCCGACCGCGACCTGTCCGGCTACCGCCTTGTCATCGCACCCAACCTGTACCTGCTCGAGGAGCGGGACGCCGGACGTCTCACCGATTTCGTACGCGGCGGCGGCCACCTGCTGGTGTCGTTCTTCTCCGGCATCGTCGACGACTGCGACCGGGTGCACCTGGGGGGATACCCCGCGCCCCTGCGAGAGGTGCTGGGCCTGCGCGTCGAGGAGTTCTGGCCGCTGGGCGAGAACGACGCGGTGGACGTCCGGCACACCGACGGCACGGTCAGCCGCGCCGACCTGTGGTCGGAGGCCGTCGAGCTTGAAGGGGCCCAGACGGTGGCCGAGTTCGGCTCCGGCCCGCTGACGGGGCAGCCGGCCGTCACCCGCCACGCCTTCGGCGAGGGACAGGCGTGGTACGTCGCGACGCGCCTCGCACCGCAGGCCATGCGCGCCCTGACCGACGGCGTGTGCCGTGCGGCGTCCGTCGGCCCCGTGCTCCCCGGACTTCCCGAGCACGTCCAGGCGACCGTGCGTGAGGGCGACGGCGGGCGGTTCGTCTTCCTGCTCAACCACGGTCAGCGAGAAGCCGAGGTCCGGCTGCCCGAGCCGATGGCCGACGCCCTGACCCCGGGGGCACCACCCGCCGACCGCCTCCGGCTGCCCGCGGCCGGAGTGGCCGTACTGAGCACGCCGAACACCCGCTGAGCCGCACCGGGCACACCGCAGAGCCGAAGGAAGACACATGGACACCTCAACAACCTCACGGAGAGCCGTTCTCCGGTGGGGCGCCGGGACGGCCGCGGCACTCACCGCCGTCCCCGCGCTGACCGCTTGCGGTCAGAGCGTCGGAGCCGCCCGCGCCACCCGGCAGGCGCCCACGCGCCGCGGCCAGAAGGTCAAGCTCGTCTTCTGGACCTGGGTGCCGATGCAGAAGACCGTCGACCTGTGGAACCGCACACACCCCGACATCCAGGTCGAGATGCAGACCATCCCCCAGAACGTGACGGGCGGCTACCAGAAGATGCACGCCTCGCTGACGGCCGGGAACCCTCCCGACCTGGCGCAGGTCGAATACCACGAGCTTCCCAGCTTCATGCTGGTCAACGGTCTGACGAACCTGAGCGAGTACGGGGCCGACGAACTGCGTGACAGCTATGTGCCGTGGCAGTGGCAGCAGGGAGTCTTCGACGGCAAGGTGTACACCGTCCCTCAGGCGTCCGGCCCGATGGGACTCTTCTACCGCCGGGACCTCTTCGCGAAGTGGGGCATCGAAACGCCCGCCACCTGGACCGAGTTCGAACAGGCCGCCCGCGTGGTCAAGGCCCGCGGCAACGGTGCCAGGTTGTGCGCCTTCGCGCCCAACCAGCCCACCTGGTTCGCCGCGATGTGCTGGCAGCGCGGCGCACGGTGGGTACGCACGGAGGGCGACACCTGGGTCGTCGACATGGACGACGGTCCTTCCCGCGAGGTCGCGGAGTACTGGGAGAGGATGGTCCGCGACGACCTCGTCTTCATCGAACCCGACATGTCCAACGCCTGGTACAAGCACATCCAGACCGGACAGATCTCCGCCTGGGTCGGTCCGCAGTGGGGCGACGCCCTGTTGCGCGGCAACGCGCCGGGCACCACGGGAAAGTGGCGGGTCGCCCTGCTGCCCCAGTGGAAGGCCGGGCAGAAGGCATCCGCCAACTGGGGCGGATCGTCCACCGCGATCCTCCAGGGCACCCGGCACCCGCGCGAGGCACTGCGGTTCGCGCACTGGATCAACACCGACCGCCGGGCCGTCGACCTGAACGTCTCCGTCGGCTACGGCTGGCCCGCGGCAGCCGGCGTCTTCCGCGGATCGGCGCTCGACAAGCCCGACCCGTTCTTCGGCGGCCAGCGCTACAACGACGTGTTCACGGTGTCCGACCGGGCGATCGACACCTCCTGGAAGTGGTCGCCCACCACGGACGCCGACTTCGCCCAGCTCCAGGACGCCTTCGGCGCCGCCATCGACGCGGGAGGCGGGCTCACCGGCGCGCTGGCCGACGGTCAGAAGAGCACCGTGGACAACCTGCTGGCGAAGGGCCTGAAGGCGAGGAGCGCGCGATGAGCACCATGACCGACCGGACGGAGAAGTCCGCACCCAGCCGGCGCTCGGCTCGCCCGGACCGGGCGGCCTGGGGGTTCCTGCTCCCCTTCGTCGCCCTCTTCCTGTTCACCTTCGTCCTCCCCCTCGGCTACGCGGTCTACCAGAGCCTGCTCACACCGGTCCGCTCCGGCGCGCTGGGCCTGGGCCCGGCCACCCTCGGTTTCGCCGGACTGGACAACTACGCCCTCGCTCTGCGGCAGTCGGCCTTCCTGGAGAGCTTCGCGCGGGTGCTGCTCTTCGGCCTGGTGCAGATCCCGGTGATGCTGCTGCTGTCCACCGCGCTGGCACTGGCACTCGACACACTCTCCCACCGCTGGGCGGGCATCCTGCGTGCCGCCTACTTCCTGCCCTACGGCGTGCCCGGTGTCATCGCCTCGATCCTCTGGGGCTTCCTCTACGTACCGGGCGTGAGCCCGATCACCGATCTGCTCGGGCGGGCCGGGCTCGCACCGGACTTCCTCGGCTACGACACCGCGCTGTGGTCCATCGCCAACATCGTGATCTGGGAGTTCGCCGGCTACAACATGCTGGTGATCGTCGCCCAGCTCAAGGCGATCCCCCAGGAGCTCTACGAGGCCGCCCGCATCGACGGGGCCGGTGCGTGGCAGACGGCGATGCGGATCAAGCTGCCGCTCGCCCGGCCGGCCCTGGTGCTCACCGGAGTGTTCTCCATCATCGGAACGCTGCAGTTGTTCGCCGAACCGCTGGTCATCAAGCCACTGACCCCGGCGGTCACCAACTCGTACACACCGAACCTGAGCGCGTACAACGAGGCGTTCGCCAACAACAACATCTACCTCGCCGCGGCCGAGTCGGTGATCCTCGCCCTGGTGGCGAGCGTGCTGTCCTTCGGCTTCCTCAGCCTGGTGAACCGCAGGGAAGGAAGGGATGCACGGTGAGCGTGTCCACACCCCGCACCAAGGAACCGACCGCCGCCTCCGCCCGGTTTCCACAGACGGCCGGGCGAGGCCGCCCTGACAGCGGTCGGCGCCGTACCGTGAAGCCCTCGCGGATCCTGCTGGTCGCCCTGCTGACCCTCGCGGCGCTCTACTTCCTGCTGCCCGTCTACTGGCTGGTGGTGGCCTCCACCAAGAGCAGCGCCGACCTCTTCGGCACCTTCGGGCTGTGGTTCTCCGATCCGCGGTGGCTGGACAACCTGTCGAAGGTCTTCTCCTACAGTGACGGCGTTTTCTGGGACTGGACGCTCAACAGCCTCCTGTACGCGGGGGTGGGCGGCGCGCTGGCCACCCTGCTCGCCGGCGCCGCCGGATACGCCCTCGCGGTGTACCGCTTCCGCGGGCGGGAGGCGGTCTTCAAGGCCGTACTCGCCGGTGTGCTGCTCCCCTGTACCGCGCTCGCACTGCCGCTGTACCTGCTGTTCAGCAAGGTGGGCCTGGCCAACACCTACTGGGCGGTGCTGATTCCCAGCGTCGTCAGCCCGTTCGGGGTGTATCTGTGCCGGATCTACGCGGAGGCCGCGGTACCGGCCGAGATGCTGGAGGCGGCCCGCGTCGACGGCGCCGGCGAGTGGCGGATCTTCGGCACCCTCGTCCTGCGCACCATGACACCCGCGCTCGTGACCGTCTTCCTCTTCCAGTTCGTCGGCATCTGGAACAACTACTTCCTGCCGCTGGTCATGCTCTCGGACGACCGCAAGTACCCGATCACCCTGGGCCTGACGACCTGGCAGGCAGCGGCCAACCGCATTCCCGAGCTCAACCAGCTCACGGTGGGCGGCGCGTTCCTCTCGGTCCTCCCCCTGGCCGCCGCGATGCTCGTCCTCCAGCGGTACTGGCGTTCAGGTCTGACGCAGGGCAGCGTCAAAGGCTGACGCACCGTGGCCCGTGTCCTGCTCGGGACACGGGCCACGGTTTCGACGGCGCTTACGCCCTGGGGTCGGCCGCCTTCCGGAACGACTCGTGGACGAGCTTGGGCCGCTCGTCGGCGAAGGTGAGCAGCCCCATGACGGAGATGCCGTTGTGGTCCTGGTTGTACCCGGCCCGCTGCTTGTAGTCCTTCAGGACCCAGTAGGTGAAGCCGGCCACGAACTCGCTGCGCTCGGCCACCTGCTTCCAGTGGGCGGTGAAGCTCGCCGCCTGCCATTCCTCGGTGCCCTGTGTGGTGTCCGGGCCGTGGGTGCCGGCCACGGCCCAGGTGCCGTTCTCTGTGATCAGGATCGGCTTGTCGGGGTACTTCGCGTGCACCGCGTCCAACGTCGGGCCCAGATCGGCGTCCTTGCCGTAGAAGTAGCCGAAGTACTCGTTGAACCCGATCACGTCGGCGATGTCGAAGGCGGGGTCGTTGCTGGTGTTGGAGGCCCAGGTCACGGGCCGGGCGGTGAGGTCGACGGCCTTCACCGCCGCCTTCATGTCGGCGAGCCAGGCGCGGTAGACCGGCGCACCCTCGGGGTCGATCTCCGACTCGTTCTGCAGACACCAGAGAATCACCGACGGGTGGTTGTGCTGGTTCCAGGCCATGGTCAGGGCCAGGGCGCGGGCGAGGCCATAGCGCTCGGTCTGCAGCTTTTCCTGGGCGGTGTTGAGCCACATGGTGTCGACGTCGTCCATCACCAGGACACCGTGCTCGTCCGCCCACTCGTAGACGTACGGGTGGCGGTTGTAGACGCAGTTGCGGATGAAGTTGGCGCCCACCGCCGAGATGTGACCCAGTTCCCTGTCGTACTCCGCCGGGGTCATCGCCCTGCCGTGGGCGCCGGTCTCCTCGTGCCAGTTGAGGCCCTTGAGGAAGAGGGGCCGGCCGTTCAGCCGCAGTCGGGCATCGGCGACGGACAGGTCACGCACGCCGTAGCGCGTGGAGAGGGTGTCCACCCGTGGGCCACCGGGCTTCGTGGCGGTCAGTGTGGCGCGGGCGGTGAGGGTGTGCGGCGAGCCCGGGCTCCACCGTGGCGCGTGGGGCACGGGGACCGAGACGCGTACGACACCGGCCGACCGGGCCGCGATCCGGGCCGCGACCACCCTGGGCCGGGCGCCGCTCCCCCGGCCGGGATCCAGCGTGAGAAAGCCCTCGAAGTCCGAGGAACCGTGGTTCTCGACCACGGCCCGTGCCTCGAGCCTCCCCTTCGCCGCGGACACGAGCAGCTTGGCGACGGTGACCCGCGGAACCGCCTCGATCCGGACCGACCTGGTCAGACCCGCGTAGGGCCAGTAGTCGACCGGCTTGTACGGGATCTCGTGGTCGTCGGTGACCGGCTGCGCGGGCGAGGCCGTGTAGTTCTCGAAGGTCGCCCTGCGGAACACGCGCACCGCGATCGTCTGGCGTGTGCCCGGCCTGAGGGCCTTCGTCGCCGGAAGCGCGAAGGGCGAGTTGGCGCCCTCGTGCTTGCCGAGGTGCACGCCGTCGAGCCAGACCTCGGCGCTGTAGCCGGCGGCCAGGAAGGCGATGCGCACATGCCGGGCTCGCCAGGATCCGGGAACGTCGACGGTGGTGCGGTACCAGGCGTAGCCGTCGGCGAACGCGGTGCCCTTGCCGAACTCGGCGGTCTCCGAGGCGAATCCGGGCGTGTCCAGCAGGTCCCAGGCCGAGGGGACGTCGATGCCGCCCCACGCCGTGTCGTCCAGGCGCGGGGACTGCCAGCCCTCGACGAGCCCCTTGTTGCCGGGGTCGAATCGAAAGCGCCACCGCTTGTCCAGGGACAGGTACTCGCGCGTGGGCTCGTGGGTGCGCCAGCCGTCGAAGGCGGGGAGTACCGCGCCGTACTGGAAGACGACGTTGGTGCCCCCGACGTCTCGCACATGAGTTCCGGAGGGCTCGGTGGCCGGGTGGGTGTCGAGCACCGGGCCGTCCGCGGCGGCCGTTGCCGCACCGTCCGCCGCCCGGGCCTCTTCAGGCCAGGCCGGCAGGGCGACGACCGCGCCGGCCGCGCCGAGTGCCGTGACGACGGTCCGCCGTGACGGTGGGATGCGTTGGGTCATCTCAGCAGCTCCTCGGTAGCGCGCGTTCGTTCGCCCCATGAGCCTGGACAGCCCCATCACCCCTGTCAAGGATTATTCATAATTAATGAATTGTGGTCTAGCGTGAACTCATGACCTCACACCGACAGGCCCCCACGGAGCGCCTCGCCATCACCCTGTGGGACTTCAGCTGGTACACCCAGGCAGGACCCGGCGAGCCCTTCGCCGACCTCGACCGCGCCTTCGCCGAGGCCGTGGAGCGGGGCTTCAACACCGTGCGCGTCTGCGCCATGCCCTTCCTGCTGTTCTCCGGACGCGTCGACGCCCCCGAGTCACCGCGGATCCGCGGCCTGGGCGAGCAGTTCGGACAGCGCACCCGCTGGTACAACGTGCACGGCGGCTACCCGCTGGACGGCCGGCGGCGGCTCGTCGAGCTCTTCGAGGCGGCCGCCCGGCACGACTGCCGGGTGATCGTGTCGTCGTGGGAATACCAGCAGTCCCCCAGCTTTGCCGACACCGACGCCTGGCACCGCGCCCTGGCGGATGTGCCCGGCCCGGACCGGGCCGAGGCGGTGGCCGAAGCACTCACCGGGCTGCTGGACTTCCTCACCGAGCACGGCCTTGCCGACCGCGTCGCCTACGTCGAGGTGCACAACGAGGTCGACAACTGCTCCCTGGTGCCGAGCGACGGCACCTCCACGCACTACGCCCGACTGCGCGGCCCCCTCGAACGCGCCGTGAAGCTGCTGCGGGCGCGCCACCCCGGCATCCCCGTCACCTACTCGCTCGGCGAGCCCTGGCCGGACGAACTCGACGACCTGCCGGAGCACGCGCAGATCGCGCACTTCCACTTCTACGTCTACGGCGTGCTCGGCGCGCTGTACCAGGCGGTGGGACTCGGCCACGGCACCGAACCGGCACCCGGGACTGCCTCCTGGCCCCCTCCCGCACTGGCCGCCATGCTGCGCCCCGACGCACCCGCCTTCGCCGACCACCAGCCGGACGAACCCTGGCGCCTGGCGGCGACCGGAATCCCGCGCGAACTCTTCTACGCGCACGACTGGGTGGACCCCGACCGCTGGGACCTGTGGCTCTACGAGAACTATTCGGCCCACCGGGACGCCATGCGCGAGACGCTGGCCCGGTGGATCGACTCCGTCGCCGGCTTCGCCCGTCGCCGGGGCATCCCCGCCGTCCTGGGCGAAGGCGTGGTGGGGTACACCCCGCTCCTGACGCGCTTCGAGGAGGACGCCGTCGGCAAGGACATCGCGGAGTTCGTCGTCGACCGCTGCCTCGCGGCGGGCTTCCGAGGCGTCGTCCTGACGTCCAACGCGGCTCCTCACCACCCCATGTGGCAGACCGACCAGGAGTGGATGCGACGGGTGAACGCGCGCATCACCGCAGGCTGAACACGGGTATCTTTCGCCCCTTTCGCACACGTATCTCAGGTCTGAACCCGAAGGGGCCCGCGACGTCGACTTCTCCGGGGTCTGGCCCTGAGCCCCGGGCCACGTCGCGCCGAGCGGCGGCCTACTCGGCGTCGCCCTGGTGGTCGGCCCAGACATAGCTCTCGGGGAGCAGGTCGGAGACACGGACGGTTCGGACGCGGTCGCCTTCGCCGACGATGACCTTGAGGGCGGGAAAGTAGTCGAGAAGGACCTGACGGCACCGGCCGCAGGGAGGGACGACCCCCCGGTCGCGGTCTCCCACGGCGACGATCGTGGCCAGCTCGTGGACCCCCTGTGCGGCTGCCGCGCCGATGAGGGCCAGCTCGGCGCAGGGACCTCCGGTGAAGTGGTAGACGTTCACCGCCGTGACGATCCGCCCGTCCTGAGCGCGGGCCGCGGCCGCCATGGTGTGGTGGTCGCCCCGGCAACGAGTGCGGGCGACATGAGCCGCTGCCTCGATGAGTTCGTGGTCGATGTGGTGCGTCTGCGTGGTCATGGTCTCTGCCTTCGTCAGGAAAGGATCCTCACGAGTGTCGGTGATAAGCCTTGTTGGCGATGCGCCAGCTGTCGTCGGCTCGCACCAGCAGGAAGATGTCGGTGAACAGGTCAGTGCCGTGCCCCAGTGTCATGGTGGCCGTCGCGACCGTGCCGTGGACGTCGACGGCGTCGATGCGACGGGAGCGGGTCGCTTCGCCCCGGGCCGGCCGGCCCGGGAAGAGAGCGCAGTACTCGTCCAGGCGCCAGGAGACGAACATCCCGTCCCGGAGTCCCTCGATGTGCGCGGTGGGCAGGAACGCCTCGCGGAAGTGGGCGGGGTCGCCGGTGGCGTGTCCGCGCACGTAGGCGCGGAGCGGTTCGAGCACGGCGTCCGCCACCGCGGGGACCACGGCGGCGACGGCGATGTCGGCCTCGGGGCCGGCGGGAGGATCGGCCAGGCCGGCCGTGCAGCGCAGCGGGGTGTTCGACGCGTCGGCCAGCAGAGCCATGTCCTTCGCCAGCGCACCGATGGTGAACTCGGCCGTGACAGCGGCCGATTCTCCGGCGAGGAAGGGTCTCTTGGCGGTCACGAGCCCACCGAGCCGCCCGAGTTCGAGGACGTCCAGCACCTGGGCGCGGGGCAGGCCGAGGGCGTCGGCCTGCCGTAGCGAGTCGCGCAGCGCGAGGACGGCCCCGGCGAGGCTGTGGTTGGCGATCAGCTTGAGCGCGGCGGCGGTGGAGGCGTCGTCCACGCGTCGCACGGTGCCCAGCGAGTCCAGCACCGGCCGGACGCGGTCGAGCGCGAGGTGGTCACCGGCGGCGAGCAGTTGCAAGGCGCCCGCGGCGGCGGCCGGGACGGATCCGAGCACGGGCGCGTGGACGTAGGAGGGGCCGAGTCGCCGGGCCAGGTCCGATGCTTCGGCGGGCGCGACGGTGCTGGTGTTCAGCACGATCGTGTCCGGGCGCAGCGCGTCACGGACCTGGTCGAGGACCTGTCGGCAGGCCGGGCCGTCGAACAGCGTCAGGAGCACGAGATCGGCCTTGGCCACGGCCTCTTCGGGATCGGCGGTCGTCTCGACGGTTCCTGCCGTGCGCCCCGAGCGGGTCCAGCCGACGACATGCCGGCCCTGGGCCGTCAGGCGGGTCGCCATCGCGTCGCCCATGCGCCCGAGGCCGAGGACGGCGATGGTGTGTGGTGTGGTCATGCGCGCCAGAATCGTGCACCGTCCCGGGCTGCGACAAGCGCAGATTTCGCAGCCCTGCCCTGCGGAACTCGCATACCCCCTGCGCATACTGGCGGCATGGAGTTGACGGTGTGGCGAACCTTCGTGACCGTGTGCCGCCTGGGTTCGCTGTCGGCTGCGGCCGCCGAGCTCAATCACACGCAGTCGGCCGTCTCCCGGCAGATCGCCGGACTGGAGCGGCGGCTCGGCGTGCCGCTGATGGAACGTCATGCGCGCGGTGTCCGTCCGACGCCCGCCGGGGAGGTGTTCCGGCGCCACGCGCTGACCACGCTGAACGAGGCCGACCGGGCCGTTCGCGCCGCGCGAGACGCTCATGACGGGGCGTTCAACCGGCCGCTGGCCGTCGGTGCGACCCCTTCCCTGGCCACCGGGATCGTGCCCGAAGCCATCCGGGCGCTGTTGCGGCAGGCCGGATCCGTCCGATGGAGCCTGCTCCCCGCCCTGAGCCCGGAACTGCACCAGCGCGTGCTCGAAGGTGATCTCGACGTCGCCGTCGTCACCGACGCACCGCCGGGGCTGCCCCACGACCAGCGGGTCGAGCGACGCTTCCTCGGGCTGGACGAGATGGTCGTCGCACTGCCCGTCGGCCATCCCCAGGCCGGGCGAGGCCCGGTGCACATCCACGCCCTCGCCGACCAGACCTGGGCCGAGGACAACGACGGCTCGGCGGCGCTCCTGCGCCGGCATGCCGACCGCGCCGGAGTCAGCGCCCGCATCGACCTCGTCGCGGCCGATCTGCCCGGCAAACTCGCCCTGGTCGCGACCGGTCACGCCATCGCGCTCATACCCGGCGTGCTGACGCGCGCCCTGCGGACCGACGTCACCACGGTCGACCTCGTCGACCCTCCGGGCCGGGGCGTCTACGCGATCACCCCACGCCGCGATCCACACCCCTGCGCAGCGCCCCTGCTCGATCACCTCGCCACGGCGTTCGCGTCGATCCGCCCGGCGGCGGTGGCGGCCCCGGCCGCGCGGCTCAGCGGTCCAGTGCGGGAAGGCGGTCCAGGCCGGTCTCGAGCATGATGCGGTCGGCGGTCTCGTGCAGGGCGCTGCCGGCGCCGATGACGGTCTCGACCCCGCCCGGCAGCAGATCGAGCGGCCGGTGCCAGTCGCGGAGCTGTGCCTCGCTGACCTCGTCGGCGATCGGCTTGCCGGCGTGCCGGGCGAGGGTCTCGGCGAACGGTACGTCCAGGTAGTAGCCGTGGGTCGGGCCGCGATGGTCGGCGCGCAGCCGGGCGAGCATGTCGCCGTAGCGGTCGGCGTAGAGGATGCCCTCGACGACGACGTGGAATCCGGCCTCCAGCGCGTAGCGGGCCGTCAGGTCGATCAGGCCGATGTTCGCG
Source organism: Streptomyces sp. CA-179760 (assembly GCF_050937045.1). Lineage (NCBI taxonomy): Bacteria > Bacillati > Actinomycetota > Actinomycetes > Kitasatosporales > Streptomycetaceae > Streptomyces > Streptomyces sp. CA-179760. Next base: position 588,445 of record NZ_JBNJLZ010000001.1, read on the forward strand.
GCACCGGGCCGGTCCCGCTCGCGCAGAACGATACGGCGGAGGTTGTCCTGGCCGACCAGGGCCAGGCCGCGGCCGAACCTCTCGCGGAGCGCGGCCGCGACGGACGACTTGCCCGAGGCGCTGTTGCCGCGCAGGACGACCAGCCGGGTTTCTTCGGTGCCCACCATCACGGCGGTCACGTTACCGACGGTGCCGGCTGCCGGAGAGTTGTTGGACCTGTCAACGACTCTTCACCTTGGTGCCGCGAACGCCCCCGGGGTGAGTGCCTGGGACGCCGGTGTCGCCTCCGCCGCCGTGAACACCATGCAGCAGGTCGGCGGCGCCCTCGATACGGCCCTGCTCAGCACCCTCTCCACCGGCGCGGTCACCGGCTGTCCGGCCGGCCGGAACCCCGAGGACCCCGCGGGTGATCGGCGGACCGCACGGTTCTGGAAGGAGGCGGGGCCGGCCCGGGCTCACGAGCCGAAATAGGGGTTCACGGCGATGTAGCCGGTCTCGCACTCGTCGGCTGTTCCGGGCGCGCTGCGGCACAGGGTCATCGTCAGGCTTCTGATGCCGCTCGGGTCGGTGGCGGCGATGTTCTGGAAGTCGGCGGTCGTGCCGCAGCCTTCGGTGTTGTGGTTGTCGCTCACAGGGCGAGCCGCACCGGATCCGGTCCGGATGGTGAGGGTGGCGTGGACGGACCGGTCGTCGCAGGTCTGGTCGGCGACGGCGAGGGCGCCGTTGTCAAAGGAGTTCCGGTCGGCCCAGGTCAGCTGAATGCGGCTCCGGTCTCCCCAGCTGGTGGTGATGTCGCCACTGGTGGTGTCCGCCCAGCCTTGTCCGGCGGTCCCCAGCGTGAGGGCGGTCGTGGCGGCGACGACGAAAGCTGCACGGCGCATATAGGTGCCTCCTCCGGCGGGGCGGCGAGCTGTTCCGCCGCATATGTCGCGTCAATCCTCGACCGCTTCCGGAGGTCACTTCTCGCGAAGCGCCGCCAAAAGCGTGAGCGGCTCGGCTGCTGAAGCCGTCGGCGGCGTCCGCCTGGACGTAGGCGTTGACGGTCTCGGCGACCGTGGCCGGGAAGCCGATGAACGACTGGCGGCCGGTGGTCTCGATGACCAGCTCGCGGATCGACAGGTTCTCCGCCCCGGCGCGCTCGCGCCATTGCCGGGCGACGGCGATCGGGTCGCGTTCCCGCCTTGCTCGACGCCACCCGGCCGGACGCCGTCCTGCACCACGACAGCCACGAGCCGGCAACGCCTCTGCCGGCGTTCGCCGAAGGCCGGGTGGTGCTCCTCGGCGACGCCTCCCACGCCATGACTCCGAACCTCGGGCAGGGCGCCTGGCAGGCGCTGGAGACGCGGCCACCCCTGGCCGCGGCGCTCGTCACCGAGCCGACGGTCGATTCGGCACTGGCCCGATACGACGCCGAGCACCGCCCACGCAGCCAGTCCGCGGCCCGCGCCGCCCGCCGGGCCGACCGGACGGGCCAGCGCCTCACGCACCCCTTGGCCGTCGCCCTGCGCAACACGGCCCTCCGCCTGGCCCCCTCCCCCGCGACCGTCCGCGCCGTCCTGCGCCACGCCGGCCGGACACCGCCGAGCCTGGACCGCCCCGGGCGGGCCGGTGACGCACGCCCCCAGCCCTGAACCCGCGTCGTGCCCGTCCGCAGCGCCCGGCTTCCTCGCGTCGGCTCTGCTTGGCTCCGGTCGTCGACGATGCTCTGCCGGGGGCCTTCGCGAAAGGCTGCGAAGCCTATCGTTGCGAGCATGGTCTTCGAGTCAACGACAGAGCCGGCCGTCTTCCACGCGGCGTTCCGCGAACAGTTCGAGGTCTTCCTCGATGAGCATCGATCCGCGCTGCACGACAGTCTCAACGGGCTGACCGAGGAGCAGGCGCGCCGGTCGCTGGTCCCGTCCAAGACCACCCTGCTCGGCCTGGTCAAACACGCCACGTTCGTCGAGAAGGTCTGGTTCGATGAGGCGATCACCTGTCGGCCCCGTAGCGAGATCGGCATTCCCGACTCGCCCGACGAGTCGTTCGACCTCCACGACGACGACACGGTCGCCTCGATCCAGGATGCTCATCAGCAGGCGTGCGAGGCGTCCCGCCGAGCCACGGAGACGCTGACGCTGGACGACGTCCTCCAGGGCAACCGCCGGGGCCCACTGCCGTTGCGCTGGATCTACCTCCACACCCTGCGCGAGCTGGCCCAGCACTGCGGCCACGCCGAGATCCTTCGCGAGCAGATCCTCGGCGACCGGACGCGCCCCAGCTGATCCGGGGCGCCGGCCGGGGCACCGCTCCCAGGTCCCGTAAGGTCAACATCGTTGCACCGCGAGGGACTTGGGAGGCGGAAACATGAGGCGTGACGAGCTGATCCGGCCGGTGCCGGAGCTGTTGCGGCAGCACGCCGAGGTGGCCGCGCAGCGGATCGCCTACTCCGACTCCACGCGCAGCGTCACCTACGCCGAGCTGGAGCGCCACACTCGCTCGCTGGCCTCGTACCTGAAAACCCGGACAGCACTGCGCGGCGGCGACCGCGTCGCGATCTGCCTCGGCAACTGCGTGGAGGCGGTGGAGAGTTGCCTCGCCGTGCTGCGGGCGGGGATGGTCGGCGTGCCGCTCGATCCGCGATCGTCCGACGCCGAGCTGGCGCACTTCCTCCAGGACAGCGGTGCCCAGTTCGTCATCACCGATGCCGCGCATCTCGCACAACTGCGCCGACTGGGACCGCCGTACGACCGCCTGGGCGTCCTGGTCACCGGGACCGGTCCGGTCCCGGAGGGCGGCGAACTGTTCCAGAGCGCGGTCGAGAGCGACGCGTCCGCGGAGATCGATCTGCTCGGGCTCGACGATCCGGCCTGGATGCTCTACACCTCCGGCACCACGCACCGGCCCAAGGGCGTGCTGTCCACGCAGCGGGCCGCGTTGTGGTCGGTGGCCGCCTGCTACGCCCCGATCTTCGGCCTCTCGCCCGACGACCGGCTGCTCTGGCCGCTTCCGCTGTTCCACAGCTTCAGCCACTCGCTGGCGATCCTGGGCGTGATCGCTGTGGGCGCGAGCGCCCGGATCGCAGGTGAACCCCTGCCGCCGGGCGGTCTGCGCAAGGAGCTGCTCACGGCGTACGAGGGTCTCGGCGGGCCCTTCACCATGCTGGCCGGCGTGCCGACGACGTATCACCGGCTGGTCGGCTCGGCGGGCGAACTCCCGGAGGCGCTGCGGGTGTGCGTCGTGGCCGGCGCCCCGAGCGGATCCGCCTTGCGCGCGGCCGTGGAGGAGAGCCTCGGGGCTCCGCTGCTCGACGCGTACGGCAGTACCGAGACCTGCGGCATGATCGCGGTGAATCGCCCCGACGGGCCCAGAGCCGAGGGTTCCTGCGGGGCGCCCGTCCCGGGCATGGACGTACGCCTGGTCGACTCGCGCAGCGGCGAGGACGTCCCGGACGGCGGCGAGGGCGAGGTCTGGGTGCGCGGGCCGGGCCTGATGACCGGGTACCACGGGCAGCCCGAGGCGACGGCCGCCGCGCTGCGGGACGGCTGGTACCGCACCGGCGACCTCGGCCGGCGCGTCGAGCACGGCCATCTCCGGCTCACGGGCCGGGTCAGCGAGTTGATCATCCGCGGCGGCGAGAACATCCACCCGACGGAGATCGAGCAGGCCCTGGCGCGGTGTCCGGGCGTGTCCGAGGCCGTCGTCGTGGGTGTGCCGCACGACGTGCTCGGCGAGGTGCCGGTCGCCTTCGTCGTACCGGGTCCGGACGGGATCGACGCACGGCGGGTGCTCGCCGAGTGCCGCACCCGACTGGCCGACCACAAGGTTCCGGCCGAGATCCACGAGATCACCGCCGTCCCGCGCACCGCGTCCGGCAAGATCGCCCGGCACGCGCTGGCCGTCCCTGCTCCGGCCACGGCCGGCACCGCTCCCACCGCCCTGCGCGAGCGGCTCATGTCCCTTTCGCCCGAGGACCAGGAACGCGCGCTCCGCGAAGCGGTGCTCACCGAAACGGCCGAGGTCTGCCGGTACACGCCCGGCGATCTGCCCGACGCGGACAGCCCTTTCACCGATCTCGGCATGACATCCGTCGGCGTCGTCGAGCTGGTGGACCGGCTCGGCGAACTGACCGGCCGGGACCTGTCGCCGACGCTGGTCTTCGACCAGCCGACGCCGGCCGAGGTCGCCCGCTACCTGCGCGTGGCACTGTTCGAGGGCGAGCCCGACGACCGGCCGCGTACGCCCCGTGCACAGGACCAATCCCCCGAGGACGACCCCGTGGTGATCGTCGCCATGGGCTGCAGGTATCCAGGTGATGTCAACTCTCCCGAGGAGCTGTGGGAGTTGGTGAGGCAGGGGCGGGACGCCATCTCGGCGTTCCCGTCCGACCGCGGCTGGGACCTGGACGCCCTGTACGACCCGGATCCCGACCGGATCGGCACGTCGTACACGCGACACGGCGGATTCCTGCACCGGGCTGCGGAGTTCGACGCCGGGCTGTTCGGGATCTCACCGCGCGAGGCGCTCGCGATGGATCCGCAGCAGCGGCTGCTCCTGGAGACGTCCTGGGAGGTGTGGGAGCGCGCCGGCATCGATCCGGCCTCGGTGCGTGAGAGCGACACCGGCGTGTTCGTGGGCGTGATGTACGGCGACTACTCCGCCCGCTTCAGCCGCTCCCACGAGCTGGAGGCACACCTGGGGCTGGGCTCGGCGGGCAGCGTGGCCTCCGGGCGGATCTCGTACGTCTACGGTCTGCGCGGTCCCGCGATCACGGTCGACACCGCGTGCTCGTCCTCGCTGGTGGCGCTGCACCAGGCGGCGCGGGCGCTGCGCTCGGGCGAATGCTCGATGGCGCTGGCCGGCGGGGTCACGCTGATGGCGACGCCCAAGCCGTTCCTCGCCTTCAGCCGGCAGCGCGGGCTGTCGCCGGACGGGCGCTGCAAGTCGTTCTCGGCGGCGGCCGACGGCACGGCCTGGGGCGAGGGCGTGGGCCTCGTCCTGCTGGAGCGGTTGTCCGACGCGCGGCGGGGCGGCCATCCGGTCCTGGCCGTGCTCCGCGGTTCCGCCGTGAACTCCGACGGCGCCTCCAACGGGCTCGCCGCGCCCCACGGGCCGGCTCAGCGGCGGCTGATCACACGGGCGCTCGCGGACGCGGGACTGCGCGCCGGCGACGTGGACGCGGTGGAGGCCCACGGCACCGGCACCAAGCTGGGCGACCCGATCGAGGCACAGGCCCTGCTGGCCACGTACGGACAGGGCCGCGAGCAGCCGCTGTGGCTCGGCTCGGTCAAGTCCAACCTCGGGCACACGCAGGCGGCGGCCGGAGTCGCCGGCGTCATCAAGATGGTGCAGGCCATGCGGCACGGCGAGCTGCCCCGGACGCTGCACTCCGACTCGCCTTCGGCTCATGTCGACTGGTCCTCGGGCCGCGTGGAGCTGCTGACCGACGCCCGTCCCTGGCCCGCTTCGGACCGGCCGCGGCGCGCGGGGGTGTCGGCCTTCGGGATCGGCGGGACCAACGCGCATGTGATTCTGGAGGAGGCGCCGGAGAGGGAACCCACGGGCTCACCGGGGGCAGGGGTGGCGCCGCCCGTGCCGTGGCTGCTCTCCGCCGCCGTTCCATGGTTGCTCTCGGCCGCCGACGAACCCGCCCTGCGCAGCCAGGCCCGCCGGCTCGCGGCCGAAGTGGCGAACCGGCCCGGCCTGTCGTCCGCCGACGTCGCCTGCTCACTGGCGGTGTCGCGCTCCACCCTCCCCCATCGCGCGCTCGTGCCGTCCGGTGACCCGACCAGGACGCTGGACGCGCTGAGCGCGTTCGCGCAGGGCCGGGACGCACCGGGAGTCGTACGAGGACTGGCGGACCCGGAGATCCGTACGGCCTTCCTGTTCACCGGGCAGGGGGCGCAGCGCCCCCGGATGGGTGCCGAACTGCGCGCCGTCTTCCCCGCCTTCGCCGACGCCTTCGACGAGGTCTGCCGGCACCTGGACGGCTCTCTCCCCCAGCCGCTCAGCGCGGTGCTGTCCGCCGAGGCGGGCTCACCGGAGGCGGCTCTTGTGGACCGTACGGACTTCACCCAGGCCGGACTGTTCGCCTTCGAGGTGGCGCTGTTCCGGCTGCTCGAGTCGTGGGGCGTGCGAGCCGACCGCCTGGTGGGCCACTCCGTCGGCGAGCTGGCGGCCGCACATGTCGCCGGTGTGCTCGATCTGCCCGACGCCGCGATGCTCGTCGCCGCGCGCGGCCGCCTGATGCAGGCGCTGCCCGACAGAGGCGCGATGGTGGCGCTGGACGCGACCGAGGAAGAAGCCGTGGCATCGCTCGCTGAGTTCGGGGCGCAGATAGCCGTCGCGTCTGTCAACGGGCCCCGATCCGTGGTGATCTCGGGCGCGCGGGACGCGGTACTCGCCGTCGCGGCCGACTTCGAGGCGCGTGGCCGCAGGGCCGTACGGCTGCGCGTGAGTCACGCCTTCCACTCGCCCCTGGTCGAGCCCATGCTCGACGAATTCCTCAGCGTCGCGCGGGAGCTGACCTTCCGGCCGCCTCGTATCCCGATCGTCTCCACCGTGACGGGCCGGCCGGCCGATCCCGCGGAACTGTGCTCGCCCGAGTACTGGGCGCGGCACGCCCGGCTGCCCGTGCGCTTCGCCGACGCCGTGCGCCGGCTCGCGGACGACGGGATCTCCGCCTGCCTGGAACTCGGCCCCGCGCCCGTCCTCACCGCGGCGGCCACCGACTGTCAGACCGAGGCGCTCACGACCCGCCCCTCCGTTCTCGCCGTGGCGACACGAAGCGGTACGTACGAGCCGGAGACGTTGCTGTCGGCCGTGGCCCGGCTGCATGTGGCCGGGGTCACCGTCGACTGGGCGGCGGTGTACGCGGGTTCCGGTGCGCGCCGGGTGGATCTGCCGACGTACGCCTTCCAGCGGCAGCGGTACTGGCTGGACGCGCCGCGCCCGGCGGCGGCCGACGACGGGGCGGCTCTGCTGAGCCCCGCGTTCCCGGTGCCGGACACCGGGCGGACAGTGCTGACCGGACTGTTGTCCCTCGCGACCCACCCATGGCTGGCGGATCATGTCGTCGCCGGGAGGGTCGTCGTGCCGGCGACGGTGTTCGTGGAGATGGCCGTGGGGGCGGGGGACGAGGTGGGCTGCGGCGCGGTCGACGAACTCGTGCTGCTGTCGCCGCTCGCGCTGACCGGCTCCGCCGGGGTGCGGATCCAGGTCGTGGTGGGTGCGTGGGACGACTCGAAATCCCGGACGGTCGACATCTACTCCCGACCGGAGGAGTCCGGCCCGGAGGAGTCCGGCGAGGACGCATCATGGACCAGGAATGTCACGGGACAGCTGGGCCGGGGCCGCGCGGCGCAGGACGAGCTGACGCAGTGGCCGCCCCAGGGCGCCGAGGCGGTGGACCTCACCGGCGCGTACGCCGCCCTCGCCGACGCCGGGCTCGTCTACGGGCCCGCCTTCCAGGGGGTCGGCGCTCTCTGGCGGCGCGGCTGCGACGTCTTCGCGGAGGTCGGGCTGCCCGCGTCGCGCACCGCGGAAGCGGGTCGCTTCGGGCTCCATCCGGCGCTGTTCGACGCCGCGTCGCACGCGCCGCTGCTGGCCGCGTCCGCCGGCCCGGGCACGGTCCGGGTGCCGTTCGCCTGGAGCGGCGTGAGCCTGTACGCCTCGGGAGCCACGGAGCTGCGGGTCAGGGTGACTCCGACGAGCCCGGACACGGTCTCGCTGACCCTGGCGGACTCGTCCGGCCGACTCGTGGCACGCGTGGATTCACTGACCACCAGGGAACTCCCGCCCGACCAGGCCGACATGGCGGACGACCCGGCCGACGCCATCGTACGAAGGGCTCTGCTGCGTCCCGAGTGGGCCGCCTTCGACGTCTCCGGCGACACCGACGGGCACACCTGGGCGGTACACGGGCCCGACGAGCTGAACCTCGCCGGGTTCCTGCCCGGCGCCGTGGACCCCGAAGTCGTCGCGGTCACCGCCGTCGCCCGTGTCACCGGCGCCGATCCGCTCTCCGCCGTACACGAGCTGACCGGCCGCGTGCTCGAGGCGCTCCAGGACTGGCAGGGCGATCCAAGTACGGCCGGCTCCCGGCTGGTGGTGGTGACGCGGGATGCCACTGGGCCGGTGCCGGACCTGGCGGGTGCGGCGGTCTGGGGGCTGGTGCGTGCGGCGCAGTCGGAGCTGCCCGGCCGTGTGGTCCTGGTGGATGTGGACGGGCGGCCCGAGTCGCTGCGGACGCTGCCGTCGGCGGTCGCCACCGGTGAGACACAACTCCGGTTGCGAGAAGGGCAGATGACGTCCGCGACTGGCCGCGGCCGGTGCTGTCTCCGGCCACGCGGCCCCCTTCGACGGGGACGGCACGGTGCTGATCACCGGAGGCACCGGCGCGCTCGGCGCGGAACTGGCACGTCATCTGGTGGCCGAGTACGGCGTACGGCATCTGCTGCTGACCGGACGCCGTGGGCCGCAGGCACCCGGGGCCCGGGAACTGCGCGGCGAACTGGAGGAGTTGGGAGCGCGGGTCGCTCTCGTCGCCTGCGACGCGGCCGACCGTGGCGCCCTGGCCGAGGTGGTCGAGCGCTGCGAGCCGCCGCTGACCGCGGTGGTGCACGCCGCCGGGGTCCTCGACGACGGCGTGCTGGACTCACTGTCCCCGAGCGGATGGCTGCCGTGCTGCGTCCGAAGGCCGACGCGGCTTGGCATCTGCACGAACTGACCCGGGACATGGATCTCTCGGCGTTCGTCGTGTTCTCCTCCGTTTCCGGTCTGCTGGGCCGGGCGGGCCAGGGCAACTACGCGGCGGCGAACACGTTCCTCGACGCCCTCGTCCAGCGCCGCGTCGGCGAGGGGCTCCCGGCGGTGTCGCTGGCGTGGGGCCCGTGGGAGCACGCCGAGGGCATGGCGGCGGGGCAGCACTTCGTGCGCCCACAGCACCCACGCGACGTGCTGGTGCCGCTGTCGACACAGCAGGGCTTGGCCCTCTTCGACGCCGCGCTGCGCTCGACGGAGCCGGTGCTGGCGCCGATCCTGCTGGACCGGGCAGCGCTTCGATCAGGTGCGGGGCACCTGCCACCGCCGTTGCGCGGGCTCGTCCGCCAGAACCGGCCGGCCGTCGCGAAGGCGCCCTCCGGGTCTTCCGGGTCTTCCGGGTCTTCCGGGTCTTCCGGGCAGATGCTGGAGCCGGGAGCCTGGCGGGAGCGGCTGGCCCCCGTACCCCCGGGTGAGCGGGAGGCGGCGCTCGTGGAGCTGCTGCGGGCCGACGTGGCCGCCGTGCTCGGCTATCCGCACGCCGACGCGCTCCCGGTCGGCAAGTCCCTCGCCGACCTGGGGTTCGACTCCCTCACCGCCGTGCAGATCCGCAACCGGCTCAGCATCGCGCTGAAGCTCCGGGTGTCGGCCACGGTGGTGTTCGAGCACCGTACGGCCGAGGAACTGGCACGCCATCTGCTCGGCCTGCTGGACGGCGAACCTGCCGCGGCGACGCCCACCGAGGCCACGGGGCCCGAGCCACAGGCGTACACCCTCTCCTCCCTGTTCCGGACGGTCAGTGCCGCCGGCCAGCCGGTGGCGGCGATGCACCTGCTCGTCACCGCGTCCTGGGCGCTGCCCACCTTCCCGGCCGCACAGGGCCGCGAGCACGCGCTGCCCCCGATCCGCCGCTCCCACGGCCGGTCCGGGCCCGGCTCCGGAAGGCCCGCGCTCGTCTACTTCCCGTCCTACCGTCCCTCGCCCGCGTCGGACGGCGGCGACTTCCCCCGCTTCCACCGCGCACTCCAGGACGAGCTGGGCGTCCTGGAGTTCCCGCACCCCGGGATCGGCGCCGGTACCGCCGTACCTGAGGACCGTGCCGCGCTGGCGCGTACGCAGGCCGAGAACGTGCTGCGGCACGTCGGGGACGGGCCCTTCGTGGTCGTAGGACGCTCGGCGGGCGGCAATGTGGCGCACCTGGTGGCCCACCGGCTGGAGACCATGGGCCGGCCACCGACCGGTCTGGTGCTGCTGGACACGTACCACATCACGCCGGAGAACAGTGGCAAGGACTGGCTGCTGTCCCTGGGCGCCCCACCGCCGCAGGACACCGAACAGCCCTTCTCCACCGGGGACGACGACAGCGCTCTGGCGGCGATCGGTGCCTACAACCGGATCTTCCTCGGCTGGGCCCCCGAGCCGGTCGCCACGCCCACGCTGCTGGTGCGCGCGCTGCGGCCCACGCCCGCCATGGCGGCCTCCGCCGACGCGCACCACTGGCGGACGTGCTGGCCCACGGCACATGAGGTCGCGGACGTCCCCGGAGACCATCTGACGATGATGCGGGAGCACGCGGAGACCACCGCGTCGACGATCCGCACCTGGATCGACGCGCGCACGACGAAGGGAGACCGGTGAGTCAGGCCCATCCCCCGCAGGACTTCGACGTCATCGTGGTCGGTGGCGGCCCGGCCGGGTCCACCGTCTCGGCGGCCGTCGCCCTGCACGGCCATCGCGTCCTCCTTCTCGAGAAGGAGACCTTCCCTCGGTACCAGATCGGCGAGTCCCTGCTCCCCTCCACCGTGCACGGCGTGTGCCGGATCCTCGGTGTCGAGGACGAGGTGGCGCGGGCGGGCTTCAAGCCGAAGCGCGGCGGAACGTTCCGCTGGGGCCGCAACCGGGATCCCTGGCAGTTCTCCTTCGCGCTGTCGCCGCGGCTGGCCGACCCGACCTCGTTCGCCTACCAGGTGGAACGGTCCCGGTTCGACGCGATCCTCCTGGACAACGCCCGCCGGGTCGGGGTCGACGTACGGGAGGGCTGCCGGGTGATCGACGTACTCGCCGACGAGGAGCGGGTCCGCGGGGTGCGCTGGACCGGCCCCGAGGGCGAGGTCCGCGAGGCCACCGCCCGGTACGTCGTGGACGCCTCCGGCAACGGCAGCAGGATCCACCCGCACGTCGGCGGAAAGCGGGTCCACTCCGACTTCTTCCGCAACATCGCGGTGTTCGGCTACTTCGCCGGCGGCGCGCGGCTCCCGGCACCGAACGACGGCAACATCTTCTGCGCCGCCTTCGACGAGGGCTGGATCTGGTACATCCCGCTCCGGGACGATCTGACCAGCGTCGGAGCAGTGGTCGCCCGCGAGAACGCCGAGGCCGTCCAGGGGGATCCGGCGACCGCCTGGCGCCGGCTGATCGACGCCTGCCCGGAGGTACGCGACCTCCTCGACGGGGTCCCGCAGGCCACGGAGACTCCCTACGACCAGGTCCGTGTCCGCAAGGACTGGTCGTACTGGAAGTCACGGCTGTGGCGGCCCGGGTTGGCGCTCGTCGGAGACGCGGCGTGCTTCGTCGACCCGGTGCTGTCCAGCGGGGTGCATCTCGCGACCTACGGCGGACTGCTCGCCGCCCGGTCCCTCAACGGCTGCCTCGCCGGAACCCTCGACGAGGACCGGCTGTTCGCCGAGTTCGAGGCCCGCTACCGGCACGAGTACGGCCTGTTCCACGAGTTCCTGGTCTCCTTCTACGACATGCACCAGGACGAACGGTCGTACTTCTGGAAGGCGCGCAAGGTCACCAGTGTCGGCACGACGGAACTGGAGGCGTTCGTCGAGCTGGTGGGCGGTCTGGCGTCAGGCGACGCTTCGCTCACCGGGGCCGGACCGGCCGGCGAGCGGCTGACGGCGGCCGCCTGCGACTTCGAGCGAGCCGTGCGCCGCCTTCCCGACGCCGACGACCTGCGCAATCCGCTCTACGAGTCCGAGACCTTCCGGCAGGTGTTCCAGGAAGGGACCGTCCTGCAGGAACGCGGGCTGTTCGGCGGCCCGCTGGAGGACGAGGCGCCGCAGCGGCCGGGCGGACTGGTGCCGTCGGAGGACGGGCTGTCCTGGGTCGCCCCTGAGCGGTAGGAATCACGGGGTCACCGCCGTGAGACACCCCTTGCCCGGATGTATGACCTCATGCAGAGTTCTTTCTGCATGAATAGCGGTCAACTGCCTGGATCGAGGGGTGTTTGCGTTTGATCTCGTCTCAGATCGTGGACACTCCGGACACTCCTGAGAGTGTCGGCCTCGGCTCGGCTCTCATCGCTCTCGACGGCACCGGTCTCGGTGTGGCGGACGTCGCGCGGCTCGCCCGCGGGACCGCGCGGCCGACACCTCTGAGCAAGGCGATGCTGCGCATGGAGGAGTCCTGGAACGCCGCCCGGCAGATCGCCGCGACCGGCCGTGTCTACGGCCGCTCCACCGGCGTCGGCGCCAAACGGAACGAGGACGTACCCACCGGGGCGGACGCCGAGCACGGTCTGCGGCTGCTGCGCAGCCACGCCGGGGCCATCGGCGCGGAGCTCCCCGCCCGTCAGGTACGCGCGATGCTCGCCGTACGGGCCAACCAGCTGCTGGCCGGAGGCGCGGGGCTGCGGCCCACCGTCGTGACGGCACTGTGCGAGGCACTGGAGAGCGGGGCGTATCCGGTCGTCAATGAGTTCGGGTCCGTCGGCACCGGCGACATCGCGGCCCTGGCGCAGGCGGGGCTGGCCCTGGCAGGGGAGCATCCCTGGCGCGGCGGCACCCCGCCGGAGCCCCTTCCGCTCGACAACAACGACGCGCTGGCCTTCATCAGCAGCAACGCCCTCACCCTCGGTCAGTCGGCGCTCGCCCTGCACGAGCTGCGCGGGCTGCTGGAGGCCACCCAGGTCGTCGCCGCGCTGTCGCTGCTGGCCACCGACGGCTCGCACGAGGCCTACGCCGCCCCCGTGCACGCCGCCCGCCCGCACCGCGGCTGCGCCGATGTCGCCCGCCGTATGCGGGAGCTGATCGGCGCGGCCGATCGTCCGACCCCGCCGCTGGACCGTCTCCAGGACCCGTACGGCTTCCGCTGTCTGCCTCAGATCCACGGCCCGGCCCATGACGCGGCGGACGCCCTGGAGGAGGTCGTCGCCGTCGAGATCAACGCGGCCGCCGAGAACCCGCTCATCTTTCCCGAGGACATGGCGGCCTATCACCACGGCGGCTTCTACCAGGCCCAACTCGGCCTCGCCCTGGACCACTTCCGGCTGTCGCTGACGCAGGTGGCACGGCTGTCGACCTCCCGACTCGCGACCCTGAACGAGCCCGCCTACACCCGTCTGCGCCCCTTCCTCTCCGACCAGGAGCCCGCCTCCTCCGGCGTGATGATCCTGGAGTACGCCGCCGGGGCCGCGCTCGGTGATCTGCGGGCGTTCTCCGCGCCCGCGTCGCTCGGCCACACCGTGCTCTCACGCGGCGTCGAGGAACAGGCCAGCTTCGCCTGCCTGGCCGCACGTCAGACACTGCGCGCCTGCGGCGCGTTCCGTCTCGTCGTCGGCTGTGAACTCGTCTCCGCCGTACGGGCGTTGCGCCAGCGCGGCCTGAGGCCCGAGCCGGGGCTTCCGGTGGCCCACGCGTGGGAACTCGCCGGATCGGTGCTCGACGAGGACCATGCCGACCGGCCGCTCACGGACGATGTGACGGCGGCGGCCGCACTGCTCGACCGGTTCACGGACATCTGGAGGAAAGGCACGTGAGGTCACCTGTAAGGGTCGGCGCACTCGTACCTCTGACTCGGCCCGGCTGGGCCGAAGCGGGCCGGCACCTGCTCGCCGGACTGGAACTGGCCGTATCCGAAGTCAATGACGCCGGGGGGATCGTCGGGAGACCGCTCGAGCTGGTGGTCCGGGACACCGCGGCTGATCCCCAGAGGGCCACGGCGGCAGTGGACGAACTGTCCGCCCTGGGCGTGGCCGCCCTGTCCGGGGAGTATCACAGCGTCGTCGCCCGCACCGCTGCCGCCAGAGCCGATGCCGTCGGCCTGCCGTTCCTCTGCTCGTCGGCGGTGATCGACGCGCTCACCGAACAGCCGACGGAATGGGTCGCGCGCCTGCCTCCGCCGCAGTCCGACGGCTGGCGGGCCTACGCGGACTTCCTCCGCGGCGCGGGCCACACCCGTATCGCCGTAGCGACCCAGCCGAGTGCCTACTGGGCATCCGGGGCCCGCGTGCTGCGGGACTCTCTCGCTCCACGCGGCGGCACGGTCACCGAACTCGACATGAGCGCGCTCACTCCCGCAGCCGTGTGCGACGCACTCGTCGGCCATCGCGCGACCGCCCTCCTGCTGCTGGTCGGCCACCCGGAGCCGGCCGTGCCGATCGTCCGGTCCGTCCGACGCGACCAACGCCTCGCCGAGATCATGATCGGTGCTCCGGCCGGGCAACCTGAGTTCACCGAATGGGCGGAGCTGCTGGGCGACGACGGCGCCGGGGTCCCGTTCCTGCGCTACCTGCCCGAGCGCCTCAGCCCTCTCGGTGCACGAGTCGGGTCAGCCCTCCGCCGGCGGCTGGCCGAAGCGCCCTCCTTCGTCGCCTTCGAGGGCTACGACACGATCGCCGTACTGGCCGACGTCCTGCGCTCGCACGGCACGGACCGACGGCGCATCGCCGGATCCTGGCCGCGTGTCGCGGTCGAAGGAACCCGCGGGCAGATCCGGTTCACCCGTACGCCAGGCAGCAGCGTCTGGCAATGGGCCGGGCCACCCATCCAAGTCGTCGACCGGGACCCGGCGGCACCCGATCGCTTTCGGATCCTTCACACCGGCTGAGCCGGGCCCTCGCTGAAGGCTGGATCCACGTCGGTGTACAGCAGGTCGTGGTCCGAGTACGGGGTGGTCTGCACTCGGTGCCTGAGCGGGGCGATGCCTCGCAGGAAGACGTAGTCGAACTTGCTGCGCCAGTCCGTGGTCGGCTTGCAGGTGCCGACGGACGAGGGACGGCACTCGGAGTCCGTGTCCGCGGCCAGTGCCCAGATAGGGGCGAGTTCGGGTGCGCCCGGCACGGCGTTGAAGTCGCCGAGAACGATCGCACGGTCGTGCCGGGCGACATCCGCGGCGAGTACGCGGGTCTGGTCCGCTCGGACCGCTTCCTGACGTCGTTGGGCGAGGTGGGTGTTGAAGACCCGGACGGGCTGGCCGCCCACCATGGTCGTGACGGACATGTATCCACGGTCCTCGGATCCTCCGTCGGGGTATTCCACCTCGACGGTGTCCGTCATGGGCGCGGCCGAGAGGACCGCCTGACCGAAGCCTCCCGGATTCCACGGCGCTCCCCCGCAGCGGCCCCAATCCTGCAGAACCGTCCCGTACTCGACGTGGTACTCCAGCCCGTGAAGGCTCTTCAGATACTCCCGGATCCTCTCGACATCACGCACACAGGCTTCTTGCAGGCCGATGACCTGAGGCGCGTACGTGGCGATCTCCGCCGCCCGGCCGACGTTGCTCGCATCGCACGGGTTGCAGATGTTCCATGTCATGACCCGGTTCGGTACCACATCCCTGACGGCGTCGACGGGCACCGACCTGCCGAAGAGGGCACCGCTGGGTGCGCTGGGCCCGACCAGCACCATGCAGGCCACGACCACGGCGCCCGCGAGCAACCGCGTACCCCTGACGAGCACCATCGCCTCCTCCATGTGAAGACATGTGGCATCCGACGTCTCCATGTTCATGCACGAGGTTATGGGACGAGGCTGTCGGCGACACACGCTTCTGATCCTTCAGCAGCCGGGGCACGCCGAGAGCCGCGAAGTCGCGGGATCGCCCCTCCTTCGAATCGTCCGGCATGGGGCGACCTTCCCGGATCGTGACACGAGGCATCACCGCCCACGCCCCGCCCCGGCCCTGCTCGCACCCACCGCCCCGGAAGGAAACGCCGTGACCGTCGGCATCGAACTCCCGCACGCCCCTGTTCCGCTGTCGCGTCTCGTCCTGGGCACGATGACCTTCGGTGACACCGTGGACCGTACGACGGCCGCGTCGATGCTGGACGCCGCGCTCGATGCGGGCATCACGGGCGTGGACACCGCGAACGGCTATGCGGGCGGTGACAGTGAGCGGCTGCTGGGGGAGTTGCTGCCGGGGCGCCGGGAGCGGGTCGTGCTGGCGACCAAGGCGGGCATCCCGCATCCGGACCAGGGCGACCATGCGCCGCTGTCGCCGGGCGGGCTGCGGGCCGCGCTGGAGGGCAGCCTGAAGCGGCTCGGCACGGACCATGTCGACCTGTTCTATCTGCATCAGCCGGACCGTGCGACGCCGCCGGCCGAGACGCTGGCGACGGTGGCCGAGTTCGTCGCCGAGGGCAAGATCGGTGCGCTGGGTGTGTCCAACTACGCGGCCTGGCAGATCGCCGAACTCTCCCGCACGGCTGAGGAGGTGGGGGCTCCGCGTCCGGTTATCGCCCAGCAGTTGCACAACCTCCTCGCCCGCCGCATCGAAGAGGAATACGTCGAGTACGCGGCCGTCAGCGGTTTGCGCACGGTGGTCTACAACCCGCTCGGCGGTGGCCTGCTCACCGGACGGCACACCTTCGAACAGGCCCCGGGCTCGGGCCGTTTCGGTGATTCGAAGCTGGCCGCGATGTACCGGCAGCGGTACTGGGACGAACGGCTCTTCACCGCCGTTGAGGAGCTGGCCGCCGTCGCCTCGCAGGCGGGCCTGCCGCTGACCGACCTCGCCCTGCGCTGGCTGCTGGAGCGCCCCTCCACCGACGCACTGCTCCTGGGCGGCTCGAAGGCCGAGCACCTGCTCGCCAACATCACGGCAGCCGCCGCCGGGCCGCTGCCCGCCGATGTCACCGCGGCCTGCGACGAGGTCGGCGCCCGCCTGCGCGGCCCGATGCCCGCCTACAACCGTTGACCCCACACCCCCGGACCGTTACGGAGACCCCCCTCATGGCAACCGGCCGCACCCCAGCCGAGTTCACCACCGCCCTGCGCGCCCGCGAACAGCTCATCGGCTACTGGTCCCTGCTCGACTCACCCATCGCCGCCGAACGCCTGGCCCGCCTGGGCTACGACTACCTCGCCTTCGACGCCCAGCACGGCCTCTTCGGCTACCAGGGCATGCTCAACAACCTCCTGGCCACCGACACCAAAGGCTCCACCGCCGTCGGCATCGTGCGCGTGGAGGCCAACGACCCCACCTACATCGGCAAAGCCCTCGACGCGGGCGCCACCGCCGTCATCGTCCCGCTGATCGACACCGCCCAGGACGCCGCCGACGCCGTCGCCGCCGTCCGCTACCCACCACTGGGCCGCCGCTCCTACGGACCCATGCGCGCCCAGCTCCGCATCGGCCCCGACCCCGCCGACACCCATGCCCAGACCGCCGTCCTCGCCATGATCGAAACCGCCGACGGCCTCGCCAACGTCGAAGAGATCTGCGCCACCGACGGCCTTGGTGATCGCGGTCTGGCGCCTGCGCTACACCGGCGTCCCGCCCCGCTTCCGCGCCAACCCCTGGATGACCGCCGCGCTCATACTCAGCAGCGCGGCGATTCTCTTCCTCTGCGTGTACGGGGTGCTCGAGACGCTGGGCCTCATGCCGGGCGACTGACCGGCCAGACCCCGCGCTGCCGGAGATCAGCCGAAGATCATGCGGTGCCCGCGGGCCGTGTCCATGTACTCGCGCACCCGGTGGATCAGCCCGTCCTGGAGTTCGAAAACGAGGCAATACTCATTGGCGTAGTGGTTTCCGTCGGCCAGAGTCGCCGTCATGGTCTCCTCCACGACCACCCGCTCGCCATCGGCGTGAAGTGCGTGGAAGGTGACCGTGACGTCACGCACGAACAGGCGGGGGAAATCCTCGGCGAGAAAACGCGCGATCGCCTTCCTGCCGACCATGTGGCTGGGGACCTGCAGTGCCGTGGCAGTGGCGTTTCCCGGCGGCGCGATCCACTCGGCGTCCTCGGTGAAGACCGCGGAGATCCGGTCAGGGTCGTGGGCGGCGAACGCCTTCCACGCGTTCTGGACAATGTTGCGGCTCTTCTGCGACATGCCCGCCGACCCTAGGCAATCGCAGGCGAAGGAGCTGGCGATGTTCCGACAACACCCCCTGAGATCTCAAAGCCGGAAACCACAACCGGCCGTCCCCCTCGCCTGTGAAGAGCCGTCCCCCTCGCCTGTGAAGAAGGGACTTTTCCTGATAAGAACTGACTGAAGCTCGAAGCAGGACCGGCCAGGAATCACCCTCCGTCACGGATCACCCAGAAAAACTGTGGAGGCAGCCGGTGGGAGACGTCGGGATCGACCGCAGGGCCTTTCTGAGCGGAGTCGGCGGAACCGCAGCGGGTGCGGCGGCCGCAGCGCTCACCGCGTGCGACAGCCGCACCGACCGGAGCTCCACCAAGAGCAGCAAGCTGCTCGTGGTCCGTGATTTCGGCGGCTCTTACGGCGAGGCGAACCGGAAAGCGATCTACGACCCGTTCACCAAGGAGACCGGCATCCGGATCAACGTGGTGAACTTCTCGAACACCCAGATCCTCGCCCAGATCAAGGAAGGCCGCCCACGGTTCGACGTCATGGACATCGACATGTCCAATCTGGTGCGCTTCGAGCACGCGGGCGCCTCCGAGGAACTGGACTACGGCCGATTGAAGAACACCCGGAACGCCGGGATCGCCGATTCCCTGCTCACCCCCAACGGCGTGGGCAAGAGCTACTGGGCCAGCGTCCTCGCCTACGGCGCGGACGCCTTCGGCGGGCGGAAGCCCGAGTCGTGGGCGGACTTCTGGAACCTCGGCAGCTTCCCGGGCCGGCGGGCACTTCAGGGCGCGGTGGACTGGCCGGAACTGGAGTTCGCCCTGCTCGCCGACGGTGTGCCGCTCGACAGGCTCTACCCGCTCGACGTGAACCGTGCTTTCAAGGTCCTCGACGAGATCAAAAGCTCGGTTCGGACGTTCTGGGAGTACGGCGCCGAACCGGGTGAGCTACTGGATCGCAACCGGGTCGCGGCATCCAGCAGCTGGGCCGGACGCGTCCAGAGCCTGATCAAGGACGGGTCTCCGCTCGCGTACGAGTGGAACGGCGCCCGCAGGCAGAGCAACGGCTACGGAATTCCCAAGGGTGCCGCGAATCCCGACGCCGCCTATCGGCTCATCGATTTCGCACTGCGGCCCGAGGTCCAGGCCTATTCGGCCCGGATCTACCCCGAAGGGCCCGTGGTGCCCGCCGCCTACGGATTTCTCACCGAATCCACCGCCGTGAACCTGGCGAGCACGCCTGGGCACCTGCTGTCGGGCTTCGACCTGGACATCGCGTGGTGGCTGGAGAACCAGGACTCCGTGACCAGACGCTGGCAGGAGTGGATGCGCGGCTGATCGACCGAACCCAGCCATATAGCCGTATATGACTGTTGATGGTAAAGAGTCGGTATGGCCAGGCACCTTGGTCGGCTCGCGGCCTTCCGGCCCTCCGCACAGAGCGGAGGGCGCCCTCGGCGGGTCTCGCACAAGGCAGAGGAGCCCGGTCCGCAGCCGGAGCAGGCATTCCGGCCCTCCGGCAGACGCCGGAGGGCCTTGTTGCCAAGGGTGCGCAGCGTCGCCGGCCAAGTGTTTCTGCTTCAGCTCGTGATCATGGTGCTGTTCGCCGCCGCCGCGGGAGGGGCTCTCGTGGTCCAGGCCCGTGACTCGAGCATGCAGGAGGCCCGGCAGCTGTCGATGGGTGTCGCGCAGTCCTTCGCGCGCGCCCCGGGGACGCTGGCTGCCATGAAGTCCGGCGACCCCACCGAGCTGCTGCAGCCGCGCGCGGAGGACACCCGCAGGAACACCGGGGTCGACTACGTGGTCGCGTTCGATCCTCAGGGCTTTCGCTGGACCCACCCCGACCCCAGGCTGATCGGCAAGCACATCTTCGCCCTGCGCGAGGGCGGCGCCGCCGACCGGCCCTTCACCAAGACGTTCGAAGGCAGCCTGGGTCTTGCCGTGGACACGACCGTCCCCGTCTACGACACCAACAGGACCACCATCGTCGGCTTC
Organism: Streptomyces sp. CA-179760; assembly: GCF_050937045.1. Classification (NCBI taxonomy): domain Bacteria; kingdom Bacillati; phylum Actinomycetota; class Actinomycetes; order Kitasatosporales; family Streptomycetaceae; genus Streptomyces; species Streptomyces sp. CA-179760. The sequence goes on from NZ_JBNJLZ010000001.1 coordinate 608,219, forward strand.
GTATCGGTCGGGGTCACCGTCGCCAGCGTGGACGACGTGGTGCAGGAGCAGCTGCCGCAGCTGCTGGGTTTCGCCGGCGCGGCGCTCGCGGTGGCCGCGGTCGGCACGGCGCTCGTCTCCTGGCGGCTGCGGCGGCAGACCCGAGCACTGGATCCGTCCGGGATGACCCGGATGTACGAGCACCATGACGCGGTGCTGCACGCGGTGCGGGAAGGCGTAGTGATCATCGGCGATGAGGCCCGGCTGCTGCTCGCCAACGACGAGGCGCGGCGGCTGCTGGACCTTCCCGCGGACGCCGAGGAGCGCCGTGTCACCGAGCTCGGTCTGGCGGCGGACACCGCCGAGTTGCTGGGCTCGGGCCGGACGGTGACGGACGTGGTGCACCTGGCGGGCGACCGGCTGCTGGCGGTCAACATCCGGCCGGTCGATCCCGGCAGCCGTCCCGCGGGCAGCGTCGTCACGTTGCGCGACACGACAGAGCTGCGTGCACTGGCGGGCCGGGCGGAGGTGGCCCGGGAGCGGTTGGGGCTGCTGTACGAGGCAGGTATTCGGATCGGTACCACGCTGGACGTGGTGCGCACCGCGCGGGAACTGGCCGAGGTGGCGGTCCCCCGGTTCGCCGACGCCGCGACGGTCGATCTGCTGGATCCGATCCTGCGGGGCGCGATGTCGGCCGGCCCCGGCCCCGAGATGCGCCGGGTGGCGGTACACGGCGTCGACGGTGCCCGGTCGCTCTACCCGGTCGGGGAACTGATCCGCTTCGCCCCCACCTCGCCCGTGGCTGTCGGCGCCGAGCGCGGCCGCGCGGTCCTGGACGCCGACCTGACCACGTCCAGTGAGTGGATGAACGTCCAGGACCCCGAACGCGCGCGGCACCTGCTGAGCCTCGGCTTCCACTCCCTGATCACTGTGCCGCTCCAGGCCCGCGGTGTGGTGCTGGGCGTGGCGAGTTTCTGGCGCTCGGACGCCGTTCCCTTCGGCGGCGAGGATCTGGCCTTCGCCGAAGAACTGGCCGCCCGGGCCGCGGTCGCCGTCGACAACGCCCGCCGCTACACCCGTGAGCACACTCTGGCCGAGACACTCCAGCGGAGCCTGCTGCCCAGCTCCCTGCCCGACCACTCGGCCGTGGAGGTCGCCCACCGCTATCTGCCCGCCCTGGAGGGGGTGGGGGCGACTGGTTCGACGTGATTCCCCTGCCCGGTGCCCGGGTCGCCCTGGTGGTGGGCGACGTGGTGGGGCACGGCCTGCATGCCGCGGCCACGATGGGTCAGCTGCGTACCGCGGTGCACAACTTCTCCACCTTGGACCTGCCCCCGGACGAGCTCCTCGGGCATCTGGACGAGCTGGTCGCCCGGATCGACAGCGACGAGAACGTCGAGCGGGACAACGAGAGCGTCTCCGGAGCCACGTGTCTCTACGCGATCTACGACCCGGCGTCCGGGAAGTGCGCTCTGGCCCGGTCCGGGCACCCCGAGCCGGCCCTGGTGCACCCCGACGGAACCGTGGAGTACCTGAGGGTGCCCGGTTCACCGCCGCTCGGCCTGGGCGGCGGCCTGCCCTTCGAGACCGCCGAACTCACCCTTCCCGAGGGCTCCCGGCTGGTCCTCTACACAGACGGTCTGATCGAGGACCGGGAACACGGCCCCGACACCGGCCTCGCAGCACTGCGCCAAGCCCTGGCCCACCCGGCCCGGACCCCCGAGGAGACCTGCCAGGACGTCCTCGACGCGGTGCTGCCCGCCCGGTCGAGCGACGACATCGCCCTGCTCGTGGCCCGCACCCGCCTGCTGGACCCCTCCCACGTGGATGAATGGGACGTACCCAACGATCCGGCGGTGGTCGCCGGCATCCGGTCGGACGTCGCTCGCCGGCTGGAGATCTGGGGGCTGGAGGAGATGGCCTTCACGACCGAGCTGATCATCAGCGAGTTGGTCACCAACGCCATCCGCTACGGCACGGAACCCATCCGGCTGCGGCTGGTACACGACCGCGACAGCCTGATCTGCGAGGTCGCCGACGGCAGCAGCACCTCACCACACCTGCGCCGGGCCGCGACAACCGACGAAGGCGGACGAGGGCTGCTCCTCGTCGCCCAGTTCGCACAGCGCTGGGGCACCCGCTACACGGCCCGGGGCAAAGTGATCTGGACGGAACAGTCCACCCAGAGCCCACCGGCCTCTCCCGACGGAGCATCGGCCGACGCGCTGCTGGACCAATGGGAGGACGCGGCCTGGTGAGCTGAACGGCGCCGGGGTCCGCATGGATGCTCAGGGAGTGCGGAACCCGCGAAACGTCACGTGCTTCCGGGTTTCGAACCCGAGCCGCTCGTAGAGCGCGATCGCGCCGGTGTTCGCCTCGGCCACGTGCAGGAAGGGACGTTCCCCCCGACCCACGATGCGCGCGACGAGCGCGTGCACCAGACGGGCGGCATGGCCTCGACCCCGTGCCTCGGGAGCGGTGCAGACAGCGCTGATCTCGGTCCACCCAGGGGGCCGGAGCCGCTCCCCCGCCATCGCCACCAACGTGTCGCCGTCGCGGATGCCGAGATAGGTGCCGAGTTCATGGGTGCGTGGCCAGAACGGCCCCGGCCGGGTCCGCTCGACGAGACCGAGCATCCCCGGCATACTGCCGGCGCCCAGCTGGACCACGGCGGGATCGAGCTCGCCACGCGAAACATCCGGTCGGCCGTCGCCGGTCCAGATCATCTGGCGCCCTTCGAGGACGAAGACCGGCTCCCAGTCCGACGGCGGCATCGCCGGGCAGCTGAACATGTCAGCGAACTCGCCGGGCCCCAGCAGCCTGGCGAGGTCGCCCCACTCCTCCGAGTCCGCCTCCGCCGATACCGCGGAAAAGGTCGCGACTCCCGGCAGGTATGTGACAGCCCTGCCGAGCCTGCGAGCGAGATGCCCGTGGCGGCCGCGGAGCGATTCCCCCACCGGGTCGTCGAGTGCGACGACGTCGCGGAGACCCATCATCGTGCTGTGCCGCTCCTGAACCTGTGTCGAAGTCGGTCGCCCCTGACCGACCCGGCGTCATCGGGTGCCGGCGAACCATCGTAGTCACCTCCCCCGCGGTCGCCGCCGCCGGCCTGAGACGCATCGTCAAGCAGATGTGGGACAGCGTTACGGTGCGTCCTGTCCGCTTCACCACCCGCGATCACGACTTCACGATCAAGCCAGCCGGCCGATTGTCGAACGAATACGGCATGCGCTCCGTCGGAACTCATGAGGCCGGATCTACCGAGGGGGACGTTCATGAGCTGGGACAAGCGATCCGCGAGCGTGTTGCTGGCGGCAGCCGTAGCGGCGTCGGTTGCCGCCTGCACGTCGGAGGACGACAGCGCGGAGGGCGCGGCATCGTGCGTCTACCAGGTGACCTACGAAGGGCGCACCTACCGGGATGTGGCCGACGTGCAGTTCACGGTCGGCAGCGAACTCGGTACAGCGACCCAACCGCCATGCGACGACACCGGCGCTCAGAACAACGGCGAGATGCCGTCCACGACGGAGACCGCCTACTCAGTGGACGGCATCTCTCCGAAGATCGCCATCGCCGTCGGGGACGCACCCGAGGACGTGCGGTTCGTCGCGGTCCACTCCGGCGACGAACTTCCCCCCGAGGTGAAGAAGCTGATCGCCGGCCCATGAACAAGGTGCGAGGGGCGCAGCTGATCGGACGGGCCGCCCCTGACGCCTCACATCCGCACTCCCTCTCCGTCGGAACCGATCCGGTGCCTTGTGCCCTGAGAAAAGACTCGCACTCGGACGGGCATGCCTCCTGCGATCCGGGGCGGCCGGAACGGCGACGGCCGGCGGAGCGGGTACCCGAATGGGGCCCCGGGACACGACGGCGGGTCAGGACCTCAGCCCTCGGCTCCGGCGGCTCCCCGGTCCAGCGCGGTGGTGCGCCTCAGCGCGAGGGCCGCGATGTCGTCACCGAGCCTTCCGCCGCTGTGCCGGAGCAGATCCCGGTGCAGCTGGTCGAGCAGCTCGCGGGGGTGCTCCGTATCCTGCCGCCGCATCCAGTCCGGCAACGGGAAGAACCGGCCGGTGTGGTCCCGGGCCTCGGACACGCCATCCGTGTAGAGCAGCAATCGCTCGCCCGGGGCGAAGGCGACGACGTCGACCCAGTAGCGGTCACCGATGAGCGCTGCGAGGTTGAGGGGCGGGGAGGGGAGGGTGGGCTCCAGGACCCGGACGTTCCCGTCACGCTCGATCAGCGGTGGGGGATGTCCGCAGTTGAGAAGTCGTAGCCGGTCGCCACCGTGCGGGATCTCGGCGAGAAGAGCAGTGGCGAAGTGCTCGGGCTGGTCCTGGACGGGAAATGCGGCGCTGTGGCGCGTCACGGTGGTCTCCAGGCGGTGGACGATGCCCCGCAGGTCGGGCTCGTCGTAGGCGGCCTCCCTGAAGCAGCTGATCACCGCCGAGGCAGCCCCTACTGCGGACAGGCCCTTGCCCCGTACGTCGCCTATGAGCAGCCGGACCCCGTACGGTGTACCGATCGCCTCGTAGAAGTCGCCGCCGATCCGGGCCTGTTCCTGGGCTGCCAGATACAGCGATTCGATCTCGACGCCCTCGATGCGGCGCGGCAGGGGGCGTAGCAGTACCTTCTGGGCCGCGTCGGCGACGAGGCGGAGCTGGAAGAGCATCTCCTCCCGCTGAAGTCGGACATGACTGCCGTATGCGGCCGCCAAGGTGACGGCGATGATCGCTGCCGACGTGTACTGCGTCCCCAGATCGGTATGGAAGAAGCTGAGGACGATCATGAGCAGGAGGCAGAACGCCCCCAGCACCATCGTGGGGAGCACGGGCCACATCGCGGCCGCAAGGGCGGGCGCGGCGGGCAGCAGGCGGCTGAAGGCGATCTCCCTGGGGGTGGAGAACGCGAGGGCGGCGATGAGAACGGTCAGAACAAAGGGCGACAGCCTGGCAGCCTCCCATCGGCCGCTGTAGGCGGGGCGACGGCGCCACAGCCGTGCAGGCGTGATCACAAAAGCATCATATCGACCTAATTAGACACTGGGCGCGGAGGGATCACGCGTCGCGCGCGTGATTTCGGGACGGAAGGCCCGCCCGGAGGGGCCGAGGCCATACGACACACAGCCGCACGGATGTTCGAGATCAGCCACACAAGGATGGGGCGTGCCCTGGCCACTTGGGATCACCGGTGTTAAAAAGGTCGCATGGCGAGTCTTTTCGCCCGTTTTCAACGCCTATCGGTTAAGCGTCTGATCAGCAAGAGCACGCGGAGCGTAGCCGGGCAGGTGTTGGTTTTCCAGGTGGCCCTGGTGGTGCTGCTCGTAGCCTGCGGTGTCTTCGCCCTCATTCTGCAGTCGGAGCGGGACACCAGCGCCGAGGCAAGGCGCCGCTCCACGGCCGTGGCACAGACCTTCGCGCATTCGCCGGGTGTCCTGGCGGCATTGCGGACCCCGGACCCCAGCAAGATCCTCCAGCCGCTCACCGAAGCGGCACGCCGGGCCGCCGACGTCGACTTCATCGTGGTCATGGACACCGAGGGCATCCGGTACACGCACCCCTTGCCGGACCGCATCGGTAAACGGTTCGTGGGTGAGATCGGACCGTCGCTGGCGGGGAAGCTCTACGTGGAGAGCGTCGACGGCCCGCTGGGTCGTGAGGTGCAGGCCACGGTGCCGATCAAGAACGCCGACAGTGAGGTCGTGGGGATCGTCTCGGCCGGGATGCAGGTCGAGAACGTCGAAAGTCAGTTGGCCCGGCAACTACCGATCATCCTGGGCGCGGGGGCCGGAGCGCTCCTGTTGTCCATCGGCGTGACGGCACTGCTGGGCAGGCGGCTGCGACGGCAGACCCACAGCCTGGCCCCGGACGAGATGTCCCTGATGTACGAGCACCACGACACAGTGCTCCACTCCGTTCGGGAAGGGGTGCTGATCGTGGCCGCCGACGGACGGGTGATGCTGGCGAACGACGAGGCCAGACGACTGCTGGAGCTGCCCCGGGACATCGAGGGGCGGCTCGTCTCGGAACTGCCCGGACTCGACCCCGAGACGAAGGCACTGCTCGCCTCCGGGCGCGAGGCCACCGACGAGGTGCACCTTGCGGGAGAGCGACTGATCGCGGTCAACCAGCGGCCCACGAGTCGCGAGGGTGGCCCCAGGGAAACGGTGGTGACACTGCGCGACTCCACCGAGCTGCAAGCGGTGACGGGCAGGGCGGAGGTGGCTCGGGAGCGGCTCAGGCTGCTGTACGACGCCGGACTCCACATCGGTACCACCCTGGACGTGCTGCGCACCGCCGACGAGTTGGCACGGGTCCCCATTCCCCGCTTCGCGGACTTCGTCACCGTGGACCTGGCCGACGCGGTCCTGCACGGCGAGGAGCCGGCCCCCACGGGGACGGACATGCGACGCGCGGCCGTGTCCGGCATCGTGGACAACCATCCGCTCACCGAACAGGGCCGGCTTTTCGACTATCTGCCCTCCACACCGCAGGCGCGCGGCTACGGCAGCGGCCGCTCCCAGTTGGTGAGCGATCTGCCGAGCGCCACGGGCTGGCGCGTGCAGGACCCGGAGCGGGCCAAGGCGATCATCGACTACGGCATCCACTCCCTCATCACCGCCCCCATCCAGGCCCGCGGCGTCGTGCTGGGCATGGCCACCTTCTGGCGCACGCGACAGCATGAGCGCTTCAACGAAGAGGACGTGTCGCTGGCGGAGGAGTTGGTGGCCCGTGCCGCGATAAGCATCGACAACGCCCGCCGCTACACCCGCGAGCACACCCTGGCCGTCACCCTCCAGCGCAGCCTGCTGCCGCAGGCCATGCCCGAGCAGAACGCCCTCGACATCGCCTACCGCTACCTCCCGGCCCAGTCGGGCGTGGGCGGAGACTGGTTCGACGTGATTCCCATGCCGGGCAGCCGGGTGGCACTGGCCGTCGGCGACGTGGTCGGCCACGGCCTCCACGCCGCCGCCACGATGGGACGGCTGCGTACCGCGGTGCACAACTTCTCCGCCCTCGATCTGCCACCCGACGAGCTGCTGAGCCATCTGGACGACCTGGTCGGAAGCATCGACCAGAACGAGACGGCTCAGAGCGCGGCGGGCGTCGTGGGCGCCACTTGCCTGTACGGGATCTACGACCCCGTGACGCGCCGCTACGTCATGGCACGGGCTGGGCATCTGGCGCCCGCGCTGGTCCGGCCCGACGGAACCGTCACTTTCCCGGACGTGCCCGCCGGTCCACCCCTGGGCCTCGGCGGCATGCCGTTCCAGACCGCGGAGCTGTGTCTCGCTGAGGGGACCCAGCTCGTCCTGTACACCGACGGCCTCATCGAGGACCGCAGGCGCGACCTGGACGTGGGAATGGAGCTGCTGCGCGATGCGCTCACCGGCCATCCCGGCCGGCCGCCCGAGGAGACCTGCCAGGACGTGCTGGACAGGGTGCTCCCCGGGCGTCCCAAGGACGACGTCGCCCTGCTCGTCGCCCGCACGCGGCAACTGCCGCCCGACCGGATCGCCGACTGGGACGTGCCACCGGATCCCGCCGCCGTCGCGGGTATGCGCGACGCCGTGTCCCAAAAGCTCGAAGCGTGGGGCCTCTCAGAGTTCGGCTTCACCATGGAGCTCATCCTGAGCGAGCTCATCACCAACGCCATCCGCTACGGCTCCGGGCCGATCCACGTGCGACTGATCCGCGACCGTGCGCTGATCTGCGAAGTGGCTGACGGCAGCAGCACCTCACCGCATCTGCGGTACGCCGCGTCGACGGACGAGGGTGGCCGGGGCCTGTTCCTGGTGTCGCAGATGACTGAGCGCTGGGGCACCCGGTACTCCCCGCAGGGCAAGGTGATCTGGGCTGAGCAGGCCCTGCCCGAGGCCATGCGGCGGCCTTCCCCGAGTCCGGCCGACGCGGACACACCCCTGGACGATGAGGCAGCCGACCCGTGATTGAGGTCGGGGCCGGTCTCCAGGCAGCGGGCCGGTGCGCGGAGCCAGTCGTCGACGTGTGGCACGTCCGCGGCTACGGCCCCTCGCGCACACTGCCGGGATCGGAACCGTCACCGATCTGCCCGGATGCTGGGCGATTCCCGCGAGCGGGGACGCACAGGCCCCGGCCCCGGTCGCTCCGGCACCTCGCCCTGGGACCCCGAAGCACCACCCGCAACGCCGTCGAGCGGGGCCGATCCAGGCTGGAAGCGGGCTGAGCCGCACTGAGTTCCAAGCCCGCGGACCGCAAGCCTCGCGGCAGGGTACGGCAACAGCACTTCGCATCGGTGCGGGAATTCGCCGCCGACGCGAGGGCGGCACCACATCCGGCCGACGAGGCCTGGTCGCTCCATGGGGACGAAGCCTCCGACTTCCTTCTTCCCACGGCCTGTTCGCCGGTCCTCACCGGTCCGAAGGCGTGGGCGTTCCCTGGTGCGGGCCTGTCACTGGAACTGTGCGAAGAACCTCCAGATCTCTGCCTTGGTCCAAGTGGTGACGCCGCTTTCGCCGGAGGAGCCGTCGACCGGACCGGGTATGTGGCCTCCGTCGAACGCGGCCCATTGGACCGGGTATCCGGTACGGCAGCCCGAGTAGCTGGTGGTGATGTGCGTTCGGCTGCCCGGCGCGGGCTCGCGCGGGCCTTGGGAGGTGCAGCCGTTGTTGCTGACGAATCTGTCGCGCAGGGACCGTCCTTGCGCGATGTTGAGGACGGAGTCGCTGATGCCGTGGATTCCGAAGTAGGCGATGGGCTGGGTCCCGCCACTGCACCCGCTGATCTGAGCGCCGGAGATGACCGCGACGGCCCTGAAGACGTTGGCCCGGCTGCAAGCGAGTGCGTAGCTCATGCCGCCGCCCCAGCTGAATCCCGTGGCGAAGCGCTGTGCCGGGTTGACACAGAGGCCGCCCTCGATGCGCCGGATCATGTCGTCGACGAAGGTTATGTCCTCACCGCCGGAATTGGCCCAGCCGTTGCCGAGGCCCTGGGGGGCGACGAGGATCGCGGTGTTCTTCGACTGTTCCTGTTGGCCGTAGTAGGACCAGGCGTTCCCGCTCGTGCCGCCCGAGGCGACGTCGCGGGCGGTTCCGCCCCGCCAGTGGAACGCGAAGATCAACCGGTAGGGGTGGCTGTCGTCGTAGTCTGCGGGAACCCTGAGGATGAAGCTGCGGCTCTTACCGCCGCTCTGGATCGTGTGCGTACCGCTTGCCAGGGTCGGGGCGCTGCCGCATCCGCCGCCGCCACCGGACGACAGCTTGATCATCTGCCATTGCTGATTGGCGCCGCCCCAGTCGGTGTACTGGACGACGTTGCCTCCGTCGGCCGTGGAGGCGCCCTGAACCTCCACCGCCTTGCCGCTGCCTCGGTTGATCAGCCGGACGTGGCCCGCTTCGGAGTCGGCCAGGCGGAACTGCTGGTTGGCCCCGTTGTGGTCGGCCCATTGCTGGATCGCGGCACCGTCGGCGCTCGAGGCGCCGGCCACGTCGAGAACCTTGCCCGAGTGCCGGGCCTTGAGCCGGTAGAAGCCGCCGCCGGAGTCCATGAACTGCCACTGCTGGCTGGCTCCGTCGTCGCGCGTCCACTGGCTGACCCGCGCGCCGTCGGCGGTGGGCGCGCCAGAGACGTCCAGGGCCTTGCCGCTGTTGCGATTGACCAGGACGTACCAGGCACGGGTGTCCACCGTCGCCGCCTCGGCGGGCGCCGGATTCACCACGGCGAGCATGCCGATCGCGAGGGCCGCCGCCACCACGGCGGCGACCCGGGAGCACCAGCGGTGTCTTTGGGGAGGGGCGGGAGAAACCGCCCGGTAGGTCTTCATCGAGTCACCCCTTCGTCTGTGGCGGGTCCCATCAGGTGCGGGTCCAGCGTTGGTTGCTGCCGTTCGAGCAGGAGTAGAGCTGGATCAGGGTGCCGTTGGCGGTGCCGCCTGCGACGGTGTCGAGGCAGAGGCCGGACTGGACGCCGACGATGGTTCCGTCGGAGTTGAGGCGCCATTTCTGGTTGTCGCCGCCCCAGCAGCTGTAGATCTGGACTTTGGTGCCGTTGCCGGTGCCGGCGGCGTCCAGGCACTTGTTGCCGTAGACCCTGAGCTCGCCGGCGGCGGTGTACGTCCACTGCTGGTTGGTGCCGTTGTGGCAGTCCCACAGGTGGAGCTGGGTGCCGTCGGTGGTAGTGGTGCCGGGCACGTCCAGGCAGCGGCCCGAACCGGCGCCCTTGACCGTTCCGGAACCCGAAGGGGGCGTGGTGGTACCGCCGTTGAGTGCGTTGAGGACGGCGGTGTAGGCGGGCTTCTTGCTGCCGTCGCGGTTGAACAGCAGCGGTGTGTGCTCCGGTCGCCAGGAGTCGCTGTCGCGCACGCCCCAGACGGTGATGCCGAGGCAGCGCGGGACAGCCAGGCAGTCGTTGGTCACGTTGGCGTAGGTCGTGGCCGAGGCGCCCTGGATGTCGAGTTCGGTGATGGCCACGTCGACGCCGAGGGCGGCGAAGTTCTGCAGGGTGGTGCGGAAGTTGCTGTTGTAGGGGCTGCCGCTGTTGAAGTGCGACTGGAAGCCGACGCAGTCGATCGGTACGCCGCGCTGCTTGAAGTCCCGGACCATGGCGTACATGGCCTGGGTCTTGGCCCAGGTCCAGTTCTCGACGTTGTAGTCGTTGTAGCAGAGCTTGGCGGCCGGGTCGGCGGCGCGCGCGGTGCGGAAGGCGACCTCGATCCAGTCGTTGCCGGTGCGCTGCAGGTTGGAGTCGCGCCGGGCTCCCGAACTGCCGTCGGCGAACGCCTCGTTCACGACGTCCCACTGGGCGATCTTGCCCTTGTAGTGGGCCATCACGCCGTTGATGTGGCCGATCATCGCCTGCCGCAGCGCGCTGCCGCTGAGGCTCTGCATCCAGCCGGGCTGCTGGGAGTGCCAGGCCAGGGTGTGGCCGCGCACCCGCTTGCCGTTCTGCACCGCCCAGTTGAAGACGCGGTCACCTGCGGTGAAGTTGAACTGACCCCGCTGCGGTTCGGTGGCGTCGATCTTCATCTCGTTCTCGGCCGTGACCGAGTTGAACTCACGGCCCGCGATCGTCGTGTACGCCGAGTCGCCCAGCCTGCCCGAGGCGATGGCGGTGCCGAAGTAGCGGCCGCTCTGCGCCGCAGCGGCGCCGAGCGTGTTCTCGGCGGCGTGCGCGGTCGGCGGCGCGACCAGTGCGGCGGCGCCGAGGACGCCGACCACCGGCGCCAACAGCAGGCTGCGGATCTTCCGGCGGACAACCGCTCTGGGAAGGGCATACGAGCCCATGGCTGTGCCTCCAAGGTAGAGATCACGGAAGGACTGAAGCGAAGGGAACGCGTCGTCCGCTCCCACACGGCAGACGGACGGGGCGGACAGGAACCCGGGCAGCCCGGGATCACCAACCACCGGGGTCATGAGACCGGGACGATCTCAACCACACGGACGGCACGCGGTCGGCCGTTGCGTGACACACGGCGGGCAGCGGTGTTTCGACACAGGCATGGGGCGCTCCATCGCGGCTCAGCCGGGGGCCGCCTCGCGGCGTCGCGTACCTCTCCATTTGTGCGGAGAGCCAGGATGCGCTGGTGCGAACCTCACCGGAACGTGACGGGGTGGCGCAGGTGCTTCGGTGCTCTCGACTCGCTTCGATATCTCGAACTACGGCCGGGTTCTCAGACAGGGAGATTGAGGTATTGACGATGGATCGTCAATACTCACCGCAAGAGAAGTTTCGGTTCCTCGTCCGAAACTTTCCAGGCCTCCTGGCGAGCCGGACGGCGCACACTCGGCGACGTCGTCGACGGATGCCGTAGAGCCGGGGCCGGGCCGAGGGCACGAACGCCGCCCACTCGCCCCCTCCCCTCATGCGCAGACACCTTGAGGAACTGTTTGTGGACAGATCGGCGACAGGCCTTGACCAGACGGCCTCGCATTCCTAGCTTGTGGCGTCAAAGCTTCCGGGAATTCTTCGAAATGTTTCGAGATCGCCTCTGCCTCCTGGCAGTCCGCTCTGCGGTTCATCGCGGTCACCTCACCCCCACCCCCTCGAAGGAGTGCCCTCTGATGCGGTTTCGCCATCCGTCCCTGGTCCGTCCAAGACACTTACTCGCCGTGCTCGCGCCCTTGCTGCTCGTGGCCACCCTCCTCGGTGCCCAGCCGGCCGGCGCGGCGACCATAGACCCCAACGCCTCGTATGTGCTGGTCAACCGCAACAGCGGCAAAGCCCTGGATGTCCACAACATGGCGACCGGCGACGGGGCTCGCATCACCCAGTGGACCAGGAACGATCAGAACCAGCAGCAGTGGCAGTTCGTCGATTCCGGGGGCGGCTACTACCGCATCAAGTCCCGCCACTCGGGCAAGGTGCTCGACGTCCACAACTGGTCCACCGCGAACGGCGGCTCGATCGTCCAGTGGGCCGACCTGAACGGCACCAACCAGCAGTGGCGGCCGGCCGACAGCTCGGACGGCTACGTAAGGCTCATCTCCCGCCACAGCAACAAGACCCTCGAAGTGCAAGGCGCAGCCACCGCCGACAACGCGAACATCGTCCAGTACGACGACTGGGGCGGCACCAACCAGCAGTGGCAGCTCGTCAAGGTCGGCGCCGACAACCCCGGCCCGTGTGATCTTCCATCGACATACCGCTGGACATCAACGGGCGCGCTGGCGCAGCCCAAACAGGGGTGGGTCTCGCTCAAGGACTTCACCGTCGTCCCCTACAACGGCAGGCAACTCGTCTATGCGACGACGCACGACACGGGGACGAAGTGGGGTTCGATGAACTTCGGCCTGTTCACCAACTGGCCGGAGATGGCCTCGGCCAGTCAGAACACGATGTCGACTTCCACCGTCGCGCCCACGCTCTTCTACTTCGCGCCGAAGAACATCTGGGTGCTCGCCTACCAGTGGGGCGGAACCGCCTTCTCCTACCGGACGTCGAGCGACCCCACCAACCCGAACGGCTGGTCGTCCCAGCAGGTGCTCTTCTCCGGAAGCATCTCCGATTCCGGCACGGGGCCCATCGACCAAACGCTCATCGGTGACGGGACGAACATGTACCTGTTCTTCGCCGGTGACAACGGCAAGATCTACCGGGCCAGTATGCCGATCGGGAATTTCCCGGGCAGCTTCGGCGCGACCTCGACCGTGGTCATGAGCGACACGAAGAACAACTTGTTCGAAGCCCCGCAGGTCTACAAGCTGCAGGGCCAGAACCGCTACCTCATGATCGTCGAAGCGATCGGTGCGCAGGGCCACCGCTACTTCCGCTCGTTCACGGCCACCAGTCTGAACGGCTCATGGACGCCCCAGGCCGCGACCGAGAGCAATCCCTTCGCCGGCAAGGCCAACAGCGGCGCCACCTGGACCAACGACATCAGCCATGGCGAACTGATCCGCACCAGCCCCGATCAGACCATGACCGTCGATCCCTGCAATCTGCAGCTGCTCTACCAGGGACGCAGCCCCAACTCAGGCGGCGACTACGGCCTCCTGCCCTACCGTCCGGGTCTGCTGACACTGCGGCGCTGACGGCGTGACACGAGTCCGGCTCCGGGATGGAGCCGGCGTGGCGGGCTCGGCGGAAAGTCGTGCCCGCCCGGGTCACGCGACAACGTCAGGGCGCATACGGCGGCGGCGCGCGGGGCGGGCAGCGTGCACCAGGCACAGGACCGCGCACCATGAACCGATGCGGTGACCGGGGCTTGCCCGCGTGCAGGGGGTGGGTTCCTCCTGGCAGGAGGAACCCACCCGCTGGGGATGTGTGTGGGGTTATTCGGTGCGCAGGCCCGCTGGGCGCATCATCCGCAGCAACGGCGGGAGGCTGAGCAGCGTGACCACGCCGACCACGGCAGCGCCCACGCCAGTCATGGTCAGGACGCTCGCCCAGTCCATGGCCACCGGTGTACGGGTCATCTTCAGCAGCACCGAGCCGAGGGTGACACCCACCGTTGTGGCCAGGACGAGGCCGAGTCCGACCGGGAGGGCCGTCTGCCACAGGACCGACAGGCCGAGTGTGCGGCGCCGGGTGCCGAAGGCGACCAGCGCGGAGAGCAGCTTCTTGCGTTCGCGCAGCTGTTCCAACTGGGAGACCAGCAGGCTCGCTCCGATCAGTGCCAGCACGAAGGCGGAGCCGACGAACAGGCCGGTGCGGATGGAGGTGTACTTGGCGTTCTCCTGGGACGCCGACCAGCCGTAGGTCTGCGCCATGGGGTCGAGGCGGGCTGCGACGTTGCGGACGTACTCGCGTGAGTCCGGCACCGAGGGGTCCAGCCGCAGGTAGACGCCGTCCGAGATCACCGCGGGCGCGGCCGCCCGGGGCAGGGCGGCGGGGGTGACCAGCATGCTGTTGTAGTCCTGCAGTGAGTCCTTGCGCGCGTCCACCGCCCGAAGGTTCGCCGGAACGGTCCAGGGCACCTCGATGCCGCGGTCGCTGCCGTCGTACGACGGTTCGATGTAGACCTGCCGGCCGGGCTTCAGCAGGGCGCGTTCGGACGCGGTGTCGGGGTTCGCGGAGCCGCTGCGTGGTCGCGTGACGAACACGTCACCGTCCTTGCAGGAGGGCAGGGTGGCGAGCTCGCGCAGTGCGGCGCAGGTGGCCACGGTCATACTGTCGCTGTACTCGGGGTCGCGACGTCCGTCCCCGTACTCGGCGCGGGCCAGGGCGACCGCGGCCCGTACGCCCTTGGCGCCGGCGAACTCGCTCTCGACGCCGGACAGTTGCTTGGGTCCGCTGAACTCGACCTGCATCTGGACCCGGCTCGGGTCCTGACCGGTGCTCTCGGTGTACTGGCTCTGCGTCCCGGTGAAGAGCATCTGCAGCGCGATCGCCCCTGCCACCGCCACGGCGATGCCGTTGACCATGCGGGCGGCGGTGCCGCTGCTCAACTGCAGCCTTCGCACAGCCAGTTGCCAGGACAGCGAGCCCTTCCCGAGCCGGACCACGACGGCCTCCACCACCCAGGGCAGCAGGGCGGTGATGCCGATCAGCAACATCAGGACGCCGCCGATGACAAGGTATTGGTTGAACTCTCCGTTCTTGTGGCCCTGGCCGATCATCGGGTAGAGCATCCCGAGGCCGGCCAGCGGCGGCAGCAGTCGCCACCACAGCCGGCGGCGGCGCTGTTTGGCCGAGCGCACGACACCGAGGGGTTCGACGACCACGCCTCGCATCGCGAGCAGCGTGACGAGTACGGCGGCGACCGGCACCGCCACCGCGACCAGCGCGGCGAGCGCGGGAGCGGGGTCGAGGTAGCTGGGCCAGACGCTCACGCCCAGCAACGTGCCGGAGCCCAGTTTCTGACGGCTGAGCAGGAAGAAGCCGGTGCCGACGACCAGGCCCAAAAGCGCCCCCGCCAGCGCTTCGCCCGCCGCGATCCGCCGGGTCATCCCCCGGTCTGAGCCGACCAGGCGCAGCGCGGCGAGCCGGCGGTCGCGGCGGTCGCCGCCGAAGCGGACGGCGGCGGCGATGAACACGGCGACCGGCGTCAGCAACGCCACGAACACCACGAGGACCATGAGCAGCAGCACCGGGTCGGTCTTCTCGGGCGAGGTGAGATCGTCCGGTTTGCCGAACCGGTTCAGCCGCGTCACCAGGGTGGAATCCGTGAGCTTCAGCCCCGAGGCGCCCGCGTAGTAGACCAGTTCGTGCGAGCCGACCAGCCCGCTCTCGCCGATCGTGCCGGTGACCTTGTACGGCAGACGCTCCCGCAGCAGATTCGCGTCGTCCGACTCCAGTATGTCCTTGAGCGCGGGGGAGACCAGCATCTCGCCCTTGTCCGGGAAGCGGTCGACCCCCGGGGGCAGCGGCGCCCGCCCGCCCTCGGGTTCGACCAGCCGGCCCAGGACGTCGACATCGCGCCAGGTGGTGTTAGCGCCGGCGACCAGGAGAGTGTCGTCGCCCTTGGGCGGAACGTTCTGGCCGTACAGGTTGACGTAGCGGGCGTCGTTCACCTCGCCGCGGGAGGCGAGCACGTTGGGCACCGCGCTGCACAGCAGGAGCAGGGCCACACCGAGGCCGACGCCGACCGCCGTCAGCGAGGTCCGGACCCAGCCCTCGCGGCCGCCGGTGACGGCGAACCGGGCTCCCATGGCCAGGTCCACGGCCCACTGTCGCGGACTCATACGGCGCGCTCCATGTCCCGGGACCTGCCGTCGCGTACGACGACCTCGCGGTCGGAGAACGCGGCCACCCGTGCCTCGTGGGTGACGAGGACGACGGCGGCGTTGGCGGAGCGGGCCGCCTGGGTGAGCAGTTCCATCACGCGCTCACCGTTGTAGGAGTCGAGCGCGCCGGTCGGTTCGTCGGCGAACACCACCCGGGGTTCGTGACCAGCGCGCGGGCCACGGCGACGCGCTGGCCCTGGCCGCCGGAGACCTCACCGGGCCGTTTGCCCTTCAGGTCGTCGACCTCCAGGCGTTCCATCCAGCCGAGCGCCGCCCGCTCCGCTTCCTTGCGGGAGGACCCGTTCAGCCTGAGCGGCAGGGCGACGTTCTCCACGCAGGTCAGTTCCGGCACGAGCTGCCCGAACTGGAACACGAAGCCGAACTCGGAGCGGCGCAACGCGCTGCGCTGGGCGTCGCTCATCGTCGTCATCTCACGCCCGTTGTAGGTGATCGACCCGGAGTCGGGCGGCAGGATGCCGGCGAGGCAGTGCAGCAGCGTCGACTTACCGGAGCCGGAGGGGCCCATGACCGCGACGACCTCGCCGGGGTGGATGGAGAACCCGGCGCCGTCGAGGGCGTGGGTGTGCCCGTAGGTCTTGCGCAGGTCCTGCCCGGTGAGCAGGGATCCAGGGGGAGATGTGGTCATCGGGCTACGGCCTCACGAAGTTTGTCGAGTCGGGCGGCGGTCAGCTCCAGCCAGCGCAGATCCGCCTCCAGGTGGAAGAGTGCGTGGTCGCAGATCAGCTGATCCGCCAGATCGCCCGTGCGCTTGCGGTCGGTCAGGACGCGCATGCTGCGCAGGTGCTCGGAGCGTTGGGTGTAGAGAATGTCGGCGGCGTCCCGGTGGGTGAGCAGTGCGAGTACGACCCTGGTGTAGAGGGCCGACTGGAGGTACTCTTCCGGCTTCTGCGGGGTCGCGAGCCACCGCCCCACGTCGGTGATGCCGGCGTCGGTGATCGCGTAGCGCTTGCGCTCGGGGCCGCCGCCGGCCTCGGTCCCGTCGACCTCGACGAGTCCGTTCTTCAGCAGGCGGGACATCGTCGAGTAGACCTGGCCGTAATGCAGCGGCCGGCCTTGACCGAACTTCTCGTCGAAGGCCCGCTTCAGGTCGTAACCGTGCCGCGGGCCGGACTCAAGGATCCCTAAAAGGGTGTGACCGATGGACATGCCGAGCACTCTACACACCGTGTATACGCAACATGTATACACCGAGTGTTTAGCTCATGGCAGGGCGTACGGTGGCGCAGGTCAGGGAGGCGGAAATTCCGATCATCACGGTTCGGAAACAGGCAGCGAGGCGGGCTCGCACTCCCGGCGAGGTGAGGCGGCGCGTTGCCTCTGTGTCGGGGGCGTCCCGGAGCACGAGAGCCGCGGCATCCTCGACATCGCGACACCTGGGCGTCGAAGGGCGTGCCCTTGCTGCCGTAGGCACCTTCAACTCCTCGGTGGGCAGCGGTGCCTGGGCTCTACGTGAAGAAGGTGAACCGGCAGGCCGACCGGCTGGAACGGCAGGCCGGCTGCTGCCCGCCGACGCGGACGAGATCCCCGGCGAGGCGGCGACGGTCGTCGACCTGTGACGTCACGTCAACTCACCGCCCGGTCCCCCAGGGCGCCGGAGCCGGCCCGTTCCTTGCGCAGCCGCCACACCAGCGGGAAGGCCCTGGCGTGCCGTACCTCGCCGATCCGGCCCTCGGCGATCAGGCGGGCGGCGTGTGCCAGTGCGGGCACCCGCCGGTTGTTGAAGCCGACCATCGACCGGACGCCGGCCCGGGCGGCGGCCTGCGCGGCGGCGGCCATGCGCTCGGCCTCCTCGGCCGTGTTGGCGAGGGGCTTCTCGCACAGCACGTGTTTGCCGGCGGACAGGGCGGCGACCGCGATGTCGGCGTGGGAGTCGCCGGGGGTGCAGATACCGTCGTGGGGCCGGCCGCCGAGCGCCGCGTCGAACGTGGTGCTCGCCCCGGCCGAGCGCGGGCCGCCGGCCGTCGCGCTGGAGTGCGCGGAGACGGTCGCCCGTGGAGACGCCGCCACCGCGTGGTGCGTGTCCATCGCTCTCACCACCAGTCTGCTCACCGCCTACCTGCCGGCCGAGGGCGCCGAGGGCGCCGAGGTGACCCTGGGCGACCCCCGCTCGATCGCGGCCGGTGTGTGGGCCCCCACGGCCAAGGCCCGCCCCGTGGACGGGGCCTGGTGGTTTCCGGCCGCCGGGCGTTCTGCAGCGGCATCACCCACGCGGACCACTTCTTCGGCGGCTGCGTCCTCGACGACGCACGCCGCGACGCCGACGGTGCCCCGGTGCTGCGCATCGTCGCGATCCCGGCCAGCCAGCTGGAGATACTCGACACCTGGCACACCTCCGGACTGCGGGCGACGGGCAGTCATGACGTCGTGGCCGACGAGGTGTTCGTGCCCGAGCGTCGCGTCCTGTCGCTGAGCGAGGCTCCCCGGATCGAAGCCCCCCTCTACCGGTTCCCGGTCTTCGGCTACTTCGCCCTGGCCGTGGCCGTGGCCGTGGCCGCGCTGGGCAACGCCCGCGGGGCGATCGACGACCTCGTCGATCTCGCGGGCCACAAGGTCGCCATGGGATCGCGACGCACGCTCGCCGAGAAGTCCTCGACGCAGGCCGTCGTCGCACAGGCGGAGGCCGCCCTGCGAGCCGCACGCGCCCTGTTCTACTCGGCCATCGAGGACGCCTGGCAGGCAGCGACCACCGAAGACACGCTGCCGCTGGCCCTCCGCACCGGCCTGCGCCTGGCCGCGACGCACGCCACCCGCACGTCCGCGGACGTCGTACGCTCCATGCACGAGCTCGGCGGCGCATCAGCACTCTACGAAGACCAGCCGCTCCAGCGCCGGTTGCGGGATGCGAACGCCATCACCGCCCACATCCAGGTGAGCCCGGCGACGTGGGAAACGACCGGACGGATCCTCCTGGGCATCCCCACCGACACAGCCCGGCTATGACTGACCTCACTTGCCTGTCTCTTGTCCGGTGCCGGGCGGGCCGCGGGTCGCGTACCCCTGCGGGTCGTCGGCGATCAATCCTGCCCGGCCTGTCTCTGCACCTGCTCCAGTACTTGTTTCGCGGAGCTCGCCCCGCTGAAGAGGTCGGGGCCGTACTGGTTGAGCAGTGCGTTGACGCGCTCCCAGTTCTTCGTCGTCCGCAGCGGAATCGCGGTGGCGTTGGCGGCTTCGAGGACCTCTCGGGCACCGGCAAGGCGGGCGTTCTCGTACCACGCGTGCTGTGCCGACTCACGTGACGGATAGGCACGACCCACCCCGCCGAGCCACTCCAGTTGCTTCTTGGCGGTCATCAGCGTGATCGCCTTGAACGCCCCCTCCGGGTCCGGGCAGGACTTGGAGATGCCGAACCCGGAACCGGACGAGTACGTCCTGCTGCCGTCCGGGCCGGCGGGAAGCGTGGTCAGGCCCACCTGGAAGCCGGCCTGGTTCTTCAGGTTCAGCAACGCCCACGGCCCGTTGGTGCCCATGGCCACGTTGCCGCTGAGGAACTCCCTGTCGGAGAAGGCGGGATCGACCGCGGGCAGGCGGGGGGCGACCTTCTTGCTTGCCGCGAGGTCGGCGTACCACTGCACGCCCTCGGTCATGGCGGGGGTGGTGAGTCGCAGGTGCCCCGCCCCGTCGGTGGGCTGCGCCCCGGTCTTGGTCAGCACCATGGGAAACATCCACACATCCTGAGGCGCCGCCACGAACCCGTACGTCCGGTCGCCGGTCAGCTTGCGGGCGGCCGACTCGAACTCGGCCAGAGTCCACCCCACCCTGGGCTCCGGCACCCCCGCGTTCCGGAACATGTCCTTGTTGTACGTGAGGATCACCGGGCCGACGTCGTACGGCAGCGCGTACTGCTTCCCGTCGGTACTCAGCCCTTCCATGACGGACTTGTCGAAGTCCGTCACATCGAACTTGCTCTTGGCGATCAGATCGTCGAGCGGCAGCATGCCCTGGGTGTAGCCCGTGGTGCGGAGCGCCTGCATCGAGACGATGCAGGGTGCGTCGCCGCTGCCGAAACGGGTGCCGAGCTTGTCGAAGTAGTCATCGAAGGACGAGGTCTCCAGCTTGATCGTGATCTGCGGATCCTCGAGGGACACCCGGTCCGCGAGTTCATGCCAGACCTGTTGTTCCTCACCACCGCTGGCCCACATCGACCAGGTCAACGTCTTCGAGCCGCCACCGTCGGCGCCACACGCCATGACCAGCGTCCCGGCCAGCGCCAGGGCGACGGCTGCCCTCAATGCGATGCGCGGCCCTGTCATGACACGTCCACATGCTCCTTTAATGGCAATATGCACGCATTATGACATGGTGCACATGTGCACACCTGTCACTGCTGCACCGTCCGAGCTGCGCATTTCGCCCGCTCTGTGCTGGCAAGGACTTCCCGAGCGGCAGAGGCGAGGCAGGCCAGGCAAGCCGGGGCGCACCGTAAAGCCGCGCGGGCGCCGTCGATCCGGCCATGACCGCCACGGATTCCTCCCGCCTGCCTCGCGCGCGGGGCATGGGTCCTGCGCCTGTCGTTTGCAGGACCGCACACGACTACGGAGCAGCCAGCCCCCGGCGACCGCAGGCCGGAACTGACCGCCGACGCCCTGCACGCGGACCGGCCCAGGTGGAGTTGAGCGTCAGGCGAACCCGCTGTTGCCGGTGATCGGTTCGTGATGACCCTCCATGCCGAGCGTCAGGGCGTGTGACTGCGGAGCTGTTCGCTCGCTCGGGTGAGATGAGCGGCAAGGGCCTGGTCGGCGCGGTCGGGATCGCCGTCGGCGACGGCCGTCAGGATGGCCTGGTGCTCGTCGGCGATATCGGTGATACGGAGCAACTTGTACGTCTGGACCTGGGCCATGCACAGGCGCATCTCACCCATGAGCGAGGCGTGCGCCCGGGTCAGGCGCGGGCTGCCGAGAGCGTCGACGAGTGAGCGGTGGAAGCGGACGTCGGGTTCCACCGCGTCGACCGTGGAGTCCTCCACCTCGGCCAGCTTGCGGATGTCCCCCTGCGCGGTGTGGGCGGCGGCCGGGATCAGCCGGCGCCGCGCCAGTTCACGCATGGCCTGACGCTCCACGCAGGTGCGGGCGAAGTAGAGATCGGCGATGTCCTCGGCGTTGAAGACCGGAACGCGGGCGCTCTTGTGGGCACCGCTGCGCCGCAGCAGGCCCTCACCGGTCAGCCGCTCGATCGCCGCTTTGGCGGTGGGACGTGCCACCTCGTACTGGCCGGCGACCTCCGTCTCGGTGAGCACCGACCCGGCGCCGAGCCGTCCGTCAAGGATCTGTTCGCGAAGTTCGACGACAAGTGCGTCGATCAGCGATGTCGCCTGCAGGCGACCCACCATCACGCCTCCCCATGGGTGATGAGCCAACCTCACCAAGTTACCATACAGGAACTCTTGACTGGCGTGAGTACTTGTCTAACAAGTTAACGAACCGCTGCCCCACGCGGCGGCTCCGCCGCACCAGGAGGTCCCCCCGTGTACACCCAGGTCCTCGACCCGCTCGCCGGGTCGTTGTACTGGTCCGCGTTCTGCGCGGCCCTCCCCCTGCTCACCCTCTTCGTCCTGCTCGGCGTCTTCCGGGTGCGAGCCCAGATCGCGGCGGTCGCCTCCCTGGTGCTGGCCCTCGCCCTAGTAGTGCTTCGTTACGTTGAGTGATCTCGGTTGATTGTGGGCAGCTTCCCGGGGTGAGGTTGGGGGAGGTGGAACGGCTCCGGGGTGAGTTGGCGGAGTTCGTTGCCGATGTGTTCGGGTCGTTGCCGCGGCGGGATCAGCGGCGGTGGGGCGAGTGTTATCTGCGGGGCCTGATGCTCGATGGCCGGCGCAAGTCGGTCCAGCCGATGGCCGAGCGTCTGCCGGACGGGAACATGCAGGCCCTGCAGCAGTTCGTGAACCAGTCGCCGTGGGATCCGCTGCCGGTCAGGCAGCGGATCGCCGAGCGGCTGTCCGAGGTGATCACACCTGAGGTGTGGGTGATCGACGACGTGTCGTTCCCCAAGTGCGGCAAGGCGTCGGCCGGAGTGGCCCGCCAGTACTGCGGAGCACTCGGCAAACGGGCGAACTGCCAGGTCGCGGTCAGTGTCCATGCCGCCACCGACACCGCCTCGTGCCCGTTGCAGTGGCAGTTGTATCTGCCGCGTGAGTGGACGGACGAGCCGGACCGATGCCGCAGAGCAGGAGTCCCCGACGACGTGGTGCACCAGGAGAAGTGGCGTCTCGCGCTCGGCCTGCTGGACACGCTCGCCGACTGGCGGTTGAAGGCGCCGGTCGTGGTCGCCGACGCCGGATACGGCGTCAGCACCCCCTTCCGGCTCGGCCTTGAGGAGCGAGGGCTGTCCTATGTTCTGGCCCTGAACGGGAAGGAAGTCGCTCACCCGGAGAATACCGAGCCGCACCAGCCTGCTTACGGTGGGCTCGGGCCGCCCACCCTTCCCCGCTATCGCACCCCACCACGAGCCGTCTGCGTCCTCGCAGCGGAGGCGGGTGCGGAGCGGTTCACCGAGGTGACCTGGCGGCAGGGCAGCAAAGGCGCGATGACCTCACGGTTCGCGGTGCTGAGCGTGCGGCCCGCGGGCAAGCAGTCCCTCGCCGCAGCCCAGGCGGCGGGCGGCGGCCGCAACCAGTGGGACGGTGTCCTGCCCGTCCAGACACTCCTCGTTGAATGGCCGGAGGGCCAGGACACTCCGACGGACTACTGGATATCGAATCTGCCCGCCACCACACCGGCCGCTGACCTGGTGCGGTGGGCGAAGATGCGCTGGCGGATCGAGCACGATTACCGCGAGCTCAAGCATGGCCTGGGACTGGACCACTTCGAGGGCCGCACCTGGCGCGGCTGGCACCACCACGTCACCCTCGTCACCGCCGCCCAGGCCTTCCTCACCCTCAGGCGGCTCGACCCAAAAGTCCGCACACCGGCCTGACCCTCTACCAGGTCCTCGACATTCTTCAGGACCTGCTCAGGTGCTGGACCGGTACCTGCACCACCTGCGGACGCCCCCTGCCCAACCCCCGAAGAAGCCACAGACAGCCCAGAACCTAACGAAGCACTACTAGCTGTGGGCGCGTGGGGGATGCCCGCCTCGCAGGCCCTGTCCGGCGCTGCCGAGGGCGGCTTCTACGGGCTGTTCCCGGTCCTGTGGATCCTGGTGAACGCGCTGTGGATCTACCGGATGACCGAGATCACGGGCTGGTTCGCGGTGCTGCGCCGGTCGTTCCGCACCGTCTCCGAAGACCAGCGGATACAGGGCATTCTGATCGCGTTCTGCTTCGGCGCGCTGATCGAGGCGCTGGCGGGCTTCGGCGCGCCGGTGGCCATCACGGCGGTCATGCTGGTCGCGGTCGGCATCGCCCCGCTCAAGGCGGCCACCGTGGCCTTGGTCGCCAACACCGCGCCCGTCGCGTTCGGCAGCATGGCGGTGCCACTGACCACGCTGGCCGGTGTCACCGGCCTGCCCTTGGACGAGCTCGGTGCGATGGCCGGACGGCAGACCCCGCTGATCGCCGCGTTCATCCCGCTGGTCCTCGTGTTCCTCCTGGAAGGGCGCCGCGGTGTCCGCGAGACCTGGCCCGTCGCGGTGGTCGCGGGCCTGACCTTCGGAATCGCCCAGTTCGTCTCGGCGAACTACTTCAGTGTCGAGGTCACCGACATCATCGCCGGCGTCGTCGCGCTGGTGGCGGTCCTCGGCTTCCTGCGCGTCTGGCAGCCCAGGGGCGTGGTTCAGCCGGACCAGGAGGAAGTGCCGGCCTTCACCGAGCCCGTCGCCGGCGCAGCCGGCGCAGGGGCTGGACCGGCGCCGGAGGCTCGGGGTGCACCGAGGCCGGGCGCGGCGGGCGCGGAGACCATGCGCAGCGGTCGGAGACCGGCGAGGGCAGCGCCCTCATGGCATTCGCCCCGTACCTCATCATCGTCGCCCTCTTCGCGCTCACCCAGATCGGCCCGGTCAAGGACTGGCTGGCCGTCCATGGCGCCACCCAGTTCACTTGGCCCGGCCTGGACGTCGAAACCGCGGCCGGCCAGCCTGCCGGGGCCGTGACATTCAAGCCGGAACGCATCAAGGCTGCAGGCACGGTTCTGCTGGTCGCGGGCCTGCTCACGATGGCGTTGTACCGGGTGGGGCCGGGACGGGCCGTGAAGGCGTACGGCGCGACGCTGCACCAGCTGCGCTGAACCTTCGTCACCGTGATGGTGCTGGCGCTGGCCTGGGTCATGAACCTCTCCGGCCAGACCGTCACCCTCGGCACGGCACTCGCCCAGACCGGCACGGCGTTCGCCTTCTTCTCCCCGATCGTGGGGTGGCTGGGTGTCGCGGTGACCGGTTCCGACACCTCAGCCAACTCGCTCTTCGGTGTCCTCCAGGTGACCGCGGCACACCAGACCGGGCTGGACCCCGTGCTGCTGGCCGCCGCCAACTCCACCGGCGGTGTCCTCGGCAAGATGCTCTCGCCGCAGAACCTCGCCGTCGCGGCGGCGGCGATCGGCATGGCCGGCAGCGAAAGCATCCTCTTCCGCAAGGTGCTCGGCTGGAGCCTCGGACTCCTGGCCGCGTTCGCCGTGATCATCTACCTGCAGTCGACCCCGGTACTGGGCTGGATGACCGTCTGAAGCGCCCGTGGCCGCCGACAGCCTTCAGACCGACCGGCACATGAGGGGCGGTGTCGCGCGCTCCCACTTGCCGGTCGGTCTCAGCCCCCGACGAAAGGAACAGCCATGCGCGTTGTCTGCGCTCCGGACAAGATGCGTGGCTCGCTGGACGCCGCCGAGGCCGCCGCCGCTCTCGCGGCAGGGGTTCGCGCAGCGGGCGGAACACCCGTCGAGTACCCGGTCGCCGACGGCGGGGAAGGCTCACGCCACACGGTGCAGGCAGCGCGTGGTGGCACGGTCGGGTGGGTGGACACCGTCGACGTCGGCCGCCGAGCACGACGTGATGCGAGCCTCCAGTGCCGGCCTGGCCGCTCCGCTCCTCGAAGCGGTACGGCAGGGAGCCCGGCGGATCATCGTTTTCCTCGGTGGTACCGCCACCATGGACGGCGGTACGGGACTGCTGGCATCCCTCGGCGCTGCGGTTCTCGACACAGACGGAAACCCGCTGGCCGGCAGTGGAGCGGACCTTTCCCGCATCGCGTCGGTCGACCTCGCACCGGCACGACGACGCCTGGCCGGTGTCGATCTCGTCGTTGCCGCCGACGTCGTCAGTCCGCTGTTCGGACCGGACGGTGCCGCCCATGTGTTCGGCCCTCAGAAGGGCGCTTGCTCCCGCACGGTCGAACTCCTCGACGACGGTCTGCGCCGCCTCGCTCCCCTGCTCGGGACCGGCGCCGCAGACGGCGGCGGCGCGGCCGGTGGTCTCGGCGCCGCCCTGCTCGCCCTGGGCGCCGAGCTGGTGCCCGGGGCACAGCTGATCCGACAGCTCACCCACTTCGACAGCCACCTGGCCACGGCGGACCTCTGCCTCACGGCCGAGGGCAAAGTGGACGCCAGTACCGACGCGGGCAAGACCGTCCGCGCAGTCGTCGACGCATGCGCGCAGGCCAGCCTTCCATGCGTGGTACTCGGCGGGACCATCACTCCCGACGCCGACCGCCTCTACCGGCACGGCGCCACCGCCGTCCTTGCCATCGGCACCGGCCCCCGCGACCTCGACACCGCACTGCGCCACGCCGCCGACGACCTGACCAGGACGGCCTACGCCGTCTGCCGACTCGCCCCGACCATGAGCGCAAGGTCAGTCGCCCCGTGGCTGTCGATCGACACATGTGACAGGTCGCAGCCCGCCACATGTGCCTCTGACCTGCACGTTCCTAAACGTCCCGGGACAGCACGCCTAGCCGCCGGCAGGGGGTGCCAGCCAGGTCAGGAGTTCGTCGAGGGCCTGGTAGAAGCCCTCGATCTCGGGGACCTCGTTGTACAGGTAGGCCGAGACGCGGAGGACCTCGCCGCCGGCGAGTTCGGTGACGACGGGCTGGGCGCACATGTGGCCGCTGCGAACCATATAACCGTAGGAGTCGCTCAGCAGGCGGGCGACCTCGCCGGCGGGGACGGCCGCGTCCATGCGGAGGGAGGCGAGCGCGATGCGGTCGGTGTGGTCCGGGGGTCCGATCAGGGTCAGGGCGGGGCGCGCGAGCGCTCCGTCGACGAGGGCCGCGCAGAGGTCCTGTTCGCGCCGGTGGCGCTCGTCCGGGTCGAGTTCCTCGAGGTAGCGGATCGCCGCGGCGGAGCCGATGACGGAGGCGACGGCCGGTGTCCCCGTCTCGAACCGGAAGGGGATGCGCCGGTCCACGCTGCCGTCGAGGTCGACCCAGTCGACCATCCCCCCGCCGACCGTCAGGGGGCGCAGCGCCGCGAGCCGCTCGCTGCGGCCGAAGAGGCAGCCGACCCCGGTGGGGCCCAGCATCTTGTGCATCGAGAACGCCATGAAGTCGACGTCCAGGTCGCGCACGTTGAGGCGCCCGTGGGGCAGGGACTGCGCGGCGTCGAGCACGATCGTCGCGTCGCACGCGGCACGGACCTCGGCCACCAGTTCGCGCACCGGATGGACGACACCGGTGACGTTGGAGCAGTGCGTGAGCACGACCACCTCGGGCGGGTCGCTCAGCAGCTTCCGGAAGTGGTCGCGGTCGAGGCGGCCGTGCGCGTCCACCCGTGCCAGGTCGAGGTGTCCGACCCTGCGCCACGGCAGCAGCTGGGAGTGGTGCGCGTCCAGGCAGCCCACGACGCGGGCGCCCGGGGCCAGTTCCAGACCGGCGGCTACGAGGTTCAGCGCCTCGCTGGTGTTCCTCAGCAGGACCACCTCGTTCGCCGCCGCTCCGATGTGCCGGGCGATCACCGTGCGGGAGGACTCGTAGGCGTCGGACGCCTCCTCGGAGAGGCGGTGCTTGCCCCGGTGGATGTTCGCGCCGTTGGACTCGTAGTACCGGCAGACGGCCTGGATGACCGAGCGCGGCTTCAGGGTCGTGGCCCCGTTGTCCAGGTACGAGATCGCGCGTCCGTCGATCTCCCGTCCCAGCGCCGGAAAATCGTCCCGGCAGGGTTCCTTCACGGTCACCACGCGCCTTCCGCGGAGAGATGGGACACGCATGCCTGGAACTTCCCGCTGCGCTCGCACGCGATGTAGTCGACCGCCTCGACGCGGACCGGGTTCGGTTCCAGGGCCTCGGTCAGGCGGGCTTCGAGTGCCGACGCGTCCCCCGCCTGTTCGGCGGAGTTGGCGACGTACCGGAAGGTGCACGCACCCGTCGGGTCCTGTTCCAGCTTGTAGAGGTCCATCCAGGGAGCGTCGCCGACCACCGCGTCCACGGTGCCCGGCGAGACGAGGCGCCCGTTCCGCAGGCGCACCGCCTGCGTGGCCCTGCCCTCGATCCGTACCACCGGCAGGTCACTGCCGCAGTCGCACGCGTCCCCCAGCGGGGTGAAGTAGTCCCCGGTGGCGTACCGGATGCGCGGCACCAGCGTGTCGTCCAGCGTGGTGACGTACAGCTCGCCCATGGTGCCGAGCTCGACGGGCCGGCCGTCCCGGACGAACTCCAGGTAGAAGTCCTGGTCGTTGATGTGCCGGCGTCCCTTGTGGCACTCGAACCCCAGGTAGCCCAGCTCGGACATGCCGATCATGTCGCCGACGGGCATGTCCGCACCCCAGAACGCGTCGATCTCACGCCGCGCCACCCGCGTCATGAGGGTGTAGCCGCTCACCAGGTGCAGGGTGCGCGGCGAGCTGATCCGCCGTCCGAGCCGCCGCGCCCACCTGATCAGGAAGGCGAAGTGCGTGGAGTCCACCAGCAGCAGGTCGGGCTCGCAGATCTCCAGTTCGTCCAGCGCCTTGACGATCTGCCATTCCGGAGTCGTCATCAGGTCGTGGGCCACGGACAGCACCACGGTGCCGTCCGGAAGCGTCCGGTCCTCCAGGGTCGACAGTCCCGTCGCGCACTCCACGTCCGAGCAGTTCGGCGGGGCGAACCGGCACGTCCTGGGCCCGCTGCCGGGGCGCCAGAGGTCGTCGAACCGACGGTTGACCGCGAGGGCCGTCGCCTGCCGCCGCGCCAGATCGTAGGAGAGGATGGCGCTGTTGAGGCGATCCCCGGACGTTCCGGAGCTCTGGAAGCGCATCACGCGGGGCGAGTTGAGGGTGTACCCCTTGGCGAGCACCCCCACGGGGAAGTGGCGCCGGTAGTCCGGCTTCGCGGTGGGCGGTATCCGCAGGAAGTCGTCTGCGTCCTTGATGTCGGCCGGACGGAGGCCGTTGTCCTCCATGTGCTTCCGGAAGAAGGCTGTATTTTCGAACGCGTAGGCGATTTCCTGTCGCGCGGCCTCGAACGCCGCCGTCCCGGTCATGCTCCGGCCGTCAGCATGTCACCCACCGAAACCGCGCCGGTTCCCCTGGCGCACGCGCTCGTCCAGCTGCTTCGCGAGGTCCGTCCACGTGTCCGCGTAGTACCGGGCCAGGTCCAGTACGAGGCTTCCGCAGTGGCTCGGTACGGCCTCCATGAGGTCCTCGCCCGCGCGCGTCGCCACCGCGTTCTGCTGCTGCAGCAGCCGGAGCAGCTGGCGTCCGCCCTCCTTGTGCCGGAGCGAGGGGTCCCTCAGCAGCTTCTCCAGGGCGGCGGCAGGGTCCGCCGGGAGCTGGTTCCGCTTGGGCTCGACGCGCCGGTCGCCGGCGTCGGCCGCCGCGGGCGGGTCCGCGGGAGCTTCGGGGGCGCGGGCCGGTTCCACCACCGGGGCCAGGCCCGACTCGAGCCGCTTGCGGACGTCGCTGACGGTCGCGGGAGAGATGCCGGCGAGGCGGGCCACCTCGCGCAGCGACGCCTCCGGTCGTTCGGCGATCAGTTCGGCGGCCCTCAGCCGGCCGTCCACGCTACTGAGCGGACGCGTCTTGCCGTCCCTGCCGATGCGGGCACTGAGCTGGGGCAGCGCGTCGGCCACGCGGCGCCGAATCGCCGCGACCGCCTTGGCGCCGAGGCCGGCCGCCTGGGCGATCGCCCGGTCCGACATCTGCGGGTGGGAGGCGATGATGCGGCCGGCGGCGGCCCGCCGGTCGGCCAGGGTCAGCGGAAGGCCGTGGGAGACGTTCACCTCCACCGCCCGCAGGAACGCTTCTTCCGGCGTTCCGTCGAACAGCTCGACCTGGATCAGCTTATGGCCTCGCAGTTTCGCGGCCATGAGGCGGTGCATCCCGTCGATCACCCGCATGGTGCGGCGATCCACGAGGATCGCGGGGATCGGTGTGTCGATCTCCGCTAATCTGGCTATGTGCTCCTCGTCCAGCCCTTCCGAACGCGGAGACTCTCCGGGAAGGAGTACTTCGATCGACATCAGGGAAACATTCCCTTGACGATCAGAGGGAGTCCACGGATCACCGTCGCCCTCGCCAGCGACATTGCGCGAGTAAGGTTTGAGCGTGCGAACTGACTGAATCAAGGCATTCACCTAATCCGGTTCCGATCCGGAATGCGCCATTCAAGTCGACTCGAATGGCGATCCAAATACCGTTCGCCGAGCACCTGACTTGCCGTTCCCGACCCCACCCCCGACCGCTCCGACGCGTCGGCGCCATCATGCGTCCTGGAACCTGCGGGGGGGCAGCACAGAGCACCACGATCTCGGCCCCCGTAACACTTCTGTCTGCCGTGCCGTTCATTAACATCGTCGCTTTTCGGCCCCGCCATGTCTACGGGACGTTTCAATTTTCCCCGGCTGAAAACGCGTCACATCAGTCGCAGCAGTCGATGCCGACCGGCCTGTATGCGCCAGCGGTCGGACGAAACCCGAGCACCGTCGCGATACCGGCCGGATGGCAAGAGTGTTCAACTGCTGCTTCGCGTCATGCAAGCACCGCTCCAGCCATCAACCGGAAGCGGCGAATCGCCCCACCTTGTCGATGACATCGGTGCTGTACAGGCGAAACGATTGCTGGAGCGCAAAATCGGCCATATATGACTGGAACTCGATCTGGGATTCCTCCGCAAGGTTCAGCATCCGCCGGTTGGTGAGGACCGCGGAACCCCGCAGCCGGCGCAGCGCCGCCTCGACGGCCTCGTCCAGCGCCTCGGTCTCGTGCACCTCGTCGAAGACGAGCCGGGCTTCCGGCTCGCTCGCCCGCAGCCGACGGCCGCCGAGAATCAGCTGCCGGGCCAGACGCGGACCGACGGCCCTGCCCAGACGGAAGTTCGACGCCCCCGGGATGATGCCCTCCTTGGCGGCCGGAAGGCTGAAGTAGGCGTCCGACGCGGCGAGTACGCAGTCGAACACCAGCAGGATCTGAGCCCCGCCGCCGATCGCGAAGGTGTCAACGGCCGCCACCCACGGCTTCTCCACCGTGGCCGGCAGTCCGCCTGGAGCCTTCCCGGTCAGGACGCCGCGAAGAATCTTGTGAATATACCCGAGCTCCCGACGCAGCAGGAAGTCGACAAGCGAGATCCCGCCACCGTGCAGCGTCTTGAGGTTCACGCCCGCGCTGAAGACCCGCCTGCCCCGGTACCGGGGATGCGTCATCTCCCCGCCCCGCAGCAGACAGACCTCCACCGCCGGGTCGAGCAGCGCGAGATCGACCGCCGTCTCCATGTCGTCGATCTGCTGGTCGTCCTCGGCGTTCAGACAGTCGTCACGGCACATCGTCAGGCGCGCCGCTCCCTCCGTCCGCTCCAGGCGCACCGAGCCCAGGTCCGCCGTGCCGGTGCGCAGGAACTCCGGCAGCAGGCCGAGCGCCCTCGGGGTGGGACGCAGCATCGCGTCGAGCAGATGCGCACCCGCGGCCGGCGAGCGCAGGACCGCCCGGAAGAAGAGGCCCTGGTCGATCTCGTCCCCTTCCTTCTCCGCCTGCGGCCGGGAGCGTTCCGTCGCCAGCCGTTCGGGGGTAGGCACCAGGCCGGGGAAGGCCGCCGCCGCGCCGTCGACCAGCTCGGCGACCCGCAGGTAGCGCGTGCGGCCGCCGGTCAGCTCGTCGTACACGGCGTCGGCGTGCACGCCGAGGAACGCGGCGCGCAGCTCCCGCGCCTCGGTCCGCGCGGCCGCGGCGGCCGCGCGCTGGGCGGATGAACGCCGTGCCTGTTCCGGCAGGGCCGCGATGACCTCGTCGGCGCGCGCGGCGGCCTTCGCGAGGGCGACCCGCGCGTGCGCCAGCCCGCCGCACACCGCCCGAAGCTCGTCCTGTCCGCCGGCTCCGGCTTCCACGGGTTCAGTGAGGTTCACGACCGGCCTCCCGCCACCGCGGCACGGCGCAGCGCGCGGTCGCACGCCGCGAGGTGGACGCCGAGGGCCTCCTCGAAGCTCGTCGTGGGCGCGTCCAGCAGCAACTGGCGCCGGATGGCCAGTTCTGTCCCGGCGACGGCGCCCGACCGCTCCACTGCGACGGCCACGGCCTTCGCCGGGTCGTCGACCACCTCGTCCACGAGGTTCAGGGCCAGCCCGTCGGCCGCCTCGACGGGCGTGCCGAAGAGCACGGCCCGCCTGATGGTGCCGGTCGAGCCGTGCTTCGCGAGCCGGAAGAGAGCCATGCCCGGCCAGGTCGCACCGTCCTCCACCGGCACCATCAGGCGGGCCGAGCGCGTCGCGATGCGGTAGTCCGCGGCGAGGAAGGCGTCCAGGGCCAGTCCCCCGCAGTCACCGTCGACGACGGCGAAGGTGGCCGCGGGCAGCCGCTCCAGACGGCGCAGCACCTGCTCCCACTTGTTGACCAGCGACACGGTCAGGTCGCGCGCCCGGGGCCCCTCGGGCGCGCCGGACACCCGCACGATCACCTTGGCGCGCCCGCCCTGGTCCTCCGCCTGGTCGCAGGCCGCGGCGACGGCCGCGACGGTCTCCGCGGAGAGCGCCTGCCGGCCGTCGATGCGCAGCAGGACGTGGTCCCTCGCGTCCGCGAGGTCGACGGGGAGGGCGGAGTCCTTCGTCGCGTCTGTCAGGGTCGCGTCTGTCATCTTCGTCTCCGTCACCACTGCACCAGCGCAGCCTCGATGGTCGAACCGGGTCCCATGACCATGAGGACGCCGTAGTCCCCGGATCGGGTCGCTCGTTCCTGGAGCAGCCGTTCGTAGGAGAACAGGAAGGAGCCGCTCGACAGGTTGCCGTAGTCGCGCAGGACATCGACCGTGTGGCGCACGTCGTGCCGGGTCAGGCCCAGGTTGACCCGGACCGCGTCGATGACCTTCTTGCCGCCCGAGTGCACCAGCCAGTGGCTGATGTCGCTGCGGCGCAGTCCCGCGCCGTCCAGCAGGCGGCCGATGATCTGCTCCGCGTTCGCGCCCACCACGTACGGGACCTGGGGGTCCAGGAAGAAGCTGAACTTGCCCTGGGAGTCGTCCCAGTCGAAGCGCATCGCGTCGATCGCGTCGGTGATGAGGTGGCTGGCGAAGGAGAGGATGCGGGGGCTGCCGGACTCGGTCCCCGGGTCGGGGGCGCCGTGGGCGGTGTCCTCGGTGTCGGTGATCAGGGCGACCGCGGCCGCGCCGTCCCCGAAGAGACTGTTCACCACGGCGGTGCGCAGGGTCGAGTCGATGACGTACGCGGCGGAGCACGCCTCCACGCAGAGCGCGACGGCCACCTTGCCGGGGTTGGCGACGGACCAGCCGTTCACGGCGTTGAGGGCGTTGAGGCCGGCGTTGCAGCCCATGCCCACCACGTCGACCCGGCTGGTGCGCGGCGAGATGCCCATCTCACGGATGAGCAGGGCGCTCAGTCCCGGGGTGAGGAAGCCGGTGGTGGTCACGCAGCACAGGTAGTCGATGTCCGCCAGGTCGAGGCCCGAGTCCTCGAGACAGGCGCGTACGGCGCGGGCGCCCATGTCGAGCGCCATCCGCTGGTGCTTGGCGAGCAGTTCGCCCTGGCTCTCCT
Organism: Streptomyces sp. CA-179760; assembly: GCF_050937045.1. NCBI lineage: Bacteria > Bacillati > Actinomycetota > Actinomycetes > Kitasatosporales > Streptomycetaceae > Streptomyces > Streptomyces sp. CA-179760. The sequence goes on from NZ_JBNJLZ010000001.1 coordinate 641,159, forward strand.
CGGTCACGGCGCCGTCGGAGTCCACTTCAGGGAGGGTGAGGTAGCGCCGGTCGATGGCGCTGTTGAGGAAGACCGACCGGACCTTGGGGTCCTCGATGGCGAAGTGGTCGAGCAACTCCTGCTGTGAATAGGAGTGTTCGCTGTTCGCCGTGCCGACACCGGCGATCCGGGCCGTGGCGGTGGCTTTGGTCCGAGAGGCACCTTCCCCCATGGCGTCGATGTCGGACGTGATCGTCAATGCGGTCATCGGAACGTCCACCCCCACATACGGGTCCTGCTGCGGATGAGAATCTTTGCTACCAACACCGCTCGCCTTTCAGTGAGTTGACGTCGTTACTGTCAGATGGGTCGGTTCAGCCGGATCGGTGTCTGCGCCCGTACGAAGCGGGCCAGCCGGTCGGCGCCGTCCACGATCTCCTCGTGGCTCAGGTAGCTGACGGACAGCCGCAGGCTCGACTCGCCGCCGCCCTGCGGATAGAAGTAGGACATCGGCGTCCAGATGACGCCGAACTCCTCCGCGGAGCGCTCCAGCGCGGCGTTGTCCGCGCGGAAGGGGACGTTGACGGCGAGGAAGAAGCCTCCGGCGGGCTCGTTCCAGCTGATGCCGAGCGCGCCGCGCTCGTCCTCGGGGAAGCGTCGGTCGAGCTCCCGAAGGGTGACCCGCATGGCGTCGCCGTAGTACGCGGCGGTGCGGGTGTTCAGCTCCGAGGTCCGGCCGTCGACGGAGAGCAGCATTCCGGCCGTGACCGCCTGGCTCACCGGGGAGGTGTTGACCGTCAGCATGCTCTTGATCCGGGCGAGTTCGTCCGCGAGCAGTCCGGTGTTGCCCGCATCGTCGACGACCGGCTGGTCCGCGACGACAAAGCCCACCCTCGTTCCGGGGAAGAGCGTCTTGGAGTACGACCCCAGGTGCACGACCCGGTGCTCGCGGTCCAGGGACTTGAGCGTCGGCAGCTGTTCGCCGGGGCTGACCATCCGGTACGGGCTGTCCTCCAGGATCAGGATGTCGTGCCGCTCCGCCAGGTCGAGCAGTTCCTGGCGGGCGGGCAGCGTCATAGACGTGCCGGAGGGGTTGGAGTGGTCGGGGATCACGTAGAACGCGCGCGGGCGTCGGCCCCGGGCCCGCTCCGCGAGGATCGCGGCTTCCAGTGCGGCGCAGTCGAAGCCCTTCTCGCCCTCCTCGACGGCGCCGACCTCGACGTCAAGGAGCCGTGCGGCGCCGGTGATGCCCACGTAGCAGGGGCTGGAGACGAGCAGCACGTCGTCGGGGCCGGAGATGAGGGCGCGTACAGCGAGGAACATCGCCTCCTGGCAGCCCACGGTCACGACCACCGACGCCGGCGACACGTCGATCCCCTCGTCCTTGCGCAGCGAGTCCGCGACGAGCTCCCGGATCTGGCCGGCGGTCGGCCCGTACTGGAAGACCGCGGAGCGGACCTGCTCGGGACTGGCGCCCTCCGCGGCCAGGTGGTCCAGATAGCGACGCAGGTGCCTGAAGACGTCCTCGGTGTCGAAGAACCCGTCATAGGGGCGGCCGGGGGCGAACGAGACCGCGTCGGGGTAGCGGTGGGTGACCTCGTTGAGGAAGTTCATGGTGTCGAGGACCGGGTCGGAGACGCTGCCGTGCAGCTCCTCCTTGCGGAGTCCGGGGGCGCCCGTCCGGTTACGCGGTGGCTCGGGAAGCCGTCGGGCGGGCTCGGGAAGCTTGTCGTCGGCCTCCTCCGGCCCACCGACGAGCGGCGGACCCGCCCGGTCGACGGACGGCGTGCCCGTGAACGTCATCGTCTCCACCAGCTCGTCGACGACGGTGCCGAGCACCCGCTCGACGCCCGCCTCGCCGCCGGCCGCGAGGCCGTGCAGCACCGGACGTCCCAGGAGCACCGCGTCGGCGCCGAGCGCGAGCGCCGCCAGCACGTCCGAGCCGCGCCGCACACCGCCGTCGACGAGTACGGGGCAGGCGCCCCGGACCGCGTCCGCGATCTCCGGCAGGACGTCGAGCGTCGCGGGGACCGCGTCCAGCTGGCGGCCGCCGTGGTTGGACACGACGATGCCGGCGGCCCCGGCCGCGACCGCCTGCCGTGCGTCGGCCGGCGTCAGGACGCCCTTGACCAGGACCGGCAGCGAGCTGATCTCCCGCAGCCAGGCCACCACCCCCAGTCCAGGGCGGCGTCGAACTCGGCCAGCGCGTGGTCCACTGGTGAGGAGAAGCCGGCACCGGTGAGGTTGGCGGGCACGATGCCGTCCGGCAGGCGGAAGCCGTTGCGCAGGTCGCGCAGCCGGCGGCCGAGCCGGGGCGCGTCCGCCGTCAGGACCAGCGCCTCGAACCCGGCCCGCTCGGCACGTTCGATGAGGGCCCGTGTCGTGTCGCGGTCCCGGAAGCAGTAGACCTGCAGCCAGAGCGGCGCCGTCGCGACCCGCGCGATGTCCTCGAAGGTCCGCCCGGCGAAGGTGCTCACCACGAGGGGCAGACCGGCGCGGCCGGCGGCCCCGGCCGTGGCGACCTCGCCCGCCGGGTCCGCCAGGGTGTGGTAGGCGAGGGGGGCCACCCCGATGGGCGCCGCCCAGGGCCGGCCCAGGATCCGGGTCGTGGTGTCCGGCCGGCCCACCCCCGTGAGCACCCGCGGCCGGAAGCGCACGCGGTCGTACGCCTCCACGTTGGCCGCGAGGGTCCGTTCCTCCCCCGCGCCGCCCGCGCAGAAATCCCACACGCCCGGGTCCATGCCCGCGCGGGCCAGGTCCGCCCAGTCCGCGAGGGAATACGGGCCCGGTGCGCCGCCGTCCGGCGCCGCGCCGCTCACCCTGCGGCCAGCCGGTCTCGCTCGACCGCCTCGTACAGGGCCCGTATGTTGGCGCTGCCGAAGCCGCGCGAGCCCTGGCGCTGGATGAGCTCGAAGAACAGGGTGTTGCGCTCGTAGGGCGAGCGGCTGAACAGCTGCAGCAGGTAGCCCCATTCGTCGCGGTCGGCGAGCACCTGGACGGACCGCAGCTCCGCGACCTTCTCGCGCATGCCGGTGATCCGCTCGGCGAGCACTTCGTAGTACGAGTCGGGAGTGGCGAGGAACTCGGTGCCGGCCTCGCTCATCCGCCGCACGGTGGGGATGATCTCGTCCACCAGGAAGGCGAGGTGCTGGACACCGGGCCCTCCGTTGCGCTCGATGAAGGCGTCGAGCTGCCCCGGTTCCTTCGACGGGTCCGGGGCGACCAGGGTGAAGGTGACCCGCCCGGAGTCGCTGCGGACGACGATCGAGTCCATCGCCTGGTCCCCGACCGCCACGTACTCGGAGGAGTAGCGGGACATCCCGAAGGCGTTCTCGTAGAAGTCCGCGTACTCGGTGAGGCGGTGCCCTTCCAGGCAGACCGCGACGTGGTCGAGCAGCCGGACCGGGCCCTCCTGCGCGGGATCCGGCACCGGCGTGCTCGGTACCCAGTTGCGGCCCGGCGGCAGTTCGGCGGTCGCCGCGGTGGCGTGCGGCAGCAGGGTGTGGCTGACGTCGCCGAAGCCGGAGACGACCGGGTGGCCGTGCGAGACGGCCAGGGACCGGGCGCCGGCGGCCACCGCCGCGTCGTGCGTCGCCACCACGTCGTCGCAGCTGAACGCGATGTCCGCGATGCCGTCGCCGTGCCGGTCGAGAAAGCGGGTGGTGCCCGGGCCCGACGTCACGATCAGCCGGGTCTCCCCCTGGCGCAGCAGGATGGAACTCCGGTCGGGCTCCACGGAGTCGGCGATGCGGGTGAAGCCCATTCCCGAGACGAAGTAGTCGACGGCCGTCGGTGCGTGCCGGGTGTACAGCTCGACGTACAACAGGTCCTGCACTGTCATGTCTGTCTCCTCAAGAGCCGCTGGGTTGCCGGTCGTCCGTCTACCAGCGCCATTCCTGCTGGCCGTACAGGTGGCCCGCCTTGATGCCGCGGCCCTTGCACCAGTCCATGAACTCGTCGATCTGCTTGATCTGGTACGTGTCCTCGGTGTACGTCGTCGCCATGACGTGGCCGAGCCAGGGCTCCTCGCCCATCGCGTAGACGTATGCCTCCTTGGCTCCGAGCTCGACCATGATGTCGGCGGCCTGAGCGGCGTTGGAGCCGGACAGCTTGCGGGAGTTGCTCATCTTCTTCGTGACCGGCTTGGTGAGCAGCGCCTGGTAGAGCCAGGTGAGCGGGGCGCCGTCGCACTCCATGCCGAGGAAGGCGATGTCCGCGGTGCCCAGGTGGCGCTGCACGTAGCGGTACAGCATCGGGTCGATGCCCGAGGAGTCCGCGCCGACGTAGACCTTCTTGCCGGCGAACTCCGCCCAGTACGTGGACTTTCCGCGAATGTCGAGGTCGCAGTGCTCGCCGAGGAACGGCGTCGCGGTGATCTTGCCGCCGGGGAACTCCACCTCGTCGAAGTCGTCGACCTCGACGACCGGGAAGCCCTGGTGCTGGAGCATGAGCGCCATGGACGGGTCGGTGAGGTTGCCGCGCGAGGAGCGGGGGACGACGATCTGGCCGACCCGGCCGCGCAGCTGGAGCAGGGTCTCCAGGACGATGTGGTCCTGGTGGCCGTGCGTGATCAGCACGAGGTCGATGTAATCGGGCAGGTCGTCGAGGGTGTACCGGTCGCCGGCGGTGTTGTCGGCGCTGATGAACGGGTCGGTGACGACGGCGGCCTCGGGCGACTGGAGGACCAGGCAGGCGTGGCCGAAGTAGCGGATGCGGCCGCCCGCGTCGATGTGCCGGTCCTCGGCCAGGCTCGGCCGGTCGCTCAGCATGCCGGACAGCTGCTTGGTCTGGGCGTCGTCGAGTTCGAGGACCTCGCGGAGCTTCGCGAGCGTCGTGGGCTGCACCCGGGCCCTGAAGAGCGCCTCGAGCCCGGCGTGGCGGAACGGGATGTCCAGCTCCAGCACATCGGGCGAGGGCAGTCGCGGCGTGCTGAGGATGAACGGCCGCTCGATGCCGGTCTCGAAGGACAGCTGCACCGACTGGCGGTCCTCCTGGTAGAAGTCGCTGTGGTAGGCCAGCGGCTCCATGAAGCGCATCTGGGCCTGGTTGTCGGTGTCGTACGCCAGCTCGACGAGGCCGGCGAGCTCCACAGGCAGCTTCGGGTACAGCGGGGTCAGGTCGAACCCGGTGGCGTTCGCACGGAGCAGTTCCTGCCCCTCGGCGATCGCCTCGGCGAAGCGGATCATGGCGGCCCGCTCGCGCTTGATGGTGGCCAGCAGGTCGCGCACCTCGTCGGCGCGCTCCTCGGCGATGTTGACGAAGTAGCCGCCGCGCAGCTCGGGGTTGACGCTGGCCGCCACGTGGACCTTCGGGGACTGGAGGTACGACTCGAGGAGCGGTACCTGCAGGAAGGCCAGGTTCATCGCGGCCTGGACGGGCGCCAGGGTGTGCGGCCAGACGTAGAACCGGTCCACCAGCGGTTCCACGATGACCTTGGATCGCAAGTACAGCTCGTCAGACATGGGTGCCCGTCCTCCAGAGAATTGCCTGAATCAATGCCGAATGGTCAAAAGGCCGCGGACGGCGAACGGCCCGCGCAGGAGAGCGGCCGTCCGCGGCGGTTCGTCAACTGCGCTTGGTCTGTGGCGCTTTGCCGCCCACGACCCATTCCAGTACGGCCATGGCACTGGTCAGCTTCATCTCGGCCTGCTGCCAGGCGATCGAGCGCGGACCGTCCAGGACCGCGCCGGAGACCTCCTCGCCGCGGTGCGCGGGCAGGTCGTGCATGAACGTCGCTTCCGGCCAGCGCGCGAGGAGCCGCTCGTCGATGTGGAACGGGCGGAACCGCTCCCGCCAGTCGGGGTCCACCTTGACAGTGCCGGTCGTCTGCCAGCGCGTCGTATAGACGACGTCCACGTCGCTCGGCAGGTCGTCCGTGTCGTGGACCTCGCGGACGCTGCCGCCCGCCCCGGCCGCCCGCTTCGCGGCCGCGTCCAGCACCTGCGGGTCCAGTCCGTAGCCGGCCGGGGTGGCGAAGGTGATGCGGCAGCGCGGGATGTGGGAGATGCCGTGGGCGAGGGCGGATGCCGTGTTGTTGCCCTCGCCCAGGTAGAGCACGGAGATGCCTTCGAGCGAACCGAACTGCAGGAGCATCGTCGCCAGGTCGCACACACCCTGGGTCGGGTGCTCCTCGGCCGCCATTGCGTTGATCACGGGCAGCCGCCCGGCGCCGGCCATCTCCCGCAGGTCCTTCAGCGGTCCGGACGTCCTCGCGACGAGTGCGTCCAGCATGGAACCGAGGATGCGTCCGGTGTCCCTGACCGATTCTCCGGTCGCCGTCTGGAGATCGTCGGGCCCGTAGGTGATGGGAAACCCGCCGAGCCGCACGACGCCGCTCGTGAAGGCGGTCCTGGTCCGCGTCGACGTCTTGGCGAAGAGGACGCCGACCAGTTTGTCGCGCAGCGGCCTGTCGTGCGCCGTGCGGTCGAGGAAGAGCTCGCGGGACCTGGCGACCAGGCCCTGCAGTTCCTCCCGGGTCAGTTCGGACAGCGTCAGCAGCCCGCGTGCCTCGGTGGACATCATTCTCCGCTCTCGCCCAGGGCGCGGTAGACGACGGCGCCGCCCATCCCGGCTGTGGTGATCCCCTGGGCAGTCCGCCAGTCGGCGTGGTAGATGGTCGTCCGGTAGCGGTCCGCTCCGTCGGGGCAGAGGCACACGAGCTCGTCGATCTCCGGGTCCTGTCGGAACATCCGCAGAGCGGCAGCCACGGTCGCCCCGGAACTGCCCCCGACGCCGATGCCGGCCTCTTCGGACAGCCACAGGCAGGCCGACACCGCCTCCGCGGCATCGACGTACTGCACGGTCGCGGTCGCGGGGTCCAGGAAGCTCGACGGACAGCTCGCCCCGATCCCGGACAGCAGCCGCCGCCCGGAAGTGCGGCCGAGCGCCGCGGATCCGTGCACGTCGACACCGATGAGGCGCCAGTCCGCGCCGGTCGCGTCGACGAACCGGGTCAGGCCGGCGAGCGTGCCGCCCGTGGAGACGGGAACCAGGACCGTTGCCGGACCCGGCACCTGTCGCAGGAGTTCGGGTGCCGTGCCCTCGAAGTGGGCATTCGGGTTCGCCTCGCTCCGGTACTGATTCGTCCAGACAAGGCCGGGACGGACCTTCAGCTGTTCCTTGACGTATCGAATACGGCTGAGTAGAAATCCGCCGGCGGCATCCGGCTCCTCGATCACCTGCACCCTGGCTCCGAGGCCGCGCATCCGATCGATGAAGAATACGCTGGTGCGCGGATCGACGACAGCGGTGAACGGGACACCACGTGCGGCGCATTCGGCCGACATGGCGACGCCAAGATTTCCCGATGTCGACTCGATGACGCCGATGTCTTTGTCGATGCGGTCGGCCACATGCTCGATCAAAGAGACGGCGATGCGGTCCTTCAGCGAGCCAAAAGGATTCTTCGATTCGAGCTTGAGTCGCAGCCGCCGCGTCTTCCCGTTCACATCCAGGGAAACATGCACCATCGGGGTGTTCCCGACCGGTGAGTACACAGGGTCCGCAGATTTCACAGCCCTTGTCATCAGCGATCCGATATTCTTGAGTAGCGTGGCGGGTCGGCTCACGGCCCCATGAAGCACCGGATGAGGTTCCGTCAGGCGCCGGCCGTTTCCACGAGCGCGAGTCGGCCGACCCCCTTCAGGGTGGCCAGATCGATGTCGGCGATGCAGCGCACCGGGTCGCCGTTGAGCGTGAGGGTGCCCTCGACGTGCACGGTGCCGGTCCGGGCGTCGAAGTCGGCGCCGCTGAGGTCCGACGCCTCCCGGTCCAGGCGTATGCCCAGATCGGTGCCGCCTCTGGTCTCCGTGAACTTCACGAAGACGGTCCCGATGTCCGTCAGTCGGGTGTGCAGTTCCTCGAGCGTGGGCTCGGGTCCGCCGACCTCCACACTCTGCTCCGTACTCAGGCGCTCCGTCAGTTCGTCCATGGTTCATCTCTCCGATCGAAACGGCCGGCTCAGGACGGCTCGGACTCCACGTAGGCGAATGCCAGGTCGTCCGGGATGCTGAATTTCAGAGTGGTCTCGCAGAATTCACGCCACTCCGGGGTGTCCTCGGTGAACAGCCGCTTGTCCTTGTCGACACCGACAGGACTCAGCATGACCGTGAATTCATCGCAGAGGAACACCGTGGCGTCATCGGCAAGTTCACGCTCTTCGGGCTGCGCCCCGGCAGACCAGCCGGGAAAGCCTCGCAATTCACCCAGTGGGTACGATTTGCAGTACTTCCTCACCGGAACCTCCGAAAGCAGGCCGACAGCGGACGCGCCACATTCAGCACCCGAGGGACCGCCCGGGACGGCCTATCCGAATGCTGCACAACGCAATACGTTTTTGGGCGCCCTCAGCGTACGACAACCGTGCCTGCCCATCCATAAGTCCAAGCACAGAGAAATGGCGGTCCCGTGTCCAACTGGCGCCTTCGCGCAGTTGGACACGGGACCGCCTTACCCGCCCGGGGGATTAGCGGGTAGCCTGGTGCGCTTATACGTCCCGCAGGCGCAGCATCGCGCCGCCGACGGCCAGCGCGCCGGTGGCCCACAGGGCCACCACGCCGAGACCCTCCCAGGGGCCGATCGGGAGCCGGTCGATGCCGATCGTCGTCTGCACGGAGAGGCCGGCCGTCATGGGGGCGATCTGCTGGAGCAGCCGCTGCCAGTCCGGGTCCGTGATCACTTGGGTAAGGATCGGGAAGAAGAACAGCAGCCCCAGCACGATCCCGATCGCCGTCGCCGAACTCCGCACGATCAGCGCGATACCGAGGCTGAGCAGCCCGATCAGGGCGAGGTACAGGACGGATCCCGCGGCGGCGCGCAGCGTCACCGAGTCGGCCAGTGACATCGCCTCGTAGCCGTGCGCCTCGGTGAAGCCACGCCCCGGCTGCACCATCCCGCCGATCAGCAGGGACCCGACGACGGCGACGGCACCCGCCGCCATGATCACCCCACTGAGCACGGCCGCCTTCGAGAACAGGACGGTCAGCCGGCGTGGTACCGCGGCGACCGTGCTCTGCATCATGCCGGTGCTGTACTCGTTGCCCACCATCAGTACCGCGACGATCGCGACGACGACCTGACCGACCATGACACCGGTGAGGCTGAGCTTCGTGGCGTCCTCGCCGCAGCCCAGGGCATCACACCGAGAGGTCATGGCCACCGCCGCGCCGACCGCCAGGGTCAGCGCCACGGCACCGAACAGCAGCCACGCGTTGCTGGTGTCCGTCCGCAGCTTCGTCCACTCCGCGCGTCCTGCGTACCTCATGCGTCCCTCCGTCGGATCAGGACCAGGGCGCCGACGAAGGCGGCCGCGGCGTAGGCGCACAGGACGGCGAAGCCCGCCCACGGCGCCAGCGGGAAGTAGCCGTGCATCGGCGAGTAGACCGTGACGACCTGATCGTAGTGAGTGACGGTCTGCTGGATGCCGAACCCGGCGGCCGGTGTGACCTTCAGGAGCCAATCCGAGGCCGAGGGCGGCAGAACGGACGCGGTGGCGAGCAGATAGGGCAGCACCATGCTGACGACCACCACCGTGATGGTCACGGCGCTGCGCCGCAGGATCACTCCGACCGCCAGGGCGAAGACACTGGCCGCAGCCAGCAGGAGGCCCGTGCCCACGATGACCCTCAGCTCGGTCGAGGTCGGCACCGTCAGAACGGGAAAGCCGTTCGCCAGAGACCGTGACGCACCGAACGGCACCATGAACGCGGCGGCGATCGTACCGGCGAGGAAGGCGGCGCAGCCCACCACGAGGGCCTTCGACACCAGCACGCTTCCTCGGCCCGGGCTGGCCGCGAACGTGACGCCGATCAGCCCCCTGCGGTACTCGACGGTCATGTAGCCCGCGGCCACGACGACCATCATGATCAGTCCTGCGAATGCGCCGACGAGGAAGTTGGAGAGGATGCGCACACCGCTCGCCGCCGGCCCGCCGACCACCGGAGCGATGTCGCCGGCCCCGGTGATGCGGTAACCCCCGTCGGACCGGACCGCTTCGCCCTTCGTCGTCTGGCTGTAGCTGCCGCTCGTACCCGCGCCGTCGCTGACCTGCCGGTTCTGCCAGGCGTCGCCGCTCCACCCGCCACTCAGGGTGGGCGCGCCGAACGTGCCGGTCGCGACAGCGGGGTTGAACCCCGTTCCCGTACCGGTGTCCTCCGTAGCGGACGGCGAGGCCACGAACAGGCCGACCTGCGGCGACTCGGAGAGTCCGGAGAGGCGGGCCGAGCCCACCTCGGTCCACGCGCTGCCGTCCGTCGACTGATAGCCCGTCACGGTCTCGCCGGAGCGCTCCAGTCGGAGCCAACGCGGCGCCTCGGCTGACACCGCACCGGGAAGCCCCGCCTTGTCGTGCGTGTAGTCGTACTGCATCCGCACTCCGTGCGCCCCGGTGACCATCATGGCCGCGTACGACGAACCCGGCTCGAGGGAGTCCTTCACGATGATGCCGGCCTTGGCCCAGGGCGCGAGACCGGGCTTGTTCTCCGTGGGAGACGCCGCGACCTGACCGGTCAGCGAGGACACCGACACCGTCATGCTGCCGTCGCCCTTCAGCGGCTGGTGCACGAAGTAGAAGGCGTCGTTGACCGCATGGCCCGAGGGGCCGACCGGCAGCTTCGACGCGCCGCCGCCGTTGCTCTGGGCCGTCGCGAGCAGACCGACCAGGCAGGTGACGACCAGCGCACCGACCGTGCTGAGCACCCAGCCACGCACGGTCCGGAACTTGGTCCACTCCGCGCGCAGCACGCGTCCGAAGCCGCCGCGTGCCGGCCGGCTGGTGGCGGGCGGCGGCGAGAGGGTGGTGGTCATCGTCCGGCCTCCCCGGTGACGACCCCGCGGTACTGCACGGAGTCCCGGGTGAGCTCCATGTAGGCCTCCTCCAGGGACGCACGGTGCGAGGACACCTCGGAGAACGGCACCGCGTGCGAGCCGAGCACGGACACGACGTGCTCGGCCGACAGGCCGGTGACGCTGATCGTGTCGCTCCCGGTGGAACTCACCGTCGCGCCGGCCCGCGCGAGCACGTCCATCGCCTGCTGACGGGCGGACGTGCGCAGGGTGACGCGCCCCTCGGACACCGACGCAAGCAGGTCCTGCACGCTCATGTCGGCGACGACCTTGCCGCGCCCGACGACGACCACGTGATCAGCCGAGTCCTGGAGCTCACTCATCAGGTGACTGGACACCAGCACAGCACGGCCCTGTTCGGCGAGCGACGCCAGGAAGCCCCGCATCCACATGAAGCCCTCGGGGTCCAGGCCGTTGAACGGCTCGTCCAGCATGAGCATCGGTGGGTCGCCGAGCAGCGCGGCCGCGATACCCAGCCGCTGCCGCATGCCCAGGGAGAAGCCACCGGCCTTGCGCCCTGCCACGTCCTGGAGGCCGACCCTGCGGATCACCTCGTCCACCGCAGCGGTGCCAAGCCCCTGCGAGTGTGCCAGCCACAGCAGGTGGTGGCGGGCCGTCCGGCTGGGCTGCACGGCGGCCGCGTCGAGCAGCGCGCCGACGTGCTTCAGCGGAGTACGCAGCGTCTGGTACGGGCGCCCGCCGACCAGAGTGCTCCCCTTGTCCGGCCTGTCCAGCCCGAGGATGACACGCATCGTCGTCGACTTACCGGCACCGTTCGGACCGACGAAGCCGGTGATCTGCCCCGGCCTGACGGAGAACGACATGCCGTCCAGTGCCTGAGTGGTGCCGAAACGCTTGTAGACGTCCCTGACCTCGATCACGGCCTGTAACCCATCGATCGTCTTGTCCATGCAAGAAGGCTAGGGAACGAGGGGGTACGAGTCCTCACGGCAACGAGCGAAGTTCCGGCTGCACACGTGGGGGACGAAGCAGACCGCCCCTCCCTCGTACGAGGGAGGGGCGGTCTCCTACCTGAGGATGAGGCCCGGGCTCTGTCGTGCGGAACGGGCCGTCGAGATCCGATCGCCGGGGCTCAGAGGTCGAACTCCTCGTACTCGGTGTCCTCAGCGCCCACCGCGCCCTCCGCCGCCGCACCGCTTCCGACGATCACGGCGATCGCCGCGACGGTGGGCCGGTCGAAGACCGACGCGAGCGGCAGATCGACCCCGAACACCGCCCTGACACGCGAGACCACCTGCGTGGCGAGCAGGGAGTGCCCGCCCAGGTCGAAGAAGTTGTCGTCGACCCCGACCCGCTCCACGCCGAGCAGTTCGGCCCACATCTCCGCGAGGACGCGTTCGGTCTCGCTACCAGGCGCGACATATCCCTCCCCCGTGCCGGACCGGGTCGCGCCGTCGAGCACCCGGAGCGCGGCTCGGTCGACCTTGCCGTTCGGCGTGAGGGGCAGCGCGGCCAGCTCGACGAACACCGAGGGAACCATGAACCCGGGCAGCCGCTCGCCCACGAAGGCCCGCAGCTCACCGACGGCCGGCATCCCCTCCTCCTGATCCGCCGGCACCACATGCGCCACCAGCCTGCGATCCCCCTCCAGACCCTCGACCGTGACCACCGCCGCCCGCACCGCGGCGTGCCCGGCCAGGACCGTCTCGATCTCGCCCAGCTCGACGCGGAACCCTCGGATCTTGACCTGATCGTCCACCCGGCCGACGAATTCCAGCCGTCCGTCCGCCAGCCATCGCACCTGGTCACCGGAGCGGTACATGCGCGACCCGTCCCCGGCGAACGGGTCGGCGACGAAGCGCTCACCCGTCAGGTCCGCCCGGCGCCCGTACCCCGAGCCACACCCACACCGGCGATGAACAGCTCGCCCAGCACGCCGACCGGCACCGGACGCAGCTGACCGTCGAGGACATAAGCGCGGGTGTTGGCCATCGGCGCACCGATGGACGGAGCCCCCTCCCCCTCACCGTCGGCCTCGAGGACGGCGATGCTCGCGCAGACCGTCGCCTCGGTCGGACCGTACGCGTTCAGCAGCCGGTACTCGCCACGCCAACGCGCGGCCGCCGCCTCCTCCAGCCGCTCACCGGCGGTGACCAGAGTCCTCAGACCGGCAAGATCGGCCGGCTCAAGCACGGCCAGCAGCGACGGCGGCAGCGTCGCCACCCGCACATCCCTCTCCCGCACCAGCCCGGCCAGCGCACGCGGCTCGCCCCGCTCCTCCGCCGTCGCCACCACCAACCGGCCACCCGCCGCCAACGTCACCACGACCTCGGACACAGCAGCATCGAAACCGAACGGCGCGAACTGCAACACCCCCTCGCCCTCACCGACCCCGAACACACGCCCCTGCGCCTGCGCCAGGTTCACCACACCACGATGCGCGACCTGCACGCCCTTCGGACGGCCCGTCGAACCCGACGTATAGATCACATACGCCAGCTGGTCGGGAGACGTCGTCACCTCGGGGGCACTCGCCGGAAGCTCCACGAGCGCCGCCCGCACCATCGGGTCGTCCACGAGCACCGTCCGCAGGCGCCCCACCGGCAGTTCGTCGACCAGCTCCTCGGTGCCCACCAGCACCGCCGCCCGGCTGTCGCGCAGCATGAAGCCCAGCCGCTCCGCCGGGTACTCCGGGTCCAGCGGCAGATACGCCCCGCCCGCCTGCCACACCGCGAGGACGGCCACCACCATGTCGATCCCACGGGGCAGGCACAGCGCCACCACCGACTCCGAGCCGACACCCACCGACCGCAGGTAATGCGCCAGACGATTCGCCCGGCCCATCAACTCCACGTAGACAACGGCATCTTCACCACACACCACAGCCACCGCGTCCGGCGTCCGCGCAGCACGCTCGGCGATCAGCTCATGCACGCCACCCACCGCAGGCAGCCGCTCAACCGTCGCGTTCCACTCCCGTACGACCTGATCGTGCTCGGCCGCCGTCAGCATCGGCAGCTCGCCGAGGCTGAGGTGCGCGTCCGCGGTCAGGGTGCCGAGGAGGGCGACGAAGTGCCCGGCCATCCGGTGGATCGTGCGCGCGTCGAACAGAGCGGTGCTGTACTCGATCGCTCCGGACATCGCACCCCCGCCGTCGGTCAGCACCAGACGGACGTCGAAGCGGTTGGTCATGGTGGTTCCGGCGTCGTCCGGGAACGACTCGGGGCCGAGGCTGTCGTCGCCGGCGGAAGCGTCGGCGGACCGCCCGTCCTCGGTGAAGTAGTTGAACAGCACCTGGAACAGCGGGCTGCGCGACCGGTCCCGCTCCGTGACGAGCTCGTCCACCAGCTGCTCGAACGGCAGGTCCTGGTGCGCGTACGCGTCCAGGGCCACCTTCCGTACCCGGCCGAGCAGTTCGGCGAACGTCGGGTCGCCCGACAGGTCCGTGCGCATCACGAGCGTGTTGACGAAGAACCCGATGAGGTCCTCGGTCTCGGCCCGGTTCCGGTTGGCGACCGGCGTTCCCACGACCACGTCGTCCGACCCCGCGTACCGGCCGAGCAGCACGTCGAATGCGGCCAGCAGCGTCATGAACATCGTCGTGCCGTGCTCGCGGGACAGCGCCCTGAGCGCGGTCATCGTCGGCTCGGGGACCTCGAACCGCGCCGTCGCGCCGGCCGGCGACCACAGCGCCGGTCGCGGCCGGTCGGTGGGCAGCTCCAAGGTCGGAGCGCCGGCCAACTGTTCATTCCAGTAGGCGCGTTGCGCGTCGATGACCTCGCCGGTCAGCCACTGCCGCTGCCAGACCGCGAAGTCCGCGTACTGGACGGGCAGGGTCGGCAGCGACGGCTCGCCGCCCTCGCGCAACACGGCGTACATGTACATCAGTTCCCGCTGGAAGATGCGCGTCGACCACTCATCCGAGACCACGTGGTGCATCGAGAGGGCCAGGACGTGTTCGTCGGCCGCCACCCGGATCAGCACGGCGCGTATCAGCGGGCCGGCGGCGAGGTCGAACGGGGTCGCCTCGTCCGCCGCGACGAGCTTCCCGGCCACGAGGAACGGAGCGCCCTCCGCCGACACGTCGATCAGCGGCAGCGCGAAGGTCGTCGGCGGAGCGATGACCTGGTGCGGCACACCGTCCGCGTCCGCGACCAGGCGCGTCCGCAGCACCTCATGCCGTGCCACGACCGCGGTCAGCGCCCCCTGGAGGGCGGCGATGTCGAGGTCGCTGCCTATCCGGACCCGCATCGGCAGGTTGTACTCCAGCGATCCGGGCTCCAGCCGGTCCAGGAACCACAGGCGCTGCTGCGCGAACGACAGCGGCAGCGTCCGGTCCCGGTCGACGGGCGTCACCGGCCGGATATCCGGCCGGTCGGCCGTCTCCGCGACGGTCGCGGCCAAGCCGCGTACCGTCGGCTGGTCGAAGAGCGCCGCCAGCGGGACCTCGGCGCCCAGGACGTTCCGGATCCGGGAGATCACCTGGGTGGCGAGCAGCGAGTGCCCGCCCAGCTCGAAGAAGTTGTCCTCGGCGCCGACCCGGTCGATGCCCAGAACACTCGTCCAGATCCCCGCGAGCAGCTCCTCGACGGCACCGGTGGGGGCCACGGAGGTGTCCGCCTCCGAGCGGCCGAGCTCCGGTTCCGGCAGTGCGGCCCGGTCCAGCTTGCCGTTGGGGGCCAGCGGCAGATCGGCCAGCTCGACGAAGACGGAGGGGACCATGAACTCGGGGACGCTGCGCCTCAAATGCTCGCGCAGCTCGGCCACCGCAGGCATCCCGGCGGCGTGGTCGGCCGGCACCAAGTAGGCCACCAGACGGCGGTCCTCGTCCTCGCCCCAGGCGGTGACGACCGCGGACCTGACCTGGGGATGGCCGGCGAGTGCCTCCTCGATCTCTCCCGGTTCGATACGGAAGCCGCGCACCTTCACCTGCTGGTCGATGCGGCTGAGGAATTCCAGGCGCCCGTCGGCGCGCCAGCGCACCTGGTCGCCCGACCGGTAGGCGCGGGAGCCGTCACCCGCGTACGGATCGGCTACGAACCGCTCCGCGGTCAGAGCGGGCCGGTGCCCGTAACCCCGGGCGAGGCTCGCACCGGCGATGTACAGCTCGCCGGCGATGCCGACCGGCACCGGCTTCAGCCGCTCGTCCAGCACCATCAGCCGCACGTTCGTCAGCGGCAGGCCGATCGGGACGAGGCCGCCGGGCGACCAGTCCGTCGTGCCGTCCGGGCGCGGACACACCGTGCTCGCCGCGTCGATGGTGTTCTCGGTCGGGCCGTACAGGTTCGCCACCAGCGCCGTGGCGTTCCTCGCATAGAAACGGGTCACATCAGCCGCCGGCAGCGCCTCACCGCCGCAGAACACCATCCGCAGCGTTGACAGGGACGACGGCCAGGCGTGGGAGACGAACAGCTTGAACAGCGACGGCACGAACTGAACGACCGTGATCCGCCGGGACTCGATGAGCTCCACCAGGTAGTCCAGGTCGCCCTGCCGCCCGGGAGCGGCGAGGACCAGTTCGGCGCCGTTCGACAGCGGCCAAAGGAGCTCCCACACCGAGGCGTCGAACGTGAGCGGCGTCTTGTGGAGCACGCGGTCCGCCGCGGTCAGCCGATGCTGGTCCTGCATCCACGAGACGCGGTTCACGACACCGCCGTGGGTGATCTGCACGCCCTTCGGGCGGCCGGTCGAACCCGAGGTGTAGATGACGTACGCGAGCTGCTGCGGGTGGACCCCCACGCCGGGCGAAGTGGCCGGCCGGGCCGCGAGGGCCGCACGGGTGTCGGGGTCGTCCAGCCACACCACCGTGTCCAGTGTGCCTCCCGCCGCCACGTCGGCCGCGGCGCGGCGGTGGCCGACGAGGATGCCGGCACCGCTGTCCGCGAGCATGAACGTCAGGCGGTCCGCCGGGTAGCCCGGGTCGAGCGGGACGTACGCCGCCCCGGCCTGCCAGACCGCGAGGACCGCGGCGACCATGTCGGGGCCGCGCTCCAGGCACAGCGCCACCGGGCACTCGGTGCCCACACCGAGGTCGCGCAGGTGATGGGCGAGGCGGTTGGCGCGGTCCATCAACGCGCCGTAGGTGACGCTCTCTTCGCCCGACACGACGGCGACCGCGTCCGGCGTCGCGACCGCCCGCCCGGCGATCAGCTCGTGCATCCCGCTGACCAGCGGCAGGGGTGCCGCGTTGTCGGTCCACTCGTGCAGGAGCTGGTCGTGCTCGGCCGAGGTCAGCAGCGGCAGATCGCCGATCCGCCGGTCCGCGTCCTCGCCGGCGACGGCCGCGAGGAGGGTGACCAGGTGCCCGGCCATCCGCTCCATGGTCGTGGCGTCGAAGAGTGCGGTGCTGTACTGGATCTCCCCGGCGAGCGAGCCGCCGTCCTCGCCTTCGCCCAGGGTGACCATGAGGTCGAACTTGACGGGCGGCGACTCCGGTACGAACCCCGAGCCGTCGGCATCCCGGCCTGGAGTCGCAACCGGTTCGCTCTCGGATCCGGTGTCCCGGAGGTCCTCGGCGACGTAGCTGAAGAGCGTCTGGAAGAGCGGGGTACGCGTCCGGTCCCGCTCCGTGACGAGGTCGTCCACCAGCTGCTCGAACGGCAGGTCCTGGTGCGCGTACGCACCGAGGGCGGTCTCGCGCACCCGGCCGAGGAGTTCGGCGAACGTCGGGTCGCCGGACAGGTCCGTACGCATCACGAGCGTGTTGACGAAGATGCCGATGACGTTCTCGGTCTCCGCCCGGTTCCGGTTCGCGACCGGGGTGCCGACGGCGATGTCGTCGGTGCCGGCGTAGCGGCCCATGAGGACGTCGAAGGCGGCGAGCAGCGTCATGAACATCGTCGTGCCGTGGGCACGGGAGAGCGCGCGCAGCGCCTGGACCGTGTCAGCGGGAACGGCGAACCGGCTCACCGCACCGGCGGTGGAGCGCACCGCCGGACGCGGCCGGTCGGTCGGCAGGTCGAGCGTCGGCAGTTCCGCCAGCGCACGCTGCCAGTAGCCCAGCTGGCCGTCGAGGATGTCGCCGGTCAGCCATTGGCGCTGCCAGGCGACGACGTCCGCGTACTGGAAGGCAAGCGGCGGCAGCGGGTTCGAGTCGCCGGCGCGGAACGCCTCGTAGAGCGCGAGGAGTTCGCGTCGGAGGATGCGGTCCGACCATTCGTCGGACACGACGTGGTGCATCAGCAGCGCGAGCACGTGCTCGTCGCTCCCCAGCCGGACGAGCGTGGCCCGGATCAGGGGCCCGTCCGCCAGGTCGAAGGGGACCGTGCCGAGCTCCGCGATCAGACGGGCGGCCGCATCCTGCGGGTCCGCGCTCCCGGAGAGGTCGAGGACGGGGAGAGGCAGGGAGGCGGGCGGGTCGATGACCTGGTACGCCACGCCGTCGGCGCCTGCCACCAGGCGGGTGCGGAGCACCTCGTGGCGGTCGACGACCGCGTCCAGTGCGGCGCTCAGGGCTACGAGGTCCACGTTCCCGGTCAGGCGCAGACGGGTCGACATGTTGTACTCCGTGGAGCCCGGCTCCAGCTGGTCCAGGAACCACAGGCGCTGCTGAGCGAACGACAGCGGAAGCGGCTGCGTACGGTCCGCCAGTACGACCGGCGGCGCGGCATCTCCGGCGGAGGTCTCGATCGCGGCCGCCAGGCCACGCACCGTCGGCCGGTCGAACAGCGCCGACAGCGGCACCTCGGCCCCGAACGCCTCCCGGATCCGGGAGATCACCTGCGTCGCGAGCAGCGAGTGACCACCCAGGTCGAAGAAGCCATCGGTGACACCGACCCGCTCCAGGCCCAGCACCTGCGACCAGATCCCCGCCAGCAGCTCCTCCGAGACCGTAGCCGGAGCTACGAAGGAGGTGTCCCCTTCGCCGCGCAGCTCGGCCGGCTCGGGCAGTGCCTTGCGGTCGATCTTGCCGTTCGGGGTGAGCGGCAGCGCGGCCAGCTCGACGAACACCGACGGCACCATGTACTCCGGCAGGCCGACGCGCAGCCACTCCCGCAGCTCGCCCGCCGACGGAGCACCCTCCGCCTGGTCGGCGGGAACGACGTACGCCACCAACCGGCGCTCCACGCCCTGCCCGCGGCCGACGACGACCGCCGAGCCGACCGCCTGATGCCCGACCAGAGCCGCCTCGATCTCGCCCGGCTCGATACGGAAACCGCGCACCTTCAGTTGCTCATCGGCGCGGCCCATGAACTCCAGGCGGCCGTCGGGCATCCACCGCACGCGGTCGCCCGTCCGGTACATCCGCGAACCGTCCGCAGCGAACGGATCAGCCGCGAACCGCTCCGCGGTCAGGTCCGGACGACCCAGGTACCCGCGGGTCACCCCGGCACCGCCGATGAACAGCTCACCCGCCACACCCACCGGCACCGGCTCCAGCCGGCCGTCCAGCACGTACACCTGAGTGTTCGCCACCGGCGACCCGATCCCCGGCGCCCGATCCGGCGTCACCTGCTCACACGTCGACCAGATCGTCGTCTCCGTCGGCCCGTACATGTTCCAGAGGCCCTCGACGCGCTCCACCAAGGCACGTGCCAAGCCGTCCGGGAGCGCCTCGCCACCGCACAGCGCCCGCAGCCCAGGCCGTCCGGTCCAGCCGTCGGCGACCAGCATCTGCCACGTCACCGGCGTCGCCTGCATCACCGAGACACCCCAGCGCTCCAGCTCACCCGCCAGCACGCCCGGATCGCCCACCACCTCACGATCAGCGACCACGACACGGCCACCCACCACCAGCGGCAGCCACAACTCCAGCCCCGCGATGTCGAAGCCGAACGTCGTGACCGCCAGCAGCGCATCGTCCGAGTCGAGCCCCGGACGCGTCGCCATACCGGAAAGGAAGTTCACCAAACTCGCCTGGCCCACCAGCACGCCCTTCGGCCGACCGGTCGAACCAGACGTGTACAGCACATACGCCAGCTGATCGGCAGCGCAGATCACATCGAGGGAGGTGGACGAGAGACTCTCCAGCATCGACCGCGTCTCCGCGTCGTCCAGCCAGACCACCGAACCCACCGACTCCGCCGGCAACCCGCCGGCCACCGACCGATGACCCACCAGCACCCCCGTGCCACTGTCCGCGAGCATGAACTCCAGCCGGTCCGAAGGGAACTCCGGATCCAGCGGCAGGTACGCACCCCCCGCCAGCCACACCGCAAGGCCCGCCACCACCATGTCCACGCCGCGCTCCACACACACCGCGACCACGGACTCCGCGCCCACGCCCACCGACCGCAGGTGACGCGCCAAACGGTTCGCCCGGGCCATCAACCCGCCGTACGTCACCGACTCCCCGCCGACCACCACAGCCACCGCATCCGCAGCCGTAGCGGCCCGCGCGGCAATCAGGCCATGAACACCGCCGACCCCGGACACCTCCACGCCCGTGTCGTTCCACTCCCGCACGACCACATCCCGCTCACCCGCCGTCAGCACCGGAAGCTCATTGATCTCCCGATCCGCGTCCGCCACGACAGCGTCCAGCAACGTGACCAAGTGCCCTGCCATCCGCTCCACCGTCGCCGCGTCGAACAACGCGGTGCTGTACTGGATCTCCGCTGCCAGCGCGCCATCGGCGTCCGCCAGGGCCAGCGCCAGGTCGTACTTCACCGGCCCAGGACCGCTGTGCGAGGCCCCGTCGGCGGCCGACCTGCTCGCGGTGCCGGCTGCGCTGTCGCCGACCTCCTGCTGCAGCTCGCCCGGGTCCCCCGCGACGTAGCTGAAGAGCGTCTGGAAGAGCGGGCTGCGCGAGCGGTCCCGCTCGACGTCCATCGCGTCCACCAATTGCTCGAATGGCAGGTCCTGGTGCGCGTACGCACCGAGGGCGGTGTCACGCACCCGGCCGAGGAGTTCGGCGAACGTGGGCGCGCCGGAGAGGTCCGTGCGCAGTACGAGCGTGTTGACGAATAGCCCGATCAGGTCCTCGGTCTCGGCACGGTTCCGGTTCGCCACCGGCGTGCCGACGACCACCTCGTCCGCCTCCGCGTACCGCCCCAGCAGGACGTTGAAGGCCGCCAGCAGCGTCATGAACATCGTCGTGCCGTGGGCACGGGACAGGGCGCGCAGCGCCCGTACGGTGTCGGCCGGAACGACGAACCGGGCCACCGCGCCATCGGTGGAGCGCACCGCCGGACGCGGCCGGTCGGTCGGCAGGTCGAGCGTCGGCAGATCCGCCAGCGCACGCTGCCAGTAGCCCAACTGGCCGTCGAGCACGTCGCCGGTCAGCCATTGGCGCTGCCAGGCGACGACGTCCGCGTACTGGAAGGCAAGCGGCGGCAGCGGGTTCGCCTCGCCCGCCCGGAACGCCTCGTACAGGGCCGCCAGCTCGCGCTGGAGCACACGGTCCGACCACTCGTCGAAGACGACGTGGTGGATGACGAGGGAGAGCACGTGCTCGTCCGGAGCGATCCTTACGAGCACGGCCCGCACCAGAGGCCCGTTCCCCAGGTCGAACGGCGTCAGGATGTCCTCGGCGAACCGGTCGTCGGCGACGCCCTCCGGATCGCTGCTCCCGGACACGTCTACGAGCGGCAGGGGCATGGCGGCCGGCGAGTCGATGACCTGGTACGCGACCCCGTCCGCACCCGCGACCAGGCGGGTCCGCAGGACCTCGTGGCGGTCGATGATCGCGTCCAGGGCCTCAGCCAGAGCCACCACGTCCATGTCCCCGGTCAGGCGCAGACGGGTCGACATGTTGTACTCCGTCGAGCCCGGCTCCAGCTGGTCCAGGAACCACAGGCGCTGCTGAGCGAACGACAGCGGAAGCGGCTGCGTACGGTCCGCCAGTACGACCGGCGGCGCGGCATCTCCGGCGGAGGTCTCGATCGCGGCCGCCAGGCCACGCACCGTCGGCCGGTCGAACAGCGCCGACAGCGGCACCTCGGCCCCGAACGCTTCCCGGATCCGGGAGATCACCTGCGTCGCGAGCAGCGAGTGGCCGCCCAGGTCGAAGAAGGATTCCGTGGCACCGACGCGGTCCACTCCGAGCACCTGCGACCAGATCCCCGCCAGCAGCTCCTCCGAGACCGTGGCGGGAGGAACGTACAGCCCCTCCAGACCACCAAGGGATCCGTAGGGTTCGGGCAGGGCCTTGCGGTCGATCTTGCCGTTCGGGGTGAGCGGCAGCGCGGCCAGCTCGACGAACACCGACGGCACCATGTACTCCGGCAGGCCGACGCGCAGCCACTCCCGCAGCTCGCCCGCCGACGGAGCACCCTCCGCCTGGTCGGCGGGAACGACGTACGCCACCAACCGGCGCTCCACGCCCTGCCCGCGGCCGACGACGACCGCCGAGCCGACCGCCTGATGCCCGACCAGAGCCTCCTCGATCTCGCCCGGCTCGATACGGAAGCCACGCACCTTCAGTTGCTCATCGGCGCGGCCCATGAACTCCAGGCGGCCGTCAGGCATCCACCGCACGCGGTCGCCCGTCCGGTACATCCGCGAACCGTCCGCAGCGAACGGGTCAGCCGCGAACCGCTCCGCGGTCAGGTCCGGACGACGCAGGTACCCGCGGGTCACCCCGGCACCGCCGATGAACAGCTCACCCGCCACACCCACCGGCACCGGCTCCAGCCGGCCGTCCAGCACGTACACCTGAGTGTTCGCCACCGGCGACCCGATCCCCGGCGCCCGATCCGGCGTCACCTGCTCACACGTCGACCAGATCGTCGTCTCCGTCGGCCCGTACATGTTCCAGAGGCCCTCGACGCGCTCCACCAAGGCACGTGCCAAGCCGTCCGGGAGCGCCTCGCCACCGCACAGCGCCCGCAGCCCAGGCCGTCCGGTCCAGCCGTCGGCGACCAGCATCTGCCACGTCACCGGCGTCGCCTGCATCACCGAGACACCCCAGCGCTCCAGCTCACCCGCCAGCACGCCCGGATCGCCCACCACCTCACGATCAGCGACCACGACACGGCCACCCACCACCAGCGGCAGCCACAACTCCAGCCCCGCGATGTCGAAGCCGAACGTCGTGACCGCCAGCAGCGCATCGTCCGAGTCGAGCCCCGGACGCGTCGCCATACCGGAAAGGAAGTTCACCAAACTCGCCTGGCCCACCAGCACGCCCTTCGGCCGACCGGTCGAACCAGACGTGTACAGCACATACGCCAACTGGTCCTCGATGCACGGCACATCGAGGGACACAGACGAGAGACTCTCCAGCATCGACCGCGTCTCCGCGTCGTCCAGCCAGACCACCGAACCCACCGACTCCACCGGCAACCCGCCAGCCACCGACCGATGACCCACCAGCACCCCCGTGCCACTGTCCGCGAGCATGAACTCCAGCCGGTCCGAAGGGAACTCCGGATCCAGCGGCAGGTACGCACCCCCCGCCAGCCACACCGCAAGGCCCGCCACCATCATGTCCACGCCGCGCTCCACACACACCGCGACCACGGACTCCGCGCCCACGCCCACCGACCGCAGGTGACGCGCCAAACGGTTCGCCCGGGCCATCAACCCGCCGTACGTCACCGACTCCCCGCCGACCACCACAGCCACCGCATCCGCAGCCGTAGCGGCCCGCGCGGCAATCAGGCCATGAACACCGCCGACCCCGGACACCTCCACGCCCGTGTCGTTCCAGCCCCGCACGACCACATCCCGCTCACCCGCCGTCAGCACCGGAAGCTCGCCCACGCGCCGGCCCTCGTCGGCCGCGACAGCGTCCAGGAGGGTGGCCAGGTGGCCGGTCATGCTCGCGACCGTCTCGGCGTCGAAGTGGGCGCGGTCGTAGGAGAGCTTGATCCTGACGTCGTGTCCCGCGCCGGCGGTGATGTGGAGCGGGTAGTTGACCTGTTCACGGCCGTAGTTGAGGTCGGCCTGCAGGCCGTTGGAGGCGGAGGTGTCCCGGCCCTCGGTCAGGGTCTGGTCCGGGAAGTTCTCGAAGACGAACAGGCTGTTGAACAGGGCCTGCCCGGCCGGCAGTTCGCTGCACTCGCCGATGGTCACCAGCGGAACCTGCTCGGACTGGCGGGCCAGCACCTGCTCGTCCTGCAGCCCGACCAGCCAGTCCACGACCGCCTGTTCGCGGTCGACGCGGATGCGCGTCGGGGTCGTGTTGATCAGGAGGCCGACCATCGTGTCCATGCCCTCGACCTGGCCGCCGCGCCCGGACGACGTCACGCCGAACACCACGTCGTCCGTGCCGGAGTACAGGGCGAGGAGGAGCGCCCACGCGCCCTGGACGACCGTGTTCACCGTCAGCCGGTGACGGCGGGCGAAGTCGGCGAGGCCGGACTCGGCGGTCGCGCGTGACAGCGCGACCTGGGCCTCGGCACGGCCCTGGTCACCGGTGGCCCGCTCCACGCCGAGCGTGGTGGGTTCGGTGATCCCGGCCAGCCGCTCGCGCCAGTAGGCGCGCGCCTGGTCCAGGTCCTGGCCGTGGACCCAGGCGACGAAGTCCCGGAAGGGCGCGCGCGGGGTCAGGTCCGGCCGGGCCCGGCCGGTGCGGAAGGCGTCGTACGCCTCCAGCAGTTCGCCCATGACGATGGGGAGGCTCCAGCCGTCGAGGAGCAGGTGGTGGTAGCTCCAGACCAGCTGGTGCCGGTCGTCGGCGAGGCTGATGACGGTGATCCGCATCAGGGTGGGCGCGGAGAAGTCGGCGCCCTGCGCCCAGTCGGCCTCCAGGTGCTCGCGGATCGCCCGCTGCTGTGCCTCCTCGTCCAGGTGCGAGACGTCCCGGACGTCCAGGGGCAGCGGTACGGAGCGGGAGACGACGGCCAGCGGCTCGGGCACGCCGTCCCAGACGACGGCGGTGCGCAGCACCTCGTGCCGGGAGACGACCAGTTCCCAGGCCTGCTTCAGGGCGTCGAAGTCGAGCTCGCCCTCCAGGGAGAGCCCGTTCTGCACCCAGTACATGCCGGGGTCGCCGGAGAGCCGGGTGTGGAAGAGCATGCCCTGCTGGAGGGCGGTCAGCGGGTAGATGTCCTCGATCCGGGTCGGCAGGCTGCGCGTGACACGGTCGAGCGCGGCCTGGTCGATCGGCGCGAGCGGGAAGTCGGACGGCGTGTGACCGCCCGTCTCCGGGCGGCAGCAGTACTCGATCAGCTCGGCCAGCACTTCGACATACCGCTCCGCGAGGCGCGCGATCGTCGCCTCGTCGTGCACCTCGGAGCCGTACGCCCACACCATCTCCAACTGACCATCGAAGACGCGGCAGTTGACGTCGAGCAGGTGGGTGCGGTCGCCTTCCGTCGACCAGGCGCGGCCGAGCGATCCCTTGCCCGGGCTGAGCCGGCCCGCCGCGCCCCGCGTGGTGGCGGGCGTGCGGTCGCTGGTGCGCGCGGCGTTCTGGCTCAGGTAGTTGAAGCTGACCTCGGCGTGACCCTGCGGGCTCCAGTCCGTGAGGTGGCGCAGCAGGCCGTAGCCCAGGCCCTTGCGCGGGACGCCGCGCAGGTACTCCTTCGTACGGCGCAGCAGCGCGCCGAGGTCGCCGTCGGCCGCGTCGGTGAGCACCACCGGGTAGACGCTGGTGAACCAGCCGGCCGTACGGGACACGTCGATGTCGGCGCCGACGTCCTCGCGGCCGTGGCCCTCCAGGTCGACGACGACGGACGGAGCCGCGGCCCATGACGTCAGGGTCGAGCCGAGCGCCGCGAGGAGGACGTCGTTGATCTGGGTGCGGAAGGCGCTCGGCACCTCGCGCAGGAGCTGCTCGGTGAGGTCCGCGTCGAGCGTGGCCACGATCTCGCCGGCCGAGGTCGCGCGGTTGCTCCCGGCGCGGTCGCGCGGCAGGGGCGCGGCGGCGGCCTCGGCAGCGCGCCAGTACGGGGCTTCCGCGGCCAGCTCGGGCGAGCCGGCCAGTTCGGCGAGCCGCTGGGTCCACCGCGGGAAGGACGTCGTCTTCGCGGGTAGCTCCACCGTCGCGGCGCCCGCTTCGGCCTGCGCGTACGCGGAGATCAGGTCCTCCACCAGCACCGGCCAGGAGACCGCGTCGACCACCAGGTGGTGTGCCACCACGAGGACCAGCGGGTCCCGGTCGCCGCGCTCGAAGACGGCGACCCGGAACAGCGGCCCCCGCTTCAGGTCGAGGCTCGCCTGGACCTCCGTGGCGCGTGTCTCCAGGTAGGCGGCCTCGTCCATGGCGTCGTCCATGTGGGAGACGTCGATCACCGACACCGGATCGGCCGTCTCGGCAGCCACCAGGTGCCCGGCCCACTCCCCGTCCTCCCGCAGGAACCGGGAGCGCAGCACGTCGTGCTGCTCGACGAGCGCGCGCACCGCCACCCGCAGCAGTTCGTGGTCGATCGGGCCGTCGGCCTCCAGGACCGTGGACTGGTTGAAGTGCGCCGCCTGCGGCAGCTCACGGCCGAGGAACCACCGCTGGATCGGCGAGAGCGTGAAGCCGCCCGCCACGACGCCCTGTTCGGCGTCGGCGGTGCTCTCGCTCGCCGCCACCGTGGCGAGACCGGCCACCGTCTGGTGGTCGAAGAGCTGCGCCGCCGTCACGTGCACGCCGAAGTCGCGGGCGCGGGCGACGACGCGGATGCTGATGATGGAGTCGCCGCCGAGGTCGAAGAAGTTGTCCTCGATCCCGACGCGTTCCACACCCAGAACCTCCGCCCATGCCTCGGCGAGGATCCGCTCCACCTCGGTGCGTGGCCCGACATACGTGCCCGCCGCCGCCACGCTCGCCCCGTCCGGTGCCGGAAGGGCGCCGCGGTCGATCTTCCCGCTCCTCGTCAGCGGCAGGCCGGCCATCTCGGTGAACAGCGCCGGCACCATGAACGTGGGCAGGCGTTCGCCGACGAAGGCGCGCAGCGCGGCGACGGGCGGGATGCCCTCGGCCATGTCCGCGGGCACGAGGTAGGCGACGAGCTTGCGCTCCGCACCGCTGCCGTACGCCGTCACGACGGCGGTCCTGACGCCGGGGTGGCCGGCGAGCACGACCTCGATCTCGCCGGGCTCGATGCGGAAGCCGCGCACCTTCACCTGGTTGTCCGCGCGGCCCACGAACTCCAGACGCCCGTCCGCGAGCCGGCGCGCCCGGTCGCCCGAGCGGTACATGCGGCTGCCGTCCGCGGCGAACGGGTCGGCGACGAAGCGCTCGGCGCTCAGCGCGCCCCGGCCGCCGTAGCCGCGGGTGACGCCGGCGCCGGCGATGAACAGTTCACCGGCGACGCCCACCGGGGCGGGGTTGAGCGCCAGGTCGAGGATGTGGACCCGCTCGTCGAGGAACGGGGTGCCGATCGGCGGGGTGCCGTCCGCGGTGACCTGTCCGCCGGTCGTGGCGATGGTGGTCTCGGTCGGCCCGTACACGTTCAGCAGATTCAGCCGCCGGCGCCACCGGGCGGTGAGCGCGGCCTCCACGCGCTCGCCACCGACCAGCACCGCGGCGAGGTCGGGGAGGTCGTCCGGGGACAGCACCCCGAGCAGCGTGGGTGTCATGAAGGCGAGGCCCACGGCGGTCCGTCGCATCATCGAGGTCAGCCGCTCGGGCGGGGTGCGGTCCTGCCGCTCGGCCACGACCAGGGTCGCGCCGGTCGGCAGCGCCATCACCACCTCCCACACGGAGGCGTCGAAGCTGAAGGACGCGAACGCGAGGACGCGGTCGCCCGGGCCGGCCTGCAGGAGCGGGCGCATCGCCTCGGCGAGGGTCGTCACGCCGCGGTGGGGGACGTGGACGCCCTTCGGCCGTCCCGTCGAACCGGACGTGTAGATGATGTACGCCAGTTGGTCGGGCAGGGAGCGCCCCTCCGGCGGGGTCGTGGGGAACGTGTCGAGCTCCCCCAAGGTCGCCGGGTCGTCCAGGAGCAGCACCGTGTCCACGGTGCCGTCGGTGGCGAGGTCGGCGGCCACCGCCTCGTGGGCGACGAGCACCGACGCGCCGGTGTCGCTCATCATGAACCGGCGCCGCTCCAGCGGGTAGGCGGGGTCGAGGGGCAGGTACGCCGCCCCGGCCTGCCAGGCCGCCAGCGAGGCGACCGCCATGTCGGCGGAGCGGTCCAGGCAGAGCGCGACGACGGACTCCGGTCCCGCGCCGGCCAGGCGCAGGCGGTGGGCCAGCCGGTTCGCGCGGGCCATCAGCGCGCCGTACGTGAGGGACTGCTCACCCGCCAGGACCGCCACGACGTCGGGCGTGGCGGCCGCCTGCGCGGCGATCAGCTCGTGCAGGCCGCCGGTGGGCGGCAGGTCTGCGGCGGTGTCGTTCCACTCCTCGACGAGCAGCCGGCGCTCCGCCTCGGGCAGCAGCGTCACCTCGGCCACGTGCTGTCCCGCGTCGGCAGCGATGCCTTCGAGGAGGGTGATCAGGTGCGCGGCCATCCGCTCGACGGTCGCGGCCTCGAACAGCGCGGTGCTGAACTGGAGTTCACCGGTCAGCGAGCCGTTGTCGTCGGCCAGGGTCAGGACCAGGTCGAACTTCACGGGAACGGGCTCGGGGCCCGTTCCGGTGACGGCCGTCCCCACCAGGCCGGAGCCCTGGTCACCGGGGTCGCCCGGCTCCCCGGGCACGTAGCTGAACATGACGTCGGTCAGCGGGTTGCGGGACCGGTCGCGTTCGGCGACGAGCGCGTCGACGAGCCGGTCGAACGGCAGGTCCTGGTGCCGGTACGCGCCGAGTGCCATCTCCCGCACCCGTCCGAGGAGGTCGGCGAAGGACGGGTTGCCGGACAGGTCCGTGCGCATGACCAGCGTGTTGACGAAGAAGCCGATCAGGTCCTCGGTCTCGGCGAGCGAGCGGTTCGCGACCGGCGTGCCGATCGCGACGTCGTCCGTGTCGCCGTAGCGCCCGAGGAGGACGCTGAACGCGGCGAGCAGTGTCATGAACATCGTCGTGCCGCTCTCGCGGGACAGCGCGCGCAGCGCCTCCGTGGTGTCCGGCGCGATGCTGAAGCGGGTGACGGCACCCGCTGTGGACCGCACCTGGGGACGCTGCAGGTCGGTGGGCAGCTCGAGGACCGGGGCCCGGTCCAACCGGGCGCGCCAGTAGTCGAGTTGCTCGTCGAGCACGTCGCCGGTCAGCCACTGCCGCTGCCAGGCCGCGACGTCCGCGTACTGGGCGGCGAGCGGCGGCAGCGGGTCGGGCTCGCCGGCCCGGAACGCCTCGTACAGCGCGGACAGTTCGCGCCGGACGATCCGGTCCGACCACTCGTCGAAGACGACGTGGTGCATGGCCAGGCTCAGGACGTGGTCGTCCGGGGCCAGGCGCAGCAGGGTGGCGCGGACGAGGGGGCCGGTCGCCAGGTCGAAGGGCGTGAGGCCGTCGGCGCCGATCAGCCGGTCGGCGGCGTCCTGCGGGTCGGCGGCGCCGGACACGTCCACGACCGACAGAGGCAGACCGGCCGCGGGGTCGACGACCTGCTGCGCCACACCGTCCGCACCGGCGACGAGGCGGGTCCGCAGGACTTCGTGGCGGGCCACGAGCGCGTCCAGGGCGGCGCCGAGGGCGGCGGCGTCCAGCTCGCCGGCGAACCGCAGACGAGTGGACATGTTGTAGTCGACCGATCCGGGCTCCAGCTGGTCCAGGAACCACAGGCGCTGCTGCGCGAACGACAGCGGCAGGGCCGCGTCCCGCGCCACGGGCGTCACCGGCGGCGCGGCGTCCCGGGCGGCGCCGTCGACGAGCGCGGCCAGGCCCCGTACCGTCGGCCGGTCGAACAGGGCGGCCAGCGGGAGTTCCACCGAGAACATCTCGCGGACCCGGGAGACGACCTGAGTGGCCAGCAGGGAGTGGCCGCCCAGCTCGAAGAAGCCGTCGAGGACACCGACCCGCTCCACGCCGAGCACGCTCGCCCACACGTCGGCGAGCAGTTCCTCGGTGGCCGTGGCGGGGGCGACGTACCGGCCGCCGCTCCCGGTCCGGAATCCGGCGGGCTCGGGCAGCGCCGCCCGGTCGGTCTTGCCGTTCGGGGTCAGCGGCAGCTCGGCGAGCTCCACGAACACCGACGGGACCATGAACTCGGGCAGCCGCTCGCCCGCGAAGGCGCGCAGCTCGGCGACGGGCGGCAGGCCCTCCGCGTGGTCGGCCGGGACGGCGTAGGCGACGAGCCGACGGTCCGAGCCGTCCCCGAACGCGACGACGACCGCCGTCCGAAGACCCGGGTGCGCGGTGAGCGCCGCCTCGATCTCCAGCGGCTCGATCCGGTAGCCGCGCACCTTCAGCTGGTCGTCGGCGCGGCCCAGGAACTCGAGCTGCCCGTCCGCCGACCACCGCACCCGGTCGCCGGTCCGGTACAGCCGGGAGCCGTCGGCGGCGAACGGGTCGGCCACGAACCGCTCCGCGGTCATGGCCGGCCGTCCTCCGTAGCCGCGCGCCAACTGCCTTCCGCCGACGAACAGTTCACCGGAGACCCCGATGGGCACGCAGCGCAGGGACGCGTCCAGGACGTACACGCCGACGTTGAGGATCGGGGCGCCGATCGGCGGCGCGCCCTTCAGGGCCGGGTCCTCGACCTCGGCGACGCTCGCGCAGACCGTGGTCTCGGTCGGCCCGTAGGCGTTGAACAGCCGGTGGCGCTGCCGCCACGCGGCGGCCAGGCCGGCGTCGAGCCGCTCGCCCGCGGTCACCAGCGTGGTCACGCCGTCCAGGTCGCCGGGCGTGAGCGCCTCGAGCAGCGACGGCGGTACGGTCGCCACGCTCACCCCGCCGCGGGTGGCCAGGGACGCGAGCCGGGCCGGGTCGGCACGGTCCGGCGCCTCGGCCACGACCAGGGTCGCGCCGACAGCCAGCGCCATGACCAGCTCCCACACCGAGGCGTCGAAGCTGAACGGCGCGAAACCGAGCACGGTGTCGTCGCGGCCGGTACCGAGCGCCGCCTGCTGCGCCGCGACGAGGTTCACCAGCCCGCGGTGAGACAAGTGGACGCCCTTCGGCCGGCCGGTGGAACCGGAGGTGTAGATCACGTACGCGAGCTGGTAGGCCAGGACCGGCACCGCCGGCGGTGCGGCGGGCAGCGCGGCGAGCGCCGTACGGGTGTCCGGGTCGTCCAGCCACACGACGGTGTCGAGCCCGGCGGCGGCCGCGAGCTCGGACCCGACGGAGCGATGGCCGACGAGCACGGTGGCGTCGCTGTCGGCGAGCATGAACTCCAGGCGCTCGGCGGGGTACTGCGGGTCCAGCGGAAGGTAGGCCGCTCCGGCCTGCCACACCGCGAGGACCATGACGGCCATGTCGACGCCGCGCTCGGGGCACACGGCGACCACGGACTCGGCCCCGACCCCCGCGTCCCGCAGGTGACGGGCGAGGCGGGCGGCGCGCGCCGTCAACTCGGCGTAGCTGAGAGCGACTTCACCGGACACGAGGGCGGTCGCGTCGGGATCCGCCGCTGCCCGCTCGGCCACCAGCTCGTGGACTCCGGCCGCGGCGGACACGGGTCCGGCGGAGTCGTTCCACTCCCGCACCAGCCGGTCACGCTCGGCCTCGGTCAGGACGGGCAGGTCGCCGAGCCGCTGCCCGGAGTCCGCGGCGACGGCCGTCAGGACCGTAGCCAGGTGGCCGGCCATCCGCTCTATCGTGGCGTCGTCGAAGTCCGCACGGTCGTACGACAGGCGCACCACCAGCTCCCGCGCGGAGGAGGCGATCACACCCAGGGGGTAATTGGACTGGTCGCGTCCGTAGTTGGCGCCAGCCCGCAGCCCGTCGCCGTCGGCGTACTCCCGGCCCTCGCCGCCCTCAACCCGTGCCTGGTCGGGGTAGTTCTCGAACGCGTACAGCGTGTTGAAGAGCGCCTGCCCCGGGGCGAGCGCACTGCACTCGGTGATCGTGGTCAGCGGCGTCTGCTCGTACTTGCGGGCCCGCACCTGCTGGCCCTGCAGCCCGGCCAGCCACTCCACCACGGACTGGTCGCGGTCGATCCGGGCCCGTACGGGCGTGGTGTTGATCAGCAGACCGACCATGGAGTCCATGCCGTCGATCTGTCCGCCACGGCCGGAGGACGTCGTACCGAACACGACGTCGTCGGAGCCCGCGTACAGGCCGAGCACCAGCGACCAGGCGCCCTGCACCACGGTGTTGAGCGTGAGCCGGTGGCGACGTGCGAAGTCGGCGAGGCCGGATTCGGCGACCTCGGCCGGCAGCGGCACCTGCCGCTCGTCCCGCCCCTGCTGCCCGGTGGCGTGCTCCACGCCGAGGGTGACCGGCTCGGTGACCCCGGCGAGGTAGTCGCGCCAGTATCCGCGGGCCTCGTCCGAGTCCTGTCCGGCGACCCAGGAGACGAAGTTCCGGAACGGGGCGCGCGCGGCGAGCACCGGCCGCTCCTCGCCCGCCCGGTAGGCGCGGTACGCCTCCAGGACCTCGCCCAGGACGATGGGGATGCTCCAGCCGTCGAGGAGCAGGTGGTGGTAGCTCCAGAGGAGCTGGTGCCGGTCGTCGGCGAGCCTGATCACCGAGATCCGCACGAGCGTGGGCGCGGTGAAGTCCGCGCCGCGCGCCCAGTCGGCCTCCAGGTATGCGGAGATCGCGTGCCGCCGCTCCTCCTCGTCGAGCGCGGAGAGGTCCAGCAGCTCCAGGGGGACGGGCACGGCGCGGGAGACGACCGCGAGCGGCTGCGGCACACCCTCGGAGACGACGGCGGTGCGCAGCACCTCGTGCCGCGAGACCACCAGCTCCCACGCCCGCGTGAGGGCGTCGAGGTCCAGTTCGCCTTCGAGGAGGAGGCCGTTCTGCGCCCAGTACATGCCGGGGTCGGAGGACAGGCTGGTGTGGAAGAGCATGCCCTGCTGGAGGGCGGTGAGCGGGTAGACGTCCTCGATCTCGGTGGGCAGTTTCTGCGCGACACGGTCGAGCGTGGCCTGGTCCAGCTGCGTCGCGAGAGGGAAGTCGGAGGGCGTGTGCCCGCCGGTGTCGGGGCGGCAGCAGTACGCGATCAGCTCGGCCAGCACCTCGACGTACCGCTCGGCGAGCCCGGTGATCGTGGCCTCGTCGTGCACCTCGGCGCCGTACGTCCACTCCATCTCCAGGCGGCCGTCGGCGACGTGGCTGTTGACCTCGATCAAGTAGGCGCGGGTGCCGTCCTGGGACTGGGACTCGCCGAGGGTGCGGCCGGTGCGGCGGAAGCGGAGGGCGGGGGCGCCGGCGGCACGTCCGCGGGCGCCTTCGGTGGCCAGGGCGGTGTCGTCGGGGCGGCGGCCGGACTGGCCGAGGTAGTTGAAGCTGACCTCGGTGCGCTGCTGCGGGGCCCAGTCGGTGAGGTGGCGCAGGAGGCCGTAGCCCAGACCCTTGCGCGGGATGCCCCGCAGGTACTCCTTGGTACGGCGCAGGAGCGCGCCGAGGTCACCGTCGGCCGCCGGCCTGGTGAGTTCCACCGGGTGGACGCTGGTGAACCAGCCGACCGTACGGGACACGTCGATGTCAGCGCCGACGTCCTCACGGCCGTGGCCTTCGACGTCCACCACGACGGACCGCGCCCCGGTCCACTCGGTGAACACCGCGCCCAGCACGCTCAGCAGCACATCGTTGATCTGCGTCCGGTACGCGGCCGGGACCTCGCGCAGCAGCTGCTCGGTCAGCTCGGCGTCCAGGTACAGGCGCAGGTTGCGCACCGAGGCGTTCCGGTTCGGGCCGTCGTGGTCGCGCGGCAGCGGGACGACCGCTGCCTCCGCCTGCCGCCAGTGGGGGGCTTCGAGCGCGAGCTCCGGCGACGCCGCGAGCTCTGCCAGGCGCTGCGACCAGTGCAGGAACGAGGTCGTCTTGGCGGGCAGCTCCAGGACGGTAGCACCCTGCTCGACCTGCCGGTACGCGTCCTCGAGATCCTCCAGGAGCACGGGCCAGGAAACTGTGTCCACGACGAGGTGGTGGACGACGAGGAGCATCTCGCTGCCGTCGCCACGGTCGAAGAGCGCCGCGCGCAGGAGGGGGCCGTCGGTCAGGTCGAGGCCGGCCTGGATCTCGGTGGCGCGGGCGTCCAGGAGCTGCCGTTCGGCGTCGGCGTCGACGTCCGTGCTGGGGACGTGGATCGTGGAGAGCAGGTCGGCCGGCTCGGCGGCCAGGATGCGGCCGGTCCACCGGTCTTCCTGCCGCACGAACCGGGAACGCAGCGCGTCGTGATGCTCGACCAGCGCGCCCAGGGCCCGGCGCAGGACGTCGGGGTCGACGGGCCCGGTGGCCTGCAGGACGACCGCCTGGTTGAAGTGCGCCGGCCGCGGCATGTCGCGGTCCAGGAAGGTCCGCTGGATCGGGGTGAGCGGGAAGTCGCCGACGACGAGCCCCTGTTCGGATTCCGCCTGGCTCTCGCTCGTGGCGACCGAGGCCAGGCCGGCGACGGTCTGGTGGCCGAACAGCTGCGCCACCGTCACGTGGACACCGAGCTCGCGGCACTTCGCGGCGACGCGGATACTGATGATGGAGTCGCCGCCGAGCTCGAAGAAGTTGTCCTCGATCCCGACCCGCTCCACGCCCAACATCTCGGCCCACACCTCGGCCAGGATCCGCTCGACCTCGGAACGCGGCGCGACGAACTCGCCCGCCGAGCCCGTCCACGCGCTGTCGGGGTCGGGCAGGGCGGCACGGTCGAGCTTGCCGTTCGGGGTCAGCGGCAGGGCCGCGAGCTCCACGAACGCGGACGGGATCATGAACGCCGGCAGCCGACTGCCCGCGTACGCGCGGAGGTCGGCGACCGAGGGGATGCCGGCCGTCTGGTCGGCGGGGACGAGGTAGGCCACCAGGCGTCGGTCCTCTTCGTCGCCGAAGGCGGCGACGACGGCGGTGCGGATCTGCGGGTGGCCGGCCAGGACCGCCTCGATCTCACCCGGCTCGATCCGGAATCCGCGCACCTTGACCTGGCTGTCGGCCCGCCCGACGAAGTCGAGCTGCCCGTCCGGCAGCCAGCGCGCCCGGTCACCCGACCGGTACATGCACGTGCCGTCCGCGGCGAACGGATCGGCGACGAACCGCTCGGCGGTCAGGTCCGGGCGACCGCGATAACCACGGGCGACCTGGGGACCCGCGATGTACACCTCACCGGCGACGCCCACAGGGACCGGGTTCAGCCGGTCGTCCAGGACGTAGAGACGGGCGTTGCCCACCGGCGCACCGATCGCGGGAGCACCCGTCAAGCCCCCGGGCTCCACCACGCCCGTGGTCACCATGACCGTCGACTCCGTCGGCCCGTACGTGTTCACCAGCCGACGACCGGCCGACCAGGCACGGGCAACCGGCTCGGTGAGGCGCTCCGCACCGAGCAGCAGCGTCTGAAGCCCGGACACTTCCTCCGGGTCCAGGACACCCACCAGGGACGGGACGACACTCGCCGCGCGCACAGCCTCGGCCCGCAGCATCGAGGTCAGGAGAGCCGCCTCGGCCCGCTCCTCAGAGGACGCGACGACGAGGACGCCGCCGGAAGCGAGCGTCACGGCCACATCCAGGACGGCCGCGTCGAAACTGAACGACGCGAACTGCAGCATCCGCACCCCCGGCCCCGCGTCGAGGACCGGAGCCAGCGCGGACACCATGCCCACCACGCTGCCGTGCGCGACCTGCACACCCTTCGGCCGACCCGTCGAACCCGACGTGTAGATCACATACGCCAACTGCTCGGCACATACGGTCGTTTCAGGTGCCTCCGCCGGCAGGGACGCAAGGGTGTCCCGTACAGCCGGATCGTCCAGCCACACACCCTGCCCGACCGGCAGACCCTCCACCAGGGACCGCTCGCCCACCACGACCTGCACACCCGCATCCGCGAGCATGAACTCAAAACGGTCAGCCGGGTACTCCGGGTCCAGCGGCACATACGCGCCACCGGCCTGCCAGACACCGACCATGGCCGCCACCATGTCCACCCCACGCGGCAGACACAGACCGACCACCGACTCGGCGGCGACCCCCATACCGCGCAGGTGATGCGCCAGGCGGTTGGACCGCGCCATGAGCCCGCCGTACGTCAGCGACTCCCCGCCGGCCACCACAGCCACCGCATCCGGAGCGGCAACCGCCCGCTCCGCGATCAGCTCGTGCACGCCGACCACCGCCGGCAGCTCCGCCGTCGACGCGTTCCAGCCCTCCAGCACGAGGTCGCGCTCCCTCGCCGACAGCACCGGCAGCTCGCCGACCCGGCAGTCGCCCTCCTCGGCCACCGCCTGAAGCACGGTGACCAGGTGACCTGCCAGCCGCTCGACCGTCGCCGCATCGTACTGGGACTTCTCGTACGACAACTTGATCTTGAGTCTGCGACCGGCGCCCGCGGTCACGCTCAGCGGGTAGCTCGCCTGCTGCCGGACGTGGTTGAGGTCGGTCTCAAGGCCACTCTCGGAGGAGAGTTCCCGGCCTTCGACCAGGGCCTGGTCAGGGTAGTTCTCGAAGACGAAGAGGGTGTTGAACAGCGCCTGCCCAGCCGGGAGTTCGCTGCAGTCGGCGATAGTGACCAGCGGCGTGTGCTCGAAGCGCCGCGCCCGAACCTGCTCGTCCTGCAGCCCCGCCAGCCACTGCGCGACCGGCCGGTCACGCTCCACCCGCACCCGTACCGGGGTGGTGTTCAGCAGCAGGCCCACCATCTCGTCCATGCCGTCGATCTGACCGCCACGACCCGACGACGTCACACCGAACACGACATCGTCCGAACCCGCGTACAACGCCAGCACCAACGCCCAGGCGCCCTGCACCACCGTGTTCAACGTCAGCCGATGACGCCGCGCGAACCCCGCGAGCCCCTCACCCGCCACCGTCGCCGGCAGCCGCAGGTGCAGCTCCTCCAGGCCTTCCTCGCCGGTCGCCCGTTCCACGCCCAGCGACGTCACCTCGCCGAACCCGGCCAGCCGCCCGGCCCAGTACTCCCGCGCAGCCTCCTCGTCCTGACCCGCCACCCACGCCGCGAACGCACGGAACGGCGCCCGCGCACCCAACTCGGGCCGCCGGCCGGCGCGGAAAGCGTGATAGGCCTCCAGGACCTCGCCCAGCACGATGGGCACACTCCACCCGTCCAACAGCAGGTGGTGATAACTCCACACCAGCTGATGCCGGCCCTCGCCCAGACGCACCAACGCCAGACGAACCAACGTCGACGCGGAGAAGTCCGCACCGCGCGCCCAGTCCTCCGCGAGGAAATGCTCGTACGCCTCCTGCCGCCGCTCCTCGTCGAGGTGCGCGAAGTCCACCACGCGCAGAGGCAGCGGTACGGATCGCGACACCACGGCGAGCGGTTCGGCCACTCCCTCCCACACCACGGCGGTGCGCAGCACCTCGTGCCGGGAGATCGCCAGCTCCCACGCCCGCTTCAGGGCGTCGAGGTTCAGGTCGCCCTCCAGGAGCAGACCGTTCTGGACCCAGTACATGCCGGAGTCCTCGGACAGCTGCCCGTGGAAGAGCATGCCCTTCTGGAGGGCAGTGAGCGGGTAGATGTCCTCGATGTCGGTGGGGACGCGGGCCGCGATCCGATCCAGCGCGGCCTGGTCGATCGGCGCCGCGAGCGGGAAGTCGGAGGGCGTGTGCCCGCCGGTGTCGGGGCGGCAGCAGTACTCGATCAGCTCGGCCAGCACCTCGACGTACCGCTCCGCGAGCCCGGTGACCGTGGCCTCGTCGTGCACCTCGGCGCCATACGTCCACACCATCTCCAGGCGACCGTCGGCCACCTGGCTGTTGACCTCGATGAGGTGGGGGCGCTCGCCCTCGGCCGACTGCGTCGCACCGAGCGGATCACCGGACGGCCGGAAGCGGACGCGGCTGTTGTCCTTGGCGGCAGCGTCGCCAGCCGCGTCCGGTCGGCGGCCGGACTGTCCGAGGTAGTTGAAGCCGACCTCGGCATGCCCCTGCGGGACCCAGTCGGTGAGGTGGCGCAGGAGACCGTAACCCAGACCCTTGCGAGGGACACCCCGCAAGTACTCCTTCGTACGGCGCAGGAGCGCACCCAGGTCACCCTCGACCAGGGCGGTGAGCTCCACCGGGTGGACGCTGGTGAACCAGCCCACCGTACGGGACACGTCCACGTCCGCACCGACGTCCTCACGGCCGTGACCTTCCACATCCACCACGACAGACCGCGACCCGCTCCACTCGGTGAACACCGCACCCAGCACGCTCAGCAGCACATCATTGATCTGCGTCCGGAACGCCGCCGGCACCTCACGCAGCAGTCGCTCCGTCAGCACGGCATCCAGGACCACGGACACCCGCCGCGCCCCCGACACCAGGTTCGCCCCGCCCTCGAAGACCCGCGGCAAAGGCTCCGCCGCCGCCTCGACGGCCCGCCAGAACTCCGCCTCCGCCACCACCTCCGGCGAACCCGACAGCTCCTCCAGACGCTGCGCCCACGCCACGAACGACGACGTCTTCGCCACCAGCTCCACACCACCGACACCCTGTTCGACCTGCGCATACGCCGACGCCAGATCCTCAAGCAACACCGGCCAGGACACCGCGTCCACGACCAGGTGATGAGCGACGACCAGGACTATCTGCCCCCGATCGCCGAGGTCGAAGAGCGCCACCCTGAAGAGTGGTCCCTGCTCCAGGTCGAGGCCGGCCTGGATCTCGGTGGCTCGCGCCTCAAGGAACTCCGCCTCAACCTCACCCCCCACGCCCGTCGCGTCGACGACCGTGACCAGATCCGACGTCTCAGCGGCCACCACATGCCCGACCCACGCCCCGCCCCGCCGCACGAACCGCGAACGCAACGCATCATGCTGCTCGACCAGCACACCCACCGCCGACCGCAACAACTCGACATCAACCCACCCGTCGACCTCCACAACCGTCGACTGATTGAAATGCCCGGCCCGCGGCAACCCCCGCTCCAAAAACCACCGCTGAATCGGAGTGAGCGGGAACCCACCCACCACCAAACCCTGCTCGGCAACAACCCCACTCCCGGACGACGCCACCGACGCCAGCCCCGCCACCGTCTGATGATCGAACAACTGCGCCACCGTCACATGAACACCCAGCTCACGCGCCCGAGCCACCACACGAATACTCACGATCGAGTCGCCACCGAGCTCGAAGAAGTTGTCCTCGACCCCGACCCGCTCCACACCCAGAACCTCAGCCCACACCTCCGCCAAAACCCGCTCCACCCCGGAACGCGGCCCGACGAACACCCCCGCCACACCCGCCCACGCGCTGTCGGGGTCGGGCAGGGCGGCACGGTCCAGCTTCCCGTTCGGAGTCAACGGCAACGCCGCAAGCTCCACGAACGCCGACGGGATCATGAACGCCGGCAGGGACTGCTTCAGATGGTCCCGCAGATCGCCGACGGCGGGGATGCCCTCGGTCTGGGACTCGGGAACGACGTACGCGACGAGGCGCTGCTCGTTCCCGGTCCCGAAGGGGGTCACCGCGGCGGTGCGTACGGCGGGGTGGGTGGCCAGCGCCGAGACGATCTCGCCGGGCTCGATCCGGAACCCGCGCACCTTGACCTGATCGTCCGCCCGGCCCAGGAACTCCAGCTCTCCGCCCGGCAGCGAGCGCACCCGGTCGCCCGACCGGTACATGCGGCTGCCGTCCCCGGCGAAGGGATCGGCGACGAAGCGCTCGGCGCTGAGCGCGGCCCGGTCGTGGTAGCCGCGGGCCACACCCGTACCGGCGATGTACAGCTCACCGGCCACACCGACCGGCGCGGGGCGCAGCTGACCGTCGAGGACATAAGCGCGGGTGTTGGCCATCGGCGCACCGATGGACGGAGCCCCCTCCCCCTCACCGTCGGCCTCGAGGACGGCGATGCTCGCGCAGACCGTCGCCTCGGTCGGACCGTACGCGTTCAGCAGCCGGTACTCGCCACGCCAACGCGCGGCCGCCGCCTCCTCCAGCCGCTCACCGGCGGTGACCAGAGTCCTCAGACCGGCAAGATCGGCCGGCTCAAGCACGGCCAGCAGCGACGGCGGCAGCGTCGCCACCCGCACATCCCTCTCCCGCACCAGCCCGGCCAGCGCACGCGGCTCGCCCCGCTCCTCCGCCGTCGCCACCACCAACCGGCCACCCGCCGCCAACGTCACCACGACCTCGGACACAGCAGCATCGAAACCGAACGGCGCGAACTGCAACACCCCCTCGCCCTCACCGACCCCGAACACACGCCCCTGCGCCTGCGCCAGGTTCACCACACCACGATGCGCGACCTGCACGCCCTTCGGACGGCCCGTCGAACCCGACGTATAGATCACATACGCCAGCTGGTCGGGAGACGTCGTCACCTCGGGGGCACTCGCCGGAAGCACGGCCAGCGCATCCGCGACTGTCGGCTCGTCGAGCCTGATCACGGTCTCCGCCCCGAGACCCTCGGCCGTCGCGCCCGCGCAGACGAGCACCTTGGCGCCACTGTCGGCGAGCATGAACTCCAGGCGCTCGGCGGGGTATTCGGGGTCGAGCGGCAGATAGGCGGCGCCCGCCTGCCAGACCGCCAGCGCAGCCACAACCATGTCGATGCCGCGCGGCAAGCACAGGGCCACCACGGTGTCCGCACCGGAGCCGGCAGCGCGCAGATGGTGGGCCAGGCGGTTCGCGCGCGCCAGGAGGTCCCCGTACTCCTGGAAGGCGTCACCGCACACCACTGCCACGGCGTCCGGGTGCTCGGCGGCGCGTGCCGCGATCAGTTCGTGCACACCGCCCACCGCGGGCAGCGGCTCGGCCGTGTCGTTGCGCTCGTACAGCAGCCGGGACCGTTCGGTCTCGGTCAGCACCGGCAGGTCGTCGATCGGCCGGTCCCCCTCCTCGGCGAGGGCGTCGAGGAAGGTGACGAGGTGGCCGGCCATCCGCTCGATCGTGGTCGGGTCGAACAGCTCGCTGCTGTACTGGAACTCTCCCGAAAGCTCGTCGCCCGAGGCTCCCAGTGTGAGCACCAGGTCGAACCGCACCGGCAGCGCGTCCGGCGCCGGCTCCTGCGGCTCGGCGGCGTTCTCGGGCTCGCGCGCTGCGGCGGGCTCGCCGGCGTCGCCGGACTGGCCGTTGTCGTAGTCGAAGAGGACTTGGAAGAGCGGGCTGCGCGAGCGGTCGCGCTCCGTCACGAGCTCGTCGACCAGCTGCTCGAACGGCACGTCCTGGTGCGCGTACGCACCGAGGGCGGTCTCGCGTACCCGGCCGAGGAGTTCGGCGAAGGACGGGTCGCCGGACAGGTCCGTACGCATGACGAGGGTGTTGACGAAGAAGCCGATGAGGCCCTCGGTCTCGGCCCGGTTGCGGTTCGCGATCGGCGTGCCGACGACCACGTCGTCGGTGCCCGCGTAGCGACCCAGCAGCACGTTGAAGGCCGCGAGCAGGGTCATCGACATGGTGGCGCCCGCTTCGCGGGAGATGGCCCGCAGCCGCTGCGCCGTCTGCGCGGACACGCGGAATTCGGCGAAACCGCCGTCGGTGGAGCGGATCGCGGGGCGCGGGCGGTCGGTGGGCAGCTCGAGGGTCGGCAGGCCGCCGAGCCGGTCGCGCCAGTACGCGAGCTGGGCGTCGAGCACATCGCCGGACAGCCACTGCCTCTGCCAGACCGCGAAGTCCGCGTACTGGACGGCCAGGGGCGGCAGCGGGTCCGGGGCGCCCGCGTGGAAGGCCTCGTACAGCGCCAGGAGTTCGCGGCGCAGGATGCGGCCCGACCACTCGTCCGACACCACGTGGTGCATCGACAGCGCCAAGATGTGTTCCTGCGCCGACACCTTCACCAGCGTCGCGCGCAGCAGCGGCCCGCGCGCCAGGTCGAACGGGGTCTGTGCCTCCGCGGCGACGACAGCCCGTACGGCGACGACCGGGTCCTCTCCCGCCGGCACCTCCACGATCCGGAGGTCGAACGGCGCGGGCTCGTCGATGACCTGGTGCGCGACACCGTCCGCGTCCGCGACCAGACGCGTGCGCAGCACCTCGTGCCGCGCGACCACGCCACCCAGAGCCGCGCGCAGCGCCTCCCTGTCGACGTCGCCGTCCCAGCGGACGGACGTCGCCAGGTTGTACTCGGACGAACCCGGTTCCAGCTGGTCGAGGAACCACAGGCGCTGCTGGCCGAAGGAGAGCGGCAGGGTCTGGTCGCGGCCCACGGCCACGACCGGAGGGGCCACGGCGGCGGTGCCGGCGCCTTCGATCACGGCGGCGAACTGGCGCACGGTCGGCTCGTCGAAGAGCGCCGACAGCAGCACCTCGACGTCGAACACCTCGCGAATGCGGGAGATCACCTGGGTGGCGAGGAGGGAGTGGCCGCCCAGCTCGAAGAAGTTGCCCTCCGCGCCTATCTCATCGATGCCCAGGACCTCGGCCCACACCTCGGCCAGGATCTGCTCCACCTCGGTCCGGGGCGCGACAAAGCCCGTCTGGTTCTGGAGCACGCTGTCCGGAGCCGGTAGTGCGGCGTGGTTGAGTTTGCCGTTCGCGGTGAGCGGCAGTTCGCTCAGTTCCACGAAAACGGACGGGACCATGTACTCCGGCAGCCGGTCACCAAGGAATCCGCGCAATTCTCCGACCGCGGGAACTCCGGTTTCCCCATCACCCGGGACGAGATACGCCACAAGCCGACGTTCCGCACCCACGCCACTGGCGGTCACCACCGCGGAAGCGATCAGCGCGTGACCGAGCAGCGCGGCCTCGATCTCGCCCGGCTCGATCCGATATCCCCGCACCTTGATCTGACCGTCCGCACGACCCACGAACTCCAGCCGGCCATCAGCCAGCCGCCGGACCCGGTCACCCGTCCGATACATCCGCCCACCATCCGCGGCGAACGGATCAGCGACAAACCGCTCACCGGTCAGACCAGCCCGACCGGCATAACCCCGCGCCACCTGCGGCCCCGCAACGAACAACTCACCGACCACACCCACCGGAACCAGGTTCAAGAACCCGTCCAGCACATACACCCGCGCATTCCCCAGCGGCCGACCCAGACCCACCACACCCTCCGCGAGACCACCCGAACCCTCGACCAGCTCACCGGCGATCACACCGACCGTCGTCTCCGTCGGCCCGTAATGATTCACCACCACCCGCTCCCCAGCCGCCTCCACCAGGCCACGCAACCACGCCGCGGACGCGCCCTCACCACCCAGCACCAGACCCCGACGAGGAACCAGCGGACCGAATACGCCACCACACCCCGCCACCAGCGCCGCCAGATGCGACGGCACCACCTTCACGAAATCGATGCCCCACTCCCGAACGAAGTCCGCCACTCCGCGCCCGTCCACCGCGACGTCCGCATCCACCACATGCAGCACACCACCCGACACCAGACACCCGAACACCACCGTGTTGCCCAGGTCCGTCACCACCGGCTGCAACAACCCGAACCGGCCGCCCGCAGCGCCCCACCCGAAACGCTCCCCCACCGCAACCACGTAATGCGCCAGACCACCATGAGTGACCTGAACACCCTTCGGCCGCCCCGTCGAACCCGACGTATAAACCACATACGCCAACTGCCCGGAATTCGTTTTCACATCGGGAGCGGAAGAGGAAAGCCCCGCCAGCACAGCGGAAACCACCGCGTCATCGACAACGACCGTCCTCAGCCGCCCGACAGGCAGCTCGTCCACCAATTCCTCGGTACCGACCAACACCGTCGCCCGGCTGTCACGCAGCATGAACCCGAGCCGCTCCACCGGATACTCCGGATCCAACGGCAAATACGCCCCACCCGCCTGCCAGACCGCGAGGATGGCCACGATCATGTCGATCCCCCGCGGCAGACACAACGCCACCACCGACTCCGACTCCACACCCACCGACCGCAGGTAATGCGCCAGACGATTCGCCCGACCCATCAACCCGCCATACGACAACGCCTCCCCGCCCGCAACAACCGCCAGCGCATCCGGAGCCACACCAGCCCACTCAGCGATCAGCTCATGCACCCCACCCACAGCCGGCACATCCACCGAAGGCGCATTCCACCCCTGGACCAAGACCTCACGCTCACCGGCCGACAACACCGGCAGCTCACCCACCCGCTGACCGGCATCCGCCGCCACCGCCGACAACAGCGTGACAAGATGCCCACCCAGCCGCTCCACCGTCGCCGCATCGAACAACGCGGTGCTGTACTCGAACTCCGCACCCAACCCGGCGCCGCCGTCACTCAGCACCAACCGCAGATCGAACTTCGCATCGACCTCGTCGTCACCGCTGCCGATCTCGAACGAGCCGCCCTCGACGAAGTCGTAGTTGAACAGTGCCTGGAACAACGGCGTCCGCGAGCGATCCCGCTCCGACACCAACGCCTCCACCACCTGCTCGAACGGCACATCCTGATGCGCATACGCACCCAGAGCCGTCTCCCGCACCCGCCCCAGCACCTCACGGAACGACGGATCACCCGACAGATCCGTACGCATCACCAACGTGTTCACGAAGAACCCGATCAGGCCCTCCGTCTCCGCACGATTCCGGTTCGCCACCGGCGTGCCGACCACCACGTCGTCCGACCCCGCATACCGGCCCAGCAGCA
Organism: Streptomyces sp. CA-179760; assembly: GCF_050937045.1. Classification (NCBI taxonomy): domain Bacteria; kingdom Bacillati; phylum Actinomycetota; class Actinomycetes; order Kitasatosporales; family Streptomycetaceae; genus Streptomyces; species Streptomyces sp. CA-179760. The sequence continues at coordinate 685,231 of NZ_JBNJLZ010000001.1, forward strand.
CCGCGTACGCCGACAACAACGTCATGAACATCGAGACACCGCACTCGCGCGACAGCTCACGCAGGCCGTCGGCGATGTCGTCCGGGATGTGGATGCCCATGGTCGCGCCGGCCGAGGAACGCACGGGCGGGCGCGGGCGGTCGAGGGGGAGGTCCAGTTCCGCCGCGCCGGAGAGTCGGTCGCGCCAGTAGGAGAGCTGCCGTTCCAGGGCGTCGCCCTGCAGCCACTGCCGTTGCCACACCGCGTAGTCCGCGTACTGCACCTCGAGCGGCGGCAGCGGGTCGGACTCGCCTGTGCGGACCGCCTCGTACAGGGCCATCAGCTCACGGTGGAAGACGGAGTCCGACCACTCGTCGAAGACCACGTGGTGCAGGGCGACCACGAGGACGTGCTCGGCCTGGCCCGCGCGCAGCAGCGTCGCGCGGATCAGCGGTCCCGTCGACAGGTCGAACGGCACCTGCGCGTCGGCCGCCGCCAACTCCCGTACGGCCTGGGCCGGGTCAGTGCTGTAGGAGACGTCGACGACCGGCAGCGGGAACGGCGCCGGCTCGTCGATCACCTGATGCGGCACACCGTCCGCACCGGCCACCAGGCGCGTCCGCAGCACCTCGTGCCGCGCCACCACGCCGCTCAACGCCGCGCCCAGCGCCGCCACATCGGGCGTGCCGTCCCACCGCACGCGCATCGACAGGTTGTACTCGGTCGAACCGGGTTCCAACTGGCTGAGGAACCAAAGGCGCTGCTGGGCAAAGGACAGCGGAAGGGGCCCGTCGGGACGCGGCTCCCATGTACGGCGCGATACCTGCTCTCCCCGGAGGCGTCGCTTCAGCAATTCCCGCTTGGCGTCAGAAAGCATCAGTTGTCCCCTGCAAATGAGAAAAGCTGAATGTGTGCATGCCCCTGCATCGTCGGGAGAATCCCCCGCCTCACCATGGCACACCGCTGGATCATTGATCCAGCGGCGTCATGGCGTACGTGGTGTGCGGTCACCGGCAATTATTCCGGCACCGTGTTCAACTGCTGCGCGGCGGCGTTTGAACGCCCTGTCGCGCGCTCCCGGGGCGCTGTCCGCAGCGGACCGCGGCGGCCTCTCGCGCCTTGTCCCGCCTTACGGCCGCGTGGCGGCGAGTTCGTACAGATCCGTTCCGGCGAGCTTGGGCTGCTGGTTCACCGCGACGGTGAAGCCGTGCCGTTCAAGGAGGTCGGTGAGGGTCCGGAGCCTGCCGGCCTCGTCGTGGACCTCGGCGACGATGTGGCCGATCAGCGGCCAGTGGTCGTCCTCGACTCCCGCCAGGACCAGGTGTTCCGCGCGCTCGACGTCGATCTTCAACAGGCTGACCTCCGGCAGGTCGTGGGCCCTGATCAGATCGGAGACGGTGAGCGTGGGCACGGACATGTCGATACCGCGGTGCAGATCCTTGACTATCTCGCCGATGTATTCCTCCGGGATTCCGGTGTTGCGCAGAAATACGCGGGTGTTCTCGTCGTCCGCCTCCTGGTCGGCGAACAGCCCGGAGTTTCCGGTCGACCTCGGGTAATAGGTGAATGTCGCCTCGCCGGCCCGGTCGGCCACCGCACTGCGTACGGCGACGGCGCCCGGCAGATGGCTGCGCAGATTCGCCTCCAGACAGGAGAACGTGGTCGGCGCGGGTTCCACAGACACGATCCTGAGATCGGGCGCTTTCCAGCCGAACATCAGCGAGACGATTCCGATGTTCGCCCCGATGTCGAGGACGGTGTCCCCGGGCCGCAGCGCGTCCGCGGCCGAGTTGTAGAGCCCCGCATCCACGGCCTCCGCCCACAGGACCTTGGCCTCGGCCGGGCTGACGCAGGTGATCCTGCGCCCATTGGGGAGTTCATACGTGCTGTTCTGCCCCGTCATGCGGACACCCCTCCGTCCTGCCGGCCGCTGCGGGTGATCTCGGCGCTCAGGTACGCGCCCACGGCCTCGGCGCTCTCGCCGTAGAAGACGGTCGAGTGCTCGCCCGGCACGTCCACGAGCTCGGGACCGCGCGTGACGGGGATCTGCCACTGCTCGAGGGTCCACTTGTACGGCTTGGGCTTGTCGTCGCGCGGCATGAGGAGCACGACCCGGCCGTCGTAGTTCCGCATGCCGCGGTGCATGAGTTCGCCGTAGTACGAGTAGGCGAGGTGGTTGATGACGAGGGCGCGCATGATCCGCAGGGCATGCTTGTCGCCCTCGCGGACGCCCTTGGCGATCTCGTCGTCCGGCGCTCCGAGCTTCAGCAGCTTCTTCTCGGCGGCTCGGGGGAGTTTCGTCCCCTCGGCTCCGTCGAGGGCTGCCTCGATCGCGGCCAGCAGCTTCTTGTCGGACCGGCCGAACGCCTGGGTCGGCATGCGCCAGGCGAAGGGCTGGCGGGCCGGCGCCATGAGGAAGACGCCGCCGACCTGCTTGCCCATGGCGGTGAGCTGGCGCGCCATCTCCAGCGCGACGTAGGAACTCCCGGACTGTGCGGTCAGCAGGTACGGGCCCTCCTTCTGCACCCGCAGCATCTCGCCGATGTACGTGGTCGCCATCTCCTCGACGGACGACGGCGGCGCGTCCTCGCCGGTCAGGCCGCGTTCCTGCAGCCCGTAGAACCGCTGCCCCTCGGCCAGGTGCCCGGCGACCTCGGCGAACGCGGCGACCTCGCCGGTCAGGGTGTGCACGGCGAAGATCGCGGGGCTGGTCCGGCCCGCGCGGATGGTCACCACCGAGCGGAGCTCGGGGTCCTCCGCCTGGATCTGGATCAGCGGCGCGGCGGACGCGAGGGTCGGGTGGTCGAAGAGGTCCCCGACGCTGATGTCGTGGCCCGCGCCGCGGATACGGCCGACGATCTGGGTGACGAGGAGCGAGTTGCCGCCCAGCTCGAAGAAGTTGTCGTGGGCGCCGATCCGCTCGATCCCGAGGACCTCGGACCAGATCTCCGCGAGAAGCTCCTCCGCCTCACCGGACGGCGCGATGTACTCCGTGCCGGCGGAGCGAACCGTCTTGGGCTCCGGCAGCGCCGCCTTGTCCACCTTGCCGTTCGTGGTGAGCGGCAGCCTCGACATCTCAGTGAAGGCCGCCGGGACCATGTACTCCGGCAGGGTCCCAAGCAGCAGCTCCCGCAGGTCGGCGGAGTCCGGTATGCCTTCCTCGTGGTCGGTGGGCACCAGGTAGGCGGCCAGCTTGCGGTCGGCGGCCTCCCCGTACGCGGTCACGACAGCCGTGCGTACGGCGGCGTGCGCGGCGAGCGCCGCCTCGATCTCGCCGGGCTCGACCCGGAAGCCGCGGATCTTGACCTGGTCGTCCGCCCGGCCGACGAACGCCAGCCGGCCGTCGGGCATCCAGCGGGCCTGGTCACCCGAGCGGTACATGCGGGTGCCGTCGGCGGCGAAGGGGTCGGCCGCGAAGCGTTCGGCGGTCAGGTCGGGGTGGCCCAGGTAGCCGCGCGCGACGCCGGTGCCGACGATGTACAGCTCGCCCGTCATCCCGACGGGGACGGGGCGCAGCTGGTCGTCCAGGACGTAGGCGCGGGTGTTGGCCATCGGTGCGCCGATCGGAGGCACGCCGTCACCGTCGGGGTCGAGGACGGCGATGCTCGCGCAGACCGTCGCCTCGGTCGGACCGTAGGCGTTCAGGAGGCGGTACTCGCGGCGCCAGCGTGCCGCTGCGGCCTCCTCCAGTCGCTCGCCGGCCGTGATGAGGGTCCGCAGACCGGCCAGGTCGTCGGGCTCAAGCACGGACAGGAGCGACGGCGGCAGCGTCGCCGCCCGTACGTCCTTCTCCCGTACGAGCGCGGCCAGGGCGCGCGGCTCGCCGCGCTCCTGCCCGGTGGCCACGACCAGCCGGCCACCGGCCGCCAGCGTCACCACGACCTCGGACACCGCAGCGTCGAAGCCGAACGGGGCGAACTGCAGCACCCCGTCGCCTTCGCCGACACCGAACGCACGGGCCTGCGCCTGCGCCAGGTTCACCACACCCCGGTGCGCGATCTGGACGCCCTTCGGACGGCCCGTCGAACCCGACGTGTAGATCACGTACGCCAGCTGGTCGGGCGTCGTCGTCACCTCGGGCGCACTCGTCGGCAGCTCCGCCAGCGCGGCCACGACCGCCGGAGCATCGACGACCACCGTCCGCAGACGTCCGACCGGCAGCTCGTCGACCAGCTCCTCGGTGCCCACGAGCACCGTGGCCCGGCTGTCGCTCAGCATGAAGCCGAGCCGGTCGGCGGGGTACTCCGGGTCCAGCGGCAGGTACGCGCCACCGGCCTGCCAGACCGCGAGCATCGCCACGACCATGTCCACCCCACGGGGGAGGCACAGCGCCACCACGGACTCCGAGCCCACGCCGGCAGACCGCAGGTAGTGCGCCAAACGGCTCGCCCGGCCCATCAACTTCGCGTATTCGACGGAGACTTCACCGCACACCACCGCCACCGCGTCCGGCGTCCGCGCCGCCCGCTCGGCGATCAACTCGTGCACCCCACCCACCGACGGCAACGACTCCGCCGTCGCGTTCCATTCGCGTACGACCTGGTCATGCTCGGCCGCCGTCAGTAGCGGCAGCTCACTCACCGGCCGCTCGGCATCCGCGCCGACAGCTCCCAGCAACGTCACGATGCGCCCCGCCATCCGCTCGACCGTCACCGCGTCGAACAACGCGGTGCTGTACTGGATTTCTCCGGTCAGGGCACCGTCGTCCTCCCCCAGCGCCACGACCATGTCGAACTGAACCGGCAGCAGACCCGTGCCGGTTTCGATGCCCATGCCGGCCCCGTCGGCCCTCCTCCGGTCGGAGGGCGAGGTTCCGGCCGCCTCGGCCGCGTAGTTGAAGGAGACGCGGGTGAGGGGGCCACGGGTACGGTCCCGTACATCGGCGATGGCGTCCACCACCTGCTCGAACGGCAGGTCCTGGTGCGCGTACGCACCGAGGGCGGTCTCGCGTACCCGGCCGAGGAGTTCGGCGAACGTCGGGGCGCCGGAGAGGTCCGTGCGCATCACAAGGGTATTGACGAAGAAGCCGATCAGGCCCTCGGTCTCGGCACGGTTCCGGTTCGCGACCGGCGTGCTCACGACGATGTCGTCGGAGTCGACGTAGCGGCCCATGAGGACGTCAAAGGCGGCGAGCAGCGTCATGAACATCGTCGTGCCGTGCTCACGCGACAGCGCCTTCAGCGCCTCCACCGTACCCGCGGGCGCCTCGAACCGGACCACTGCCCCCTCGGTGGAACGCACCGCAGGCCGCGGCCGGTCGGTGGGCAGCTCCAGTTCCGACGCGCCGCTCAACTTGTCGCGCCAATACGCTAGTTGCCCTTCGAGCACGTCGCCGGTCAGCCACTGCCGCTGCCAGGCGACGACGTCCGCGTACTGGAACTCCAGCGGCGGCAGCGGGTTCGCCTCGCCCGCGCGGAACGCCTCGTAGAGGGCTGCCAGCTCGCGCTGGAAGACCCTGTCCGACCACTCGTCGAAGACGACGTGATGGATGACGAGGGACAGGACGTGCTCGTCCGGAGCGATCCGTACGAGCATGCCCCGCAGCAGGGGGCCGTTCGCCAGATCGAACGGCGTCAGGGCATCCTTCGTGACCACGTCGTTCGCTGCGCCCTGCGGATCCACGCTCCCGGAGACGTCGAGGACGGGGAGGGGCATGGGAGCCGGCGGGTCGATGACCTGGTACGCCACGCCGTCGGCGCCTGCCACCAGGCGGGTGCGAAGTACCTCGTGCCGGGCGACTACCGCGTTCAGCGCCGCGCCCAGGGCCTCGAGGTCGACGTCGCCGTTGAGACGGAGACGGGTCGACATGTTGTACTCCGTCGAGCCCGGCTCCAGCTGGTCCAGGAACCACAGGCGCTGCTGAGCGAACGACAGCGGAAGCGGCTGCGTACGGTCCGCCGGCACCACCGGCGGCGCCGAATCACCCGCAGCGCTCTCGATCGCGGCCGCCAGGCCACGCACCGTCGGCCGGTCGAACAGCGCCGACAGCGGCACCTCGGCCCCGAACGCCTCCCGGATCCGGGAGATCACCTGCGTCGCGAGCAGCGAGTGACCACCCAGGTCGAAGAAGCCATCGGTGACACCGACCCGCTCCAGGCCCAGCACCTGCGACCAGATGCCTGCCAGCAGCTCCTCCGAGGCGGTGACGGGCGCGACGAATCGGGATTCCGAGTCGAGACTCCGTTCGTCCGGCTCGGGGAGTGCCTTGCGGTCGATCTTGCCGTTCGGGGTGAGCGGCAGCGCGGCCAGCTCGACGAACACCGACGGCACCATGTACTCCGGCAGGCCGACGCGCAGCCACTCCCGTAGCTCGCCCGCCGACGGAGCACCCTCCGCCTGGTCGGCGGGAACGACGTACGCCACCAACCGGCGCTCCACGCCCTGCCCGCGGCCGACGACGACCGCCGAGCCGACCGCCTGATGCCCGACCAGAGCCGCCTCGATCTCGCCCGGCTCGATACGGAAACCGCGCACCTTCAGTTGCTCATCGGCGCGGCCCATGAACTCCAGGCGGCCGTCGGGCATCCACCGCACGCGGTCGCCCGTCCGGTACATCCGCGAACCGTCCGCAGCGAACGGATCAGCCGCGAACCGCTCCGCGGTCAGGTCCGGACGACCCAGGTACCCGCGGGTCACCCCGGCACCGCCGATGAACAGCTCACCCGCCACACCCACCGGCACCGGCTCCAGCCGGCCGTCCAGCACGTACACCTGAGTGTTCGCCACCGGCGACCCGATCCCCGGCGCCCGATCCGGCGTCACCTGCTCACACGTCGACCAGATCGTCGTCTCCGTCGGCCCGTACATGTTCCAGAGGCCCTCGACGCGCTCCACCAAGGCACGTGCCAAGCCGTCCGGGAGCGCCTCGCCACCGCACAGCGCCCGCAGCCCAGGCCGTCCGGTCCAGCCGTCGGCGACCAGCATCTGCCACGTCACCGGCGTCGCCTGCATCACCGAGACACCCCAGCGCTCCAGCTCACCCGCCAGCACGCCCGGATCGCCCACCACCTCACGATCAGCGACCACGACACGGCCACCCACCACCAGCGGCAGCCACAACTCCAGCCCCGCGATGTCGAAGCCGAACGTCGTGACCGCCAGCAGCGCATCGTCCGAGTCGAGCCCCGGACGCGTCGCCATACCGGAAAGGAAGTTCACCAAACTCGCCTGGCCCACCAGCACGCCCTTCGGCCGACCGGTCGAACCAGACGTGTACAGCACATACGCCAGCTGATCGGCAGCGCAGATCACATCGAGGGAGGTGGACGAGAGACTCTCCAGCATCGACCGCGTCTCCGCGTCGTCCAGCCAGACCACCGAACCCACCGACTCCACCGGCAACCCGCCAGCCACCGACCGATGACCCACCAGCACCCCCGTGCCACTGTCCGCGAGCATGAACTCCAGCCGGTCCGAAGGGAACTCCGGATCCAGCGGCAGGTACGCACCCCCCGCCAGCCACACCGCAAGGCCCGCCACCATCATGTCCACGCCGCGCTCCACACACACCGCGACCACGGACTCCGCGCCCACGCCCACCGACCGCAGGTGACGCGCCAAACGGTTCGCCCGGGCCATCAACCCGCCGTACGTCACCGACTCCCCGCCGACCACCACAGCCACCGCATCCGCAGCCGTAGCGGCCCGCGCGGCAATCAGGCCATGAACACCGCCGACCCCGGACACCTCCACGCCCGTGTCGTTCCAGCCCCGCACGACCACATCCCGCTCACCCGCCGTCAGCACCGGAAGCTCATTGATCTCCCGATCCGCGTCCGCCACGACAGCGTCCAGCAGCGTGACCAAGTGCCCTGCCATCCGCTCCACCGTCGCCGCGTCGAACAACGCGGTGCTGTACTGAATGCCTGCCTTGAGCGTGCCGTCGCCGGACTCCTCCAGCATCAGCCACAGGTCGAAGACTGCGGCCACCTGACCAGGAGCGCTGCCGAGGTGCTCCCCGGCGTCGGCCGTACCGCGGACCTCCTCGCCCTCGCCGGTCCCGTAGCTGAAGAAGACCTGGAAGAGCGGTGTGCGGGACCGGTCCCGCTCCGTGACGAGTTCGTCCACCAGCTGCTCGAACGGCACGTCCTGATGTGCGTACGCGCCCAGGGCGGTTTGGCGCACCCGACCGAGCAGCTCTGTGAACGACAGGTTGCCCGACAAGTCGCCGCGCAGCACCAGGGTGTTGACGAAGAAGCCGATCAGGCCCTCGGTCTCGGCCCGGTTCCGGTTCGCCACCGGCGTGCCCACGACCACGTCGTCCGCCTCCGCGTACCGTCCCAGCAGGACGTTGAAGGCCGCCAACAGCGTCATGAACATCGTGGTGCCGTTGGACCGGGACAGCGCGCGCAGCGCCTCCGCCGTCTCGGCCGAGACGGTGAACGGGGCCATCGCTCCCTCGGTCGACCGCACCGGCGGGCGCGGACGATCGGTGGGCAGGTCGAGTACGGGTGCGTCGGCCAGTTGCTCGGTCCAGTAGGCCAGTTGTCCTTCGAGGACCTCGCCGCCGAGCCATTCGCGCTGCCAGGCCGCGAAGTCCGCGTACTGGACGGCCAGCGGCGGCAGCGGGTTCGGCCGGTCGGCGCGGAACGCCTCGTACAGCGCGACGAGTTCACGTCGCAGGATCCGCGCCGACCACTCGTCGGACACGACGTGGTGCATCATCAGCGCCAGCAGATGCTGCCCCTCGCCGAGCCGTATCAGGGTGGCCCGGACCAGGGGGCCGTCGGCGAGACGGAACGGTGCCATCGTGTCCAGGAACGCCAGCCGCTCGGCCTCGCGCACCGGCTCCGCGCATCCGGAGAGGTCCACCACGGGCAGCACGAACTCGGTGGGCGGATCGATCACCTGGTGAGGCACGCCGTCCGCGTCCGCCACCAGACGGGTCCGCAGCACCTCGTGTCGCGTCACGACCTCGGTGAGCGCCTTGCCGAGGATCGCGACGTCCAGGTCGCCGTCCCAGGGGAGGTACATCGGGAGGTTGTACTCGACCGATCCGGGCTCGAGCTGGTCCAGGAACCACAGGCGCTGCTGCGCGAACGACAGCGGCAGCGCGTCGTCCCTGCTGACGACCGTCCATGCCGGGGCGGTCGCACCGGGCGTGGCGGCGGCGAGGACATCGGCCAGGCCCGCGACCGTCGGGTGGTCGAACATCGCCGCTACGGGGATGTCGGTGCCGAACACGTCCCGGACGCGGGACACGATTTGGGTCGCGAGGAGCGAATGCCCGCCCAGCTCGAAGAAGTTGTCCGTCGCGCCGACGCGCTCCAGGCCCAGGAGCTGGGCCCAGATGTCGGCGAGCAGTACCTCGATGGCCGTGCCCGGCGCCACGAAGTCGCCCTCGGTACGCGCGTTCTGCACCGGGTCGGGCAGGGCCGCGCGGTCGAGCTTGCCGTTGGGGCTCAGCGGCAGGGCCGCGAGCTCAAGGAACCCGGACGGGATCATGAACGCCGGCAGCCGACTGCCCGCGTACGTGCGGAGGTCGGCAACGGAGGGGATACCGGCGGTCTGGTCGGCTGGGACAAGGTATGCGGCGAGGCGTCGGTCCTCTTCGTCGCCGCAGGCGGCGACGACGGCGGTGCGGATCTGGGGGTGGCCGGCCAGGACCGCCTCGATCTCGCCCGGCTCGATCCGGAATCCGCGGACCTTGACCTGGCTGTCGGCCCGCCCGACGAAGTCGAGCTGCCCGTCTGGCAGCCAGCGCGCCCGGTCGCCGGAGCGGTACATGCGCGTGCCGTCGGCGGTGATGGGGTCGGCGACGAACCGCTCGGCGGTCAGGTCCGGGCGACCGCGATAACCACGGGCGACCTGGGGACCGGCGATGTACACCTCACCGGCGACGCCCACAGGGACCGGGTTCAGCCGGTCGTCCAGGACGTAGAGACGGGCGTTGGCCACCGGCGCACCGATCGCGGGCGCACCGGTGAGGAGGTCCCGGTCCACGACACCGGTGGTCACCATGACGGTCGACTCGGTCGGCCCGTACGTGTTCACCAGCCGACGACCGGCCGACCAGGCACGGGCCACCGGCTCGGTCAGCCGCTCCGCACCCAGCAGCAGCGTCTCGACACCGAACACCGCCCCCGGGTCCAGCACGCCCAGCAGGGACGGAACCACGCTCGCCGCGCGCACCCCCTCGGCCCGCAGCATCGACGTCAAAAGAGCCGCCTCGGCCCGCTCCTCCGACGTCGCCACCACCAGGACACCACCCGAGGCGAGCGTCACCGCCACATCCAGGACGGCCGCGTCGAAACTGAACGACGCGAACTGCAGCATCCGCACCCCCGGACCAGCATCGAGGACCGGAGCCAGCGCCGACACCATGCCCACCACGCTGCCGTGCGCGACCTGCACACCCTTCGGCCGACCCGTCGAACCCGACGTATAGATCACATACGCCAACTGCTCGGCGGAACGCTCCACCTCAGGCGCTTCCGACGGCAGCCCGGCCAGGACCTCCCGTACGGCCGGATCATCCAGCCACACACCCTGCCCGACCGCCGGCCCCTCCACCAGGGACCGCTGACCCACCACGACCTGCACACCCGCATCCGCCAGCATGAACCCAAGCCGGTCAGCCGGATACTCCGGATCCAACGGCACATACGCACCACCGGCCTGCCACACCGCGACCATCGCCACGACCATGTCCACCCCACGCGGCAGACACAGCCCCACCACCGACTCCGCACCCACACCACCGTCACGGAGAAGATGCGCCAGACGATTCGCCCGCGCCATCAACCCGCCGTACGTCAGCGACTCCCCGCCGGCCACCACAGCCACCGCATCCGGAGCGGCAACCGCCCGCTCCGCGATCAGCTCATGCACACCGGCCACCGACGGAAGCTCCACCGACGACGCGTTCCAGCCCTCCACCACCAGCTCACGCTCACCCGCCGACAGCACCGGCAGCTCACCCACCCGGCAGTCCGCTTCCTCAGCCACGGCCTCCAGCAGCGTGACCAAGTGACCGGCCAACCGATCCACCGTCGTGCCGTCGAACAGCGCAGTGCTGTACTCGATCTGGCCGGACAGCCCGCCATTCTCGCTGTCGCCGAGCCGCAGCGCCAAGTCGAACTGCACCGTGCGATCGGCATGGGCGGACGACTCGCCGGCGCCCTGTCCCGGCGCCTCCGGAGCGCCCTCGGTGTCATAGCTGAAGAAGACCTGGAACAGCGGGGTCCGGGACCGGTCCCGCTCCGTGACCAGCTCGTCCACCAGCTGCTCGAACGGCACGTCCTGATGCGCGTACGCACCCAGAGCCGTCTCCCGCACCCGCCCCAACACCTCACGGAACGACGGATCACCCGACAGATCCGCCCGCAGCACGAGCGTGTTCACGAAGAACCCGATCAGGCCCTCCGTCTCGGCACGGTTCCGGTTCGCCACCGGCGTGCCGACCACCACATCGTCCGACCCCGTGTACCGGCCCAGCAGCACGTCGAAGGCCGCCAGCAGCGTCATGAACATCGTCGCGCCGCTCTGCCGCGACAGTGCTCGCAGCGCCTCCGCCGCCGACGCCGGCACGGTGAACGCGGTCTGCGCGCCCGCCGAGGACCGTACGGCCGGACGCGGCCGGTCCGTCGGCAGCTGCAGCGCCGGGGCGTCGCCCAACCGGTCGCGCCAGTAGGCGAGCTGCTCGTCCAGGACGTCGCCGGACAGCCACTGTCGCTGCCAGACGGCGAAGTCCGCGTACTGGAGGGCCGGCGGCGGCAGCGGGTCCGGCTCGCCGACCCGGAACGCCTCGTACAGGGCGGTCAGTTCGCGCTGGAAGATGCGCTCCGACCATTCGTCGGTCACGACGTGGTGCATGGTGAGCGCCAGGACGTGCTCGTCCGAGGCCATGCGGATGAGGGCGGCACGGACGAGGGGGCCGTTCGTCAGGTCGAACGGGGTGGCCGCGTCCGCGGCCACGAGGGCGCGGGCTGCGCCCACCGGGTCCGCCGCCCCGGACACGTCCACGACCGGCAGCGGGAAGGGCGCCGGCGGGTCGATGACCTGCCGCGGCACTCCGTCCGCATCGGGGGCGAGGCGGGTGCGCAGCACTTCGTGCCGGGCGGCCACGCCGCTCAGTGCCGCGCCCAGGACGGCCACGTCCAGGTCGCCGGTCCAGGGCATCGGGGTCGGCAGTACGTGGCCGAGCGCACCGGGCTCCAGCCGGTCCAGGAACCACAGGCGCTGCTGCGCGAACGACAGCGGCAGCGGTTCGTCGCGGTCTGCCGGGGTCACCGGCGGCACCGTCACGCCCGTGCCGGACGCGTCGATCGCCTCGGCCAGGCCGCGTACCGTGGGCCGGTCGAACATCGCGGACAGCGGCACCTCGGTCCCGAAGACCTCGCGCACGCGGGAGATGACCTGCGTGGCGAGCAGCGAGTGGCCGCCGATCCCGAAGAAGTCGTCGTCGGCGCCGATCCTGTCCACTCCGAGGACCTGCTCCCAGATCCCGGCGAGCAGTTGCGCGGTGGCACCCGCGGGGCCACGTACTGGTGGGTGTCCGCATGGGCGGCGGGGTCGGGCTGCGGGAGCGCGGCGCGGTTGAGCTTGCCGTTCTGCGTCAGGGGCAGCTCGGTGATCTCGACGAACACCGCGGGGGTCATGAACTCGGGCAGGCTCTGGCGCAGGTGGTCACGGAGCTCAGCCACCGGCGGGATGCCGGCGCCGAGGTCGGCCGGGACCACGTACGCCACGAGGCGGCGGGCCATGCCGTCGCCGAAGGCGGTCACGACCGCCGACCGGACGCCGGCGTGGGTGGCGAGGACGGCTTCGATCTCACCCGGCTCGATGCGGACGCCGCGCACCTTGATCTGGTGGTCGGCGCGGCCGAGGAACTCCAGCTGCCCGTCCGCCAGCCATCGCACCTGGTCACCGGAGCGGTACATGCGCGCTCCGTCACCGGCGAACGGGTCGGCGACGAACCGTTCGGCCGTCAGCGCGGGGCGGCCGCCGTAGCCGCGCGCCACGCCCGCGCCGCCGATGTACAGCTCGCCGGGGATGCCGACGGGCACCGGCTTGAACCGGGCGTCGAGGACGTACACCCTCGTGTCCGCGATCGGGAGCCCGATCGGCACGAACGGCACCGGCCCCCGCAGTTCGGAGGCGACACAGGTGATGGTCGTCTCGGTCGGCCCGTACGTGTTGTAGATGGGCACGGACGTCTGCGCGAACCACTGGTCGAGTGCCTGCGGCGACACCGCTTCGCCGCCCAGGATCAGCCAGCGGAAGTCCGGGCCGTGGTTGGCGCCGGCCGCCAGGCCCGGAATGATCATCTCCCAGAGTGCGGGGGTGATCTCCACGGAGGTCACGGCCTGTTCCCGGATCTCGCGCAGCACGCGCTCCGGTGCCCACTGCTCCGCTCCGCGCAGGACGAGACGTCCGCCGAGCAGCAGGGTCGCGAAGAGCTGCTCCTGCGCGGCGTCGAAGGTGAGGGAGGCCATCTGGAGGGTCGCGTCGGACGAGGTCAGGCCGTACCGCCGGCCCATCTCCTGCAGCTGCAGGCTCCACGAGTGGTGCTGGACGAGCACGCCCTTGGGCAGGCCGGTCGAGCCGGAGGTGAAGATGACGTACGCGAGGTTCTGCGGCGTGACGTCGACCTGGGGGGCGTCGGTGGCGACGGCCTCGGTCGTGGTGGCGCCTACGGCGACGTCCGGACGCTCCGCGTCGATGAGGAGGCGGGGCGCGGACACGGTCGACAGTCGCTCGTCCAGTGCGGCTTCGGTGAGGACCAGCGCCGCGCCGGAGGACTCGGTCATGTGCTCCAGCCGCTGGACGGGCTGGTCCGGGTCGAAGGGCAGGTAGGCGGCGCCGGCCTTGAGGACGGCGAGCAGGGCCACGACCGTCCTGAGGCTGCGGGCGAGGCACACACCGACAACGTCCTCGCGGCCGGCGCCCTCCGCGACGAGCCGGTGGGCGAGCCGGTTGGCCTGCGCGTTCAGCGCGCCGTACGTGAGGTGGCGGTCCCCCTCCACGACGGCGACGGCGTCCGGTGTGCGGTGCGCCTGCTCCTGGACGAGCAGGTGGACGGGGCGTCCTTCCGTGTCCGTCTCGGTGCCGGTGCCGAGCTGCCGCAGCGTCGAGCGCTCAGAGTCGCCGAGCAGGTCCAGTGCGCCGATGCGGCGCTCCGGATCGAGGACGCCCTGCAGGAGGGCGACCAGGTGGCCGGCCATGCGCTGGATCGTCGTGGCGTCGAACAGCGCGGTGCTGTACTCGATCTCGCCGGACAGGGCGCCGTCGCCGCTGTCCCGGAAGGTCAGGGACAGGTCGGAGAGGGTGAGGTCGCGCGTCATGGCGGGACCGGGGACGGCGGAACCTGCGTCGGCGGGGGCGGTGGCGTCGGCGGGCGCTGCGTCCTGGGTCCGGTGCTGGTCATGGCCCTGCAGCTCGTCCAGGCCCTGGTCCTGTCCGTCGGCTTCGGGGGCGTCCGCCGCTCCGGCTCCGGCGCGTACGTAGTTGAAGTAGACCTGGAACAGGGACGTCCGGGACCAGTCCCGCTCGGTGACGAGGTCGTCCACGAGTTGCTCGAACGGCAGGTCCTGGTGGGCGTAGGCGCCGAGCGCGGTCTGCCGGACCCGGTGGAGGAGTTCGGCGAACGTCGGGTCGCCGGAGAGGTCGGTGCGCATGACGAGCGTGTTGACGAAGAAGCCGATGAGGCTCTCGGTCTCGGCACGGTTCCGGTTGGCGACGGCCGTGCCGACCGCGACGTCCTCCGTGTCGCAGTAACGGCCGAGGAGGACGTCGAAGGCGGCGAGGAGCGTCATGAACATGGTCGTGCCGCTCTCGCGGGACAGCCCGCGCAGCGCCTCCGCCGTCTCGGCGGGCACGGTGAACTGCGTGCTCGACCCCACCGACGACCGGACGGGCGGGCGGGTCCGGTCGAGCGGCAGCTCCAGCTCGGTCACACCTTCCAACTGGCCACGCCAGTAGTCGAGTTGCCCCTCGATGACGCCGCCGCTGAGCCAGTCGCGCTGCCAGACCGCGAAGTCGGCGTACTGCAGGGGCAGCGGCGGCAGCGGGTCCGGCTCACCGGCGCGGAAGGCCTCGTAGAGCGCCGCGACCTCCCGGTGGATGATCCGCGCCGACCACTCGTCGGAGACGACGTGGGGCATGGCGAGCGACAGGACGTGCTCGCCGATTCCGAGCCGGATCAGGGTGCGGCGGAACAGGGGCCCGGCCGCGAAGTCGAACGGCTCGGTCATGCCCTGGGCGACCATCTGCTCGGCGAGGCCGAGCGGGTCGTCGCTGCCGGACACGTCGATCACCAGGAGCGGGAAGGCGGCCGGCGGGTCGATCACCTGGTGGGCCACGCCGTCCGCGTCCGCGACGAGTCGGGTACGCAGCACTTCGTGGCGCGCGACGAGCGCTCCCAGGGCAGCGCCCAGGGCCGCGATGTCCAGCACGCCGTCGAGGAGGACGGGGAGTGCGACGTTGTACTCGGTGGATCCGGGGTCGAGCTGGTCGAGGAACCACAGACGCTGCTGCGCGAACGACAGCGGCAGCGGCTGGGCGCGGTCGGCAACCGTCATGGGCGGCACGGCCGTTCCCGACGCCTCCGCGACGGCCTGGGCCAGGCCTCGTACGGTCGGCTGGTCGAACAGCACCGACATGGCGAGCTCGACGCCCAGGACCTCGCGGATCCGGGAGATCACCTGCGTCGCGAGGAGCGAGTGGCCGCCGAGCTCGAAGAAGCTGTCCGTGGCACCGACCCGGTCGAGCCCCAGCACGCCGGCCCAGATGCCGGCCACGAGCTCTTGCGTCGTCCCGGCCGGAGCAACGAAGCCCTCGCCCGAGGACTGCCGCACCTCAGGGGCGGGAAGAGCCGAACGGTCCAGCTTGCCGTTCGCCGTCAGCGGCAGCCCGGCCAGCTCGACGAAAACGGACGGGACCATGAACTCCGGCAACCGCCCACCCACAAACTCCCGCAGCTCACCGGGCGGCGGCATGCCGACCACGCCATCGGCCGGGACCACGTAGGCCACAAGACGACGATCCGTACCCTCGCCGAACGCCGCCACCACAGCCGTACGCACCTGCGGGTGACCGGCCAGCACCGCCTCGATCTCACCCGGCTCGATCCGGAACCCCCGCACCTTCACCTGCTCGTCCGCACGGCCCACGAAGTCGAGCCGCCCATCCGCCAGCCAGCGCACCACATCACCGGACCGGTACATCCTGCTGCCGTCCGCAGCAAACGGATCAGCAACGAACCGCGCACCCGTCAGCCCGGGACGACCCCCATAGCCACGGGCGACACCGGCGCCCGCGATGAACAGCTCACCCGCCACACCCACGGGGACGGGACGCAGTTGCTCATCGAGGACATACACCTGCGTGTTCGCCAGCGGCCTGCCGATCGTCGGCGCACCCTCAGCATCAGGATCGGCAAGGCCGGCACAGGCGATGACCGTGATCTCGGTCGGCCCGTACCCGACGAAAAACCTGCGCCCGGCAGCCCACTCCCGCACAACCTGCTCACCAACCCGCTCCGAACCCACGAACAAGCTGCCCACACCCGACAACGCCACCTCGTCCAGCACACCCAGCAGCGACGGCGAGACACTCGCCGACACCACACCCTCAGCGCGGACCAGACCCTGCAGCTCCGCCGGCAGGCGACGCTGCTCGGACGAGGCCACCACCAGCACCCCACCACCGGCCAACGTCACCACCACATCCAGCACAGCCGCATCAAAACTCTGCGACGCGAACTGCAACACCCGCACACCCGGCCCGACACCCAGCGCCGACCGCAACGCAAGCGCCAGATTCACCACACCACCGTGCCCGACCTGCACACCCTTCGGACGCCCCGTCGAACCCGACGTATAAATCACATACGCCAACTGGTCCGGCACCGTCCTCACCTCAGGCACACTCGCCGGAAGCCCGGCCAGCTCACCCACCACCACCGGATCGTCCAGCCTGATCACGGTCTCCGCCCCGAGACCCTCGGCCGTCGCGCCCGCGCAGACGAGCACCTTGGTGCCACTGTCGGCGAGCATGAACTCCAGGCGCTCGGCAGGGTATTCGGGGTCGAGCGGCAGATACGCGCCACCCGCCTGCCACACCGCGAGCACCGCAACAACCATGTCCACCCCACGCGGCAGACACAGCCCCACCACCGACTCCGCACCCACACCCGCCGACCGCAGGTGATGCGCCAGACGATTCGCCCGAACCATCAACCCGCCATACGTCACCGACTCCCCGCCCGCCACCACAGCCACCACATCCGGAGCCGCAACCACCCGCTCCGCGATCAGCTCATGCACCCCACCCACCAACGGCAACACCACACACCCACCATCACCACCCGCCACCAACTCCCCCCGCTCACCCACACCCAGCACCGACAGGTCACCCACCCGCTGCCCCGCATCGACGGCCACCGCCTCCAGAACCGACACCAGATGCGCACCGAGGCGCTCCATGGTCGCCGCATCGAACTGGGCACGGTCGTAGGAGAGTCGGAGTGCGAGGTGGTGCGCCGAACTGGCGGCCACGGTCAGGGGGTAATTGGCCTGTTCGCGCATGTGGTTGAAGCCCGTGCGCAGGCCGCTTTCCGCAGAGTCCGCCTGACCCGCTTCCAGCTCCTCGACCGGGTAGTTCTCGAAGACGAAGAGGGTGTTGAACAGCGCCTGCCCAGCCGGGAGTTCGCTGCAGTCGGCGATAGTGACCAGCGGCGTGTGCTCGAAGCGCCGCGCCCGAACCTGCTCGTCCTGCAGCCCCGCCAGCCACTGTGCGACCGGCCGGTCACGCTCCACCCGCACCCGTACCGGGGTGGTGTTCAGCAGCAGGCCCACCATCTCGTCCATGCCGTCGATCTGACCGCCACGACCCGACGACGTCACACCGAACACGACATCGTCCGAACCCGCGTACAACGCCAGCACCAACGCCCAGGCGCCCTGCACCACCGTGTTCAACGTCAGCCGATGACGCCGCGCGAACCCCGTGAGCCCCTCACCCGCCACCGTCGCCGGCAGCCGCAGGTGCAGCTCCTCCAGGCCTTCCTCGCCGGTCGCCCGTTCCACGCCCAGCGACGTCACCTCGCCGAACCCGGCCAGCCGCCCGGCCCAGTACTCCCGCGCAGCCTCCTCGTCCTGACCCGCCACCCACGCCGCGAACGCACGGAACGGCGCCCGCGCACCCAACTCGGGCCGCCGGCCGGCGCGGAAAGCGTGATAGGCCTCCAGGACCTCGCCCAGCACGATGGGCACACTCCACCCGTCCAACAGCAGGTGGTGATAACTCCACACCAGCTGATGCCGGCCCTCGCCCAGACGCACCAACGCCAGACGAACCAACGTCGACGCGGAGAAGTCCGCACCACGCGCCCAGTCGGCCTCCAGGTGCGCGGAGATCGCGTCGCGCTGCTCCTCCTCGTCGAGGTGGGCGAGATCGATCACTTCCAGGGGCAGGGGTACGGAGCGGGAGACGACCGCGAGCGGCTGCGGCACGCCGTCCGAGACGACCGCGGTGCGCAGCACCTCGTGCCGGGAGAACGCCAGCTCCCACGCCCGCTTCAGGGCGTCGAGGTCCAGACCGCCTTCCAGCATCAGGCCGTTCTGCGCCCAGTACATGCCGGGGTCGGCCGAGAGGCGCGTGTGGAAGAGCATGCCCTGCTGGAGGGGCGTGAGCGGGTAGATGTCCTCGATCTCGGTCGGCAGGCTCTGCGCGACACGGTCGATCACGGCCTGGTCGATCGGCGCCGCGAGCGGGAAGTCGGAGGGCGTGTACCCGCCGGTGTCGGGGCGGCAGCAGTACTCGATCAGCTCGGCCAGCACCTCGACGTACCGCTCCGCGAGCCCGGTGACCGTGGCCTCGTCGTGCACCTCGGCGCCATACGTCCACACCATCTCCAGGCGACCGTCGGCCACCTGGCTGTTGACGTCGATCAGGTACGAGCGCTCGTTCTGCGATGACTCCCCCGCGCCGAGGGAGCCGGGCAGCGGCCGGAAGCGACCGCCCCGCCCTTCCTGCGTGTGTCCGGCCTCGGAGGCCTTTTCGGTGTCGTCCGGTCGGCGGCCGGACTGTCCGAGGTAGTTGAAGCCGACCTCGGCATGCCCCTGCGGGACCCAGTCGGTGAGGTGGCGCAGGAGACCGTAACCCAGACCCTTGCGAGGGACACCCCGCAAGTACTCCTTCGTACGGCGCAGGAGCGCACCCAGGTCACCCTCGACCAGGGCGGTGAGCTCCACCGGGTGGACGCTGGTGAACCAGCCCACCGTACGGGACACGTCCACGTCCGCACCGACGTCCTCACGGCCGTGACCTTCCACATCCACCACGACAGACCGCGACCCGCTCCACTCGGTGAACACCGCACCCAGCACGCTCAGCAGCACATCATTGATCTGCGTCCGGAACGCCGCCGGCACCTCACGCAGCAGTCGCTCCGTCAGCACGGCATCCAGGACCACGGACACCCGCCGCGCCCCCGACACCAGGTTCGCCCCGCCCTCGAAGACCCGCGGCAAAGGCTCCGCCGCCGCCTCGACGGCCCGCCAGAACTCCGCCTCCGCCACCACCTCCGGCGAACCCGACAGCTCCTCCAGACGCTGCGCCCACGCCACGAACGACGACGTCTTCGCCACCAGCTCCACACCACCGACACCCTGTTCGACCTGCGCATACGCCGACGCCAGATCCTCAAGCAACACCGGCCAGGACACCGCGTCCACGACCAGGTGATGAGCGACGACCAGGACTATCTGCCCCCGATCGCCGAGGTCGAAGAGCGCCACCCTGAAGAGTGGTCCCTGCTCCAGGTCGAGGCCGGCCTGGATCTCGGTGGCTCGCGCCTCAAGGAACTCCGCCTCAACCTCACCCCCCACGCCCGTCGCGTCGACGACCGTGACCAGATCCGACGTCTCAGCGGCCACCACATGCCCGACCCACGCCCCGCCCCGCCGCACGAACCGCGAACGCAACGCATCATGCTGCTCGACCAGCACACCCACCGCCGACCGCAACAACTCGACATCAACCCACCCGTCGACCTCCACAACCGTCGACTGATTGAAATGCCCGGCCCGCGGCAACCCCCGCTCCAAAAACCACCGCTGAATCGGAGTGAGCGGGAACCCACCCACCACCAAACCCTGCTCGGCAACAACCCCACTCCCGGACGACGCCACCGACGCCAGCCCCGCCACCGTCTGATGATCGAACAACTGCGCCACCGTCACATGAACACCCAGCTCACGCGCCCGAGCCACCACACGAATACTCACGATCGAGTCGCCACCGAGCTCGAAGAAGTTGTCCTCGACCCCGACCCGCTCCACACCCAGAACCTCAGCCCACACCTCCGCCAAAACCCGCTCCACCCCGGAACGCGGCCCGACGAACACCCCCGCCACACCCGCCCACGCGCTGTCGGGGTCGGGCAGGGCGGCACGGTCCAGCTTCCCGTTCGGAGTCAACGGCAACGCCGCAAGCTCCACGAACGCCGACGGGATCATGAAGGCCGGCAGCCGGCTGCCCGCGTACGCGCGGAGGTCGGCAACGGAGGGGATACCGGCGGTCTGGTCGGCTGGGACAAGGTATGCGGCGAGGCGTCGGTCCTCTTCGTCGCCGCAGGCGGCGACGACGGCGGTGCGGATCTGGGGGTGGCCGGCCAGGACCGCCTCGATCTCGCCCGGCTCGATCCGGAATCCGCGGACCTTGACCTGGCTGTCGGCCCGCCCGACGAAGTCGAGCTGCCCGTCCGGCAGCCAGCGCGCCCGGTCGCCGGAGCGGTACATGCGCGTGCCGTCGGCGGTGATGGGGTCGGCGACGAACCGCTCGGCGGTCAGGTCCGGGCGACCGCGATAACCACGGGCGACCTGGGGACCGGCGATGTACACCTCACCGGCGACGCCCACAGGGACCGGGTTCAGCCGGTCGTCCAGGACGTAGAGACGGGCGTTGGCCACCGGCGCACCGATCGCGGGCGCACCGGTGAGGAGGTCCCGGTCCACGACACCGGTGGTCACCATGACGGTCGACTCGGTCGGCCCGTACGTGTTCACCAGCCGACGACCGGCCGACCAGGCACGGGCCACCGGCTCGGTCAGCCGCTCCGCACCCAGCAGCAGCGTCTCGACACCGAACACCGCCCCCGGGTCCAGCACGCCCAGCAGGGACGGAACCACGCTCGCCGCGCGCACCCCCTCGGCCCGCAGCATCGACGTCAAAAGAGCCGCCTCGGCCCGCTCCTCCGACGTCGCCACCACCAGGACACCACCCGAGGCGAGCGTCACCGCCACATCCAGGACGGCCGCGTCGAAACTGAACGACGCGAACTGCAGCATCCGCACCCCCGGACCAGCATCGAGGACCGGAGCCAGCGCCGACACCATGCCCACCACGCTGCCGTGCGCGACCTGCACACCCTTCGGCCGACCCGTCGAACCCGACGTATAGATCACATACGCCAACTGCTCGGCGGAACGCTCCACCTCAGGCGCTTCCGACGGCAGCCCGGCCAGGACCTCCCGTACGGCCGGATCATCCAGCCACACACCCTGCCCGACCGCCGGCCCCTCCACCAGGGACCGCTGACCCACCACGACCTGCACACCCGCATCCGCCAGCATGAACCCAAGCCGGTCAGCCGGATACTCCGGATCCAACGGCACATACGCACCACCGGCCTGCCACACCGCGACCATCGCCACGACCATGTCCACCCCACGCGGCAGACACAGCCCCACCACCGACTCCGCACCCACACCCATACCGCGCAGGAGATGCGCCAGACGATTCGCCCGCGCCATCAACCCGCCATACGTGACCGACTCCCCGCCCGCCACCACAGCCACCGCATCCGGAGCGGCAACCGCCCGCTCCGCGATCAGCTCATGCACACCGGCCACCGCCGGCAGCTCCACCGACGACGCGTTCCACCCCTCCACCACCAGCTCACGCTCACCCGCCGACAGCACCGGCAGCTCACCCACCCGGCAGTCCGCTTCCTCAGCCACGGCCTCCAGCAGCGTGACCAAGTGACCGGCCAACCGATCCACCGTCGTGCCGTCGAACAGCGCAGTGCTGTACTCGATCGTGCCCGTCAGGCTTCCGTCGGCGTCGCTCATCGTCAGCGCCAGGTCGAACTTGACCGGCAGCTCGCTCGCGCCCAGGTCGTCCGCGGCGTCGGCCCGACCGCCGGGGCCCTCGCCCGCCGCGTCCTCGGCGGTGCCGTCCGACTCCCCGGCCACGTAGCTGAACAAGGCCTGGAACAGCGGGGTCCGGGACCGGTCCCGCTCCGTGACCAGCTCGTCCACCAGCTGCTCGAACGGCACGTCCTGATGCGCGTACGCACCCAGAGCCGTCTCCCGCACCCGCCCCAACACCTCACGGAACGACGGATCACCCGACAGATCCGCCCGCAGCACGAGCGTGTTCACGAAGAACCCGATCAGGCCCTCCGTCTCGGCACGGTTCCGGTTCGCCACCGGCGTGCCGACCACCACATCGTCCGACCCCGTGTACCGGCCCAGCAGCACGTCGAAGGCCGCCAGCAGCGTCATGAACATCGACGCGCCGCACTCACGCGACAGCTCCCGCAGCGCCTCGGCCGTCCCCGCCGACACACTGAACCGCCGCACCGCACCCGCGGAGGAACGAACCGCCGGACGCGGCCGGTCGGCGGGCAGCTCGAGCTCGGGCACGTCGGCCAACGCGGCGCGCCAGTAGGAGAGCTGGGCTTCGAGAACATCGCCCGTCAGCCACTCCCGTTGCCACGCCGCGAAGTCCGCGTACTGCACGGTCAGCGGCGGCAGCGGGTCCGGCTCTCCCGCGCGGAAGGCGTCGTACAGGGCGGCCAGCTCTCGTCGCAGGATCTGGCCCGACCACTCGTCGGAGACGACATGGTGCATGGCCAGCGCGAGGACGTGCTCGTCGGGCCGTACACGGA
Organism: Streptomyces sp. CA-179760; assembly: GCF_050937045.1. Classification (NCBI taxonomy): domain Bacteria; kingdom Bacillati; phylum Actinomycetota; class Actinomycetes; order Kitasatosporales; family Streptomycetaceae; genus Streptomyces; species Streptomyces sp. CA-179760. The sequence continues at coordinate 708,107 of NZ_JBNJLZ010000001.1, forward strand.
TCAGCGTGGCGCGGATCAGCGGCCCGACGGCCAGGTCGAACGGGGTTACGGCGTCCGCGAGCATCACCTCGCGGGCCGAGGCGAGCGGATCGGCGTCGCCGGACACGTCCGTGAGCACGAGCGGGAACGGCTTCGGCTCGTCGATCACCTGGTGCGGCACGCCGTCCGCACCGGCCACCAGGCGCGTCCGCAGCACCTCGTGCCGGGTCACCACCGCGGTCAGCGCCTCGCTCATGGCGGCGACGTCCAGGTCGCCGGCCCAGACGATCGACTGGGGCACGTTGTACTCGGCAGAGCCGGGCTCCATCTGGTCGAGGAACCACAGGCGCTGCTGCGCGAACGACAGCGCCAGCGACTCGTCCCTGTCGGCCACCGTCATGGGCGGCACGGCGGCGACCGCCTGGTTGCCGGCCCGGTCGACCACCGCGGCCAGCTCTCGTACCGTCGGGTGGTCGAACAGCACGGCCAGCGGGATCTCGGCCGCGAACACCTCCCTGATGCGGGAGACGACCTGGGTGGCGAGCAGCGAGTGCCCGCCCAGCTCGAAGAAGTCGTCGGCCGCGCCGATCTCGTCCACGCCCAGCACCGCGGCCCAGACCTCGACCAGCAGATGCTCCGTCACGCTCGCGGGCGCGACAAAGCCGGTCATGCCCTGACGGACGGCGTCCGGAGCCGGAAGCGCGGCTCGGTCGACCTTGCCGTTCGGCGTGAGGGGCAGCGCGGCCAGCTCGACGAACACCGAGGGAACCATGAACCCGGGCAGCCGCTCGCCCACGAAGGCCCGCAGCTCACCGACGGCCGGCATCCCCTCCTCCTGATCCGCCGGCACCACATGCGCCACCAGCCTGCGATCCCCCTCCAGACCCTCGACCGTGACCACCGCCGCCCGCACCGCGGCGTGCCCGGCCAGGACCGTCTCGATCTCGCCCAGCTCGACGCGGAACCCTCGGATCTTGACCTGATCGTCCACCCGGCCGACGAATTCCAGCCGTCCGTCCGCCAGCCATCGCACCTGGTCACCGGAGCGGTACATGCGCGACCCGTCCCCGGCGAACGGGTCGGCGACGAAGCGCTCACCCGTCAGGTCCGCCCGGCGCCCGTACCCCCGAGCCACACCCACACCGGCGATGAACAGCTCGCCCAGCACGCCGACCGGCACCGGACGCAGCTGACCGTCGAGGACATAAGCGCGGGTGTTGGCCATCGGCGCACCGATGGACGGAGCCCCCTCCCCCTCACCGTCGGCCTCGAGGACGGCGATGCTCGCGCAGACCGTCGCCTCGGTCGGACCGTACGCGTTCAGCAGCCGGTACTCGCCACGCCAACGCGCGGCCGCCGCCTCCTCCAGCCGCTCACCGGCGGTGACCAGAGTCCTCAGACCGGCAAGATCGGCCGGCTCAAGCACGGCCAGCAGCGACGGCGGCAGCGTCGCCACCCGCACATCCCTCTCCCGCACCAGCCCGGCCAGCGCACGCGGCTCGCCCCGCTCCTCCGCCGTCGCCACCACCAGCCGGCCACCCGCCGCCAACGTCACCACGACCTCGGACACAGCAGCATCGAAACCGAACGGCGCGAACTGCAACACCCCCTCGCCCTCACCGACCCCGAACACACGCCCCTGCGCCTGCGCCAGGTTCACCACACCACGATGCGCGACCTGCACGCCCTTCGGACGGCCCGTCGAACCCGACGTATAGATCACATACGCCAGCTGGTCGGGAGACGTCGTCACCTCGGGGGCACTCGCCGGAAGCTCCACGAGCGCCGCCCGCACCATCGGGTCGTCCACGAGCACCGTCCGCAGGCGCCCCACCGGCAGTTCGTCGACCAGCTCCTCGGTGCCCACCAGCACCGCCGCCCGGCTGTCGCGCAGCATGAAGCCCAGCCGCTCCGCCGGGTACTCCGGGTCCAGCGGCAGATACGCCCCGCCCGCCTGCCACACCGCGAGGACGGCCACCACCATGTCGATCCCACGGGGCAGGCACAGCGCCACCACCGACTCCGAGCCGACACCCACCGACCGCAGGTAATGCGCCAGACGATTCGCCCGGCCCATCAACTCCACGTAGACAACGGCATCTTCACCACACACCACAGCCACCGCGTCCGGCGTCCGCGCAGCACGCTCGGCGATCAGCTCATGCACGCCACCCACCGCAGGCAGCCGCTCAACCGTCGCGTTCCATTCGTCCACCAGGACGTCGCACTCGCCGGCGGTGAGCACGGGCAGCTCGCCCACTCGCTGTCCCGCGTCGTCGACCACCGCGTTCAGCACGGACACAAGGTGTCGGGCCATCCGCTCAACCGTCACGGCGTCGAACAGAGCGGTGCTGTACTCGATCACGCCCGACAGCGCGCCACCACCGTCCGTCAGCATCAGCCGGAGGTCGTACTTGGCGACGACGTCGCCCGCAACCAGGGCCAGGCCGTCGTCCGTGCCGTCCTCTCCCGCGTCGCGCGGGCGGTCGTGGGACGGGTCGCGCGAGTCACGGCCCCCGCTCTGCCGGCCCTCCTCGGTGAAGTAGTTGAACAGCACCTGGAACAGCGGGCTGCGCGACCGGTCCCGCTCCGTGACGAGCTCGTCGACGAGCTGCTCGAAGGGCAGGTCCTGGTGCGCGTAGGCGTTGAGGGCCATCTCCCGTACGCGGGCGAGGAGTTCCTCGAACGTCGGGTCGCCGGACACGTCGGTGCGCATGACGAGGGTGTTGATGAAGAAGCCGATCAGCTTCTCGGTCTCGGCACGGTTCCGGTTGGCGACCGGCGTTCCCACGGCCACGTCGTCCGTGCCCGCGTAACGGGCGAGGAGGACGTCGTAGGCCGCCAGCAGGGTCATGAACATCGTCGTGCCGCTGCGCCGGCTCAGCTCGCGCAGGCCGTCGGCCGTCCGCGCGGGCACGGTGAACCGCACCATGGCGCCGGCCGGCGACCAGACCGCCGGCCGTAGCCGGTCGGTGGGCACGTCGAGAGCCGACACTCCGCCCAACTGTCGGCGCCAGTAAGCGAGTTGCCTGTCCAGGACCTCGCCGTCCAGCCACTGCCTCTGCCACACCGCGAAGTCCGCGTACTGCACGTCGAGCGGCGGCAGCGGGTTCGGGCGCCCGGCCTGGAACGCCTCGTAGGAGAGCAGGAGTTCGTCGTGGAAGATCCGCTTCGACCACTCGTCGAAGGAGACGTGGTGCATCGACAGGGCCAGGACGTGCTCGTCGGGAGCCAGCCTGATCAGCAGGGCCCTGATCAGCGGGCCGCCCGCGAGGTCGAAGGGCTGCGCCGCGTCCGCGGCCATCAGCGCCCACACAGCCGAACCGCGGTCCTCCGCGCCCGACATGTCGGCCACCGGCAGCGGCAGCGGTGCCGCCGGGTCGATCACCTGGTGCGGCACACCGTCGTCGCCGGCCACGAGTCGCGTACGCAGCACCTCGTGCCGGGCGACGATCGTGTTCAGGGCGGCCCCGAGCGCGGGCATGTCCAGCACCCCGCCGAGCCGGATCGGCATGGGTACGTTGTACTCGACCGATCCGGGGTCGAGCTGGTCGAGGAACCACAGACGCTGCTGCGCGAAGGACAGCGGCAGCCGCTCGTTGCGGTCGGCGACGGTCATCGGCGGCGCCTGGTCGGCCGCGGCCGTCGACTCCGCGTTGCGGTCGACGAGCAGCGCGACGACCTCGTCGCGGCAGGCCTGGAGCTGGGTCCGGAGTTCCTCGGTGAGCACGCCCTTGGGCGCGAAGATCCGCAGCCTTCCGTCGACGACATTGAAGCGGACGCCGATGTTCTCAAGCTTCTGCAGCAGCCCCGCGGGGGAGATGGACATTCAGAGAACCCCGTTCTCGTCGGACTCTGCACCCTGCGCGTAGCTGTCCAGGCTCTGGACGGCTTCGTCTTCCGGCATGTGGTCGATCTCGTACCAGATGAGCTGTTCGACCACGGCGGCCAAGCCCCGCACCGTCGGGTGGTCGAAGAGGGCCGACAGTGGGATCTCGAGCTCGAAGGCTTCCCGGATGCGCGAGGTCACCTGCGTGGCGAGCAGCGAGTGCCCGCCCAGCTCGAAGAAGTTGTCCGTGGCGCCGACCCGGTCCACCCCGAGCACCTCGCCCCAGAGCCGGGCCAGCGCCTCCTCCGCGTCACCCGACGGAGCCACGAACTCCTCGAGTTCCGGCCTCTCCCCGCCCGGTTCGGGCAGGGCCGCACGGTCGAGCTTGCCGTTGGGGCTCAGCGGCAGGGCCGCGAGCTCCACGAACGCCGACGGAATCATGAAGGCCGGCAGCCACCTCGCCGCGTACTCCCGCAGCTCGCCGACGGACGGGATGCCGGCGGTCTGGTCGGCGGGGACGAGGTACGCGACGAGGCGCCGGTCCTCGATATCACCGAAGGCGGCGACGACGGCGGAATGGATCTGCGGGTGGTCGGTCAGGACCGCCTCGATCTCGCCCGGCTCGATCCGGAAGCCACGCACCTTGACCTGGGCGTCGGCACGCCCGACGAAGCCGAGCTGTCCGTCCGGCAGCCAGCGGGCACGGTCGCCCGACCGGTACATGCGCGTGCCGTCGGCGGCGAACGGGTCGGCGACGAACCGCTCGCCCGTCAGACCGGGACGCCCGCGGTAGCCACGAGCGACCTGCGGACCGGCGATGAACACCTCGCCGGGGACACCGACGGGCACGGGCCTCATCGACCCGTCCAGGACGTAGAGCCGGGCGTTGGCGACCGGGGAACCGATCGCCGGCATACGCTGGAGATCCGGGGCGACGGCGCCGGCGGTCACCATGACGGTCGACTCGGTCGGGCCGTACGTGTTCACGAGGCGCCTGCCGGACGACCAGGCACGGGCGACCGGCTGGGTCAGGCGCTCCGCGCCGAGCAGCAGGGTCTGGAGCCCTGCCACTTCCTCCGGGTCCAGGACGCCCAGAAGGGACGGGACGACGCTCGCCGCGCGCACAGCCTCGGCCCGCAGCATCGACGTGAGCTGGGCCGCCTCGGCCCGCTCGGCGGACGTCGCCACCACCAGGACGCCGCCGGAAGCGAGCGTCACCGCCACGTCGAGGACGGCAGCGTCGAAGCTGAAGGAGGCGAACTGCAGCATCCGTACGCCCGGACCGGCGTCGAGGACCGGAGCCAGGGCCGACACCATGCCCACGACGCTGCCGTGCGCGACTTGGACGCCCTTCGGGCGGCCGGTGGAACCGGAGGTGTAGATCACGTAGGCGAGTTGGTCAGCAACCGGAGTCGCCTCGGGCGCCTCCGACGGCAGCCCGGACAGGACCTCCCGTACGGCCGGATCATCCAGCCACACGGCCTGGCCGACCGGCAGACCGTCCACGATGGCCCGCTGCCCCACCACGACCTGCACACCCGCGTCCGCCAGCATGAACTCCAGCCGATCGGCGGGGTACTCCGGATCGAGCGGCAGGTAAGCACCACCGGCCTGCCACACGCCGACCATTGCCGCCACCATGTCCAGCCCACGCGGCAGGCAAAGACCGACCACCGATTCGGCACCCACACCCACCGACCGCAGGTGATGGGCCAGACGATTCGCCCGCGTTATCAGCCCGCCGTACGTCAAAGACTCCCCGCCTGCGACGACAGCCACGGCATCCGGGGTCGCCACCGCACGCTCGGCGATCAGCTCCTGCGCCCCACGCACCGCCGGCGGCTCCACCGACGACGCGTTCCAGCCCTCCACGACCAGCTCACGCTCGCCCGCCGAAAGAGCCGGCAGCTCACCCACCCGCTGCTTGGCGTCCGCGGCGACGGCTTCGAGTAACGCGACCAGGTGGCCGGCCATCCGCTCCACGGTCGCGGCGTCGAACAGCGCGGTGCTGTACTCGATCTGCCCCGCCAGGGCGCCGTCGTGGTCCGCCAGCGCGACGGCCAGGTCGAAGTTGACGGAGTTCGCCGCCAGGACGTCGACCGACGACGCATCGGCGTCGCCCTCGTGCGCGTCGGGCCGCTCCTGACCGTAGCCCTGACCGGGGTTTCCCTCGGGCGTGTAGGTGAAGAACACCTGGAACAGGGGGGTCCGGGACCGGTCCCGCTCCGTCACCAGCTCGTCCACCAGCTGCTCGAACGGCAGATCCTGGTGCGCGTACGCGGCCAGGGCCGTCTTCCGCACCCGGCTGAGGAGCTCGGTGAAGGTCGGGTCGCCGGACAGGTCGGTCCGCATGACCAGCGTGTTCACGAAGAACCCGATCAGGTCCTCCGTCTCGGCGCGGTTCCGGTTGGCGACCGGGGTGCCGACCACGACGTCGTCCGACCCCGTGTACCACCCGAGGAGCACGTCGAGCGCGGCGAGTAGCGTCATGGACATCGTCACGCCGTTCTTGCGGGACAGCGCCCGCAAGGCGTCCGCGGCCGGTGCGGGGACGGAGAAGTCGACCGCCGCGCCGTCAGTGGACCGTACCGGCGGGCGCATCCTGTCCGTCGGCAGTTCCAGCGTCGGCAGGTCGGCCAGCTGGTCGCGCCAGTACTCCGTGTGGGCGTCCACCACGTCGCCGGTCAGCCACTGCCGCTGCCACACCGCGAAGTCCGCGTACTGCACGGTCAGCGGCGGCAGCGGGTCCGACTCGCCGGCCCGGAACGCCTCGTACAGGGCGGCGAGTTCCTCGCGGAGGATGCGTACCGACCACTCGTCGAAGGCCACGTGGTGCACGGCCAGAGCCAGGACGTGCTCGTCGGCGGACATCCGGATCAGGGTGCCCCGGACCAGCGGTCCGCGGGCCAGGTCGAAGGGTGCCATCACCTCCGCGTTCACGAGTTTCCGGGCGGCCGCGGCCGGGTCGTCGTGCCCCGAGACGTCGGCGAGCGGGAGGACGAAGGGGGTCGGCTCGTCGATCACCTGTTGCGCGACGCCGTTGGTGTTCGGGACCAGCCTGGTCCGCAGGATCTCGTGCCGCTTCACGACCGCGTCCAGTGCAGCAGTCAGTGCCTCGATGTCGAGGCCGCCGGGCCGGCGCACCAGCAGGGGCACGTTGTACTCGGTGGATCCGGGATCCAGCTGGGCCAGGAACCACAGGCGCTGCTGCGCGAAGGAGAGCGGGAGCTCGTGGTCCCGGCTCGTCGCGGTGATGGGCGGTGCGGTGACCGCTTCGTCCGAGCTGACGACGACGTCGGACAGCTCGCGGACCGTGGGGTGGTCGAACAGCGCCGAGAGGGGGACCTCGGTCGCGAACACGGACCGGATGCGCGAGACGACCTGGGTGGCGAGCAGTGAATGTCCGCCGAGTTCGAAGAACGTGTCGTGGACCCCGACCCGGTCGACACCCAGGACCTGAGCCCACACCCCGGCCAGGAGTTCCTCGGTCGCGTTCGCCGGCGCGACGAATCCCTCCAGCTCGGGCCGTACGCCCTCCGGAACCGGCAGCGCGTCGCGGTCGACCTTGCCGTTCGGCGTCAACGGGAGGCCCGCCAACTCGACGAACACGGAAGGAACCATGAAGCCGGGAAGACTCCGGCCCGCGTACTCCCGCAGCACACCCACCGACGGAACACCCTCAGCCGCGTCGGCCGGCACCACATATGCCACCAACCGGCAATCCGCGCTCTCCCCGAAGGTCGAAACGACTGCGGTACGGATCTGCGGGTGGTCGGTCAGGACCGCCTCGATCTCACCCGGTTCGATCCGGAAGCCACGCACCTTGACCTGCTCATCCGCCCGGCCCAGGAACTCCAGCCGGCCATCCGCTTGCCACCGCACCCGGTCACCCGACCGATACATCCGCGACCCGTCGCCCATGAACGGATCAGCAACAAAGCGCTCCGCCGTCAAACCGGGACGACCCCCAAAACCCCGAGCGACCTGCGGCCCGGCTATGAACAACTCACCCACGACACCGACCGGAACCGGATGCATCAATCCGTCCAGCACATAAAGCCGCGTATTCGGCAGCGGCCCACCAATAGGCACCGCACCCTCGCCCATGCCTGCGGCAGGGGTCAGCACGCCATACGTCGAGTCGACCGACGCCTCGGTCACCCCGTACGCCGACAACAACCGCACGCCGTCGCCGAGTACACCCCGAGCCCGCGCGACCGAGCCCCACCGCCACACGTCGGTCGTCACGACGACCAAGCGCAGCCCACTCAGCCCCAGCCCCTCCGCCGAACCGCCACCCTCGACGAACCCCACCAACTCGTCCACATACCGCGGCGCACACTCCAGCGCGTTCACCCCGGCGCCCGCCAGCACCCCACCCACTCGTCCACATCCACCTGCAGGCCCACCCGACCCAACACCAGCGCCCCACCCGAACACAGCGACCGCACCACATCGCCGGTGAACACATCGAAACTCGCACTCGCCACCGACAACCACCTCAACGCCTCCCCACCGAAATGAGCCACCTCCCAACCGGCGAACAACGCCACCAACGAACTATGAGAAACCAGCGTCCCCTTGGGACGCCCCGTCGAACCCGACGTATAAATCACACCCGCCAACTGGCCACCGGACACAACCTCCACCGCAGCGGAATCCACCGGGAGTTCCCCTGCCACGTCCTCAAGCCACACCACCGAATTCACCACATCGCCCAGACCAAGAGTCCCGACAACCCCCCGCTCCCCCACCAGAACCTCAACCCCGCTGTCCGCCAACATGAACTCCAACCGCTCCACCGGATACTCCGGATCCAGCGGCACATACGCCCCACCCGCCTGCCACACCCCAAGCAGCGCCACCACCAGATCCGCGCCGCGCGACACGCACAGACCCACCACCGACTCCGCACCCACACCCACCGACCGCAGATGACCCGCCAGACGATTCGCCCGCGCCATCAGCCCGCCGTACGTCAGCGACTCCTCACCCGCCACCACCGCCACCGCATCCGGAGACACCACCGCATGCCGGGCGATCAGCTCGTGCACACCACCCACCGCCGGCAGCTCGACCGAAGACGACGCGTTCCACCCTTCCAGCACCAGCTCACGCTCGGCCGCAGACAGAACCGACAGTTCACCCACCCGCACACCCGCGTCGGCGACGATCGACTCCAGGACGCGCGCGATGTGGCCGACCATCCGGTCGATCGCGTCGGCGTCGACCTGGGAGCGGTCGTAGGACAGCTTGATCTGCAGCTCACGGCCGGAGCTCGCGGTCACGCTCAGCGGGTAGTTGGCCTGCTCTCGGCCGTAGTTCATCCCGGCGCGCAGGCCGCTCGCCGCCGCGTTCCGCTCTTCCTCCTCCAGGTCCTGGACCGGGAAGTTCTCGAAGACGAAGAGGCTGTTGAACAGGGGCTTGCCGGCAGGGAGTTCGCTGCAGGACGCGATCGTCACCAGTGGGGTGTGCTCGTACTGCCGGGCCCGCACCTGCTCGTCCTGCAGGCGGGTCAGCCAGGTCGTGAGCAGCTCGTCGCGGTCGACGCGGATCCGGACGGGTGTGGTGTTGAGCAGCATGCCGACCATCGACTCCATGCCGTCGAGCTGGCCGTCGCGACCCGAAGTGGTGACGCCGAACATGACGTCGTCGCCGCCCGAGTACAGGGACATGACGATGGCCCAGGCGGCCTGCACGACAGTGTTCGGTGTGAGTCGGTGGCGGCGCGCGAACTCGGTGAGTCCGATGCCGGCCACCTCGGCGGACAGCGGTATGAGGGCCTCGCCGGGTCCCTGGTCGCCGGTGGCGTGCTCGATGCCCAGGGACGTCGCCTCGGTGATGCCGGCGAGGCGCTCGCGCCAGTACGCGCGGGCGGCGTCGAGGTCCTGGCGGGACACCCAGCCCACGAAGTCCCGGAAGGGCCTGCGCGTCGGGAGCCGCGGCTCGCCGCCCGTGCGGAACGCCCGGTAGGCGTCCATCAGTTCGGCTGCCACGATGGGGGCGCTCCAGCCGTCGAGGAGCATGTGGTGGTAGCTCCATACCAGCTGGTGGCGGTCCGCGGCGAGGGCGATGACGGCGATCCGTACCAGGGTCGGGGCGGCGAAGTCGGCGCCGCTCTCCCAGTCGGAGGTGAGGTAGGAGTCGACCGCCTCCTGGCGGTCGGCCTCGTCCAGGTGGGACACGTCGATGAACCGGAGCGGCAGCGGGACCGACCGGGACACCACCGCGAGCGGCGTCGCCGCGCCCTCGCGTACGACGGTGGTCCGGAGCACCTCGTGCCGCGTGAACATGAGCTCCCACGCCCGGCGCAGGGCGTCCTGGTCGAGCTCGCCCTCCAGGAGCATGCCGTCCTGCACCCAGTACATGCCGGGCTCGTCGGCCAGCTCGGTGTGGAAGAGCATGCCCTGCTGCAGTGCGGTCAGCGGGTAGATGTTCTCGATCGCCCGACCTCTTCGGCCTGCAGCCGCGTCGAACGCCGTCATCACGCACCTCCGGAATCGGCGATCTCACCAGTGTGGTCGGGTGAGTCGAAGCGCTGTCGTATGAGGTCGAGCAGGTCCTGGTCGACGTCGGCCAGGGGGAAGTCGGACGGCGTGTATCCGCCGGCCTCGGGGCGGCAGCAGTACTCGATGAGGTCCTCGAGGACCTTGAGGTAGCGCTGCGCGAGGCGGAGCACCGTCGCACGGTCGTGCACCTGATCGCTGTACATCCAGACCAGCTCGAGTCGGCCCAGCGCGATCTGGCTGTTGATCTCGATGAGGTGGGTGCGGAGACCCTGCGCCGGCTGCGAGTCGCCGAGCGCCCGGCCGGTCGGTGCGAACCGTCCGCCGGAGCCGTCGGCCCGGCCGACCGCCTGGCCCGTCTGGCCGAGGTAGTTGAAGGCGAGCTCCGCGCCCGCCCCCGGGGACCAGTCAGTCATGTGGCGCAGGAGGCCATAGCCCTGACCCCTGCGTGGAATCTCCCGCAGGTACTCCTTCGTGCGGCGAAGTCCGTCCCCGAGGGATCCGCCGGAAGTACCGCCGAGGACCACGGGGTACACGCTGGTGAACCAGCCGACGGTCCGCGAGATGTCGATGTCGCTTCCGACGTCCTCGCGGCCGTGGCCCTCCAGGTCCACGACCACCGACGGAGCCTGGCACCATTGTGTGAGCACGGTGCCAAGCACGCTCAGGAGCACGTCGTTGATCTGCGTCCCGTACGCGCTCGGCACCTCGCGCAGCAGGCGCTCGGTCTGCTCGGGGCCGAGCGTGACCGACAGCTCCTGGACGGACGCGAGGGTGTTCGCGCCGTCGCGGTCGCGCGGCATCGTGCCGCCCTCCGCCTCCGCGGCCCGCCAGTACGGGGCTTCCGCGGCGAGTTCGGCGGACGCCGCCAGCTCCGTCAGGCGCTGGGTCCAGCTCATGTACGAGGTCGTCTTCGCCGGCAGCTTCACGGGGAGCCCGCGCTCGATCTGACCGTAGGCGGATGCCAGGTCCTCGAGGATCACGGCCAGGGACACGGCGTCCACGACCAGGTGGTGGGCCACGAGGAACAGCAGCTGTCCGCAGTCACCGCGGTCGAACACCACGATGCGCAGGAGCGGGCCGTCCGCCAGGTCGAGGCCGGCCTGCGCCTCGTTGCCGCGGGCGTTCAGGAACGCCCACTCCTCCTCGTCGTCCAGGCCGGAGCTCCGGATGACCTGGACGCGGTCGGCCCGCTCGGCGGCCGTCATCCGGCCGACCCAGGTGCCGCTCTCCTCGCCGTCCCCTTCGATCTCCCGGACGAACCGGGACCTCAGCGCGTCGTGCTGTTCGAGCACGGCCGCCACGGCGGCGCGCATCAGGTCGGGGTCCACCGGCTGGGTGACGTCGAGGAGCATCGACTGGTTGAAGTGATCCGGCCGGTCCAGACCCTGCGCGAAGAACCACCGCTGGATCGGGGACAGCTCGAAGTCACCGGTCACCAGGCCCTGTTCGGCCTGGGCTGCGCTCTGCGCCTTGGCCACCGAGGCGAGGCCGGCCACCGTCTGGTGGTCGAAGAGCTGCGCGACGGTGACATGGATGCCGTGCTCCCGCGCCCGGGCCACGACCTGGATGCTGATGACGGAGTCGCCGCCGAGTTCGAAGAAGTTGTCGTGCACTCCGACCCGGTCTACACCCAGGACCTGCGCCCAGACCCCCGCGAGGAGTTCCTCGGTCGCGTTCGCCGGCGCGACGAACTCCTCCAGCTCGGGGCGCACACCGTCCGGAACGGGCAGCGCGTCGCGGTCGACCTTGCCGTTCGGCGTCAACGGGAGGCCCGCCAACTCGACGAACACGGAAGGAACCATGAAGCCGGGAAGACTCCGGCCCGCGTACTCCCGCAGCTCACTCACCGGCGGAATGCCCGCACCAGGCTCGGCCGGCACCGCGTGGGCCACCAGTCGACAATCCGAACCGTCGCCGAAGGTCGTCACGACGACGGTACGGATCTGCGGGTGGTCGGCCAGGACCGCCTCGATCTCACCCGGCTCGATCCGGAAGCCCCGGACATTGACCTGCTGGTCGCCACGGCCCAGGAACTCCAGCCGGCCGTCGGTCAGCCACCGCACGCGGTCGCCCGACCGGTACATGCGGCTGCCGTCGGCGGCGAACGGATCCGCAACGAACCGCTCCGCCGTCAGACCGGGCCGGCCCCCATAACCGCGAGCGACCTGCGGACCCGCGATGAACAACTCGCCCACCACACCGACCGGTACCGGATTCAGGAATCCGTCCAGCACATAGAGCCGCGTGTTCGGCAGCGGGCCGCCGATGGGCACCGCGCCCTCACCGACGCCGTCAGGCACGGGGGTCAACACACCGAACGTCGAGTCGACCGACGCTTCTGTCACGCCGTACGCCGACAACAACCGCACGCCGTCACCGAGCACACCCCGAGCCCGCGCGACCGAGCCCCACCGCCACACGTCCGTCGTCACCACGACCAGACGCAGACCACTCAGGCCCAGCCCCGCCGCCGAACCGCCCCCCTCGACGAACCCCACCAGCTCGTCCACGTACCGCGGCGCACACTCCAGCGCGTTCACCCCGGCGCCGGCCAGGACGTCCACCCACTCGTCCACGTCGACCTGCAGGCCCACGCGGCCCAACACCAGTGCTCCACCCGAACACAGCGACCGCACCACATCGCCGGTGAACACGTCGAAACTGGCGCTCGCGACCGACAGCCACCTCATTCCTTCCCCACCGAAGTGGGCGACCTCCCAACCCGCGAACAACGCCACCAAAGAGCCGTGAGAAACCAACGTCCCCTTAGGACGCCCCGTCGAACCCGATGTATAGATGACACCCGCCAACTGACCGGAATCGACCGAGGGGGAAACCAGCGGGTGCTGCTCTGTGCCCTCACCGAAAACGTTCTCCAGCCACACCACAGAACCCACGGAACGGTCCAGACCGAGATCCCCGACGACCCTCCGTTCCCCGACCAGAACCTCAACCCCGCTGTCCGCCGACATGAATTCCAGCCGCTCCACCGGATACGCCGGATCCAGCGGCAGATACGCTCCACCCGCCAGCCACACTGCGAGAATCGCCACCACCGAATCCACGCCCCGGTACACGCACAGCCCTACCACCGACTCCGCACCCACGCCCACCGATTGCAGGTGCCCCGCCAGACGGCTCGCCCGAGCCATCAGCCCGCCGTACGTCAGCGACTCCTCGTCGGCCACCACAGCCACCATGTCCGGAGACACCACCGCGTGCCGGGCTATCAGCTCGTGCACACCACCCACCGCCGGCAGCGCCACCTCGCCGCCGTCGCCATCGGCCACCAAGCACTCACGCTCACCCGCCGACAGAACCGGCAGCTCACCCACCCGCACGTCGGCACCGCGGGCGACGCCGTCCAGCACCGTGACCAGGTGGCGGCCCATAGCCTCGACCGTCGCCCTGTCGAACAGCGCGGTGCTGTACTCGAGCTCGCCGGACAGGCCGCCCTCGCCGTTGTCGCCGAACCTGAGGGTCAGGTCGAAGAGGGCGGTCCGCGTTCCGGCCTCCGTCCCCTTGATCCGTATGTCCTCCCTCGGCCGGCTCTCGCCCTCGGCCTCACTCGCGCCCTGCGCGAGCAGGCTCGCGCTGTCGCGGGCCTCCTCCGCGGCGTAGGTGAAGAACACCTGGAAGAGCGGGCTGAGGGTCCGGTCCCGCTCGGTGACGAGGTCGCCCACGAGCTGCTCGAACGGCAGGTCCTGGTGAGCGTAGGCGCCCAGGGCCGTGTTCCGGACCCGGCCGAGGAGTTCGGCGAACGTCGGGGCGCCGGACAGGTCGGTGCGCATGACGAGCGTGTTGACGAAGAGCCCGATCAGGTCCTCCGTCTCGGCACGGTTCCGGTTGGCCACCGGCGTGCCCACGACCACGTCCTCCGCGCCCGCGTATCGGCTGAGAAGTACATCGAAGGCGGCGAGGAGCGTCATGAACATCGTGGCGCCGGACTCGCGGGCCACCGCGCGCAGCGCGTCCGCGGTCTCCGCCGACACCGTGAAGCGCGTTGCCGCGCCCTCGGACTGGCGCACGGCCGGACGGGGCCGGTCTGTCGGCAGTTCCAGCTGCGGAAGCCGGGCCAGGTGGGCGCGCCAGTAGTCGAGTTGCCGTTCCAGTTCCGTGCCGTCCAGCCACGTCCGCTGCCAGACCGCGAAGTCGGCGTACTGGACGGGCAGGGGCGGCAGCGGGTTGGGTCTGCCGGCGCGGAACGCCTCGTACAGGGCGGTGAGTTCACGTCGCAGGACGCGTCCCGACCACTCGTCGAACACCACGTGCTGCATCGACAGCGCCAGGACGTGTTCGTCAGCGGCGAGCCGGATCAGGCAGGCCCGGACGAGCGGGCCGGTCGCGAGATCGAAGGGCACCATGGCGTCCTTCGCGACCAGCTGTTCCGTCGCTCGCAGCGGATCTTCGCTGCCGGACACGTCGACCATCGACAGCGGGAACTCGGCGGGCGGGTCGATCACCTGGTGGGCCACGCCGTCCACGTCCGCCACCAGGCGCGTACGCAGCACCTCATGGCGAGCCATGACCGCGTCCAGCGCGGCACGCAGTGCGTCCACGTCCAGGTCGCCGTCGAGGCGGATGGGCATGGGCAGGTTGTACTCGGTGGCCCCGGGCTCGAGCTGGTCGAGGAACCACAGACGCTGCTGCGCGAACGACAGCGGCAGCGGCTGGGTACGGTCGATCGGCCTGACCGGCTCCAGGAGGGGCCCCCGCACCGTGTCCTCGACCACCGCGGCCAGGCCTCGTACGGTCGGCTGATCGAACATGGCCGCGACGGGAACGTCGACGCCCAGGACCTCGCGGATCCGGGAGATCACCTGCGTCGCGAGGAGCGAGTGGCCGCCGAGCTCGAAGAAGCTGTCCGTGGCACCGACCCGGTCGAGCCCCAGCACGCCGGCCCAGATGCCGGCCACGAGCTCTTGCGTCGTCCCGGCCGGAGCGACGAAGCCCTCGCCCGAGGACTGCCGCACCTCAGGGGCGGGAAGAGCCGAACGGTCCAGCTTGCCGTTCGCCGTCAGCGGCAGCCCGGCCAGCTCGACGAAAACGGACGGGACCATGAACTCCGGCAACCGCCCACCCACAAACTCCCGCAGCTCACCCGCCCCCGGCATACCGACCACCCCATCGGCCGGGACCACAAAGGCCGCAAGACGACGATCCGTACCCTCGCCGAACGCCGCCACCACAGCCGTGCGCACCTGCGGGTGACCGGCCAGCACCGCCTCGATCTCACCCGGCTCGATCCGGAAACCACGCACCTTCACCTGCTCGTCCGCACGGCCCACGAAGTCGAGCCGCCCGTCCCCCAGCCACCGGACCACATCACCGGACCGGTACATCCTGCTGCCGTCCGCAGCAAACGGATCAGCAACGAACCGCGCACCCGTCAGCCCGGGACGACCCCCGTAACCACGGGCGACACCCGCGCCCGCGATGAACAGCTCACCCGCCACACCCACCGGAACAGGACGCAGTTGCGCGTCGAGGACATACACCTGCGTGTTCGCCAGCGGCCTGCCGATCGTCGGCGCACCCTCAGCATCAGGATCGGCAAGACCGGCACAGGCGATCACCGTGATCTCGGTCGGCCCGTATCCGACGAAGAACCTGCGGCCGGGAGCCCACTCCCGCACGACCGCCTCACCGACTCGCTCTGAGCCGACGAAGAGGCTGCTCACACCTGGAAGATCCGTCTCGTCCAGCACCCCGAGCAGCGACGGCGAGACACTCGCCGACACCACACCCTCAGCCCGGACCAGACCCTGCAGCTCCGCCGGCAGGCGACGCTCCTCGGACGAGGCCACCACCAGCACCCCACCACCGGCCAACGTCACCACCACATCCAGCACAGCCGCATCGAAACTCTGCGACGCGAACTGCAACACCCGCACACCCGGCCCGACACCCAGCGCCGACCGCAACGCAAGCGCCAGATTCACCACACCACCGTGCCCGACCTGCACACCCTTCGGACGACCCGTCGAACCCGACGTATAAATCACATACGCCAGCTGATCCGGCACCGTCATCACCTCAGGCGCCGCCGAAGGCAGTTCAGCCAGCGCACCCACCACCACCGGATCGTCCAGCCTGATCACGGTCTCCGCCCCGAGACCCTCGGCCGTCGCGCCCACGCAGACGAGCACCT
Source organism: Streptomyces sp. CA-179760 (assembly GCF_050937045.1). NCBI lineage: Bacteria > Bacillati > Actinomycetota > Actinomycetes > Kitasatosporales > Streptomycetaceae > Streptomyces > Streptomyces sp. CA-179760. The sequence continues at coordinate 724,575 of NZ_JBNJLZ010000001.1, forward strand.
TGGCGCCACTGTCGGCGAGCATGAACTCCAGGCGCTCGGCAGGGTATTCGGGGTCGAGCGGCAGATACGCGCCACCCACCTGCCACACCGCGAGCACCGCAACAACCATGTCCACCCCACGCGGCAGACACAGCCCCACCACCGACTCCGCACCCACACCCATACCGCGCAGGAGATGCGCCAGACGATTCGCCCGAACCATCAACCCGCCATACGTCACCGACTCCCCGCCCGCCACCACAGCCACCACATCCGGAGCCGCAACCGCCCGCTCCGCGATCAGCTCATGCACCCCACCCACCGACGGCAACACCACACACCCACCATCACCACCCGCCACCAACTCCTCGCGCTCACCCACACCCAGCACCGACAGGTCACCCACCCGCTGCCCCGCATCGACGGCCACCGCCTCCAGCACCGACACCAGGTGACCCGCCAGGCGCTCCATGGTCGCCGCGTCGAACAGCGCGGTGCTGTACTGGACCTCACCCGCCAGACCCACACCGGTGTCCCCGACCCTGACCGCCAGATCGACGCCTATGAGCATCGGCCGGTCGGCCGAGAAGTCCGCGGTGAGCTCGGCTCCGCTCTCCCACAGGAGGTCGGCGTTCCGCTGGGCCGTGCCGGCCGCGGTGTCCGCCGTGTCGTAGTTGAAGAGGACCTGGAAGAGGGGGCTCCGCGAGCGGTCGCGCTCCACGACAAGGTCGTCCACGAGCTGCTCGAACGGCAGGTCCTGGTGTGCGTACGCGCCGAGTGCGGTTTCCCGTACGCGGCCGAGGAGTTCGGCGAACGTCGGGTCGCCGGACAAGTCGGTGCGCATGACGAGGGTGTTGACGAAGAAGCCGATGAGGCCCTCGGTCTCGGCCCGGTTGCGGTTCGCGATCGGGGTGCCCACGACCACGTCGTCCGTGCCGGCGTAGCGACCCAGCAGCACGCTGAAGACCGCCAGCGACATCATGGACATCGTCACGCCATGCGCGCGGGCGATGGCGCGCAACCGCCCCGCCGTCTGCGCCGGCACGGCGAAATTCACCACTCCGCCGTCCGCCGAGCGGACCGCGGGCCTCGCGCGGTCGGTGGGCAGCTCGAGGGTCGGCAGGCCGCCGAGCCGGTCGCGCCAGTACGCGAGCTGGGCGTCGAGCACATCGCCCGTCAGCCACTGCCTCTGCCACACCGCGAAGTCCGCGTACTGCACGGCCAGCGGCGGCAGCGGGTCCGGGCCACCAGTCCGAAAGGCGTCGTACAGCGCCATCAGCTCACGCCGCAGGACCCGCCCTGACCACTCGTCCGACACCACGTGGTGCATCGACAGCGCGAGCACATGCTCCTGCGCCGCCACCCTCACCAGCGTCGCGCGCAGCAGCGGCCCCTGAGCCAGGTCGAACGGCACCTGCGCGTCCGAGGCCACCACGGCCCGTACGGCGACCACCGGGTCCGCCCCGGCCGGCACCTCCACGACCCGCAGGTCGAACGGCGCCGGCTCGTCGATCACCTGATGCACCCCGCCGCCGTCACCGGCCACCAGGCGCGTCCGCAACACCTCGTGCCGCGCGGCCACACCACCCAGCGCCGCACGCAACGCCGCCACGTCCAGGGCGCCTCGCAGGCGCAGGTGCAGCGGGGAGATGAACTCGGTCGATCCCGGATCGAACTGGTCGAGGAACCACAGGCGTTGCTGCGCGAAGGACGCCGGGACCGGCTGCTCCCGATCGATCCGCGTCACCGGCGGAGCAGTGTCACGCGCTGCGCCCTCGACGACCGCGGCGAAGCCCCGCAGCGTCGGCTCGTTGAAGAGTGCAGACAGCGGAACCCTGACGCCGAACACCTCGCGAATACGGGAGACCGCCTGCGTGGCGACCAGCGAATGCCCGCCCAGGTCGAAGAAGTTGCCCTCCACGCCGACCCGTTCAACACCGAGGATCTCGGCCCAGACGTCGGCCAGGAGTTCCTCGGTGGTGGTGACCGGGGCCGCGAATTCCTCCACGTCGGACTGATGAGCCTGCGGTTCGGGTAGTGCGGCGTGGTTGAGTTTGCCGTTCGCGGTGAGCGGCAGTTCGCTCAGTTCCACGAAAACGGACGGGACCATGTACTCCGGCAGCCGGTCACCAAGGAATCCGCGCAATTCTCCGACCGCGGGAACTCCGGTTTCCCCATCACCCGGGACGAGATACGCCACAAGCCGACGTTCCGCACCCACGCCACTGGCGGTCACCACCGCGGAAGCGATCAGCGCGTGACCGAGCAGCGCGGCCTCGATCTCGCCCGGCTCGATCCGATATCCCCGCACCTTGATCTGACCGTCCGCACGACCCACGAACTCCAGCCGGCCATCAGCCAGCCGCCGGACCCGGTCACCCGTCCGATACATCCGCCCACCATCCGCGGCGAACGGATCAGCGACAAACCGCTCACCGGTCAGACCAGCCCGACCGGCATAACCCCGCGCCACCTGCGGCCCCGCAACGAACAACTCACCGACCACACCCACCGGAACCAGGTTCAAGAACCCGTCCAGCACATACACCCGCGCATTCCCCAGCGGCCGACCCAGACCCACCACACCCTCCGCGAGACCACCCGAACCCTCGACCAGCTCACCGGCGATCACACCGACCGTCGTCTCCGTCGGCCCGTAATGATTCACCACCACCCGCTCCCCAGCCGCCTCCACCAGGCCACGCAACCACGCCGCGGACGCGCCCTCACCACCCAGCACCAGACCCCGACGAGGAACCAGCGGACCGAATACGCCACCACACCCCGCCACCAGCGCCGCCAGATGCGACGGCACCACCTTCACGAAATCGATGCCCCACTCCCGAACGAAGTCCGCCACCCCGCGCCCGTCCACCGCGACGTCCGCATCCACCACATGCAGCACACCACCCGACACCAGACACCCGAACACCACCGTGTTGCCCAGGTCCGTCACCACCGGCTGCAACAACCCGAACCGGCCGCCCGCAGCGCCCCACCCGAAACGCTCCCCCACCGCAACCACGTAATGCGCCAGACCACCATGAGTGACCTGAACACCCTTCGGCCGCCCCGTCGAACCCGACGTATAAACCACATACGCCAACTGCCCGGAATTCGTTTTCACATCGGGAGCGGAAGAGGAAAGCCCCGCCAGCACAGCGGAAACCACCGCGTCATCGACAACGACCGTCCTCAGCCGCCCGACAGGCAGCTCGTCCACCAATTCCTCGGTACCGACCAACACCGTCGCCCGGCTGTCACGCAGCATGAACCCGAGCCGCTCCACCGGATACTCCGGATCCAACGGCAAATACGCCCCACCCGCCTGCCAGACCGCGAGGATGGCCACGATCATGTCGATCCCCCGCGGCAGACACAACGCCACCACCGACTCCGACCCCACACCCACCGACCGCAGGTAATGCGCCAGACGATTCGCCCGACCCATCAACCCGCCATACGACAACGCCTCCCCGCCCGCAACAACCGCCAGCGCATCCGGAGCCACACCAGCCCACTCAGCGATCAGCTCATGCACCCCACCCACAGCCGGCACATCCAGGCCCTCCACACCCGAACCGGCCACCAGCAGTTCACGCTCACCGGCCGACAACACCGGCAGCGCACCCACCCGCTGACCGGCATCCGCCGCCACCGCCGACAACAGCGTGACAAGATGCCCACCCAGCCGCTCCACCGTCGCCGCATCGAACAACGCGGTGCTGTACTCGAACTCCGCACCCAACCCGGCGCCGCCGTCACTCAGCACGAGACGCAGATCGAACTTCGCGACAACCCGCTCCGCAGCGCTGCCCGTACGGTCCACCGACCGATCCACCGGACCGCCGGCCGCGTCGCCACCGCCCTCGCTCTCGCTCTCGCTCTCCACGAAGTCGTAGTTGAACAGTGCCTGGAACAACGGCGTCCGCGAGCGATCCCGCTCCGACACCAACGCCTCCACCACCTGCTCGAACGGCACATCCTGATGCGCATACGCACCCAGAGCCGTCTCCCGCACCCGCCCCAACACCTCACGGAACGACGGATCACCCGACAGATCCGTACGCATCACCAACGTGTTCACGAAGAACCCGATCAGGCCCTCCGTCTCCGCACGATTCCGGTTCGCCACCGGCGTGCCGACCACCACGTCGTCCGACCCCGCATACCGGCCCAGCAGCACCGCGTACGCCGACAACAACGTCATGAACATCGAGACACCGCACTCGCGCGACAGCTCACGCAGCGACTCGACCGTCTCCTGCGGAATCTCGAACCTGGTCACCGCACCGACCGTCGACCGGATCGGCGGCCGGGGCCGGTCGGTGGGCAGGTCCAGGGTGGGAGCGCCGTCCAACCGTCGGGACCAGTAGCCGAGTTGGCGTTCGAGTAGCTCGCCGTCGAGCCACTGCCGCTGCCACACGGCGAAGTCCGCGTACTGCACCTCGAGCGGCGGCAGCGGGTCGGGCTCGCCGGCGTGGAACGCCTCGTACAGGGTCCCGAGTTCGCGGTGGAAGATCCGGTCCGACCACTCGTCGAAGACGACGTGGTGGATCGCCAGCGCCAGTACGTGCTCCTCCGCGCCGAGCCGGAACAGAGTGGCCCGGACCAGGGGTCCCGTCGCCAGGTCGAACGGCACGGCCGCGTCCACGGCCGCCAGCTCCCGTACGGACTCCGCGGGGTCGAGGCAGTCGGACACGTCGACGACCGGCAGTGGGAACGGCGCCGGCTCGTCGATCACCTGATGCGGCACACCGTCCGCACCGGCCACAAGGCGCGTCCGCAGCACCTCGTGCCGCGCGACGACCCCGCCCAACGCCGCGCTCAGAGCGGCCACGTCCAGGGGCCCGTTCCATGCCACGGGTGACAGCAGGGCGTACTCCACCGCCCCGGGCGCCAGCTGGTCCAGGAACCACAGGCGCTGCTGTGCGAAAGACAGCGGCAGCGGCTGGGCGCGGTCGGCCGGCGTCAGGGGATGCACGACGGTGCCGGTGCCCGAGTTGTCCAGGACCGGTGCCAGCTCGCGCACCGTGGGCCGGTCGAACAGGGCAGAGAGGGGCACATCGGCGCGGAACGCCTCCCGGATGCGGGAGACGACCTGGGTGGCGAGCAGCGAGTGCCCGCCCGCCTCGAAGAAGTTGTCGTCGGCGCCGAACCGGTCCACGCCGAGCACCTCGGACCAGATGCGCGCGAGCCGTTCCTCCGTGGCGCCGGCCGGGGCGGCGAAGTCGGCGGAGGTGGCGTGTGCCGGTTCCGGCTGCGGCAGTGCCGCCCGGTCCAGCTTTCCGTTCGCGGTCAGGGGCAGTGCCGCGAGCTCGACGAAGGCGGACGGGACCATGTAGTCGGGCAGCTCGCGGCGCAGGTGGGCGCGGAGCTCGCCGGCGTCCGGGACGCCCGCGGTGTGGGCGGCGGGGACGAGGTAGGCCACGAGGCGCCGGTCCGTACCGTCGCCGGAGGCCGTCACCACGGCGGACAGGACGGCCGGGTGGGCGGCGAGCAGTGCCTCGATCTCACCCGGTTCGATCCGGAAGCCACGGACCTTGATCTGCTTGTCGGCCCGGCCCAGGTACTCCAGGGTCCCGTTGGGCAGGAGGCGGGCGCGGTCGCCGGAGCGGTAGAGCCGGGAGCCGTCCGCCGCGTACGGGTCGGCGACAAAACGCTCAGCCGTGAGCGCCGGCCGGCCGCCGTATCCGCGCGCGACACCGGCGCCGCCGATGTACAGCTCGCCGGGCACACCGGTGGGTACGGGCATGAGGTGCTCGTCCAGCACGAGGGCCCGCCAGCCGGGGAGCGCACGCCCGACCGGCAGCTTCGGATCGGCCTCCATGTCGGTGGCGTCGATCCGGTGGTGGGTGACGTGGACGGTCGTCTCCGTGATGCCGTACATGTTGACCAGGGCGGGGGTGTCCAGGCCCCACGCGTCGGACCACCGCTCGACGTGGACCCGCTGCAGCGCGTCGCCGCCGAAGACGACGAACCGCAGGTCGGTGGGCGCGCGACCCGGCCCGGCGGCCTCGGCCAGCTGACGGAACAGTTCCGGCGTGGCGCTCAGTACGGTCACGCCCTCGCCGGCCAGGACGTCGCGGAGCAGCCACGGCTGCCGCACGGTCTCGGTCGGTACGACGAGGCACCGGGCTCCGTGGGCCAGCGCTCCCCAGATCTCCCAGACGGAGAAGTCGAACGCCGAGGAGTGGATCACGCTCCACACGTCGGCGGGCCCGAGGTCGAAGGTCTCCGTGCGGTCCACGGCCGCGAAGAGGCCCTGGACGTTCGCGTGCGGGACGTAGACGCCCTTGGGGCGGCCGGTCGAGCCCGACGTGTAGATCACATATGCGAGCTGTCCGGGCTCGGTGACGGTGACGGGTGCGGTGGCCGGACGCCGGCCGATCTCGGCGGCCGTGCCGGGGTCGTCGACGACGAGCAAGGGCGCGACCCGGGCATCCGCCTGTACGCCGGTCATCACATCGGTGAGTACGTCGGTCAGCGTCGCCGCGTGATGCTGCTGCGTCACCACCACCTTCGCGCCGCTGTCTGCCAGCATGAAGGCGAGCCGCTCGGACGGGTGCGCCGGGTCGAGGGAGAGGTAGCCGCCGCCGGCCTGCCAGACGGCGAGCATGGCCGTGACCATGTCGGCACCGCGGTCCAGGCACAGTCCGACGACGGTCTCCGGGGCCACGCCGGCATCGCGCAGCCGGTGCGCGAGACGGTTCGCTCCTGCCATCAGCTCCGCGTAGGTGAGCTGCTGCCCGCCGCTGACGAGGGCCACCGCGTCGGGGGTCTCCGCGGCCCTCTGCGCGATGAGCGCCGGGATGCCCCCGGCCACGGGCGCCGGCGCCGCGGAGTCGTCCCACTCCGCTACCAGGCGATCGTGTTCGTCCCCCGATAGCACGGACACCTGCGACAGCGGTCGCGTGTCGTCGGCGGCCACCGTCTCCAGGAGGCCGCCGAAGTGCCCGATCATCCGCTCGACCGTGGCTGTGTCGAAGAGCGCGGTGCTGTACTGCAGCTCGCCGACGAGACCACCGTGGCTGGCGCCGGAACCGTCGCCGTCGCCGTCGCCCAGCGTCAGAAGCAGGTCGAACTTCGCCCGGAGACTGTCAGCGAGGAAGTCGGTCGCGAGAGCGTCCGGGCCGAAGAGGTCACCGCGGCCCGGGAGGACTCCCGGCTCCCGGGACTCGTACGTGAACATGACCTGGAACAGCGGCGTCCGGGACCGGTCCCGCTCACCGACCAGCTCGTCCACGAGTTGCTCGAACGGCAGGTCCTGGTGCGCGAAGGCCGCGAGAGAGGTCTCGCGCACGCGGCCGAGGAGTTCGGCGAAAGAAGGGTCTCCGGACAGGTCGGTGCGCATGACGAGCGTGTTGACGAAGAAACCGATCAGGTCCTCCGTCTCGGCGCGGTTCCGGTTGGCGACCGGCGTACCCACCACCACGTCCTCCGCGCCCGCGTAGCGGCTCAGCAGGACGTCGAAGGCGGCGAGGAGCGTCATGAACATCGTCGTGCCGTGCTGGCGCGAGACGACGCGCAACGCGTCGGCCGTACGCGCGGGCACGGTGAACCGGAGTGCCGCACCCTGGGTGGACCGTACGAGCGGCCGGGGCCGGTCGGTGGGCAGCTCCAGCGTCGGTGCGCCCGCCAAGTGCCGCGACCAATAAGCGAGTTGCGACTCCAGTACGTCACCGGAGAGCCACTGCCGCTGCCATGCCGCGAAGTCGGCGTACTGCACGGCCGGCGGCTGGAGCGGATTCGGCGCACCCTCGCGGAACGCCTCGTACAGCGCGGCGAGTTCACGGCGGAACACCTGATCCGACCACTCGTCGAAGACGATGTGGTGCACCGACACCATCAGAACGTGCTCGTCGGGAGCCACCCGGATCAGCATGGCGCGGATCGGCGAGTCGGCCGCCAGGGCGAAGGGCAGCACCGCGTCGGCAACGATCAGTTCGCGGGCGGCGGCCACCGGGTCGCGCTCCGCGGAGACGTCGACGAGCACGAGCGGGAAGGTCTCCGCCGGCTGGTCGATCACCTGGTACGGGATGCCGTCCGCACCGGCGACGAGCCGGGTGCGCAGTACCTCGTGCCGCGTCACGACGGCGCCGAGAGCGGCGGCCAGGGCGCCCACGTCGGGCTTCTCGCCGCGCAGCCAGACAGGCAGAGCGACGTTGTACTCGGCGGCCTCCGGGTCCATCTGCTCCAGGAACCAGAGGCGCTGCTGCGCGAACGACAACGGCAGCGGCTGTGTACGGTCCGCCACGCCGACGGGGGGCAGGGCGTTCGCCCGGTCGGCGCTCTCCACGGCGGCGGCCAGACCGCACACGGTCGGCCGGTCGAAGAGCAGCTGCAGCGGGATCTCCACCCCGATCAGCTCCCGAACGCGCGACCTGACGCGCGTGGCCAGCAACGAGTGCCCGCCCAGCTCGAAGAAATTGTCCGTCGCGCCGACGCGGTCCAACCCGAGCAGCTGTGCCCAGACACCGGCGAGCAGTTCCTCGGTGGCCGTGCCCGGGGCCACGAACGCGTCCAGCTCGGGCCGCGCGCCTCCCAGCTCGGGGAGGGAAGCACGGTCCAGCTTCCCGTTCGGAGTCAACGGCAACGCCGCAAGCTCCACGAACGCCGACGGGATCATGAACGCCGGCAGCCGACTGCCCGCGTACGCGCGGAGGTCGGCAACCGAGGGGATACCGGCCGTCTGGTCGGCTGGGACAAGGTATGCGGCGAGGCGTCGGTCCTCTTCGTCGCCGAAGGCGGCGACGACGGCGGTGCGGACCTGCGGGTGGCCGGCCAGGACCGCCTCGATCTCACCCGGCTCGATCCGGAAGCCGCGCACCTTGACCTGACTGTCGGCCCGCCCGACGAAGTCGAGCTGCCCGTCCGGCAGCCAGCGCGCCCGGTCACCCGACCGGTACATGCACGTGCCGTCCGCGGCGAACGGATCGGCGACGAACCGCTCGCCCGTCAGACCAGGCTGACCTCGATAACCACGGGCGACCTGCGGACCGGCGATGAACACCTCACCGGCCACACCCACCGGCACGGGGTTCAGCCGGTCGTCGAGCACGTAGAGACGGGCGTTGGCCACCGGCGCACCGATCGCGGGAGCACCCGTCAAGCCCCCGGGCTCCACCACGCCCGTGGTCACCATGACCGTCGACTCCGTCGGCCCGTACGTGTTCACCAGCCGACGACCGGCCGACCAGGCACGGGCCACCGGCTCGGTCAACCGCTCCGCACCCAGCAGCAGCGTCTCGACACCGGACACCGCCCCCGGGTCCAGGACACCCAGCAGAGACGGGACGACACTCGCCGCACGCACAGCCTCGGCCTGAAGCATCGACGTGAGGAGCGCCGCTTCAGCGCGCTCCTCCGACGTCGCCACCACCAGGACACCACCCGAGACGAGCGTCACCGCCACATCCAGGACGGCCGCGTCGAAACTGAACGACGCGAACTGCAGCATCCGCACCCCCGGACCAGCGTCGAGGACCGGAGCCAGAGCCGACACCATGCCCACCACGCTGCCGTGCGCGACCTGCACACCCTTCGGCCGACCCGTCGAACCCGACGTATAGATCACATACGCCAGCTGCTCGGCAGACACGGTCGTTTCAGATGCCTCCGGCGACAGAGACGCAAGGGTGTCCCGTACAGCCGGATCATCCAGCCACACACCCTGCCCGACCGGCAGACCCTCCACCAGGGACCGCTCGCCCACCACGACCTGCACACCCGCATCCGCGAGCATGAACCCAAGACGGTCAGCCGGATACTCCGGATCCAACGGCAGATACGCCCCACCGGCCTGCCAGACACCGACCATGGCCGCCACCATGTCCACACCACGCCGCAGACACAGCCCCACCACCGACTCCGCACCCACACCCATACCGCGCAGGAGATGCGCCAGACGATTCGCCCGCGCCATCAACCCGCCATACGTGACCGACTCCCCGCCCGCCACCACAGCCACCACATCCGGAGCCGCAACCGCCCGCTCCGCGATCAGCTCGTGCACAGCCAACGCCGGCAGCTCCACCGACGACGCGTTCCACCCCTCCACCACCAGCTCACGCTCACCCGCCGACAGCACCGGCAGCTCACCCACCCGCTGCCCCGGGTCGAGAACAACGGCGTCCAGCAGAGTGACCAGATGACCCGCCAGGCGCTCCATGGTCGCCGCGTCGAACAGCGCGGTGCTGTACTCGATCTGCCCCGACAGGGTGCCGTCGCTGCCCTCGATCCGGACCGACAGATCGAACTTCGACGGCAGGACGCCGTCCGGGTTGGTGTACGAGCCGCCGTCGGCGACATAGCTGAACAGGACCTGGAACAGCGGGGTGCGCGACCGGTCCCGCTCCGTGACCAGCTCGTCCACGAGCTGCTCGAACGGCACATCCTGATGCGCGTACGCGCCCAGAGCCGTCTCCCGCACGCGCGCCAGCACCTCGCGGAACGACGGGTCGCCGGACAGGTCCGTCCGCAGCACCAGCGTGTTCACGAAGAACCCGATCAGGCCCTCCGTCTCCGTACGGTTCCGGTTCGCGACCGGCGTGCCCACCACCACGTCCTCCGACCCCGCGTAGCGGCCGAGGAGGACGTCGAAGGCGGCGAGGAGCGTCATGAACATCGACGCGCCGCACTCACGCGACAGGTCGTGCAGCGCCTCAGCCGTCCGCACCGGCACGCTGAACGCCTGCACCGCACCCGCTGAGGAACGAACCGCCGGACGCGGCCGGTCGGTAGGCAGGTCGAGTACCGGCGCATGGGCCAACTCGTCGCGCCAGTAGTCGAGCTGGTCGTCCAGGACGTCACCGGACATCCATGCGCGCTGCCACACGGAGAAGTCGGCGTACTGCACGGGCAGAGCAGGCAGCGGATTCGGCTCACCCGCGCGGAAGGCCTCGTAGAGGGCCGACAGCTCACGCTGGAACAGGTGGTCCGACCACTCGTCGAAGATCACATGGTGCGCCGTCAGCAGCAGGACGCACTTCTCGTCGGCCACCTTGATCAGGGTGGCTCGGACCAGCGGGCCGTCCGCCAGGTCGAACGGCTCTGTCGCATCGGCACGCAGCAGCTCCGCCGCGTACGTGTCGGGGTCCGCCTCGCCGGACGCGTCGACCACCGCGAGCGGGAAGGCGGCCGGCGGGTCGATCACTTGATGCGGTACGCCGTCCCCGTCCGCCACCAGACGCGTACGCAGCACTTCGTGGCGCGCGACCATCGCCTCCAGCGCGGCAGTCAGCGCGGCCAGGTCCAGCGCGCCGTCCAGCCGGATCGGCATGGGCAGGTTGTATCCGGTGGATCCTGGGTCGAGCTGGTCGAGGAACCACAGGCGCTGCTGCGCGAACGACAGCGGCAGCGGCTGGGCGCGGTCGGCAACCGTCATGGGCGGCGCGACCGTTCCCGACGCCTGGGCGACGGCCTGGGCCAGGCCTCGTACGGTCGGCTGATCGAACATGGCCGCGACGGGAACGTCGACGCCCAGGACCTCGCGGATCCGGGAGATCACCTGCGTCGCGAGGAGTGAGTGGCCGCCGAGTTCGAAGAAGCTGTCGGTGGCACCGACCCGGTCGAGCCCCAGCACGCCGGCCCAGATGCCGGCGACGAGCTCTTGCGTCGTCCCGGCCGGAGCAACGAAGCCCTCGCCCGAGGACTGCCGCACCTCAGGGGCGGGAAGAGCCGAACGGTCCAGCTTGCCGTTCGCCGTCAGCGGCAGCCCGGCCAGCTCGACGAAAACGGACGGGACCATGAACTCCGGCAACCGCCCACTCACAAACTCCCGCAGCTCACCGGGCGGCGGCATGCCGACCACGCCATCGGCCGGGACCACGTAGGCCGCAAGACGACGATCCGTACCCTCGCCGAACGCCGCCACCACAGCCGTGCGCACCTGCGGGTGACCGGCCAGCACCGCCTCGATCTCACCCGGCTCGATCCGGAAACCACGCACCTTCACCTGCTCGTCCGCACGGCCCACGAAGTCGAGCCGCCCATCCGCCAGCCACCGGACCACATCACCGGACCGGTACATCCTGCTGCCGTCCGCGGCGAACGGATCAGCAACGAACCGCGCACCCGTCAGCCCGGGACGACCCCCATAGCCACGGGCGACACCGGCGCCCGCGATGAACAGCTCACCCGCCACACCCACCGGAACAGGACGCAGTTGCGCGTCGAGGACATACACCTGCGTGTTCGCCAGCGGCCTGCCGATCGTCGGCGCACCCTCAGCATCAGGGTCGGCAAGGCCGGCACAGGCGATGACCGTGATCTCGGTCGGCCCGTATCCGACGAAGAACCTGCGGCCGGGAGCCCACTCCCGCACGACCGCCTCACCGACTCGCTCTGAGCCGACGAAGAGGCTGCTCACACCTGGAAGATCCGTCTCGTCCAGCACCCCGAGCAGCGACGGCGAGACACTCGCCGACACCACACCCTCAGCCCGGACCAGACCCTGCAGCTCCACAGGCACCCGACGCTCCTCGGACGAGGCCACCACCAGCACCCCACCACCAGCCAACGTCACCACCACATCCAGCACAGCCGCATCAAAACTCTGCGACGCGAACTGCAACACCCGCACACCCGGCCCGACACCCAGCGCCGACCGCAACGCAAGCGCCAGATTCACCACACCACCGTGCCCGACCTGCACACCCTTCGGACGCCCCGTCGAACCCGACGTATAAATCACATACGCCAGCTGATCCGGCACCGTCCTCACCTCAGGCGCCGCCGAAGGCAGTTCAGCCAGCTCACCCACCACCACCGGATCGTCCAGCCTGATCACGGTCTCCGCCCCGAGACCCTCGGCCGTCGCGCCCACGCAGACGAGCACCTTGGTGCCACTGTCGGCGAGCATGAACTCCAGGCGCTCGGCAGGGTATTCGGGGTCGAGCGGCAGATACGCGCCACCCGCCTGCCACACCGCGAGCACCGCAACAACCATGTCCGCCCCACGCGGCAGACTCAGCCCCACCACCGACTCCGCACCCACACCCATACCGCGCAGGAGATGCGCCAGACGATTCGCCCGAACCATCAACCCGCCATACGTCACCGACTCCCCGCCCGCCACCACAGCCACCACATCCGGAGCCGCAACCGCCCGCTCCGCGATCAGCTCATGCACCCCACCCACCAACGGCAACACCACACACCCACCATCACCACCCGCCACCAACTCCCCACGCTCACCCACACCCAGCACCGACAGGTCACCCACCCGCTGCCCCGCATCGACGGCCACCGCCTCCAGCACCGACACCAGGTGACCCGCCAGGCGCTCCATGGTCGCCGCGTCGAACAGCGCGGTGCTGTACTGGACCTCACCCGCCAGACCCACACCGGTGTCCCCGACCCTGACCGCCACCATGGCCGGCGCTTCATCGGACGACAGGTCCACGTCCTGGCCTGGGGCCCGATCCGATTCGCCTCGTCGTACCTGCTCGAGCAGCTCCGCGTACGACGGATCGCCGGACAGGTCCGTGTGGTGGACCGTCGTGCCGGATCCCTCCAGCGCCACTGCCACATCGTCCGATCCGCTGTACCGCCCGATCAGCACCATGAGCGCAGCGAGCAGTGTCTGAGGAAGCGTCGCGCCGTGTTCGTCGGCCAGTGCGCGCGACCGGTCAACGGTCGGCGCCGGCACTCCGAATCCGACGGTTGCCACCTCGGTGAGCCGGTTCGGCGTGTACGGCCGGTCCGTAGGCAATTTCAGTGCCGGCAGATCGGTCGATCGGTCACGCCTGTTGTCCAGTTCACCGTTCATGACGCCCCCCCACGCGGTTCCGCTAGTTCTTGTCCAGGAATTCGATGATTGCCGCGTTCACCTCGTCAGGACGTTCCAGGTATCCGAAGTGACCGCTCTTGGGAATTTCCACGTAATCACAGTCCGGGATCGCTCCGGCGACCTCGGCCGCGAGATGTGGCGGGGTGATGAAGTCGTCGCTGAAAGCGATGACACGACAAGGTGCGGACACTTCTCGCAGTGCTTCTCTGCGGTCGGCGTCCGTGTTGATCCACGACTGCCCGACGGAGCTTTCGCCGCCGGAGAGCCGGAAGGTTTCCAACCACAGCGAGACGGCCTTGTCGTCGTTGAGGGTGGAAGGCGAGAGCCATTGCAGCGCCGACACGGCCGCTTGGTGGTCGGCGGGCAGCTTTGTCCCGTTCTGCAGCAGGGCTCGTTCGGCGGATCCCAGCGCGGCACGGGTGACATCGGAACGCGATTTCGTGGCGATCAGTACCGCGCACCTGACGAGGTGCGGCGCGCGGATCGCCAGTTCCTGCGCGATCATCGCCCCCAGGGAGACACCCACGATGCGGCAGGGCGCCGCGTCCAGGGCCTCGATGAGGCCCTGGGTGTCCGCGACCATGTCGTCGAGGGTGTACTTCCCCGGGGGGATGTCCGAGGGTGCGATTCCCCGGTTGTCGACCGTGATGGTCTGGTAGCCGGCCGCATTCAGCGCGGGGGTCTGGTGCAGCGTCCAGACCCGTCCTGCGGCCGAGGACCCCATGACCATGAGGACCCGTTCACCGCGGCCCGACCGTTCGTAGGAAAGCCGAATGCCGTTGGTGAATACGTGCGGCATGTCCGTGTGGCCCCTTACTCACCGTCGAGCGCGAGGCGGAGGCTCTTGGGCCGCATGTCGGTCCAGGTCTCCTCCAGGTAGGCGTCGCACTCGGCCTTCGAGGCGTTGACGCCCGTCTCGGTCCAGCCGCCGGGGACGGCCAGGTCGGCCGGCCAGATCGAGTACTGCTCCTCGTCGTTGACGAGCACCTTGAACCGGGCTTCATCGTTCTCGAAGTCGAAGGTGACGGTACGCATGGCTGTCTCCTCTTCAGGCGTTTCCGGGAAGGAATGGAAAAAGTCAGGGCGAACAGAGGGTCGGAATGGCAGTGGCAGCGGCGCCGAGGGTCAGTTGGTCGGCCCGGCGGCGCCGAGCACCACGTCGTCGCCGCTCTCCCCCACGGCCTGCCGGGCGAACTGCGTGTAGTACAGGTCGGCGTAGAGGTCGCCGGCCGCCAGCAGCTGCTCGTGCGTGCCGCGTTCGCGGACCCGGCCGTCGTCTATGACGAGGATCTGGTCGGCTTCTCGGATGGTGGAGAGCCTGTGGGCGATCGCCACGGACGTACGGCCCTTGAGCGCGGCCCTGAGGGCCTGCTGAATGGCGACCTCGGACTCGGCGTCCAGGTGCGCGGTGGCCTCGTCGAGGACGACCACGGGGGGCGCCTTCAGGAGCAGCCTGGCCAGGGCGATGCGCTGCTTCTCTCCGCCGGACAGCCGGAATCCGCGGTCGCCGACGATCGTGTCCAGGCCGTTGGGGAGGGCTTCGACGACGTCCCAGACCTGCGCGGCCCGGCAGGCCTCGACGAGGTCCGGCTCGGTGGCGTCGGTGCGGGCGTACAGGAGGTTGGCCCGAATGGTGTCGTGGAACAGGTGGGCGTCCTGAGTGACCACGCCGACCGTGTCCTGGAGGGACTGCATGGTGAGGTCGCGGAGGTCGTGGCCGCCGATGCGCACACTTCCGGAGACGGGGTCGTAGAACCGGGGCATCAGGTTCGTGATGGTCGTCTTGCCCGCGCCCGACCGGCCGACGAGAGCGGTCAGTTTCCCTGCGGGTGCGAGGAAGTTGATGCCGTCGAGGACCCATCCCTCGTCGTTGCGCTCCGGCCCGCGGGCGTGGTCTGTGGACTCCAGGGAGGCCAGGGCGACTTCGCCGGCGGAGGGGTAGCGGAAGGAGACGCCGTCGAAGTGCACGTCCGGTGCCGCGTCGGCGGGGTCGGACGGCAGGTCGACCGCGCCGGGCCGTTCTTTGACGAGCGGGTCGAGGTCGAGGATCTCGAAGACCCGGTCGAAGCTGACGAGGGCGGTCATGGCGTTGGCCTGGATGCTGGACAGCTGCTGGATCGGCGTGTAGAGCCGGCCGACGAGCGTGACCAGGGAGACGAGGGTGCCGACGGCGATGACGTCGTTGATGACCAGGGCTCCGCCGAACCCGAAGAGCAGGGCGAGCGTCACGGAGGCGGTGACTCCCATGATGATGCCGAGCATCTGGGCGGTGACGTTGGTCTTCACACCGATGTCCCGTACGGCGCCCGCTCGTTCAGCGAAGTAATCGGTCTCACGGGCCGGGTTTCCGAACAGCTTGTTGAGCATGGCGCCCGCGACGTTGAAGCGCTCGTTCATCAACGAGCCCATCTCTGCGTTGAGTTGCATGCTCCCGCGGGCGAGGTGCTGCATGCGCCGGCCGATGGCCTTACCCGGGATCAGGAAGATCGGGACGATCAGCAGGGCCACCAGGCTGAGCTGCCAGGACAGGTAGAACATCGCGCCGAGCACCAGGACCAGGGTCAGCACGGTGTTGACCGTCTCGGCCATCAGCACGGTGATGGCCTGCTGAGCGCCGATGACGTCGGTGTTCAGCCGGCTGACGAGGGACCCGGTCTGGGCGCGGGTGAAGAAGCCGATCGGCTGCGCCTGGACGTGCCGGAAGACCTGGGTGCGCAGGTCGTAGACGAGGCCTTCGCCGATCTGGGCGGAGAGTTTCGCCTGGAAGTACTGCGTCAGGGCGTCGACCAGTGCGAGGGCGAGCAGCGCGGCGGCGACCCAGACGACGACGTCCATCTTGCCGGGCACGATGCCCTTGTCGATGACAATGCCGAACAGCAGCGGGCTTGCCGCGGTGACGAGTGCGCTGAGCGCGGAGGCACCTACGAGAAAGGAAAGCCGTAAGCGATACCGCTTTGCGTACGGGAAAATTCTCTGGATGGTACCGGGACGAATTCCTTCGTGCCCTTCCGGACCGCCGCCTCGAATACCTTCCTCCGACGGGTCAGGGAACTCTCCGTCGTCCGGCGCCCGCACCGTCACTCTCACAGCGCTCTTCTCCTCACGGAAATTGCCGCACGGTGTTCTACGCGGCACAGCTTCGCTCGGCCGCAAGCATCCATGAGAGCGCCCTGAAGTGGCAATGGTGTCCGACGGTGGTGCCAGGACGGGCGGGAGAGGGGGTTTTCAACTGCCGCGATGCCGCAGTTGAACGCCCCCGGAACACCCCCTGGGGAAGAACGCGTGAATAGCGCCGCCGCTTATACTTCAGCGACGGCGCTGACCACCAGAGGGGTACCGGATTCGTTCGGCCTCTGGGGCTCAGTCGGTGCGGCGCAGTCCCGGGACGACGAGGCCGGTTTCGTACGCCGTGATGACGGCCTGGGTGCGGTCCCGCAGGCCGAGTTTCGTCAGGGTCCGGCTGACGTGTGACTTGACCGTCTCCTCCGTGACGTGGAGGCGGGCGGCGATCTCCACGTTGGACATGCCGTCGGCGACGAGCAGCAGGACCTCGGTCTCTCGGGCCGTGAGCGTGTCGAGGACCGACGACGCGGGCTTGGCGGCCGGAGTGCCGGCGGGCAGCTTCGTGAACTCGCTGATCAGTCGGCGGGTGACCCCGGGATCGAGCAGGGCCTCTCCGGCGGCGACGACGCGGACGGCGTCGAAGAGCCGCTCGGCGGTGGCGTCCTTGAGCAGGAAGCCGCTGGCGCCGGCGCGCAGCGCGTCGTAGACGTACTCGTCGAGGTCGAAGGTCGTCAGGATGAGGACGCGGGGGACGTCCGCTCCGTCGGGCGCGTCGCCGAGGAGCTGCCGGGTGGCCGCTATGCCGTCCATCTCGGGCATGCGGATGTCCATGAGGACGACGTCCGGGGACACCTCGCGGCAGACCCGGACCGCGTCGGCACCGTTGGTGGCGGTCTCGACGATGGTGAATTCCGGCTGGGAGTCGAGGAGCGCGGCGAATCCGGTGCGGACGACGAGGTGGTCGTCCGCGACGACGACGCGGATCGGGGTCGGCGGGGTGGTCATGGGGTCCGTTCCGGCTTGGCGGGGAAACTGGCTTTGACGAGGAAACCACCGGCGTCCGCCGGACCTGTGCTGATCTGCCCGCCGACGGCGGCGACCCGTTCCCGCATGCCGAGCAGGCCGTAGCCGCCGCTGGCGGGCGGCGCGGGCGGCGCTCCGGGGCCGTTGTCGCGGATGCTGACGTGCAGGGCGTCGTGGGCGTAGTGCAGTTCCACGTCGACGGGGGCGCCCATCGCGTGTTTGCGGGCGTTGGTGAGGGACTCCTGGACGATGCGGTACGCGGCCAGCTCGATGCCGGGTCCCATGGGGCGCGGGCTGCCGCTGAGGATGAGCCGGATGGTGGCGGTGCCGGCCTTGCGGGCCTCGTCGAGCAGGTCGTCGAGCTGGGTGAGGTCGGGCTGCGGCCGGCGCTCGGCGCCGGTGGGGGGCTCGTCGTCGTCGCGCAGTACGCCGAGCAGGCGGCGCATCTCCGTGAGGGCGGCGCGGGCGGTGTCGCCAATGCTGAGGAGCCGTTCGCTGCCCGCGGCGGGCATGCCGGGGGTGGCTACGCGGGCGGTCTCGGCCTGCACGGCGATCATGGAGACGTGGTGGCCGACGACGTCGTGAAGTTCGCGGACGATGCGGGCGCGCTCCTCGCGGGCGGCGTTCTCCCACTGGCTGCCGGCCATGACCTCGCGGGTGGCGTCGTGTTCCCGGTCGCCCCGTCGTGCGCGGCGGGCGAGTCCGGCGAAAGCGGCCATGGGGGCCAGCGCGGCGAGAAGGACGGCGCGCACTCGGTAGTCGGCGGTGTCCGCGGATCCGGTTCCTGCGACCTGGAGCGCGAGGGCGAGGAACGGCACGCTGAACAGCATCGCCGCGAGGAGGTGTCCGCGGCGGCCGAGCCGGTACTGGGCGAGCAGCTGCGCGGCGAAGCCCGCCAGCGTCAGTGTGTGGAAGATCGTGAGGGAGCCGAAGCTCGCCGCGGTGACCGTGAATCCGGCGAGGACGGGGCGCAGGAGGGCCAGTGGCAGTGCGGTGCAGAGGCATAACATGCCGATGACCATGGCGAGTTGGATGCTGCCGCCGTTCTCGGTGGCGTTCTGCGCGGAAGTCGCGAACATCCGGGGGATCGATCCGCGCTCGGCGACCAGTTCGGCGAGCGATTCGACGATTGCGAGCCCGCACAGCGTGGCGACGAACACGGCGTTGCGGGGGAGGACCGAGGCCCGCCGCAGCACTCCGGTCCAGCTGTCACGCCAGGCACTCGCACGGTTCACACCAGTCATTATGGTGGTCGGCCCGGTGCGCGGCCGTCCCTCCACGCGGTGATCAGGTGCTCCCTCGTGCGAGGGACGGGGTGTCGCTCGCACGAGGGAGAGGGTGGTGCACGGTCAGCGACGCGTCTCCTTGAGGGCGTTCGCGAGTCGTTCGAGGCCCTGGGTCAGCTGGTCCGTACGGCCGCCGAAGCCCACCCTGATGTGCTGCGGGCTGTCGAAGCACGAGCCGGGGATGACGAGCACTCCGCTCTTCTTGAACAGCACGTCGCAGAACGCGTCGACGTCGGGGACGTCGACGAGCCGGGGGAACGCGCAGACACCGCCGGCCGGCGCGGCGAGCGACACCAGGTCGGAGTGTGCGGCGGCCCAGTCGAGCAGGAGCTCGCGGTTGTGGCGGGCCTGGTCGAGGCGCGGCTGGACGAAGGCTGGGGCGTTCTCCAGTACGGCCTGGGCGAGCAGTTCGTTGAGCGGCGACACGTGGAGCGTGGTGTAGTCGCGGATGTGGACGCAGTCCGTCAGCAGCTCGGTGGGCGCGACGCACCAGCCGAAGCGGAGTCCGGGCAGTCCGAACGCCTTGGAGAAGCTGCCGAAACTGACGGCCCGCTCATAGAGCGTGGTGACCTCGGGCAGCGGCGGCGTCCCGTAGGTGAGGTCGCGGAACGCGCCGTCCCACAGGAGCCACGCGCCGGCCTCGCCCGCGAGGGCGACGATGCGGCGCAGTTCGTCCTCGGTGACGGTGGTACCGGTGGGATTCTGCGGGAAGTTGACGATGATCGCCTTGGTCCGCTCGGTGATCAAGCCGGCCAGCTCGTCGACGTCGGGGTGCCAGTCCCGCTCGGGGTCGAGGTGCCAGTCCTTGATGGTGCAGCCGAGGGCGGTCACGTACTCGACGAGCAGGTGGTACCCGGGCCGGACGACGACGACCTCGTCGCCGGCTTCGAGCAGTGCGGACATCACCAGGGCCAGTGCTTCGCCGGAGCCGCTCGTCGTCATGACCCGGTCCGGGTCGACGTCGCCGGAGTGCCGGGCGACGGCGGCCCGTACGGCGGGGGCACCGAGGGAGTAGCCGTCGTCGAGCACGAGCCGGTCGAGGTCGTCGTGGCGGAGCGCGGTCAGCGCGCGGAGCTCGGCCATGGAGTACGAGTGGACTCCGCTGGAGCTGATGTCGATGTCCGCGGTGAAGTAGGACTCGCGGAGCCAGTCCTCCAGGGGTGCGGGTCGGAGCCTCATTTCAGGCCCCCGCTCGGATCGCCCTGGCGTCCCTGGCGCCACGGGACTTGCGCAGGTCGCCGGTTACGTTGATCCGCTTGAGCCAGCGGTCCGTGCCGTCGTGGCGTGCGGTGAAGGGCTTGCGGCCGTGGACGACCCGGAAGTTGTCGAGGAAGCAGAAGTCGCCGCTTTCGAGGACGAGGTCGAACATGGCCTCGTCCATCGCCTTGCACAGCGCGTCGAGGGCGAAGCGCGCCTGGTCGTCGTCCTCGGGGACGTCCATGAAGTACGGGTCGGCCCGGACATAGGGCCGGTCCGGGACGCCGAAGAGGACGGCCACCGGCTCGGGGTTGGTCTGCATCTTCTCTATGTCCTCGAACGCCTCGGCATCGGTGACGGAGTTGTTCTTGCTCAAGTGGGACTCGTCGGGGCAGATGGTGAACCGCCGCTCGAAGAGCACGTCCCTGACGTCGTCGGGCAGGCGCAGGTCGTCGGCGTATCCGACGGTCGTCGCCGCCTGGTAGGGGTTCCTGAGGCAGGCGAAGGAGAGGAAGTCACCCCGGAGCGGGTGGAAGGCGTCCTCGGTGTGCCAGGTCAGGAGTGCCTCGCTGCTGGAGCCGAGCTGCTCGTGCTCGTGGCCCTGGATCGGGATGATGTCGTGGATGAGCCGTCCGTCCTGCTGGGTCGCCCAGCAGAAGGGGTCGCCGATCAGGGAGCTGTACATCATGAGGAGGAGTTCCTCACGGTGGCTGGGCGACGGCTGCGCCTGTCCGCGCCAGTGCGCGGGGGTGCGCCCGAGTCGCTTCTCGTCCACCCGGTAGCCGGATATGCAGAGCACTCCGGAGAGCTGTTCCATCCGGAAGGCGTTGAGGTGGTGCCTGATCCGGCGGGGTAGTTCGTGGGCGAGCAGGGTGGCGCGGTGTAAAGCGTCCTCGGAATCGAGGGTCTCGAACTCTCCCTCGAACGTGTCGAGGATCTCGTCGACCGCGCCGATTTCGGCCGCGTCGAGTGTCAGTCTTTCCACGGTGGAACTCCCTCTCCGTACTTTCAGGGGATGACTGCATTTCGGATACGCCATCGAGGAGTTCTCTCCGGCCCGTTGAGAAGGTGCTGGCCGAGCGGTGCCTCAAGGGCAGCGCTGGTCGCGATCCTTCGACATCGACATCCGCACATGGGATTGCTGCTGTGTGCTCTGCGCTGCCGCAGCGAACGCTGGTTCGCACTCCTCACCGGGCGATGGGCGCGTCTGCGCAGTGATCGCCGTCAAAGCAGGAGTTGGCTGGGTCACGTCACGGCGGCTCCCGCGAGGGGAGACGGCGTCGTGCCGAGGTGTGCTGTGTGGATCCGGCCCGCGACCGCCACGTCGTGCAGTGACATCCCGAACGGGTTGAGCACGACGCGGTCGGTGGCGGACGTGCGGGGCGAGGCGGTGCCGCTGATGATGTCGCAGAGTTCGGCGCCCACCTCCACACCGTGGGGCCCGTCGGCGTCAGCGGCACGTGCGCGCGGCGGCGGCAGGACGTCGCCGGCGCGGTACATCCTGCCGAGCAGCCGTGTGGTGTCGGCGGCGACGAGGCTCCAGTCGTCCACGATCACCTGGTCGGCGCTCGTGAACACGTCGGGCAGCAGGTCGTCCAGCGACACGTTGACGACGACGGCTCCCTCCGCGATCCATTCCTCGGGGATGTACCCGGTGGTCGTCGTCGTGGCCGGGATGACCAGCTCCGCCCCGCGTACGGCTTCCTCGGCCGTATCGGTGACGTCGAAGGCGACCTCGGGGTGGGCGACTCCCAGGCGTTCGGCGAGGAGCGCCGCCCGCTCGGGGACCCGGTCGTGGAGCCGTACGGTCCGCAGGGACGGCCATCGGCGCAGCGCCAGCCCGAGATGGGCGTCGGCGAGCGCTCCGGCGCCCACGACCGCGACGGAGCGGGCGGGGTGGGCCCAGCTGAGCTCGGTCGCGAGCACGCTCACCGCCGCGGTACGGGCGGCCGACACGCGGGCCGCCGGCAGGAGGCAGACCGGCCGGGCGGTGGTGAGGTCGAGGAGGAGGACGAGGCCGTCGGCACGCGCCAGTCCGCGGTCCGGGTTGCCCAGGCTCGCGTTGATGATCTTCGTGCCGGCGAATCGTCTGCCGCCGATCTCGACGAGACCGGGCATGTTGAGACTGCGGCAGGACTCACCATGGTCGTTGGTCCACCGCAGGCAGCTCTCCTCCGGGAGCACCGTGCGCTGTGCGGCGCGGGCGAGGAACACCTCACGTACGGCATCCACGACATCGACCGTCTCGATGAGCTTCTCCACGTCACCATCGGTGAGCTGAAGCACGGCCCCTCCTGCACATTCTTCGCGTCACACGGGGACAGGAACCGAAAGCGCGAATCGCGCTCGCCGTTGCACTATGGCCCGGCCGTGCGCCGGACATCAATCTTCGGCCCGGGTGGCGACAGGTACGTTCAACTGCGGCCGCGCTCCGGTTGAACATGGATATCTACAGTGCACGCCATGATGAATCTGTCGCGGGTGCTCTACGAAAAGGCTGATCACGTCGCTCGAATTACGTTGAACAGGCCCGAGGTCCTCAATGCGATGGATCTTCGTATGCACGAGGAACTCGGCGAGATATGGGACGACTTCGAGGCTGACGACGACATGCGGGTGGCCCTGCTCGCCGGCGAGGGCACCCGCGCCTTCTCCGTGGGGCAGGATCTGAAGGAGCTGGCCGCCCGGGAACGGGCCGGCCTCGCCGCGCCCTCGACGTTCGGAAGCCGGGGCAAGCCCGGCTGGCCTCGGCTCACAGAGCGCTTCGACCTGACCAAGCCGGTGGTCGCGAAGGTACGCGGTCACGCGCTGGGCGGTGGTTTCGAACTCGCGCTGGCCTGCGACATCGTGGTGGCCTCCGAGGACGCGCGGTTCGCTCTGCCCGAGGCCGCTCTCGGGCTGATCGCGGGGGCCGGCGGCGTGTTCCGGCTGACGCGGCAGCTGCCGTGGAGGACGGCCATGGGTCATCTGCTGACCGGACGCCCGATGGGCGCGGTGCGGGCGTACGAACTCGGCCTCGTCAACGAGGTTGTACCGCCAGGGGATCTGGACGGCTGCGCCGAGACGTGGGTGGCCGACCTGGTGCGCAGCGCCCCTCTGTCGGTCCGCGCCATCAAGGAGGCGGCGACCCGGTCGGTCGGTATGTCCCTGGAGGAGGCTTTCGCGGCCGGATATCCGTGGGAGCAGCGGCGCATGCACAGCGCGGACGCGGTCGAGGGCTCCCGCGCGTTCGCCGAAAAACGCGAACCGAAGTGGCAGGGACGCTGATCGGCCGAATCGGTACCCCCCGGATCCCGCTCGGCGTGGTGCTCGGCGTGACGAACACCCTAGCTTTTTGTCATGAACACAGTCTATTGCCGCGGATGCGGCCGACGATGAGTGCCGCGCCGCTCACCACCGACGCCCCCTCGCCGGAGCGCGAACCGGCCCCGCCCGGCCGGCACAGACGCTGGGAGGTGTGGAAGTCCCCCGCGGATCAGCCCCGCTGGGCGAGACCCGCGCTGCTGGGCATCGCCGCCCTCGCGGCCCTGCTCTACTCCTGGAACATCACCACGAGCGGCTACGCCCCCTTCTACGCGGTCGCGGCCCGCAGCATGTCGGAGAGCTGGCGGGCCTTCTTCTTCGGCGCCCTCGACCCGGGCGCCACCCTCACCCTCGACAAACTCGGCGGCTTCCTCTGGCCGCAGGCCCTCTCCGCGCGCCTCTTCGGGTTCCACGCCTGGTCACTGACGCTCCCCCAGGCCGTCGAAGGCGTGATCAGCGTCCTCGTGCTGTATCGGGTCGTACGCCTCTGGGCGGGCGTCGTACCGGGCCTGCTGGCGGCCGGCATCATGACGCTGACCCCCGCGGTCGCATCCATGTTCGGGCACTCCATGGGCGACGGGGCGATGACCATGTGTCTCGTCCTGGCCGCCGACGCCTGCCAACGTGCCATGTTCAGCGCCCGGTTGCGCCCGCTCCTGCTCGCCGGGGTGTGGATCGGCCTTGGCTTCCAGGCCAAGATGCTGCAGGCCTGGCTGATCCTGCCGGCTCTCGCCGTCGGCTATCTCGTGGTCGCACCCGCAGCGCTGCGCCGCAGGGTGGTCCACGTGCTGACCGCGGGCGCGGTCACCCTCGCGGTCTCCCTGTCCTGGGTCGCGGTCCTGACATTCGTCCCGGCCTCGGAACGGCCTTACGTGGACGGGACCACCGACAACAGGGCGTTCAGCATGGTCTTCGGCTACAACGGCCTCAACCGGTTCTCCCGCGACCTGATCTCCGGCTCCGTCAGTCAGATGAACGACACGGTCGGCCCGCCGCAGGGCGAGCGCGCGCCGGACCCGGCGGGCGTACCGGACCAGGCGGGCGCGACGAACCCGGCCGGCGCACTCGGCTCATCGCCGGACACCCACCCCTCCGGCGGCGGGTCGGTCCCCGGCAAGCTCCTCGGCAGCCGCTTCGCCCCGCAGGTGGGCTGGCTGTACCCGCTGGCGCTGACGAGTCTGGTGCTCTGCGCCGGCTGGCGGCGCAAAGTCCCGCGCACCGACCGGCTGCGCGGGGGATTCGTGCTGTGGGGAGGCTGGCTGGCCATCAGCGCCCTGGTGCTGAGCGCCATCGAAGTGCCGCACACCGCCTATGTCGCCATGCTCGCGCCCGCCCTCGCGGCACTGTCGGGGGCCGGTCTCGCGGCTTTCTGGAAGGCGTACCTGGAAGGCCGGAGCGTGCGGGTGCTGCCCGCGGTGATCGCGGTGGAACTGGTGTGGAGCGCCTTCCTCTGCTTCCTGTATCCGGACTTCTTGCCGTGGCTGCCGTGGCTGCTCATTCTGGCCGGCCTGGTCGCCGTGCCCTCGCTCGTCGTCGCCCACCGCAAGGACCGGCGGACGGGCAGACTGGCCCTGGTCGGGCTGGCGGCCGGAATGGTCACCATGTTCGCCGGACCCGCGGCCTGGTCCCTGTCGGTGCTCGACCCGATGTACACCGGCAGCGCGATGGACGCGTCAGCCGGCCCGTTCGCCACGGGCGGCAGCGCGGTGCGACGGGCGGCCAACGTCGTGGGAGTGGGCAACGCGCCGAGCGGCACGGCCACCGCCTCGGCGTCGCTCAACGAGTCGGACGTCCTCACCGACAGCCAGCACCAGTTGCTCGCGTACGCCCGACGGCACGGCGACGGCGCGAAGTTCGTGTTCACCAACGACTCCGCCGTCATGTCCTGGAACTACATTCTCGCCACCGGCGCCCCCGTGCTGCCGATGGGCGGATTCAGCGGCGGTTCGCCGACGCCCGCACCGGACGAGGTCAAGAGACTCGTTTCCGGAGGGGAGTTGCGCTTCGTCCTGCTCAGCGCCGACGGCTGGCAGGGCTACGCGCAGAGCCAGGGCCACAGGAACACGGCCGTCGACGCGGTACGCGCGTGGGTGAGAGCCGACTGCACTGCCGTACCGGCCATCACCTTCGGCGGCAACGACGAGGACGTCCAAGGCACCCTCTACCGCTGCGGCGACTGACGCGGCGAGCCGTTCAATCGGCGGCCTCGCCTCGACGGCACGGTCGCCACTACCCTTTCCCACCGGAATCCTCGGGCAAGGAGCTCTTACGGGTAAGGGGACCTATTCCGGCGGGAGATGTCATGGTTGCTGGTCGTGTGGTGCGTTTTGACAGTGTGCGGGGTTATGGATTCATCTCGCCGGAGAGCGGCGGGGACGACGTGTTCCTGCACGTGAACGACATGCACGTGGCCGAGGAATACGTGCGCCCCGGCGTGAAGG
Source organism: Streptomyces sp. CA-179760 (assembly GCF_050937045.1). NCBI lineage: Bacteria > Bacillati > Actinomycetota > Actinomycetes > Kitasatosporales > Streptomycetaceae > Streptomyces > Streptomyces sp. CA-179760. The sequence continues at coordinate 750,659 of NZ_JBNJLZ010000001.1, forward strand.
TGGAGTTCGAGATCGAGAACGGCGATCGCGGACCGAAGGCGTCCGCGGTCCGCCTCGCCCCTGGCACGGAGAGCAGGCCGGCGGTCCCGTTCGACGACTCCCTGTGCGACGTCCTCAGCGCCGAGGAGTTCCTCCGGGAGGTCACCGAGGTCCTCCTGACGTCGGTCCCGTCGCTCACGGGCGAGCAGATCCTGCAGGCGCGCGCCGGACTGGCCCGGCTCGCGAAGGGACACAGCTGGACGGATGGCTGATACACGCCCTGTCCAGGGCCGCACAACCCTTGGATTCTTCCGGGATGCAGATCGAAACCTCCCGGCTCCGCCTCAGACGTTTCCTTCCCAGCGACGTCCCGAATTTCGCGGCCTACCGCTCGGATCGCGAAGTCGCCCGCTACCAGAACTGGGATTTCCCTTTGCCCCTCCCGGCGGCACGTCGCTTAGTGGACGAATACTCCCGCCGCGATCCCGCCCGGCCGGGCTGGTTTCCCTACGCGATCGAGCTGAAGCAGGACGAGCACCTCATCGGCGACATCGCCGTGAACCGGCATCCGGGCGGCGCGCAAGCCGAGCTGGGTTTCAGCATCGCCCGCGCCCGGCAATGCCAGGGCTACGCGTCCGAGGCCGTCCGCGGCGTACTTGCCACGCTGTTCGGCCAGGGGCTGCGGGTGGCCGTGGCCGAGTGCGACGCACGCAACACGCGCTCCGCGCGCCTGCTGGAGCACCTCGGCTTCACGTACACGCGACAGCACGGATTCTTCGACCGGCAGAGACAAACACACGTGGAAATCAACCAGTTCATTCTCCCCGCAGAGCGATGGGCGACGCTGAAACAGCAGTGAGCAGGGCGCCGCCGAAGAATGGCCGAATTCGAAAGGTTGTCGTTCCTGATCTGTAGACTGGAGTGCACCGGACTCCATTCGGCAAAGGAAGTGACTCATGACCAAGATGTTCCGCACTCACGGAACTTCGCGTCGACGCGCCCTCAGGGCCGGCGTGACGGCACTCGCCCTCGCGACCGCCCTCACCGCATGCGGCACCAACGACAAGGAAAAGGCCCCCGACAAGAGCGACGCCCCCACCCAGAGCACCACCCAGAGCACCACTCCGACCCCTCTCACAGCCCCTCCACGACGCCACACTGATCGGCAGCACCGTGGACCACGACCCTCCGAGCGGCCACGCGCTGCCCGCCGACGGCCTCGACCTCGCCTGGCGGCCGCGTCGGGGATCGGGCGGTCTTCGAAACCGGCGACGCCGACCTGATCGGCGAAGTCGCATTCTCCGGCGAGAGGTTCGTCTCCGCTCTCACCACCCGCCACCTGACGGACGCGGGCATACGTCCCTCCTCGGCGCTGCCGACGTGGACCGCGGTCGCGTTTCGCCGCTGGCGCGGGCCAGCAACTCCTCCGCCAGGTGCAGCCGAGTCGTCGCCTCCCGCGTGGCCCGCTCGGCCGACGCCTACGTCAGACTGCGCACCGCCGCGTTCCCGGCTCTGTCCGGATTCATCCGGTGAGGCCGAAGGCGGTCAGAGATCTGCGGCAGTCGCGGGCGGTGTGGCGGAGGGCGGCGGCGATGTTGCAGCGGGTATCGACGCCCGCGAACACCTCTCGGACCGGACACCGGGCCCAAGAAGCCGGACAGGGCAACCGCGTCCGTCAGCGGGGCCGGCACGGAAGCCTGGGCCAGCTGGTCCAGCGCGGTGGGCATAGGGGAAGATGCCGGACTCATCAAGGGTTCGCGGGACTTCGACACTCACATGATCACCGGGACCGTGCCTGTACTCCGTCCCCCTGGCCGAACCGCAACGTCCCGGCGATCCGGACGAACCCCGATCACGCAACGACCCCTGACTGCTGGGTTACCACCAAATCGGCGACGACTACCTGGCCGACCCGCCACGGCAGACGCACCGTCAAGATCATTTGAACTGCTGACCGCTGTACCGATCTCAACCCCGGGCTCGGGGTGAGTCGACTGTCCACAGTGGTTCGACGACCCGCCGCGGCAGGTCGAGCCGCCCATCCTCGACACGTACCCCACCGAACGGCATCCGGTCGCGGCCCGCCTGCTGCAGAACACCTGGGCCCAGATCGCCCTGATGCGACCCGACCCGCAGACGAGGGCGCTGTGGGAGATGTTCTCCGACCTGATGGACCTCGACGACGCCCACCGGTACGTCGCCGGCATGGACGTCCGGTACGACCTGGGCGACGACCACCGGCTCGTCGGCACCCTGTGCCCGGACATGAAGTTGACGCTGGAGCGGCCCGACCCGGACTTCGTCACCGCGGTGACCCGGTCGGCGGACCTGCTGCGTGAGGGTCGTGGGCTCCTGCTCGACCTCGTCTACCGCGCGGAGGCCCGCGACGCCGCGGCCGCGTGGACCGGACGGGTCAACACCGTCACCGCCCGCACGGACCGGGTGGACGTCGACGCGTTGCTCATCCGGCCCGACGGCTGTGTCGCCCGGGCCTTGCCCACCGGGCAGGACCCCGACGCCACCACGCTGGTGCGTGCGCTGGGCACATGGTTCGGCCAACCGGCCTGAGCACCGCATTAACAGTCGTCTCAGGTTCGCTCAATAGGAAGTAGGCATCCAGATAAGCGATGCAACCCGTATGTAGGAGGCTAGTGATGGCAGTCGACGCAGCGCCGTCCGGGGAAGCGCCGGCCGGTCGGTTGGCAGGCCGGTGGGTGCCATGGTTGGTGATTGGCTTGTGGCTGGTGCTGGCGGCGGGCATGGTGCCGCTGAGCGGGAAGTTGAGCTCGGTCACCACCGACAGCGCCGTGGACACCCTGCCGGCCGGTGCCGAGTCCACCAAGGTGGCGGCGCTGGACGACAGTCTCCCCGGAGGTGAGGACAGCACGTTCGTCTTCGTGTACCACCGGGCCGACGGCATGACCGACGCCGACCGCGCGGCGGTCGAGCGCCACTACGACACCCTTGCCAAGCGGTACCCGCCGAAGGAAACGGAGACGGCCGGCGAGGACGACGAGGGCTCACCGACGAGCCTCTCCACCGACCGCAAGGCGATGACGTTCACCCTCGAGGTGAGCACGGCCTACGGCCCACCGGAGGAGATCGTCGGCCCGTTGCGTGACGCCGCGAAGGACCGCCCCGCCGGCCTGGAACTCGACGTGACCGGCCCGGGCGCGATCGACGGCGACATGGATGCCGTCTTCGACGGCATCGACGAGCAGGTCCTCCTCACCACCATCGCCGTTGTCACGCTCCTGCTCATCCTCACCTACCGCAGCCCGGTGTTGTGGATCATCCCGCTGGTGGCCGTCGGCGCGGCCGCACTGACCGCGATGGGGACCGTCTACCTGCTCGTCAAGGGCTTCGGCATCGTGGTCAACGACCAGAACTCGGCGCTGCTGACGATCCTGGTGTTCGGCGTCGGCACGGACTACGCGCTGTTGCTCATCGCTCGATATCGGGAGGCACTGCACCACCATCAGAACGTCCGGGTCGCGATGGTCCACGCGCTACGCGGCGCGGCGCCGGCCGTCGTCGCGTCCGCGGCCACCGTGGTCGCCGGCCTGCTCTGCCTGCTCGTCGCGGACCTGAACAGCACCAGCGGGTTGGGTCCGATCGGTGCGGCCGGCATCCTGTGCGCGCTGGTGGCCATGCTGACGCTGTTCCCGGCGGTGCTCGTGGTGCTCGGCAGGCGGATCTTCTGGCCGGCCGTCCCGCGGTTCAGCACGGCCGTGGAGGAGAAGCCGGGGCTGTGGGGACGGCTCGGCGCCGCCATCAGCCGCCGCCGGTGGGTGGCGACGCTCGGCTCGTTCGGAGTCCTCGGCGTGCTCGCCCTCGGGCTGGCGGGCAACACCGGCGCCCTGCGGGAGCAGGACCAGTTCCTGTCCGCGCCGGAGTCGGTCACCGGCTTCACCGTTCTCCGCCAGCATTTCCCGGAGCTCGGCGGGCAGCCGATGACGATCTTCACGCGGCCGGCGCACCAGGAGCGGGTGCTCGGCATCGTCAAGGACACTCGCGGTGTGGCCCTGGCCATCCCGGAGCAGACCAGCGGTGGCTGGGCCAACATCTCCGTGTTCCCGAAGGACGCGCCGGACACCGTCGCGGAGTACGACACGATCAAGCGGGTGCGCACCGCCGTGCACGCGGTGAGCGGGGCGGAGGCGATCGTCGGCGGGCCGAGTGCGGAGAACCTCGACACCGAGGTGACCACCAAGCGCGACGAGAGGTTGGTGATCCCGCTGGTGCTCGCCGTCGTCCTGATCGTCCTCGGGCTGCTGCTGCGCGCGATCCTGGCCCCGCTGGTCCTGATGGCCACCGTGATCGTCTCGTTCGCCGCAGCCTTCGGCGGCAGCGTGTTCGTCTTCGACACGATCCTCGGGTTCAAGGGCATCGACTATTCGGTGCCGCTGCTGGCATTCCTGTTCCTGGTGGCGCTCGGCGTCGACTACAACATCTTCCTGGCCAGCCGGGCCCGGGAGGAGACCGTGCGTCTCGGCACCAGAGAGGGCATGCTCAAAGCCCTCTCGGCCACCGGTGGCGTCATCACCTCGGCAGGCCTGGTCCTGGCGGCCACGTTCGCGGTCCTCGCCACACTTCCACTGGTGATGCTGGTCGAGGTCGGGTTCCTGGTCGCCTTCGGCGTGCTGCTCGACGCCCTGCTGGTGCGGTCGGTTCTGGTGCCCGCCCTCACCTTGCTGATCGGCCGCCGGATCTGGTGGCCGAGCCGGCTGTCCCGTCCAGCGGCGGAGCTGCCGGACGGTCAACAGCCGCTCGCCGACGACGAGGAGCCCGCGCTGCAACGGTGAGCGCGGCGGCACAAACGAGATCCGGGACGGGGACCCAGGCCCGTCCCGGATTCTTTTCATGGGCCCACGGTCGCCGCCCTTTGGTCCTGCGCCACACGCCGGGGCTGGGGTCGGCACATCGCGGTGTCCTGCCCCGGCGGTGAGCCGCGCGGGGCCATGCCCGAGGGCCGCCGTCCCTTGTCCTGCGCCGCGCCGCCGGGGCGGGTCAGCACGCCGCGGTGTCCTCCCCGGCGGTGAGCCGCGCGATCGGGGCGGGCGGGGCCGCGGCCGGGAGGTCGACCCGAAGCAGCGCGCCACCGCGTGCGGAGCGGGCGACGGTGGCGCGGCCGCCGTGGGCGTCGACGACCCGCTGCACGATCGACAGCCCCAGACCGGATCCCGGCAACGCCCGGGCGCTGTCGGCACGGTAGAACCGGTCGAACACCCGCGGTACGTCGGCGGCGTCGATGCCCGGCCCGGCGTCGTCGACCTCCAGCACCACCGACGCGCCCTCGGCACGGAGCCGGACCTGGACCGGCTGGTCCGCGGGGACCACTTGCCGGCGTTGTCGATGAGGTTGAGCACCGCCCGCTCGAGCGCGGCGGGACGCCCGCTCACCCACACAGATGTCACGTCGAGCGCGACCTCGACGTCGGGTACGCGGGAACGCGCCCGGGTCGCGGCGGCCACCACCACGTCGGCGAGGTCGAGCACCTCGGTGCTCTCGTCGCTGACGTCACCGCGCGCCAGGTCGGTCAGCTCGGCGGCAAGGGTGCTCAACTCGGCCACCTGGGCGCCGAGATCGTTGAGCAGCCGGGTCCGGCTCTCCGCCGGCAGTGCGCTGTCCAGGGTGCCGCGCCGATCGAGCCGGATCAGCAGCTCGGCGTTGAGGCGCAGGCTGGTGAGCGGGGTCTTGAGCTCGTGGGCGGCGTCCTCGGCGAGCAGCCGCTGGGCCCGCCGGGAGTCGCGGAGCGCGGCGAGCATGTCGTTGATCGACTGGATCAGCCGCCGGATCTCCCCGCCGCCTTCATCCGGGATGTCGGCGTCGAGATCCCGGGTGCGCGCGACACGTACCGCGGCGGCGGTCAGCCGGTCGATCGGTGCCAGCCCGGTCCGCGCCACGGTCCGCCCGACAAGGGCGCCGCCGACCGCGCAGAGCAGCCCGATCAGCAGCATGCCCGCCCCGAACCGGTTGATAGGGCCGTCGTCGACGACGTGGGCCACCTGGACCGCGCCGTCGCCCGCCCGCAGCGTGTAGATGCGGTAGCCGTCGTCGTCGCTGTCGTTCGACTCCATCAGGTCGGCCGACGCGCCCTGCGCCACGCGCTCGGCGTGCTCGCTGACCGGAGGCAGCGAGGGTTGGCCGGCCGGCGTCCGGGTCGAGCCGTCGGGCAGGATGACCCGCACCAGCCGACCGGATCCGGGATACGGCGGTAGCTGGACCTGCGCCAGACCGGCGCGCTCCGCGGTCGTCGCCAGGATGCGGGAGTCGGCGCGCAGCTGATTCTCGGCGGTGTCCTGCAGCTCCCAGTCCAGTAGCTCGCTGGCCACCTGGAAGGCCACGAACACGCTGACCGCGATGGCTGTCGCCGCGATCACCGTCAGCCTGGTCCGCAGGGACCGCCGGCGCCACCATCGGGTCAGCCGGCGCGGTTCCCGGCCGGCGGGCCTGCTCACGGAGGAGTCTCCCGCAACGTGTATCCCAGGCCGCGCAGCGTGTAGATCAATCGCGGCTCGCCCTCGGCCTCCATCTTGCGGCGCAGGTAGCTCACGTATACCTGGAGGTTGTTGGCGGTGGCGCTCATGTCGAAGCCCCAGATCGCCTCGAACAGCGCGTCGCGGGTCAGTACCCGGGTCGCATTGCGCACGAGGACCTGCAGGAGGGAGAACTCGGTCCGGGTCAGGCGCATCGGCCGCGCGCCCCGCCACGCCTCGAACCTGTCGGGATCGAGCCGGACGTCGGCGAACGACAGGATCTGCGACTCCTCGTCGGTCGGCGTGCGCCGGCGCAGCAGGGCCCGCACCCGGGCCAGTAACTCCTCGGTGGCGAACGGCTTGGGCAGGTAGTCGTCGGCGCCCGCGTCCAGGCCCGTGACCCGGTCGGAGACCTGGTCACGGGCGGTCAGCATCAGCACCGGCAGATCCCGACCCGCGGCCCGCAACCGCCGGCAGGTCTCCAACCCGCCGAGGCGGGGCATCATCACGTCGAGGATCAGCAGATCCAGCGTGTCGCCGTCGGCCCCACCGACGCCGTCAAGAACGGCGAGACCGTTGGCGACGGTGCTGGTGTCGTAACCCTCGACCTGGAGCACCCGCTCCAGCGACTCACGGATGGCCACTTCATCATCCGCGATCATGATCCGCACGCCGGCCCGCCCCTTCCAGTCGATGTTTTTGCCGCTCATTGTCCCCGATCAACCTGAGGCCAGCATTAGAGCGTCGCTGGGGACCGCGCTCTTGCGGATACCTGAGAAATGGAACCTACCGTCGGCTCATGAGCAGGGGAGGACCAGATGACCAGCATCGCACCCGGCAACCAGACAGTAGATCCTCAGATCCTCCGCGCCGGTCACGGGCGCTCGGCGTCCCCAGATGGCTCCCGCGCCCAACCCTCACCATCCTGCGGCTGCTGCCATTGATCCCGGTGCTCCTGGTGACCGTGCTGCTGGCCGCTTCGCTCACCGGCGACGACGGCGCCATGGCCACGCTGTGCACCCTCCCCGCGGTTTCAACGCCACCGGCGGCAGTTCCGGTGCGGGCAGCGGCGCCCCGTCGCACCTCTTCGCCTCCCCGAATCGCGAGCCTTCCATCCAGTCCTGACGGGCCTGTACGAGCTCCTCCTGCGACCGTCCGATCCAGTTCCAGAACATAGCGGACTCTGCGCGCATCAGTGCAGGTCAGCGATGTTCCGAACCGGTGAGGGTCAGCAAGCTGCCAGCATCGGTCGTGGAGGAGTCAGCAACCCATGGGTTCCGCTGTCCTGGTTCGTGGGATGGGGTCGTTTTTCAAGGAGTGTGAGCATCCGCGGTCGCGGTGGTCGAAGTGCCCTCACTCTTACAAGGTCCGGTATCAATCGGCGGCCGGGAGGCAGTTGGAGGAGTCCGGGTTCGCGACCCAGGACGCTGCCGTCGACCTTTGACGGAAATCTACAAGGCGAAGAAGGCGGCCCCGCGGGGCCAGGCGAAGGCGGAGCTGCGGCGGCCACCCCGCCGGGACCTGCGTGACTGAACGGCTGTCAATCCGGCGTGCTCAGCGGACACCGCCACAGAACGCGGCGCTTGGACGAGCTTCGTCCACGCGGATGATCTACACCACCCCGACCCCGGCCACGGGCCACGTTCTACGGGCGGCGGGCCAGCAGGTGGGTGTCGAGGAAGCCCCGCTCGGACGCTGGGTCGTGGAGCAACCGAGCCACCGTGACGAGTCCGGCCCCGGCCAGCAACTCGGCAAACTGCTCCGCCGGCCAGCTATAGGCAGGCGCCACCTTGTGGTCGAAGCGGACAGGCTCCGGCCCCTCGGTTCCGAAGAAGGACGCCAGGAGCAGGCCCCCTGGTGCCAGGACACGCACCTGCTCAGCGAGCAGCGCGGGCAATTCTTCAGGTGGGGTATGGATCATCGAGTAGTGGGCCAGCACTCCGCCGAGCGCGCCGTCCTCGACCGGCAGGGCCTCCATTCGTGCTTCGTCGAACCGCAGCGCCGGATGGGCCCGCCGGGCGTGGGCGACCATAGCCGGGGAGAGGTCGAGCCCGAAGGCGTCCAACCCCAAGTCGCGCAGCATGGCGGTCAAATGGCCGGGCCCGCACCCGACGTCGGCTGCCCGCAGGTTCCCCGTGCCACGCACGAGCTCGGCGAAGGTGCCGATCATGTTCCGCGCGAACGGCTGCGTCTCCAACCGATTAGCGAACATCGACGCATACAGTTCGACGACCCCGTCGTAGGCCGCCCTGGTCTCGTCCTGGTGTTTTAACACGGGAGGGAAGCTAACACCCTCGTCGTTCACAGCAGTTCTCCGGCCCCATACCGGCCCCTTCCCCGCAGGACTGATCGTCCTGTCACCTGACCACGGGACGCCCCGGTAGTTCGGAGAAGCCAGGTCGCGTACCAGGTGGGCTCGCCGCCCGAGCCGGTCCAGGCCAGCGTGGACTTCGGGAAACCCACCCACAACACAGCGGGACCGCCGGAGAGACGCTTCTCGTGACGGCATGAGCACAGTTCCCTGTCAAGTCCACGTGTTCAGCTTTTGTGCTCCTCTGTGTGATGGCGTGCAGTGGTAGCCGTCGAAGGAGTGGGACGGCCACCCAACGGTTCGGACGAGCCGTTCCTGTCAGGTCGACTGTGCCTCGTTCACCGGCGCCGATGTAGGCGCTTCGAGGATCGGCAGGCTTCGCGGACTATGCGGTGCTGCAGAGACAGCCTGCCGTGGGCCGTCAGTAGTCAGGGTTGATACCCCGGACCACCATCTTGTCGAAGTCATCACCGGACTTGTCGGAAATCCGCTTGCTCCAAGCCAACCCGACGAGGTCGGTGCTCTCGATGCTGCTCATCTCGCTGATCTCCGCGGCAACCTCCATGTCCTCGACCAAAGCGACGGAGATGTCCGACGGTTCTTGCATTGCCATTGCCGCTGTGAGGTTGTCATGTGCTGCCCGCGTGTAGTGGGTTGACAACATGTAGACGTCCTGAGCGGCACCCATCTTGGGCTCCCGCGCGAAAGTGCCGGAACGCAGGGCGGAGAGGACGTTGCGCAGGGCGGTCCTCGAAAGGCTCAGCCCACGCCAGTTGGCCGACCACAGGCGGCCGCTCGTCTTTCCCGTCGCGGGCGACGGCTCGCTGAACATCTTGCGGTAGAGGGTCAGCCGGGACATCAGATAGGTCACCGTCTGGGTATAACGCTCGTCGCCAGGGTCCGTCTTCAGCATTGGCGCATACCAACTCAGATGCCGATGCCGTGAGGTGATCTTCAGTTCCTGGGCCTCGAGTTCGCTCACGGGCCAGGACGGGTGCTGGAGCAGCATCAGGGAGAGCTGAGCAGCGCGGACGCTGTTGATAAGGGCAGGCCGGGACGGTGTGCCCAGGCAGTCCAGCCGCAGCGCTAGCCAGTCGCAGACGTCGATCATCCCGGCCATGCATCGAAGAACCGCCGGTTCGTCCATGTACGGGTGGATCCACCGCCAGGCAGCAAGCCCTGGGAACAGTAGATCCGGTTCGTGCTCGTCGCGTTTGTACGTCGCGAGCGTGTCCAGCAACAGGCCGACGGTGCCAGGGAGTGGACTTTCGGGAAGCATCCGTGCCGAACCCCCGACCCCGGCCATGAGCAGCGCGCATCGGACGATGGCTAGGTCGTCCGGGGACACCACGTCGTCGGGAAGGTCCGTCGTGAGCCGGGGAAACCCACTGCTCAGGTCAAGAGCCGGGGCGAGCAGCGCTGTGCAGTCGGCATCTGTCAAGACCGGTTCGGCCGGTTTAGCCACAGACATGATTCGCCCCCCGGCCCGAGCCAGAAGGGCGTCGGTGTACCCCGGATATTTCGGATCGATCACCATACAGCTGCTCTTCACGTATCCGGCCAGGAAGCCGCGCGTCCACGATTCGCTCATCGTCAGGCGGACGGTGACGAGATCTTGGAACATGCGATCCGGTTCGACATCGCCCAGGCGCCCCGCGCCGAAGTCGTGGACGAATGTCGTACCGGTGAATGGATTGAACAACATGTGCTGTTCATGCAGGTCTCCGTGCGTCACTCCGGCCCAGTGCACCATGGCGATTCGCTGGCCCGCACTGAACGCCTTGTAGCCCCCCGCCGGCAGACTCAGCTCGCTGAGGTGAACCGCCTCTTCGGGTGCGAAGAGGGTACGGTTCCGGCGCGGCCGCCGAGTGGACCCAGCATTCGGACGCTCCGTCATGAACTCGCTCCTCCGACCTGCGAGATGGGGCCCGGACGACGTGCCGAGGAGTACTGAACGTCGTCCTCGAGGAGACGTGCGTACGCCCGGATCTCTGCTTCCGTGATGCGGATACGTGTGGCGTCGTGCAGGAGATCGTGGTAGTTCGCAATCTCGAACAGATGATCCCGGAGTTGAAAGGTGAGCCGATAGGGACGCCTGCGCCACCAGTTTTGGATCCAGGTCGCGGGCCTTCTGAGCAGGTTCTCGCCGTATCCTGACAGATCGAGTGGATTCGCTGCGGCCTTGACGACCTCGGGCAAGAGGTCGATCGAGGTTTCCAGGACGGCCTGGGTGGAACCATCCGGCGTCCGGAGTTCGTCCAGCACTGCCGAGAACCGCTGCCTGTTCCGGTGCAGATCCCGGAGGGTTTGTGAGGCGGCGGAGTCCTCCTGCAGCCTGCGGAACGCGGCACGTAGTGGCTCGTAGCGCTTGCGGACCACGAGAAGACTTTCCGGAACGGACCGGAGTTCGCGCATCGTGTCCAGGAAGATCGCAACGCCGGGCGGCAGGTAGATCGGCACGACGGCCTCGGTCTCGTACACCTCGGACACGGTGGTCAGGAATGCCTCCGCGACCGCGCTGTACGCCTGCTCCCGCAGGGAACGGTCAACGTACTGGGTGATCGACCGGTAGAAGGGGAGCCTGCGGCTCGACGGGTACATGGGCAGGCCGAGCCGTGCGGCTAGGCGCCAGTAGACGAACGTGCGGATGGTCGACACCGCGCTGAACACGGAGCCGCTGCTGAAGTCCTGGACGTCGGCGACGATCGGGCGCAGGACCGCTGCCAGGGGATCTCCCTCGGAAGGATCAACGGGAGGACGGGTGCGGCGAGCCTCTACGCCGTCACGAAACGTGTCGATCATGCTTGTTGCCCTGCTGTACGTCGCAAGTTCTTCCTCGGTGGCGAGGCCACCGCGCACGACCGCCGCGATGTCATCCAGCAGCGGTGACGCGGCTTGACTGTCCATCGCACCCAGGAATTGCACGAGTTCGCCCGCGATGGCCGGGCCGTGCGCGGCGACGTCGATCTCCTCGACGATGCCCAGGTCGATCAGTGTGCTGCGGAGTTCCAGGTCCTCGGCGTCTGGCGGTACCTCGGATCGAAGGACATACAACTTGTCGTACAGCAGCAGTGCGTCGCAGAGAGCGGATAGATCGGCAAGTCGCTCGGCATTCGTTTCCGGCGCGCGTTGGAGTCGGTTTTCCAATTGCGCCGCCAGTGCCGGGTCGAACCCGGTGTCCGCCAAGTAGCCAGCGAAGGCTCGGCCGTACGGAACGTTCTGCAGCAGGCGTGCGGCATCGGCGATCATGGTCTGATCGACGAGGACCGCCCCTGACCCCTCCTCAGGAGACAAAAGAAACCTCCGATTTCAACCACCCCAGTATCCGGATTCACCTCGACTGCGCTCAACTCTTCACAACGGCCTCACAATTGGTCGCGGATACCGACTGCGCAGGAGGGAAGCGGGTCGGCGAGGCTGCGGCCTGGTGGCCATCGGCGGTGGTTCAGGAACTCCTGGTCTTTTATGCGCCGGACGGGCGGAGCGGGACGACGTTTCCAGGGTCGGGTTGATCCTCGTCGGCGGGCTTGCGGAGGATGAGGACGGCAGCTGCGAGGGCGACCTGCTCGGCTCTATGCCGGGACTTTGCCTCGGCCGTCCGGGAGTCCTTGAGCGCTTGCTTCAGGCGGACTACCTCTTTGCGCAGACGGGCTTCGACCTCCGGTGTCTGGTGGGTTTCTGCGCGAACTCGCGCGTAGAACTCCTCCTTGAGGTCGGCGTGGCGCTTCTGCAGGGCCATGCGGTGAACACCGGCTTCTGCGGCGAGCGCGACCGCCGTGAGGCTGCCGTTGGAGCAGGTGGGCTTGTCGGCCAGGAGCCGGTCCATGGCCTCGCGGATGCGGGCGCGTTCATCCATGTGCTGGTTCATGCGATGGCCTCCTCGGCGTCCAGCGCGGCGGCGGCGTGGGCGTCGGCGAGACCTCGGAAGCGGTCGGCGGTCAGGCGGAGCCGATCACCCAGAGGCTGAGGCAGAAGGGCTGCCTTCGTCTCGAGCCGATCAGCGTGCTCCCTGGCCGCCCGCGCATGGCTGTCCGTTCGGACCGCGTTGCCGCAACCGAGCTGGCACGCGAACTGGTTGGGTGACGTCGCCCCAGGATCCGGGTCGCAAAGGGCCGTGTCGCGCTTGAACGCACAGATCAGGAACGAGTCCGGGTTGTCGAAGAGCACAAGTCCGTCGCGCGAGAGGAACTTGGCTGCCGCCTTCGGGGTGGTCAGGGCCCCTTCGAAACGAGGCATCGAAGCTGCTCCGACGATCGCCCGTCGAGCGGCGGGACCGGAGATCTTCTCCCCAGCGGCGGCAGCGTCGCGCAGTCGCGCCGCGGTCTGTGCGGCGGCAAGGGCGGTCTCGACGTCGAGCTCTCCGTGGAACCCCCGGCGCCCGCGGTTGCCGTAGCCGGCGGAAGTGCGGGCGTCCAGAGCGGTGCGCATGTGTCCGTACTGGATGGCGAGGGCGACCAGGCCGCCGGGGCGGCGGGCTATGTGCCAAGCAAGTGTTCTGCGAAGGCGGCTCAACCCCAGGTTCCCGTGCGGGTCCGCCGGCACCTTCTGATCCGGCAGGCCCTGGGCGGCGGCCTCCTGGTTGATCCACGCGACGAGATCCTCGACCCGGCGATCCAGACTCGCCCGCTTCAGCGCACCGTGGTGCTGTCGCTGGCCGACGATGTCGTGGTGGGTGGAGCTGAACAAGAGCTCGCCTTCGGGGACGATCCGTTCCAGAACGCGGATGGCGTTCACCACCGGTGTGATCGCGACCCAGGGAACATCTCGCTCCTCACCGGCAGATATGTGGTGGCCGTCGGAGTCGCGGACGTTCTTGTAGTGGTGGGATCGGATCAGGTGCCTCGGCGTGGAGCCGTCGGCGTTGGGCTCCGGATCCGGACAGCAGCCGGACCGCAGCGACTGGGTCTCCTGGGGGCGCATCCCGGTCAAATACAAGATCACGATTGCGGCGGCTGTGGCCAGATGACGAACCAGGATCGGTGTCTCCTCATAGTCCATGAACTCCCGCCAGGGTCGCCCATCGACCCGGCCCGCCACCGGCACCTGTATCGGGCTGGGGCCGGGCCGCTGGGCGGTGAGCCGGACGAGTCCGCGCCGGGCGACGAAGTGGTGGACCTGGTTCCAACTGGCCCCCGTGACTGCGGCGACGTAGTGGTGGGCCAGGGTGATGCCGTGCTTGCGGCTCACGGTGGCGGGCAGCAGACCGCCGGAGTCGATCAGTGGCGTCAGATACTCCTTGACGGCTGCCAGGCCCTCTCGGGTGCTCGCAGTGGCCTTCACGGAAGCGTGCATGCGGCGGCGCTCGGCCCAGGCCGCCAGAATGTCGTCGGAGAAGTCCTCGACCATGTGGACCGACCAGGTCAGCAAGGGGCCGATCACTGTCGGGTCCAGTGGCTCGGTCGTGTTCTCCCCGCGCGCCTCGCCCGTCTCGGCCGGCAGGTAGTCGTCGACGCCCTCGTCCTCCCAGGGAGGACGCGTGATGCCGCAGGGACTGATCGACAGCTGGTCGAAGGCCCAGAGGTCCGACAGCCAGCGCAGCACGGTCAGAGCATGATCGCGCGTGCAGCCGCTGCCGGTGCACTTGGCGGCATACGCTTTCCAGTGCTCCACGGTGCAGTCACTGAGCTGGGAAACACCCTGCCGGTCGAGCCAGCGCGCGAACTTCAGCCACTGCAGGATGTTGTCGCGCATGCTGAGAACGCCGTCGCGTCCCCGGTTCTGAAAGCCGCGTTCCCGTACGTAGGTGGGGCGCAGTTCGCCGTTGATCAGGACCCAGATGAGGCGCTGGAACTCGCTCCTCAGCGCTGCGGGGCATCTTCTCCAGTGGATCTTGTGGATGCTGTCCCCCGGTTTGTCGGTCAGCGGCCCCATCGACCAGATGTCGTCGCCATAGCGGGAGTTGGGGTGGGTGTTGGTGGCACTGATCCACCGGTCCTGGACCACCAGACTGTCAGGACCCGGCGGAGGAAGGATGTAGGGATCGGACTCGATGGCCAGCGCTGTCGTCACGGGGCGAGGTCTCCCTTGAGCAGATGGTCGATGATCATCCGATCCCGGTCGGTGACCCGGGCCAGCGAGGAGTCCCAGGTGCTCTCGTTGACCTTCGTGCGCAGGTCGGCAAGTCGCTGGAAGGGTTCGTCCCATCGCTTGTGCCAGAGCTTCTCGGGCCAGGTGGACCGGAGCGACTTCAACTGCCGGTGCAGAAGCGCGAGGCGGGGGTGGTGACCTGTGTGGACCCGGGAATTCTCGCAGGACAGGCAGAGCAGGAAGTCGGCGCCGCAGCCCCCGCCGGGGTCGGGCCACGGGCTGGTCTCCTCGTCGGCGCAGTCCGCGGTCGCTGTCTCCTGGTGAGCCGCGTCGGCCGCGTCCGTGAGCCGGCCCTTGAAGGTGTAGTCGCGGGCCTGTTCGAGGGCCTCTTCGGCGCCGGCCACGATCACGTCCACGGCGGCTCGCTGCACGTTCTCATCGGGCAGGACGTAAATGCTCTGGTTCGTGCCGGGCTTGTGCTGCAGGGGCTTGCCCGTGGTGGTGATGGTGGTTCTGCGTGCGCGCTGGAAGGGCGAGCCGAGCTGGTGAGACGTCGCCCAGTTCTTCGCATCTGCCTTGGAGACACCGAAGACCAGCGGGCCGAGGGGCCGGGGCCGGTCGAGGTTGGAGTCCACGTCGGTCGGACGCCGGTTGCGGGCGGCCATCAGCAGGTCATGTCCCGGGGCCAACGCAGCGGCCAGGGCCCGCGCGTTCCTCGTGGCTTCCAGGGCCTGGGTGATGAGCCTGCCGGGCGAGTCGGCGCCGGAATCTGTGTAGTTCTCCGTGTCGAACCACTGCCCCTCGCCGGAGCGGCGCTTCTCGACCAAGACCTCGTAGGTGACCGTGGCCGTCTCTCCTGCGGAAGGGGTGATGACGGGGACATGCAGGCGGTCGTAGACCGACAGGTTCCAGCCGTAGCGGTCGGTCATCATCACCGCGAGCGAGGTCAGTTCCTGCCGCGTCAGGAACAGCCGGCCCGTCGTCTTCCCGCCGTGCCGGCCGCGCAGCAGCCACTCGGCCCGGGTGCAGACCTTCCCCTTGGGCTCTTCGGCCCCGGGAAGCTCGCCCGTGGCGGCGATGTGATCGAGGACCTCCCCGATCCTCCAGTCCCGGCTGTCCGTGTCGAGCGCGCCGGCCCGATAGCGGGCCAGCAGTTTGGTGTTCTCCCGGATCCGGAGGAGCGCGGCCCGGAACTGCCGTTCGGCGGCCAGCAGCACCTGGTCGCGCTCCGACGGCCGGTAGGACTGCTTGGAACGCTTGCCCTTCTTCGGGACGGGGCGGGCCAGTTCTTCGGCAGGAAGTCCCTGGGACAGACGCGGCTCGCGGTTCAGCAGCGTCCGCATCTTGCCCAGGGCCTCGCGCCCACCGGGGGTGTCCTTGTGGTTGTTGCGCCAGAGCCGGAGCGTGGCCGAGGTGAGGTCTCCCAGGTCGTCGGCCGGCTGCCCCTGGGCCTTGAGGAACCGGGCGAAGACTTCCAACGACCGCCAGTACGACTCGCCACTCGCGTGGCTGTTCCACCCCATGGACTGTTCGGCGAAGGCTCGCGCGAGCGAGCGGCGCATCGGCTCAGGCACGGCGAGGGCGGCGAAGTCGAAGACGCGCTCGAAGCCTTCCATCGCCCTCGGTGTCGAAGGCGAGGATCGACTCCAGCTGCAGATGCATCACCGGGTTGAGGTAGTGCTCCTTCGTTGTCTCAACGTCCCGGTGCCCCAACAGGGTCTTCACCAGCCACCACGGGTCGCCGTAGAGCTGCGCGAAGTCACGCCGATCTGCGGCGGTCAGCCCGTACTTCTTGTCCATGAGCTCGTTGAGCACGATCAGCATGTAGAGCGCCATCGAGTGCCGCGCGGAGTGCGGAGTCGCGTATGGGATCTTCCCCCGTACCTCGGCCAGTCTGACCAGCCGCGGCACCTCTCGTTCCTCCGGCGTCAGCAGAGCTTCCTCGCAGCGCTGGTTGGCCTGCCGGAACACCGTGTTCCACCGGTCCGGCAGCATCGGCATGCCCTGCTCGGTCAACCACAGCCATGCCGGCTCCGGTCCCTCTGGCCCTTCGACGAACAGCCACTGCCGTTCGCGCCAGTTCAGCAGGCTCAACTCCCGCCTCCCGGCGACCCCGTTGCGGTCTGCCCAGTGTACGACCGGGACCGGGCCTCGCGTCACCTTCGTGATCAGCCGCATCAGGGGCAGCTTGTCGTAGCGACCCTGCTCCTGGGCGCGCTGTACCGCCCAGGCCCGCTCGGACTCGGAGTAGGCGCCGACCTGCCGTACGGACTCGATCGACGCGTAACAAGTCCGGTCGCGCTTCGACCGGGACAACGCGCGGGCCACCTGGCCGTGGCAGTAGCGCCCGGACCGGAGACGCCGTGTCGGCACTTCGAACGTCAGCATCGCGCCGGCCTCCTGGCGCCGTTGCCCCGAGCTCAGCGTCAGCCCCACGTACGCGGTGTTCCGCAGCTCAGTTCGTCCATCCCAGCCAGGCAACGGCGCTCCATCACGACCGAGTCCTCGAAGGCCCAGGTCCTGCCACACACCCCAGGTCCGCGGAGTCAGCCACGACACCCGAGAGCTTCGCGCGCTTGCCGACCGGTCCTCGCGGCGCCCCACGTCCAGCGGGAGAGGGTTGACCTTCGCCCATCTGTAGAGCCGGGTCAGCGCAGCTGCCTCGCGGTTCCACTTCGTACCGCCGATCCGTTGCGGATTCAGCGGTGAATCGAGGCGCCATTTCTTGTACGCCTGCAAGTCCCTTCTTGTCGCCGCTCTCCAGGGCACGCCCCGTCGCCAGAGCCACGACAGGAGCAGCCGGATATCCGTCGCATAATTCCGACGTGATTCCCGTTCCAAGCCCTGGAATTCAGGTGAGAGAACGAACTGCAGCAATTCTGCGTCAACGGAGAAGTCTGGCCGCACGAAGACCGGATCGCCCGGCTCAAGCCCCACCTCGTCGACGGCAGCTGGTAGGTCGCGGACCCCCAGCACCCCCTCCGTCGGCAGCGGCCCCCATCGTTCCGGATCCGGTACGAACACCAACCACCACTCGTCCAACTTCCACCCCTGTGAGTCCCTTGAACTCACTCAATCATCAGGGAAGCACACGTGCGGATCGTACGGAGCACCCGCCACCTCATAGGCAATGTCACCGCATTTGCACCGGCCCGTCCGCAGCTTCGGGGCGGTGGTCGATTCGAGCATTTCGACCTCTCCTTCACGACCGACCAGTCACGGAGTCAGTGTGCTTCCCGCGAGTCCGGCCGCGCTGATGTTCGGGAGTTCGTGCCCCTTACGAGGAAGCAGGTTCATCCCGACCGGTGAACCAGCAGTCCAGAACGGACCGAGCCGGCCGCCCCGAAGGCGGGGTGGCCGGCTTCACACAGGTCGGGCAGCCATAGCGGCCCAGCTTCTTCAGTCGGCTGGGGCGCGCAGGAGGCGCTCTCGGGTGGCCTCGGGCAGCACCGGTGCGGTCGTGCTGAGGGAGGCGGCGAAGGCGGCGACGAGGTCGTGTGGAACGCTGCCCCCGAAGCTGGCCGCCCACAGGCAGCGTGCGCCGAGCGCGGGCTCGGCCCATGCTTGCCATCCGGCCGTTCCCGTCTCGTCGGCCTCGGTGGTCAGGGCGCGTGGGTCGGCGTCCTGGATGAGGGGCGGTACCTCGCCGAGGCTGATGTGCGAGGTGAACGTCGGGTCCGTCGCTGCCGCCTGGGGCTGGTCGATGTCACGGATCCATCCGTGGGCGGCGACAGCGTCGAGGACCAGCTCGGGTCCGGCTAGCGGCATGGCAGGCTGATCGCGGGCGTCGAGCGCGACGAGAAGGTCGGCCACGGCCTCGCCGGGGACATCGGGGGTGAAGTAGGCCGACCACTGAGCGAACGGGCTGCTCGTGTCCGCGCGGGCCGAGATCTGCCAGGCGATCGGCAAGTCGCCCAGGTGGAACGGCTCGTCCGCCAGAACCCACTGGGCCCACCGAAGCGTGTCGGGGCTGATGTGCAGGACGGTGCTGCGCAAGACTTGGCGGTCCTCCGGCACCTCGTCCGGCTCGTGCCGTCCGCGGACGATCGTCAGGCTCGTCCAGCCCAGACCGGCGAGCCTGTCGGCGACGACGTCGTAGAGGCACCCATCATCACCGGCAAGATGCCGGGGACCGACCCAGAACGCGGGCTGACCGCCACGCGGGGTGAACGGGTCGGTCGGAACATCGGGGTACAGGGGCGCCTCCAAGGGCTCGATGCGTATCTAGTTGCCGCCGGCACGGCGACGGGGACGGCGCGGGGGCGCCTGGACAGGGCCCTGCCACGTCAGGGCGATGGCGACCTCTGGCGGCAGGTGGCCGAGCTGTGCGTCCTCGTCCCGCCCTTCGGCGAGATAGACGACGGTCCGGCCGGTCGCGTCCACCAACTGCACGACCTGCGCCAAGCGGTGGGCCATCGGGAAGAACGGATTCATGGCCTGGCGGACCGGAGCACTCCGGTCGCAGGCGGACAGCAGGTCGATGAGATCGCCGACGGACATCTCCGGGGACGTCACGAACAGCCTCCTGGGGGCGGGGAAACAAGGAGCGATGAGAACGGGCCGGCGGTCGATACAGCCGGCCGCTCACAGGAGGGGCATTACCTGTCGGTGGCCGCTGTCAGAGGCGGCGTGAGGTCTCCAGCACGCGCGCTACGGCGGCGGCGACGATGTCGGCCGGCGTCTCGGTATCGAATGACATCTGGTAGCCACGGACCTTGGCGGTGCCGGTGACGGCGATCTTCCATCCCTCGCCGTCAGTGCCGGGGCGGCCGAGCGGGAACCAGCCGAGGTAAAACCGGCCGTCCTTGGAGCCGACGTGCACGTCCCCGCGATCATCGACGACCACGTGGAAGTCCTCGGTGCAGAACTGGTCCAGGACCAGAGTCGGCTGGCCAGGGCCGAGCTGCCACTCCCGCAGGCGCAAGGCTTCGACGGTGGTGGAGAAACCGGGGCCCAAAGGGGCGACGGTCACAGGCAATCACCTCTCTGACCTGGTGTTTCTTGCAAGGTCGTCTACGTTGACATGCCCTTGCACTCGTTGGCCAGTCTTTCCGCGACCTTTCGTGTCTGCCCCCGGCGTACTTGTCCCCGTCACCTTGCTCAAGGTCGGCGTGGGCCTCACGGACAAGGGCCTGTTCAGCGAAGGCGAAGCCGCCGGAGACACGGCGCTGGCACAGACCGGCCGGCGCACCACCCGCCTCGACATGCCTCCGTTCACCATCGACACCGAGCAGGGCCGCCGCCGCTGGCGCCAACTCCTGCTCGCCCTCGAACAGCGCATCGTCCTGGCCGACGCCCATCCCGGCATGCTCGCCGACGAACTGTCCGACTACCTCTTCGCCCGCAGCACCGGGCACATCGGTGCACTCATGACCTTCATCAACCGCGGCTGCCAGCGCGCCGTCCGCAGCGGGGCCGAACGCCTCACCCGCGATCTCCTGGACCAGGTCCGCATCGATGCGGCCGCCGAGCAGGCCCGTGCCGAGCTCGAGCACGCCTCCAAGCAGGCAAGGCCACCAGCCGACCGACCCGTGTACGAGCCTCCCGGTGAGCACCGGACCTCGGATCCTGCCGATCCGGTACGCGCCCATCGCGGGCAAGGCGCTCGATTCATGGCTGGAGTTCCTCGCCGCACGCCTGCATTGCCACTTCGTCGACGTGCTGCACTCCCTGGGGCTGCCCATGCGGGATGTGGCCCTGGCCAGCCCCATGCTGCCCCGTTGGGCGGTGTTCGATGACCTTCTCGCGGCACCGGAGCAGACGGTGCACTGGCCTCTGTACGGGACGGCCGGCGCATCGTTGCTCGTAGTACTGCGCGATGCGCGCTGTCTGGGCGGCCTGATCCTCAACCACGCCGCCTTCAGCGACCTGACCGGCATCGACGAACCCGTCCAATGGGCCCCGCGCCTCGACCCTGCCACCCTTCACTCACTGACGTTGCCGGGCCCCGACCCGGACAGCGTCACCGCGGCGCAACTCCGCCAGGCCGTGCCTCTCGGCGACTTCTCCATCGCCCAGGTCGCCCGGAGGCTCAACACCACCAAAGCGCACGTCATCTACTTGCTGTCCCGGCACCCGGTCGACTGGAGCCCGCCCCGGTTCCGGCGCACCCAGCACACCGCCTCACGCATCGGGCAATGGCGCACCTGGTACGAACACGACCACCTGTCCCTTCAGGACATCGCCGACCGCGAGGGAACGAGCCTAGCCACCGTGGGCCTCGCCTTCCTCAAGAACAACGTCCCGATCCGCCCACCCGGGACCTTCCGACGCCGGCCGTGAACAGACGCCAGCGCACGACAACCCCTACCTGGCCAGCCCCGCCCATCTGTCCCAAGGCCGTCGTGCCGAGGCGTGCCGGTCACCCAGAGGTCACAAGCGCGGAATCGACGAGAGGCCGGGCGGCACAACTCGGCGCCTATCTCTGGCCACGGTGCGTCCTACTCTGCTGGCGAGCGCTATTCGGCTCCGCTCGGCAGAGGCCCACACGGGCCGGCTCAGGCACCGGACGCTCGGAGGGGGAGAGGATCCTTCCCTCCCGGTGCCGGCGCTTTTCAGCCGAGACTCACTACGCGTGCCTGAGGCGTCCTGACTGCGCCACGGGAAGTGCACGCCCGGGCGTCGCGCCGGGACACATACCCGGTCCGCTGCGCAGTAAGTGATCAAGAACCTTTGAGAGTTGGTGGCTGCGCGTGGGTGCACGACGGATTCTGACCCGGGTAGGGCTGGTGGCAGCAGCGTGCGGGACGGCCCTGTCAGTCGTGGCGGTGCAGCAAGCCTCTGCGCACCACGGGTGGGCCGAGTTCGACACCACTCGGGCCTACTACCTGTCGGGTGAGCTGACAAACGTGCGGTGGGGCAGCCCGCATGTCGAGGTGACCATGCGGGTCGAGAAGACGGCTGTTCCCGAGGGCTGGGCGGGTCGTGATCTCCCCGCGGACGTGGAGGAGATGGGCACCCGCGACACCATGAAGGCGACGCGACCCTACGACGGTGGCCTCAAGGAGCTGAACCTGGTGCTGGCGCCGCCGGAGACGCTTCGCGACTGGGGGCTGGACCGTCGCCTGGAGACCGGGGAGAGCATCGAGGCGGTCGGGTTCCTCAACCGCGAACACGATGACGAGTTGCGCCCGGAGTTGATCTATCTGGAGGACGGGCAGGCCGTACGGCAGCGGCTGTTGTCGCTGCCGGACAAGCCTGTGCCGCCGGGCCAGTCCGCCGATTCCTCCGCTGACTCCGATGGTCGTGATGAGGCTTCTTCCAGCGCGGCCGAGCAAGGGGACGATTCGGTTTCGTCCAATGCGTTGGTGTGGACGGTGACCGGTGCCGTCGTGATGCTGCTGGTCGCCGGTGGCGCCGTGTACATCAAGCGCCGCAGCTCGGGAGCGTAGGCCGTGTCGGAGTTCTTCGGCTGGCTCGAGCAGTTGGGGCTGGCCGAGGCGGTGCGCACCACTCCGTATCTGTATGCGGTGCTGGAGTGCATCCACGTGCTCGGGCTGGCGGTGATGGTGGGGCCGGCTGTGGCGTTCGATCTGCGGCTACTGGGCCTGGGGCGGCGTGTGCTGCCGGTGACGGTGGCCGCCCGTCATCTACTGCCGCTGGCCCAGGTCGGTTTCGTCGTGGCTGCCGTGAGCGGTGTCTTGATGTTCGTCTCCGGTGCGGTGTCGATCGCGGGCAGTGGTGCCGCGCCATTCAAGCTGGCGCTGCTCCTGGTCGCGGGCATCAACATTGCCGTCTTCCACCGGGGCACCTACCGCGGTGTGCGGGGGTGGGACAGGGACGTTCTTCCTCCGGGCCGTGCGCGTGCTGCGGCCGTGGTCTCCCTGGTGTCTTGGACCGGGGTGACCGTCTGCGGGCGGCTGCTCGCCTACACCTGACCTGGCCGGCTGTCGGACGCAGCCGGCCGCTGTGCGCACGGCTGTCGAGCCGCCCGCACAGCCAACAGACCCAGCCCCCAGACGTCGCCGGGCGCGCCGTGCCCGGGACTGTGTGCTGCCGTGGCTCTGCCGAGGGGTTCCTCGAAGGCTGCGGCAGCGGCTTGTTTCCCATCTGATTCCGAGTAACGGCCGCACTGCTGCGGCCGGGAGCCGCCATGAAATCGAAAAGAGTGCTGGCAGGTGCCGCGACCGCTCTCGCGGTGCTGGGCGGATATGCGCTGTGGCCGGCGAGTGCGGCGTCTTCGGACGTGCGCAGTCGCATCGACGAGCCGGTGCACGACCTGGTGCGGGCCATGACCCTGGACGAGAAGATCTCGTTCGTGCACGGGTCGAACGACCCCGAGAGCCGCGGCCAGGCCGGCTTCATCCCCGGGGTGAAGCGGCTCGGCGTCCCGCCCCTGCGGCTGACGGACGGGCCCGCAGGGATCCACCTGAAGGAGAAGGCCACGGCCATGCCCGCCCCCGTGGCGCTGGCGTCCAGCTTCAATGACCGCCTGGCCCGCGACTTCGGCAAGGTGATCGGGCGGGACGGCAGGGCGCTGGGCCAGGACGTGCTGCTGTCGCCGATGACCAACATCATCCGCGTGCCGTACGGCGGCCGGAACTTCGAGACGTTCGCCGAGGATCCGCTCATCTCCTCGCGCATGGTCTCGCAGGAGATCTCCGGGATCCAGGGCGAAGGGCTGATGGCCACGGTCAAGCACTTCGCGGCCAACAACCAGGAACGCGACCGGCAGACGCTGGATGCGCGGGTGGGCGAGCAGATGCTGCGCGAGGTGGAGATGCCGCCCTTCAAGGCCGCCCTCGCCTCGGGCGCGAGCGCGTTCATGTGCGCCTACAACAAGGTCAACAGCGTCCACGCCTGCGAGAACGACGAACTCCTCAACCACGTGCTGCGCGAACAGTGGGGCTTTGAGGGGTGGGTGATGTCGGACTGGAGCGCCACCCACTCCACCAAGTCCCTGACCAAGGGTCTGGATCAGGAGATGCCGCTGGGCAACTACCTGGACGCGCCCTTGAAGAAGGCCATCACGGACGGCAGCATCCCGCAGCACGACCTCGATGCGTCCGTCACCCGCATCCTCACGCAGATGAACCACTACGGCCTGCTGGCCTGTGCCACTCCCGACGGGCCGCAAGCGGGATGCACGCTGCCCGAGCGGCCGAAGCCGGCCGGGAACATGGGCGACCGGATCGCTCAACGGGTCGCCGAGCAGGGTGCGGTGCTGTTGAAGAACGAGCACGACACGCTGCCGCTGAACGCCCGCTCGGGCAGCCTCGCCGTGATCGGTCAGCCGGCCCAGAAGCCGGTGATCGGCGGAGGGGGCAGCTCCGAGGTCAACCCGAACACCGTCACCGCCCCGCTCGACGAGATCCGCAAGCGGGCCACCGGGGCCGTCGCCTACCAGCCGGGCCTCGACCTGACCGGCACCCGGATTCCCGAAGGCGCCCTCGATCCGGCGTTCCCCGCCGACGGCATCGACCTCGGCTACGGCGAGGAGAAGACCTTCACCTCCAAGCTGACCGTCAAGACGGGCGGCCTGTACACGTTCAACGTCAGTGCCCCGCAGTCGGTGTCGCTGCTCACCATCGACGGAACCGACGTCCTGCGCGGCTCCCGCAACAAGGCCGCGCGCGGCGCCCTGCAGCTCAAGCCCGGCACCCACGAGGTCAAGCTGCAGCTGCGCGCCATCCGTTCGACCGACCATGTGCAGATGTCGTGGGTTACGCCGGAAGCCGTCGCAGCCGACCGCGCCAAGGCGGTCGAGGCGGCCCGCAAGGCGAAGACGGCAGTCGTGTTCGCCTTCGACGAGGGCACCGAGGGCTTCGACCGCACGAGCCTGTCTCTGCCCTTCGAGCAGGACAAGCTGATCGACGCGGTCACCCGCGCCAACCCCAACACCGTTGTCGTGCTCAACACCGGCTCGGCCGTCACCATGCCATGGCTGAACCGTGTGAAGGCCGTGCTGAACATGTACTACCCCGGCGGCATGGGAGGGCGGGCCACCGCACGGCTGCTGTACGGGCAGGTCAGTCCCAGCGGGCGGCTCACCCAGACCTTCCCGACCCTCCGAAGAGCACACCCGGTCGCGGGCGACTCTTCCGCCTACCCCGGGCGCGACGGTGTGGTCAGCTACCGCGAGGGGGTCGATGTCGGCTATCGCTGGTACGACAAGACCGGCACACGGCCGCTGTTCCCCTTCGGGTACGGCCTGTCCTACACGTCGTTCGCCTATAGCCACCTGACCGTGCAGCCCGCCAGGAAGGGGCTGGACGTGACGCTGCGCGTCAGCAACACCGGCGAGCGCATCGGATCGGACACGCCGCAGGTCTATCTCGGCCCTGACTCCTCGTGGCCGGGCCAGCAGCCGTCCAAGGCGCTGGCGGGCTACACCAAGGTGACGCTCAAGCCGGGCCAGCAGCGCACGGTCCGCATCCATGTCGACCAGGACAGCCTGCGGCACTGGAATGCCAGCACGCACCAGTGGGACACCAGCCGCGGTGCCCGCACCGTATGGGCCGGCTCCTCGGCCACGCAGCTGCCCCTGCACTCCCGCGTCGACCTGCGCTGACCGGTAGGCGCGTGGGTGCAACGCACTGGGCCCCGGGTGGTGGGGAAGGTTTCCGCCTTCGCCACCACCCGGGGCCGTATCGGCTCTGCGCGCTCTGCTCGAGCGCTGCGCCGCCGTCCGGGTCAGCGGGACTTCAGGACGTCTCGGATCGCCGGCATGGCCGTGAACACCTTCGGCCAGCCGGTGAAGTAGGCGGCATGGTGCAGCATCGCGTCGACCTGGTCGTCTGTGAGCCCGGCGTCCATCGCCTTGTTGAGGTGTACGGCGATCTGGCCGCTCTGGCCAGTCGCGATGAGGGCGACGACGGTGACCAGGCTGCGATCGCGCGGTTTGAGGTCCGGGCGCAGCCACAGGTCGTCGAAGAGCACGTCGTCGGTGTCGTCCACGACGCCCTGGGACACGCTGCCGTACTGCTCCTGGACGCGCTTTTCACGGGCCTGTTCGGCCTCTTGGTCCTGCGGAAGCAGTTTCGGGTCACGCTCGGGCAGTTGGTCGGCCTTGATCCTGTGCACGGCGAACACCTTGGAGATCGCCGGCATGGCAGCCTTGGCGTTCTGCCAGCCGGAGTAGAGGGCAAGCTGGGTGACCGTCTCCGAAATCTCCGCGGCGGTCAGCCCGTCGTCCAGGGCGCGGTCCGTGTAGCGGCCGAGCTCCGAGGTCTGGCCGCTGGAGATGAGCACCGCGAGGGTGATCAGCCCGCGGTCGCGGCGCGAGAGGCTGTCGTCGTTCCAGAGGTTCTGCACGCGCTCTTCGTCGTACTTGGCCAGCGCCGGCGAGACGGACTCGATCTGCTGCGCGCGCGAGGGTGGAGCGGCATCCGAGCCTGGCTGGGCCTGAGCGGTGTAGCCCACCAGCAGGGTGCCCGCGGCGAGCGTTCCTACGAGCGCGAGTGTCCTGGACTTGGTCACGCCCGGCCCCCTTGCTTCCGGCCCAGGTACTGGTCGTCGTTGACGTGCTCCATCCAGTCCGCGGTGGCCCCGTCCACGGCGTAGGTGACGGCGAGATGGGCCATCGCGCTGCCGACGGTCGCGCCGTGCCAGTGCTTGACGCCCGGCGCGAACCAGACGACATCCCCCTCGCGGACGGTGATGCGCTTCTTGCCCCACTCCTGCACCCAGCCGGTGCCCTCGGTGACGATCAGTCGCTGGCCGGCGGGGTGGGTGTGCCAGGCGGTCCGGGCGCCTGGCTCGAACCGTACGTCGGAGATGCGCTCGGCGTTGTCGTCGCCGCGGTACTGCGGCTGGATCGACACCGTGCCGGTGAAGTTGTCCGCGGCCCCCTCCGTGATCTCGCGGTCCGCGTCCCGTGACACGACGATCCCCGGACTTGAGGCCGCACCCACGGGATCGGCCGTCACGGATCGCGTGGCGGCGCCGCGCGACGTCGGCTCGGAGTCGGATTCCGTGGAACAACCGGTGAGCAGCATGGCGGAGCCCGCGGCACTGGCGAGCACCGCCGCCCCGGTTCGCCGGAACGTCTTGACCATCGATGCGTCCATTCTCTGCTGGGTTTCGGGGAGCCGGGCGGCGTGCTCGCACGGTCGTCCCGGCCGGGGCCGGAGTCGACAACAAGCCGCCGCCTGTGGCGTGCCTGGCGGGCCGCAAGCCGCAGCTGCCAGACGGTGCCTGACACGCTGTCAGCGTCCTCGGGGGCCCGTAAGG
This sequence comes from Streptomyces sp. CA-179760, assembly GCF_050937045.1. Classification (NCBI taxonomy): domain Bacteria; kingdom Bacillati; phylum Actinomycetota; class Actinomycetes; order Kitasatosporales; family Streptomycetaceae; genus Streptomyces; species Streptomyces sp. CA-179760. Next base: position 777,626 of record NZ_JBNJLZ010000001.1, read on the forward strand.
GAGAGGTTCTCCCAGGGAGAAACTCTCCCTGTCTGCCTCTGGCGCGTTCGGGCAGAGTCGCCCACGGCAGCAGACATGCTGCACGAGGCTGCGCCGACGCGCGGCAGCCCGCCTTGATGCCCGACGCGCCGTCGCGTCCACGCCTGTCACCTTGCTTCGTGCCCCGCGCCCGGGCACCCCGACGTCTTGTCCATGGGAGATTCCATGAGCTCCGAGCCCGCCACCCCACCCGACACCGTCCGGCGCCGCCCGACACGGCGCACGGTGCTGGCCACCAGCGCGGCCGTCGGCGGCGCACTGACCGTGGCTGGCCTCCCCCAGCTGAGTGCCGGCACGGCGCAGGCCGGCGAGCAGGCCCCCACCACGGAGGTGGCGGTGACCGTCAACGGCACGCAGCACACGCTCACGGTGGACAACCGGACGTCTCTTCTGGATCTGCTGCGCGAGCACCTGCAGTTGACCGGCACCAAGAAGGGGTGCGACGCGGGAGCGTGCGGCGCGTGCACCGTCCTGGTCGACGGTCGGCGCGTCAACGGCTGTCTCACGCTGGCCGTCCGCGTCGATGGACGCGAGGTCACGACCATCGAGGGGGTCGCCGATGGCGAGCGGCTGCATCCGCTGCAGCAAGCGTTCATCGACCAGGACGCCTTCCAGTGCGGCTACTGCACTCCAGGACAGATCATGTCCGGTCTGGGGTGTCTGAGGGAGGGCCGGGCCACGTCCGCCGACGACATCCGCGAGGCGATGAGCGGCAACATCTGCCGCTGCGGCTGCTACCCGAAGATCGTCCGCGCGGTCGAGCAGGCCGCCCGCCACTCCTGAACGAGGACCACTGCATGTATCCCTTCACCTACCGCTCCGCGAGCAGCTTCCCGAGGCCGTGGCCGCCGCGGCCAAGGGCGCCCGGTACATCGCCGGCGGCACCACCCTGGTCGACCTGATGCGCGAAACCGTGGAACGTCCCGACGCCGTCGTCGACATCAGCACACTGCCCCTGAAGCAGATCCATGCCGCCGACGCCGGCGTCCTGCGCATCGGGTCCCTGGTCACCATGACCGAGGCGGCCGCGCACCGGGCAGTGCGCGGCCGCTATCCGGTGATCAGTCAGGCGCTTCAGGCCAGCGCCTCCGCACAGCTGCGCAACATGGCCACGATCGGCGGGAACCTGCTGCAGCGCACCCGCTGCTCCTATTTCCGGGACGTCAGTGCCGGCTGCAACAAGCGCCGTCCCGGATCGGGCTGTGCCGCCCGCAGCGGCGCCAACCGCATGCACGCCATCTTGGGGACGTCCGCATCCTGTGTGGCGACGCACCCCTCCGACCTGGCGGTCGCCCTCGTCGCGCTCGACGCCGCGGTCCAGCTGCGCGGGCCGGCCGGGGAACGCCGCCTGCCGCTGGCCGGGTTGATGCTCAAGCCCGGCAGCACGCCGCACCTCGAGCATGCGCTTAAGCCGGGAGAGCTCATCACGCGGGTGGACGTGCCCGAGCACCCCGAGGGGCTGGCGTCCGGCTATCTCAAGGTCCGCGACCGGCAGAGCTACGAGTTCGCCCTGACCTCGGCGGCCGTCGCCCTGCACACCACCGGCGGGCGGATCACCACCGCCCGCGTCACCGCGGGCGGTGTGGGCACCGTGCCCTGGCGACTCGAGGCCGTCGAGAACGCCCTGATCGGGCAGCGCCCCCACCCCAAGCTGTGGTCCCAGGCCGCCCAGCACGCCACCCGCGGCGCCCGCCCGCTCGAGCACAACCGCTTCAAACTGCCGCTGCTCACCCGCACCGTGGAGCGGCAGCTGACCGAGATCGGAGATTCGCTGTGAGCCAGCCGTCCGCCGCCGTCGGCGCCCGCGTCTCCCGCGTGGAGGGCCGCGCGAAAGTCACCGGCACCGCCACCTACAGCGCCGAACACGACGTCGACGGCGTGGTGCACGCGGTCATCGTCGACGCGACCGTGGGCCGAGGCCGCATCACCGGCATCGACACCGATGCGGCGCTCGCCCTGGACGGAGTGCTGACCGTCATCAGCCATCTCAACGCGCCCCGCCTGCCCTACCGGGACAACGAGAGCAGCAACAACCCGTCCGGCGGCCGCCGCCTGCGCGCCTTCCAGGACGACACCGTCCATTTCCACGGACAGCCCGTGGCCGTCGCCGTGGCCACCACCCTGGAGCAGGCCCAGCACGCCGCCCGCCTGGCGCGGGTCTCCTACGACGACCGGTCCACCGAAACCGACCTGGAGCGGGCCAAGCCGGCCAAGGCCACGACGTATGAGCGGGGCAACGCCGCCGACGCGCTCGCCGACGCGCCGGTGCGGATCGAGGCCACCTACCAGCTGGCCCGCAATCACCACCATCCGATGGAGCCGCACGCCACGATCGCGTCCTGGAAGGGCGACGAGCTGACCGTGCGGGACAAGACGCAGTGGGTGGTGGGCGCCCAGACCGAGCTCGCCGCCGTCTTCGGCCTCGAACTCGACCAGGTCCACGTCATCTCCCCGTTCGTCGGGGGCGGCTTCGGCAGTGCACTGCGCGCCTGGCCGCACGTGGTGATCGCCGCTGTGGCCGCCCGCGCCGTGAAGCGGCCGGTCAAGGTCGTCCTCACCCGCAAGCAGATGGCCTTCGACACCGGCTACCGGCCCGCCTACCGCTACCGGCTGCAGCTGGGCGCCACCCGCCGCGGCCGCCTGCTCGCCGCCGACCACAGCGTCCTGGCCGAGACCTCCCGCTACGAGGACTTCACCGAAGCCGTACTCAGCAGCGGCCAGATGCTCTACACCACCCCGCACGTGCGCCAGAGCTACCGCAAGGTGCCGCTCGACGTGAGCACCCCGCTCTACATGCGCGGCCCCGGCTACGCCACCGCTGCGTTCGCCCTCGAATCCGGCGTCGACGACCTCGCCCACGAGCTCGGCATCGACCCCCTCGAACTGCGACGCCGCAACGAACCCGACGCCGACCAGTCCAATGACCTGCCGTTCTCCACCCGGCGGCTCGCCGACTGCTACACCACCGGCGCAAAGGAGTTCGGCTGGCAGCGGCGCAGCACGAAGCCGGGCTCGCGCCGCGAGGGCAACTGGCTGATCGGCATGGGCATGGCCGCCGGCGCCTACGACACGCTGCGCAACAAGGCCCAGGCCCACATCCGGCTCGACGCCGACGGCACCGCCCGCGTCGAGGCCGCAGCCAGCGACATGGGGCCGGGCACCTACACCTCCCTGTCCCAGGTCGCCGCCGACGCCCTCGGACTGCCGCTCAAGCGCATCACCACCCGCATCGGCGACTCCACCATGCCGCCCACCCCACCGCACGGCGGCTCCCAGACCATGGCCAGCGTCGGATCCGCCGTCCAGGCCGGCTGCGACACCGTCCGCCGCACCGCCATCGACCTCGCCGTGGGCGACCCCGACTCCCCGCTCCATAACGCCGCCCCGAAGCAGGTCGTCGTACGCTCCGGGCGCCTGCACCTGACCGACAGGCCCGCCCGCGGCGAGACCTACCAGCAGCTGATGGAACGCAACCGGCGCACCCACCTGGAGACCACGGGCACCTTCGCCCCGCCCACCGGCGCCAAACGGCACTCCATGTACGCCTACGCCGCCACCTTCGCCGAAGTCGCCGTCGACGCCCGCCTCGGCCTGGTGCGGGTGCGGCGCCTGCTCGGCGTGTACGACGCCGGCCGCATCATCAGCCCCACCCTCGCCGACAGCCAGGCCATCGGCGGCATGATCGGCGGCATCGGCACCGCCCTGCTCGAACACTCCGTCACCGACCACCGCGACGGCCGCATCACCAACGCCAACCTCGCCGACTACCTCGTCCCCGTCAACGCCGACATCGGCGACCTGCAAGCGATCTTCCTCGACGGCAGCGACACCGTCGCCGACCCCATCGGCGTCAAGGGCCTGGGAGAAGTCGTGCACGTCGGGGTCGCCCCCGCCATCGCCAATGCCGTCTTCAACGCCACCGGACGCCGCATCCGGCAACTGCCCATCACCCTCGACGCACTCCTGTAACCCCTGACCGCCTCCCGCCGCCTTGGCCGCGCCCCGAAGCCGGGGCGGCGGAAGGCCCCACGCACGAGATGAGCCCGACGTGCTGAACATCGCCGCCGCCCTCGCCCACTGGTGCCGTAAGCGCCGCCCCTTCGCCGTGGCCACCGTCACCACCACCACCGGCAGCACCCCGCTGCCCGTGGGAACCTCCATGGCCGTCGACGCCGACGGCCAGGTGGCGGGCAGCATCTCCGGCGGCTGCGTGGACGCCGCCGTCCATGACCTGTGCCGGCGCCCGCTGGCCGAGAACGGCACACCCGAGCACGCCCGCTTCGACTCCTCCGACGACGACGCCTGGGCCGCGGGACTGATGTGCGGCGGCAGCATCACCGTGTACGTGCAGCGCATCCACCCGGACGACCAGGAACATCTGGCCATCGCCCTGGCCTCCGCAGTCGACGAACAGCCCGTCACTCTCGTGCAGATCATCGAAGCCGCCGACCCGCATATGGCGGGCCGGGTTCTGCCGCTGCTCGAGCCCGGAACTCCCCTCCCCTGCCCGCCCGTTCCTGTTCCTGCCCGCCTGGCAGCGCCCGCCGCAGCCGCCCAGCGGGGCGGTGTCAGCACCCTTGTGCGCAGCCCGGCCAGGCCCGGCTGCGCGTCCGTCAGTGCCCTGGTGCACACCCGCCGCCCCGCACCGGACATGCTGATCTTCGGAGCAGTGGAATTCGCCGACGCCCTCAGCCAGGGCGGCCGCTTCCTGGGCTACCGCGTCACCGAGTGCGATGTCCGCCCCGTCTTCGCCACGAAAGACCGCTTCCCGCACGCCCACCGCGTGGTCACCGACTGGCCGCACCGCTTCCTCGCCGCCACGGCCACCGACGAACGCACGGCCGTCTGCGTGCTGACGCACGACACCAAGTTCGACATCCGCTGCTGCGCGACGTCCTGCAGCGGGATGTCGGATACATCGGGGCCATGGGTTCACGCCGTACCCATGAACGCCGCCCGGAACTGCTGCGCGCCGAAGGCGTCAGCTCCGACGCCCTGAAGCGGCTGAACTCGCCGATCGGTCTGGACGTGGGAGCTGCGACCCCGCAGGAGACGGCCATCTCGATCACAGCCGAGATCCTTGCCCGCACCCGCGGTCGTCCGGGCACACCGCTCGCGGACACCAGCGGTCCGATCCACCCGCGCGCCCTGTCCGCCGCGCCCACGTCCTGACCGGGGCTCCCTGCGGCGTGGCGCTACTGCGGGATGAGCTTCAAGGTGGCCGCCCGCGCGGCATCGGCGACCATCGGGTCCACGTAACGGGCCCCGTAGCGGCCGTACTTGCTGCGGTAGGCAGCGTCGATCTCATCATTGCGTGCCGCATCCGGCTCGTCGACGAACGCCACGTCCCTGCTCACCCCACCCGAGGAGATGTGCCCCTGGTGCTGTTCTTGTGTGGCGCTGAACCAGACCCCTCGCCGGCCCCGGTGGGCCCGGACGTACAGGTCGTCGCCGATCCGGACGACCCAGATCGGCGTCGGGCGCCGGTGCGAGCCGTCTGCGTGCAGCGGCGCGATCTCCAGTTCCTCGGCGTCGCCGATGCGCGACAGCTCCTGGGGGCTCCAGCCAGTCACCTTCGTATTCCTCCCGGGGTCTCGGAGCGCACAAGGGCCCCGTATGTTCAGTGAAGCGGTGCCGTGGACGCTGCGCGTCGGGCTGCGCCCCCTGGGCGGCAGGCCGGCGCGGTCAGACGGCGACGGCAGTCCATGCGGCCTCGGCCGGCAGCTGTGAGAGCTCCTGCAGCCGGCGGTCGGCGCCGCTGCCCGGCGGGGCGGTCCAGGTGACCAGCCGCTGGTCGGGATCTACCGTGCTGGCCAGGGTGCTGCTCTCCAGTTGCAGGGTTCCCACCACCGGGTGCTCGATGGTGGTGCCGCGGACCTCTATCGCCACCTGGTACGACGACCACCATGCCCGGAACGCCGCATCACGCTCGGCGAGTTCACCGACCAGGGCCTGCAGGCGTGCACTGCCGACGTTCGCCGACGCTTCCATGCGCAGCTGGGCCACCGCCTGTTGCGCCACGTCCTCCCAGTCGGCGTGGACCTCCCGCATCCGCGGGTCGAGGAAGATCAGCCGCACCCAGTTGCGTTCGCGCTGCGGAATCCTCGCGAAGTCGGTGACCAGGAGCGCCGCGAGCTGATTCCAGGCCAGTACGTCCATGTAGCGCCCGAGCACGAGTGCCGGGATGGTGGTCAGGCCGTCCAGCAGCTGCTGCAGCTGGGGCTGCACGCTCTGCGCCCGGGCCCGCCTCTCCTGGCGGCTGTGCTGGCCGAGCAGGCCGAAGACGTAGTGGCGCTGGGCGTCGTCCAGTCGCAGCGCGGACGCCACGGCGGCAAGGACACTGGGGGTGACGGCGATGCGTGCCTGCTCGATGCGGGTGTAGTAGTCCGTGCTGATGGCGGCCAGCTCCGCGACTTCTTCGCGCCGCAGTCCCGGCACGCGGCGCGGCTCGTCCCAGACCGTGAGGCCCACCGCTTCGGGGCGCAACTCGTTGCGCCGGGCCCTGAGGAAGGCGCCGAGTTCCCTGCCGCGTCCCCTCAGCATCACAGGCCGCCCTTGGTACGCCGTGTACGCCGGGGTACGCGTTGCCCGGTTGTGCTGCCGGAGAGTGCCATCTGTCCAGTGCCTTTCGTTCACAGGGCGAGCGGCCTCTGCACGCTCTCGCCTCCGAGTCGTGCCGCGCGCTCACGGTGTGCTCACAGCTATGCAACAGGGAGCGGCGAACGCTGGGGAGAGCCTGTCGGGCGGGGTACTGGCAGGACCTCCCCCGTCGCGACGACTTCTCATAAGCTGGCATTTTTGCCATCGGCTGAAGGTTCTTTGACTTGTTCATGGTCACCGTCGGGGAGGCGTCGGACACGCTGCGGATCTACCGGGCCGCAGCCGGGTCGGCGTCCTTGTCCTTGGTGAGGACGTGGTCGAAGGAGACCACGGTGAACTCGTTGTAGTTGTCCGGGGAGAAGCGGATCTCCTCGTCCCAGTCGTGCAGCAGGACCGTCCGCTTCCCGGTGATCTCCCACGTCCCGTGGTAGATGTTCCGGGTGCCGTGCTGGTCCTCGTGCCATTCGTGGTCGCGGGTGAAACGGATCTGCTGATGGAGTTCGGTGTCCCGGTGGTTGTTCCACACGCCGCCCACGTCCCGTTCGGTGATGGGCCTGTCGATTCCTCTGCCCGCCTCCCCGGTGGCGGGAGCGGATGCCGTCCTCGAAGGAGAGGACCTGCCGCTGGGGACCGCGTCTGCGTCGGTTGAGGTATGGGACCTGCAGGACACCAAGGTTGCGATCAACGGCGCCACGGCCGCCAGGGTGGCGGAGCGCGATGCGACGCGCGTCGTCTTCATCTGTTCGCTCCTTGTATCGGGGCTTGATTGGCCGCCGGGTGGTGAGGGGTGGCGCGGACGGGCTTGTGGGGTGGCACTGGCCGGGGCCCGGCTCCACCCCACAAGCGCCGCGGTGAGGTCGGGTCAAGGACGCAGCAGGACCTTGATGGCGCGGCGCTCATCCATGGCCTGGTAGCCCTCGGCGGCGCGGTCGAGGGGCAGGGCCAGGTCGAAGACGCGGCCGGGGTTGATGCGGCCGGTCATGACGCGGTCGATGAGGTTCGGCAGGAAGCGGCGTACGGGCGCCGGGCCGCCCTGGACGGCGACGTGGGGGTAGAACAGTGCGGCACCGTCGATCCGGACACCGTGGGGAACGCCGGCGATGCCGACACCGCCGCCGGGGCGGGTGGAGCTGAGGGCCTGCTGGGTGGACTGCTGCGTGCCGACGCATTCCAGGACGCGGTCGGCGCCGATGCCGCCGGTCAGGTCCTTGATCCGGGTCACTCCCTCGTCGCCGCGCTCGGCCACGATGTCGGTGGCCCCGAACGCGCGGGCGATCTGCTGGCGGGGTTCGTGGCGGGACATGGCGATGATGCGTTCGGCGCCGAGTTCGCGGGCGGCCAGGACGGCGCAGAGGCCGACGGCTCCGTCGCCGACGACGGCGACGGTGTCGCCCTTTTGCACGCCGGCGGCGACGGCGGCCCACCAGCCGGTGCCCATCACGTCGGAGCAGGCCAGCAGGTCGGGCACCTGTGCTTCGGTGGGCAGTTCGGAGGTGGCCACCAGGGTGCCGTCCGCCCACGGGATGCGGACGTACTCGGCCTGGCAGCCGCCGACGAACTCCCGGTTCAGGCAGTTGCTCGGGTAGCCGTTGACGCAGTTGGGGCACGTGCCGTCGCTGGCGAAGAAGGAACCGACGACGAACTGGCCCGCCCGGACGGTCGTGACCTGGTCGCCGACTTCTTCGACGATGCCGACGTACTCGTGCCCGATGGGCGCGGGGTCCTTGGCGGGGTTGATGCCGCGGTAGTCCCACAGATCGGAGCCGCACACGCAGGTGGCGAAGGTGCGGATCACGGCGTCGGTGGGCTTGAGGATCGTCGGGGCGTCGCGCTCTTCCACGCGGACGTCGCCGGGACGGTGGAGGACGGCTCCACGCATGGCGGTTCCCTTTGCTGACGTGGGGAGGAAGTGGGAGGGGCGGTTCACAGGTCGCGGGTGCGGGGGCCGGCGTATTCGGCGTCGGTGACGTGGTCGAGCCAGGTGACGTCGTCGCCTTCCCACAGCGCGATGTGGGTCATGAAGTGATCGGGGGCGGCGCCGTGCCAGTGCTCCTCGTCCGGCAGGGTCCAGATGACCTGGCCGGGGTGGGCCTCGAGGACCTTACCGCCGCGGGACCGGATCAGGGCGATGCCCTCGACGATGTAGAGGGTCTGGCCGATGCCGTGGGAGTGCCAGGCGGTGCGGGCGCCGGGGGCGAAGTGCACGGCGTTCGCCCGTGCCCGGGACGGTTTGGCGCCGCGGTAGATGGCATCGGCCCAGGCGTCACCGGTTGGCCTCCGGCAGCTTCCGGGAGGCGGGACGCTCGAGCAGTTCCATGAGATCGCTCCTTGCATGGGGCCGCGCCGCTGCACGGCCGGGGTCATCGTGTGTATCGGGGGGCGGTCAGCCCTGGAAAAGGTCCTTGGCGACGGCCATCGCGGACATGGCGCGGGGTCAGCCGGTGTAGAAGGCCAGGTGGGTGATGGCCTCGATCAGCTCGGCCTCGGTGGCGCCGTTGTCCTTGGCTCGGCCCAGGTAGTGGCGCAGCTGTTCGGTGCTGCCGCTGGTGACCAGGCTCGCCACAGTGATCAGCGAGCGGTCACGGAGACTGAGGCCGGGGCGTTTCCACACCTCGCCGAAGAGGGCGTCGTCGGTGAAGTGCACGAGCTGTGGGGCCAAGTCGCCGTACATGCGGGCGGCGCCGGAGGGCTGCTCGGGGCGGGACAGGGTGCTCTCTTGCGGTCGGCCCTGCCGGGGCAGGGCGTTACTGGATGGTGTAGCCGCCGTCGACGGCCAGGGCGTGGCCGATGACGAAGCTGGACTTGTCGCTGGCCAGCCACAGGACGGCCTCGGCGACTTCCTCGGGGCGGCCGAGGCGGCCGATGGGCTGCTGGGCCAGCAGGGCGTCCATGGCCTCGGGGTCGGTGGTGGTCATGCGCTCGACCATGGGGGTGGCGATGATGCCGGGGCACACGGCGTTGATGCGGACGCCGCGGGCGGCGTACTCCAGCGCGGCGCTCTTGGTCATGCCGAGGACCCCGTGCTTGGAGGCGTGGTAGGAGGCCAGGCCGGCGATGCCGATCAGGCCGCCGATGGAGGCGCAGTTGATGATCGCGCCGCTGCCCTGTGCGCGCATCTGCCGCAGTTCGTACTTCATGCAGTTCCACACGCCGCGCAGATTGATGGCCTGCACGCGGTCGAACTCGGCGCCGTCGGCGTCGGCGGTCTCCACGTTGGGGGTCTGGACGCCGGCGTTGTTGTAGGCGGCGTCCAGGCGGCCGAAGGTGTCGACGGTCTGCGTGACGAGGTCGGCGACCTCGCTCTCCACGGCCACGTCGCACACGACCGCCAGGGCCCGGTGGCCCTGTGCGGACAGGTCGTCAGCGGCTCGGCGGATGGCATCTTCGTTGGTGTCGGCCAGGACCACGGCGGCGCCCTCGGCAGCGAAGGCGCGGGCGGTAGCCAGGCCCATTCCTGCTCCGGCGCCGGTCACCAGCGCCACCTTGTCCGTGAACGTCTCACTCATCGAAATACTCCTTCGCCACAGGCTTCGTTGTTTGTGCGGTGATGGCAGATGGCGGTGCTCGGTCAGCGGCTGCTGCTCACGCGTCGGCGTGGCGGAGCGCCCCCACACGGGTCGTGGCCAGGGCTGCGACCAGGGCGATGGCGGCGACCAGGACCAGGCTGATGACCAAGCCGTGCTGGAAGCCGGCCGTACCGGAGATCAGGGCGCCGAAGACGGCGACGGCCAGGGCGCCGCCGATCTGGCGGCTGGTGTTGAACACGCCGCTGGCGGTGCCGGTCTGCTCGGCCGGAACGTGCTCCAGGAGCAGGGCGGTGGTCGGGGGCATGACCAGCGGTCCCGCCATGCCGATCGGGATCAGCAGCAGCGCGGTCACCCACACCGGCGCTGAGGCGGGCACCAGCGCCAGTGCGAGGGATCCGGCCGCCATCAGCACCAGGCCGGCGATGATGGGCACCTTCGGGCCGGTGCGTTCGGCGATCCGGGCGGAGAACGGCGTCAGGAAGGCGCTGAGCAGCATCATCGGCAGGAACGCGACGCCGGCGCCGAGCGCGGACAGGCCGTGCTGCTGCTGGAAGTCGAGGGAGAACACAAACGGCAGTCCGTAGAAGCCGACCATGAACGCGAAGCCGATGCCGGTCGCGACGACCACCGTCCGGGAGCGGAACAGGGTGAGCGGCACCATCGGGTGCGCCACCTTGGCCTGCGCGAAGACGAACGCGGCCAGTGCGAGGACCGCGACGGCGAGCGAGATCAGCACCTGGGGTGCGGTCAGGCCCGCCTCGCCCGCCTCGATCGCCCCGAAGGTCAGGCCGCCCATGGCGAGGATCGCGGTGATCTGCCCGATCCAGTCGAACGGGGCCGACCGGGTCGGCGAGTGCGGGGTCCGGGACAGCAGGGCAAGGGTGAGGAGGCCGACGGGCAGGTTGATCCAGAAGATCATCCGCCAGGAGGCCAGGCTCAGCACACCGCCGAGCACCGGGCCCGCGGCGGCGGCCACGGCCCCGCCCATCGCCCACACGCCCACCGCGCGCCCGCGGCGGGACGGGTCCGGGAACGCCTGGCGCACCAGCGCCATCGACGTCGGCATGGCCACCGCTGCGCCGATGCCCTGCACCACACGAGCGGCGATGAGCACAGGCAGCGTGGGGGCGATCCCGCACGCAAGGGAGGCGACGATGAACAGGCCAAGACCGGCACCGAATGCGCGGCGCGCCCCGATCCGGTCGGAGAGCGATCCGGCGGACAGCAGCAGCGCCGCGAACATCAGCGTGTAGGCGTCGACCACCCACTCCAGGCCGGTGATGCCGCCGCCCAGCGCGTCATGGATCGAGGGCAGGGCGACGTTCACGATCGTCGCGTCCAGGGTGATCATGAAGAAGCCGAGGACAGCAGCGGCCAGCGTCGCCGTGGCGTGCCGGTCCGATCCGGGCGAGCCCGCCTGCGACGACCTGCGCAGCGAAGCAGTGAGAGGCATGACGGTCAGAGGTCCTTCCGAGAAAAGAGGAAAGGTGCCGGCCCGACAGGGCCGGTCACTCATCCACAGAACCACTCGCCCCCTCTGACCTGGGAGTCCTTCTCTGGAGGGGTCCTGCCAGTACCCCTCCCGACCGTCCCGTGTCCTACGCTGAGGACGTGCCAGCCGACACCGTTCGCGAAGACATCCGCCACTTCCTCACCAGCCGCCGGGCCCGCCTCACCCCCAGCAGGCCGGCCTGCCCGACTTCGGCGGACGACGCCAGGTCAGCGGCCTGCGCCGCTCCGAGGTAGCCCAGCTCGCCGCGATCAGCGTCGAGTACTACACCCGCCTGGAGCGCGGCAACGTCGGCAGCGTCTCCGAGGAAATCCTCGACAGCCTCGCCCGGGCCCTCCAACTCGACGACGTCGAACGCGCCCACCTGGCCGCCCTCATCCGCGCCGCCAACGCCCCGCACCGCGCCCCCGACCGCGACGGCGGCGTCTCACACGTGCGCGACAGCCTCCAGCAGATCCTCGACGCCATGACCGGCGCCGCCGCGTTCGTCCGCAATGCCCACCTCGACGTCCTCGCCACCAACCAGCTCGCCCGCGCACTGTACGAAGAGGCACTCGACACCGAAGACCAGCCACCGAACCTGGCCCGCTTCGTCTTCCTCGACCCACGAGCCCGCCGCTTCTACCGCGACTGGGGCGGCATCGCCCACAACGCCGTTGGCAGCCTGCGCACCGAAGCCGCCCGCACACCGGGCAACACAGACCTCGCCGACCTCATCGACGAACTCGCCACCCACAGTACCGAGTTCGCCCTGCGCTGGGACGCCCACGAGGTCGAGTACTACCGCAGCGGACAACAACGCTTCCACCACCCCGCCATCGGCGACCTCGACCTCGACTACGACGCCCTCGAAATCCCCGCCGACCCCGGCCTGACCATCGTCACCTACACCCTCCCTGCCACATCTGCGGACGTTCTGGGGCGCTTGCAAGCACACGCCGCGGCAACTACCCCATCCCCTCCCGCCGCCGAACGGCCTGTCTGATCCCGCAGCCCCACGCTCACCGCCTGGGCGGCCAGTCCTCGAGAGGATGTGGCCCCATCCGTGAGACACAAGCCCTGCGGCCACGGTGAGACAGATCGAGTAACTGCAGGTCAAGGCAGACACCGATGCCACGAGACCCGAGATCCCACACCAACTTAGTCCGGTCGAAAGTTCCTGACCTGCGACGACTGCGTTGACTGTCAAGCCCGCATGTCCGAGTTCGGCAGGACAAGTCCCGTGAAGGGGGCGGCCTGTAAGAGCTCGTAACACGATCATTAGCGGGCCTTCTTGAGGCGTCGCCAGCAGATCAGACTGCAGGCGAGGGAGACGAAGGCATCGTGGAGTTCGGTGCGGCGTTCCCAGCGGACGGCGAGTCGTTTGAAGTGGTGGAGCAGGGCGAAGGTCTGCTCCACGACGTAACGGAGTTTGCCCATGCCCTTGATGTTCGGGGCGCCCTTGCGGGAGATGACAGGCAGGATCCGCCGATTGCGGAGCTCTTCGCGGTTCGGGTTGGAGTCGTAGCCCTTGTCTCCGAGCAGGGCTTCTGGACGCTTGCGAGGAGGGCCGGGGCGGCCGGCGACAGGTGGGATGCCGTCGACCAGGGCGAGGGTTTGGGTGACATCGTTGACGTTCGCCGCAGTCGTGATGACCTTGAGCGGAGTGCCACGTCCGTCGCAGATCAGATGGTGTTTGCTGCCCGTCTTGCGTCGGTCGACCGGCGACGGACCGGTGTCGGCACCCCCTTTTTCGCGCGGACATGGGAGCCGTCCACGCAGGCCCGCGACCAGTCGAGTTGGCCGGCCGCGTTCAGCTCCGCGAGCAGGATGCGGTGCAGCTGGTCGAAGACTCCTGCCTGCTGCCACCGCTCCAGGCGGCGCCAGCAGGTCTGTCCCGAGCCGAACCCCAGCTCCAGCGGCAGGAGTTGCCAGGCTATGTCGTTGTAGAGGACGTAGAGGATGCCCTGGAGACAGAGCCGATCCGCCACCGGCCGCGGGCCTGGTGACCGCTCCGGCCAGGGCGGCAACAACGGTTCGATCATCGCCCACAAGTCGTCATCCACGATCCACGGCCGAGTACTCACAGCATCACAAACGGCCGAACCAACAGACCGGTCACGCCCAACCAGCGCACCTCAACAAGATCGTGTTACGAGCTCCAATGGCCAAACCCGCAAGACTCATCTACCTCAGCAGCTCAATGCACCGAACCGGCTCCACCGACCTGCGCCGGTTGACCGACGGCACCGGTTCCTACGACGACACCAAACTGTGGGTCACCAGCCTCGCGCTAGCACTCGCGTCACGCTGGGAAGGGGTCTCGAGCCATGCGGTCGATCCCGGGTGGGTTCCCACTCGTATGGGCGGGTCCGCAGCGCCGGACGACCTGCCCGCCGGCTCACAGACACAAGCGTGGCTCGCCACCCATTCCGACGTGACCCCTGGAACCGGCGGTTACTGGTATCACCTGAAGACTCAGACACCGCCCCCTGCAGCGCGGGACGAAGGGTTCCAGGCCCACGTGCTTCAAGCCCTGGAGAGCCACACCGGCGTTTTACTCGACTGACGACGCCCCGACACTCAGATCGGGACAGGACGCCACCGCCGACCCATATAGGTACACAGGTTCGATTCTCTCTCTGGTTTCGACCGACTCGGCGCACGGCACCCGTAACAGGTCCGCAGCGGACCGCGCGCCCCGCGTGACAGAAGAACAGGCCCGGCTCACACCGACGACCACCCCGCAGATCACGTCGTTCCACGTTCCAAGCCCGGCAGCAACCGCTAAGGAAGGACTGAAGACATGAACGCGATCCCCGAGGGTTACAACGGCAAAGTGGCCTTCGTCACCGGCGCAGGCGGTGGCATCGGGCGCGCCACCGCCGTCGCCTTCGCCCGCGCCGGCGCGCAAGTGGCTTTGGTCGATCTCTCCGCAGACAGCCTCAATGAAACCGCCCGCGTCATCGACGCCGACGGAGGCCACGCACTAACCCTTACCTGCGACGTCACCAACGAACAGGACGTACAGGCAGCCGTGGACAAGACCGTCGAAGCCTTCGGCCGCCTCGACGCCGTCTTCAACAACGCCGGAATCGAACAACCCGTCAAGCCCACTACCGACATCTCCAAGGACGAATGGGACAGCGTCGTCGGCGTCAGCCTCACCGGCGCCTTCCTCTGCATGAAAGCCCAGATCCCCCACATGGTCCGACAGGGCGGCGGCGCCATCGTCAACGTCTCCTCCGGAGCCGGCGTCAAGGGCTTCCAGGGCCAAGCCGCCTACGCGGCCGCCAAGCACGGCGTCATCGGCCTGACCAAGTCCGCCGCGCTCGACTACGCCGCCGACAACGTCCGTATCAACGCCGTCTGTCCCGGCATCATCGACACCGAGATGATCCGCCGCTTCGGCGACACCCGCCCCGGAGGCCGCGAAGGACTCATCGCCGACGAGCCCATCGGCCGCCTCGGTAAGCCCGAGGAGATCGCCTCCGCCGTCCTGTGGCTGTGCTCCGACGGTGGCGCCTTCACCACCGGCACCGCCCTTGTCGTCGACGGCGGCCAAACCGTCTGAAGTTCCGGCAGGAACCAGCTGCTCGGACCCACTCTCCGTGATGACAGTTCAGGCATCCTCCTGCCCGACCACGAGCGGATACACCGCCTGCTCCAGTCACCACTCCACGGCGCGAACGCCGAGGACTCGCCGACAGACGTGACGGGTGACCTCGGAGCCGACCTCCCTGACGACCCCGGCGATCTCGTACCCGACGGTCAGCGGATACGGGACTTCCCCCCAGTCCCCGCGGACGGTGTGAATGTCGGAGTGGCAGATGCCCGCCCATGCGATGTCGATGAGCACGTCTTTCGGGCCGACCTGGCGCCGCTCGACCGTTCCGGGAACGAGCGGTCCTGTCGCGGAAGTGGCGACGTAGGCATGTGCGAGTGACATGGAGTTCCTTTCATGAAGAGGCCTGGTACGGGCGCCGGTTCGTTGCCGAGTTAGTCGTCGAAACGGACGCTCAGTACCCGGTCGTCGTCCGGGCCCGGCTCGCCGCGGCCGTCGGTGTTGTTGGTGAGCACCCACAACGAGCCGTCCGGTGCCGGGACGACGTCACGGAAGTACCGTCGTCTACGGCCCTCGTAGCATGCTCAGCGGACCGAGGGTCAAGCGGCTCACCGTCCCGCTGGTCAACCCCCCTCGCTCCGCGTACGGTTACCGGATCGCCGTCGTCAGCGACATGCACCTTGGCCCGGTGGCGCCTCCGTCCTCCTAGCCCACCAGCCCATCGTCATCGACGACGCCCCGCTGCGGGTGTGGACCTCCAGTTCTTCGGCCACACCCACGGCGGCCAACTCTGGCCTGTCAACTACATCACCGAACTCGCCAACCCGACCGTCGAGGGCCTCGAGCGCTACAGCGACACCCAGCTGTACGTCAGCCGCGGCGCCGGAGCCTGGGGCCCACCCGTCCGCGTGGCAGCCCCGTTCGACATCACCGTCATCGAACTCGCTTCGAAGCAGGCCTGAGGCCGGACGCGCTACGTCCGCGAGAGCATTCTCGCTAAAACACACGACGCCCCAGCCATTTGATAACAAGGCAGCCGAGACCGAAGGTACCGCCGAACGCGATCACGCCAGCCATAGCCGTTACCTTTAGCCCTGCACCGACGATGGCGAGCGCAAGCTCAGCCAACAGGGTCATGAACATTGACGTCAGAAGGACCACCCCGATGGCAAACCTTCCGATATCGTCACCTTCCGAGGCCCCCTGAGGGCCTTCACTCACCGGAGGCGTCTGGTCGGATCCATTTCCAGGTGGCGTCTGGTTTTCCACTCCGTAGACGCTCGCGGCCTGCCCGGCCTGATTCGAAGGCTCAGAGTATCTGAGGGGCGTGGCTACAACAGTCGAGCAAGGGGGGGATGAATTCCTCCCTGGATAGCTCCCTGCAGTGAGCGTTTTCAGCGTTGCTTCTCCAGGGCGAGGACTGCTTTGGCGATGACGGTCATGCGGTTGGGGCTGATGCGGGATCTGCGAATGATCTGCCAGGACTTCAGCCGCGCCATGCCGCGCTCGACGAGGGCCCGGGCCCGGGCGAGTGCGCGGTTGACGGTCCGCTGGGTGGCGGTGAGTTCTCCGCCGGGTGGCCGTTTCAGGCCGGTCGTGACCCAGGGACCGGCGCCGGTGTAGGCGCGGTCGGCGAGGACGGGAACGCTCTGCGTTCGCAGATCTGGATGATGCGGTGGGGGCGGGCCGCGGTCAGGTCGTGGGTGCGGCCCGGCAGCGGGGGCGAGATCCACAGCATGTCGCCGGCCTGGTCGGTGACGACTTGGGCATTCACTTCGTGTCGGCGGTGCTTGGCCGAGTAGTCCGCCCGGCTGTCGCAGACGCGGTCGCACTCACAGAGAGCTGGGCACCCTGTTGATCAGCACCCGACGAGTCCCAATTCGTCGTCCTCCTGGAGGTTCTGCGGCTCCATGACCGTTGCACCGCGTTCGGCAGCGGTGCAACCGACCATGAGTGGCTGGAGCACGGGATCGGCTGGGTCCTCGACGGGCAGCCTGTGGCCCTGACGTCGGCCCCCTACGGCATCTCCGACAAGTACCGGGCCCGATTCGAATGGTGGGTTGCCGAAGACCCCCGGCTGACGGTCGTCATCGGCGGCCAGGGCTGGTACGGCATCGGCTCCACTCAGGTGCTGATGTGGCGCACTGACTGCATCGAATTGATGGAGCCCTCGCCGGAGTCGGTGCGCGCCTTGGGCTATCGGCAGTACTGAGGCCCGGGACGGTATCTCCGAGGGCACGAGAGCGACCCGGCGGCACGAGGGCCCCGGGACGCCCCAGAGGCCACGGGGTACCGCCGGAGGCCGGCGAGACACCAGGACGCAGCAGCGGGTGGCCCCGGGGAGCGCCAGCACTGGCCCGCAAACGGGCGAAACTGCGGGTGTGGGACGAGATCATGGCCGCCCTGCCCAACGCAGGTCAGCCGGTGTGGACGCCGCCCCAGGTGCCGCCGCTGCGCGTCGACGGCTGGGTAGACCCCCGGGTCTTCGCTGGCGCCGACATCCAGGAAGAAGAGGTGTCCGGCCCCGGTCGTCAGTCGAGGTCCGCGCTCAGGGTCCGGAGCAGGGCGTGCAGGCGGCGGACCTGGTCGCGGCCCCGGTAGGGCTCGCGGCGGCCCTCCTACTCGCTGGACAGCCAGCCCTGCCAGCCGGCCGTGCGCAGCGTGGCACTGGGGGGGCAAGCCGGCCACCGGCGAGATCTACAGCGCCGCCGACAAGGTCGAACTCATCGGTGACGGCAACTCGTTCGGGCGGTGGCCGGTGGGCGCGGAGCACCGCTCCGCACCGAGTTCGAGAGTGTCTACGTGCCGGGGCCTGGTGTCGTCGCTGACCACGACGGCAACAAGTTCAGCCACGCAGACGGATTTTCATTGCCCCATCAGGGAGTGCACCGAGAAGCGCACCACGCCGGACGGGTTGCCACTGGCGGGCATGAAGCCGTGTATGCGGGCCGGGTCGGCCGCGATCCTGATGTGGGTGCCGACGCCGGTCTCGTCGCCGTTGAGTCTCCTCCTGCGGGGCACGAGCCCGCCGTTCGTGATCGCGAGTTCGTCCGCCTGCAGCACGGCGCCCGGCCGACCGTCGCGGGGCAGGAGGGTCAGCGTGTAGTTGTGGCCGACGGCGATGTAGGTGTGCTCGTCGCTCTGCAGCAGGAGCCCGTAGCCGTGGTCCTTGCCGTGGCCTCGTTCCGTGTGCCTTTTGACCAGGAATCGATGGCTGCCGAGGGTGAGCGTCTCCTCCTCGGTCCCCGCCACCCGGAAGCCGCGCAGCCGGTCCTGCGTCTGCGCGAGGAGGATGTCCTTGTCCAGCGCCCCGAGCTGGGCATAGGTGCGGCGCAGTTCGGCGGTGTCCTCATCGGTGAGGGAGTCGGCACCGAACGGTGCGGTGCCGATGGCGCCGTACGTGCCGATGGCCAGGAAGCTGTATGAGATGCCGTGGCTGTCCGCCCGCGTCTCGGGCACAAACAAGGTGGTGTTGGGTCGGCGTAGCTCTTGAAGGGGATCTCGAAGTCGCCGAAGTACACGTCCGGCGCGAGGAAGGCGATCGAGGGTGCGGCCAGCTCCAGGCCGTGCTGACGTGCGGGAGCGGTCCCCCGCTGGGGAAGACGCCAGGCACCTGGCCGCCGGCGAAGGCGGCGTCCTCGGACCCCGAGGCGTCCGGGATGATGGAGTCAAGCCACGCGTTGACGAACAGCGGGACCGTCGTGGTGCTCCCGGCCCGCGGCGGCCACGTGCTCGATGTAGGCCGCGTAGTGCCAGGCCATGAACAGCTCCGCCGTGCGGTCGGCGTCCACCTTCAGACTGTCCCACGTCGGGGCGGGCGACTCGGCGGGTGCGCTGACGTACGGAAAGGCCTCGGCGCGCAACGCCTCCACCAGGGCGGGCGGCACGGGGGCCTCCCAGGCGGCTGTCGCGTCCGCTCCGTGGGAGCGTGCGGCGCCGAGGAGACCGACCTCGTTCTCCACCTGCACCATGATCACGGTCTTCTCGCGGCCGTCCACGCGTGCCAGGTGCTTCATGAAGGCGGCGAACGCGGTGGCGTCGGCGTCGCGGTTGTCCGCGGAGAAGGGACTGAGGTTGTCGTACAGCTCGCCGTGCTCGTCGTTCTGCAGTGCCCCTTGGGCAGCGATCACGCTCTTTGCCAGTCATGCCGCACGCCTGAATCGGCTCGGGCGGGAGCGCGCGGACAATCCGAGGAGCTCGTGCAGAGCCGCACCGCCCTCGGCCCAGCGCCGTAGCTTCTCCCGGTCGATCCAGTGGACGCCGTGCCGGTCGCCCCACGCCATGGCATCGCGGGTGAAGGCTCCGTTGGTGACGACGACAGCATGATCGGCTTTGTGGACCGGCCCGGCCGTCCCCTTCACCGCGTACATCACCGATGAGCCCACTTTCCCGCCGACGCGGGTGTGCTTGGCCTGCACCACGATCCGGTCGCGCTGCGGATGGTCACCGATGACGTCGGCAGCCTGGTCGCCGCCGCCACCCACTCGGCGGGCCGGCCAGCCGTCGCGGACCAGCAGATCCCGCAGGACGTACTCGAAGCGACGGTCGTCCATGGCGTCGAACTCCGCGAGCGTGATCCGCAGAGTGGCCAGCCGCTCCTTCTCCCGACGCCGCATCGTGGTCGCTTGCCCGATCCGCCACGCCGCGACGGCTCCCGTGAGCAGGGCGAGAGCCAAGAGGACAGGCCAGGCCGCCTTCAGTGTGCCGACCGCCGTGGCCGCCGTCCGCGCCACCAGGACGAGCACAGCCAGGGCGACTACAGCCGCTGCGACCAGTTCCGCGGCACCGCGAGGGCGCCGCAGACGTATCCGTCCCATCAGCGGTCGGCCGTCGCGCTGACCGCCGGCTTCGGATCCGCCGGCGGTGTCGTGGCAGTGGACTCACTGAACCCGAACACCTGCCCCCACAGCCACACGCCGGCCAGTAAGCCGGCGATCATCCAACCGCTCATGCGCTTGGCGCTCCTGGACTTCGGATTGCGACGGATGTGTCCGCGCACCCGGTGGAACCCGTCCGGCACCTTCGACATGTTTCCCCCTCCCATCGGTGGGCCGCGGAGCGCGGCTCATCCCAACAAAAGGTGTAACAGTGGGCACTGACAGCAGCTGATGGGTCATCACGGCGCTACGTCCTGGTCGAGTCGCCATCAGGCCAGGAGGGTCCACACCGCCAGCCAAGTCACGGGGCAGCGAGCCTGAGGCAGCTCAGCTGGGCGAATGCCCTTCTCAGCTTCCAAGCGGTTCACCATGGCCCTTCCGCCAGCCCTCATACGGCGCGTGACCGTCCGTCTCCCACCTGCGGAAACAGCCCCGGTCACGCCAAGCGGATCTCTGCCGACGAATGGCGAAAAGCAGCGGAGGCGCACTCACAGCCATAGTGCGCCGGAGCCGCCCCTTCGAACCGTGGTACTGCGACCACGGCCCGGGGGCGTCACAGGGTCGGGAGGCACTGGTAGGCACTGGTCAACCCGCCGCCGCGACGCCTCGGCCAACCGAGCCCCCACAGGACGATTCTCAACGAGGTGTCGTCGCGGTCCTGTGAGGACACCGCCACGGTTGTAGGGCCGGGTCGAAGAAACCGCCGCTGGCCTCCGTCAGCGCCGGATCCAGCCTTGGTGCAGCCCGGTCAGGACAGTCTTCTGCGTCGCCTCTCGAAGCAGTGCCGAGGCCGTCATCGTCGTACAAGCGCAACATGCGAGCAGCGCTCATCACCACGAACCTTCGAACCAAGATCCGGACCATACCCGGACCAGCCGTCCGCAGCTTGTGGCGATCGGAGCTGTTTTAGCTGGTCAAGCCGCCTCTGAGCCGTGTACCACCAGTAGACCAAGAACCTGCTAGCCCCTCTCCGGCGCAGCGCTTTTCGGATCGGACGCAAGCGGCGCTGCCGGCAGACAGCGATGACATCGAGGCCTTGTGGCATCCCAACAAGGAGGCAGCGTGAACGACGCCATCCCTCCACAACGTCTGACCCTGCCACCAGCCGGACTGGCATCGGTCCGGACACCACCGAACCTGCAAACGCCTACACATGCACTGAAGCTGGGAAAAGGACTTCGCATCCCTACCTGACAAGCTGTCAGGTAGGTCAGCATCAGGTCAGCAAGAGTTCTGCCACAACCACCCACAGACAGCCACACCGTGGAATCGTCCACCACGTCGGCCCGAGCCGGCCGGCTGTCAGGGCGCTTTCCGGCAAGCAGGTGGAAGACAGCGAGAATGCCCCGACCGTCTTCCGCCCCGCGGCCACCAACGCTGACGAGTTTCCGCAGGTCAGCGAACTCTTCCTCGCGGCTTCAACGGCACCAGAGGAAGTTCCGGTGCCGGCAAGGGAGCACCGTCGTACCCCTTCACCTCCCCGAATCGCGAGCCTTCCATCCAGTCCTGACGCGCCTGTACGATCTCCTCCTGTGACCGTCCGATCCAGTTCCAGAACAAGTGGAACTGGCCTACCTCGGCGAGCGGGTCGCCCAGCATGGCCATCTCCCAGGCCGGGACGGCGCGTTGGCGTGCGAGGTCGGCGGATCGAAGAGAGCGTTGACGCGCCGATTGTCCACGGTGCACCAGGGTGCGGCGCTGTTGGCGGGCAATCAGACTCCCTGCCCACGCGTGATCGCTCGCGGCCTCCGGGCCTTGCGCCGGTCACCATTCCGTTCGCCTCAGACCTGACCCTCCTGCTCTCGGACCTCAGCTTCATTCAGGACCAGGCGACTGCTGGCCGATCAGCCCCAGAAGACCGAGTTCAACGCAGCGTAGTCAGCACCAAGTCAGCACGGGAAGTGTGAAGACAGGTGATGGCGTGCGCTTTTTGGTCAGCACCAAACCAGCACGGCAGTCAGCACCCGGCCACCAAATCCTGCCCGACCAACGCAACCCGGACAGTGCTCACGCAGGCCCACTTGAGGCCCTCCTAGTCGCTCCGCCAGCACCGTCATGGTGCCCCCACGCACTCCCACCTCCAGAACTATGGTGTCCCACCACATACGCCACTGACCTGCGGTTTCCTACGGTATGGCGACACACAACCGTCCCCGCCAACCGCCAGGAAGTGGTGCCGATGCCCTCCCCCGCGACCGCTCCTCCACCCCCCGCCAACCTCAGGCGCATCGTCGTCGCCAGCCTCATCGGCACCACCATCGAGTGGTACGACAAACTCATTCGATCGAGGCTAGGACCTGCGGTTTTCCATGATCTCGGCCCTCGCGGTCAGCACGGAACCAGCACGGGGCTTTGTGCCGTGCTGACTCGGTGTCGGGCCGACCTGCGTCGCAGCGGCTCCACGGTTGAGGACGCATCCATGACAGATCGCAAGAAGGCCGGCGCTCGGGCATGACGTGAGCGTGGCTCTGAAGAGTGATCTTCCAATCCCGGCGCCCGAGCCACTCCGCCATGCCGTCATGGGCAATCCGCGCGCGAAGCCCAACGAGGGCCCGTCAACTGGTCGGACGCAAGGAGAGGTTGTAGTAACGGATCTCCTCGTACTCCTCGAGTCCCTCGCTGCTGCCCTCGCGTCCGAGACCGGACTGCTTGACCCCGCCGAACGGTGCGGCCGCGTTCGAGGGGACGCCCTGGTTGATGCCTACCAGGCCGGTGGCCAGTTGGTCGGCCACGTTGAAGGCGCGGTCTAGGTTCTCGGTGAAGACGTAGCCGGCCAGGCCGTGCTCGGTGTCATTGGCGCGGGCGATGGCCTCGTCCTGGTGCGAGAAGCGCTGAACGGCGGCGATCGGCCCGAAGATCTCGGCGCGGGCGAGGTCGGCGTCGGACGGTACGTGGTCCAGCAGCGTCGGCTCGAAGAACGTGCCGGGGTGGCTGGGAGCCGAGCCGCCGGTGAGCAGGTGGGCGCCGCGGCGGGTGGCGTCCTCGACCAGGCCGGCGAGCCTGTTCACGGCGCTGGTGTCGATGACGGGGCCGAGGCCGACGCCGGGGGCGAGTCCGTGGCCGACCTGCAACGTGGCCAGTCGCTCGGTCAGGGCTTCGACGAAGGCGTCGGCGATACCGTCCTGGACGAAGATGCGATTGGCGGCGATGCACGACTGGCCGCCGTTGCGCATCTTGGCGGCGAACGCTCCGTCGAC
The DNA here is from genome assembly GCF_050937045.1 of Streptomyces sp. CA-179760. Lineage (NCBI taxonomy): Bacteria > Bacillati > Actinomycetota > Actinomycetes > Kitasatosporales > Streptomycetaceae > Streptomyces > Streptomyces sp. CA-179760. The sequence continues at coordinate 800,920 of NZ_JBNJLZ010000001.1, forward strand.
TGCCCGTTCCAGGTCGGCATCGTCGAAGACCAGCAGCGGGGCGTTGCCGCCCAGTTCCATCGAGCTCTTCAGGACGTTGTCGGCCGCGAGGCGCAGGAGCACCTTGCCGACCCCGGTGGAACCGGTGAAGGAGACCTTGCGCACCCGTGCATCGGCCAGCACGGCGGTGCTGAACGCGGGGGCGTCGGTGGTGTTGACGACCTGCACCAGGTCTTCGGGGACACCTGCTGCGAAGGCGAGCTGGACGGCGAAGATCGTGGTCAGGGGGGTGTTGGGCGCGGGTTTGATGACGACGGGGCAGCCGGCGGCCAGAGCCGGGGCGATCTTGCGGGTGGCCATGGCGAGGGGGAAGTTCCACGGGGTGATGAGGACCGACAGCCCCACCGGTGCGCGCCGGGTGAACAGACGGGCACCACCGGTGGGAGCGTCGCGGAGGTTTCCGGCGGGGCGTACCGCTTCCTCGGCGTACCAGCGGACGAAGTCGGCGCCGTAGTTGACTTCGGCGCGGGCCTCGGCGAGCGGCTTGCCCATCTCTCGGGTGATGAGCAGGGCGATCATGTCGGCGTTGCCGAGGATCAGCTCGTACCAGGTGCGGAGGATGTCGGCACGATGCCGGGTGGTGGTGGCGGCCCAGGAGCGGCCGGCCTCGTCGGCGCGGGCAACGGCGTCGAGGGCCTGCCGGACGTCGAAGTCGGGGACCTCGGCGATCGTCCGGCCGGTGGCCGGATCGTGGACGTCGAAGGTGCGATTCACGCCGGGCACGGCGAGGTGGAGGTCGGCCAGGACCTTGTCGGAGTCGGCCAGGGCGGTCGGTTCGGCGTCAGGGAGGGCGCGCATGGTGGTCACTTGGCTTCCTGTGCGGCGAGGACGGTGTCGATGGCGGCCACGAGCTGCCGGATCTCGTCGTCGGTGGTGATGAACGGCGGGCTGATCTGAACGGTGTTGCCGCGCAGCGGTCGGGTGATGAAACCGTGTTCGACCAGTTCGTCGGTGACCGCTTCGGCGTTGAAGTCGTCCGCGAGCGTGATGCCGCCCAGGAAACCCGCCACTCGCGTCTCCACCACGGCTGCCCGGGCCGTGAGACCGTTCAGTTCGCGGGCGAGCAACTGCTCCAGTTCGGTCACTCGGGGCAGCAGCTTGTCCTCTTCGAGGAGGTCGAGGTTGCGCAGGGCGACGGCGGAGGCGGTCGCGTGCCCGGCGTAGGTGGCTCCGTGGCGGAAGACGGGGGTGTCGGCGGAGTCGCGGTAGAACGGCTGCCAGATGTGAGGCGCGACGAGTACGCCGCCCAGTGGGGCGTATCCGGACGTGATGCCCTTGGCGAAGGTGATCAGGTCAGGCCGCAGGCCGTACCGCTCGGAGGCGAACATGTGGCCCGTACGTCCGAACCCGGTGATGACCTCGTCGACGATCAGGAGGATGTCGTTCTCCCGGCAGATGCGCTGCAGACCCTCCAGGTAGCCGGGCGCGGGCGGGTTGACGCCGCCGGTGCCCTGGATGGGCTCGGCCACGATCGCCGCGATGTTCTCCGGGCCGATGTCGCGCACCGTGCGCTCGACCGCCTCGATGTCGTGGGTCGATACCCGGGCGGTCTCGGGCACGAGGGACTCGGTGCCGTAGCCGGCGCGGTTGAAGTCGAGGCCGGCGATGCTGGTTCCGTAGGCGTGCAGGCCGTGGTAGGCGAACTCGCGGCTGAGTATCGCCGTCTTGCCGGTGCGTCCCTCGCGCTGCCAGTGGCGGCGGGCGAGCTTGCAGGCGACGTCGATGGCGTCGGAGCCACCGCTGTTGAGGATGGCCTTGGGGTCGTCGATGGGCGAGAGCGTGGCCAGGCGCTCGGCGAGTTCGACGGCTCGGTCGTTCAGGTAGCGGCCGAAGATGTGGTACGTCTCCAGGCGCCGCATCTGCTCGTAGGCGGCCTCGGCGAGTTCGGGGCGGGCGTGGCCGACGTTTGCGTGCCACAGACCGGCCGTGCCGTCGAACAGACGGCGGCCGTCCGTGGTGAAGACGTGGCTTCCTTCGGCGCGGTCGACGGTCAACTGGCGTCCCAGGACGGACGGGAGGTGGGCCTGGGCGCTCCAGAGGGCGGGACCGGTCAGGACGGGCTGGTTCTCGTTGGACATGGCTTTCCCCTGGGGGTGCGGTTACTGGGCGGTGTAGCCGCCGTCGACGGGAAGGGTGATGCCGGTGATGTACTCGGCGTCGGGTGAGGCCAGGAACGCGATGGCGTTGGCGACGTCCTGCGGGGCGGCCGGCCGGCCGAGCGGAATGCTGTCCGCCGCTCTGCGGGCGGCTGCTTCCGGGTCCTGGTGGGAGTTGAGCCATGCCTCGTAGAGCGGGGTACGGGTCATACCGGGTGCCACGGCGTTGACGCGGATGTCGTACGGCGCGAGTTCCACCGCGGACGCGGCCGTCAGGGCCTTCATCGCGCCCTTGCTGGCGCTGTAGACGCCCATCGTGGGAACGCCCACCTTGGCCAGCCGGGAGGTGACATTGACGATGCTGCCGCCCGACTGCCGCATGGCGCGCCCCGCCGCCTGGAGGACGGCGATCGCGGCGAAGGTGTTGATCTCGAAGGTGGCGCGGATGTCGGCGACGGGGACATGCAGCAGCTCTCCGGTGTGGTCGGCTGCCGCGTTGTTCACCACCACGTCCACCCTGCCGAACCGGTCGACGGTGTGTTCCAGGAGGCGGTCGGGTTCGCCGTCCTTCGTGAGGTCGGCCGGGACGAAGCAGGCGTTGACGGAGCCGAGTTCACGCGCCAGGGCCTCACCTCGTTCATCGCAGCGGCCGCTGAGGAGCACGGCGTATCCGTCATGGTGGAGGCGCCGGGCGGCTGCGGCGCCTATCCCGGAGGTGGCGCCCGTGACGAGAGCCACCCGGGACGACGTCGGTTCCTGGCTCGTCATCGACGTGCGGCGGCCTTCTGCGCGTACCGCACGACCCCGTACGTGGCGAGGATGACGGCCAGGCTGAGGATGCTGAGGTAGAGCTGCGAGCGGGCGTCCGGAACCAGCAGCATGGAGCTCACCACGAGCAGGATGCCTCCCAGGGTGATCCAGCTCAGGTACGGATAGCCCCACATGCGGAGCTTGAGCCGCTCGGGGGCCTGGCGCTCCAGCCGGCGCCGCATGCGCAGCTGCGATCCGGCGATGATCGCGTAGACGAACAGCCCTACGGCCCCGGCGGAGTTGATGATGAAGTCGAAGACGGCGTCCGGGGCGACGTAGCTCATGACGACGGCGACATAACCGGCGGACGTGCAGGCCAGAATGGCCTTCCAGGGCGTTCCCTCACGGCTGCGGTCGGCGACCCATCTCGGCGCCCAGTTGTGGCGCTGGAGTGCGAACAGCATCCGCGAGGCGGTGTACAGGCCGGAGTTCAGCACGGACAGTACCGAGGTGAGGACGACCACGTTGATGATGGTGGTCGCCGCGGGAATGCCCATCTTGCCGAAGGCGGCCGCGTAAGGGCTGGTCTGGGTCGGGATCTGGTCCCACGGAGTGATCATCACCAGCAGGGTCACCGAGCCGACGTAGAAGATGATCACACGCCAGACCGTCGAGGAGGTCGCCTTGACCACCGACTTCACCGGGTCGGCGGACTCCGCCGCGGCGATGGTCACGATCTCCGTGCCGACGTAGGCGAAGATCACCATCACGATGCCGTGCAGGACCGCCGACAGGCCGTGGGGGGCGAAGCCGCCGTGGGTGATGTTGCCGACCGACAGGTTGGACCCTGGCCAGACTCCCAGAGCGAAGAGGGTGCCGGCGAGGAGGAAGACGACGATCGTGACGATCTTGACCGAAGCAAGCCAGAACTCGGTCTCGCCGAACGAGCGGGTGGACACGAGGTTCGAGGCGGTGAGAAGGGTCATCAGGATCAGGGAGAAGACCCACTGGGGCACGTCCGGGATCCACAGCATGAGCAGTTTGGCGCCGGCCACCGCCTCGAACGCCACGACACCGACCCAGAAGTACCAGTACAGCCAGCCGATGGTGTAGCCGGCCCAGCCACCGAGCGAGGCACGGGCGTATTCCATGAACGAACCGAGGGTGGGGGAGGCGGTGGCCATCTCCCCCAGCATCCGCATGACGAGGATGACCAAGAGGCCGCCGAAGGCGTAGGACAAGATGCTCGCCGGACCCGCCGTATGGATGACCGCTCCGCTGCCGACGAAGAGGCTCGCGCCGACGATGCCGCCGAGGGCGATCATTCGGACGTGCCGTTGTCTGAGCGGTCCTTGCGCGTCGGACTGGAGGCGCTCTGTGGTGACTTCGGGGGCTGTCTGCACTGTTCTGAGCCTTTCTGCGGCGTCGCTGCCGGGGTCGCGCATGCGACAACGGGGGCCGTGCGCGCGTCATACGGCCTGCGCGTCGGAAGCGGACGCGGAGCGCCTGGCGTCGCGGTGGCTGGGCGGGGGCAGGACGTGCGCCGTCGGGCGACCGCCCGGAGACGCTGCCCCAGATGGGAAGTCGAGCTGCGCGACCGCCAGTGTGGAACTGTAGAACAGTTCTACTGTTGAGCGCTAGGGGTCCGGCTCGGTACGATGCCGCCATGACGGCACTCGACGGGTTGGTGACCCGCAGGACGACGACCGCGCAGCAGATCGCGGACGGCCTTTCCCAGCGGATTCTCGCGGGGGCCTTCCGCCCCGGTGAGCGCCTGCGCGAGAGTGCGATCGCCGCCGAACTCGGCATCGCGCGCAACACGGTCCGCGAGGCGGTCCGCCTGCTCGAGCACGGAGGTCTGGTCCGGTTCGAGGTGAACCGCGGGGCCGTGATCATCTCTCCGACACCCGAGACGGTCGCGGAGCTCTACACCGCTCGCCGGCACTTGGAGACGGCCGCGCTGGCGACACCCCTTTCCGGTGAGCAACTCGCGGCCGTGGAAGAGGCCTACTCCCGCCTCGAGACGGTGACCACGTCACACGAGCGTGCCGACATCGTCGCCGCGGACCTGGCCTTTCACGCCGCGATCGTGGCAGCCCTCGGCAGTAGCCGCATCGACGCGTTCCACGCGGGACTGACCCGTGAACTGCGCTTCTACCTCATGGCTTTGTCCGCGCACGAGCGGGAGTACGAGAACCCGCGCAAGGTGGTCAGCGAGCACGAGCCGCTCATGGAAGCGATCCGGGCAGGCGACGCCCGGCGCGCACAGCGCGAGGCGAGTCATCACATCGAGACGAACGCCGAGAGAGTGCAGCGCATCCTGGCTGCACACAACGACGGTTGACGCCCATACCGCGTACGCACCGTGAGAGTGGTGGACGCCGAGCGGGGCCGCGCACACGCGGCGGGCGTACACGAACCAGACCGCTGGCGGGACGCACGCACGCCCTCCGGCTCACGACGAAGAGCCGACGGCCCCGCGAGGAAGCGATTCCGCATCTTGAAACCCTCTTGGTGAAATGAAAACAGTTTTCACGTACTCTTCCGTCGAAGCCTCCTTGATCACCCCCGTCGGAAGACAAGAACGCGAACCATGAGAAGACCCCGCCGTCGGCTGATAGCCGGCCTGCTCCTCGCTCCCCTCCTGACCGGCTGTTTCGCCTCCAAGGAGGACGACTCGTCATCCCCTGGCTCGTCCGACTCCGCAGCGGGAGCCCGGCTGCGCGTGGCGCTGGCCTTCGCACCGACCCAGCACTACTCCCCCTACGGCCAGGACGACGCCTTCGCCATGTCCAGGCTGGGTGTCTCGGAGGGGCTGACCAAGCTGGACACCAACGGCTCCGCGATCCCCGCGCTCGCCGAGTCGTGGAGCAGCGAGAAGGGCGCCAGGAGCTGGGTGTTCACGCTGCGGCACGCCACGTTCCAGGACGGCACCGCGGTCACCGCGAAGGCCGTCGCCTCCGCCCTCACCCACGCCGCCCGGGCCGAGCCGGCGCCCACCGCCCTGAGCGGAGTGAAGCTGACTGCCGAGGCCGAGGGCGAGGACCGGGTGCGGGTCGACACCGGCATCGCCGACCCGGTACTGCCGCTGCGGCTGTCGAACCCGAGCCTGGCGATCTTCTCCCCGAAGGCGTACGAGAAGAACGGCACGGTGAACCCGGTCCGCACCGCAACCGGCCCGTTCGAGATCACGAAGATCACCGGCGACACGGCAGCCACCCTGAACCGCTTCGACGACTACTGGGACGGCCGCGCGCAGGCCCCGGGCATTGACGTCCAGTTCATCGCCGACGGCACCGCCCGCGCCAACGCCCTGCGCACCGGCCAGGTGGACATCGCCCAGGCGCTACCCGTATCGCAGCTCGCCTCCCTGGACAAGGACACCGTCCACGAGACGAACACCGCCCGCGACACAAGCCTGTACCTGAACACCAAGTCCGGCCCCTTCACCGACCCTGGACTGCGGGCCGCCGCGCGCGAGGCGATCGGCACCTCCGTCCTCGCCAAGCAGGTGTACGAGGGATACGCCGAAACCGCCAAGGGCGTCTTCGGCCCAGCCCTGCCCTGGACGGCCGGCAAGCGCGTCGCGCCCACCGGACGGGCGAAGGCTGCCGACCCCGACGGCAAGACCATCACCATCGCCACCTACTCCACCCGGCCCGAGCTGCCCGAGGTCGCCCAGGTGCTGCAACAGGATCTGGAGAAGGCCGGGTTCAAGGTGAAGCTGGTGGTGCGCAGTGACTCGCAGGTCGAAAGCGACCTGCTGGCCGGGAAGTACGACGCCGCCGTGACCTCCCGCAACATGATGCTCGACACGGGTGACCCCGTCTCCGTCCTGGCCAGCGACTTCACCTGCCACGGCCCCTACAACCTGTCGCAGCTGTGCGACAAGAAGGTCGACCGGCTCGTCGCCGCCGCCCAGGCACAGTCCGACACCGGCAGGCGACAGGACGCCGCCATGAAGGCCGAGGCGGCGATCCTCGGCACCGACGCGGTGATCCCCCTCGTCCATCTCCAGGCCGTCCTGGGCATCGCCAAGTCGGTGCAGGGCGCGCTGTTCAGCTGGGACGAGCGCCAGTACGTGGGAACAGGAACCCGGCGCTGAACCGCACCTCCGGCCGCCCCGGCGGCCCCTCCGCTCTGCTTGCCGCCCTGCGCTCTCTCGCGCGGGGCGGCGGCCTCACACTGCTGTGGCGGGCCGTACTCGCCGCCGCGCTGGTCTGCGCGATCGGCCTGCTGCCCTGGCTGTCGCGCACCGACCCCGCGCTGACCGTACTCAAGGCCCGCTCAGCCGAGCGCGATCCCACTCCCGAGGCGCTGCTGGCCGTACGGGACCAACTCGGCCTGAGCGACGGCCCGTTGCCGCTTCTCGGGCGCTGGCTGGGCGGGCTGCTGCACGGGGAGGCGGGCCGCTCCTGGGTCTCCGGCGGCCAGGTGCTGCCCTCCGTCACGCAGGCCCTCGGCGTCTCCCTGATGCTAATGGCCGGGGCGATCGCAGTCACCGTATGCACGGCCGCCGCGGTGTGCGCCCGCACCCTGTGGCTGGGCTCCAGGCGCCAGCTGGACACCAGGCGTCCGGGCGGCACCGGATCGGCGGTGCTGGCCGCGCTGCCGGAGTTCCTCGTCGCCTCCGTACTCGCCTCGGTCGTCGGCGTACAGCTCGGGTGGCTGCCCGCTCTGGGCTGGTACGGCCCCCAGTGGATGGTCCTGCCCTCCCTCGCACTCGGTCTGCCCGCCGGAGCGGTCCTCGGGCAGCTCCTGGACGACCTGTTGCCCGGCGCGTTCGCCGAGCCGTGGGCGCTGGCAGCGGCCGCCCGCGGCGTCCCGCCCTCGTCCGTGGCCCGCAAAGCGGTGCGGCGCTGCGTGCCCGGGCTGCTGCCCAACACGGGACTGTTCGTGGTCAGCCTGACCGGCGGCGCCGTCGCCGTGGAACAGGTCTTCGACATCCCCGGTCTGGGCCGGCTCACCCTGCGCGCCGCCCTCGCCCAGGACCTGCCTGTCCTGCAGACCGGCACGCTCACCCTGGTCCTGCTCGCCGCAGTCGCCAGTGCCCTGGCGCGACTCACTGCCCGGCTGCTCATCGGTCCCGCGTTGCACGACGGCGCCCTGCAATCCCTGCATGCGCCCGCACCGCCGAGGCGCAGCATCCTCCCCCTGCTGTACGGGGCGCTGCTGGCCGCCGTCATCGGCTTCGGCCTGCCACGCGACGCGCTCGCGCTGAACCCAGCCGCCCGGCTCCAACCCCCCTCTTTCACATATCCATTCGGCAGCGACGCGCTGGGGCGCGACATCCTGGCCCGCGTCGCCCACGGCGCGCTCACCACCCTCGGTATCGCCCTGGCCGTCAGCGCCGTCGCCCTCGTCACCGGCATCCTGCTGGGCCTGCTCCCCCGCCTGTGCGGGCCCGTGGCCGACACCGTCAACGCCATACCACCCGTCCTGGCCGGACTCCTCGTCACCGGCCTCGCGGGCAGCGGCCCATGGACCCCGGTCATCGCCGTGGCCGTCGGCGCCTGGACCCCCCTGGCCACCCACACCTCCGCCCTCCTGCAACAGGAACGCGCCACCACCCACCTCACCGCCACCCGCGCCCTCGGCGCCACCGACTGGTACTTGCTCACCCGCGAAGTGCTCCCAGCCGTGCTGCCGCCCGTCGTCCGCCACGCCCTGCTCCGGCTGCCCGGCATCGCCCTGAGCCTGGCCGCGCTCAGCTTCCTCGGCCTCGGTGCCCAGCCCCCCTCCCCCGAATGGGGCCTGCTGCTCGCCGAGAACCAGCCGTATGCCGAACGCGCCCCCTGGGCCGTCCTCGCCCCGGCCGCCGTCCTGGCCATGCTCGGAGCGCTCGCGGTCACGGCGGCCGGCGGAGTACGCATCCCCCGACTGAGGCGGTCGGCGTCGTCCCACCCTGGAGCGCCCACGGACCATCCCCGCGGGACGGCGCAGCCGGTGCCGGAGCCACCGCGCACGCCCGTATTCACACCTCCCAGAAACTGACGGGCACCGCCATGACCGATCTCCTCTCCCGCGTCCTGCCCCGCCGAACCGCCCGGTCCACGAAGCCTTCACGCGAGCACACCTGGAAACACCTGTCACCGCTCCTGCGGCTGCTCCTCCTGACCCAACTCATCTTCAACATCGGCTTCTACGCCGTCCTGCCGTTCCTCGCCGAGCACCTCGGCACCGCGCTCGGCATGGCGGGGTGGATGGTCGGCTTCGTCCTGGGCCTGCGGACCTTCAGCCAGCAGGGCCTCTTCGTGGTCGGCGGCGCACTCGTCGACCGCTACGGCGTGCGCGCGATCGTGCTGGCCGGCTGCGTGCTGCGGGTCGCCGGGTTCGTCTGGCTGGGGTACGCGGAGCAGACCTGGACGGTGATCGGCGCGGTGCTCCTCATCGGCTTCGCCGCCGCGCTGTTCTCCCCGGCGGTGGAGTCCGAAGTGGCCCGGCAGGCGGTGATCTGGGAGGAGGAGGGCCACGGTTCACGTACTCGGGTGCTGGCTCTGCTGAGCGCGGCCGGACAGGCCGGTGCCTTCGTCGGCCCGCTGCTCGGCGGCCTGCTGCTCGCCGTGGACTTCCGCACCGCCTGCCTCGCCGGAGCCGCCGTTTTCGTCCTCGTCCTGGCCGGGCATATCCGGCTGATGCCGCAGCACATCCCCGGCCGAGTGCGCACGCGGCAGCGGGGCGGCGCACGCGTACTGCTGCGCAACCGCCGCTTCCTCGCCCTGTGCTGCGCGTACGGCACCTACCTGCTCGCCTACAACCAGCTCTACCTCGCCCTGCCGGAGGAGGTGCAGCGCGCGACCGGCTCCCAGGCGGCCCTGTCCTGGCTGTTCGCTTTGTCCTCCCTGCTGGTCGTCTGCGCCCAACTGCCCGTCACGCGCTGGGCAGGTGACCGGCTCGGCCTGCGCCGCTCAATGATCGCCGGGCTGCTGCTCATCGCGGCCGGTTTCGGGGTCGTGGCCGCCGCCCGGCCGGCCGGCTGGACGGGGGTGGCGGGGTTGTTGCCCGCCGCCGGGTACGTCGTCCTGCTCACCCTCGGCCAGATGCTGGTCGTCCCCGCCGCCCGCGCCTGGGTGCCCGACCTAGCCGAAGACGGCCGCATCGGCCTCTACACGGGAGCGCTGTCCTCCGTCTCCGGCCTGATCGTCCTCATCGGCAGCTCGGCCACCGGCTCCCTGCTCGATCTGGGGCTCCCGGCCGCCGTGCCGTGGCTTCTCCTCGCCGCCGTTCCGGCCCTCGCGGTGGGTCTGCTGCCGAGCCGCCCGAAACGTACGGTCGGTGCGTCACCGGGCCACTGACGGTTTTGTCCTGCTTCGCCCTGAGGATGGGGGACCTCGTCTTCCCCAGCCCTCCGCCTTCAGCTGGAGCGACCCGGGTGCCACCGGCCTTGGGTGGGCAAATCGCCATCGGACACAGCAGATCGGCATGCGTGGTGGCCGTTGTGACATGGAGCAGGTGACAGGCGCAGAAGTGAGGCTCTTAAGCAGCCGCACCGTGAAGGCGGCGGACTGTTAAGGAGCGATCTCATGGGCCGATACGATCTCGCCCTCATCGGATTCGGCGGCGTCAATCGTGCGCTCGCCGAACTCATATCCCAGAGCGGGGGCCGCCTGGCCGAGGAGCTGGGTTTCGCCCTGCGGGTGGTGGCGATCACCGATCTGCGGGCCGGTTCCCTGGTGGACACCGACGGCATCGATCTGGCGCCGCTGCTGGCCACGGAGCCCGGGGAGCTGAGCTTCGCGGGCCTGACCGGCGGCAGCGCGGATCCGCACAACGAGTGGGTGATCCGCGAGGTGCCGGCCGACATCGTCGTGGAGGCGACGTTCACCAACCCCACCGACGGCGAGCCGGCCCTCTCCCACGTGCGCTGGGCTTTGGAATCGGGCAAGCACGTGTGCACCACCAACAAGGGACCGGTCGCACTCGCCGGCCGCGCACTGAAGCAACTGGCTGCCGAGCGTGGTGTCAGCTTCGAGTTCGAGGGCTCGGTCCTCAGCGGCACCCCCGTCCTGCGCACCGCCGAGCGCATGTTCGGCGGCCTTCAGATCACCGGCGTCCAGGGCATCATGAACGGCACCTCGAACTACATCCTGGGCCGCCTCGAAGAGGGCATCGAACTGTCGGCCGCCATCGCCGAAGCCCAGAGCCTCGGGTACGCCGAAGCCGACCCAACCGCCGACATCGAGGGCCACGACGTCCAGCTCAAGGTCATGATCCTGGCCAACGAGGTCCTCGGCGCCGACCTGCGCCGCGAGGACGTCTTCCGCGAGGGCATCTCGGCGATCACACCGGACGAGGTGCGGGACGCCGCCTCCAAGGGGCTGCGCTGGAAGCTGGTCGGCTCCGCCACCCGCCACGAGGACGGCAGCGTCGACGCCCGCGTCGCCCCGCTCGCCCTGCCGGCACACCATCCGCTGGCGGGAGTCTCCGGCCCCCTCAACGCGGTCGCCTTCCACACCGACCTCCTGGGCACCGTCACGGTCTCGGGCCCGGGCGCCGGCCGTATCGAGACCGCTTACGCCCTGCTGGCGGACATCATCGCCATCCACCAGCGCCACGCCGACGACGACACCGCCCCCACGCGCCCCGTTCTCCAGGAGACTCACCGTGTCTGAGACCATCGTGGCCCCCGGCGTCGAACTCCGCACCGACACGGCGCCCGTGCTCAACCCCTACACCGGCGAGGTCATCGCCTCGGTGCCCACCGTGGATGCGGGCGCCGTCGGCGGCATCCTGCAGCAGGCCAGGTGCGGGCGCCGCACCGCGGCCGCGCTGTCCCGCGCCTCCAGGGCCGGGGTCCTGGAACGCGCCGCCCATCTGGTCGAGCGGCGCGCCGAGTCCTTCGCCCAGCTGATCGTCAGTGAGTCCGGCAAGACCATCGCGCAGGCCCGCAAGGAAGTCGCCCGCGCGGTCAACACCCTGTCCCTGTCCGGAGGGGAGGCACGGCGCAACGCCGGCGAGGTCATCCCCTTCGACTCCTATGAGGGCTCGGAGAAACGGCAGGGCTGGTTCACCCGCGAGCCGCTGGGCATCATCGCCGCCATCACCCCGTTCAACGACCCCCTCAACCTGGTCGCCCACAAACTCGGCCCGGCCATCGCCGGCGGCAACGCGGTCATCCTCAAACCGTCCGCACTGACCCCACTGTCCGCGCTGCGCCTGGTCGGCACCCTCATCGAGGCCGGCCTGCCCGAGGAGATCGTCACCGTCGTCAACGGCGATGCCGGCATCGGCGCCGCGATCGTCGCCGCCCCCGACGTGCGCATGGTGTCCTTCACCGGCGGATTCACCACCGGCGAGGCCATCAGCCGCACGGCCGGCCTGAAAAAGCTCGCCATGGACCTGGGCGGCAACGCCCCGGTCATCGTCATGGACGACGCCGACCTGGACGAGGCCGTCGCCTCCTGCGTCTCCGGCGCGTTCTGGGCCGCCGGCCAGAACTGCATCGGCACCCAGCGGATCCTCATCGCGGCCGAGGTCTACGAGCGCTTCCGCGACGCCTTCGTCGCCCGCACCAAACTGCTGCGCGTCGGCGACCCGCTCGACGAGCACACCGACGTCGGCCCCATGATCACCCCGCAGGCCGCGGCCGCCACCCGGGCCAAGGTCGACACGGCGGTGGCCCAGGGCGCGGTGTTGCTGTGCGGCAACGAGGCCACCGGCGCCCTGTACACGCCGGCCGTCCTGGAAGAGGTCCCGGCGACCTGCTCGATCTGGCAGGAGGAGGTGTTCGCCCCGGTCGTCGTGCTGCAGCCGTTCACGTCCTTCGAGGACGCCATCGAGCAGGCCAACGCCATCGACTACAGCCTCCACGCGGGCGTCTTCACCTCGCGCCTGGACCGCGCCCTGACCGCGGCCCGGCTGCTGGAAGCCGGCGGAGTCATGATCAACGACTCGTCCGACTACCGCTTCGACGCCATGCCGTTCGGCGGGTTCAAGTACGGCAGCATGGGCCGCGAAGGCGTGCGCTTCGCCTTCGAGGAGATGACCCAGCCCAAGGTCGTCTGCGTCAACCACATCACTGACGTGGTCCAATGACCCGAGCGCGAGTGACGAGACGCCGAAGGTCCGTCCTGCAGCGCAGTGGCCGGGAGCAGGCCACGCTGCTCACCCCGCCGCCACAGAACTCCGCTCTCCTCGCGGTCGGTCGACCACCCTGGACAGGGTGAGCGCCGTGACCGTGTCCTGTACGCCCGGCATCTTGGCAATCTCCTCCCAGATGCTCCGTACGCGTTCCAGTGAGGCCGCCTCCAGGCGCACCATGATGTCGAAGTCGCCGCTGAGGATCTCGCAGATGACGACCTCGGGGATGCGTTTGAGCGCGGCCAGGACCTCGCCGCCACGCATGCGGTCCCGGCGGTAGACGAGTACGAGCGCGGAGACCACATCGCCGGTGTCGTGGCCCGCGCGGACGATGGTGTAGCCGGCGATGTGGCCCTGGCGCTCCAAGCGTTCGATGCGCTGACGCACCGCGTTGCGGGACAGCAGCACCTTGGCGGCCAGCTCGGAGTGCGAGGTGCGGGCGTTGCGGGTCAGCTCCGCGATGATCTTCTCGTCGATGGTGTCCACGGCGGACCGTCTCCTTCGCGAATCGGTCGAGGTCGTAAGACCCCGCGGCAGGCGGGACCGCCTCAGACCATGGGACGGCGCGGCCACGACAGCCGCCCGGCCCCCCTGCTGTTGCGCGCGGGAAGAGTCTCCGGCGCGTTCTGGCTCGTCCCGGGCCGACGCTTCGGAAGGCTGTCCTTCCGGCTTCCGGCATCCAGGCTCACTTCGGCGGGATCACTGAAGCTGCGTACGCCCGCGCGGACCATGGTGCCGACGTGGGTGACGGTTTCGAACGCGCCGGTACAGAAGCCGCCGGTGGCGCGCATGCCCGCAGTCGGCCCGGCTGACGGCGACCTTGACCCGGTGCCGGGGTGAGGCCGTGGCGACGGGCCTTCAGCAGGCCGCCGCTCCGGCCGAAGCGGACCAGGATGTGCCCGCCGCTCTGCTGTTCCACGCCGTCGGACCAGGGCCCGGCGATCTCCATGGACGCCTCGTCGACGGCGACGACGTCCCCGTAGTTTCGGTGGCCGGCTTGACGCCGGCCACCTTGACGGAGGGTGCGAGTTCGACGGGAAGGCCGGCTCACCGGGATGGGGGCGGCTCAGTGGGCTGGGCATGGGGCTCGTCAGGCATGGGGGGTGGCGATGGCGGCGAGGTGCGAGCCGGGGCGCACGGTCAGCCCGTTCATGTTGTAGATGATCGTTCCGGTGGAGACGGCGGAGACCTTGAGTTCGGCGCGGTCGGCCGGGTCGATGATGCGGCCGATGGTCTGCCCCTCGGTCACCTCGTCACCGGTGACCGCGTCCGGGTACCAGAGGCCTGCGGCCGGGGATTCGACCTCGCCCGTCCAGATCCAGTCGCGCGGCTGCACGGCCACCGGCGCGAGGTGCTGCGGCGCCTCGATGACGCCGAGGTGGTGCAGGAGCCGGTACAGGCCGTCGAGGAGCCTGCGTACGGTGGCGGGGTCGCGGTCGCCGAGTTGGCCGGTCTCGACGAGGATCGCGGGGATGCCCTGACGGTTCGCCGCGGCGTGGCTGTTGCCGCCGTCCGGGCTGGTGCCGAAGATGACCCGCTCGTATCCGACCGCGTGGGCCATGGCCTTGGTCTTCGCGCCCAGTTCGTCGTCGGAGGCCAGTCGGTAGCCGACGAAGTCGAGCAGGTGCTGGTCGATTCCGCCGCTGTGCAGGTCCACGTAGGCGTCGGCGCCGTCGAGCAGGTTCTCGAACAGCCAGGCCGCCATGCGGTCGGTGGGGCCACCGTCCTCGTCGCCGGGGAAGACGCGGTTGATGTTCACCCCGTCAAGCGGGGAGATGTTCAGCCTGCCCCCGTAGACGGCCGGCGGGTTGGCCACCGGGCAGATCACCACCTGGCCGGCGACCTCGTCCGGTTCCAGCAGCCCGGCCAGGCGGGTGGCGGCGTCGACGCCGATGAACTCGCCTCCGTGGACTCCACCGGTGATCACGACCCTGGGGCCGGGCCGGGAGCCGTTGACGAGGATCAGGGGCACCTCCACTGTCGTGGTGCCGAGGTCGGCGGGCAGGCTCCCGCGGGTCTTCCGGCCGGGATCGGCCCTCAGCGTGCCGATGGTCAGGGTCATGGCTTTCCTCGTTCGTGCTCAGGCCGCGGTGCGGCCGTTTGTGGTGATGAAGTCGATCGGCTGGGAGGTGCGGCCCTGAAGGGCGAGGTCCGCGGCGATGTCGCCCATGGCGGGCGAGATCTTGAAGCCCTGGCCGGAGAAGCCAGCCAGCAGGACGATGTCGTCGCAGCCCGGCAGGGGGCCGACCAGAGGGCGGGTGCTGTCGGTGTAGCCCTCCATGAAGACGGACAGGCGCACCGGGTCGGGGTTCAGGCCGGGCAGGTGGCGTCGCACCGCCGTGGTGAAGGTCTCCAGTTCTTCCGGTGCGACGGTCCGGTTCAGCCGGTTGGGGTCGTCCACGGGCTTGTGGTGGGGCTGGGGCAGGCCCAGCTTGACGGCCAGGCCGTCCGGGGACGGGATGCCGTAGAAGGGGATGTCGCCGCAGCGGATGAAGGCGGGACGTTCGGCGTCCGCCGGGTGGTCCTCGTGGGGCAGGAACCAGGCGCTGATGGCGCGGTAGACGCTCACTTCCCACGGCAGGTCGGGCAGCAGGTCGCCCACCCAGGGGCCCGGGGTGACGACCGCGGCGTCGAAGCGCTCGGTGTCGGTGTCGGTGCGGATCTCCACTCCTCCCCGGTAACGGGAGTGACTTCCCGCACCGGGGTGTAGCGGCGGATCCGGGCCCCCAGCTCCTCGGCACGCCGGGCCGCGGTCTGGACCGTCAGCTCCGGGCGGACGAACCCCGCGTGGGAGTCGAGGACCACCAGGTCCCCGTCGTCGACGCGGAAATGCGGGAACCGCTTCGTCATCGCCTCGGTGTCGATCACCTCGTGGTCGAGGCCGTGCTGGGCGATGCCGTCCATGACGGTACGCATCTCGGGGTCGTCGGCCGGCCCCATGACCAGGGCTCCGATCAGACGGCGCAGTTCCCGCCCGGTCTCCGCCTGCAACCGCTTCCAGAGGGCGTCGGCGTGCCGGACGAGCGGCACATAGCGGCCGTCGTGGGTCTGCACACTGCGGAAGACCCGGGTCTCACCGCCTGCGGCACTGCGGTCGTGGCCGGGCGCGAACCGGTCGTAGCCGACGACCTCGGCACCCCGGGAGGCCAGCCGCCAGGCGGCCTGGCTGCCCATCGTTCCCACGCCGACCACCGCGACGCGCTTCCTCGCAGCTGGCACAGAACTTTCCTTTCATATCGCCGGGCCGCAAGCTGGGCCCGCGCGTGAGGATGCTTTGTGGCGGCTTGGAGGAGGCGCGCCCTTGGGGCCCCAAGGTTCGTGTTCGTCCCGGGTTCGGGGACCCATCCCCGCTCCCGAACCCTTCCTTGTGCCACAATGTGGTATGTCGTGCTGTTATCTGGCACAGAGAATGGCAGCGGCTCAGGGGGAGTCAAGAGGTCCAGCGGATGGCCTCGTGACTCGACCTCACCTCGCCTGTGGCCTTTACCGGTCTTCGTGCACTGGCGGATGCCACTTCATCCCGGACGGCGAAGCGGTGACCGCGTCCCCCCGCTCGGGGAAGCTCCGAGCCTCCTCGCTTCTGAGTTCCCGGGGCGGCTCACGCTACAGACTCACCACTGGGGCCAGTTGGGACCGGAGGGCGCCGGCGTGAGGCTGCAAGGAGCCGTCGAAGGCGGCGGATCCGATGGTGAAGGCGTCGGCTCCGGCTGTTGCGAGCGCCTGTATCTGATCGGTGTTGGTGATCGATCCGGCGACGACCAGGCGGCCGGTGGTGGCGGCGCGGGCGGCGCGGACCAGGTCGAGAGGGTCGGCATCGGTGGCGCGGTACGCGAGGAGATCGACGCCGGCGCAGCGGCCCTGTCTTCTTCGAGCGGGACGACATCGAGCTCGCGATCCGCCGAGACGACTTCCCGTTCCCCGAAGAGGCGAGCCGGACCCGCTTGTTCGCAGAACGGATCGGCCCCGTCTGCCGGCCCGATCTCGCGACCCGCCTGACCGGCGCCGCCGGCGTATCGCAGGTAAACCTTCTGCACACCGACACACGGCCGCAGGCGTGGGACGACTGGCGACGTATCACCGGCATGAAGGCAGAGCCCGCCTCTCAGCAGACCCTGGAGCACTTCTACCTGACCCTCCAGGCCGCCGCGGCCGGCGTCGGTGTCGCCATCGCCCCGTATGCCGTCGCCCGCGACGACCTGGAGCGGGGGCAACTCGTCGCACCCTTCGGTTTCGTCCCCGACGGCACCAGCTACCACCTCCTCAGCCGTCGATCACCCGAGCAGGACGAACGCGTCCGCCGGTTGACGGCATGGCTGCGGGCCAAGACGAGCGGACTCGAAATCGACTCCGAACCAGTGTGACCACCGGACCAGGCGCAGCTTCGCCTGCTGGACGACGGTGGCGGCCACGAGGGGTTCCGCGCGGTTGGTGCAGGCGGCCAGACGCAGGACCTTGCCCTTCGTCCGGAACCTGACCTGCGCGGCGGACGAGGTTGTCGGTCCGCAACACAGTCCGACTCGACATCAAGCCACAGCTGCCGGCCCGAGAACTCCTGTCGCGTCAACAAGGCCGCAGGTCAATACAGCCGGTGGACTATGCGGAACGGAGCAGCACACTGGTCACTGCGCTGCCCGGCCAGGACGCGGGCGAGCCCTGCGCTCACGTCGGCTTGCTCAGGTGTTGAAGCCAGGTATCGACAAGTACTTGAGCTGCTGGTACTCGTGGAGGCCCTCGGGTCCCCCTTCGCGGCCCAGGCCGGACTGCTTGACCCCACCGAAGGGCGCCGCGACCTCGGAGACCAGCCCGCGGTTGATGCCGACCATTCCGGCCTGCAGACGTGCGGCGACCCGGCGGGCACGGTCGATGTGGGACGTCATCACGTACGACGCGAGGCCGTGCTCGGTGTTGTTGGCCACCGCCATGGCCTCGGCCTCGGTGGAGAACCGGTGGATGGCGGCGACGGGTCCGAAGACCTCCTCGTGCATGATCGCGGCGTCGGCGGGGACGTGGTCCAGCACGGTCGGGGCGGCGTAGTGGCCCCGACCGTCAGGGATGTCCGCCTTGCCGATGACGACGGCACCACGGGCCACGGCGTCCTCGACGAGATGGCGGACCTTGTCCACCGCCCGGTGGTCGGCCAGCGGACCGAGCTCGGTGTCTTCCCGGTCCGGGGGACCCACACGGACAGCGGCCATCTGTCCGCCCATCGCCGCGGCGAACGCGTCGGCGATTCCCTCCTGGACCAGAAATCGGTTGGCGCCGACACAGGACTGGCCGCCCAGCCGCATCTTCGCGATCATCGCTTCGCGGACAGCGAGGTCGAGGTCGGCGTCGTCGAAGACCAGGAACGGCGCGTTGCCGCCCAGTTCCATCGAGGTGCGCAGCACCCGCGCACCGGCTTGCTGAAGCAGCAGCCTGCCGACCGGGGTGGACCCGGTGAAGGACAGCTTGCGCAGCCGGGGGTCGGTCAGCAGCGCCGTACTGACTGCTGCCGCGTCACTGCTGGTGATCACGGTCAGGACACCCGCGGGCGCGCCGGCCTCACGGGCCAGCTCTCCGAGGACCAGGGAGGACAGCGGCGTGAGCGCCGCCGGCTTGAGCAGGGCGGTGCAGCCCGCGGCCAGGGCGGCGGCGACCTTGCGTGCGGCCATGGCCAGCGGCACGTTCCACGGAGTGATCAGAAGGCAGGGCCCGACCGGTTCGGCGACGGTGACGATGTGGCTCCTGCCGTCCGGGGAAGGTGTGCTCCGCCCGTGCGGGCGGACCGCCTCCTCGGCGTACCAGCGGAAGTAGGCTGCGGCGTAGTCGACCTCGCCCCGCGCTTCGGTGATCGTCTTGCCGATCTCCAGGGTGATGATCCGGGCCAGACGCTCACGGTGCTCGGTCATCGAGTCGGTGAGCCGGTGGAGGACTCTCGCGCGGTCCCGGGGCTGGTGAGGGCCCATTGGTCGGCGGCCGCAGCCGCCGCGTCCAGTGCTTTCAGCGCGTCTTGTGCGCCGCAGTCGGCGACGGTGGCTATGACTTCTTCGGTCGCGGGGTTGTGCACCTCGAAGGTGCGACCACCGGTGGCGGGTTGCCAGTCGTGGGCAAGGAAGCCACGGGGGACGGATTCGAGGACTGCCGACTCCTCTGAGGGAGCGGTGAGCGTGTCAGTCATGCGCATGGCTCTTTCGCTGATCGCAGGATGGTGTTGTGAGAGCACGATCGGTGGGTGGTCATACGGCTTCGCCTGCGGGGTTGGCGACGCCGACCGTGTTCTCGACGGAGAGCAGGGATTCCTGGCGTCCGGAGCCGAGCCAGCGCACCAGGGCCACCAGGCCGAGCGCGAGGATCGCGAAGGCGATGAGGATCGCGCTGACCGCGGTCACGCTCGGGTCGATCTCGAAGGTGAGCGAGTTGTAGACCTGCACCGGCAGCGTGACGGTGTCGACGGAGGACAGGAACTGCGAGATGTAGAACTCGTCGAAGCTGGTGATGAAGGAGAAGACCGCCGCCGCGATCATGCCCGGCGCCGCCAGGGGAAAGGTGATCTTCCGGGCGATGGTCAGGCGGCCGGCACCCATACTGGCCGCCGCGTCCTCCAGGCGTTCGTCGATCCCGCGCAGCGTCGCGATCAGGATCAGCACCGCGATCGGTGCGGCCAGCACCGTGTGCCCCAGAGCGATGGCGATCGGGCTGCCCAGCATCGCGGCCGGCTCGAAGAACAGGAACAGGCCCAGGGCGGTGACGATCTGCGGAATGAGCAGCGGCCCGAGGACCAGCGCGAAGACCGCCGAGCGCAGCGGGAGTTCGCTGCGGACCAGAGCGGTCGCCGCGGTCACCCCGATGACCAGGGAGAACACGGTACTCAAGGCCGCGACCAGGGCGCTCAGGGACAGCGCGGCGGGCCACTTGCTGCCATCGGCGAACAGCGCCTTGTACCAGTTCAGCGTCCACGCCTCCGGCGGGAACGAGGCGAAAGCGTTGTTGCTGAAGGAGGTGACCAGAATGACCACGATCGGCAGCGCCAAGAACAAAAGGATCACGGTGGCCACGGCCGTGAGGGCGATCCGTCCCGTGAGGGACTTGCGCAGTTCCATCATGCGGCGCTCCTCTTCTTACGGCTGGCGCCGAGCGAGGTGACGACCTTGACCAGCAGCAGCCCGGCCAGGGTGAGCACCAGCAGGATCACGCCCTGCGCGGCGGCCCCGTTCCACTGGTTGTCCTTGGTGACCTGCTGGTTGATGAGGGTGGCGATCATCGTCTGATCCGGTCCGCCCATCAGGGCCGGGGTGATGTAGTAACCCAGCGACAGGATGAAGCTGAGCAGTCCCGCACTGGCCAGACCCGGGGCGACCAGCGGCAGATAGATACGCCGGAAGATGGTCACCTTGCCCGCACCCATGCTGGACGCCGCCGCGAGCAGACGCCGGTCCACCCCCGCATCACGCCGTACAGCAGTAGCACCGTGTACGGGAGCATCATCGAGGTGGTGCCGATGACCACACCGAGTTCGTTGTAGAGCAGCTGGAACGGCGCTCCGGGGACCGACATGCTGGTGAGGGTCTCGTTCACCAGGCCCTTGTCGCCGAGCATGATGATCCAGCCGTAGGTGCGTACCAGGGCGCTGACGAAGTGCGGCACGACGACGACCAGCATCGCCAGGCCCGCCATGACCGGCTTCAGCCGGGTGATCGCCTGGGCCAGAACGAACCCGAACACGAGACTGAGGACCGCTGTTTCCGCGGAGATCCGCAACGTCGTGAACAACACCGACAGGTTCACGCCGGTCAGCGCGTCGGCGTACCAGTGCAGGGTGAAAGAGCCGTCCGCGTTCTTCAGGCTCAGCAGCAGCGTGGAGAAGATCGGGTAGACGAACAACACCAGCAGATAGACCACGACCGGCAGTGCGTAGAAGATCCCGACCCGCGTGCGGCGCGAGGCCAGGAGCTTGCGGGGGCGTGCGGGGGTGGTGGCGGTGAGGGCTGCCATGGCTCACCCTGCCTGTTCGTCGGCGAAGAGGTTGACGTCCTCGGGGTCCGCGCAGATGCCGATTCCCTCGCCGGCGACGGGGCCACGGCCTGCCGGCACCTCCAGGCGCAGCAGCGGCGCGTCACCGCCGTCGATGCGCACCCCCGCGCGCACCAGCGTGCCCACGTAGGTGGCGGTCTCGACCGTGCCGGTACAGAACCCGTCGTCGGTGGCACAGGCCCGCAGCCGGCCCGGCTGCACGGCGACCTTGACCCCAGTACCGGTGGGCAGTTGGTGGCGGCGCGCCTTCAGCAGACTGCCGGACTGGGTAAGACGGACCAGGGTGTGTTCGTCGGTGTGCTGCTCGATGCGGCCGGGCAGGAAGTTCGCCGCACCCAGGAAGTCCGCCACGAACGGCGTCCTGGGCCGCTCGAACAACTCCCGGGGGTGTCGAACTGCTCGATCAGACCGTTACGCATCACCGCGATACGGTCCGACATCACCAGCGCCTCTTCCTGATCATGCGTCACATAGATGACAGTCAGGCCGAGCTCCTGCTGAATGGTCTTGATCTCCACCTGGAGCTGGTCACGCAGCTTCTTGTCCAGGGCACCGAGCGGCTCGTCCATCAAGATGACCGGCGGCCGGTAGACCAGCGCACGGCACAACGCCACACGCTGCTGCTGACCACCGGACAACTCACGCGGCTTACGGCCACCGAACCCGGACAGGCCCGCGATCTCCAGCGTCTCCCCCACCCGGCGACGGATCTCGTCCTTGCCCACCCCGCGCAGCGTCAGCGGAAAGGCGACGTTCTCCCGCACCGTCATGTGCGGGAAGAGCAGATACTGCTGGAAGACGAA
Source organism: Streptomyces sp. CA-179760 (assembly GCF_050937045.1). Classification (NCBI taxonomy): domain Bacteria; kingdom Bacillati; phylum Actinomycetota; class Actinomycetes; order Kitasatosporales; family Streptomycetaceae; genus Streptomyces; species Streptomyces sp. CA-179760. The sequence goes on from NZ_JBNJLZ010000001.1 coordinate 822,698, forward strand.
GCCGAGGTTTCGCTTCTGCGGCGCCAGCCGCGTCACATCCCGGTCCCCGACGGTGATCGTGCCGGAATCGGGTTCACAGAACCCGGCGATCATCATCAACGTCGTGGTCTTGCCCGACCCGGACGAGCCCAGGAAGGTGACGAACTCCCCCGCCGCGATCTCCATCGACGCCTCATCGACAGCGACCACATCCCCGTACGTCTTACGCAATCCCACCACCGACAGCGCCTTTCCGGTCGCCGTGGCCGGCTTGCCGCCAGCCACCTTCACCGACGGTGCCGCGATACCGAATTCAGCCACGAGCCCACTCCAACCAACGCTTGGTGACGGCCGATTCGTTCTTCAGCCACCAGTCGACATCCGCGTCAAAACCCTTGTCGTAATACTTCGGCGCACCCGCGGACGCGTTGCGCTCGCCTTCGCTCAGCTTCTCGTAGGCCACCGGCGAGGACGGGTTCGACGGGAAGAACTTGACCAGCGCGGCCTGGCTCTCCGCACGCAGCGAGAAGTCCATCAGCTGGTAGGCGTTGTCCGCGTTGGCCGCGCCCTTGGCGATGGCATAACCCGAGAACTGACGGCGCGTGCCGTTCAGTTGCCGCTCCACCGGGACGCCCTGCTTCTGCAGATCGGCCAGCCGGCCGTCCCAGACGGTGGACATCGTCACTTCCTGGCGGCTGAGCAGCACACCGGGGAGCGGGCCGCTGTCCCAGTACTTCTTGATGTCCGGCCGCAGCCGGGTCAGCACCTTGAAAGCCTGGTCCACATCGAGCGGGTACAGCTTGTCCATCGGCACGCCGTCGGCCAGCAGCGCGAACTCCAGCTCCGGCAGGTCACCGTCCGGGTGGACCATCGAACGGGCACCTTGGAACGCCTTGGTGTCCCAGAAGTCCGCCCACGACTCCGGCTTCTTGCCCCCGAACGCATCCGTGCGGTAGCCGATGCACTGACCGTAGAAGCTGTGGCCGATCGCATGGTCGGTGATCTGGGCGTCGGGGATCTTCGCACTCTTCACGCTCCTGAGCCGGTCCCGGTCCAGCGTCTCCAGGGCGTCCTGCTGGACGTACTTGGTGTGCGACATCATCGAGTTGTTGATGAGGTCGCACTGCGGGCGGCCCTGCTTGATCTGCGCCAGCAGCGGCGCGTCGTCCAGGTTCAGCACCTTCACCTGGATGCCGGTCTCCTGCGTGAACGGCGTATAGACCGCCTTCTGCAGAGCCGCACCATAGGAACCACCGCTGTCACGGACGACCACCGTCTTGCCGCCCTTACCACCGCTGCCGGCGACGGACCGGCTGGTACCGGTACCGCAGGCGGAGAGGGAGGGAAGAGCGGCGAGGGCGGCGAGACCGCCTGCTCCGCGCAGGAGCGCTCTACGACCGATCTGGGCATCACTCATGGCAATACTCCTCATCTGGGGACGCGTGGGACCAGCTGTGCGGGGCTTTACCTCGCGGGCGCGGGGGGGTGGTGCAGGGTGGCGAACGCGGTCAGAGCATCGGCCGCTTGGGTTGCCGATCGCCGCTTTGGGCGCGTGTTCGCCGTGGATCGAAGTCCCCGACGACCTTGTCGTCGGAGCAACGCCGGCCAGAAGACCGGGTGAGTGGCGGTGGGGAAGCTGGAGCCGTGGCAGGAGGTGACCCAGCGGGGTGAGAGCGGTCCTCACCGGAGCCGCAGTATGAGGGCTCTCGTGAGGGATGAAGCAGAGCCGGGCCTGCGGCTGAGGGACGGGCCGAGCAGTCCATCGGCCCCGAGGACGTTGCTCAGCAGGTAGCTTCGCGAGAGATCCCGAAGACGATCGGGGCCCGCAATCGACGTCACTTCACGGTCACGTAGATCTTGCGCACGGTTTCGATGGTCTTCCAGACGCCGACGTAGCCCGGCTTCATGACGAAGCTGTCGCCGGCCTTGTAGATCACCGGCTCGCCGCCTTCGGGTGTGACTTCGACGACGCCGGAGAGGAGGTGGCAGAACTCGAAGGTCTCGCCCTTGATCGAGCGCGTCTCGCCGGGCGTCGCTTCCCAGACACCCGTATGGATCGTCTCCCCACGCGCGACGTCCTGGGCCCAGGTCTTGAAGGCGGGGTTGCCGGAAACCAGACGTTCCGGGAGCGGGCCGGACTCGCGCGGCGCGAAGGAGGGATCGGTGTCGATGGCCTTCAGGAGCGACATGTCTTTCCTTTTTGAGCTTGCGAAGTTGGTAGCCGCGGCCACGGTCGATGAGCCGTTGCCGAGCGGCGTCTGGCACGCACTCGTGGGAGTGGCCCGTTCCCGATGTGCGGAGGCTGGCGACGCATCGCGGCTGGTGCCGGGAGCCCGGGGGGGCGGATGCGGTTGTCGGCAGGGGCGCACTGAGGGTGGCGCCGTTCGAGGGTGGCGAATGGGGCATGCGCTCGACGCGGGTTCGATCGTCGTGCCGCTATCGGCGGTCGCACGAGGCAGAAGGCGAGACGGGAGGCAGGTCGTTCAGCCCATTGCTTGTGGTGATGAACAGCAGGGGTGTTCAGGAAGCGGTGTACCCGCCGTCGACGGTCAGGACCGATCCGGTCACGTACGACGACTCCGACGATGCGAAGAAGAGCACCGCGTCGGCGACCTCTTCGGGGTGGCGAGGCGTTGGAGAGGGATCGTGCTCTCGCGCTCGCGGCGGTAGCCCTCGGGGTCGGGCCTGCGCTGGAACGCCGCTTCGATGATCGGAGTGGCGGTCAGGCCCGGAGCGACGACGTTGACACGGATGTTGCGCGGAGCCCATTCGATCGCCGCGCCCTTGGCGAGCATGATGAGGCCCCCCTTGGCGGCGGAATACAGGACCTGCCCGGACATGCCGACCATGCCCAGCCGTGAACTGACGCAGACGAACGAGCCACCAGTCTCGGGCATCAGCGGCGCGAAGTGCTTCATCACCAGGAACGCGCTGAGCAGGTTGCTCTCCAGCACGCTCTTCGCGTCGTCGCAGGCCATCTCGGTGAGCGGACTGGTCGCCTGCAGGCCGTGGTTGAGGACGACGACGTCGACGGTGCCGAAGGACTCGGCGGCCTGCTTGGCCAGGTGCTCGACGAACGCCTCGTCGTTGAGGTCTCCGGAAACGTACAGGTCATCGGGCTGAGTGCTGTCGAGCCGCTCCTTGCGGCCGGTGAGCAGCAGGCGCGCGCCCTCGCGGCGGAAGTGGGAACTCACCGCCTGTCCGATGCCACTGCTGGCGCCGGTCACCAGGGCCGTTACGTTGTTGAGTCTCATGTCAGGCATTCCTTCAAGGGGGAGGTCGGTCGTCGGGTTGCGGGCTCGGCCACGGGGTCGTGTCCCTGGGGCCGGTCAGTTGAGGAATCCGCGGGCGTCGACCGGCCAGCGCTGCAGCGACGTGCCCGTGCTGTCGGTGACGATCAGCTCCTCGAAGCCGAGGACGACCGGGCACACGTGGTTCGGCACGACCGGTACGACGCTGCCGACGCTGGGTCGGAACTCGCCGTCCGGCAGCGGAAGGAACCCGTGGTACTCGTTGACCTTGGAGAGGACCGCCTTCGTGCCGGCGATGCCGCCGTAGCCGATCTCGGGGCTTCCTTCTTTGCTGAGGGCCTTGTTGCCCACATCGACGATGACCTGGTCGGGGACCCAGTCGCTGACCACGGTGCCGGCGACGAACAGCGCGATCTGGTCCTCCGTGCAGGAGCCCAGCCGGGCGTTGTTCAGATCGCCGAAGACGTACTCGCCGGGACGGATCTCGGTGATCACGCTGCTGGTGGAGAACTCAAGGGTGGGAGTGGAGCCGGCGCTCACCACCTCAGCGGTGACCCCGACACCGGCGAGGCTGCGTACCGCGGTGGTGAGCGCGGCCTCCTGGTCCTGCGCGGCGCGCCGGCGAGCGTCGCGACCGGCGCCGCCGTGACCTGGATAGGTGAAGACGCCCACCGGCACCAGACCGCGCTTTCGGGCGGCGAGCGCGAGGTCGCCCGCGACCTCGGGCGGCGCCCCGGAACGACGGGCGCCACAGTCGACCTCGATCACGACCTGCAGCCGGTCCGGTTGGTCTCCCATCGCGCCGGCGAGGGCCTCGATCGCCGCGACGTTGTCGACGCCGACCCGCAGCCGGGCGGACTCGGCGAGCCGCCGGATCCGGGGCTTCTTCGATCCCGCGGCCCAGATCGGGTAGGCGAGGAAGATGTCGTCGAACCCGGCCGCGGCGAAGACCTCGGCCTCACCGACGTTCCCCGCGGTGATCCCGACCGCGCCGGCCTCGATCTGGCGTCGCCCGATCTCCACGCACTTGTGGGTCTTGATGTGCGGCCTGACCTTGAGGTTGCGCTGGTCGGCGAAGCCCTGGATGCGGTCGATGTTTCCCTGCATGACGTCGACCAGCACGATCGGCGCGGGGGTGTCGATCCGCTCGGCCAGAGCGTCGAGTGCTCGTTGCAGCCGGTTCACGCTGCCCTCCTTGTGGTTTTGCCTGGAATGATCGAGGGGCGCGGGTGCTGATTCCCCCCTGGATGCCGAACGCGCGCGGCCCGCGATAGCGAGCGCACTTGCGTGCACCGCCGTCCGGCCCGCCCTACGCAGGGGTGCAGACCATCTGGATCTCGACCGGACTGTTGAGGGGCAGCCCGGCGACACCGATCGCGGTGCGGGCGTGCCGTCCGTTCTCACCCAGTACCTCGATGAGCAGTTCACTGGCCGCGTTGGCGACCTGCGACTGTTCACCGAAGTCCGGCGTGCTGGCCACGAAGACCAGCATCTGCACGATCCGGACCCGCTCCAGATCGCCCACCGCCTGCACAGCGGCGGCGAGCGCGTTGAGCGCGGCATGGCGCGCGAGCTCCCGAGCCTCCTCCAGCTCCACGTCCACGCCGACAACTCCCTGCCCCAGCAGCCAACCGTCCTGGTAAGGCAGTTGACCCGAAATGTAGATGCTGGAGCCCACACTCCGGTGGTGCACGTAGTACGGGTTGTCACGGAGCTCGGGAAGGGCCAGCCCCAAGGCCTGAAGCCGATCGGAAGCCGAGTCGGTGTTCGCTGCCGAAGTCACGGACTGGCTCACCGAGCCACCTCCGCGGACGGACCAGGGCACATAACCGCACAGTTGGCCACGCGAACCCGCTTCACATGAATCCCGATCATCTGCACTCGGCTCTCCTCTCGAGTAACAGCGGCGACAAATCGCCGTATGGTGGCTTAAAACTGCCACCGTTTTGTCGTTTGTCGACCATATGGCTGGCCGTCGAGCACTGTCAATACACACTTCAACCTCGAATGCGGCCCCGGAACACCACGTGCGGCTGCACCCGTCGCTGTTGGAAGCCACAGGTGCAGCCGCGCCCCGGCTCACCGGCCTCAGGGGGTTCCTCCGGGTTCGGGTCCGCCTGGGCGACCGCACACCTGCGCTTCGCTCAAGGGGCCGACGTCAGAGACCGAGCCAGCCCGCACCGGGGCACCCTCGACGAACTCGGTGCATCGGCGCCTGGGCCGGGTCGCGGTGCGCGATCGAGTCCGTCATGGCGTACGGGGCTGCCGACCGGACAGAACGCGACCGATTGCGGCCGGTATGAGAGGCACCCAGGACTCCGCGCAGCCGCTCGATCCGGGTTCGGGAAGATCCGGGCGTCGGCACTGATGGGGTGCGGGACGTGCAGTGGTCCATGCCGCGTTCGGTCGCGGTTCGTCAGCGAGCAGAACTTCGCCGGCCGTCTGCCGGGAACCCTGCCGACGGGCATGCTGCTGGCGGACCGGAGCCTTTCCGCATTTCCACCGTGACTCCCAGCCACCTGCCCGTGGTCGCATCGATCATCGAGCGCACCGGGGTCGACGGCGACTGCGCCGCGGGAGAAGCCGCGCGTATGACACAAGGCCGCCGCGCCCCGCCGCCTCTGGAGGAACGGCCCCACCCGCGCAGCTACCCCCACAGTCTTGAACGTCCCGTCGTCGCCCGCCCGCTCGCTCCATCGCGCCGCCCGGCACCGGCAACCGGCAACCGGCAACCCTCGCTCAAGATCCGCTACAAGATCGCACGGCAGTGCGAGCTTGATCTTGACATTTCGACGTTGGTCACAACATCACGGTGGCGAGCGGGCTTGGACACTTCACGCAGGCGGCACGGCCTCATCCTTGCCGGGGCGCGCCTTCCCCTGGGGCTCCCGCAGGGCCCCCAGCCCCATGGGGAAATGGGCAGCCAGTTCCTGGCGGAACGCGTCCGTGTCGCCTTCCAGGGCAACCGCGGCCAACCTCTCGTGCTCGACGACCAATTGCTGCGGGTCGTCGCTGTAAGTGCGGTGATCGACGCTGAGGTGGAGGCGCAGCTTGGTCTCCCAGCCGTTCCAGAGACTCTGCAGGACGCCGTGCCCCGAGAGATCGTAGAAGAGCCTGTGGAATCGAAGGTGCGCGTCGATGCTGGCCGGGATGTCGTCCTTCTCCATTGCCCGGCGGAGATCCTCGACGGTCTGCAGCAACTGGGGCCGCTCAGGACCGCGCAGCGCTTCGGCCGAGAGCTCGGCGGCATACGGCTCGACACGCAGCCGGACCGAGTCGATCTCGGCGACCTCACGAGCGCTCACCTCTACGACGAACGCCCCACGGTAGGGAATCTTGACGACGAGCCCTTCCTCCTCCAGCTTGGTCAGCGCCTCGCGCAGCGGGGACCGGCTGATGCCGAGATCTGCGGCGATGTGCGCCTCGCGCAGCTGGCCACCAGGCGGTACGGTCCCGTCGAGGATGGCGGCACGCAGTGTGCGGTAGACGCCGTCCGGCGTCGTCATCCGCTGCGCCTGCCACTCGAACTTGTGGTCCACCCCGTCGCCCTCCCTCAGTGCTTGTCGACCACTTGGTCGTTTGTCGACTATACCTCCGCCGGTTGTAGCCACACCTCAACTCGGTTGCCTGGCAGGAAGTTCCTGGATTCACAGCCTTGCGCCCGATCCGCCGATCACCTCATTTGCGCGCAAGCGGATCAACTCCGGCGCCCTGGACACCCCTCTGACTCTGTTGACAGCCCAGACCAACTTGGTCGACAATCGACCAGTCAGATGGTCGACAATCGACTAAAGGGGCAGGTTGCTCCACTGAGCACTAGGAGGACCAGTGGGATTCGACGTCAAGCCCAAGTTCGTGACGTTCGACATGAACGGCACGCTGATCAACTTCAGAATCAACGACACGATGCGCGAGGTCCTGGGCGACCGGCTGCCGACCGAGATCGCCGATGAATACCTGCGGATCTGCAAGGCGTACCGGATCGACGAGTGCACGGGCGCCTACCAGCCGTTCCACCAGGTCGTCGCGCGTTCCATGGAACGCGCCTCGCGCAAGGTCGGTCTCGAGTACCGCGAGGACGATGCGCGGGCGGTGTACGAGCGCATCCCCACGTGGGGCCCGCACCCCGGTGTCACCGAGGCGCTGAACCGCCTGGCCGAGGCGGTCCCGTTGGTGATCATCACGAACAGCGACACCGCGCACGCCGTGCGCCTCGCGGAGAACCTCAAGGCGCCGTTCGAGGTCATCATCAGCGCCGAGGAGATGGGCATCTACAAGCCGCGACTCGGCACGTTCGACTACATGTTCGACAAGCTCGGCGTGACACCCGACGAGCTCGTGCATGTATCCGCGAGCCCGATGTACGACCTGCGCTCCGCGGCGATCATGGGCATCGAGAACAAGGTGTACGTGGACCGCGGCTGGGAGCACGACGAGCACTGGCTCGGCTACGAGCGGATCACCGACATCGCCGACCTCCCCGTCCTCTTCGGTCTGCCGCGCCCCTGACGCCCGAGCGGAGAACTGAGGAAATGATCCACAGCAAGGCGGTGACGGAATGAATCAGCCCCTGCCTCAGACCGTCAAGGGTGACTCGGCTTCAGAAAGGCTCCAGGCCCTGGGACTGAAGCTACCCGTCCTCGCCGGCACCACGTACCTCGTGCCCCACCGGACGGTGGGCTCCACCATCCACCTCTCCGGCCAACTCCCCTTCAAGGACGGCGAGCTGCTGGGGCAGGGCGTTGTCGGCCGGGACGTGGAGCTGGAGACCGCGCAGGAGCTCGCACGCCATGCCGCGCTCAACGCGCTCGCCGCCGCTGTGCAGGCAGTGGGCGATCTGGACCGGGTCCGGATCGTGCAGATGCTGGTCTTCGTGGCCAGCACGCCGGACTTCGGTGAGCAGTCGAACGTCGCCAACGCGGCCAGTGAACTGCTCATCGAGGTACTGGGTGAGAACGGACGGCACGCGCGCACCGCGATCGGTGTCGCCGGGCTGCCGCTCAACACCCCTGTCGAGATCCAGGTGATCTGCACTGCGGTGTAGCGGCGAGCCGGTCATGAGCAGCGGGCTGTGACCGGGCTCCGGCAAACCCTCGACGCCCTCGGCCGGCACGATGGGCACCCCTGCGCCGATCGTGCCGGCCGACGCGATGTCAGAACAGCGTCGACCGAGCCATCGAGGCTTCCTTCCAGCGCAGGTCCGACCTCGAGGCCACACGCCACAGCGTGAAGGCAGAGCCCCGGTCAGACGCCCCGCCGCTCCCGAGGTGATCGCCGACGCCGTCCTCTTCCCCCGCGTCGTCGGAGTTCTCGTACCTCACCGGGGCGTCCCCTCCCCCGTCAACGCCGGCTACGCACCCTTCCAGTACCGACCCCCGCGGTTCCCAGAGACAGCTGAAGGACACACCATGAAAGCCCCCGCGGCACCACCCAGAAACGGAGAGCTCGGCTTCTGGGTGGCCCAACTAGCTGACAAGAAGCCCTCGTTCCCCCGTTTCACCGGCCAGGACTCCGTTGACGTGGCCATTGTCGGCGGCGGCTACACCGGCTTGTGGGCGGCGTACTTCGCCAAGAAGCTCGAACCGTCGCTCTCGGTCGCCGTCTTCGAGGCCGAACAGGTGGGCTACGGCGCATCGGGGCGCAACGGTGGCTGGCTCTCTGCCATGCCCCCGGGAAACCGTGCCACCTTCGCCCGCGCCGGGGGAGGGCTGGAGGCGAGCCGGGCGCTTCAGCAGGAATTCGTCGCCGGCGTCGACGCGGTCCTCGACATCCTCCGGGCCGAGGGCATCGATGCCGATCAGCACAAGGGTGGCGCACTCGTCGCCGCCCACACTCAGGCGGGGCTGGGCCGGCTCGCGGCCAGGCGTGACGCCGAACTGAAGTACGGGCTGACCGACGACGAGGTCCACCTGCTCGGCCGGGAGGAGTTCCAGTCCACGATCAACATCTCCACCGTCCACGGCGGGCTCTTCTACAAGCACTGCGCGCGGTTCCACCCCGCGAAACTCGTCTACGGCCTCGCCGACACCCTGACCTCCATGGGGGTGCGGATCTACGAGGGCAGCCGGGTGGACAGTGTCGCGGGCAGGACTCTCACCCTGGCCGACGGGCGGGTCACCGCCGCCCGGACGTTCATCTGCACCGAGGGCTATTCGGGACCGCTGCTCGGCCGCCGGAGCGTGATCCCGGTCAACTCCTCGTTGATCGTGACCAAGCCTCTGCCGGAGGAGGCGTGGCAGCAGATCGGCTGGAACGGGCCGCAGTGCCTCAACGACTCCGCGCACACGTTCATCTATGCCCAGCGGACGGCGGACGGCCGTATCGCCATGGGGGGCCGCGGTGTCCCCTACCGCTTCGGGTCCGGTACGGGAGGAGCCGGTGCGACCGCCCAGTCCACCATCGACCTGATCTCGCACAAGCTCAGTTCCTTCTTCCCGGGCATCCCCTTCGAGGTGGAACACGCCTGGTCGGGAGTCCTGGGCGTCACACGGGACTGGAACGGCGGCGTGCACTGGGACCCGGTATCCGGGGTCGGATCGTCCACCGGCTACGCGGGACACGGCGTCACGTCGGCCTACGTCGGCGGCAGGACTCTCGTGGAGCTCGCCTTCGAGAAGGAAACCGAACGGACCACCCTTCCCTGGGTCGGCTACCGGGCACGGAAGTGGGAACCGGAACCCATCCGCTGGCTGGGCGTTCACGCCATGTACCGGCTCTTCGGCATTGCCGACCAGTGGGAAGAGCGCAGGGGTTCCACCACGACCTCGCTCCTGGCCAGATTCGGCAGCAGGCTCGCCGGACTTCACGAGTAGAGACAAGGAAACCGCTCTCATGGACGCACAACTCGCAGTCATCGGCCTGGGCAGCATCGGAAGCATGGCCCTGTGGCAGGCCTCCCGGCTGTCCGACTCGGTAGTGGGCTTCGAGGCCGCCACCCCTGCCCACGGCCGCAGTGCCGTGGGCGGGGACACCCGCCTGTTCCGCATGGTCTATTTCGGGCAGCCCGACTACTACCCCATCATGGAACGCTCCCGCAGCCTGTGGGCAGAGCTCGAAGCGGAAACCGGGCAGGACATCTTCATACCTACCGGGGGGCTGTCCATCGGGACGGCGAACGGCAGCTTCATCAACAGCCTCCTCGAGACAACGCGCCTCAACGGAGCCGAGCACTACGTCCTCAGCCGGGAGGAGTTGGCGGAACGCTACCCCCAGCACAACCTCCGCCCCGACGACTGCGCCATCTACGACCCCCGCGCCGGCGTTCTGCGCACCGACCGCGCCGTCAGCGCCGCCGTCACCGCGGCCCAGGCCAACGGCGCCACCGTCCTTCAGAACACACCCGTGGACAGCGTCACCGAAACCGACCACGGCGTGGTCGTCACCTCGGGCGACAGAACCTGGACGTTCGAGAAGGTCATCGTCGCCTCGGGCGGCTGGTCCCGAAAGCTCATGCCCGACCACCTCAAGGCCGTCACGGAAACCCATCGGATCGTCCTGACCTGGTTCATCGCCCAGGACAGCACGCAGTTCTCGCCCGAGAACTTCCCCGTCTTCAGCCGGCTGTATGACGATCGCTCCCTGTACGGCGCACCCGCCGTCGATGGCGTGACGGTCAAGGCATCATTGGACGCACCGATGGAGGGGCGCAGAAGGACAACCCCGACCCGGCCTCCGTGCCCAGGGAACTCACCCCGGAAGAAATCGACAAGGTCACCGAGACCGTCACCGAATTCTTCCCCGGCCTGACCCCCACCATCGTGCGCTCCGACGCGTTCCCCGACCTTTTCACCGAGGACAGGCATCCCCTCCTCGGCTGGCTGGATCAGAAGAGCAGGGTCTACTACGCCACCGGATTCTCCGGAAAGGGCTTCAAAATGGCCACCGGCTACGGCCACATCGCCGCACACGAGGCGCTCGGCAAACAGACCATCGACGGCCTGGACTTCGTGCGCCCGGACCGGTTCAAGACCAGGTAGCCCACCCACTCCCGCCGCCTCGACGCAGCAACCTGGGAATCGCCGGCCACTTGACTCCGGTCGTTGCTGGACTCTTCTCCTCATGTCCCGCAACGACCGGATCAGAAGGCCGGCGCAGCCTGTTCCTTCTTCGGTCCCTGAGCGCGTGCCCTGAGCAGCGCGTCCTGCAGACGCTTGTGAGTCATGGCCAGGCAGGCGTGCACCGCGCCGCGTGCTACCGAGAGTCCCAGAACCTGGGAGACGCGGACTGGTGACCGTTGTGGCCAACAGTCGGTGAGCACCTCAGGCCAGGGCCTGGCCGCTGCCCGCCACGACCTCCGGACGGAGCAGGTCGACGAGTGTCTCGGCCGGCAACAGACCTTTCTCCAGGACGAGTTCGGCCACGCCGCGGCCGGAGGCGAGGGCTTCCTTGGCGATGTCGGTGGCCGCCGTGTAGCCGATGTGCGGGTTGAGGGCGGTGACCAGGCCGATGGAGTTCTCCACGCTCGCGCGCAGTGCCTCGGTGTTGGCGGTGATGCCGGCCACGCACCGCTCGGCCAGGGTCAGGCAAGCCGCACGCAGATGGGTGATCGACTCCGACAGGGAGTGCAGGATGATCGGCTCGAAGGCGTTGAGCTGGAGCTGTCCGGCCTCGGCGGCCATGGTGATGGCGACGTCGTTGCCGATCACCTCGAAGGCGACCTGGTTGACGACCTCGGGGATCACCGGGTTGACCTTGCCGGGCATGATCGACGAACCGGCCTGCACCGGCGGCAGATTGATCTCGCCCAGGCCCGCCCGCGGCCCGGAGGACAGCAGCCGCAGGTCGTTGCAGCTCTTGGACAGCTTGACCGCGATGCGCTTGAGCACCCCGGACATCTGCACGAAGGCACCGCAGTCCTGGGTCGCCTCGACCAGGTTGGCCGCCGTCACCAGGGGCAGCCCGGTGATCCCGGCGAGGTGACGGCGGGCCGACTCGGCGTATCCGGCGGGAGCATTGAGACCGGTACCGATCGCGGTGGCACCCAAGTTGATCTCATGGATCAACTCCACCGCTTCCGCGAGCCGGCTGCGGTCCTCCTCGATCATGACGGCGAACGCGGAGAACTCCTGGCCGAGCGTCATGGGCACCGCGTCCTGGAGTTGGGTGCGGCCCATTTTGAGCACGGCGCGGAACTCGATGGCCTTGTGGGCGAACGTGTCCTGCAGGACGGACATCGCGACGAGCAGCCCGCGCACCGCGAACACCGTCGCGATCTTGACGGCGGTCGGGTAGACGTCGTTGGTCGACTGACCGAGGTTGACGTCCTCGTTCGGGTGCAGGTACGCGTACTGCCCCTTCTCGTGGCCCAACAGCTCCAACGCCCGGTTGGCGACGACCTCGTTGGCGTTCATGTTGGTCGAGGTGCCGGCGCCGCCCTGGATGACGTCGACCACGAACTGGTCGTGCAGCTTGCCAGCGCGGATCTCCCGGCAGGCGGCGACGATCGCTGCGGCCTTCGCCGGCTCCAGCAGCCCGAGCTCCTCGTTGGCGAGGGCGGCGGCCTCCTTGACCGCGGCAAGAGCGTCGATCAGATGCGGGTACGCGGAGATCGGCATGCCCGTGATCGGGAAGTTCTCCGTGGCACGCAGGGTGTGAACTCCCCAGTAGGCATCGGCGGGGACGTTCCGGTCGCCGAGCAGATCGTGCTCGATGCGGGTGACGGCGGTCATGGGCTGGGGGTCTCTCTCGGGAGGCATGGTGGGGGCCTCCCGCGCCGCTGCGCGGAAGGCCCCCGCGGTGTCACCGGTGTCGGTACCTGCTCAGAGCAGGCGATCCTTCGCCTTGTAGTAGGCGCCGCCGAACGGCAGGAACCAGGGTGTGCCGTTGTAGAAGGGGACGGGCACCTTCGGGAAGCCGAAGCCGCGCATCGGGTTGGCCTCCGGCTTGCCGTCCATCATCTCGGCGACCGCGCGGCCCATGTACGTGGCCATCTGAACGCCGTGGCCGCAGTAACCCATGGAGTAGTACAGGCCGTTGACGTCACCCGCGTGCGGGATGCGGTCCCAGGAGAAGCCGACCATGCCGCCCCACACGTAGTCGATGCGCACCCCCGCCAGCTGCGGGAAGATCTCGGTCATCTCCCGCTTGAGGATGTCGCCGCTCTTGACGTCGGAGGCCGGGTTGGAGGGGGCGAAGCGGGCCCGGCCGCCGAAGGCGAGGCGGTTGTCCGGGGTGAGACGGATGTAGTTGCCGACATTCTTCTGGGCGACCAGCAGGCGGCCGTTCGGGATGAGCTCCTTGGCGCGCGCCTCCCCAGCGGCTCGGTGACGATGATGAAGCTGCCGACGTTGATCAGCCGCTTGCGGAACCATGGCATCGAATTGTCGGTGTAGGCGTCCGTCGCCGCCATCACCTGCTTGGCACGGATGGTGCCATGCAGGGTCTCCACCGAGAAGCCGCCGCCGGGGAGGCGGGTGAGGCCGGTGGCGGCGTTGCGCTCGTGGATCTCGGCACCGGCACGCTCGGCGGCGTCCGCCAGGCCGACGACGAACTTGCCCACGTGCAGGGCTGCGCCGAGCGGGTCGAGCAGGGCGCCGTGGTAGTAGTCCGTGCCCAGCTCGGCGCGCAGCTCGCTCTTGCTGAGGACGACCGTCTCGTGGCCGAAGTTCTCGGCCAGGTCACGCTGCTTGGCCTGCAGGCCCTCGAAGTGCTGGGGCTTGCAGATCGCGCCGAGGCGCCCGGCACGGTGGAAGTCGCAGTCGATCTTCTCCCTGACCGCAATCTCCTCGACGACGTCCACAGCGACACGGAACGCGTCGTAGAGCTCGCGAGCACGCTCCTGCCCGTAGCGCTTGCGGGCCTGGGCCGGGCTGATGGTGATGCCGGGGTTGCAGTGGCTGCCGTTGCGCCCGGAGGCGCCCGAACCGACCTGGTCCTTCTCGACGAGGACGACCCGGGCACCCTTGCGGGCGGCGTGGTAAGCGGTGGACAGGCCCGTGAGGCCGCCGCCGATCACCACCACGTCCGCCTCGTCGGGCAGGTCCTTCCCGGAACGGTCGGGCAGGGCGGGGGCTGTGTCCATCCAGTAGGGGATCTGCTTCATGGCGTGCGTCCTCTGTCTTCTCGGTCTGTTTCGCCGGTTATGCCGTCGGTCAGCAGCCGAGCAGCTTCGGCAGGCCCGACAGGTCGGGCAGCTCGTCGTAGGGCTGGTAGTCGGCGCTGCCCTTGCGGCCGTAGCGGTTGATCCACACCCGGCGCTTCAGGCCGAGGTCACGGGTCGGGATGTGGTCGTACTCCCAGCCCTGGGCGACGTGGATGACCTGCGAGGGCTCGACACCCATGGTCCGGTAGGCGTGCTTGAAGGTCTGGCGGTCGGGCTTGTAGGCGCCGGCCTGCTGGGCGGTGATGACGTAGTCGAACTCGACGCCGATGTTCTTGACGTTCCGCGCGATCAGGTTGTCGTCAGTGTTGGAGATGATGGCGATCTCGTACTTGGTCTTCAGCTTCCGCAGGGCGTCCGGGACCTCCGGGAAGGGGCCGAAGGTGGGGACGGCGTCCACAAGGGCGTCGCCGTCGGAGTCGCGGTACTCCAGGCCGTGCAGGCGCATGGCGTTGCGCAGGCTGGAGGGCAGGATCTCGTGGTAGGGGCGGTAGGCCTCCAGGACGGCCTGGAAGCGCATGACGCGGAAGTCGTCGAGGAACTCGTCGACATCCAGGTTGTCCAGGTCGAGCCGGTCCTCCAGGACCTTCAAGGTGGTGGGCCCGAGCTCGAAGTTGATCAGGGTGGCGTAGGCGTCGAAGGTGACGATCTCTCGCATGGTGTCCAGCCTTGCTCTCGCGGTTTTCAGAGGGGGTGGGAGCTTCAGACGACGCGTTCGCCGGGGGCGACGATCGCGTCGAGTGCGGCCAGGTCGGCCGGGCTCGGTATCCAGTCGGCCGCCGCCGCGTTGGCGGCGGCCTGTTCGGGGGTCATGGCTCCGCAGATGACGGAGCCGACGGCGGGGAGGGCTGCCAGTGCGCCGATCGCGACCTGGAGGAGGGTCAGGCCGCGTGCGGCGCCGTACGCGGTGAGCGCCTCGACCTTGTCGAGGGCCGCGTCGGTGAGCCAGCCCTCCCGCCAGGACAGCCGGCTTCCGGGCGGCGGCTCCTCGCCGCGCCGGTACTTGCCGCTGAGCAGGCCGTTGGCCAACGGGTAGTACGGCAGCAGACCGACGCCGTGGCGCAGGCAGGCCGGGATCAGGTCCTGCTCCACGCCGCGGTCGAGCAGGTGGTAGCGGTCCTGGGTGGACACGAAGACGTCCGTGACCTGCTCGGCCGGGAGGTTGGAGCAACCGATGTACCGGATCTTGCCCTCCCGGACCAGCTCCTGTAGCGCGGCGACCGTCTCCTCCAGCGGCGTGACGCCGTCCGGTTCGTGGTACTGGTACAGGTCGATCCGGTCGGTGCCGAGCCGGCGCAGTGACGCCTCCACCGCGTACCGGATGTAGGCGCGGGATCCGCGCGGACCGTACAGGTCGGCATCCCGGCTCATCTCCATGCCGAACTTGGTGGCCAGCACCACGTGGTCACGGCTGCCCTTGAGCGCGGCACCGAGGAGCCGTTCACCGTCGCCGCGGGAACCGCCCCGTTCGCCGGACCCGCCGTACATGTCGGCGGTGTCGAACAGGGTGATCCCGGCGTCGAGGGCGGCGTGGACGACGGCCTTCGTGCCGTCCTCGTCGAGGCGGGCGCCGAAGTTGTTGCCGCCGACGCCGACCACCGAGACGGTCGGGCCGCGCTCTCCGAGCGTGCGGTATCTCATGACCGGTTCCCGAACCCGATGCAGACGTTCTTGGTCTGCAGGTAGCTGGCCAGGCCTTCGAGACCCTTCTCCCGGCCCCAGCCGCTGTGCTTGTAGCCGCCGAAGGGCAGCTCGACGCCCGTGCCGACGCCGGTGGCGTTGACATAGACCTGGCCGGCTCGGATGCCCTCGGCGAGCCGCATCGCCTTGTCGATGTCGCGGGTCCAGACGTACGAGGCGAGGCCGTACGGGCTGTCGTTGGCGATCTCCAGTGCCTCGTCCGCGTCGTCGAACTCGATGACCGTGACGACCGGGCCGAAGATCTCCTCGCGGGCGCACCGGGCCTGGTTGTCCAGGCCGGTGAGGACGGTCGGCTGGACGTAGTAGCCGTCGGCGAGTTCGGGGTCGGTGGGGGCGCCTCCGCCGGCCCGTGCCACGGCGCCTTCCTCGCGGGCCAGTTGCAGGTAGCCGAGGACCCGGTCCCGCTGCCGTGCGGCGACGAGGGGGCCTACGTCCGGGTCACTGAGACCGGGGCCGACGCTGAGGGAGGCGGCGTGCGCGACGAGCTTGTCCAGGAACTCCTCCGCGCCGCGCTGGAGCAGCAACCGGGTGCCGGCGGAGCAGGTCTGCCCGGCGTTGCCGAACGCGGAGGCGGCTACCGCCCCGAGCGCCGCGTCGAAGTCGGCGTCCGCGAATACGACGACCGGTGACTTGCCGCCCAGTTCCGTGACCGAGGGGACCACGTTGGCGGCGGCGGCCTGCGCGACCTTGATGCCGGTCGGCACCGAGCCGGTGAAGGTGACCTGGTCGATGTCCGGGTGGCCGGCGAGGGCCGCGCCGGTCTCCCCGTCGCCGGGGACGACGTTCAGAACGCCCGGCGGCAGACCGCACTCCAGGGCGATCCTGCCGATCTCCAGCGGGGTCAGCGGCGCCTCGGGGGACGGCTTGAGCACCACGGTGCAGCCGGCGGCCAGCGCCGGGGCGGAGCCCCTCGCGGTGTTCTGGAGAGGGTAGTTGAACGGGATGATGTGGCCGGAGACGCCGATCGGCTCGCGCACTGTGTAGTCGAGCAGGCCGGGGCCGAGCGGGACCGTCGAGCCGCCGAGCTTGTCGGCGACGCCCGCGTAGAACTCGAAGTAGCGGGCGGCCGCTTCGACATCCGCCTTCGCCTGGCGCAGCGGCTTGCCGACGTCCTGGCTCTCCAGACGGGCCAGCCGTTCGCCCTCGTGGCGGATGGCCTCAGCGATCCGGTACAGGATGCGCCCCCGGTCGGCGGCGCGCATCCCGGCCCATTCGGGAGCGGTGAAGGCCGCGCGCGCGGCGGCCACCGCCTGGTCCACGTCCGCCGTGCCGGCCAGCGCCACCTGGGCGATGGCCGTGTCGTTCGACGGGTCGAGGACGGTGAAGGAGCGTCCGTCGGCGGCGGGGACGTGCTTGCCGTCGATCAGCAGCTCGGTCAGCTGCAGTTCGTCGCTCATGGCTGGATCTCCCCCAGCACCTCGCCGAAGATGACGACCTCGTCGCCCGGGCGGACCGTGCGGATCCGGCGGACCCAGAGCACGATGCCGTCCTGCGGCGCGGTGACCTCTTCCAGCGTGGTGCCGTAGTGGTCGGTGATGGTGGCGATCAGGTCGCCTTCCTTGCAGGTCTCCCCCGGCTCGGCGCGGGCGACGAAGAAGCCGCCGGAGGCGGAGCGGGCGAAGGTGCCGGAGACCGTCGTGTAGGTGTCCCGCAGTTCCGCCTCGCCGTCGATCATGGCGAGGCTGCGCAGGATGTTGCGGATCGAGTTCATGTGGTGCTCGACGTTGGTCTCGCGGTAGGTGGCGCCGCCGCACTCGATGGTGATGGCGGGCTTGCCGGCCTCGAGGACGGGGTGGCGGACCGTGCCGCCCCACTTTCCGCCCTTCCAGACCAGCTCGTGCCCGGCGGCCAGGGCCAGGTCCGTCGCGATGTCCTCGTAACCGCCCTGGAGGATGACCAGCGGGGCGATCTCGCCGTAGGCGCCTCCGGTGTGCAGGTCGACCACGGCGTCGACCGCCGGCACGACCTGCTCGACGAAGGTGGCGGCCAGACGCTGCGAGTACGAGCCCTCGGCGTCGCCCGGGAAGATCCGGTTGAGGTTGAGGTGGTCGATGCCGCTGGCGCGGGCGGCCGCCTCGAAGGCCGGGGTGTTCAGACAGGGGATGCCGACGACGGTGCCGCGCAGGGTGGCCGGGTCGAGCTCGGCGAGGACGCGTCGGATGGCCTCCTGGCCGTCGTACTCGTCGCCGTGCACGCCCGCGTCCACACACAGGACCGGGCCGTCCTGGACGCCGTTGACGACGATCAGCGGAATGCCGAGCTCCACGCCGTAGCTGCTGGTGCCGACGGGGATGAGGCCGTGGGCACGCTCGCCCGGGGCGACGGTCAGCGGACCGATGGAGAACATGTGGTTCCTTCCCAATACGTGGATCAGATGCGGGACGACGCCTCGGCGAGGGTGCCGGCGATGATCGCGGCGATACGGTCGAGGACGGCGCGGTCGCTGATCAGCGGGGGCGCGATCTGGACCAGCGGCCTGGAGCGGTTGTAGACGCGGGCCAGCAGGCCGGCCTCGCGCAGCCGACGCGGGATCAGGTCGCCGATCAGAGCGGCTCGGGCGTTGGCGCTGAAAGCGCCGTCTTCGAGGTCGCCGACGAGTTCGCAGGCGTAGAAGAACCCGGTGCCGCGGACGTCACCGACGATCGGCAGGTCCTTGAGGGCCGTCATGCGCTTGGCCAGGTCGCCCTGGAGACCTCGGACGTTGTCCAGGATGCGGTCTCGCTCCATGATCTCCAGGTTGCGCAGGGCGATGGCCGTGCTCAACGGATGCCCCGCGAAGGTGTAACCGTGGTTGAGGACCGCGCCGGGCTGGTTGATGACCTCGGTGACCTTGGTGCCGACCAGGGTCGCGCCCAGGGGGGCGTATCCGGCGGTGATGCCCTTGGCGACGGTGACCATGTCCGGGCGGGCGCCGTAGCGGTCCCCGCCGAACCACTCGCCGATCCGGCCGAAGGCTGTGATGACCTCGTCGGCGACGAGCAGGAAGCCGTACCGGTCGGCCAGCGCCCGCAACCCCTGCCAGTAACCCTGGGGCGGGGTGATGCAGCCGCCCCGGTTCTGCACCGGCTCGGCGATGAGCATCGCGACGGTCTCCGGGCCCTCGGTCAGGATCGCGGCCTCCAACTCGGCGAGCAGCCACGCCGTGTACACCTCGTCGTCCGCGAACTCCGGTGCGAGGCCGAGGCGGTTGGTGTTCGACACGAACCGGGTGTCGATCGCCGGCGGACCGTACGGCTCCGTCAGACCGGGGTCGTCGGTGAGGGACAGGGCTCCCACGGTCAGGCCGTGGTAGGCGCCGCGCCGGGCGATCGCCTTGGTCCGGCCCGGCTCACCGCGCAGGACGTGGTAGCGGCGGGCTAGCTTCCAGGCGGTCTCGACGGCTTCGGCGCCGCCGCTGGAGAAGAAGGTGTGCTCGATGTCGACGGGGGCGATGTGGGACAGCCGCTCGGCGAGTTCGATGGCCGAGGGGTGCGCGGACCCGGTCCACAGCGGGCTGTAGCACAGCTCACGCAGTTGCCGTTCGGCGGCCTCGGCGAACTCAGGGCCGTAGGAGTAGCCGAGCTGGCAGCAGTACAGCCCCGACAGACCGTCGATGTAGCGCCTGCCGTCCGCGTCGTGGACGTAAGGGCCCTCCCCTCGCTGGACGACGAGGAGGTCTTCGCCCTCGTCGCCGAGCGATCCGTTGGCGGTCATGTGCAGCAGCAGGTGCCGTTGAGCGGTGGCCGCGGTCAGCCGAGCGGCGACGGTGGTCATACGGCTTCGCCTCCGGGGTTGGCGACGCCGACCGTGTTCTCGACCGACAGCAGGGAGTCCTGCCGTCCGGAGCCGAGCCAGCGCACCAGGGCCACCAGGCCCAGGGCGAGGATGGCGAAGGCGATGAGGATCGCGCTGACCGCGGTCACGCTGGGATCGATCTCGAAGGTCAGCGAGTTGTAGACCTGCACCGGCAGGGTGACGGTGTCGACGGAGGACAGGAACTGGGAGATGTAGAACTCGTCGAAACTGGTGATGAAGGAGAAGATCGCCGCCGCGATCATGCCCGGCGCCGCAAGCGGGAAGGTGATCTTCCGGGCGATCGTGAGCCGGCCGGCGCCCATACTTGCGGCGGCGTCCTCAAGGCGTTCGTCGATGCCGCGCAGGGTCGCGATCAGGATCAGGACCGCGATCGGCGAGGCCAGCACCGTGTGCCCGAGCGCGATCGCGATCGGACTGCCCAGCATCGCCGCAGGCTCGAAGAACAGGAACAGACCCAGCGCGGTGACGATCTGCGGAATGACCAGCGGCCCGAGGACCAGGGCGAAGACCGCGGAGCGCAGCGGCAGTTCGCTGCGGACCAGAGCGGTCGCCGCGGTCACCCCGATGATCAGGGAGAACACGGTACTCAACGCGGCGACCAGGGCACTCAGCGACAACGCGGCCGGCCATTTGCTGCCGTCGGCGAACAGCGCCTTGTACCAGTTCAGCGTCCACGTCTCCGGGGAAAGGAGGCGAAGGCGTTGTTGCTGAAGGACGTGACCAGGATGACGATGATCGGCAGCGCCAGGAACAGCAGGATGACGGTGGCGACGGCCGTGAGAGCAATGCGTCCGGCGATGCTTTTGCGCAGTTCCATCATGTCGCGCTCCTCTTCTTACGGCTGGCGCCGAGCGAGGTCACGGCCTTGACCAGGAGCAGTCCGGCGAGGGTGAGGACCAGCAGGATGACGCCCTGGGCGGCGGCTCCGTTCCACTGGTTTTCCTTGGTGACCTGCTGGTTGATGAGGGTGGCGATCATCGTCTGGTGGGGGCCGCCCATCAGGGCCGGGGTGATGTAGTAACCCAGCGACAGGATGAAGCTGAGCAGTCCCGCACTGGCCAGGCCCGGGGCCACCAGCGGCAGGTAGATACGGCGGAAGATGGTCACCTTGCCCGCTCCCATGCTGGACGCGGCCGCCAGCAGGCGCCGGTCCACCCCGCGCATCACGCCGTAGAGCAGCAGCACGGTGTAGGGGAGCATCATCGAGGTGGTGCCGATGACCACACCCAGCTCGTTGTAGAGCAGCTGGAACGGCGCTCCGGGGATCGACATGCTGGTGAGGGTCTCGTTCACCAGGCCCTTGTCGCCGAGCATGATGATCCAGCCATAGGTGCGCACCAGGGCACTGACGAAGTGCGGCACGACCACGACCAGCATCGCCACACCCGCCCAGATGGGCTTGAGCCGGGTGATGGCCTGGGCCAGGACGAACCCGAAGACCAGGCTCAACACAGCCGTTTCGGCCGAGATCCGCAGCGTGGTGATCAGGACGGAGAGGTTCACACCGGTCAGTGCGTCGGCATACCAGTGCAGGGTGAACGAGCCGTCGACGTTCTTCAGGCTGAGCAGCAGCGTGGAGAAGATCGGGTAGACGAACAGCACCAGCAGGTAAATCACAACCGGCAGGGCGTAGAAGATCCCGACCCGCGTCCGGCGCGAAGCCAGCAGTTTGCGGGGGCGTGCGGGGGTGGTGGCGGTGAGGGCTGCCATGGCTCACCCTGCCTGTTCGTCGGTGGAGAAGAGGTTGACGTCCTCGGGGTCCGCACAGATGCCCACTCGCTCGCCGGCGACGGGGCCGCGGCCTGCGGGGACCTCCAGGCGCAGCAACGGTGCGTCCTTACCGTCGATCCGCACCCCCGCGCGCACCAGGGTGCCCACGTAGGTGGCGGTCTCGACGGTGCCGGTACAGAACCCGTCATCACTGGCACAAGCCCGCAGCCGGCCCGGCTGCACGGCAACCTTCACCTGCGCGCCGGATGCGAGGTCGTGGCGACGGGCCTTGAGCAGGCCGCCACTGTTGTCGAGGCGGACGAGCGTGTGTTCCCCGTCGTGCTGTTCGATGCGGCCGGGCAGGAAGTTCGCCGCGCCCAGGAAGTCCGCCACGAACGGCGTCCTGGGCCGCTCGAACAACTCCCGGGGGGTGTCGAACTGCTCGATCAGGCCGTTGCGCATGACCGCGATGCGGTCGGACATGACCAGCGCCTCTTCCTGATCATGCGTCACGTAGATGACGGTCAGGCCGAGTTCCTGCTGGATGGTCTTGATCTCCACCTGGAGCTGGTCACGGAGCTTCTTGTCCAGGGCGCCCAGCGGCTCGTCCATGAGGATCACCGGCGGGCGGTAGACCAGCGCACGGCACAACGCCACACGCTGCTGCTGACCACCGGACAGCTCACGCGGCTTACGCCCCGCGAAGCGGGACAGGCCCGCGATCTCCAGCGTCTCCCCCACCCGACGGCGGATCTCATCCTTGCCCACCCCACGCAGAGTGAGCGGGAAGGCGACGTTCTCCCGCACGGTCATGTGCGGGAAGAGCAGATACTGCTGGAAGACGAAGCCGAGGTTTCGCTTCTGCGGCGCCAGCCGCGTCACATCCCGGCCGCCGACGGTGATGGTGCCCGAGTCGGGTTCGCAGAACCCGGCGATCATCATCAACGTCGTGGTCTTGCCCGACCCGGACGAGCCCAGGAAGGTGACGAACTCCCCCGCCGCGATCTCCATCGACGCCTCGTCGACAGCGACCACGTCCCCGTAGGTCTTGCGCAACGCCACCACCGACAGCGCCTTTCCGGTCGCCGTGGCCGGCTTGCCACCGGCCACTTTCACCGACGGTGCCGCGATACCGAATTCAGCCACGAGCCCACTCCAACCAACGCTTGGTGACGGCCGATTCGTTCTTCAGCCACCAGTCGATGTCCGTGTCGAAACCCTTGTCGTAATGCTTCGGCGCACCCGCCAGCGCATTGCGCTCGTCCTCGCTGAGCTTGGCGTAGGCCAGCGGAGACGACGGGTTCGACGGGAACGCCTTCGCCAGGGCGGCCTGGCTCTCCGCACGCAGCGAGAAGTCCATCAGCTGGTAGGCGTTGTCCTCATTGGTGGCGCCCTTGGCGATGGCATAGCCCTGGAACTGGCGGCGCATACCATTGAGCTGCCGCTCCACCGGGACGCCCTGCTTCTGCAGATCGGCGACACGGCCGTCCCAGACGGTGGACATCGTCACTTCCTGGCGGCTGAGCAGCACACCGGGGAGCGGGCCGCTGTCCCAGTACTTCTTGATGTCACCCCGCAGCCGGGTCAGCACCTTGAAAGCCCGGTCCACATCGAGCGGGTACAGCTTGTCCATCGGCACGCCGTCGGCCAGCAGCGCGAACTCCAGCTCCGGCAGGTCACCGTCCGGGTTGCACATCGAACGGCCGCCCTTGAACACCTTGGTGTCCCAGAAGTCCGCCCACGACTCCGGCTTCTTACCCCCGAACGCATCCGTGCGGTATGCCATACAGGCGCCGTAGAAGCTGCTGCCGACGGCATGATCGGTGATCTGGCTCTCGGGGATCTTCGCACTCTTCACGCCCTTGACCCGGTCGAGGTCCAGCTTCTCCAGGGCGTCCTGCTGGACGTACTTGGTGTGCGACATCATCGAGTTGTTGATGAGGTCGCACTGCGGGCGGCCCTGCTTGATCTGCGCCAGCAGCGGCGCGTCGTCCAGGTTCAGCACCTTCACCTGGATGCCGGTCTCCTGCGTGAACGGCGTATAGATCGCCTTCTGCAGAGCCGCACCATAGGAACCACCGCTGTCACGGACGACCACCGTCTTGCCGCCCTTACCTCCACCGGCCGAGGCGCGGCTGGTGCCGGTACCGCAGCCGGAGAGGGCGGTCGCGGCGGCGACACCCGCAGTGACCCCGCCTATTCCTCGCAGGAACAGTCTGCGGTCTATTCGGGCATCTTTCATCGTGTGCCTCCTGGGTGGTGCTGGCCGTGAGAAGGGGAGCAACTGGGGATGTGGAAAGGGGAGCGGCTGGAAGGGGGGTTCTAGGGGCGGGGATCCGCCTCGTCTGATCCGGCGCCCAGACCGGGAGCCCGGAGGGTGTCGGCCCGCGCGGCCGTGTCGGGGTCCCACGGGATGGCGATGGCGGCGAGTTCTGCACCGGTGGCGACCGTGAGACCGTGCATGCCGTAGAAGATCCGTCCGTCGGCCGGGGCGTGGACGGTGTGCTCCGTGCCGTCGGTCGGGTCGACGATGCGGCCGAGGAGGTCGCCCTCGGCGACTTCGCCGATGACGTCGGCGTCGAAGGAGAACTCCGGGTACCACAGGCCGGTGGCCTCGGCGGTGGCGCCGCCGGACCAGACCCACTCGCGGATCGGTTCCGGGGCGGAGCCGTCCTGGTCGAGGACGCCGAGGTGGCGAAGTGCCTTCAGCAGGCCGTCGACACGGCGAAGGGCGGTGGCCTCGTCCCGCTGGCCGAGCTGACCCACCTCGACGAGGACCGCCGAGATGTTCCGGCGAGCGGCAGCCGCGTGGCTGTTGCCGCCCTCGGGCGTCAGCCCGAGGATGACGTCCTGGATGCCGAAGGAGCCTGCCAGTTCGGCCGTCGCCTTGTCCAGGTCCGGGTCACCGGTGAGGCGGTAGCCGACGAAGTCCCGCAGGACCTGGTCGATGCCGCCGCAGTGCAGGTCGATGTAGACGTCGGCGCCGTCGACCAGCTTCCCGAAGAGCCAGGCGGCCAGTCGCTCGGTGGGGCCCCCGGACGGGTCGCCGGGGAAGACACGGTTGAGGTTCACGCCGTCGACCGGGGAGACGTTGAGCCGGCCCCGGTACACGGCGGGAGGGTTGGCGACCGGACAGACGATCACCTGCCCGCTCACCTCGCCGGGCTCCAGCAGGTCCGCCAGGCGCACGGCGGCTTCGACGGGTGTGAACTCGCCGCCGTGCACACCGGCGGTGATGACGACCCGGGGACCCGGGCGGCTCCCGTTGACCAGGGTCACCGGGATGTCCGTGGTGAGGGTGCCGAGATCGGCCTGGACGGTGCCGCGCGCCTTGGTGCCGGGGAGGGCCTGAAGGTGGTCGACACAGAGAGTGGTGTCCTGCATGGTCATGCCTCCGTACGGCCGATGGTGGACAGGAAGTCGATGGGCTGGGGCGAGGCGCCGTCCAGCGCGAGGTCCGCCGCGATGTCGCCGAAGGCGGGTGAGAGCTTGAAGCCGTGGCCGGAGAAACCGGCGAGCAGGATGACGTTCTCGGCGCCGGGCAGCGGCCCGACCAGGGGGCGGCTGCTCTCGGTGTAGCCCTCCATGTAGACGGAGAGGCGGGTGGGGTCCGGGTGCAGGTCGGGCAGGTAGCGCCCGATCAGCTCGGTGTAGATCTCCAGCTCGTCCGGGCGCACGGTGCGGTCCAGCTGGTTGGGGTCGTCGGCGAGCCGGTGCAGCGTGCGGGACAGTCCGAGCTTGACCGAGATGCCGTCCGGGGAGGGCAGGCCGTAGCAGTGGGTGGGTGCCGTGCGGATGAACGCCGGGCGCTCCTCGCCGAACCACGCATCGGGGGTGGTGGGCACGTACCAGGCGCTGACGAGGCGGCGGACCTCCACCTCCCAGGGCAGGTCGGGCAGCAGGTCGTTGACCCAGGGACCGGGCGTGACGACGGCGGTGTCGAAGCGCTCGCTGCCGGAGTCGGTGCGGATCTCCACGCCGCCGGCGACGGGGACGATCTCGCGGACCGTGCTGTAGCGGTGGATGACGGCGCCCAGCTGCTCGGCGCGGCGGGCGGCGGTCTGGATCGTCAGCTCCGGGCGGATGAACCCGGCGCGGCGGTCGAGTACGGCCGCGTCGCCGTCCTCGATGCGGTACTGCGGGAAGCGCTTGGCGAGCGTCTCGGCGTCCAGTACCTCGTGGTCGAGGTCGTGCTCGGCGATGGACTCGAGGACGGTGGCCATCTGCTGCTGCTCGGTCGGCCCCATGAGCAGGCATCCGGTCAGGCGGCGCAGCTCGCGACCGGTCTGCTGCTGGAGCTGTTCCCAGAGGGCGTCTGCGTGCTTGAGGAGCGGAACGTAGCGGGAATCCTCGAAGTGCGCGCTGCGGAAGATCCGGGACTCGCCGCCGGCGGCACTGCGGTCGTGGCCGGGTGCGTAGCGGTCGTATCCGACGACGTCGGCGCCGCGGGACGCCAGCCGCCAGGCGGCCTGGCTGCCCATCGTTCCGACGCCGACCACCGCGACGCGCTTCCTGGCAGCTGACACAGGGCTTTCCTTTCGTATCGCCGAGGCGCATGCTGAGCCATCGACGTGAGGCTGTTCGATTCGAGAGGGTTTGGGCGGGAGCCAGGTCCCCTCGTGGACCTGCGGCTCGCAACCGCCGCGTCTCGCAGTCCGGCTCACTTCCGGGGGATCTCCCCGAGGCCGTGCCACTATGTGGAATGCTGTGCTAGAATCTGGCACAGAGAATGACAGTGGCTTCAGGGAGGAGTCAAGAGGGTGTCCAGCAGAATTTTCGAGGATTAACAGGGGGAAACCGGATGGAAATGAAGAGCGTCACCAGGTCGCTTCGGATCCTGGAGGCGGTCGCCCAGCATCAGCCCGTGACCGTCGGGGAGTTGACGAAGCTCTTCGGACTTCCGAAGTCCACCGTGCAACGCACCCTGGTCACCCTCAACGAGGCCGGCTGGCTGCGCGCCAACCGCAAGGACACCACCCGCTGGGAGATCGGCGCCCGCGTCCTGGCCGTACGCCCCGCCGCACTACAGGGCTCCAGCCTGTTCGCCGCCGCCCGCGAACCCATGATCCGGCTCCGCGACGCGCTGAACGAGACCATCCACCTGTCGGTGCCGGACGCCCTGCAGTGCATGGTCGTCGTGGACCGCGTCGACTGCGACCACGCCGTACGCACCTTCCACACGATCGGCGACACCTCACCCCTGCACGCCACGGCCGTCGGGCGCGCCGTTCTCGCCCACCTTCCGAGGCGGGACGTCGAAGACCTCATCGCGGCGGGGCTGGAGCGGTTCAGCAACACGACCCCCGTCGAGCCCGACGAGCTGCGCGCCGAGCTGGACCGGATCCGCATCGACGGCTACGCGGTCAACCGCAACCAGTTCCGGCCGGGAGTCTGCGCCGTCGCCGCCGCCGTGCTCGACGAGGACGGCACCCCGCTGGCCGCCGTGGCCGCCTCCATGCCCGAGGCGCGGTACGACGGCGAGCGGACACCGAAGTGGGGCCGGCTCGTCGCCGACACGGCCGCGGAGATCTCGCAGCGCCGCCTGGGCGCCTGAACGGCAGACGACCGCAAACCGTCGACTGAGGGCCGGCTCGCACGCTGACGCGTGCGAGCCGGCCCTCAGCCTTGTGTCACGGCAGCCACCGCCCTGCGCCCGGCCGGGGGAAGCCGGACACAGGGCGGCCGCACCACGCGGCACGGCAGGCCTGGTCAGAGCCCTGCCGCTGTCCATCGCCGCGGGGAATCGGGACCCCGGGCACGCCTCAAGCCTCCGGGCCACTGAACGACCGAACCACCATATCGTTCCACATCGTGGAACGCTATGCTAGAATCCGGCACGCATCATGACCATGAAATACCGTACTGGAGTCAAGAAATGAGAACCGGGATTCCACGGGTCTGAGGGGGCATCGAATGGAAATGAAGAGCGTCACCAGATCGCTACGCGTTCTGGAGGCAGTCGCCCGGCATCAACCCGTGACTGTCGGGGAGCTGACGCGGATTTTCGGGCTGCCGAAGTCCACCGTGCAGCGCACCCTGGTCACCCTGAACGAAGCGGGTTGGCTGCGGGCGAACCGCAAGGACACCACCCGCTGGGAGGTAGGCGCCCGCGTCCTGGCCGTACGCCCCGCCGCCCTGCAGGGCTCCAGCCTGTTCGCCGCCGCCCGCGAACCCATGATCCGGCTCCGCGACGCGCTGAACGAGACCATCCACCTGTCGGTGCCGGACGCCCTGCAAGGCATGGTCGTCGTCGACCGCGTCGACTGCGACCACGCCGTACGCACCTTCCACGCCATCGGCGACACCTCACCCCTGCACGCCACCGCCGCCGGGAACGCCGTCCTGGCCCATCTGGGGAAGTCCGAGATCGAAGAGGTCGCCGCAGGGACGCTGGAGGGTTACGGCGAGGAGACCATCACCGACCCGGGGCAACTGCGCGCCGAGCTCTGCCGTGTGCGAGAGCGTGGCTACGCCGTCAACCACAACCAGTACCTCCAGGGTGTCTGCGCGATCGCGGCACCCGTGCTCGACGGCGAGGGCACACCGCTGGCCGCCGTGGCCGTCTCCCTGCCCGACTCCCGCTTCGAGCCCGACGGGCTGCCCGAGCTGGGCCGCCTTGTCGCCGAGACGGCTACGGAGATCACCGCCCGGCACCTGGCCTGACGACGGTCCCGGCTCCTGGTCCTCACGCCGGCTGACGTCCGCGGGCCGGAGCAAAGGCGGGCGTCGCGCGTCGGCATCACTTCACGATCACGTAGATCTTGCGCACGGTCTCGACGGTCTTCCAGACACCGACGAAGCCCGGCTTCATGACAAAACTGTCGCCCGCCTTGTAGACCACCGGCTCGCCACCGTCCGGCGTGAGTTCGACGACCCCGGCGAGGAGGTGGCAGAACTCGAAGGTCTCGCCCTTGATCGAGCGCGTCTCGCCGGGCGTCGCTTCCCAGACGCCCGTATGGATCATCTCCCCACGGGCGACGTCCTGGACCCAGGTCTTGAACGCGGGGTCGCCGGAAACCAGACGTTCCGGGAGCGGGCCGGACTCGCGCGGCGCGAACGAGGGATGGGTGTCGATGGCCTTCAGGAACGACATGACTTTCCTTTTCTGGATTCGAGAAATCGGCAGCCGCGGCCCCGGTCGATCCATGAGCCTGGTCAGGAGAGGCTGCTGGAGTCGCTGGTTGCCTCGGCCGTCGCTGAGGAGACGTCGCGGGCCCTTCCCCGTGCCCGGCGGCGTGGAAACCGGGCTCTCCCGTGAGGGTGTGGACGCGGGCCGCTACGCCGCGGGCCACGTGCGTGCCGAGGATTTCGGGCACGTCACGCTTGAGCGCTGCGGCGCAGCTGGGTTCGGCCACGGCGATGGGCCGGTCGTCGCCGTTGTCCAGGTGGGCGACCGTGCGGGCCATGATGCGGCGCGCGAGCGACAGTTGGCCGATGCTCACCCAGGTCAGGCCACGGCGCAGGTCGTCCTCCGCCGTACAGGGGATGCCGGCGTCGGCGCGTACGCGGCCCGTGGCTCCGGCCACCCCGGGGCGGGAGGCGCGGGTGAGGCTGTCCACGAAGAGCAGCGTCTTCGCCGGTTCGCCGGTCCTCGCCATGCGCAGCGCCCGGTGCAGCGCGCGCCTGGAGGCGAAGGCGAGGATCCGGCGTTTCACGGAGGTGGATGCCCTCGCCCCGGGCCGCCACCAGGGCATGGCCCTGCGTAGGTGCGGCGACAGTGCGGTCATGGTGTCTCCCGGCCGTACGACGAGGTCTGGTGGCTTGGCTCAGCTCCGGTACCCGAGCATCCGAGCCTTCGCGTAACGGGACAAGGCGTGACCTGTCCGGCCGGGAGGCGACATCCGGACGTTGTGTCAGCCTCATCGGGGCCGCCCGGACGCGGGATCACGACCGTGGGTCACGCGCCGTCGGCGAAAGCGGAGCGGTGTAACTGGGATTGTTGGGGTTACTGACGTGCTGCGGAGAGCCGGCCGTCGAAGGTGATGTCGAAGGCGTTGAGTGCGGTCTTACAGCGCCCGGTCCAGCAGGCCTGATCCTTGCCGGTGGGGTCGAGGGACATGATGGCCATGTAGACGCACGTCAACGCGGCCTGCTCGGTGTGGAAGTGGCCGCGGGCCTTGACCGCCCGCCGGATCCTGGCGTTGACGGACTCGATCGCGTTGGTGGTGCAGACGATGCGGCGGATCTCGGTGCCGAAGCGGAGGAACGGGGTGAACGCCTCCCACGCGTTCTCCCGGAGGCGCACGATCGCCGGATACAAGTTCGGACTGGGGATACGCGGACTCAGATAGGTGGACGTGCGGTGCGGGCGCGAAGGGAAGAACAGGCACGCACCGCGGTCACCGGGACGTCAACAGTCGCCCCCCGAACGCCTCACAGGGGGAACGCACTGTCCCGTATCCACGGGGGCTCTCCACGACCACTTCGCGGAAAGCCCCCGCGGTGCCGCCACTGTCGGCAGCGGGTCAGCGCAGGCGGTCCTTGGCCTTGTAGTAGGCGCCGCCGAAGGGCAGGAACCAGGGGGTGCCGTTGTAGAAGGGGACGGGGACCTTGGGGAAGCCGAGGCCACGCAGCGGGTTGGCCTCCGGCTTGCCGTCCATCATCTCGGCGACTGCCCGGCCCATGTAGGTGGCCATCTGGACGCCGTGGCCGCAGTAGCCCATGGAGTAGTACAGGCCCTTGGCCCCGTCGGCCTCGCCGGCGTGCGGGAGACGGTCCCAGGAGAAGCCGACCATGCCGCCCCACACGTAGTCGACGCGGACATTCGCCAGCTGCGGGAAGATCTCGGTCATCTCCCGCTTCAGGATGTCGCCGCTCTTGACGTCGGAGGCGGGGTTGGAGGGGGCGAAGCGGGCGCGGCCGCCGAAGGCGAGGCGGTTGTCCGGGGTGAGGCGGAGGTAGTGGCCGATGTTCTTGGAGTCGACCACCAGGCGGCCCTTGGGGATCAGTTCACGAGCACGCGCCTCACCGAGCGGTTCGGTGACGATGATGAAGCTGCCGACGTTGATCAGCCGCTTGCGGAACCAGGGCAGCGCCTTGTCGGTGTAGGCGTCGGTGGCGGCCATGACCTGCTTGGCACGGATCGTGCCGTGCAGGGTCTCCACGTCGAACCCGCCGCCCGGCAGGCGGGTGAGTCCGGTGGCGGCAGTGCGTTCGTGAATCTCGGCGCCGGCGCGTTCGGCGGCCTCCGCCAGGCCGTGGACGTACTTGCCCACATGCAGGGCAGCGCTGAGCGGGTCGAGCAGGGCGCCATGGTAGTAGTCCGAGCCCAGTTCCGACTTCAGCTCACTGCGGCTCAGGAGCCGGGTCTCGTGGTCGAAGTTGTCGGCCAGGTCGCGCTGCGTGGCCCTCATCGACTCGAAGTGCTGCGGCTTGAACGCCACGCCCAGGCGGCCCGCACGGTGGAAGTCGCAGTCGATCTTCTCGGTGTGGGTGAGCTCCTCTACGACGTCGACCGCCTCGCGGAACGCGTCGTACAACTCACGGGCGCGGTCCTGCCCGTAGCGCTTGCGCGCCTCGGCAGGGCTGATGGTGATGCCCTGGGTACACATGCTGCCGTTGCGCCCCGAGGCGCCCGAACCGACCTTGTCCTTCTCGACGAGGACGACCCGAGCACCCTTGCGGGCGGCGTGATAGGCGGTGGACAGACCGGTGAGGCCGCCGCCGATCACCACCACGTCCGCCTCGTCGGGCAGCGCCTTGCCGGAACGGTCAGGCAGGGCTGGAGCGGTGTCGAGCCAGTAGGGGATCTGCTTCATGACGTGCGTCCTCTGTGTTCTGTCTCGGTGTGCTTCGGTCCCGGCCGGTCAGCAGCCGAGCAGCTTCGGCAGGCCCGACAGGTCGGGCAGCTCGTCGTAGGGCTGGTAGTCGGCGCTGCCCTTGCGGCCGTAGCGGTTGATCCACACCCGGCGCTTCAGGCCGAGGTCACGGGTCGGGATGTGGTCGTACTCCCAGCCCTGGGCGGTGTGGATGACCTGCGAGGGCTCGACACCCATGGTCCGGTAGGCGTGCTCGAAGGTCTGGCGGTCCGGCTTGTACGCGCCGGCCTGCTCGGCGGTGATGACGTAGTCGAACTCGACGCCGATGTTCTCGACGTTCCGGGCGATCAGGTTGTCGTCCGTGTTGGAGATGATGGCGATCTCGTACTTTGTCTTCAGGGCACGCAGGGCATCCGGGACCTCCGGGAAGGGGCCGAAGGTCGGGACGGCCTCGACCAGGGCGTCACCGTCGGACCTCCGGTACTCCAAACCGTGCAGGCGCATGGCGTTGCGCAGGCTGGAGTGCAGCACCTCGTGGTAGGGGCGGTACGCCTCCAGGACGGCCTGGAAGCGCATGACGCGGAAGTCGTCGAGGAACTCGTCGACATCCAGGTTGTCCAGGTCCAGCCGGTCCTCCAGCACCTTCAGGGTGGTGGGGCCGAGCTGGAAGTCGATCAGGGTCGCATACGCGTCGAAGGTGACGATCTCTCGCATGGTGTTCAACCTCGATTTCCGGTTCTTACAGGGGGAGGGTTTCTACAGGGGGTCAGACGATCCGCTCGCCCGGAGTGACGATCGCGTCCAGTGCGGTCAGGTCGGCCGCGTCGGGGATCCAGTCGGCCGCCGCGGCGTTGGCGGTGACCTGGCCGGGGTTCATGGCGCCGCAGATCACGGAGCCGACGGCGGGTAGGGCGGCAAGCCCGCCGACGGCGACCTGGAGGAGGGTCAAGCCGCGTTCGGCGCCGTACTCGGTGAGCGCCTCGACGCGGTCCAGGGCGGCGTCGGTGAGCCAGCCCTGCCGCCAGGAAAGGCGGCTGCCGGGCGGGGGTTGCTCGCCGCGCCGGTACTTGCCGCTGAGCAGGCCGTTGGCCAACGGGTAGTACGGCAGCAGACCGATGCCGTGCTCCAGGCAGGCAGGGATCAGGTCGTTCTCCACACCGCGGTCGAGCAGGTGGTAGCGGGCCTGGGTGTTGACGAACGCCTCGGACAGGTCCTCGGCCGGAAGGTTGGAGCAGCCGATGTGGCCGATTTTGCCCTCGTCGACCAGTTCCCGCAAAGCGGCGATCGTCTCGTCGAGCGGGGTGACACCGTCCGGCTCGTGGTACTGGTACAGGTCGATCCGGTCGGTGCCGAGGCGGCGCAGCGACGCCTCCAGGGCGTGGCGGATATAGGGGCGGGCGCCCCGTCGGCCGTAAAGGTCCGCCTCGGGCCCCATCTCCATGCCGAACTTCGTGGCGAGGACGACCTGGTCGCGGTGGCCCTTGAGGGCGGCGCCAAGGAGCCGCTCGCCGTCACCGCGCGCGCCTCCCGCCTCGCCGAACCCGCCGTACATGTCGGCGGTGTCGAAGAGGGTGATCCCCGCGTCCAGCGCGGCGTGCACGACAGCCTTCGTACCCTCCTCGTCCAGGCGGGAGCCGAAGTTGTTACCGCCGACGCCGACCACCGAGACCATCGGCCCGCGCTCGCCGAGCCTGCGATACCTCATGACCGGCTCCCGAATCCGATGCAGACGTTCTTCGTCTGCGTGTAGCTCGCCAGCGCCTCCAGGCCCTTCTCCCGGCCCCAGCCGCTGTGCTTGTAGCCGCCGAAGGGGAGCTCGACGCCGGTGCCGACACCGGTGGCGTTGACGTAGACCTGGCCGGCCCGGATGCCCTCGGCCAGCCGCATCGCCTTGTCGATGTCGCGCGTCCAGACATAGGAGGACAAGCCGTAGGGGCTGTCGTTGGCGATGTCCAGAGCCTCGTCCGCGTCGTCGAAGTCGATGACGGTGACGACAGGACCGAAGATCTCCTCGCGGGCGCACCGGGACTGGTTCGTCAGGCCGGTGAGGACGGTCGGCTCGACGTAATACCCGTCGGCCAGCTCCGGGTCGGACGGGGCGTTGCCGCCGACTCGTGCGACAGCGCCCTCCTGGCGTGCCAGATCGAGGTAGGTCAGTACCCGGTCGCGCTGCCGGGCGGCGACCAGCGGGCCGATGTCCGGGTCCGTCAGGCCGGGGCCGACACGCAGGGTGGCGATCTTCTCGACCAGCCGGTCCAGGAAGTCCTCGGCGCCGCGCTGGAGCAGTAGCCGCGTCCCCGCCGAGCACATCTGCCCGGCGTTGCTGAACGAGGCGCCCAGAATCGCCTTGATCGCCAAGTCGAAGTCGGCGTCGGCGAAGACGACGATCGGCGACTTGCCGCCCAGTTCCGTGACGGACGGCACCACGTTGGCGGCGGCCGCCTGGGCGACCTTGATGCCGGTCGGCACGGAGCCGGTGAAGGTGACCTGGCCGATGCCCGGGTGCCCGGCCAGGGCCGCACCCGTCTCGCCGTCGCCGGGGACGACGTTCAGCACGCCCGGCGGGAGACCGCATTCCAGGGCGATGCGGCCGATCTCCAGCGGTGTGAGCGGCGCCTCCGGCGAGGGCTTGAGCACCACTGTGCAGCCGGCCGCCAGCGCCGGGGCGGAGCCCCTCGCGGTGTTCTGGAGGGGGTAGTTGAACGGGATGATCTGGCCGGAGACACCGATCGGCTCACGGACGGTGTAGTCGATCAGACCGGGCCCGAGGGGGATGGTCGTTCCGCCGAGCTTGTCGGCTACGCCCGCGTAGAACTCGAAGTAGCGGGCCGCGGCCTCGACATCGGCCTTCGCCTGACGCAGCGGCTTGCCGACGTCCTGGCACTCCAGCCGGGCCAGCCGTTCGCCCTGGTAGCGGATGGCTTCGGCGATCCGGTACAGGATCCTGCCCCGGTCGGCGGCGCGCATCCGGGCCCAGTCGGGGGCCATGAACGCCGCCCGCGCGGCGGCCACCGCCTGGTCGACGTCCGCCGGGCCGGCCAGGGCTACCCTGGCGATTGCTGTGCCGTCGGCCGGGTCGAGGACGGTGAAGGTGCGGCCGTCGGCGGCGGGAACGTGTTTGCCGTCGACGACGAGCAGCCGCGTGTCGCTGCTCATGGCGTGATCTCCCCCTGCACTTCACCGAAGATGACGACCTCGTCGCCGGGACGGACGGTGCGGATCCGGCGTACCCAGAGCACGATGCCGTCCTGCGGGGCGCGGACCTCCTCCAGCGTGTTGCCGTAGTGGTCGACGATGTGGGCGATCAGGTCGCCTTCCTTGCAGGTCTCGCCCGGTTCGGCGTGGCCGAGGAAGAAGCCACCGGCGTCGGAGCGGGCGAAGGTGCCGGAGACGGTCGTGTACGTGTCGCGCAGCTCCACCTCACCGTCGATCATGCCGAGTTGCCGCATGACGTTGCGGATCGAGTGGACGTGCAGGGCGACGTTCTGCTCGCGGTAGGTGCCGCCGCCGGCCTCGATGGTGATGGCGGGCTTGCCGGCCGCGAGGGTGGGGTGGCGGACCGTGCCGCCCCACTTGCCGCCCTTCCAGACGAGTTCGTGACCGGCGGCGAGGGCGAGGTCCGTGGCGAGTTCCTCGTAGCCGCCCTGGAGGATGACGAGCGGGGCGATCTCGCCGAAGGTGCCGCCGGTGTGCAGGTCGACCAGGGCGTCGATGGCGGGGACGACCTGCTCGACGAAGGTGGCGGCAAGACGCAGCGAGTAGGAGCCGTCCGCGTCGCCGGGGAAGATCCGGTTGAGGTTCAGGTAGTCCAGGCCGCTGGTGCGGGCGGCCGCCTCGAACGCCGGGGTGTTCATGCAGGGAATGCCGACGAGCGTGCCGCGCAGGCCGGCCGGGTCGATCGCGGCGAGGACGCGGCGGATGGCCTCCTGCCCGTCGTACTCGTCACCGTGCACACCGGCGTCCACGCACAGGACCGGGCCGTCCTCGGTGCCGTTGACGACGATCAGCGGGATGCCGAGCTCCACGCCGTAGCTGCTGGTACCGACGGGGATGAGGCCCTGGGCGCGCTCGCCGGGGGCGACGGTCAGCGGACCGATGGAGTACATCAGGGAGTTCCTTTCGGGAGCGTGAGTCACAGGTCTCACGCGTGGGTCACAGGCGGGCGGACGCCTCGTCGAGGGTGTCCGCGAGGATGTCGGCGATACGGTCGAGGAGGTGGCGGTCGCTGATCAGCGGAGGCGCGATCTGCACCAGTGGGGCGGCACGGTTGTAGACGCGGGCGAGCAGGCCCGCCTCGCGCAGTCGGCGCGGGATCAGGTCGCCGATGAGATCCGCCCGGGCTTTGTCGCTGAAGCCGCCGCCGTCGAGGTCGCCGACGAGTTCGACGGCGTAGAAGAAGCCCGCTCCGCGGACGTCGCCGACGATCGGCAGGTCATTCAAAGAGGCCATCCGCCCGGCGAGGTGATTCTGGTGGCCGCGGACGTTCTCCAGGATCCGGTCGCGCTCCATGATGTCCAGGCTGCGCAGTGCGATGGCCGCGCTCAGCGGGTGGCCGCTGAAGGTGTAGCCGTGGTTGAGGACCTCGCCCGGCCGGTTGATCACCTCGGCGACGTGGCCCGCGACCAGCGTCGCGCCCATCGGGGCGTAACCGGCGGTGATGCCCTTGGCGACGGTGACGATGTCCGGGCGGGCGCCGTAGCGCTCACCGCCGAACCACTCCCCCAACCGCCCGAACGCGGTGATGACCTCGTCGGCGACCAGCAGGAAGCCGTACCGGTCGGCCAGTCGGCGCAGGCCCTCCCAGTAGCCGGCGGGCGGGGTGATGCAACCGCCCCGGTTCTGCACCGGTTCGGCGATGAGCATCCCGACCGAGTCCGGCCCTGCCGCGAGGACCGTGGCCTCCACGTCCGCCAGCAGGTACTCGGTGAACGCCGCCTCGTCGAGAGGCTGTTCCAGTGCCGTGCGGTTGGTGTTCGCCACGAAGTGGGTCTCCACGGCCGGCGGCCCGTAGGGCTCGGTGAGGCCGGGGTCGTCGGTGAAGGACAGCGCCCCGAGGGTCAGGCCGTGGTAGGCGCCGCGCCGGGCGATCGCCTTGGTCCGGCCCGCCTCGCCGCGCAGGGTGTGGTACCTGCGGGCGATCTTCCAGGCGGTCTCCACGGCCTCGGCGCCGCCGCCGCTGAAGAAGACGTGCTCGATGCCGTCGGGGGCCAGGGCGGCGAGGCGTTCCGCGAGGGCCAGGCCGGTGGGGTGCGCGGAATCCGACCACAGGGGGCTGTAGCAGAGTTCGCGCAGCTGCTTCTCGGCGGCCTCGGCGAACTCTTCGGCGTAGGAGTAGCCGATCTGGCAGCAGTACAGCCCGGACAGGCCGTCGATGTAGCGGTTGCCGACGGCGTCGTCCACGTACGGTCCCTCACCGTGGCGCACGACGAAGAGTTCCTTGCCCGGCTTCGCGAGCGACCCGTTGGCGGTCATGTTCAGCAGCAGGTGCCGCTGAGCGGTTCTGGTCATACGGCCTCACCTCCAGGGGTGGCGATCCCCGTCGCGGTCTCGACCGACAGCAGGGAGTCCTGCCGTCCCGAGCCGAGCCAGCGCGCCAGGGCCACCAGGGCGAGAGCGAGGATGGCGCCTGCGATGAGCAGCGCGCTGATCGCCGTCACGCTCGGATCGATGTCGAATGTCAGGGAGTTGTAGACCTGAACCGGCAGAGTGACGGTGTCGACCGAGGACAGGAACTGGGAAATGTAGAACTCGTCGAAGCTGGTGATGAAGGAGAAGATCGCTGCCGCGATCATGCCCGGCGCCGCCAGGGGGAAGGTGATCCTGCGCGCGATGGTCAGCCGGTTCGCGCCCATGCTCGCCGCGGCGTCCTCCAGCCGTTCGTCGATCCCGCGCAGCGTCGCGATCAGGATCAGCACCGCGATCGGTGAGGCCAGCACGGTGTGACCGAGGGCGATCGCGAGCGGGCTGCCCAGCATCGCGGCCGGCTCGAAGAGCAGGAACAGGCCCAGGGCCGTGACGATCTGCGGGATGAGCAGCGGTCCGAGCACGAGGGCGAAGACCGCGGAGCGCAGCGGCAGTTCGCTGCGGGTCAGCGCGGTCGCCGCGGTCACCCCGATGATCAGCGAGAACACGGTACTCAGACAGGCCACCAGCGCGCTCAGTGACAGCGCGGCAGGCCACTTGCTGCCGTCGGCGAACAGTGACTGGTACCAGTTCAGCGTCCAAGCGTCCGGAGGGAAGGAACCGAAGGCGTTGCTGCTGAAGGAGGTGACAAGGATGACGACGATCGGCAGGGCCAGGAACAGCAGGATCACGGTGGCGGTCGCGGTCAGTGCGATGCGGCCGGTGAGGGTGCTGCGCAGCTCCATCATGAGGTGCTCCTCTTCTTCCGGCTGGCGCCGAAGGAGGTCACGAGCTTGACCAGCAGCAGTCCCGCGAAGGTCATCAGCAGCAGCACGACGCCTTCGGCGGCGGCTCCGTTCCACTGGTTCTGCTTCATCACCTGCTGGTTGATGAGGGAGGCGATCATTGTCTGGTCGGGCCCGCCCATCAGGGCGGGGGTGATGTAGTAGCCCAGCGAGAGGATGAAGCTGAGCAGTCCGGCGCTGGCCAGGCCGGGGGCGACCAGGGGCAGGTAGACCCGGCGGAAGATGGTCACCCGTCCCGCGCCCATGCTGGCCGCGGCGGCGAGCAGCCGCCGGTCCACGCCCCGCATCACGCCGTACAGCAGCAGCACCGTGTACGGCAGCATCACGGAGGTGGTGCCGATGACCACGCCGATCTCGTTGTAGAGCAGTTGGAAGGGCGCCCCGGGGACCCACAGATGGGCCATGGACTCGTTCACCAGGCCCTTGTCGCCGAGCAGGATGATCCAGCCGTAGGTGCGGACCAGGGCGCTGATGAAGTGCGGGACGACGACGATCAGCATGGCCAGTCCGGCCCACAGGGGCTTCAGCCGCGAGATCGCGTTCGCCAGGACGAACCCGAAGACGAGGCTGAACAGCGCCGTCTCCGCGGAGATCCGGACCGTGGTGAACAGCACGGAGAGGTTGACGCCCGTCAGCGCGTCGACGTACCAGTGCAGGGTCAGGGAGCCGTCGGTGTTCTTCAGGCTGAGGAAGAGCGTGCTGAGGATCGGGTAGACGAACAGCACCAGCAGGTAGACGACAACCGGCAGCGCGTAGAGGATCCCGACCCGCGTTCTGCGGGAGGCGAGAAGCTTGCGGGGGCGCGCGGGGGCGCCTGCGAGGGTGGCGGCCATGGCTCACCCGTCCTGTTCGGCGGGATAGAGGTTGACGTCCTCGGGATCGACGGTGACCCCGACCCGCTCGCCGCCGACGGGGCCGCGGCCGGCCGGTACCTCCAGGCGCAGCAGCGGGGCGTCACCGCCGTCGGCCCGCACCCCGGCGCGGACGATGGTGCCCACGTACGTGGCCGTCTCCACCGTTCCCGTACAGAAACCTTCGTCCAGAGCGCCGGCCCGCAGGCGACCCGGCTGCACGGCGACCTTGACCGCGGCGCCGGTGGCCAGGTCGTGGCGGCGTGCCGTCAGCACGCTCCCGTTCTGGTCGAGGCGGACCAGGGTGTGCTCGCCGGTGTGCTGCTCGATGCGGCCGTCAAGGAAGTTGGCCGCGCCGAGGAAGTCCGCCACGAAGGGGGTCCCCGGACGCTCGAACAGCTCCCGGGGCGTGTCGAACTGCTCGATGAGGCCGTTGCGCATCACCGCGATGCGGTCCGACAGAACCAGCGCCTCCTCCTGATCGTGCGTCACATAGATGACGGTCAAGCCGAGTTCCTGCTGGATGGCCTTGATCTCGACCTGGAGCTGGTCGCGGAGCTTCTTGTCCAGCGCGCCGAGCGGCTCGTCCATCAAGATCACCGGCGGCCGGTAGACCAGCGCCCGGCACAGGGCGACGCGCTGCTGCTGTCCGCCGGACAGCTCGCGGGGGCGGCGGCCGCCGAAGCCGGACAGGCCGGCGATCTCCAGGGTCTCCCCGACCCGCCTGCGGATCTCGTTCTTCGGCACTCCGCGCAGCGTGAGCGGGAAGGCGACGTTCTCGCTGACCGTCATGTGCGGGAAGAGCAGGTACTGCTGGAAGACGAAACCGAGACCCCGCTTCTGCGGGGCGAGCCGCGTCACGTCACGGTCCCCGACGGTGATGGTGCCGGAGTCCGGCTCGCAGAACCCGGCGATCATCATCAGGGTCGTGGTCTTGCCCGACCCCGAGGCGCCGAGGAAGGTGACGAACTCCCCGGCCGCGATCTCCATGGACGCCTCGTCGACGGCGACGACGTCCCCGTAGGTCTTGCGCAGGCCCACCACCGACAGGGCTTTACCGGTCGCCGTGGCGGACGGGCCGACGGCCGGCTTCACGGACGGGGTCACCACACCGAATTCAGCCACGAGCCCACTCCAACCAACGCTTGGTGATGGCGGCTTCGTTCTTGATCCACCAGTTGATGTCCGCGTCGAAGCCCTTGTCGTAGTACTCCGGTGCACCGGCGAGCTTGGAGCGTTCCTCGTTGGTGAGCAGCGTGTAAGCCTCCGCGGAAGCCGGATTCGACGGATAGGTCTTGGCGAGGGCGGCAGCGACCTTGGGCCGCAGCGAGTAGTCCATGAGCTGGTAGGCGGCGTCGGCGTTGGCCGCGCCCTTGGCGATGCCGAAGCCCTGGAACTGGCGGCGGGCGCCGTTGAGCTGCCGCTGGACCGGGACGCCCTGCTGCTGCAGAGCGGCGAGCCGGCCGTCCCAGACTGTGGCCATCGTCACCTCCTGACGGCTGAGGAGCACGCCGGGAAGCGGGCCACTGTCCCAGAACTTCTTGATGTCGGACCGCAGCCGGGTCAACACGTTGAAGGCGCGGTCCACGTCGAGCGGGTACAGCTTGTCCATCGGGACGCCGTCGGCCAGCAGCGCGAACTCCAGCTCGGGGAGGTCGGCGTCCGGGTTGCACATCGAGCGGCTGCCCTTGAACCCCTTGGTGTCCCAGAAATCCGCCCACGACTCCGGCTTACGGCCGCCGAAGGCGTCGGTGCGGTACGCCATGCACTGGCCGTAGAAGCTGTGGGCGACGGCATGATCGGTGATCTGGTTCTCGGGGATCTTGGCGCTCTTCAGGCTCTTGATCCGCTCGGTGTCCAGTTTCTCCAGGGCGTCCTGGGCCACGAACTTGGCGTGGTCCATCATCGAGTTGTTGATGAGGTCGAACTGGGGGCGGCCCTGCTTGATCTGGGCCAGCATCTGGGTGCCCTGGAGGTTGACCACCTGGACCTTGATGCCGGTCTCTTTGGTGAACGGCGTGTAGACCGCCTTCTGGAGGGCCTCGCCGTAGGCGCCGCCGCTGTCGCGGACGATCACCGTCTTGCTGCCCCCGTTGGCGCCGGACGAGACGCGGCTCGTGCCGGTGCCGCAGGCAGCGACGGAGGGCAGGGCGGCGAGGGCGGCGAGGCCGCCTGCTCCGCGCAGGAGTGCTCTGCGACCGATCTTGGGATCACTCATGACAAATCTCCTGGAATTGGCGCGTGGGGACCAGCTGTACGGGGGTTGGAGGTGGCATCAGGGGACGGTGGTTCGTAAGGGCCCGTCAGTCGTGCGGCACCGCTATGGCGGCGAGCTCCGCTCCGGGGGCGACGGTGAGCCCGTTCATGCCGTAGAGGATCTGGCCGGTGGCGGTGGCGGTGACCTTGTGTTCGCTGCCGTCGGCCGGATCGATGATCCGGCCGATGGGCTGTCCCTCGGTCACCTCGTCGCCGGTGGCCGCGTCCGGATACCACAGGCCGGTGGCCGGGGACACGACGGAGCCGGTCCAGACCCAGTCGCGCGGCTGGACGGTCACCGGTGCGACGTG
The DNA here is from genome assembly GCF_050937045.1 of Streptomyces sp. CA-179760. Taxonomy (NCBI): domain Bacteria; kingdom Bacillati; phylum Actinomycetota; class Actinomycetes; order Kitasatosporales; family Streptomycetaceae; genus Streptomyces; species Streptomyces sp. CA-179760. Next base: position 863,836 of record NZ_JBNJLZ010000001.1, read on the forward strand.
CTGGGGTACCTCGACGACGCCGAGGTGGTGCAGGAGCCGGTAGAGGCCGTCGAGCAGGGGCCGCGCCTGGGCGGGGTCCCGGTCGCCGAGCTGGCCGGTCTCGATGAGGATGGCGGGGATACCCTGCCGGGCGGCGGCGGCGTGACTGTTGCCGCCCTGGGCGTTGCGGCCGAACAGTACACGCTCGTAGCCGACGGCGTGGGCCATGCCCCGCGTCTTCGCGTCGAGCGCCTCGTCCGAGGTCAGGCGGTAGCCGACGAAGTCGAGCAGGGTCTCGTCGATGCCGCCGCTGTGCAGGTCCGCGTAGGCGTCGGCGCCGCTGATCACGTTCTCGAAGAGCCAGGCCGCCAGCCGCTCTGTGGGCCCGCCGTCCTTGTCACCGGGGAAGACGCGGTTGATGTTGACGCCGTCCAGCGGGGACTTGCCGAGGCGGCCGTCGTACACCGCTGGGGGGTTGGCCACGGGGCAGATCACCAGTTGGCCCGTTACCTCCTCCGGTTCCAGCAGGCCGCCGAGCCGGGCCGCGGCGTCGGTGCCGATGAACTCGCCACCGTGGACACCGCCGGTCACCACCACTCTCGGGCCGGGGCGGGATCCATTGACGAGGATGAGGGGGATGTCCACGGTCGTGGGGCCGAGGTCCACGGGGATGATGCCGCGGGCCTTCCGGCCGGGCTCGGCGCTCAGCGGGCCGATGGTCAGTGTCATGTCGTACCTCGTTCAGGCCGCGGTGCGGCCGAGCGTCGTGATGAAATCGATCGGCTGGTCGGTGCGGCCCTGCAGGGCGAGGTCCGCTGCGATGTCACCCATGGCGGGCGAGAGTTTGAAGCCCTGACCGGAGAAGCCGGCCAGCAGGATGATGTCGTCGCAGCCCGGCAGGGGGCCGACCAGCGGGCGGGTGCTGTCGGTGTAGCCCTCCATGAAGACGGACAGGCGCACCGGGTCGGGATTCAGGCCGGGCAGGTGGCGCCGCACCATCGCGGTGAAGGTCTCCAGCTCCTCCGGCGCCACGGCCCTCTCCAGCCGGTTCGGGTCGTCCACGGGCCGGTGGTGGGCCTGGGACAGGCCGAGCTTGACGGAGAGGCCGTCCGGGGACGGGATGCCGTAGAAGTGGGTGCCGCCCGCCCGGATGAAGGCGGGGCGCTCCGCGCCGGCCCGGTGGTCCTCGTCGGGCAGGAACCAGGCGCTGATCGCACGGTACACGCCCACTCCCCACGGCAGGTCCGGCAGCAGGTCGCCCACCCAGGGGCCCGGGGCGACCACAGCCGCGTCGAAGCGCTCGACGCCGGTGTCCGTACGGATTTCCACGCCGCCCCCGGCCAGCGCGTTGACCTTCCGCACCGGTGTGTAGCGGCGGATCCGGGCCCCCAGCTCCTCGGCGCGCCGGGCTGCGGTCTGGACCGTCAGCTCGGGGCGGACGAAGCCGGCACGGGGGTCGAGAACCGCCAGATCTCCGTCCTCGACGCGGAACTGCGGGAAACGCTTGGCCAGCGCCTCGGCCTCGATCACCTCATGGTCGAGGCCGTGCTCGGCGACGACGTCCATGACGGTGCGCATCTCGGGGTCGTCGGCCGGCCCCATGAACAGGCATCCCGTCAGACGGCGCAGCTCCCGTCCGGTCTCCGCCTCCAACTGCGTCCAGAGGGCGTCGGCGTGCCGGACGAGCGGCACATAGCGGCCGTCGTCGGTCTGCACACTGCGGAAGACCCGGGTCTCACCGCCTGCGGCACTGCGGTCGTGGCCGGGGGCGAAGCGGTCGTAGGCGACGACCTCGGCGCCCCGGGCCGCGAGCCGCCAGGCGGCCTGACTGCCCACCGTGCCCGTGCCGACGACCGCGACACGTTTCCGCGTAGCCATGTGGTTCTCCTTGCCGGATGGTGGTCGGGAGCAGTTCAGGCCGAGGTGCGGCCGACGGTCGACACGAAGTCGATGGGCTGGGGCGAGGCGCCGTCCAGCGCGAGGTCCGCGGCGATGTCGCCGAAGGCGGGCGAGAGTTTGAAGCCGTGGCCGGAGAAACCGGCGAGCAGGATCACGTTCTCGTTACCGGCGCCGGGCAGCGGGCCGACCAGGGGGCGGCTGCTCTCGGTGTAGCCCTCCATGTAGACGGAGAGGCGGGTCGGGTCGGGGTTGAGGTCCGGCATGTGGCGGCCGATCAGCTCGGTGAAGATCTCCAGCTCCTCCGGCTGCACGGTCCGGTCCAGCTGGTTCGGGTCGCCGGCCGGGCGGTGCAGGGCGCGGGACAGGCCGAGCTTGACGGAGACGCCGTCCGGGGAGGGCAGGCCGTAGCAGTGGGTGGGCGCGGTGCGGATGAACGCTGGACGCTCCTCGCCGAACCAGGCGTCGGTGGTGGGCACGTACCAGGCGCTGATCAGCCTGCGGATGTCCACCTCCCAGGGCAGGTCGGGCAGCAGGTCGTTGACCCACGGACCTGGGCTGACCACGGCCGTGTCGAAGAGCTCGCTGCCGGCGTCCGTGCGGATCTCGACGCCGTTCGCGACGGGGACGATCTCGCGGACCGCGCTGTAGCGGTGGATGACGGCGCCCAGTTGCTCGGCCCGGCGGGCGGCGGTCTGGATGGTCAGCTCCGGGCGGATGAAGCCGGCCCGGCGGTCGAGCACGGCCACGTCGCCATCCTCGATCCGGAACTGCGGGAAGCGCTTGGCGAGCGAGTCGACGTCGAGCACCTCGTGGTCCAGGCCGTGCTCGGCGATGGATTCAAGCACCGTGGCCATCTGCTGGTGCTCGGTCGGTCCCATCAGGAGGCAGCCGGTCAGGCGGCGCAGCTCGCGTCCGGTCTCCTGCTGGAGCTGCTCCCAGAGGCCGTCGGCGTGCTGGAGCAGAGGGACGTACCGGGAGTCCTCGAAGTGGGCGCTGCGGAAGATCCGGGTCTCACCGCCGGCGGCGCTGCGGTCATGGCCGGGCGCGAACCGGTCGTAGGCGACGACCTCGGCGCCCCGGGCCGCCAGCCGCCAGGCGGCCTGGCTGCCCATCGTTCCGACGCCGACGACGGCGACTCGCTTCTTGACAGACACAGCGGTTCCTTTCGTCTCCCGGCCTGGACGCCGGGCGCCCGGCATGCGGATTTTTGGATTCCGGATGCGAGGCGGGCTGGAGATTGCCGACTCGGGCTTTCGGGAGGCGACTTCAGGCCGGCCTCGCTCAGCCCGTTCCACTCAGCGGCACGGTGTGCTACTCTTCGGCACGACGAACAATGGCAGCGGTGTCGGAGGGAGTCAAGAGATGTTGTCTGAGGAAATGCACAATTAACGGGGGCAACCGCATGGAAGTCAGAAGCGTCGCCAGGGCCCTGCAGATCCTGGAAGCGGTCGCGCAGCACCAGCCGGTGACGGTCGGAGAACTGAGCAAGCTCCTGGGGCTGCCCAAGTCGACCGTCCAGCGCACACTGGTCACCTTGAACGAAGCCGGGTGGCTGCGGGCCAACCGCAAGGACACCACCCGCTGGGACATCGGCGCACGGGTGCTCGCCGTCCGACCGGCGGCATTGCAGGGCTCGAGCCTGTTCGCCGCCGCGCGCGAGCCCATGATCCGACTCCGGGACGCACTGAACGAGACAATCCACCTGTCGGTGCCGGACGGGCTGCAGGGCGCTGTGATCGTGGACCGGGTGGACTGCACCCACGCACTCCGGATCGTTTTCGCCATTGGTGACATATCACCCCTGCATGCGACCGCCTCGGGGCGAGCGATCCTCGCGCATCTGCCGACAGCGGACGTCGATGAGGTTGTCAGGCGCGGCCTGGAACGTTTCAGTGATGCCACGCCGACCGATCCGGTCCAGCTGCGCGCCGATCTGGAGCGAGTACGGGCCGACGGATTCTCCGTCAACCGAAATCAGTACCGGCCGGGCGTCTGCGCGGTGGCCGCCGCCATCCTGGATGGGGATGGCACGCCCCTTGCGACGATCACCGTCTCGATCCCCGAGTCGCGGTACGACGCAGCACGCCTACCGGAGCTAGGGCGTCTTGTCACTGACACGGCGAAGGAGATCGCAGCGCGTCGCACAGGTGAGTGAGCGCGCAGCAGGATTCAGCGCAGGGGCAGTCCCGTGGTGCTACGGGCCGCTCCCCCAACGCCTGGTGCCTTGCAAACCGGGCTCGGAGCGGCCCCTCGCGATGCGATGCGTCAGGACCCGACCCGCCGTTGTCGGGCGGTGCGTGTTGAAGCCGGGGCGGGTCTTGGCATGGGCGGTCGGCAGCACTTGAGGGCTCGGCAGAGGGGGTCCGCAAGGAACTCCGTGGATCAACAGGGGGATCGGATGGAAATGAAGAGCCTCACCCGGTCGCTGCACATCCTGGAGGCGGTCGCGCAGCATCAGCCGGTGACCGTAGGGGAGCTGACGAAGCTCTTCGGACTTCCGAAGTCGACCGTGCAGCGCACCCTGGTCACACTGGCCGAGGCCGGCTGGCTGCGGGCCAACCGCAGGGACACCACCCGCTGGGAGATCGGCGCCCGAGTGCTGGCCGTACGGCCTGCCGCGCTGCAGGGATCCAGCCTGTTCGTCGCCGCCAGGGAACCCATGCTGCGCCTGCGGGACAAGGTGAACGAGACCATTCACCTGTCAGTGCCGGATGCCCTTCAGTGCATGGTCGTGGTGGACCGCGTCGACTGCGACAACGCCGTACGGACCTTCCACGCCATCGGCGAAACCTCCCCCTGCACTCCACCGCGGTCGGGCGCGCCGTCCTCGCCTATCTGCCCAAGCAGAACGTGGACGAGCTCATCGCGCGAGGGCTGGAGGAGTTCGGCGACGCGACGCCCGCCGACCCCGACGAGCTGCGCGCCGAGTTGCAGCGGATCCACACCGACGGCTACTCGGTCAACCACAACCAGTTCCGTCCGGGCGTCTGCGCGATCGCCGCACCCGTCCTCGACGAGGAGGGCACGCCGCTGGCCACCGTGGCCGTCTCCATGCCCGAATCCCGGTACGACGAGGCCCGGCTGCCCGAGTGGGGCCGCATGGTCGCCGACACGGCCGCGGAGATCACGGGGCGCCGCCCGGGCACCTGACCGGAAGCGGCGACTCAACCCGCATCACCGAGAGCCGGCCCCCACACACACAAGCGCTGGGGCCGGCCCGCGCCGCGTTTCACCGCAGTCACGCCCTGTGCCCGGCCGTGGCCGGGCGCAGGGCGGCCGTCCTATCGAGCCCCTGAACCGCCGCTCCGTGAGCGGGCGTGGTTGCCCCACGCATAGGCACGCCCGCAACCATGTTGCCCCACCGCACGCGCTCCTGCCGTGCGCGTTTCTACCGTGTCCGGACACCCACCCTGTGCTGTTCGGAGAGGTTGGTGACGCGGCTGGCCGGTGTGTGGCCGCTGATGCCGGTGTGGGGTCGGTGGTAGCTGTACCAGTCCAGCCAGTCGGGAAACGCTGCCTGGCGCACCTGCAGGAGCATGGAGAGCACCGGGTTGCCGACGGCTTCGGCGATGCGCAGGGGGAAGGCGATGTCGTGGGCGACGAAGTCCTCGACGGTGGCGGCGGAGCGGCACCGGCCGAGGATGTCGCGGAGTTCCTTCAGGTCGGGCGGTTGCAGCACGGCTGCGGCCAGTCCGGTCGCCTGGGGTTCGAGCAGTCTGCGTACCGGGAGCAGTTGCAGGCGGCGCGGCCCTGGGAGACGTCTGCGGCAATGGACAGTGCCTCGAGGAGGAGTTGGGGTTCCAGGCTCGAGACATAGGTGCCGTCGCCCTGCCTGCTGACCGGGATCCGCATGGCGGTAAGGGCGCGGACGGCTTCGCGCAACGAGTTGCGGGACAGGCCGAGTTGTCCGGCGAGGACGCCCCCCTTGGGCAGGCGGGAGCCGGGCTCGAGTTCGCCGACGGTCATCGCCTTGATCTTGTCCATCGCCTCGTCGTCAGTGGCCTCGCCAGTAGCCCGCAACGCCGCAACCGACGATCACATCAACGCGTTAGAGATCATTTACGGGCTGCGCACAGGTCTGGAGCGCTCGGGCTTCCGACACTCTGGTAGAGGCCTCCTGGCGCACCGACGGCAACCAGGAAGTGAGCCCCTGTCCGAGCGGGGCGACATTCCCGAGTTCGACGCGGCGTAGTCAGCACCAAGTCAGCACGGGACAGGTGAGGACGGGTGATGACGTGGGCTTTCAGTCAGCACTGAACCAACACGGGAGTCAGCACTGCGCTGTCAAATCACCCCGAACCGCACTTGCCGGACAGTCATCGTTTCGACCGCCCCCGGGCACCTGAACCACCCTTCCCTGAGCCATCATGGTGGCTGCGCGCATACCCCACCCGTCAACTATGTTGTCCCGCCACATGTGCCCCTGACCTGCGGCTTCCTACCGTGTGCCATCACGTACCCGTCCCCACCGCACACGAGGAAGTGGCGCCCATGGCCTCCGCAGCAACCGCTCCCCCACCCCAGGGCAACCTCAAGCGCATCGTCGCCGCCAGCCTCATCGGCACCACCATCGAGTGGTACGACAACTCATTCGATCGGGGCTAGGACCTGCGGGTTTCCTTGATTCTGGCCCTCGAAGTCAGCACGGAACCAGCACGGGGTAGGTGGCGTGCTGGCTCGGTGCTGGCCGACCTGCGTCGCAGCGCGCTCCATTGGTACCGAGGGGTCCGCGCATGGTTGCTCAGTGTCACGAACAGCCTGAGCCGACAGGGATAGGCCCACCCCCCGATGAGGGCCAACGCCATACGGATCGCGAGGACAAGCGAAGGGGGCCTCAGGACACTGTGACTTCGCCCTTCTCACACGCCAGGCGGGCCGATGAGCGTGCCGCCTTGCTGGGGCAACCCGAGCGCCTATGCGCACTTGCGTGCGCCTATACCTTCGTTCGTACGGTGCCGAGCCATGTCAGCATCTGTGGAAGAGGTACTCGACCGGCTCAGCACAACGATCCCCGTCCGCATCAATTCGACCGCCGCACTGGTCACGGACATGGACAAGGCGGCCGCGGCCATCGATCGACAGCGCGCACGGAACCGGAACGAGAAGGAGCCGAGTTTCCGCAAGCCCGAACTCGGCCCGTTACAAGGCGCCGACCGGCAGGATCTCGTCTCCACCCCCTGGGACTTGCTAAGCCTCTTTGCGCGAGCCACCGCCCTCGCCCGTCATGGACGCGGCAGAGGATTGGCCGAACACTGGCAAGGACTGAAGTATTGCCAGGCCATGGCCACCGGTCCCGGTGGCCACCTGGCCCTCACCGACGATGGCCAAAGCCCCGAGCTCTCCTACAGAGCCATGCAGGCACGGGAACTGGGGCGAGCCTTCGGACTCGCCGTCGCCGAACGCACCGTGCGGAACCGCTTCCCGGACCACATGGTCTCCACCCTGGACTCGGAAGCCATACTCCTGGCGGGCTTCGCACGCTCCGGCCCTCGACCGTCCCTGGGCGCCCGGCCACGACCCGACTTCTTCATCGAAGCATGGCGACCGGGCGAGCGGTCACGCGTCTTCGTGGTGACGGTCAACGGCAACCATCAGAAGGCCACCAAGCGCACCGCCAAGGCTGACCGCTCAGCATTCAAGCAGCTGGCCAGGGGCAGCGAGCGCGCTGAGCACTTCCACCTTGCCGAGTGGAACACCACGCCGTGCCTCTTGATGTCGACCGAATTACTCGCGGTGGACGGAATCACCGTCAACGCTCTGCAGGCGCCGGGCGCAGGACTGCTGCCCGCGAGGTCGACCACAGGGCGAGGGAGTGCGGACGCGGTGCTGTCGGAGCGGAACCTCGCGTACGCCGGCGCAGTGAAGGTCCCTACCGACGGCCACAGAGAACGGATTCAGGACGGGTTCCTCATCCCCCGCAAGGAGCTTGGCTGGTACGGCCAACTGCTCGCGCGCACTGAAGCCGCAGGCCAGCTGGCCTTCGCTGGAGCGGGCACCGAGATCGCCCAGTACCTGACCGACAAGCAGGGCCACAAACACTACAAGCAGCAGACCTTCGCCGGTTCGTCCAGCGTCCGGGACGCGCGGCACAAGATAGGCGCGACGGTCTACGTCGGAACAGATCAAGTGTTCCGACTCAACCGGATCCGCGTCGAGGCGTTCTCAGGGATAGCCGAGGAACTGTACGACCTGCTGGTCAAGGGACAGGTGGAGGCATACCGGCACCGGGCGTACGAACTGCGTGACACACATCCGACCAGCACCACGGCCCCGCTGTGGGGTCCCGTTTCCTTCGGCGCTGAAGGCACCGTGATGGCTCTGCGCGTGCTGCCGAAGAAGGACGAGGAGGAGAGCCCCTGAGGGAGCAGATGCCTCCCAGAGGGCGCCCTTGAATTATTGGCCGCGCCACCGGCCTCGGCACGGCCCCGTACAGCGTCAGTCCGCGGAGGAGCAGCTTCAGGACAATCCGGCTAACCCGCAGTGCTGTGGCAGCCGGGCGCACGAAAAGGCCTCGACAGGCAGCTACGGCAAGGTTCACGTCCGCGACAACCGCCATGAGGGCCCATCTCCACCCCCGAGGCCGGATACTCTCCTGCTCCACGTCCCATGAGAACCTTGCGCCTCCTGCCGATGTGAGGCGCTCGGCATATCCTCAACTGCTTACAGTCGGCCTGCCCCGCAACCGAGCGCGCTGGTGACCCCGGCGAAGCTCTCGTGGCGGCCAGGCACTTCGGGACGCTGGATAACGAATCGTGACGGGACTTCGTTCCCTCACCGCCCGTGGGACACGGACCGCACCAGCCACCCGCGGGCCTCTAGTGCCCCGAGATGGGGTTCGATGCGGTTCCGGTGCGCGGCGAAGGCCAGCAGATGTGTGGGGCGGGTCGCCCCCACGAAGAGTAGCTGAGCCGCCTTGCGCACCGTGACCGGGGCATCGGCGACATCCCTTGACTGGGCCACGAGCGCGAGTGTCTCGTGGACGTCGTACTTGCGGCCGCGGCTGTCGAGGCACTCCAGGATGAGGGTGGCCGCGTGCGTCTCGCCCTTGGCTCGCTGGATGGAGGTGGCCACCGACATCATCGGTGTCGTGTCGTTGCCAACCGCTTCGGCATGCGGTGCGAGTAGGGCAATGTAGCGCAGGACGTCGTCGAGACGGCGCGCAGCAGGCGGCGCGTCGGCAAGCTGCGGCAGCACCTCTCGCAAACGCTTCATCAGAGCCTTCCACTGCTCGGGGTCGTCGATGTCCGCACTGAGCAGGTCGTGTAGCAATTCGCGCATCTGCAGGCCAGCCGTGGCAGCACTGCGTTCGATGCGCTGGATCGCGGGCAGAGCGTTGTCTGAGCCCTGCCGGAACGCTCGGCGCACGGCATCCCAGGTCTGAGCCGTTGCAGTGCGCCGGTCGCCGGCGGCCAGCAGAGCGCGCGATGCGCGGACGGTGGTGATCAACTCAGCGGCGGGCCGCGCGGCAGTGTTGGGGGTGAAGGTGGGCAGGTAACAGGTCAGCGACTGGGGGAAGGCATCGGCTGTTCCGGGGGCCAGCCGTGAGGCCAGGACGCGTGGTGGTGCTGCCGCCAGTAGGTGGTCGGGGACAGTTTCACGGGCCAGGCGCTCGAAGGCGGGAATGACGTCGGCGACGCAGTTGTCGTCGAAGAGCAGCAACGCGATGGTTCCCTGAGGGCCGACGCCTTCGATGCCCTGGCGGCGCTGAACGGTCAGCAGGCTGGCCAGATCCGCGATCTGGGTCCCGAAACGTCGACTGACGGGGAGCTCGGCTGCGGAGGCGTGCGGAAAGGCCGAGGGCAGCACGCGGGTGGGGGTGCAGTCGGCGAAAATGCCCTGGTTGACGTCGCCGACCCGCTGTACGACGGTGCCGCCTTTACCGAAGACCTGATCAAGGAGGTGCTGCTGCACGTCGCTGGTGTCCTGCATCTCGTCGAGCAGGACGAACGGGAAGCGGTGTGCGGTGGCCCGAGCGATGTCGGGGTGGTGCAGGAGATGGTGCTCGGCGATGGCGAACATGTCGCTGTAGCGGAAGAGGCCTTGGTCGGCGAGGTCGTTCTTGAGGCGGACCAGTTGTTGTCCGCTGGGACTGGTGCTGCTGAAGGGCAGGGACCCGGTTGGTCCGGTGACGGTGAGTTCGCCCGCGTCGCATACGTAGTGGGCGCGGGCGACGAGGTCGCGTCCGTCATGGCGGCGTTCGGTGTATGCCTTCAGTTTGAAGAAGCCCCGGTGGTTGTCCAGAAGGCGCAGGGCTGCGTGTTCGTAGGCATCGTCGTCGACCGCCTGGATGTCGATGCCGCGGGAACGCAGGGCGGGCAGGGCGAGGAAGGTGTCCTCCTCCAGCAGAAACACCGACGGATACGACCTCGTCCTACGCCTCCTCCTCGGGGTACTCGCCGTCGTCGTCCCCCTGTCCCACCTGGCCTGGCTGTCCGGCAACATCACCGCCTACCTCACCGGCACCGGCTGGGCCTCCTATCAGCCAACCAACGCCCTACTCCGCCCCGAGCGGGTCTGGCCCGACGCAGGAGAAACGTCCCTGCTGGTCGGTGCCCGCATCGTCCCCGTTCTCCTGGTCCTCGCTCTCGGGGCAGGGGCCGGCGTCCTGTGGGCCCAGCACAACAACCGAAGCGGCGGCCGGAAGAAGATCACCGACATGGCCAAGGCCCGGGACATCGAGCCGCTGATGGCCAAGGCGATCACCGACAAGGCCCGCTCCCTGCGCCCCAGCTTGAAGGACAGCAAGCACATCGACGCGAAGGACACCGGCATCCTTCTCGGCAACCTGCAGGGCAGCCGCCACGAGGTACGGATGGGGTTCGAGGACGTCGCCGTCGCGATCATGGCGCCCCGGTCCGGCAAGACCACCTCGCTCGCCATCCCGTCCATGCTCGGCGCACCCGGCCCGGTCCTGCTGACGTCGAACAAAGCCGCCGGCGACGCCTTCACCACCGCCTACGAGGCAAGAGCTCGGGTGGGGGCGGTGTGGACCATGGATCCACAGCAGATCGCGCATGCCGCCCGCGAGATGTGGTGGAACCCTCTCGCCAGCGCGACCACCTTGGACGGGGCGAACCGGCTCGCCGGACACTTCCTCGCGGCCTCGGTGGACGCCTCCCAGCAGGGCGACTTCTGGTCGAAGGCCGGCAGCAACATCTTGTCCCAGCTGCTCTTGGCCGCGGCGCTCGACGAACGGCCCATCACCGACATCATGCAGTGGCTCGCCTTCCCCGCCGACCGCACTCCGCTGGACATCCTGCGCGACCACGACTTCGCCGCCGTCGCCGCTCAGCTCAAGGGCACCGTCGAGGGTCCCCCGGAAACGAGGGACGGCATCTACGAGACAGCCCGGCAGTACGCCTCCGCGCTCCTGAACGCGGAAATCGCCGCGTGGGTGACCCCTCAGAAGGACGTCCCGGAATTCCGGCCGGAGCAGTTCGTCACGTCCACCGACACGCTGTTCCTGCTCAGCAAGGACGGCGGCGGCGGAGCCTCGGCGCTGATCGCCGCGTGCGCGGACTCGGTGATGCGGGCCGCGACCGCGCAGGCCGAACGTGCTGGCGGGCGCCTGGATCCGCCCATGCTGGCGATCCTCGACGAGGCCGCCAACGTGTGCAAGATCAGCGACTTGCCGGACCTGTACTCCCACCTCGGCAGCCGCGGGATCATCCCGATCACGATCCTGCAGTCCTACCGCCAGGGCCAGAAGGTCTGGGGAGACGCGGGCATGGACGCCATGTGGTCCGCCTCGACCGTCAAGGTGATCGGCAGCGGCATCGACGACCCCGACTTCGCCGACAAGCTCAGCCGCCTGATCGGCGACCACGACGTGGAGACCACGTCCACCTCGCACTCAGAGTCCGGAAAGAGCACGTCGGTGTCGATGCGGCAGGAGCGGATCCTGCCCGCCGACGCGATCCGCGCCCTGCCCAAGGGCACCGCGCTCTGCTTCGCCACCGGCATGCGCGCCGCCATGCTCGACCTCCGACCGTGGTACCGGGAGCCCGGCGCGGAGGAACTGTCCGCGGCGTCCGCCCGCGCGTCGCAGGCAATCACCGCCCGCGCCGTGGCGAAGCACGCGCCGACACAGTCCGACTTCGGGCTGGCCACGTGATACTCGACCTCTTCGCGGGGCCGGGCGGCTGGAGCAGGGCACTGCACGTCCTCGGCGTGCGCGACATCGGGCTGGAATGGGACGAGTGGGCGTGCAAGACCCGGGCTGCGGCTGGGCAGTTGACGATCCGCACCGACGTGGCAATGTATCCGACGTGGCCTTTCATCGGCCCGCACCCGCGGAATGATCGCTTCCCCTCCGTGCCAGGCGTGGAGCATGGCCGGCAAACGCCTCGGCCTGCTCGACCAGCCGCTGGTGCACGCGGCGGTCGAGGACCTGGCCGCCGGACGCGACTCCCGCGAACGCCTCCTCGCCGCATGCCGTGACGAGCGCTCCCTGCTCGCAGCCGAGCCGATGCGCTATCTGTACGCCCTGAACACGGTCGGCGAACCCGACTGGGTCGCCATGGAGGAAGTGCCGCACGTCCTGCCCTTGTGGAAGCAATACGCGGCCGTCCTGCGCGGGTGGGGGTTCTCCGTCTGGTACGGGATCCTCAACGCGGCCGACTTCGGCGTCCCGCAGACCAGGAAGCGGGCGATACTCCTGGCCTCCCGCGTCCGTACGGCGCAGCCTCCTACCCCCACGCACTCCCAATTCGCCGAACCGGAGTCGCTGTTCGGTCCGGGCCGCCCCCGCTGGGTCAGCATGGCCGAGGCCCTGGGATGGGGCGCAACCGACCGGCCCGTCCCCACCGTCTGCGCGGGCGGTGGACCCGGCGGCGGACCCGAACCGTTCCCGTCGGGCTCCCGCAAGACGCTGTCCGACGCCCGTGAGCGCGGCACCTGGATGCCCCGGCCGGACGGAGTGGTCCTGCAGTCCCGCCCCGAAGGCGCCGGATGGGCGGCCCGGCACGGCACCCACGAGAACCGAGCCGCCGACGCTCCGACGCCGACGTTCACCGCCGAGGCCCACCGTTGGTCCTGGTCCCTGCGCAGCAACAACCAGGCCAACGCCACCGTCCGTCCACTGTCCGAGCCGGCTGGCACGCTGTTCTTCGGGCACCGCGCGAACGAGTGCACTTGGATCGCCGAGCCCGCCTCTCCGCCGACCATGGATGTCGACGCGCCAGCAGTTCCCGAGCCGATCCGGATCACCGCCCGCGAGGCAGGCATCCTGCAGACCTTCCCCGCCAACTATCCCTGGGCCGGCAACAAGGGCCAGCAGTTCTCCCAGATCGGCAACGCCGTGCCCCCACTGCTCGCCGGCCACCTCCTCGCCGCCTGATGCCCCACGCCCCCGAACCCGACGCAGACGACCTCGACGCCATCGCACCGCCCCAGCCGGTGTTCCACGTGGAGCAGGCCCTCCTCGGCGCCCTCCTCCTCGATCCGCACCGTCTCAGCAACGCGACCGGCGTCGCCGCCGACTCGTTCTCCACCGCCGCGCACGCCGCCTTGTACGCCGCGATCACCAGCCTGCCGCCGCCCGACCCCGCCGAGCACGCGAAGAACACCAAGTGGCTCGACCGCGTGCTCGCCACAGGCCGGCAGCAGGCGCGCGGACTCACCGCCTCCTACCTGCACACCCTCATCCAAGTCTGCCCCTGGGCCAGCCACGCCCCCGCCTACGCCCGGATAGTCGAAGCCGAATACGCCCGCCGCCGCCTACGGACGGCTGCAGAACGCCTCGTCCACACCGTCCACGACGCCAGCCTCCCCTACCCCGTACAAACGGTGCTTGCCGAGGCGGACGCACTCGCTGCGGTCGTGGATGACATCGCTAACCGCTTCCCGACACGCGCAGGTGTGCTGCCGCGCACCACCGCCCCGCCGCCGTCCGCCGCACCCGACCCCGCAGAGGCAGCCGAGGAGGAACAGATTCTGCTCGCCACCGCCACGGCCTACCCCGCCGACATCGAGGCCGTCCGGTGGCTGCTCCCCGAGGACCTCACCCTGCCGCTGCACGCCGGCCTGTGGCAGTGCCTGACCACCCTGGCCCGCCGCAACGAGCCCGTCGACCCTGTCACGGTCCTATGGGAAGCCCAGCAGCGCGGCCTGCTGGACGACGGAAGTGAACCGGGCGGGGTCCTGCGCATGCTGGCCGAACCCGCCGGTTCCCTCGAGCACTGGGGTGAGCGGGCCCTGCAGCGCTCGCTCATGGCCACGGCCGAACACACCGGCCGACGCATCGAGGCGTACGCCGGCAACCCCGCGAACACCCCGTTCCAGCTCGTCGTCGGCGCCCGCCGCGCCCTCGCCGACATCGCCGCCGTCCGCACCCGCTGGCAGCACGCCACCGGAACCACCCCGCCACAGCAGCGGCGACCGGCGCCCACCACCCGCGCCGGCCCGCCGACCACCACGGCCGCACACGCCGCCCGGTCCACACGAGCAACCCGATAGCCCCCGCGTACACCGGTGGCCGGACCCCAAGGCCCGGGCGCCAGCAGAAGAGACGAGACCCCCACGTGACTCCCGCCATCGACGCCCACGTCCGCCTCGACACCCACCCCACTCACCCGAGCGCCGTGCAGGCCGTCCTAACCGGCAGCCAGGCCCACGTCGCTCTCATGGCTCTGGAGGCTGCCGACTGGAGCGCCGCCGCCGAAAACATCCTGGTCCTGGCCCGCATCGATCACGAGGAGCCCTACTGGGCCGAGGACGCAGCCAAGCACCTGATCGCCGAAGGCATCACCGTCGAGAGCACCCCTCGGCTCCAGGAGGCCATCGACGAGGAATGGACCTGGGCGAACTACCCGATGCCCTGGTGCACCCGCAGCGAAATCCGCGAGGTCTCCAACCAGGCGCAGAAGATCCACGACGACATCCGCAACGGCCAGCTCCTCATCCACGCCCACGCCCACGACGGCCACACCACCGTCGCGGTCGGCACATACCTCCACCCAGGCGGCAAGTCCGTCTACCTGCACGACGAGGACCACCTGCGCCAAATCGCCGACACCTTCGACTCACCCGCAAAGGCCCTGCTCGCCTTCGAGAAGGCCCACGCAGCCGAGATGCGCCCCGGCCCAGCTCCCCTGACCGACACCGAACGCGCCGCCATCGAAGCGCGCTCCGTCTTCGACGCCACCACGGCCAGGTCCGACCCCTCCCGCCCGGAGCCGGAGGCCGTCCCCGTCTACCTGGCCGATGCCGGCGACCACGACGCGCTTCTCGACACCTTCCTCGACGCGCACGGCGAGTTCGAGCTCGTCCTGCAACTCGCTACCTACCTGGACCGCTACCCGGACATGGGCGAGGAACTGGCAGCGCTCCTGCCGGCCCTACAGGACGGCGCGCCGTCAGCGGGCGCCCCGGCGCTGATGGCGCGGAACAACACCAACAGCCAGATCGTGCAGGCGTCCGGCAACCTGGACGCGGGCAGTGGGGGCATCAACTACGGGGTCCCGCCACGCAACCCGAGGGCGTGAGCAGGCCGTGACCTCGTCCAATGTGCCGCCCGACAACCTTGTGTCCGGCGGCAGCGGGATTCACGCAGCCAACAACACCTACGCGACTCTGCTGCAGGCCGGGCGGGACATCAACCTGCATCAGCAAGAGCCCCTTCCCACCGAGCCCGTGTTCCCAGCGGAAATCGACGCGGTGCGCCGTGCCTGGGTCGCCGAGGACAGCGGGGGCAAGGAGATCGCGACCGCCCCGGAAGTGCTGGCCATGCTCGGCCAGGACGAGCGGGTGGTTGTGATCGTCGGCCCGCCCGGGGCGGGCAAGACCGCAGCGGGACTGCACGCCCTGTCCGAGCTGCGACCCATACTGCCCGGGACCGGCGGGCCGAGGCTAAGGCTGCGCCTTGAGCACGTGCTGCCGGATGGGAATCGGTCGAGAAGGACAAGTGGCTGCTTCCCGCCGAGCACGGCCGAGGGTACCTGCTCAATGTTTGGCGAGAGCGCGCGCTGGGACAAGCCGGACGTCACGGCCACGAAGTTCCTCGGTCACGCCGAATCCTGAGGAAGAAGGGCTCCTAGAAGGGCTCCTACCTTGTCGTGGTCGCGGGTGAGCACGGCTGGCCCGAGAACGACCCGGTCCTGGGGCGCACCGTCGTTCGAGCTTTCAGCGCACCCTCGGGCGACCGGATCGCGCTCCGCCACATCGAGCGGCTCTGTCCGTGGGTCGCACGCCGTGGATGGTTACAGGAAAGCGTCCGCGAAGCTGGCGGACGGGGTGAGGAGAGTGACGGTGAGGACCGTCGAGGCCCGCTTGCCAGCCTCCTTCGAGCCGACATGCAGCCGGGCGACGCCGCGGCACTCGCTTTTGAACTCAGCCGCATCAGCGGACTCGGGTGGCACGGTCAAGGACGCCCGCGACCTCGGTCTGCGCTGGCGTGAACGGGTCAGTACCGCTTTTCGCGAAACGCGGGACAGCGCGGACGACCGAGCGTTGCTGCTGGCGGCCGTGCTCTTGGAGGGGCTCAGCCCCGCCGAGATCCTGGCCGGGGCGCGTCTGCTGCTCGATGACCGGAAGACGCGCGGCATCCGGGACATTCTCACCGGCCGCGATCTCGTCACCCGGCTGGAGGCAGTCCAAGCGAATATCGACGGGCAGCGAGTCTCCTTCGGCCACCTGCCCGTGTACCCGGCCGCAGTGCTGCGGCACTTCGGCGCCAGCTCAGTGACATCCAGCCCAGCCTGATCCAGTGGGTCAAGCAGCTCACCGTCCCCAAGGGGCTCGGCGCCGGGCGCATCCCCCAGATCGCGGACCTGCTCGCCCAGTTCACCGTGGACGAAAGCGACCTGCGCCCTCTGGACGTCGCCCAGTCATGGCCCACCGCCGGCGACGCCGGGCAGGACGGCGCTTCTCGTATGCTCGCACGCGTCGCCAGGGACCCCGCCCTCGGCCCAGAAGCCCGTGCGAAACTGCGGTCCTGGGCCGTTCCGAGCACGACAGCGCCGTATCCGTGACCGAAGAGGTCGTGCGCGCCATGTGCTCGGAGATCTGGCTGCTGCCGCGCGTATGGGACACGGTCAGCAAATGGGTGACCGAATACAAGCAGCCGGATGATCGGAATCATCTCGCGGCACGCCGCGCCGTCCTGGCCCTGCTCGATCCCTCCGCTGATCACCCTGCGGCGACCCTGCTGCTGTCCAATGCCCTGGAGCACCCAGACACAGCAGATGAACTGGTACAGGGCTGGTCCGCCGCCCTGTCCGTGCCAGCCCTGGAAACACGGTGCGAGGAAGTCCTCGCTGCCTGGGCCGAAGCAGTGGCGGACGGCGCACTCGACGCCGACGCAGTGGTCGAAGTACTCAACCACGTCATCCGCGAGCACTGGATGACCGGCCCGCTGTCCACCTTCATCGCCGGACGGGCAGCCACGGGATACACCTCCCAATCGGTCGTCGACCTGCGCGAGCGCCTCATCCTGCGCTGGAACGACCCCCGGCCGCCCCACACCGGGCCGCGCAGCGGCCAGACCCCGACGCGCCACGCAACCTCCCTCGAATACGATCCCGCCCCTCACACCGGGCCGGAGGACGAGGCATGAGACACAGCTCCAGACGGGCCCGCCGCAAGCAACTCCGCCGGAAGGCAGTCAACAGATCGGGGCGCCTCCTCCTCTGGGTCGCCGACGAGAACCTCTCAGCCTCGCCTTCCGTCAGCTGACGCCGGCCGGCATCTCGTCCCCCTCACCGCCGATGGCATCTCCCGCGACGCCGCCTCGGCATTAGAACCCCTACCGCCGGAGCTCCCCGCCCAGCCATTGCGACAGGAGGGGGCGGGGCGCCTCACCCTTGCCAGGTCGTCGGGTTGAGCCTGGGCTCCTGCGGCTGGCCTCCAAAGACAGCAATGTGCAGGTGCGACGGCGGCTGCGGCCGTGTAGATGAACGCACCCGGCTCGAGAGGCATAACCCCAGAAGGAACAGAATGCATCAAAATGACTCATTTGATATGACAGATTTCCTCAAGGGGTGGACGACTCTGTATCTTGTCCCATGTGAGCGACGGGCGCAGGCAAGGGCGAGACAATTCGGTCCATTCGGTAGACAGGGCGATCTCGATCCTCCAGGTGCTTTCTCAGCGCAGAGTGGCTGGCATCACAGAAATCGCCAACGAGATCTCCGTGCACAAGTCGACGGTGTCTCGGCTGATTGCGACCCTGGAGGCCAGAGGGATGGTCGAGCAAGCCTCCACACGAGGTGGGTACCGGCTGGCTTACGGCATCCAGCGTTTGGCGGACGGAGTTGGCAAGCAACACGATCTGACCGTGATCAGTCGCACCGTGTGCAACCGCCTCGCGGAGGAGTTGAAGGAGACCGTCATTGTCGCGGTGCATGAGGGCCGCACAGTGGTCTCTATCGACCAGGTAAATGGCTCGGACTCACTCACCATCGTGAACCGGGTCGGGCAGCACCATCCTCTTCACCCGACTGCTGCCGGCAAGGTCTTCCTCGCGTTCATGCCCCGCGCCGAACTGCAGACCTACCTCGACGCGGAAATGGAACGCCTCACCCCGCACACGATTGTCGATCCGGGCGCCCTGGAGACCGAGCTGGAGACCGCACGCAAGCACGGTTATGCCCGAGTCGACGAGGAACAGGAGATCGGGCTCGCGGCCGTCGCGGCGCCGATTCGAGCCCACGACGGCCAGGTCGCCGCCGCCCTGGTGGTCTCCGGTCCCGCATTCCGTATCAACGAGGACACGATTCTGGGAATAGTCGAGCACCTGCTGTCGGCTGCCGCGGAGATCTCGGAGCGAAACGGATACCCGAAAGCCGGCTGAGTCGCGCTATCGGCGGCCGAGGACAACACCTGGCAAGCACAGCGCATCGGCGCCGATCGCAGGGGACGCAACACACAGACTCGTCGGCGGGCAGAGGAGAAACATCTCTGCCGTCGGCTCAGCGGCCCGAATGCACGACGGCATCGACTATCAGCAGCGGACCCGCCACCGCGTCGTGTGGGCCATCTGTGACCCGTCGCAGCGGTGAGCCCTGCACCGGATCGTGGGCCGCCGACCGGGGGCCCGGCCAGGAAACGATCAGAGGCGCCCGGCGGAGTACTGCCGGGCGCCTCTGCGTTCACGAAGGCCTGTAGTCACCCTGGCACTGGTGACGACGGAAGATCAGCGGCCGTGATAGTGCATGACGTGCTTCGTACGCGAGTAGTCGTCGAGTGCGTAGATCGACAGGTCGCGCCCGTACCCGGAGCCCTTGAAACCGCCCCAGGGCACCTCGTTGGCGAGCACGAGGTGGGAGTTGACCCAGACCGTGCCGGAGTCGAGCCGGGCGGCTACGTCGTGGCTGCGGCGGGCGTCGCTCGTCCAGACCGACGCGGACAGGCCGAGCGGCACGTTGTTGGCGCGCAGGACGGCCTCGTCCTCAGTGGAGAACGTCTCGACCGTCACCACCGGCCCGAAGATCTCCTCCCGGGTGCACGCGGCATCGACGGGCACGTCGACGAGCACGGTCGGCTGGACAAAGTAGCCCGTGCCGTCGAAGGCGCCGCCACCGACGGCGGCGTGCGCCCCCTCGGCCAACGCACGCTCGAGGTGGGCGAGCACCCGGTCGTAGTGCGCCTTGGACACGAGCGGGCCGACCTCGATGTCGTCGCCGGCGCCCGGGTCACCGACCTTCAGTTCGCGTACCTGTGCCACCAGGCGGTCGATCAGTTCGTCGGCGACCGACTCGTGTACCAGCACTCGGCAGGCGGCACCGCACTCCTGGCCCCCGTTGTAGAAGCTGGCGGCGCGCAGCGAGGTCGCCACGAGGTCCAGGTCGGCGTCCTCGAAGACCACGACCGGGGCCTTGCCGCCGAGTTCGAGGTGGACCCGCTTGAGGGTGTCCGCGGCGGCACGCGCGACGGCACGCCCGCTGCCGACCGATCCGGTCAACGCGATCATGCCGATGTCGGCGTGCGAGGCGAGGGCGGAGCCGACGACGGGACCGAGTCCCGTCACAACGTTAAGCACGCCCGCGGGGAGCAGGTCGGCGACCAGCTCGGCGAACTTGAGCGTGGTCAGGGGCGTCTGCTCCGAAGGCTTGATCACCAGAGTGTTGCCCGCGGCAAGGATCGGCGCGATCTTCCACGCCGCCATCAGGAGGGGGTAGTTCCACGGTGTGACGACGCCCACCACACCGAGGGGTTCGCGCAGGATCACCGAGAGGTGGGATTCGGCGTAGTCGCCGGCCGCCATCGTCGTGGACGCGCGCAGCGCGCCGGCCATGAACCGGAACGTGTCGATGGTTCCGTCGACGTCGTCGCGGGCCACCGAGGTCGGCTTACCCGTGTTGGCGGACTCCAGACGAACCAGCACGTCATGGTTGGCCGCGAGCCGGTCGGCGATGGCGTGCAGGATTTCCGAGCGCGTCTTGGGCACGAGACGCGCCCAGGATTCCTTGGCCTTGACCGCCGCGGCGACCGCGAGGTCGACGTCCGCCTCGGTGCCCAGCGCGACCCGGGCGATCACCTCTTCGGAGGCGGGATTGACAATGTCCAGCAGCTCGGCGGTCGGGGCCTCGCGAAAGGCGCCGTCTATGACATGCCCGGCCGGCGGCAGGTCCGCCGGATCAAACTTGGTGGCCTCCGGCGCACGCCGTACGCCTGTGGTCGGGTCCTTGAGGGACATGTCCACTCCTTCGGTGGTTGTGGGGCTGTGAACGCGACCGGCGATGAGAGTCGCGCGGTGAGCAGGTCAGACGGCTGCGGCGTCCTGGCTCACCGTCGATGACGAAAGGGGCGCCGCCAGCTTCGAGATGGCCGCGGCCACCTCGGGGTCGAGCGGCGCCACGGGCGGCCGGGGGCTCCCGATCGCGAAGCCCGTCGCGCCGAGCGCCGTCTTGACCGCGGCGGAGAAGGGCGCCGACATGATCGCGTCGATCAGCGGGTAGACCAGCTCCCACTCGGCACGCGCCCGGTGCAGATCGCCCTCGCTCATGGCGGCGTGGATCGATACCAGCTGGGCCGCCACGACATTGGCGGTTCCGGCCATCACCCCGGCGGCGCCCTCGGAGAGCGCGGCGAGCAGCAGGGAGTCCCAGCCGACGAAGGTCGAGACGACTTCTCCGTGGTTGTGGATCAGCTGCCCGGCCTGGGCTATGTCGGCGGAGGTGTCCTTGATGTATTGGATGTTCTCGACCTCGCGGGCGAGTTCGCCGACCAGGTCGGGCGTCATGTTGACGCCGGTGGCGATCGGGAGGTTGTAGAGCATGATCGGAATGCTCACCGACTCGGCCACGGTCGTGAGGTAGTGCTTGGTCTCCTCGATCGTGAGCGGCTCGTAGTACGGCGCCACCACCATCAGCACAGACGCGCCCGCCTGTTCCGCGTGGCGCGAGAGCTCGATGGCCTCCCTCGTGGACTGGGCGCCGGTCTGTGCCACCACTGGCACCCGGCCCGCGGTCTGGTCGATCACGGTCTCCACGACGAGGCGGCGCTCGGCGTTGCTGAGCGTGGTGAACTCCCCGGTCGAACCGCAGGCCACGACGCCGTGGACGCCGCCGTCGATGTTGCGGTCGACGACTCGTCGCAGAGTCGCCTCGTCGACCGAGCCGTTGTCATCGAAGGGGGTGAGGAGGGCGGACAGGACGCCGCGCAGCTGTGAGGACATGGTGGAGGCACCTTCGGTGTCGAAGTCGAGATCGGGGAGGAAGCGGAGGAGAAGAAGGCGGGGACCTACGACAGCGTCGGGTCCGGCGGCAGCTATGCGGCTCGGCGCTGGGGCTGGTCGGCGTTCACGAGGTTCTCCGCGGCTTGGGCGGCCGCGAAGGCGGTGTGCACCGAGGTCTCCGTGTACTGGGTGCCGAGGTAGTCCCCCGCCAGCATCACTCGACCGTTGGGCCTGGTGAGGGTCGACTGGAGCCGGCCGCGGCCGGGGAAGCAGTAGGGCGAGGCCTCGGGCCACCGTGCCACCTCTGCTTCGGCGACGTGCGAGGCGAAGCCGGGCAGCACCTGGTCGAGATCGTCGATGTAGGTCCGGAGGATGGTCTCGTCGTCCTGCTCCAGCAGTTGGCGGGCGAGTGCGGCCGGAGAGAAGGTCATGAAGCTGCTGCCCGGCTGTCGTTCCTGCGTGTGGCCGTGCACGTTGTTGGACATGTTGAGCACCACGTTGAACGACCGCTTGGGGGTGGCTATCGCATAGGTGCCGTCCCACTTCTGACGTTCGGTCTCGTTGGTGAGGAAGGCCGCGCTCACGAACGGGCCGTACTTGATCTGGGAGAGTGCGTCGCGGAGGTCTTCGTCGAGGTCGACACCGATGCGATGGCTCACGCTCGCGGTCGTGGCGAGGATGACGCTGTGGGCCTCGACCTCGTGCTCGACGCCACCCTGGCGGTATCGCACCACGACGGACGCGCCCTTGCTCACGACTTCCTCGGCGGCGGCGCCGAGTTGCACCCGATCGCCCAGTGCGTCGGCGATGCCCTCGAGCAGGGTGGAGGGTCCCCCGTCGATGCTGTGCGACAGTCCCGCGCCGATGTTCCAGACCAGGTTGAAGTACCCGATGCCGGCCCCGGCGGAGATCTGGTGCATCTCCGCGGAGGACCTGGTCACCGTGGGCTTGAAGAGCGCCTCGGCGTCCTCGGGAAGGGTGCCGATGAAGTCGGCGAAGGAACGATCATTCATGAAGTCGTAGACCCGCTGTTGACGGGTGGCCTCGTCCTCGCCCGGGCGACGTTTGACCAGACGGGCGTAGCGCGCCACGGCCAGCCGGACCGTCGCTCCCACCTTGATCAGACTCGCCCGATCGCCCCAGGACATGGGGACCCGGAAGGGAAAGGTCTCCACGCGACCGCTGAGCAGCAGTCGGCCGTTCATGCTGAGGCCGGTCAGGTTCCCCGGCACCGGCCTTGACGTGAACCCTGTGTCCTTCAGCAGCCGCTGGGTGGCCGACGCGGGACCGCCGTCGTAGACGTGGCCACCCCAGTTCAGCCAGTAGGGGCCACGGGCCTCGGAGCGGATCCTGCCGCCGACCCGGTTGTCGGCCTCGATCAACAGGATGTCGCGATGGCGCAGTCTCCACGCCGCCGCCAGGCCGGCGAGGCCGCCCCCGACGATCACCACGTCCTTCACTGTATCCTCCATGTGCCTGTGCGTATGTGTTGCTTGGCGGTGTGCTCCGGGGACGGCCTTCCCTACGACGGCTGTTCGGCCGCCGGATGAACGGGAGTCAGGGAGCCACCATCCCGTGCGGATCGATGACGTACTTCTTCGCCGCGCCCTGGTCGAACTCCTGGTAGCCCTGCGGCGCCTCGCCGAGTCCGATCGTGACGGCGTTGACCGCCTTCGCGATGTGCGCCTTGTCGGCGAGGATGAGGTTCATCAGCTGCCGGTTGTAGCGCTTGACCGGACACTGGCCGGTGGTGAACTCGTGCGACTTGGCCCAGCCGAGGCCCAGGCGTACCCCGATCTGCCCCACCTTGGCCGCGTCGTCGACCGCACCCGGATCGCCCGTGACGTAAAGCCCCGGGATGCCGAGCGACGCGCCGGCACGAGCGACGGTCATCATGTCGTTGAGTACCGTCGCCGGAGCCTCGCCCGCCCCCGCTCCGTGCCCGCGGGCCTCGAAGCCGACCGCGTCGACGGCGGCGTCGACCTCTGGCTCGCCCAGGATGTCCGCGATCATGTCGGCCAGGTCGTTTCCGGTGCTGAGGTCGACGGTCTCGCAGCCGAAGCTCCGGGCCTGCGCGAGCCGGTCGGCGTTCATGTCACCGACGATGACGACCGAGGCACCCAGCAACTGCGCGGAGTACGCCGCGGCGAGACCGACCGGACCGGCGCCCGCGACGTACACGGTGGAGCCGGTGGTCACGCCGGCGGTGTACGCGCCGTGGTAGCCAGTCGGGAAGATGTCGGACAACATCGTCAGGTCGAGGATCTTGGCCAATGCGGCGTCGCGGTCGGGGAACTTCAGCAGGTTGAAATCGGCGAACGGCACCATGACGTACTCCGCCTGGCCGCCCAGCCAGCCACCCATGTCGACGTAGCCGTACGCCGCGCCGGCGCGGGCCGGGTTGACGTTCAGGCAGATGCCAGTCTTGCCCTCGTTGCACATCCGACAGCGCCCGCAGGCGATGTTGAACGGCACCGAGCAGATGTCGCCCTCCTTGACGAAGAGGACGTCGTCACCCACCTCGACGACTTCGCCGGTGATCTCGTGGCCCAGCGTCTGGCCGACCGGGGCCGTCGTACGGCCACGGACCATGTGCTGGTCACTGCCGCATATGTTGGTGGTGACGAGTTTCAGTACGACGGCATGCGGCGCGGCCTTCTTGATACTCAGCCCCTTCACCACGTCGGCGGGGAGTTCGAGCTTGGGATAGTCGATCTCCTCGATCCCGACCTTGCCGGGCCCCTGGTAGACGACGACCTTGTTGCCTGCCATGTGAGGTGACTCCGTCCTGCTCCTGGTTGGGGAGCGATTCACGGGTGCGTGGCGGGCTTCGTCATACGACTCCCGCCCGCTCGGTGGAACCGTCGGGCCCCGATACGGCGCTCTGCCTCGTGGGGAGGAAAGTGCCGAGGAAAGTGCCGTACCGGGGCAGCCGCGTCACTTCTTCAGGTACTTCTCCAGGGACGGCGCGTAGTCCGGGTTCTCCTTGAGCCACGCCTGAACGGCCTGCGGCTCCTTGCCCTGGCCGAACTTGTTGACCACGGAGTCCTCCAAGCTGCCGTACTGCGCGTCGGTCAACTTGAAGTTCTTGATCATTTCAGCAACGTCCGGGAAGTCCTTGGAGAATCCGTCGCGAGCGAGGCTGTGCAGGCCTTCCGGCTTGCCGAACGCTCCCTTCGGGTCCTCTAGGGGCCGGACGGGGAAAGCCTGATTGGCCCAGAACGGCTTCCATAGCGTCACCACGATGGGTTCCTTCGCCCCCGTGGCCTTCTTCAGCTCCGTGAGCATCGCGGTCGTCGAGGAGGTCACCAGCTTGAATTTGCTGTCGAGTCCGTAGGCGGGGAAGACGTCGTCCTGCGTCGCCTTCGTCAGACCGGCGCCCGGCTCGATCCCGGTGACCTTGCCGTCGAACTCCTTCGCGTGGCTGGGCAGGTCGGCGAGGGACTTGACGTCCGAGTACGTGGGCACCGCGAGGAAGAGCCCCGCGTTGTCGTAATAGGTACCGATGTCCTCGATCTTGTCGCCGTACTTGTCCATGTAGGACTTGTGCGTGCGTTCCGGCCAGGCGGAGGAAAGGAGGTCGATGTCCCCGTTCGAGAGCGCGGTGTACATCGGGGCGTTGTCACTGAGCTTCGTCACCTTGACGGTGTAGCCATTTTTTTCCAAAACGTTCTTGAGCAGATACGCCGTGCTCGTTTCGTCGGTCCATCCCGGGATCACGCCCATCGTGATGGTCTTGTCGTCGCCGCCGGAGCCGCTGTTTTCCGCACAGCCGGCCGCGGCCAGGGCGAATACTGACACGGCTATACCGAGCCGCATCGAAACCGCTCTACATCGCTTCGCCATCATTCTTGTTCCTCTCACGTACCGGACGGCCGCAGTGACCTATCCGCCGATCTTTGACGCCCCGATTTCCGCCACTGCGGGTGATTCCTTCTCACCTCCGTCGAGAGTGGAATCCTCTTCTTCGGGAGCGGACGGCCGTGGCTTGCGAAGCCAGAAACCGCGCCTCCCGCCGCCCCTGCCCTGTCCCACGGAGGCCGTGACCCGGTCCAGATAGATGGCCAGGATCACCACCGAGAGCCCTGCCTCGAAGCCGAGACCGAGATCCAGCGTCGAAATGGCGGTTGTCACCTGACCGCCCAGTCCTTCGGCTCCCACCAGGCCGGAGATCACAGCCATCGAGAGGGACAGCATGATGACCTGGTTGACCCCGGCCATGATCGTCGGGAGCGCCAGTGGCAGTTGTACGCCCAGCAGGGTCTGGCGGGGCGTGGACCCGAACGCGTTGGCCGCCTCGACGACCTCCGCGTCGACGTTCCGGATCCCCAGCTCCGTCAGTCGGACGCCCGGCGGCAACGCGAAGATGATCGTCGCGACGACGCCCGGGACTACACCGATGCTGAAGAGTGTGACGACGGGCACCAGCCACACGAACGCGGGCATCGTCTGCATCAGATCCATGATCGGCCTGAGCGCCGCACTCGCCCACGGTTTCCTCGCTGCGAGCACTCCTGTGGGGATCGCGATCACAATCGCCACCAAAGTGGCGACCAGAACGAGCGCCAGTGTCTGCATCGCGGCGGCCCACTGCTCCATGCTGATAATGAACAGCAATCCGAGGAAGGCGACGACGGCGAACTTCCATCCCTTGAACAGCATCCCGATCAAGGCGAAGATCAGCGCCAGAACAACGGGGTCCGGCGCTTCGAGGACACTGATGAAGCTGTCGACAACAGAGCCGATGACGTTGCTCACCGTGTCGAAGAACCCACCCATGTGTGTGGTGAGCCAGTCGAAGAAGTCCTGGAGCGCATCCCCGACGGGGATCTTGGGAACATCGAACAGCGACAGCGCGGTCATCGCGCACTCACCTCCGCACGGTCGTGATCGGAATGGAGCACCGGGACCGCAGAGGCTTGGCCGTTACTGGCCTGATGTACGCCGCCTCGCTGCGCCAGGGCGTGGAGCAGCGTGACGCGAGCCAGCACCCCCACCACTCGGCTCTCGTCGTCCACGACGGCCAGAGCCTTGGGGGTGTCGGCACTCAACGCCAGCAGTTCGGAGAGGTGGGCATGCTCGGACACGCTGACCACCTGGTCGTCGAGAACGCCGTCCAGGGAGTCCGCCCCCTCCCCCACAGCGCCCACGACCGCCTCTTCGTCGACGGCACCGCACAGTTTCCTGTTCCGGTCGACCACGAAGAGGCGCGCGGCCTGATGGTCACGCATCATCTTCTGGACGGCTCGGGGTCCCAGCTCGGACCCGACAAGAGCCACCGGTGGGGTCATGACGGCGCCGGCGGTCAGCACACGCGTCCGGTCGACGTCCAGAACGAACTGGGCGACGAAGTCGTCGGCCGGATCGTTGAGAATCTGCTCGGCCGTGCCGACCTGGACGACCCGCCCGTCGCGCATCATCGCGATTCTGTCCCCGAGGCGCATGGCCTCGTTCAGATCGTGCGTGATGAAGAGGATGGTCTTGCCGAGCTTGTGCTGAAGCTCTATCAGCTGGTCCTGCATCTCGCGTTTGATCAGGGGATCCAGCGCGCTGAACGCCTCGTCCATCAGCAGAATGTTGGTACCCGCGGCAAGTGCCCTCGCCAGGCCGACACGTTGCCGCATGCCCCCGGACAGTTGTCCCGGGAGTGAGTCCTCCCAGCCCTTGAGCCCCACCAGGCGCAGTGCTTCCTTGGCTCGGCGCTCGTGCTCGTCCTTGGGTATGCCCTGGACCTTCAAGCCGTACGCGGCGTTCTCACCCACCGTGCGATGCGGAAACAACGCGAAGTGCTGGAAGACCATGCTGACCTTCTCCCGGCGCATGCGTCGCAACTGCTGTTGGTTCATCGTGACGACGTCTTCGCCATGGACCAGCAACTCACCCGCGGTGGGCTCCCACAGCCCGTTCACCATGCGGATCAGCGTGGATTTGCCCGAGCCGGACAGTCCCATGACGACGAAGATCTCGCCTTCACGTACCTCGAAGGACGCGTCGATCACAGCTGCGGTGATGCCGTCCTTGCGCAGTTCCTCGCGCGTCGCGCCTTCGCGCAGACGTGCGACGCCACGGTCAGGACGTTTACCGAAGACCTTGTACGTCTCATGG
Organism: Streptomyces sp. CA-179760; assembly: GCF_050937045.1. Classification (NCBI taxonomy): domain Bacteria; kingdom Bacillati; phylum Actinomycetota; class Actinomycetes; order Kitasatosporales; family Streptomycetaceae; genus Streptomyces; species Streptomyces sp. CA-179760. The sequence goes on from NZ_JBNJLZ010000001.1 coordinate 891,434, forward strand.
GCCACAATCGCGTTCATGCCGGACTCCTGTCGCCGGTTGTGGTGCGAACTCGGCTCTCAGTCACGTGAAGGCCACGGGGCCCGAGACTTCGAGTGTTTGGTGGATGGTCACTGGCCGGAGGCGTGAGTGATCAGGGACAGGTGTGCGTCATTGAGACCGAGATGATCGCGCAGGCGCTTTATGTACCAGTTGTCGAATGCCTCGACGTCGCCCTCGACCCCCGCATAGGGGCCGGGCTCGTATCCAGGGTCACTCGCACCTCGCTGGCACTTCTCGACGAATGCCCGGTCCTGATCGTTGGTGGCGCTCCATACGGCGGTCAGGGAGTCGACGTCGTAGTCGACACCTTCCACGGCGTCGGCGTGCACGAGCCAGGTGGTGCGGACAAGGGTCTTGTCCGGCGCGACAGGCATGACACGGAAGACCACGGCGTGGTCGCTGAGCATGTGGAACCACGAGTTGGGCTGCAGATGCAGCGACATGTCGCCGAACTCAGGGATCGCGATCTCACCGATCAGCCTGCGGCTGACCTGCGCACCCGCCTCTCCGAAGGAGGCACCTACGCCGTCGAGCGGCAGGTGGGTGATCTGGTACCCAGTGGGCCGATCGTCGAGCTCGCGATGCGTGCCGACCGGCATGCCGGTCGCCGCGCACGCATAGTGCAGACGAGCCTCGGCGGCCTGGTAACGCTCGAGAACGGCACGCATCCGTGGGGGATAATCGCCCCCGGCGTAAAGCCCGAGGGGGAAGTAGGCGGTGAGCAACTCCGGGTGGCCGGCATCGCAGTGCTGGCACTCGCGGTTGTTCTCCATCACCAGCTTCCAGTTGCCCTCCTCGATCAGGTCGATCTGGTGCGCGACCTTCGCGTCCTGGAGCCGGTAGGGCGCCAGGTAGGGCTCGATGACCGCGGCCACCTCGTCGATGTCCGTGGGAGGCTCATCGGAGAGACACACCAGGACCAGTCCGGCCACGGTGCGCACGCTGACGGGCTTGAGACCGAACTGCTTACGGTCGAGCGCGGGGTCCTGGCCCTCGGCGTGGATCAGGGTGCCGTCCGTGCGGTAGGTCCACTGGTGGTACGGGCAGACCAGGTTGCCCACAGAACCACACGGGTCCTCCAGGATCCGGGAGCCACGGTGCCGGCAGACGTTACGGAGGGCTCGGATGCTCTCGTCGTCATCCCGCACGATGATGATCGACTGCCGCCCGATGTCCAGGGTGACGTAGTCACCCGGCTCGGCCAGCTCCGCCTCCGCGCAGGCAAACAGCCAGTGCCTACCGAATATGACCTCGAGGTCGAGGTCGTAGACCTCTTGGCTGGTATAGAAGGGCGCCTCAAGGCTGTAGCCGACCGCTCGGCGCGCGACCATCTCGGCGATATCAGGGGCCGATGCCGGATTGGCGGACGAGAAGTTCACGGGACATCTCCCACTCATGATCAAGAATTTACGACGAGTCCCTGTTTCGCACAGTGGGACAATCGCACTGTGCGAACCGAGGCTAGAAGTGACCCCATACCCTGTCAAGGGCTCCAGCCTGGCGGTTCCGACGAATTGGCACCCGCTTGGTAAATGCTTGATTACCTGGCGGTTTCGCCTGCCGCCTCGACTCACGGAGCACCGGCACATCGACGAACCGGCCGGGCGCCGGACACGGCGGAGGCGGCTCTGCGGCGGCGGCGATCCGCTTGACGAGCAAGCAGCCCCACCCCTCCCCCAAGGGCTCCTTCGGCGACCTGACGAGGCCTGTTGACAACCGAGGACCGACGGACTCACTCTTGTCTCGCAGGATACGAAGGTTGCGCCATGCGGTACAACATTGCGAGTCACCCCGCGGGAACCCCTCGGTGCGCTACTGACCGCCGAACGGGTTCACGAGCCCCTGGCTACAAGCCGGGACCTGATGCAGGAGTGAGCACATCACCGCCTGAGTTCCGGCTGAGCAGAACCGAACGCTTCACACAACCGAGTCGCTGCTCACCCGACGCAGCGGGTTCGGCTTCGAGTCATCAATCGGTGCCCACCGTGCTACTGGAGGTTCAAGTGGTGGTCGCAGCAACTGGCCCGGACACCGTGGTCACCACAGGTGACCTGTTCGCGACCCAGGCAGATTTCGGCCTAGTGTCCCCGCCCTGGGCTCCGGACTGCTGGGGCGAGGAGGACCAGGCGGTACTGGTGTGCCGCAAGGTCCTCGACATCACCCATGACGTCAAAAGTTTCCACTTCGAGGCTGACGGCCATCGCACGTTCCGCTTCGACCCAGGTCAGTTCATCACGCTCCAGCTCGAGATCGACGGGGTGGCATTCACTCGCTGCTACACCATCTCGTCACCACCGACACGCCCGCACCTGATCTCGATCACGGTCAAGCGCGTCCCCGGTGGCCCGGTCTCGAACTGGCTGCACGACCACGTGGTCCCCGGCGCACGCATCACCGCCCAGGCACCGTTGGGCGGCTTCACGCTGGCGAACCCGTCGGCGCCGAAGTACCTGTTCCTGTCCGCCGGCAGCGGCATTACTCCGCTCATGTCAATGACGCGGACCATGTACGACCTCGGCTCGGATGCGGACGTCCTCTTCGTACACAGCGCCCGCACGCCTGCGGATATCATCTTCCGCCGCGAGCTCGAAGCCATGGCCGCTGTCATGCCGAACATCCGGATCGTCCACGTATGTGAGGACGACTATCCATCGGAACGGTGGATGGGGCTGCGCGGCCGCCTGTCGGCGCCCATACTCCAGGCACTCGCACCCGATCTCGACGAACGCCAGACCTACACCTGCGGGCCCGCCGGCTACATGGCGTCGATCCGGGGCATCCTCGGGGAACTCGGCTACGACATGAGCGGGTACCACGAGGAGAGCTTCTCCTTCGAAAGCCTCCCGGCCTCCGACGTTCCCCCTCCTGTCGACAGCGATGCCGACGGAGCCGCAGCGCTGCCCGACGCCCTCGAGGGTGACCACGCCCCTGCACCGGCCGAAGAAGCCGACGCGCACACCACTTACAGCGTCGAGTTCGTCCGCAGTGGCCGCACCGTCACCTGCGCCGCGGATGGAACCCTGCTCGACGCCGCCTACGCGGCCGGCCTCAGGCCTCCGGCCTCGTGCACCCAGGGGATGTGCGGGACCTGCAAGACGACCATGCTCGCCGGAGAGGTCGACATGCAGCACAACGGGGGAATCCGTCCGCGCGAAATCGCCCAGAACAAGATCCTGATCTGCTGCTCCAAGCCCTTGAGCGACGTCCGAATCGACGCATGACAGGGGGCTGTAAGTGAACGACATCGAAGGTAGCGAAAACTTGTTGCCGAAGACAATGGCAGCCGTCCTCCTCACCGGGCACGGCGGGCTGGAGAAACTCGAGTACCGGACTGACGTACCCGTTCCTCGCCCGAAGAAGGGCGAGGTGCTCATCCAGGTCGCCGCCGCCGGGATCAACAACACGGACGTGAACACGCGTATCGGCTGGTACTCGAAGGTGATCACCTCTGGGACAGGCGAAGGAGGATCAGCGGGTTTCGACGCCGTCGACGACGCGGACGCGACGTGGACGGGCAAAGCCCTCGAGTTCCCCCGCATCCAGGGTGCGGACGTCTGCGGCCGCATCGCCGACGTGGGCGAGGGTGTGTCGCGCGATCGCATCGGCGAACGAGTCCTCGTTCGGAACATGCTGCGCACGCCCGTCGACCACCAGCCCTTCGCGTGCTGGACGTTCGGCAGCGAATGCGACGGCGGATTCGCGCAGTTCGCAGTGGCCCCCGCCGCGGAGACGTACGCCGTTCACAGCGACTGGAGCGACGAGGAACTCGCGGCCGTGCCATGTGCCTACTCCACCGCGGAGAACATGCTGCACCGGGCCGCGGTCGGAGCGGAGCGGGTACTCGTGACCGGCGCCTCGGGCGGAGTGGGGCTCGCCGCCGTACAACTCGCCAAACGCCGGGGCGCGACCGTCATCGCGGTGTGCTCGGCCACGAAGGCCGCCGATGTCATGGCGCAGGGCGCCGACCAGACTGTCGACCGGGGCGCAGATGTGATCAGCGCCCTTGGCGGCGGCTCCGTCGACGTGGTGATCGATCTCGTCGGCGGCCCTCAGGTTCCGAGCCTGCTGGACCTGCTGCGCCCCGGCGGCCGCTATGCCGTCGCGGGCGCCATCGGAGGGCCGGTCGCGGAGATCGATCTGCGCACGCTGTACCTCAAGGATCTCTCGGTGTTCGGCTGCACGTTCCAGGAGGACGAGGTGTTCGAGAACGTGATCAAGTATCTCGAACGCGAGGAGGTGCGACCGGTCGTCTCCCGCACTTACCCCCTGGAAGCCATCGCTCAAGCACAGGAAGACTTCCTCACGAAACGCCACCTCGGAAAGCTGGTGCTCATCCCGCCGGCCTCGACGGTGTGAAAACGAAAGAAGGCAAGAATGCGCATCGCCGAGATTCACGTGTATCAAATGGACCTGCCATTGAGCGGCAAGGTCTACCGGATGTCCGAAGGCGCCTATTCGGCCCTGGATTCGACGATTGTGGAAGTCGTGTCCAGCACGGGCGTCTCCGGCTGGGGGGAAGTGTGCCCGGTCGGCCCGGTGTACGCGCAGGAGCACGCTCTGGGTGCCCGGGCCGCGCTGAACCAGATGGCGCCGGGCCTGATCGGCAGAACGGTGACGGGTCCGCTGGAGATACGCCGCGCGATGGCAACACTCCTTCATGGGCACAACTATGCGAAAGCCGCGATCGACATCGCGATGCACGATCTGATCGGCAAGGCCCACGGCATACGCGTGTGCGACATGCTGGGCGGCGCCGCGAGCGAGCGCGTGAACTCGTATTACTCGCTGACCGTCGGCGACCCGGATGAAGTTGCCCGGATCGCCGTGGAGAAGATTGCCGAGGGCTATCCGCGTCTTCAGATCAAGGTGGGTGGGCGGCCGGTCGAACTCGATATCGAGACGATTCGCAAGGTGTGGGAAGCGACGGGTTGTGCCCGGCTTGCCGTCGACGCCAACCGGGCGCTGAACACACGCGACGTGCTGCGCATCGGCCGGGAATGCGCCGACATCCCCTTCGTCTTCGAGCAGCCCTGCAACACGATGGAGGAGATCGCCGCGATTCGCGGGCAACTGCACCACGGGATCTACCTCGACGAGAACACCGAGAGTGTGCATGACGTGCTCCGGGCGATCTCGCTCGGAGTATGCGACGGGTTCGGACTCAAGGTCACACGTCTCGGCGGTCTGGGAGGTATCGCGACCGTCAGAGACCTCTGCGAGTCACGTTCCATGCCTCATACATGTGATGACTCATGGGGAGGGGACATCATCGCTGCCGCATGTGTTCACATGGGCGCGACGGTAAAGCCGCAGCTGCTCGAAGGCGTATGGCTCGCCGAACCCTTCATGGACGTCCACTACGACTCCGACAATCCGATCCGGGTCGAAGCGGGCCACGTTCAGGTACCGACCGGCCCCGGTCTCGGCGTCGTTCCCGACGAGGGCGTCTTCGGCAAGCCTGTCGCATCCTTCGCGTAGCGGAGGGGCGGGTGGCCGGCCTGGCCGGGAGCCCGCCCCGCTGACCACTCCACGGCCGCCGGTCGACACCACAAGCCTGGTACGTGACCCAGCGGTGGGGCACCGCTCGTTTTGACCAAATTCGAGCCTAGATATCCCCGACGGTGAAGCCGTCGACAAACGGGTCGTCGGGGTCGAGTACGACGGTGTTATAACGCGCTGACCCGCGATACGGCCCCGTCAGAGCGTCGAACATCTCCTACCGACGGGCAGGGCCCGCCGTCACCGTCTCTTCACCAGTCCGCACAATGCGCGATCATCAGCGGCGGCCGCACTCGTCTCGGCGCCGTCTGCGGTACCAGCGAGGTCCGGTGCCGTGGCTGAGGTCAGCAGCCCTCGGCCCTGTGGTGGGAAGAATTCGATCTTCAAGCCCGTACTGCATCAGCAGTGAACAACTCAGAGTGTTGAACAGAAGGGTGGGGCTGTGTCGGCAACGTTTAACGAGGGGACGCGCAAACTGCTGGACGGGAGGAACTTCGCCACTGTCGCGACGCTGAACCGGGACGGTGGGCCGCAGACCTCGGTGGTCTGGATCGCGAGGGACGGAGACACGGTGCTCTTCACCACTACGGCGGGGCGCCAGAAGACCAGGAATCTCGCCCGGGACCCGCGGGTCAGCCTTACCGTCTTCGATACCGAGAACCCGTACCAGTCTGTAGACATCCGGGGCACCGCCGAGCTGATCGAGGACCGGGAGAAGTCGCTGCCTCACACGCTCTGGCAGAAGTACCTCGGTGAGAACCCGCCGGCCGAACCGGAGGAAGTGCTCTGGCTTATCGTGCGGGTGACGCCGAACAAGGTCACTGGCTTCTCCGCCTAACGGACTGCCCCCGCGATTGATCTTGGTCACAGGTGGGCACATGGGAAGGCCGCGCGAGTTGAGTCGGGTGTGATGACGAGTCAGGCCCGCACGCCCCATCGCCGGACTCGTCTCCGACCGCGCCGCCCGCAGACCCACTCGCCGCTAGGCGCGCACCGAAATCGTACTCGTCCGCGCGACGGCCTGCTGAATCACCCCACCAGCCGAACCTCCAGGCCAACACGCCCCAAGATCAATCGCGGGGCAGCCCGTAACCGTTGATCCACGCCTGGCCGCCGATGGTCGGGACAACGCCGCCTCAGCCAGGCGACTGTGAACCGGATCTGGCGTAGGTACGGGCTGCAGTCGCGACCGGGCCGGTTGCCTGCGAACGATGGCCGGACCTCGCTGCGCGCCGCCAAGGTCCGCGACGTGATCGGACTTTTCCTCGACCCTCCCACGCGCGTGCTCGCCGTCGTCGCCGACAGTCGCGCCGCGCCTCTCCAGCATCGCGGAGCCAAGACTTCCACACCCGCGGCGCCGATGAGCCGACGCGCCACCGAGGTGAGGAACATCCTCGCCGTGGCGAACGCGTTCGCACTGGTCCGCGGCGGACCGGACACACCGGATACATCAGACACACACGATCCGACCGGCCCGGGCGCGGCTCTGGGCGCTTTCCTGGAGAGCCTCGAGCGGCGGATGACGGCGGGCTCGGAAGTCCACCTTCTCGTCGAGGGCGAGCCCGACAGCCCCGCCCGCGACACGGTCGAGACATGGGTGCGGCACCATCCGCGTTTCCACCGGCATCTCCTTCCCACCGACGCGTCATGGCTCGACGAGGTCGAGGTTCTCCTGGCGAACAATCCGCTGCTCACCCACGAGAACGTGCCCGGCTTCGCGACATCGACGACCGCACTCCGCGACGGCCTCCGCGCCTGGTGCGGCACGTGGACGCCGCAGTCCGGTGCCTTCGTCTGGATGAGGCTTGATAAAGACTCAACCGCGGCTGGGAGCGGGCAGAGATGTCGCCCCGACGACTCCGCCGATCACGAGTGGACCGGTGAAGCATCCGGCATCACGCCCGGACCGGCCGACACCTCCGACCCGGTCGTCCATCTCGTGCGCGAAGCTCTCCTCGCCGGCCCGTTCCCACCCGGCGAACGCGTCAAGGAAGCACCCCTGGCGTCCCGGCTCGGCGTCTCCCGAGGTGCCGTCCGCGAGGCACTGCGCGTGCTCGCCGAGGAAGGAATGCTCGACCGGCTGCCCCACCGCGGAGCCGCCGTTCCTCAGGTCGACGTCACTGCCGTCCTCGACCTCTACGCGGTCCGGGCGGCACTGGGCTCCGTGCTCATGCGCCGGGTCGCCATGCTGCACCGATCCGAACTCCGATCGGTCGACACAGCCCTGTCCGAGGTCCGCGCAGCGGTCCGGCGCAGCGACCTCGTGCGGATCGGGGAGGCCGACCTGCGCTTCCAGGACGCGATAGCCCGCACCGCGGGCCTGCCCCAGGCAAGCCTGTTCTTCCAGCGCCTCAGCATGCGGCTACGGATGTTCATCTCCATCCTGCGGCTGGACTTCACCGACGCGGCCGCCGACCTCATCGCCCGCGAGAACACCGCGATCTTCGAGGCCGTCCTCAACGGCGACGGTGAGGAAGCAGCACGTCTGTGGCGTATCAAGATCGAACGCAGCACCCGCTACATGGCCAACCTGCTGCCTCAGGACCACGTCGACCCCAACCTCTGGGTCGCCATCGCCGGCAGACCCACGCCACGTCCCGGCGATACACGCAGGACGTCGACCTCGGCAACGTGGTGAGAACGGGTACCGCAGGGCAGCGCGGCGCTTCGTCGCATCCGGTGTATCGATCACGAGCGCCGCCGCCCCCGTAGCCGGGTGGCGGCCACGGTGACCGAGGCCAGGTGGAGCAGGAAACAGCGGTCTCACCGGTGCCGGGCCGACGGCCGCGTCCTGGCAGGACGAGCTGCCGGTGACGGTGTTGACGCCGGACCGCCGGCGGATTCCGACCTGCCGGACCAACCGCACGCGGCGCGGGCAGGGGGCCGGTGAAGGCCAGGGAGATGGCGGTTCAGCGGAACCTGGAGCCAACGTCGGCAAACGTCGAGCCGACCGACCACCGAGACCCGCAAGGCCACGCAGGGCTTCGCCCAGCCGACCGCGCCGACGCCACCGACGGCCCAACCGAATGGCTTCCGACGCGACACCCACACAGCACGACACTCGGCACCACCCTGGCCTCCCGGCCGTCAGCGCAGAACCACCGTGCGCCGCCCCTGGACGAACACCCGGCCTTCGCAGTGCCACCGGACCGCTCGGGCCAGGGCCGCCGACTCCGCGTCGCGGCCGATGGCGGCCAGACCGTCGGGAGTGTGGCTGTGGTCGACGTCGATGACCTCCTGGGTGATGATCGGGCCCTCGTCAAGGTCGGCGGTGACGTAATGGGCTGTCGCGCCGACGAGCTTGACGCCCCGCTCGTGTGCCTGGTGGTAGGGCTTGGCGCCCTTGAAGCTGGGCAGGAACGAGTGGTGGATGTTGATCATGCGGCCGGCCAGTCGGGCGCACACGTCGTCGGAGAGCACCTGCATGTAGCGCGCCAGCACGAACAGGTCGGGATCGCACGAGTCGATGATTTCCAGTAGCCGACCTTCGGCCTCGGTTTTGGTCGCGGCAGTGACCGGCACGTGGAAGAACGGGATGTCGTGCCAGGCGACGAGTGCCTCGTGGTCGCGGTGGTTGGAGACCACCGCGACCACGTCGATGGGCAGGTCGCCGCTGCGGGCGCGGAAGAGCAGGTCGTTGAGGCAGTGGCCGTAGCGGGACACCATGATCAGCACGCGGCGCCGGGTGCTGACCGGTTCGAGGTGCCACCGCATGGTGAAGGAAGAGGCCACGGCTGCGAAGTCACGGCGCAGGGTCTGCGAGGTGTTCTCGCTGCCGACAGTGGCGAAGCGCACCCGCATGAAGAAGTGTCCGTCGCGGCGGTCTCCGAACTGCTGGTTGTCGATGATGTCGCTGCCGTGTTCGACCAGGAACCGGGAGACGGCGTGAACGATGCCGGGAGCCTCGGGACAGTCGAGGGTGAGCACGTGCTCGACCGGCGCCGTGGCGGGGTCGGTCCGCGAGTCGGAGTGGGCAGAGGACGCGGCGGAAGCCGGGGAATCAGTCATGGTGTCAGCATTCGATGATGTTGACGGCGAGGCCGCCGCGGGCGGTTTCCTTGTACTTGGCCTTCATGTCCCGGCCGGTGTCGCGCATGGTCTTGATGGCCTTGTCCAGGGTGACCTTGTGCGTACCGTCACCGGCCAGGGCGAGCCGGGCCGCGTTGATGGCCTTGTTAGCGGCGACGGCGTTGCGCTCGATGCACGGAATCTGCACCAGGCCGCCGACCGGGTCGCAGGTGAGCCCCAGGTTGTGTTCGATGCCGATCTCGGCGGCGTTCTCGACCTGTTCCGGAGTCCCGCCGAGGACCTCGCACAGTGCTCCGGCCGCCATGGAGCATGCGGATCCGACCTCGCCCTGGCAGCCGACCTCGGCGCCGGAGATGGAGGCGTTCTCCTTGAACAGGATGCCGATGGCAGCGGCGGTCAGCAGGAAGCGGACAATGCCGTCGTCGTCGGCGCCGGTGACGAACCGCGTGTAGTAGAGCAGTACGGCGGGCAGGATGCCTGCCGCCCCGTTGGTCGGGGCGGTCACGATGCGGCCGCCAGAGGCGTTCTCCTCGTTGACGGCCAGGGCGAACAGGTTCACCCAGTCCATGATGTGCAGCGGATCCTGGTCGGCGGTGCCCGAGTTCAGGGTCTGGAACAGCGCCGGTGCGCGGCGCGGCACCCGCAGGCCGCCCGGCAGCACTCCCTCGCGGTGGCATCCGCGTTCCACACACGCCTGCATGACCGACCACAGGTGCAGCAGTCCTGCGCGCACCTCGGCCTCGGGCCGCCACGCCTGCTCGTTGGCGAGCATGATGTCGCTGATGGCGAGGTCTTCCCGCGCGCAGTGCGCGAGCAGTTCGGCTGCCGAGCCGAAGGGGAAGCGTACTTGTGTGGTGTCCGCGACGACGCGGTCGGCGCCGGTGGCGTCCTCGTCGACGACGAAGCCGCCGCCCACGGAGTAGTAGATCCGTTTGCCGAGCACCCGGCCGTCGTCGGCGAAGGCGTGGAACATCATTCCGTTGGGGTGCGCGGGCAGGGACTTGCGCCGGTGCAGCACCAGGTCGGCATCACTGTCGAAACCGATCCGGTGCTTGCCGGCCAGGAGCAGGGTGTTGCTGTCGCGTACCTGCGCGACCCGGCCGTCGGCCCGGTCGGTGTCCACGGTGCGGGATCCTCGTCCTCCAGACCGAGCATGACAGCCTTGTCTGAGCCGTGACCGCGGCCGGTCAGGCCGAGCGAGCCGAACAGCTCGGCCCGCACCCGGCTGACCGAGGGCAGGAGGCCCTCCTCGTCCAAGAGCCCGACGAAGCGTCGGGCCGCGCGCATCGGCCCCACCGTGTGGGAGGAGGAGGGGCCGATGCCGACCGAGTACAGGTCGAACGCGCTCAACGCCATCAGGGAGTCTCCGTACCGTGGTACTCGCTCATCGCGTCGATGAGCCAGCGGGCCAGGTAGTCGGCGAACGAGGAGCGCGGGAGGAGCCGGTACGTCGGTGTGTCGTCGACCTGCCAGAGCAGTACGGCGATAGGTCCCACCGTGGTGGACACGGCCTGGCCGGGGGCGAAGGCCCGGGGGTGGAGGTCGAGCGTGCAGCCCTTCTCCAGCACGTGCCGGGCGGCCGGGCCGCTCAGCTCCAGCGTGGTGCGGTTCGCCGAGACGTCCACGACCGAGCCGGGGTCCGCTCCGAGTGCCTCCCGCAACTCGGCGGTCACAGCGGTCGCGTCGGCCTGGGACAGCACGAGCCACTCGTCGGGGCCGAGCCAGAGGACCGTGTGGGGTCCGGATGTGGTGGTGTGGCCGCACCGTGGCGGGAGCGGCGCCCCCAGGGCCTTCCCGATCCGGTCGGCCGCTGCGGATGCGGGGTTGACGCGCACGTTCACCATGGTGAGGAACGGCCACTCGGTCAGCGTGACGCCGCGGTGGCCGGTGACGGTGGCGGCGCGCATCCGTTCCTCCAGGTGCGCCACGGGGCTGGTACGCGATGCGGCGGTCAGCTCAGCCATCTCGCCTGGTCCCTTCGGGGTCGTAGAGGACGAAGTCGGTCACCTCGACGGGCACCAGGTCCTCGCCCACCGGGGCGAGCAGGGTCTGGCCCTTCCTTGCCTGCCCGTCGGCGACGAGGGCGAGGGCGAAGGGGCGGCCGAGGGCCGGGCTGTGGTAGCTGGAGGTGACGTGGCCGAGCATGGGCACGGGCACAGTCTCCAGGTTGACGTCCGGCGCGACGAGCTGGGTGCCTTCGGGCAACCGGGTCGTGCGGTCGGCCGGCAGCAGGCCGACCAGCTGCTTGCGGTCGGTGCGAGCAGTGTCGGCGCGGGAGTAGGACCGCTTGCCGACGAAGTCTTTCTGCTTCGAGACCACCCAGGACATGCCCGCGTCCTGTGGGGTGACGGTGCCGTCGGTGTCCTGTCCGACGATGATGTAGCCCTTCTCGGCCCGCAGGACGTGCATGGTCTCGGTGCCGTACGAGGTGATGCCGTACGGCTGCCCGGCCGCGTACACCTGCTCCCAGACGGCCAGGCCGTACCAGGCGGAGACGTTGATCTCGTAGGCGAGTTCTCCGGAGAAGGAGATCCGGCAGATCCGCGCCGGGACGCCCGAGGCCAGGGTGGTCTCGCGGAAGGCCATGAAGGGGAACGCCTCGGCGGACAGGTCGATGTTGGGGGCGAGTTGGGCCACGACCTGGCGCGACTGCGGGCCGACGACCGCGATGGTCGACCACTGCTCGGTCACCGAGGTGCAGTGGACATCGAGTTCGGGCCACTCGGTCTGCAGCCACTCCTCCAGCCAGTCCAGGACGCCCGCCGCGCCGCCGGTTGTGGTGGTCATGAAGTAGCGGTTCTCGTCGAGGCGCAGGGTCACACCGTCGTCGAAGATCATGCCGTCGGGCTTGCACATGACGCCGTAACGGGCCATGCCGGGCTTGAGCTTCTTGAAGGCGTTCGTGTAGATCCGGTTGAGGAACTCGCCCGCGTCCGCGCCCCAGATCTCAATCTTGCCGAGGGTGGATGCGTCCATGAACGCCACCCCCTCACGGGCCGCACGGCACTCGCGCGCCACGGCCGTGTCCATGACCTCACCGGTCTGCGGGTAGTACCGGGGGCGCTTCCACTGTCCGACGTCCTCGAACTCCGCGCCTTGCGCCACGTGCCAGCTGTGGATGGACGTGATGCGCTCCGGGTCGAACAGCTCGCCGCGCTCACGTCCCGCCAGGGCGGCGAAGCCCACTGGCGTGTACGGCGCCCGATAGGCCGTGGTGCCGATCTCTCCCAACGAACCGCCCAGGGCCTCGGCGATCACACCGATCGCGTTGACGCCCGACGTCTTGCCCTGGTCGTTGGCCGTGCCGAGCGAGGTGTAGCGCTTGACGTGCTCGACACCGCGCATGCCGGCACCGGTGGAGCGCCAGACGTCGGCGACGGTGACATCGCGCTGGAGGTCGACGTAGTGGCTGTCCCAGGTGCCTGGCTCGCCGTCCGGTGCGGGCACCAGCCACAGGGCACGTATCGGGCCCACTCCGGAGCGCGCATCGCCGGGCGGCGGCACGGGAACCGCGAATCCGGCATCCGTCGCGGCCAGCGCACCGGCCCGCGCCCCTTCGGTCAGACAGCCGTCGAGACCGTACGTCCCGCGGGCCGCACCGATGACCTGCTGGTCCCGTACGGTGCCGTCGGGAACAAAGGCGACCAGGTCCTCGTCCCAGCGGAGCCTGCCCTGACGCTGGCTGTGCAGATGGACCACCGGGCTCCAGCCGCCCGAGACGGCGAGCAGGTCGCAGTCGAACGGCTCGGGTACGCCTGCGAGTTGGCCTTCGGCGTCGAGGGTCTGGACGGTGACACCGGTGAGCCGGCCTTCGCCCGCGGTGTCGACCACCGCGCTGCCCGTCAACACCCGCGCCCCGGTCGCCACGGCGACCTCGGCGGCCCGGTGGGACAGTTCGGGGCGTGCGTCCACGACGGCGGCGATGTCGATGCCGGCGGCGTGGAGGTCGGCGACCGTGTCGTAGGCGCTGTCGTTGGTCGTGCTGACAACGGCCCGCGAACCCGGGGCCACCGCATACCGGTTGAGGTACGTGCGCACGGCTCCGGCGAGCATCACGCCGGGCCGATCGTTGCCTGCGAAGACCAGCGGGCGCTCGTGAGCGCCGGTCGCCAGGACGACCTGGCGGGCCCGTATGTGCCACAGCCGCTGCCGTGAGACGCCTGCGGAGGCGTCGGGGGCGTCGGCTCCGAGGTGGTCGGTGCGCCGCTGGAGGGCCAGCAGGTAGTTGTCGTCGTAGGAGCCGAAGGCCGTGGTGCGTTGCAGTACGACGACTTCGGGTGCGGCGTCGAGTGCCGCGCGGATCTCGGCGACCCACTCCCGGGCGCTCTGCGCGCCGGCCCGCTCGGTGCGCGCGGAGAGCAGCGAACCGCCGGGCTCGGGCTGGTCGTCGACGAGGATCACGCGGGCGCCGGAGCCCGCGGCAGCGGCAGCGGCAGCGGCAGCGAGCCCGGCCGGTCCGGCGCCGACGACCAGGACGTCGGTGTGGACGTACTTCTTGTCGTAGACGGCGGGGTCGGAGCCCGGGTCGAGCCGGCCCATCCCGGACAGTGTCGTGGCGGACAGGCCGTCGTACAGCTCCGCCGTCGTCGCGGGCAGCATGCCCTCCGAGTACGAACCGTCCAGCTGCAACAGGGCGTTCGGGTCCTCGACGCCCGCGGAGACGATGCCGCGCGGGCGACCGTGGTAGAGCGACGGGGCGACCTCGACAACGCCGTTCGCCAGCATCGCCGAGGCGACGGTGTCGCCGGGGTGCCCGGTCAGTTCCCGCCCGTCGATGGTGAACCGCAGTACGGCGTCGCGGTCGATGCGGCCTCCTTGCCGGAGCCGGAAGTGCTGGTCGGTCATCGGATCCCTCCGGCCTGGGGCAGTTCGGGGCGGGGCTCGTCGAGCCGGTAGGAGGTCAGTACCTCGTGGGTGGCGGTGTCGCGCAGTACGTTGAACCAGCGGCGGCAGCCGATGCTGTGCATCCACCGCTCGGCGAAGGGGCCCTTGGGGTTGTCCCGGTAGAAGACGTACTCGGCCCACTGCTCGTCGGTGAGGTCCGCGGGGGTGCCGGGGTAGGGGACGTGGGCCTGTCCCCCGTAGTGGTACTCGGTCTCGTTGCGGGGACCGCACCATGGGCAGGTGATCAGCAGCACGGTGTCCTCCTCAGTGGGCCACGGCTGCGGCGCCGTGCTCGTCGATCAGGGCGCCCGTCGCGAAACGTTCGAGGGCGAAGGGGACGTTCAGCGGATGCGGCTCACCCGTGGCGATGGTGTGGGCGAAGGTCCAGCCGGCGGCCGGGGTGGCCTTGAACCCGCCGGTCCCCCACCCGCAGTTGACGTAGAGGTTCTCGACCGGGGTAGTGCCGATGATCGGGGAGGCGTCCGGGCTGACGTCGACGATGCCGCCCCAGGTCCGCAGCACGTGCGCGCGGGCGAAGACGGGGAACAGCTCGACGGCGGCGGCCATCTGCTGCTCGATCACATGGAAGGAGCCGCGCTGCCCGTAGCCGTTGTACGAGTCGACGCCCGCGCCCATCACCAGCTCGCCCTTGTGGGCCTGGGAGACGTAGACGTGCACGTGGTTCGACATGACGACGGTGGGGTGCACCGGCTCGTGCAGTTCGGAGACCAGGGCCTGCAGGGGGTGGGACTGCACCGGCAGCCGTACACCCGCCCGCTCGGCCAGCACGCTGCTGTGCCCGGCGGCCGCGAGGCCGACCCGGCCGGCGTGGATACGGCCGCGGTTGGTCTCGACGCCGACGACCCGGTCGCCGTCCTTGAGGAAGCCGGTGACCTCGCAGCCCTGGATGAGATCCACGCCCAGCTCGTCGGCCCGGCGGGCCAGCGCCCAGGCGACGTGGTCGTGCTTGGCGATGCCGGCCCGCGGCTGGAAGGTGCCGCCCAGGACCGGATACCGGGTGCGGGAGGAGACGTTGAGGATGGGGCAGACCTCGGCGACCTCGTCCGGTTCCAGCCACTGGGCGTCAACACCGTTGAGACGGTTGGCGTTGACGCGGCGCATACCCTCGCGGACGTCCTGGAGGGTGTGCGCGAGGTTGAGGACACCTCGCTGGCTGAACAGGAAGTCGTAGCCCAGCTCCTCCGGGAGCCCCTCCCACAACTTGAGCGCGAACTCGTAGATCGCCGCGCTCTCGTCCCACAGGTAGTTCGAGCGGATGATCGTGGTGTTGCGGGCCATGTTGCCGCCGGCCAGCCAGCCCTTCTCCAGGACGGCCACGTTGGTGATGCCGTGGTTCTTGGCCAGGTAGTAGGCGGTGGCCAGGCCGTGGCCTCCCGCGCCGACGATTACGACGTCGTACGAGGAGCGCGGCTCCGGGTTGCGCCAGAGGAAGTCCGGATGCTCCGGCAGCGGCGTGCTGGTCATGCCGCGTCTCCGTTCAGGTGGGGGTAGAGGGGGAAGGCGGCGGCGAGCTTCTCGACCCGGGCGCGCAGTTCGTCGTCGGGCCGTTCGCCCTTCAGGGCCTGAGCGATGATGTCGGCGGTCTCCCGGAACTCCGCCTCGCCGAAGCCCCGGGTGGCCAGGGCCGGGGTGCCGATCCGCAGACCCGAGGAGACCATCGGCGGCCGCGGGTCGAAGGGCACCGCGTTGCGGTTGACGGTGATGCCGATGCGGTGCAACCGGTCCTCGGCCTGCTGCCCGTCGAGCGCGGAGTTCCGCAGGTCGACAAGGACCAGATGGACCTCGGTGCCGCCGGTCAGCACCGTGATCCCGGCCTCGGCGACATCGTCGGACAGCAGCCGTCCGGCGAGAATCTTTGCGCCCTTGAGCGTGCGCTGCTGGCGCTCGCGGAACTCCTCGCCAGCGGCCACCTTGAAGGCCACCGCCTTCGCCGCGATCACATGCTCCAGCGGGCCGCCCTGCTGGCCCGGGAAGACCGCCGAGTTGATCTTCTTGGCCAGGCCGGCGCGGCTGAGGATGACTCCGCCGCGCGGGCCGCCGAGGGTCTTGTGGGTGGTGGTCGTGACAACGTCGGCGTACGGCACCGGGTTCGGGTGCAGGCCCGCGGCCACCAGCCCCGCGAAGTGCGCCATGTCCACCATCAGGTACGCGCCCACCGCGTCGGCGATCCGACGGAACCCGGCGAAGTCCAGCTGCCGCGGGTAGGCCGACCAGCCCGCGACGATCATCTTCGGCCGGTGGGCGAGAGCGAGCCGCTCCACCTCGTCCATGTCGACGCGCAAGTCGGACTCGCGCACGTGGTACGGCACCACGTTGTACAGCTTGCCGGAGTAGTTGAGGCGCATGCCGTGGGTCAGGTGGCCACCGTGCGCGAGGTCGAGGCCGAGGATCGTGTCGCCAGGGCTGAGCAACGCGAACATCGCGGCCGCGTTGGCCTGGGCACCGGAGTGGGGCTGAACGTTGGCGGCCTCGGCGCCGAACAGTTCCTTCACTCGGGTGATGGCCAACTGCTCGATGACGTCAACGTGTTCGCAGCCGCCGTAGTAGCGGCGGCCGGGGTAGCCCTCGGCGTACTTGTTGGTGAGAACCGAGCCCTGAGCCTCCATGACGGCCGCCGGGGCGAAGTTCTCCGAGGCGATCATCTCCAGGGTGGACTGCTGACGGCGCAGCTCGGCGTCGACCGCGGTGGCGACCTCCGGGTCGAGCTCGCTGAGCGGGACGGAGAGAGGGGAGGCGACCGTGGTGGTGGACGGGTTCGTTGCCATCTGCACACCATTCTGAGAGCCAACTAATGAACGACTGATATATCAATCTGTGCGGTAAGGTATGGGAGCTCGTCGGCCAGGTCAAGGGGGCACTTCATGCAGCAGACGGCGACAGAGCCCGGGGGCGAGGAGCTGTCCCTCGCCGAGCGCGCCTATCGCGTCATCCGCGACCGGCTCGTCATGCTGGAGATCCGCCCGGGTTCGCCTATCAATGAAGACCAGTTGGCACAGTCCCTCGGCGTCGGCCGGACGCCGGTGCGGGAGGCGCTCAAGCGGCTCCAGTACGAGCGCCTCATCGCGACCTATCCCCGACGCGGCACCTTCGCCACCGACGTCAACATCACCGACCTGGCCCACATCTCCGAGGTGCGCCAGGAACTGGAGCCCCTCGCCGCCGCCCAGGCCGCGCGGCGCGCCACGGCCACGGACCGTGGGACGCTGACGGCCCTGCGACGGGAACTGGAAAGCGCCGATCCGCGGCGGCACAACGCCGCCGAGCTCATGCTTCTGGACCTTCAGGTCCATCGCGCCATCTACACCGCTACGCACAACCCATACCTGGTGGACACCCTCATCCACTACGACAACCTGGCCACCCGCATCTGGTGCCTGTTCGTCGACCGGCTCACCGACATGGCTGGGCACGTCTCGGAGCACGGACCGTTGATCGAGGCCATCGTCTCCGGTGACCCCGACAAGGCGGCGCATCTGGCCGGCAGCCACGTCGTAGGCTTCGAACAGGCCATTCGCGCGGCTATCTGAGAGGGCTCTCCGCTCCGTCCGCGCGGCGTCAGGGGATCGCACGGTGTGGCGCGGGCGACCGACTGCGGGGAACCGAAGCCGAATTTCTGACTCAGATGTACGTCAACAGCCGGTCCGGCAGCGAGCGCATTGCTGGTCACCGCTGTCCTTCGCATACTTCATTGCCACCGGCGGCCACGCTGCCGGCTCCCCAGGAAACCTCGAGCTCGGCGCCCTTCGGCGGCTGGCTCGGCGCCGCAGCTCGATACCTGTCCGCAGGCTCACTCGACTTGAGGAGACTCGAAAATGTCGTCATACCTGAGCGGTGACCCCAACGCACTAGCGTCACCATTCGCGTCAGACGGGCCCCTGACCGCGACCCCCGGGGCCCCTCCCGTGTCGCGGCCGGGCCCGCCGCCGTGATGGCCGATACCCTCTCACCCCACCGTGCGTTGCGCGACGACCGGCATGAACGTACGCGAGCCGACTGGGCACGCTCGCTGTCGGCATCACGGTGGCGAACGGCGCGGCAGCCATGAGATTCCTCGACGAGCAGGACGTCCGTTCCCTCCTCGACATCGACACCGCGATCTCCTCCCAGCGGACGGCCTTCATCGCTCTCGCACAGGGAGAGGCGTGGCAACCCGAGAAAATCCTGGGCGGCCACGTGGCAGACGAGCCCGACACCGTCTTCTGCTATGCCTCCCGCCTCGACCGCCGAAGCGGCCCCGTCTGCAAGTTCGGGAGCATCAACCCCGGGAACGCGGTGGCGGGCCGACCAACAGTGAATGCCGTGGTCGCCGTGCTCGACCCCCTCACCGGCGTTCCTGTGGCCTTCATGGACGGCACGGCGATCACGACGCTGCGGACAGCCGCTGCCAGCGCGGTCGCGGTCGGAGCTCTGGCCAGGAAGGACGCGACCCGTCTCCTCGTACTGGGGTCCGGCGTGCAGGGGCAGGCGCACATCGCCGCCCTGCAGCGGGACAGGGCCTACGCCTGGACCGGAATGTGGTCACCGCGCCGGTCCTCGCTCGACGCGTCCGTCGGCCACCTGCGCGAGCAGGGGCTCGACGTCGAGCAGGTGGAGTCCCTGAGCGACGCGATCGCCGAGGCGGACGTCGTCGTCTGCGCCACCTTGGCCACGGAGCCGCTGTTCTCCGCGCGCGGGCTCTCCCCCGGTGCCACCGTCGTCACGGTGGGATCCTTCGACCGGCACCGCTGCGAGATCGGACCCGACATCCTCCACGCCAGCCGTCACGTCGTGGTCGATCACGAACCGACGGCGCGGCAGAACTGCGGTCCGATCGTCGCGGCTCTGGCCCAGGCCGACGCGGCTGAGCTGGAAGTCCTCGAACTCGGCCATGTTCTGACTGGTGCCGCGACCGGTCGCGTCAGCGACGACGACATCATCACGTACATCAGCGCCGGCCTCGGTGTTCAGGACGCAGCAGCGGCCTGGAGCATCTACGAGCGGGCCGAAGCACAGGGCGTCGGCCAGAGCGTCGATTGGCCGCGCAACACCGGAGGTGCGGAAGGAACGTCACCGGCCCCCTGGTAAGTCCGTTCGTCCTCAAGAACCTGACTCTGCACAACCGTTACGTCAGCGCCCCATGCGTCGGCCTGCAGCGAGGACGGCCTACCAAAGGGCCGTCGGGGCTCTGGCAAGCTCGCCAGGATTGCGTCGAGGGCCGGCTCGGTCACCTGCGTCGTGGTGGCCACTTCGACTCGGCGGCCGTCGGCTGCCGAGCACAGGACGGCACTCATCGTCTCCAGTACATTGCAGCGCGAGTCGTCCGCCCGCACGCGGAGGCCGCACCTGGCCGATTGCCTCGATCAATTCGAGGAGGCCGGCTCCCCGCGCCAGGGGCCACGCAGACGAGGGCCTCTGCTTGCTGAGCGTCGCGCCCAGGGCCGGTCAAGTGACGAGATGCACGCCCGCGGACCTGGTCGCGCGGGATCGCGTCACTTTCGCCTTCGCAGTCGGACGGCCATGTACTCGCGCCCTGGCAGGGAGACAGTGAAGCGGCCGCTGTGCGGCTCGGGCAGGGTGTCGACCGTCATGTTCCACGTGTCGACCACGTCGATGGCCCACTCTGTGCCCGGCGGCATCACGAACGTGCGCCGCGACGGACGGCCGAACCCGAAGTAGACAAGGCGGTGCTCGTCGGTGCCGGCCCAACGGGCGTCCCAGTCGCCCGGGAGCGGTTCGAGGGCACCGCCGGGGACCTCGGCGACGATCCGGCGCAGGAAGCCGAGGCGGGCGGGTGACGTACCTGTCATCTCCCCGCCCTTGGACCACCAAAGTTCCTCGCGGTCGTTGACATACGTCTCGCCGTGGGTGAAGTAGCCGCCGCGGACGGTGGCTTCCCAGGCGCGGCGGACCAGCTCCTGCCCGCTGATGTTGCCCCAGCCCTGCTCGATGTCGCCCTCGTAGCCGCACTCGTCGACGACGACCGGCTTGCCGTAGGTGAGGCGCCATTCGTCGGTGTTCTCGGCCGTGCGGTAGACGTCGATGCGCTGGATGCTGCAGTGGGTGATCCACGGCCGGCTGTGGTCGTAGAAGGTGAGGCCGTTGTGGATGGAGGTGAGGTGCCGGGCGTGGTCCTCCTTGCCGATGATCGCCGCGAAGCGCTCCCAGTCCGCCTCGGTCTTGTTGCGCAGCAGGTCGTACTCGTTGGCCAGGGACCACCACACCGACCTGAACGCGCCGAGCCTGCACACCAGTTGGCGCAGATACAAGTCGTCGGCCCAGGCGGGCATCTGCGAGAAGCCCCAGCGGTCGTAGGTGTGAAAGAGGATAAGGTCCGTCTCGATGCCCAGGGCCTGCAGTTCGAGGATGCGGCGTTCGAGGTGCTGGAAGAAGCCCACGTCGAGGCGGGTGAAGTCCCAGCCGTCCGAGCCGTGTTTGTACGGGAGGCGGGTCGGCTCCTCTGTGTTGAACAGGTACGACTTGGGGAACACGCACATCCGGACCTTCTGGAACGGACTGTCCGCCAACGTGCGCAACGTCTGCTCCTCCAGCTCGGCGCGCTGGTGCGTCCAGGCGTACGCGGTGGTGCCCAGCGGGGCGAACCGGGTGCCGTCGCGGTGGGCGAAGTGGAAGGTGTCCGCGACCTCGACCGGACCGTGGTTGCCGGGTGAGGGTGGCGCAGCGTGGAAGGAACCGCGGATGCCGTCAAGTACCGTCGCGTTGGAGGCGGTGGTGAACTGCCACTCGCCCGCGGCCGACGGCTGGAACCTGATCCGGTACACGCTCTGGCCGTCGTAGAAGCCGCCGACGGTGACCGGGGTGTGGCCGTCGCGGACGAACGTGGCGTGCAGATCGACGTCGGTGAACGGGTTGTCCGTCGGCGGCCCTTCCAGGCTCAGCTCGGCGACACCCCACTGTTCGATCCGTCCGGGCGGTCCGATCCCCATGACGAGCGCCTTTGACTGGGTATCGCCGGTGTCGATACGGGTGGGTGCCGGCGCGGGGGCGTGCTGTGAGCCGCGCGCCCTGGGCTGTCCGTCGAGCGCCGCGAGCTCGTCCCACATGCCCGTCAGGTCCTGCTGCCGCTGCCCGGCGAACAGCGCGCCCGTCACCGACTCGAGGCTCATCAGCGGCAGATGGCGCAGCATGGGCAGGGCCAGAGCCCCGGGCAGATGGCGGTCGACGACCGCGGACGCGGCGGGGTCGTCGAGGATGTCGCCCACAGGTGCGCTCTTGCTGTATCCCACGCCTGCTCCTTCGCTCGTCTGGTGTCGGACAGTGTGTCTGCGCCGCGAGGCGGCGTTGCTCGCGGCGGTAAACCTCCCCGGCCCGGCCGGGAACCCGCGACGCCAGGCAACAGGAGCTGTGCGTAGGGGTGTTGAGGTCGACAACACATCGAGCGCCAGCGCAATGACGGTCCCAAGGAGCGCGCCGCCCAAGCTGAACACGAGCCGGGCGAACAGGTCGCGTCCCGGGCGGAGCCGGTCGGCCCCTGCGGTGCGAGCAGGATGACGGCGTCGGCCGGAGCGCTTCGCCTGGGCATCGAGACCACACTGCAGTGGCACACCACGGACTCGACCATCGCGACAATCGGGGACCACCAGCAGGCCAGGCTGAGGAAGCCGTGCCAGACGCGTGCCAGGTTGTACGGGAATCACGGAAAACTGCGGGGTTCCGAGCAAGTGACTGCAGGGCTCGATCGGCGGGTCTGCCGCTCGGAGAATCTGCCGCCCGCGGCACGCAGCAAACGTGCCGGAGTCCAGCTCTCGGACTACGTCGGTGCCCGGATCGTCCAGGAGCAGACGGCCGTCCGCTCCGACCCACGTCGGTGAGGTGAGCGGTTAGGGCGTCGGCACAGAGGCTACCCGCGAGGAGCAGGGATACGAGCCGCCGATCTGCTGGGAGAAGGTGAGATCTCGGACAGCCACGGTCGTCGTCGCCTCCACCGCGTCCAGGTCCGATCGCTGAGTGCCCCCACAGCGGATCGCCGATGACCGCGCCGAGTGAGCCGATCCGCACCCACCACCGCGATGGCGGAGGCCGGATCGCCCGCGCTCAACTCCTGCGCCTTCAACTGCACGCTCGCGGACTGGGTGAGGATCCAGGTCGTGACCCGCTGCGCGGAGTGCGGAATTTCCTGGCGATATCGGCACCTGAGCTCCTGGTGACCGGACCTAAGCTCGTGCCAACCGGTTTGCCTATAGCAACGTCGATGGAGCGTGACATGCTGCCTTCCCGCCTGCCGGAACCCGACCTCTACCTGCCTGGCACCGGAGAGCCTTCGCTTCGATGGGGCATCGTCGGGCCCGGCTGGATCGCCGACGAGTTCGCGAAGGCCGTCCGCAACCACACCGCTCAACGGATCGTGGCGGTCGCCTCCCGCTCCCTCGACCGTGCGGCATCGTTCGCAACCACCCACGGCATCGACCTCGCTCTCGGTTCCACGGAGCAGCTCCTCGCCCGTCCCGACGTCGACGTGGTCTACGTCGCCACCCCGCAGAGTTCGCATCTCTCCATCGGCTTGGCAGCGATCGCCGCCGGCAAACACGTGCTGATCGAAAAGCCGATCACCGTGAGCGCAGATGAGGCGCAGACCCTGGCCGATGCGGCGCGCGCCGCCGGGGTGCTGGTGATGGAGGCGATGTGGAGCCGCTACCTGCCACAGACATCGGTGATCCGCAGGCTCCTCGCCGACGGCGTGCTCGGGGAGATCCGTGTTGTTCTCGCCGATCACGGACAGGCGATCCCGGCGGATCCTCAACACCGCCTCCATCGCCCCGAGCTCGGTGGCGGAGCGCTGCTGGATCTGGGCATCTATCCGGTGCAGTTCGCCTCCATGGTGCTCGGGACACCCACCCGGGTAACCGCCGTCGGAGGCATGACCAAGACGGGCGTGGACGCCTACTCGACCCTGGTGCTCAGCCACGCACGCGACGCGCAGTCGACGCTCTACACCTCGATCCTGACACGCACGCCGATTGCTGCCGTGATCGCCGGAAGCGAGGCGACGCTCAGCATCGACAGCGTCTTCTTCAACCCGACCTCATTCACGCTCTCCTCTCTCGGCGACCCCTCCAGCCCGGTGCTCACCTGGAGTGATCCGACCGACCTCAGGGCCTTCGACGGGCTGTCGTGGGAGGCCACGGCACTGGCGCGGTTCGTCGGCGAGGGACGCACAGAGTCACCCGTCCACATGCTCGACGAGAACGTATCGATCCTCGCCACCATCGACGAGGCGCGAGGCCAGATCGCCGCGTCCTGACCTGCGCGATCGCCGGAGAAACTCTGCGTCCGATCTCATCACCAGGCTGGAACACCAGGAAAAGGAGCCAGTCTTCGGCTCGTTCGCCGGACCGTGCCGCAGGAGAACCTTCTCGCTCATTTACCCTCCCCGTGAAGACGGCCGTTGGCGACGTACGCACGCCCGCAGGTGACGGCGCCCACGGTTCACGGGAGGCGCTCTTGTGCGCGGCCCACTACCGGTTGGCGCACGGCCCGGGCCACGCGAACGCCTACTCCCCTGGCCTGGCAGTGGTCCGGCGCGGCACGAGAGTGGGGGACAGCGTGACCTGAACCGACGGCCGGTGACGATCGGTGATCCGTTCCAGTAGGAGGCGGACGGCGTTGCTGCCCATCTCGTGCCCGGCCTGGTCGACGCTGGTCAGCGAGATCTGGCTGAGGGCGGCAAAGGTGGTGTTGTCGTATCCGGCCACCGAGATACCGCCGGGAACGGACAGCCCGGCCTCGGCGAACGCATCGAGCACGCCCATGGCGACGATGTCCGCCCCGGCGAAAACGGCCGTGGGCCTACAAGGACGGGCCAGCAGCTCTTTGGCGCCCTGGTAGCCGCCTTCCTGGGTGTAGCTGGTGGAAACCACGTCGATCCACTCCGCCAGCCCGTGCGCCCGCATCGCCTGCCGGTATCCGTCGGCGCGCCGGGCGTTGGGCATCTCCACGAGACGGGTCGGGTCTGTCTCGTGATGCTCGATGTGGGCGATCCGGCGGTGTCCGAGCCCGGCGAGGTGCCCGACGACCAGGGCCGCGCCCTCGTTGTCCTCGTCGGCCACGGTGTCGTACACAGGCGAGGCCCCTTGCCGGCCGACGACGGCCGTCGGCACCGAGGCGGCCACCCTCTCCAGATAGGCGCGCGACGACACGGGTGCGACCAGGATGATGCCGTCCATGCCGCGGTCGATCATGGCATCGGTGACGCGGGCTTCCGCCTTCTCCCCATTGCAGCCCGGTCCCAGAAACACCTGGTACTCGGTGGCCTCCAGTGAGGCGGTGATGCCGTCGAGGATCTCTGGGAAGAACGGGTTGCGGATGTCGGGCAGCATCACGCCGATGGTGTAGGTCTGCCCGCGCAGGCCCCTGGCCCCGGCGTGCGGCCGGTAGCCGAGTTCGTCGATCGACCGGCGCACCTTGGCACGCATCTCCGGGCTGGCCCCGTAGGCATTGCGCAGCACCTTCGACACCGCCGTGGTGGACACCTGGGCGTGACGGGCGACGTCGATGATGGTGACCCTGCGGCGTGGTACTGGCTGCTCCATTCGCTCCTTGCCTCTCCGGGAAACGTTGCCGCCGAGTGTAGGGCCGCCGGGCGCGGGAGGACCCCCGCAGTTCAGAGGGCGCCTCGCAGCCCTTGGTTGTGACACAAACGCAACTTGCACGGTGTCTTGACGGCACGCGGGGCTCTCTCTAAGGTCCGGCTACGCCCTTTGGGGAACGTTACCCACTTACCCTCGGGTCGGCTCGACCCGGCAGCGGATCGCGCCACCCCCAGACGAACGGGCCGACCGGGCGCCTTCCATGCAATGGCGGCCAAGGAACTGATCAGCAAGTGCTTGAAACGTTTCAAGAAAGTTGGTTCGCCGGTGACCCTCGCTCCGCACGAGCAACTTCAGGGCCACGACCGATCCCTGGACGTGAAGCGTGTACCGCGCATCCAGCAGGCACGTACCACCCCGCCATGGTGGTTCGCACTGCCTGCGCTGCTGCTGTTCGCCTTCGTGGTCCTGGTGCCGAGCGCCCGCGGTGTCTACTACGCCTTCACCGACTGGGACGGCCTCGATCCCCACTTTTCCTTCGTCGGCATGGACAACTTCTCCGACATGCTGCGCGATGCCGACGCGACGCAGGCCATCTGGCACACTCTGCTGATCGCCGTCGCGATCACTGTGATTCAGAACGCGGTGGGGCTGGTGCTGGCCCTGGGCGTCAACTCGGCCATCAAGTCCCGCAACATGCTGCGAGTGTTCCTGTTCGCCCCGGCCGTGATCACCCCGATCGTCACCGCCTACCTCTGGCGTAATCTGCTCGGCCCAGACGGCGCGGTCAACAGCGTGCTGGGCGCGATCGGACTGAATGGCTGGGAGCAGGACTGGCTCGGAGATCCCGATCTCGCGCTCTGGGCGATCGTCGGAGTGATCGTGTGGCAGTTCGCCGGTTACTCCATGGTCATCTTCCTGGCCGGTCTCCAGTCCGTACCCAGGGAGATTCACGAGGCCGCGGCGATCGACGGAGCCGGTCCCGTACGGCGCTTCTGGTCGGTGACCCGGCCGTTGCTGGCGCCGGCCTTCACTATCAATCTCATGCTGTCGATCATCGGCGGCATCAAACTCTTCGACCAGGTCTACGCGCTGACCGGCGGCGGACCGGGGCACGCGACCGACACCCTCTCCACGCTGATCTACAAGGACGCCTTCACGCTCGGCGAGTTCGGCTACAGCATCGCCCTCGCGGTAGTGCTGACGATCATCGTGGCGGTCGCCTCCACCAGCCAGTACATCATGCTGTCCCGCAACGAGAGGGCCACGTCGTGAACCGCTACCGCCGCCGCACTCTCGCGCTCGAGTTGGCGATGATCGCCGGCGCGCTGTTCGTCGCCTTCCCGGTGTACGTCCTGGTCAACCTCGCTGTGCGGCCGACGGCCGACACCTCCTCTCCCATCAGCCCGACCACCTCACCCACCCTCGACAATTTCACCCAGGCCTGGCAACAGGGCGCACTCGGCGGCGCGCTGGCAAACAGCGTGCTGGTGACGGTGTGCAGCGTCGTCATCGTGCTGGCCGTGTCGTCGCTCGCGGCCTATCCGCTGGCCCGCGTGACGGCCCACTGGGCGAGGGGAACGTACCTGCTCGTCCTTCTGGGACTGGCGCTGCCCTTCCAACTCGCCTCGCTGCCCCTGTACCAAACCATGCGCGACATGGGCCTGCTGGGCACCCCCTGGGCACTGGTCCTCTTCTACTCCGGCCTCCAAGTCCCCTTCACTGTCTTCCTCTACGTCGGCTTCCTGCGCGCCCTGCCCCGGGACTTCGAGGACGCGGCCCTGATCGACGGCTGCACACCGCTGCAGGGCTTCCGGTACGTGGTCCTGCCGATGCTCAAACCGATCACCGTGACCGCCCTGGTGCTCAACACGGTGGCCGTCTGGAACGACTTCTTCACCCCGCTGCTGTACCTCAGCGGCAGCGCTCAGCAGACCCTGCCGGTCGCGATCGCCGGCTTCGTCGGCCAGTACGTCACGGACTGGAACCTCATCTTCGCCGCACTGGTGATCAGCATCCTGCCCGTCCTGATCGTCTACTTCCTGCTCCAGCGCAGCATCATCAGCGGCTTCGCGGGAGGGCTGAAGGGATGACGAATCGCCTGCTCCTCAAGGGAGACTTCATGAAAACACGCACACCCGTGGCTCTGATCGCCACGATTACAGCCGCTGCCCTCCTTGCCGCCTGCAGCGGCGGCACCAACTCAGGCTCAGGCGGAGGCTCAGGCGGATCCAAGACCCTCACGCTCGCTTCGCAGGACCAGGGCTCCATCGATGCCGTTGTCAAGGCGTTCGAGAAGACCAACCCGGACGTAAAGGTCCGCTACACCGTCACCGGCACCGATCAGTACCAGCAGCAGATCAGAACCCAGCTGAGCTCGGGTACAGCACCGGACGTGATGTCGGTCTGGCCGGGCAACGGAAACGCCGCGGCCACTCAGGTCCTGGCCAAACCCGGCTACCTGCTCGACCTCTCGGACCAGCCCTGGGTCGCGAAACTGCCCGGAGCGGTCAGGGACATGACCGAGTACGAGGGCAAGTCCTACACCGCGCTCTTCGGGCTCAACGGCATCGGCGCCATCTACAACAACCAGGCGATGGAGAAGGCCGGCCTCACCCCGCCGGACACCTGGACCGATCTGCTGGCCTTCTGTCGGGCGGCGAAGGCCAAGGGAACCCCCGCCTTCGCGTTGGGCATCCAGGACGGCTGGGTCGACCAGATGGTCCAGTACGCACAGGTCGCCACGACCGTCTACAGCGGCGACCGCGACTTCGACAAGAAGATGCAGGCCGGCCAGGCCACCTTCGCCAAGTCACCGTGGACCACGGCCCTCGACAAATATCTGACGATGGAGAAGACCGGCTGCTTCCAGAAGAAGCCGCTGGGCACCAGCTACGAGGCCAGCCAGCAACTCGCCGCCACCGGCAAGACCCTCGGCATCGTGCAGGGCAACTGGGTAGTCACCCTGCTCAAGGAGAAGAACCCGAAGGCCACCTTCACCCTGAAGGCACTACCCGCCACTGACAACCCGTCTGAGACCCTCATGCCGGCCGCGGCGGGCGCCGGCTATGCGATCAACGCGAAGGCGAAGAACAAGGAACTCGCCCTGAAGTTCGTGAACTTCGTGATGTCACCCGACGGCATGAACACGTTCGTCAAGAAGCAGGGCAGTCTGCCCACCCTGCCCGACACGGGCTACGCGGCGGACCCGTCCCTGGCCGAGGTGACGAAATTCGTCGAGGCGGACCGGACCGTGCCGTTCATGGACCAGCTGTGGCCCAGCGCCAAGGTCGGACAGACGCTGGTCAGCGGCCTCCAGGAGGTCTTCAGCGGCCAGGCCACGCCCGGGAAACTCCTCGACGAGATGGACGCCGACTACAAGGCCGGAAGCTGACCATGCCCTATCTACCCGGCGAGGTGTTGAATCGTAGACAGGTGGTCGCGTCGACCGTGCCGACCGTTGGTGTCGCTGTCGAACAGCGACACGTGCCCAGCCCGGCCCAGCGCGTTGCCGACGCCCTTGCGGCCGTTACACACGAAGGCCGATGCCATCATCATGGAGCCGAGCTGCACGGAGGGCGGAACGTCGCACCCTTGCAGCGAGCAGGCCGGGCGGCTCGGGCCGAACGACAACGCGCACGTCGAGATCGTCGAGGACGCGGACCACTCCTGGGGAACCGCCGCCCACCGCACCGCGCTGCACCGATCCACACGGCGACTCCTCCGGAGGCACCTGACGCGATGAACCGGCGGGTCCGGGTCCGCACCGACCTCGGCTGGACGGAGTGGAGCGAAACCGCCCGAGTGGAAGCCTCGCTGCTCGACGACGCGCATCGGACGGCTCGCCCTGGCCGCCTGCCCAATGACCGGGGCCGCACCTCCCCCGGCCCCGTGCCGCTGCTCCGCCGGGAGTTCAACCTCCCGGCGGGGCCGGCATCCGCGCGCCTGTACG
The DNA here is from genome assembly GCF_050937045.1 of Streptomyces sp. CA-179760. Taxonomy (NCBI): domain Bacteria; kingdom Bacillati; phylum Actinomycetota; class Actinomycetes; order Kitasatosporales; family Streptomycetaceae; genus Streptomyces; species Streptomyces sp. CA-179760. The sequence goes on from NZ_JBNJLZ010000001.1 coordinate 920,381, forward strand.
TCGCCTCACTCGGCGTCCATCGATTCACTCTTGCCCTGCAGCCGACAACAACCCGAAGGAGTCAGTGGCAGCATGAGGAGGTCACAGCGATGAACAGCCCACGTGGCGACGGCCGGATCGTGTTCCCCAGGGACTTCGTGTTCGGCACGGCCACCAGCGCCTTCCAGATCGAGGGCGCCTGGGACGAGGACGGGAAAGGTCCATCGATCTGGGACACCTTCGGACACACCCCGGGCAAGGTGCACCTGGACATCCCCGGCGACGTCGCCGTCGACCACTACCACCGGTTCCACGAGGACGTCGCCCTGATGCGCGATCTCGGAGTCAATTCCTACCGTCTCTCGCTGAGCTGGTCCCGGCTACTCCCCGGGGGAACCGGTGACGTGAACCGCGCTGGCATCGACTTCTACCACCGCCTCTTCGACGAACTGGACGCGGCCGGGATTTCCCCGAATGTCACGCTCTACCACTGGGACCTGCCTCAGGCACTCGAGGACCGCGGCGGCTGGGGCAACCGCGACGTGGCGAAGTGGTTCCGTGACTATGCCGCGTTGGCGTTCGAGGAGTTCGGCGAGCGGGTGCCGCGCTGGGTAACTCTCAACGAGCCCATCGCCATCTGGGTGGGATACGGCATGGGCATGTTCGCGCCCGGCCACGCGGATGCCCGGCTGGGCAAGCAGGCCATGCACCACGCACTCCTCGCGCACGGTGAGGCGGTCCGCGCCTTTCGGGAGCTCGGCACACCCGGATCCGAGATCGGCATCGTGGTGGACATCTGGAAGCAGCACCCCGCCACCGACGACCCCGCCGACGCGGCTTTCGCGGCGCGGAACGAGGACGACACCTTCCGGTTCTTCCTCGACCCGCTCCTGAAGAAGGGATACAGCGAGCGCAACGTCGAACACCTCACCCGCGAGGGCACCATGCCCGAGGTCCGCGACGGGGACCTGGACCTGATCGCCTCCCCGGTCGACTTCCTCGGTCTGAACGTGTACTCCAGGGTCGTCGCCAGCGCCAAGGACGCGGACACGAAGTGGTGGGAGGTCAATCGCGAGACGCACCCGGGCGGTAACTTCCTCGACAACGGCATGGAGTTCTACCCGAAGGCCGTCTACGACGCCATCAACCTCGTCCAGGATGACTACGGCTGGACGGGACCGGTGTACATCACCGAGAACGGCACGGTCGACGCCGACGGTGCCGACCCGTTCGACGACCAGGAGCGCATCCGATACGTCCGCGGCTTCCTGCAGTGGATCGCCCGCGCGATCGACGAGGGCGCCGACATACGCGGCTACTACCTATGGTCTCTCCTCGACAACTACGAATGGTCCGCGGGCTTCAGCAAGCGCTTCGGCATCGTCCACGTCGACTCCGACACCCTCGACCGCAAACCCAAGGCCTCCTTCGAGTGGTACCGCGACGTCATCTCCCGCCGCGAACTCGACGTCTGAATCGCCCAACGTACCGCGGCTCAATCGATCATCTGCAGAAGGCCTGTGTCATCCGTACGAGGAGGTCTGATGGTGAGTTCGGAAATCAACCGCAGGGCCATGATCGGCAGTTCGCTGGCCGTGGTCGCCGCGATGAGCATGCCCTTACCGGCGCATGCGCGGCCCGCCGGGAGCGCGGTCGTGGCACCGACCCGGTACGGCAAGGTGCGCGGGAAACGCGAGGACGGCATCGCCAAGTTCCTCGGCGTGCCCTACGCCACTCCGCCGCTCGGCGAACTCCGATTCAAGGCCCCGAAGCCGCCCACGCGGTGGGCCGGCGTACGCGACGCAGTGAGCTTCCCCAACCCGGCGTTCCAGGTGGCCGGGGGTGAGATGGGCCCGGGCGGCAACGGCCGGATGCCGGCTCCCTCCGAGGACTGCCTCTACCTCAACATCTGGACCCCCGCCGCCGACGGCCGACGGCGGCCGGTGATGTTCTACAACCACGGCGGCGGCTACATGATCGGCTCCGGCTCCGCCACCGGGCAGGACGGCACCCACCTGGCGCAGCTGTATGACGTGGTGGTGGTCGAGTCCAACCACCGGCTGGGCCTGCTGGGCTACCTGTTCCTGGGCGATCTCGCCGGCGGTGACTACGCGGCCAACCAGGGGATGCTGGACATTCTCGCGGCACTGCGCTGGACCAGGGAGAACATCGAGAGCTTCGGCGGCGACCCCGACAACATCATGGTCTGGGGCGAGAGCGGCGGCGGCGCCAAGACCGCGGCCGTCCACACCATGCCGGCCGCCGTGCCACTGTTCCACAAAGCCTCGATCGAGAGCGCCGCGCCCCTGCGCTTCCCCACCCGTGACGGTGCCACCGCCCGGGCCAGGCGCACGCTGGAGTTGCTCGGACTGACCACGGCGGACACTCCCCGGCTCCATCACATTCCGGCCGCAAGGCTGCTGGAGATCCAGCAGTCCGAGGCCGCGAACGGCGCCCCGCCGTGGGGCGACCCAGGCCCGCTCCCCGGCTTCGGCGCCTTCGTCGACGGCACCGTCATCCCGCGGCACCCCTTCGCCGACGGCGCCGCGCCTTTCTCGGCCGACAAGCCGCTGATGTGCGGCACCTGCCGCGACGAAACGGTGTTCTTCAGTCTCTTCGGGCCGCCCGACATCTTCCGGATCGACGACGCGGGACTGCGCAGCCGACTGAGCAGTACGTATCAGGGTGCCGAACTCGACCGCGTCATCAGCACTTTCCAGGCCTCGCGTCCCGGTGCGACACCGGCACAGCTCTACTTCGCGATCACCACCTCGCCCATCTGGCGTGACTCGATCAAGATCGCGGAGGCCAAACGGGCGCAGCGCGCCGCACCTGTGTTCATGTACCAGCTCGCCTACCCGAGCCCGACCCTGGTGCCCGGCACCGACTTCCCCATCGGCTCACCTCACGCGTCGGACATCGCCCTCAAGTTCGCCAACACCGACAAGGACCCCGGTTCCATCCTCAACGCGGATCAGTCGCCGGAACGGCTGGCGACCGCACGGCACATGAGCGAACTGTGGGCGGGCTTCGCCCACACCAGCCGCCCCACGGCGGCGGGCGTGCCGAGGTGGCCCGCCTACACCTTGACCGACCGTGCCACGATGTGGCTCGACGCCCGGTGCCGGATCGTCACCGATCCGGACAGGAACGAAAGACTGTTCTGGGAGAACCGTGACCGACCTTGACACCCTGAACGTCATCAAAGACCGGCACACCAAACGAGGGCAGCTCAACCATGCCGTCCCTCCCTGAAGCTCTTCAGTTCCAGCGCCGGATCCGCCGCTGCAACGCCGACACCGATACCCCCACGGTGACGTCGTCCTTCTCGCCCTTGACTCCTGGCTCCGTGGCAAAGGCTACCCGCCGGACCTCAAATCACCGGGACCGAAGTCCTTCAACCATGATTCAACAGCAAGTTCGAACATCTCTAACCGTGGGAAATCCGCTGACCGGCAGATGAGCTCCCACGGTAGTGATGGGAAGGGTGCTGCCGCGTCCTGTCAGGTTGGTCGCGGCAGCACCCCGTCTCAAGGGGGCAGTCAGTCCCCCACCAACACCGTGATCTCGGCTGTCAGGGGGGTCTTCCCCCATGACTGGCCGATCTCCAGGTGGTATGTGCCCGGCTCGACAGCCCAGGCGTGGCGTGCGGTGTCCCAGTGCCGGAAGACAGCGGCGGGAAGTGTCACCTCGACGCTGGTCTCCTCTCCGGGCCGGGCCTCGGCGGTGGTGAAGCCCGCCAGCCATCGGGAGGGGCGGGGCACCGAGCTGTGCGGAGCGGAGGCGTAGACCTGGACGACTTCCCGGCCCGCCCTGGTGCCGGTGTTGTGCAACCGGACGGTCAGAGTGACCTCGCCGTCGGGGGCGACGGACGCCGGCGCCTGGGCCTTGAGGTACTGCCAGGTGGTGTAGCCGAGGCCGTGACCGAAGGGGTAAAGGGGCCTGCGGCCGTCGTGCTGATAGGACCGGTAGCCTATGGACAGGCCTTCTTCGTAGGCCAGGGCTCCATTCACCGGTGTGGTCGACGGCAGGTACTCGGCCGTGGCCGGCCAGCTCATGGGCAGCCGGCCGCCGGGCTCGGTACGGCCGAGCAGTACGTCCGCCAGGGCGTGGCCGAACTCCTGGCCCGGGAACCAGGTCAGCAACACGGCGGCTACCTCGTCGGCCCACGGCACCAGCACGGGCGCGCCGCTGTTGACGACGACCACGGTGCGCGGGTTGACCGCAGCGACGCGGCGGATGAGCTCGTCCTGGCGGCCCGGCAGGGCAAGGGAAGCGCGGTCGAAGCCCTCGCTCTCCACCTCGGCGGTGGTGCCGACCACGACCACGGCGACATCCGCCTGGCGGGCGAGTGCCACCGCCCGTTCCAGCTCTTCGTCCTCCGGCCGGGCCGGGGGCTGGAGGACGAACTCCAGATGGGTGATTGCCACGTCGAAGGACAGCCCGCCGCCGGAGCGCAGGTCGTGGTACAGCACGAGATCAACCTCCTGGCCTGCCTCGAGTACCAGGGGCGCGGCATACTGCGGTGGGCAGGAAATCGCCTCGGCGGGGTCCGCTCCTGGCCGTAGTGCGAGTTGCTCGTCGAAGACCGGCCGGTCGTCCACGGTGAGCCGGAACCGGCCCACTCCGCCGGCACCGACGAGGTACTCCCCCGCCGTGGCGGCGTGCAGACGGGCGTGGACCTCGAGGGTGGCGACCTGGTCGGTGGGCAGGCCGCTCATCTGTGGGCCGAGCCAGGTGAACTTGCCGGTGCGGCGGTACTCACTTCCGAGCAGATTCCCGTCCGCGGCCCGGAAGCGGACCTCCACACCGTCCGAGTCGCCGCCCGGTACGCGCGTCAGTTCCGGGACGGCCGGGGTGAGCCGGGTCAGCGTACGGACCCCCGGCGCGTACTCGACTTCGACGGTGTCGCCGAGCGCGACGCGAAGGCCGTCGAGGGGTGAGACGACGTACGGCGGGAAGACGGTGGCGCTGCCGCCGCCTAGCGTGCGGCCGGCCGTCGCGTTAGGGCCGAGCATCGCGACACGGCTGAGGCGTTGCGGTTCGAGCGGGAGCGTCTCGTCGTGGTTCTGGGCGAGGACGAATCCCGCGGCGGCCGACGTTCGCATTTCCGCGGCGACTTCGGCCGCCGACCAGTCCCGCGGCCGGGACACGGCGGGCGCCACGCCGTCGAGAACACCGACGCGGGCGGCGAGCCGCAACAGCCGCAGCACCTTGTCGTCGACTGTCTCCTCGCTGACCCGGCCGGCGCGGACGGCCTCGACGAGTGCGTCACCCCAGGGCCCGTCGGGGCCGGGCATGACCAGGTCGAGTCCGCCGTTGGCGGCGGCGTCGGCGGTGCGGGTGGCGCCCCAGTCGGACATGACCACCCCGTCGAAGCCCCACTCCCGCTTCAACACCTCGCGCTGGAGCGGGTTCTCCGTCATGGTCGTGCCGTTCACGCTGTTGTATCCGGACATTGCGGCCCATACCCTGGCCTCGCGGACAATCGTCTCGAAGGGAGCCAGGTACAGCTCCCGCAGCGTGCGCTCGTCCACCCGCGCGTCGAGGGTGAAGCGGTCCGTCTCGGAGTCGTTGGCAACGAAGTGCTTGATGGTGGCCGCCACGCCGCCGGACTGCACGCCCCGCACCAGGGCCGCGCCAATCCTGCCGGTGAGCAGCGGATCCTCGCTGAAGTACTCGAAGTTGCGACCGCCGGCCGGGCTGCGATGCAGGTTGATGCCGGGGGCGAGCAGGACGTGTACGCCCTTGCGGCGGGCCTCGGCTGCGAGCACTGCGCCGACCCGCTCCAGGCGGGCCTCGTCCCAGGTCGCGGCCAGCGCGGCGGAGGAGGGGATGTTGGCGGACGGGTCCCGCTCGTCCCACAGCTCACCGCGCACCCCTGCCGGGCCGTCGGAGAGGACGAGGCGGCCCAGCCCGGCCGCGGACTGCGGATACAGCGACCAGAAGTCCGCGCCGGTCAGCAACCGGACCTTCTCTTCCAGCCGGAGAGCCGCGAGACGCTTGCGCAGCTCTGCCTCCATGTCATGGCCCTGGTCGGGCACGGTGCGGCCGGGTTCGATTCGAGGAGAGCCGGAGGACATGAGTCAACACACCTTCTTGACGGGGGGCATGGGTCAGGGCGCCGGAGACGCTGATCGTCGAGGCGGCGCGGTCAGACGTCGCATTCGCTGTCGCCGCGCGGATACCGGACGTAGGCGATGCGGCGAGAATCAGGCGCCCAGCAGGGAACGTTGAGGGTTCCCTGTCCGCCCGGAAGCCTGACCAGGTCGCGCGGTGGGCCGTCCGGAAGGTCGATCACCCGCAGGACGACGGGAAGGTCGGCCGGGTGCCCCACGGTTCCGGGCGGATAGCTGAGGTGGACCAATCGTCGGCCGTCGGGCGAAGGGTGCGGGAACCAGTTCACCCGTTCGTCGAACGTGAGTTGCCGCACGGCCCCGTCGGCGAGGTCGTGCCGGAACAGCTGTGCGTGACCGGGCACGTCGGCCGCGATCTCCGAGTTGAAGAACACGCTGGCGCCGTCGGGCGAGAATTCCGGTCCGTCCGCCGGTGAGTACCCGTCACCGATGAGCCGTTCTCCGCCGGTTGTGAGATCGAGGGACCACACTGCGCGCCTACCCCACTCGTCTCCGTCGAGGACCTCTGTGCCGACGTAGAGGAGAGTCCTGCCGTCTGGGGAGACGCCGTGCAAGAAGTGGCGGAATCTCCGCTCCGGCGCCTTGGGCACCGTGATGCGCTCGGAGTGTCCGCCCTCCCACGGCACTCGGTGCAGGTGCCAGTCGTTGGCTGACACATAGTGCCAACGGCCGTCCGGAGATACGAGATGGTCGTTGTTCAGCTCGGGCAGACCGGGGGCACGAATCGGGTCGAGGCCCGAGGGGGCGTGACTGTCCACCCGGTACAGGGCGCCGTCGGCGTTGACGACGATCCAGCGTCCGTCCGGGTGCCAGTTCGGTGACTCGAACAGCTGGTCCTCGCTGGACAGCACCAGTTGGGAGCGCCCGCTATCCACGTCCAGGACATACAGCTCCGCGCGCTGGCCAGGAAGGAGCGTGCGGGCATGCCGCAGCGGCTGCTCGGTCTCCTCGGAGCCCGGCTGGTCCTTGTCGGGCACAGTTGTGTCCGCCTTCGTTTCCGATGGGTTCATCGCTTCTCTCACCTGCCGGTTCACGCGGGGCCGGTCTACCTGCTGGTCTGCGTCATTTCCTCGGCGCAGCGGTAGGCCAGCGCGAGGATGGTCAGTACGGGGTTCACGCCGCCGTTGGTGACATGCAGGGAGCCGTCCATGACCCAGAGGCCGGGATGTCCGTGCACACGCCCGAAGGGGTCGGTCACCGAGGTGGCAGGGTCTGCGCCCATGCGAGCGGTCCCCGCCTGGTGCTGGCCCGCGGACAGCCCCGTTGCCACGGGCGTCGCCCACACTCGGCGCGCGCCGGATGCGTGCATCCAGGCCAGAGCCCGCTCGCGCAGCGCCACCGCGGCCCGGACGCTTTCCGGGTGCTGCGCCCCGGAGAGCCGGACCACGGTGTCGCCTCCGGAGTCGAGCACTCCGGAGGCGAGGGTCACCCTCGCCTCCGGGTTCGGGATCTCCTGGATCGGGCCCATGATGTGCGAGGTGCGCAGGTAGGAGTCCCGCATCCAGCGTTTCGCCTCGTGGCCCCAACGCGGTGTGTCCGGTGGCATCGCCCAGTCACGGAACAGCACGGGCATCTTCACCGTTTCGTTGGCCAGCACCCCGCCGCCGATCACGTCGCCGCCCAGATTGTGCTTGTAGTCGCAGGTCGCTATCGACACCCCAGGGCCTTGCAGATCCTGCACCGGTTCGTCGAACAACCCGAACGCGCCGGTGTAGTTGTGCCCTTGCAGGTGCCGTCCGACCTGGCCCGAACCGTTTCCCAGGCCCGTGGGAGCCTCGTCGGTGGCGCTGGCCAGCAGGAGCCGGGCGGTCTCGATCGCCCCGGCGGCCAGGACCACGGCCCCGGCGCGCACTTCGGTGCGAGCACCCGTCTTCATATCGCGTACCACCACACCGATGGCGCGTCCGGTGCCGTCGACCAGGACTCGCTGTACCCGCCGGCCGCTGACGAGGCGGCACAGGCCCGTCTCCAGGGCCAGCGGGATGACGGTGTTGTGGGCACCGGCACGGGCGTCGACCGGGCAGCCGAAGCCGATGCACTCACCGCATCTCACACAGGCGGCCCGTCGGTCACGGGGTTCGGAATTGAGCAGCAGCGGCACCGGCCCGGTGGTCAGGCCGAGGGCTTCGGCACCCTCGCGGAGGACGTAGGCCTCGCGCGTGGGCTCCTGAGCGGGCATCGGGTATGCCCGGCTGCGGAGCCCCTGGCGCCGGTGTGCCTGCCCGTCCCCGCAGACACCGAACTCCTGCTCGGCGCGTGTGTAGTGCCGTTCGAGATCGTCATAGGTAAGGGGCCAGTCCGCGAGCGAACTGCCATCGGGTACGCCGTACCGCGACGCCATGCGGAAGTCGTCGGGGTGGAACCGCCACGCCATGCCCTGATAGACACGGGTGCCGCCACCGACCGTCATCGCGTTGTTGTGCCAATCCGGGTGATAGGGCTCCTCGACCCGGCGGTCCGGCCCGCCCGGCTCGGCCACCACACGGGGGTTGCCGGTGTAGTCAGGCCCGGTGGTGTGGCCGTACGCGGGGAACCGGTGGTTGGCGAGGTGGTCGTGGCCGATCTCCTCGTAGGTGAGAAAGCGCCCACGTTCCAGCAGCAGCACCCGGGCCCCAGCCGCGCTCAGGACACGGGCCGCCACTCCGCCGCCCGCGCCAGCCCCGACCACGATGACGTCCCAGGGGTGTAGGAGTGCCTCAGGCCCTGATTCGACGGGGCGTGCGTGGTGGACCGGCAGTTCTGTCGGTCGTTTCGGTGACGGGTCGTATCCGAGCCCTTCCCAGGATCCACTCTCCCGTCGCCCGTAGTAGCCGTGGGCGGCCACGGTGGCCATCTTCTCGACGAACTCGGCAGGGGAGACCGTCCATCCCGGCCGCGTCAAAGCCGCCTGCAACTCGGCGACCAGCTCGGCTCCCAGAACGGCTCCCGCATCGAGCTCGGCGGAGAGTGCGTCCAGGCCCGGGGTGAACAGCTGGGCCCAGTACGTCGCGTGGTCGCGATCAGCGAGGCCGTCCATCCACTTCAACAGCCCGGCCTCGGTCGCACCGGGCTGTGAATCGGCTGGTACGAGAACGTCCAGCAGCTCCGTGACGAGCGCTCTGTCCGGATAGGGAATCACGGTTCTGTCCTCTTTTCGCTTACACGGTCTTCCGAACGGCCCGGCGCGTTCGGTACGACGCGTTCGGTCCGGCGGCCCGGTACGTCGGCACGTCGCGGGAGACCTGTCCCGCGAGGTCAGGTCTGCTTGCTGAACGCGGCGTCGAAGGACTGCTCGCCGGGGGCGAAGTCGAACTGCTTCAGAGTCCGCAGGGCTTCTGGCGCTCCCACGAGACGGTCCATGCCGGCGTCTTCCCACTCGACGGAGATGGGTCCGTCGTAGCCGATTGCGGTGAGGGCACGGAAGCAGTCCTCCCAGGGCACATCACCGCGGCCGGCGGAGACGAAGTCCCAGCCGCGATGCGGGTCGCCCCAGGGCAGGTGCGAGGAGAGGATCCCAGCGCGGCCGTTGCCCATACGCATGCGGGTGTCCTTGCAGTCCACGTGGTAGATCCGGTCCGAGAAGTCCGTGATGAACCCGACGGGGTCGACCCCCTGCCAGAGCATGTGGGAGGGGTCCCAGTTGAGGCCGAAGGCTTCCCGGTGCCCGATGGCCTTCAGGGCGCGTTGGGTGGACCAGTAGTCGTAGGCGATCTCGGACGGGTGCACCTCGTGGGCGAAGCGCACCCCGCACTCGTCGAACACGTCCAAGATCGGGTTCCATCGGTCGGCGAAGTCCTGGTAGCCCGCGTCGATGACATGGGCCGGGACGGGCGGGAACATCGCCACGTACTGCCAGATCCTGGAGCCCGTGAACCCGACCACCGTCTCGACGCCCAGCGCTCGTGCGAGGCGGGCGGTGTTCTTCAGCTCCTCGGCGGCGCGCTGCCGCACCCCCTCGGGATCGCCGTCACCCCATACACGGGATCCGACGATCGCCTGGTGGCGGAAGTCGATGGGGTCGTCGCACACGGCTTGGCCCTTGAGGTGGTTGGAGATGGCCCACAGCTTGAGCCCGTGGCGTTCGAGGATGTCGAGTCGCTCGGCGATGTAGGCGTCGTCGTCCCACCGCCAGGCGTCCAGATGCTCGCCGGAGACGGCGATCTCAAGGCCGTCGTAGCCCCACTCGGACGCGTAGCGGGCCACCTCCTCCAGCTTCAGATCGGCCCACTGGCCGGTGAACAGGGTGAAGGGACGGGGCATGGATTCTTCTCCTCGGATGGTGCCCGGTTCACAGCCGGACGGATTTGGCGGCGGCGGACTCCTCGATCGCAGCCAGGACGCGCTGGACCTGCAGCCCTTCCTCGAAGGAGGGGTTCGGGGTGGTGCCATCGCGGATGGCGACGAGGAAGTCCCGGATCTGGTGGGTGAAGGTGTGCTCCCATCCGATGACGTGGCCCGGAGGCCACCACGCACCGGCGTAGGGATGTTCGGGTTCGGTGACGACGATCCGCCGGAAGCCCTGCTCGACGACGGCACCGGTGCCGTCGAGGAACTCGAGCTCGTTGAGCCGCTCAAGGTCGAAGGCGAGCGACCCGTGGGAGCCGTAAATCTCGATTCGGAGCGAGTTCTTGCGGCCGAGCGCGACCCGGGAGACCTCGACGGAGGCCAGCGCGCCACCGGCGAGTGACAGCGTGGCCCAGGCCGCGTCGTCGACCGTGACGTCCTCAACGCCCTCGGGGCCCTGCCGCTGCTCGACGAAGGTGTGCAGGCGTCCGGAGACATCGGTGACGGTGTCGGCCAGCAAGAACTGGATCTGGTCGATGACGTGGCTGGCGATGTCGCCCAGGGCCCCGGACCCAGCCGTCTCCCTCCGCAGCCGCCAGGTCATAAGAGCGGATTCGTCCGCGAGCCAGTCCTGCAGGTAGGAGGCTCTGACCTGCCGGACGGTGCCGATCCGCCCGTCGGCGATGAGCCGGCGCGCGTAGGCGAGGGCGGGCACGCGCCGGTAGTTGAAGCCGACCATCGAATGCACCCCGCGTTCCCGGGCTGCCCGCGCGGCGGCGACCATGCGCTCCGACTCCGCCAGGGAGTTCGCCAAGGGCTTCTCGACGAGGACGTGCTTGCCTGCCTCCAGGGCCGCGATGGCGATCTCCGCATGCGTCCATCCCGGCGTGCAGATGTCCACGATGTGAACGTCGTCCCGGGCGATGACGTCGCGCCAGTCGGTCGCGGTCTCCGCCCAGCCGAACCGGGCCGCCGCCTCGGCGACCTGTCCGGCGTCCCGGCCGACGAGGACGCGCTGCTCGATCGCCGGCACATCGAAGTACGCGGCTGTGTTCCGCCAGGCCTGCGAGTGGGCCTTGCCCATGAACGCGTAGCCGATCATCGCGACGCCGAGCGGGGCCGACCCGCTCGGATCTCCGGCTGCCGTCATACGGAAACTCCTTCGATAGTTGCTTCGGTGGGCGCCCAGTCCTCGGGCAGGGGCGCGGAGGCCGGTGCCCAGCTGGTGACGTCGACGAACGTGCCCGAGTCGATCGCCTCCGCGATCGAGACCATGGTGTCCACGACGTGGTGGGCGAGTTCGCCGGTGGCACGGTGCGGCTGACCGGCCCGGAGGGACCGTGCCATGTCGAGTATGCCCATGCCGCGGCCGTCGGCCGGTCCGGCGGTCGGCAGCGTGGTCCACTCCTCCTCCCCCGTGCGGCAGATCTGCAACTCGCCGTCGAAGTAGTTCGGGTCCGGCAGCCGGAGCGTCGCGTCGGTGCCGGAGATCTCCACGAAGCCGTAACGGGCATGGGGGGACTCGAAGCTGAACAGGCTGTGCGCGGAGGCGCCGCCGTCGAACTGCGCCAGGGCGCTCACGTAGGTGGGGACCTCGACGTCGAACGTCTGGCCTGCCTTGGGGCCCGACCCGATGACGCGGGTGGCCCGGGCCTTCGATCCCAGGGCGGCGACCCGGCGGACGCTGCCGAATGTCTGGATGAGAGCGGTGAGGTAGTAAGGGCCTTGGTCGAAGAGCGGGCCCGCGCCGTGCTGGTAGAGGAACGCGGGGTTGGGGTGCCACGACTCCGGCCCGGGGGTCTGGAAGACCGTCTGGGCGGTGAGCGGTACGCCGATGTCGCCGCGTTCGATCACCCGGCGCGCCGACTGCAGGCCGGCGCCCAGGAAGGTGTCCGGCGCGCACCCGAGCCGTACTCCCGCCTCCGCGGCCTCCCGCAGCAGGTCCCGGCCGCTCTCGCGGTCGAGCGCGAAGGGCTTCTCGCTCCAGACGTGCTTGCCCGCGCGCACCGCGGCGGTGGCGACCTCGACGTGTACGGCCGGGATGGTGAGGTTGACGACGATCTCCACATCCGGGTGCTCCAGCGCGAGTTCAGGGGTGCCGTGCTCGGCGATCCCGAACTGCTCGGCACGTGCCCGGGCGGCCTCGGGCAGGATGTCGGCGACGACGTGGACCTTGAGGTCCGGGAACGAGGTGAGATGGTCGAGATAGTGCGCGCTGATGACGCCCGCGCCGATGACGGCGACCCCGAGTGGTCCGCGGCTCATCGGGCGTCCGCCTCTGCGTCCGACTCAGCGGGCGGGCCTGCTTGGAGATAGCGGAGCGATGCCGACACGCCGTCGAAGATGTCGTGGGCGTAGTCGTCGAACTCGAGGACGGGGACCTCGAGTGAGCTCGCCGCGCCGAGGATGCCCCAGACGTCCATCGTCCCCTGGCCCGCCGGTACTTGGGCCATCATGTCCTGCGTCGCCGGGCCGTCCTTGATGTGGACGGCGACCACGCGCTCACCCAGGCGCCTGAGCAGTGCCGCCGGGTCCTCTCCGCCCACGGCGGCCCAGTAGGTGTCGATCTCCAGGACCACTTCGGGGTCGAGCAGGCCGACGAAGAACTCCAGCGCGGAGACGCCCTCGATCTTCGTCTCGAACTCCCACCAGTGATTGTGGTAGCCGACGCGGATTCCGTACTCGGCGCCCTTCTTGGCCGCCGCGTTGAGGCGGGCAGCAGTGCCGCGGATCGTCTCGGCGTCCTGCCAGTGCTCGCCGGGGAGAAACGGATCGATCACGATGCCCATGCCGAGACGCTTGGCGGCGGCGAAGATCTCATCCTGGTCGGAGAGCAGCGGTGCGTGGCCCGTCGGTGCCGTGACGCCGGCCGCGGCGAGCGCCGCGGCGAGCTCCTCGGCCTGGGCCGCGAAGTTGTAGGGCTCCACGTGGGTGAATCCGATCTCGGCCAGGCGCCGGATCGTGTCGGCCAGATCGGCCTGCGCCGCGTCCCGGACGGTGTACAGCTGGACAGAGCAGTTCACGATGTCCTCGCAGAAAGGTGAGGGGGAGGAAGAGGGGTGCGTGAGCGGTCGTCAGGACCGTCAGCGGCCCGCGAGGGAGCCGCCGATGCCGCCGACGCTGAAGTACTTGTTGAGGGCCACGAAGATGATCACGGGCGGGAGCATCATGATGATGGCGACGGACATGACGGACCCCCAGTCGGTCATGTTCTGCTGGAAGAAGGACTGCACACCCATCGGGAGCGTGAAGATCTCCTGCGAGCGCAGGAACACCACGGCCACGAGGTAGTCGTTCCAGGCGAGGAGGAACGCGAAGATCGCGGTCGAGAGGATCCCGGGGAGGCTGTTGCGCAGGACGACCTTGGTGAACGAGCCGAACACCGAGCACCCGTCGATCCAGGCCGCCTCCTCGAGGCTGATCGGGATCGAGTCGAAGTAGGCGGCCATCATCCACGTCGCGACACTCATCGTCGAGCCGACGTAGACGATCGTCAGCCCCAACAGGTTGTCGACGAGACCGATCTTCGCAAAGAGGATGAACAGCGGCACGACCGCGGTGATGACGGGCAGGGACTGCACGACGAACAGCAGGAGCGAGTAGCCCGAGACGGCGCGGCCACGCCCTCGCGACAGGACGTATCCGGCGGGCGCCGCGACGACGACCGAGACGACGACCGTGGCGAGGGTGGTCATCAGGCTGTTGCCGAGCCAGGTCAGGACGAGGGTGTCCTTGAAGACGTGGCTGAAGTTCTCGAAGGTGACGCCGGTCGACGTGCTCTGCGCGCCCGGGGTGAAGGCGAGGACGAGGACGACGCCGACGGGTACGAGGACGATGGCCGTGATGACCAGGAGCAGGGCGAAGCGCCACCAGCGCCCGCGGAGACCGGCGTCCGAGACCGCGCGGGACGCCCCCCGGCTGCTCGTCGCGCCGGCTGAGGGCGCGTGCGTGTGCACAACGATACTCATGCGACGCTCGACTTTCGGATCTGGCGGTAGAGGATCACCGAGACGACCACGAGGGTCATCGTCATGAGGAAGGCGATCGCGACACCGGGGCCGGTCTGGAAGTTCTGGAAGACCATCCGGTACGCGTAGACGACCAGGGAACTGGTCGAGTCCACCGGACCGCCGCCGGTGAGCAGGTAGATGGTCGGGAAGTCGTTGACGCAGAAGATCGTCATCAGGATCCAGCTGATGTACGTGGACCGCGCGATGAGCGGCAGGGTGATCCGCGTGAACTGCTGTCGACGGTTCGCCCCGTCCATGCTCGCGGCCTCGTACACGGTCCCGTCCACCGAAGCCAGCGCCGAGGACGACATCATCATCATGAACGGGAAGCTCACCCAGATCTTGAAGACGCACACGGTGACGACGGCGAGGTTCGGGTCGGCGAGGAAGAGCGGGGTGCCCAGACCGAGGGCGCGACACAGGGTCGGGATGGGGCTGGTGGGGGTGGAGACGAGCCAGTTCCACGCGGTCGAGGAGACCACGATCGGCACGACCCAGGGCAACAGAAGGAGCACCTTGAACACGCCTCGTGCCGGGATCTTGGTGCGCAGCAGCAGGGCGAGCCCCAGGCCGACCGCCCACGAGCCGAACACGCCGACGACCGTGAACAACAGGGTGAACCGCGCGGCCTTCCAGAACGCGGGGGATGTGAGGACGTTCGTGAAGTTGTCCAGTCCCACGAAGCTGCCGGACTGGATGAGCGAGCCGTCGTGGGTCGCCTGGACGGCGGCGTACACGAGCGGATAGCCCTGGATGAGGACGAGGAGGAGCACAGACGGCATGACCAGCCAGAAGTACGTCCTCGTCGTCTGCGCCCCGAGCTTGCCCCTGTGGTTGGGCTTGGCGGGAGCCCGCCCCGGGCCGCCGGGAGCGACACCACGGTGGGCCTTCGCGAGCCCAGACATCCTGACGGTGCGGGATTCTCCGGCTCCGGCTGCCGCCTCACTGCGGCGGAGCTGGGCACGGTTGAACGTAGTAGTCTTCATGACCCGCCTACTTCAGGACGGACTGCAGGCCGGACTGGAAGGTGCGTAGCGCGCTCTTGGCGCCGGTCTTGCCGGTGATGACCGTCTGGGCGAACTGTGTGAGCGCCTGGCCGCCGTCGAGGACCGCGAGGTCCGCGTTGAGCGCGGTGCTCCGCGCCGCGAACGTCTTCCCGATCGGGACGTACTCCTTGATGATCTTGACGTTGCCCGGGTCGTCGGTGAACTCGGGCATCTCGGTGATGGACTTGAACACCGGGAGCAGCGACACCAGTTTCTGCTGCCAGAGCAGCTTGAGCTGGTCCAGGTAGTAGACGAGGAAGGCGTCGGAGGACGCCTGCGACGGCGTGTTCTTGTACATCATGATGTTGTTCAGGAACATCAGGACGGCCTTGTCGCCGTGCGGGCCGGTCAGCGGACTGGCCACCAGGGTGTCGTCGGCCTTCACACCCGCGCGCCCGGGAAGCTCGGCGAAGTAGAGACCGTAGGCGGCCTTCTCCTTCTTCCACTGGCCCAGCATGTCGTCGACCGTGTAGCTCACGGCGGCCGGGTCGATGACGCCGTTCGAGACGAGTTCCAGCATGAACTCGATGGCCTCGACGTTCCGGTCGTTCATGAGGTCGAGCTGTCCTTCGGGAGAGAAGACGCCGCCGCCGTTGTTGATCATCATGGCGAGCACCAGGTGGTTGGCGGCGTAATTGCCCGAGCCCGAGCCTGTTCCGAAGCCGCTGACGCCGATCTCCCTGAGCGCCTTGCCGGCGGTGAGCAGCGAGGGCCAGTCGGTTGGGACGTCTACGCCGGCCTTGTCGAAGAGCGACTTGCGGTACCACAGGACACGCATGTCGATCCCCCAGGGGACGGCCACGTAGCCCTTGTCCGACTTGAACGGTTCGAGGACGCCCGGGAGGAAGTCGCCATAGCGGCCGTTCTTCTTGAGCGCGTCGATGACGCCGTCCGCGTAGGCGATCTGGCCCTGCTGCTCGAACTGGAAGGCCTGGAAGCCACCGCCGGTGGACACCGCCGGACCGGTCTTCGACGCTATGGCCGAGGCGAAGGTCTGGTAGAAGTTGCTCCACTGGATGGTCTGGTAGCTCGCCTTGAGGTTGCCGGACGCCGGTGCGTACGCCTGGACGACCTTCTTCGCGGCGTCGTTGTAGGCCGGGACGCCCCACGGCATGTCCCAGAACTTGATGGTGCCGTCGCCTCCGGAGGAGCTGGAGCCGCCGCCGCACGCGGCAAGCGCGGGTGCTGCCGCAGCGACGGCCGCGAGGCCCAGGAAGCCACGGCGCGTACAAATGGTACGGGTGGATCGCATAGCTGTTCCTTCTTCTTTGAAGGGGGTGGACGCGGGATGCGGGGGATGCGGAGCTTTGGCCCTGTAGGGCGGGGACCGTAGGGATCGCGTGGTGGTGGCACAGCGAGTCTTCGGAGCCGGGTCCCGGACCGTGGGCTGTGGCAGCAGCTCTGATCGGCTGGCGCGGGCTGGGGTTCTTCCAACCTTCACCGCGGTTGTGCCGGACCCTACGGGGGCTTTTGACGGAGAGCAAGACAAAGTTCGAAAGAGTCTTCCAAGCTTTGAAGCCAATTCGTTCAAAGTTGCTTGTGGGATACTCCGCCTATGGCAGAACAGCGACGTAAAGGCCACCAAGTGCACGATCACCTCACCCAGGGTGAGCAGCCGCCTGTCACCGGAGCCTTTCGTGCCGGCGATCTGTTCCAACTCCTCCGCGACGGGAGAGCTTGGACGCGCTCGCAGCTCGCCATGATCACGGGCCTCGCGCGCTCGACGGTGGCAGGCAAGGTCGACCCCCTCCTGCGCTCCGGGCTTGTTGTCCCGGTCGGCGACGCCCGGTCGAGCGGTGGCCGGCCGGCCACCCGCTTCGCATTCGATCCCCAGGCCCGCACAGTGCTGGCGGTCGACATCGGCGCGAGCCACGTGCGAGTGGCCCTCACTGATCTGAACGGCAAGGTGCTCGCGGAGGAGCGCGCGGACATGCCGGTCGCGGCGGGACCCGACGCGCTGCTCGGGTACGTCGTCGATTCCGGCAAGCGCCTGCTCGCCGAAAGCCGTCGGCCGGACCACCTCGCAGGCGTCGGCATCGGCCTTCCAGGCCCCGTCCAGCACACGACGGGACGGCCCGTCAAACCTCCGATCATGCCCGGCTGGGACGGGTTCGACGTCGTCGGCTTCGTCCGGCGATCCCTGCCCTCGCCAGTCCTGGTCGATAACGACGTCAACATCATGGCCCTCGGGGAGCGGGCGGGTTTCTGGCCCGACGTGGACAATCTTCTGTTCGTCAAGGTCGCCACCGGCATCGGCTCCGGAGTCATCAGCAGCGGTCAGCTCCAGCGCGGATGCGACGGCACCGCGGGCGACCTGGGCCACGTCCGTGCCGCCCGCGGGGAGGACACCGTCTGCCGCTGCGGCAACACCGGGTGCCTTGAGGCGATCGCGTCCGGAGCCGCCGTCGCCCGCTCGCTCGCCGCGGAGGGCCTGGACGCCGCGAGCGGCGCTGACGTCGTCGCGCTCGCCGAGAACGGCAACGTCACCGCGATCCAGGCCTTGCGGCAGGCGGGGCGTGACATCGGCGAGGTCCTGGCGACGTGCGTCAACCTGCTCAACCCGAGCATGATCGTGATCGGCGGCTCCATGGCGGCGGCCGGTGAGCACCTCATGGCAGGGGTGCGCGAGGT
Organism: Streptomyces sp. CA-179760; assembly: GCF_050937045.1. Lineage (NCBI taxonomy): Bacteria > Bacillati > Actinomycetota > Actinomycetes > Kitasatosporales > Streptomycetaceae > Streptomyces > Streptomyces sp. CA-179760. The sequence goes on from NZ_JBNJLZ010000001.1 coordinate 938,447, forward strand.
GGTCTATCACCGCTCACCTCCGCTCGCGACGACCCATCTCCGGATCGTTCTCTCACGTGCCGGCGACCAGGCGGCCACCATGGGTGCGAGTCATCTCGTCTGTCAGCACGTCCTCTCGCCGGACGGAATCGAGGCCGAACTAGCAAGCGCTGCAGACGCCGGATGACCTCGCCCGACCTGGCGCAGCGACTTCGGGCCCTGAGCCATCGGTCCACTGGAGGGTGGCGGACCGATGGGCGTACGTATCAAGTGATGCCGAACAGGCCGCCTTCAGTGCTGTGTTGAGCACCCCGGTCAAGGAGCGCGTCGAGCGCGCCGGGGGAACAGCGGGAACGGCAGAGTCACTTCAGAGCTTCGACGGGTGGCAGGCCGACGTACTCGCGATAGGTGCTGATCGTGCGATGGAGCCCCTCCTCCATGGTGAAACGCGGCGCGACGCCCAGTACGTCTCTCGCCTTGGAGGCGTCGTAGCGGAGGGCCCAGTTGGTCTCCGAGCCCGCCTTGAGGCCGGCGGCCTCGCCGCCGTCGACGAGCTCCATGTCGGCATCCGGAAGAGCCTTGCGAACGAACTCGAACGCCTCGCGGATGGGCCGGTAGTCGCCGGACGTCACGAAGCTCTCGCCACCGCCGTCACGAGACGCGAGCGCAGTGAGGAAGGAACGCGCGACGTCTTCGATGTAGTGGAAGCCGAGGCTCCGGTCGCCGAAAGGAACGACCGACGGCCCGATTCCGCGTGCCGGGTTCTCGACCAGGTTTATGAACCACGTGTTTCCGCCGCCACGGCCGGCCTTGACGTGTTCTCCGAAGCCGTAGACCTTGCCGAGCCGGAGCCCGACGACGCTGAGGCCGGAGTTCACGTGGTAGCGGCGAGCGATCTGCTCCACGAAAGCCTTGGTGCTGCCGTAGGTGGATTGCGGGTCGAGCACGCTGGTGTCGTCGATCGCCCCGGTGGCGGTGATCGAACGAGGCCCGTAGACGTTGATGGAACTGGCCCAGACCACGCGTTCCACATCGTTCTCGAGTGCTGCTTCGAAGACGTTGATGCTGCCGCCGACGTTCACCTCGATCGCGCGCGGAATGTTCAGCTCAGAGGCGGCTGCCACCAGCGAGGCGAGGTGGATGATGCCGGTGACGCCGTGTGTCCGGATCGTGCGGCTGAGGAGCTCGCGATTGCGGATGTCCCCGACGACGACGGTGACCCGGTCCCATCCGTGGTTCCCGACGAGGTAGCGAGCGTTGTCGATGTCCGGGTACTCGCCGGTGCCTTCGGGGCTTCCGCCGAAGAGCCCGTACAGGACGACGTCCTCGCCGGCTTCGACGAGGTCGCGCACGATATAGCCGCCGACGAAACCGATACCGGTCACGAGCACTGACATGAGGAACCTCCTGTGCGAAGCGCAAGCCGCTCGATGGATCGGCGGCGCGCCGGAACGGGGCCGACGGGTGTCACGCCGACGTCGAGCCCGGCTGGAAGTGGAACGGCTCGGTGGCCGCGCGGTCATAGGCGAAGTGGTCCGGAATCTGCCGGCGCGGCGAGTCGACGGCCCCGACCGGGGGCACGGTCACGAAGTCCGCAAGCTCCGCCTCGCGCGTCAGGTTCCAGAAGTCCAGAAGCCGCCACGGGCTGTTGGTGACGACGCGACCGCGGGAGTTGCGGAAGTAGGTGGACATTCCCGGGTGGCTCCAGATCATCTTCTGGTGCATCGCCTGGATCTTCTCGTTGTAGGCGTCGTAGACGTCGCTCCGGCACTCGATCTCACGCAGCGAGTGCTGGGCCATCTGGCGAAGGGCGGACAACACGTAGTCGATCTGGCACTCCACGGTGAAGATGAAGCTGCCGCCGTGTCCGAGCGCGGTGTTCGGGCCGTAGAGCATGAAGAAGTTGGGGAGCTGCGGAACAACGGTGCCCAGATAGGCGCGGGAGTCGTCGTCGTCCCAAGCCTCGCGAACGCTCGTGCCGCCCCGACCTACCACCTCGACCGGCGAGAGGAACCGGGCCACGTCGTATCCGGTGGCGACAATCAGGACGTCGACCTCGTGTTCCTCGCCACCCGTGCTGCTGACCTTCCGGCCGTTGACGGCGGTGACACCCTCGTCGACCAGCTTCACATGCCGCTTCTTCAGCGCGTTGTACCAGCCGTTGTCGAGCAGCATCCGCTTCCCGAACGGCGGGAACGTCGGGGTGACCTTCGCGACCAGGTCCGGACGATCGGCCAGCTGGTCCTTGATGTAGCGCGTGAAGACCTCGCGGTGGCCCTCGTTCGTCGCGTTGATCGAACGCTCCGGGTGCTTCCATTCCGGGTCCTTCAGGAGCGCCTCGTGTACCTGGCTGTCGAAGATCCAACTCAACCGCAGCCGGTACAGCCACTGGTATTGCGGCACTTCGCGCAACAGGAACCGGACCGCTTCGGGCACCGGCTTCCTGAACTTCGGGAACGGCGCCGCCCACTGACGCGATCGCTGGAAGATGGTCAGAGAGCCGACTGTGTCGGCGATGGCCGGCACGAGCTGCATGGCGCTCGCGCCGTTGCCGATGACCGCGACGCGCTTGCCCTCCAGGTCGATGTCCGGGGCCCACTTGGAGGTGTGCACGACCGGCCCGTCGAAGTCGTGGAGGCCCGGGATGTCAGGCCACTTGGGCGTGGTGAAGGCGCCCACCGCCGACACCACCGCGTTGGTGACCAGCGTCTCCTCGCTTCCGTCGGAGCGCCGCAGAAGCGAATGCCAGGTGTGGGTCTGTTCGTTGTAGCGCGTGGTGGCGCATTCGGTGCCGAACTGGACCTCCTCCAGGACACCGCTGGCTTTCGCAACACCCTGGAAATAGCCCTCGACCTCGCCCTGGAGCGGGAAGAACGTGGTCCAGTCGCCGTCGGCGAAACTGTACGAGTACAGGTGACCGGGGGTGTCCACCCCGCAGCCCGGGTAGTGGTGCGAGTGCCACACACCGCCGGCCTGATCCTGCTTCTCTATGATGGTGTACTCGACTCCGGCCTGCCGGAGTCGGAAGGCTGCGGCGATGCCGGACATGCCGGCGCCGATGATCAGTACCTTGAAGTCTTCGGGCAGGCCGATGGGGCTCGGCGCCTCCCCGGCGTACCTGTTGAGTTTGTGGAGCATGAGCTGGGCGTAGTCGGCCGGGATGGGCTGAGCCTCCGACACCGTCATCATCCTGATGAGCTCGTCGGCTGTCGGGCGGGGCTTTTCGATCTGGCCGCTCTGTTTCCACGCGACGATCGCCTCGAGCGCGGCGGACCGGACCTCTTCCTGTATGGCGGGTGGGAGGCCGCCAGAGTCGTTGTCGTCCCAGCGGCTGGCCTCAGGAGTGAACGGCGCAAGGAGCCAACGCTCCTCGCCGGTGAACTGGTAGAGCAGGAGGAGTAGCGTGGGAATGTTCGCGGAGGGGAGCGCCTCGGCCAGCTCCTTCCGAAAGAGGCCGATTTCATCGTGTTCGCTGGGCATCGTCTTCTCTTCCATTCTCAGCGCCATGCATGATCGATAAAATATTCTTTGATGCCGGGCTGGCCCGCTCGTAGTTGCTCGGAGCTGTGACTTCTAGGCCAGGGACTCGGCGATCGCCGACGAGATACCGATGGACTTCAACTCGACGAAGGGGTCAATGCCTTCTGGGCCGAACTCGCGCCCCAGACCGCTGTACTTGACGCCACCCATGGGGGCCTGGAATCCGGCGGAGCTACCGTTCAGCTCGACCGTTCCCGTCTCCATGCGCCGCGCCACTTCGAGGCCGCGGTCGATGTCGGTCGTGAACACGGCGCCGTTGAGCCCGTAGGTCGAGTTGTTGGCGATCTCGATCGCCTCCTGCTCGTCGGCGTAGGGAATGACGGAGACGACTGGCCCGAAGATCTCCCGTTGCGCGATCGTCGCGTCCTGGTCCACGTCCGCGAACACCGTCGGTTCGACGAACCAGCCTCGATCGACGTCAGGCCGGCCGCCCCCGCGGACGAGGCGGCCACCTTCGGCCAGCCCGGCCTTGATGTAGCCCTCGACCTGGGTGCGCTGCCGCTCGCTGACGAGCGGGCCGATCTGCGTCTCCTTGTCGCGCGGATCGCCGATGGTCATCGTGTCGATCATGCCGTTGAGCCGATCGATGAATTCGTCCTGCAGATTGGCAGGAACGACGAGACGCGTCTTGAGGGTGCAGATCTGACCGTTGTTCCGGAAACTGCCGAGCCGGAGCGCCTCGACGGTGAGGTCGAGGTCCGCGTCGGGAAGCACGACGGCCGCCGATTTCCCTCCAAGCTCGAGAGTCACTCGCCGGAGGTCCTTGCCGCACAGTTCCGCGATGCGCCGGCCTGCAGCACTGGACCCGGTGAACGTCACCTTGGCGATGCCGGGGTGACCGATCAGGTACTCGCTGACCTCCCGATCGGCTGGAACGATGTTCACGACGCCCGGGGGGCATCCGGCCTCTTCGAGGAGTCGCGCCACGACGTACGCGTCGAGGGGAGTCTCCGGCGAGGGCTTGAGCACTATGGTGCACCCCGTGAGCAGCGCAGGGGCCAGCTTCTGCATCGTGAGCGAAAGAGGGACGTTCCACGGAACGACTCCGGCCACCACGCCGACCGGATTGCGAAGAACGAGCGCCTGGCCGTGCTCTGAGCGCCGGATCGACCGGAAGGGGTAGCGGGTTGCGGCCTCGATGTAGCCATCGAGGATCCGAACCGGATTCACCACCTGAATCGCCCGCGACTGTGAGATTGGGCAGCCCATCTCCTCGGTGATGACCTGGGCCAGCTCTTCGGAGTGCTTCACGAGCAGGTCGCGAAGCCGCTCAAGGACAGCGATCCGGTCCTCAAGGGTCATGGACGCCCACGGGTTCGAGACCATCGCCGTCCGAGCCGCTGCGATCGCGCGGTCGACATCTGCCCGAGTGCCTGCCGGAACCGTCGCGATGACTTCTTCTGTGACGGGGGAGATGACCTCAATGCGATCCTGGCCGGCGGGCGTCACCCAGTCGCCTCCGATGTACAGCCGGTCGTGGCTGTTCACTGCGTACTCGGTCATCCTGGACCCTCTCGATGCGTGCGTGCCGGCCCCACGGATCGACACGTATCGACGGCAACGCGAAGCCGCCAGGCTGTGATCCCTGGACCGGGCAACCGCCTGTCTCAGCGAGACGTGACGTTGCAACGCTAGGCGTTGACCCTGAAACAAACCGTATATTATATTTCCACCACCCTCGCCCGCAAGACCCAGGAGCAGGGCAGCGCCCACCGAGGAGCGGTTCCTATGCAGGCGATTGTGTTCTACGCCGAGCGAGAGTTGCCGGTCGAGACGGTCGACGATCCGATACCCGCTCCGGATGAAGTCGTCATCGAGATCAGGGCCTCCGGGATGTATGGTTCGGATCTTCACACCTTCCGCGGGCCCAAGTTGGAGGCGCCGACGATCGCCGGCCACGAGCCGGCCGGGGTCGTGGTGGGGCGAGGCTCTCAGGTTCCGCATGCGTGGGTGGGCCGTCCAGTCATGGTGCACCATTACGTCGGTTGCGGACGGTGTGACCAGTGCCGGTCGGGGTGGACCCGGATGTGTCGCGCAGGCGCAACGGCCATGGGTGCGACTACTCCGGGGTCCCATGCCGAGTACATCTGCGTTCCGATGAGAACCGTTCTGCCCATGCCCGACGGGCTGAGCCATCTCGCCGCGGCGGCGATCAGCTGCGGGACCGGGACGGCCTGGGGGGGCGTGAAGCGCTTGCAACTCCATGGCGACGACACCGTCGTCGTGTTCGGCCAGGGCCCCGTCGGGCTGGCGGCCACCCAGCTCGTGCGCGCGCTCGGTGCTCGCGTGATCGCGCTCGACATGTCTCGAGACGTCGGGGGCCTCCTCGGCCACTCAGGCCGCTCTCCACGTGCTCGACCTGCGGGGGTGGCGTGCTGGGTCGGAGTGGGCTCGACCATCCATTTCGACCTGACGGAGCATCTCTACAAGGGCAGATCACCGGCGTGCCCTCGTGGACACTGTCGGTTCCCGCCATGGAGGACTGTGCGAACCTCGTGGTCCAGAGGAACGTCGATGTCGATGCTCTGTTCACCGATCGCTGGCATCTCGCGGAAGCCGATGCGGCTTACGAGCTCGCCGAGAAGCAGACGTCGGGGAAGGGTGTCTTCGTTCCCTGACCGGGTCGCTGCGACCTGCATGACCTCTCCGCCGTCCGCCGGGCTGTCTCGCGGATCTGACCATGAAAGGGAAGTTCTGATGCATCACCCCGAACGAACCCGAGTCATCGTGACCTCCACTGCCTCCGACAGCATGTCCGACTTCGACGTGCAGGTGCACGAATCGCACACCGAGCACGACGAGGGTGGCAACCCGGTCTTCACCGTCACGCAGCTGTGGGGGACGGCCGACGGCATCCCCATGGTCGGTCCCGGTCAGAACCCGGAGCAGATCAGCGACCCATGGTTCCCTGGGCCCGGCGGGACGCGGTTCCGGTTCTTCACGTTCCTGCCCAACACTTCCGGAGAGGGCGAAGGCGGGACGCCCTCCTCGCTTCAGGACGCCACGATCGACGAGAGCTCAGGTTTCACCGAGGCCTTCGACCCGGAGCAGCCGGGCATGCACATCTCCGATTCGGTCGACTACGTCCACGTACTCTCGGGTGAAGTGGTCATGGAGCTCGAACGCGGAGAGATCGCGGTCAGGGCCGGTGACGTGATCATCATGCGTGGTGGCTGGCACAACTGGCGGAACGAGTCCGATCAGCCGTGCACCGTTGCCTCGGTCATGGTGGGGACGCACCGGAAGGGCTGAACGCGTCACCCGGTGGCGCGTGACGAGCAACGATCCGAGCAAGACAAATATATTATGTACAGATTCAGCGATACGAAGGGACATGCATGCAAGCCCCCATCGCAGAGCAGCTGGCCAAGTTCGTCTCGGATACCGACTTCGCGGAGGTTCCTGAGGACGTTTTGGCCGAGTCGAAGCGCATCGTGCTGGACTCGATCGGATGTGCCGTCGCGGCGGTCGGCGAGACCAAGGGCCAGATCGGCATTCAGTACGCGCAGGCACTCGGCGGAGACCAGGACGTCGCGACGATCTTCGGTGCGAAGCAGCGATCCTCGATCTTCGGCGCGGCCTTCGCGAACGGTGAACTGATCAATGCGCTCGACTTCGACGCGGTACTGCCTCCAGGGCACGTATCGCCGTACGTACTGCCTGGCGCGCTCGCCGTCGCAGAGGCCGACCAGGTGTCGGGGCGCGATCTGGTTCTAGCCGTCGCCATCTCGCACGAGCTGTCCAACCGCTTCGGCAAGGCGATGGACTACATCCGCGACACGCAGGACGGCGTCATCTCGATGCCGCCCATACTGGGATACACGAGCACGGTCTTCGGGGCGGTCGCAGCGGTCACGCGTCTTCGTGGTGTGTCGGCCGACATGACGGCACAGGCGCTGGCGATCGCGGCGAGCATCACGCCGGTGAACTCGCACCGCTCCTGGCTCGAGCACATTCCGGTGTCGACGATCAAGTACACGATGGCAGGTCCGGTGGCGCAAGCCGCACTGACGGCGTCGTTCATGGCGTCCTACGGACACCGAGGTGATCCAGCCGTCTTCGACGACCGTGAGTTCGGCTATCCGAGGTTCATCGGCACGAAGCGGTGGGAGCCCGAGCGTCTCACCGCCGGACTCGGAACCGACTGGAACTTTCATCGCGAGAACTCGTTCAAGCACTATCCGCACTGCCGTGCCCTACACGGATTGCTCGATCTCCTCATCGACACTCTCGATGAACACCAGCTTCGAGCCTCGGAGATCGACGCGATCCGCGCCTGGGGGGAAGGCCATGTCGACCGGTCCTCATGGCTCACCCACGCGATCAGTCACCCTGTCGACGCACAGTTCAGTATTGCCCACGGCCTCGCGGTTGGCGCCCAGCGGATTCCCCCCAGCAGGGCGTGGCAGTCAACTGAGGTGGTGTTCGACCCCGACATCCTGTCGCTGATGGACAAGGTCATGTACGAGGTGCACCCCGACTGGGTCACGATGATTTCGACTGATCCGGCCGCACGGCCGTCACGGATCGAGATCGATGCCCGGGGCCGCACGTTCTCGGCGGACCTGCTCTACCCTCGGGGCACGCCTGGTGCCAACGGCGGCATCGGGATGTCCGACGAGGAGCTGGTCGCCAAGTTCCGGCGGAACGCCGAAGGCGTGCTCGTGGACGAGGCCGCGAACCAAGTCGTCGACGGAATCATGAACCTCGAGTCGGTGGACGATGTCTCGACTGTCATCCGGTCTCTCGGAGGCAGCTGAACTCGTGCTATGGGACTGGATCCCACCGGCAGGCCGGCCGGTACGGCCGGTCGAAAGCGCTCGCAAGCCCGTCCTGGACGCCGCGGGTTCGGTGGCGTCCAGGACGTAGTGGACGAGCAAGGTGTTCGCGGGCAAATGGGATCGGATCAGTCGGTGCTCTCGGCCCAGAGCCCCCGCTCGGCCAGGATGCCGATCAGACGAGATCCCTGGGACGAGATGTGATCGGTCATCAGGCGGCGTGCGAGCTCCGGGTCGCGTTCCTGGAGCGCCCTCAGCAGCTCAGGATGTTCGGCGCCCGTCTGCTTCGGGTTGCCGGCGGCGTAGTAGCGGCCTGGCAGGTTCGCCATGATCGTGTCCAGGAGCAGGACGAGCCGGTGGGACTGAGCGGCTCGATTCACCTCGCGGTGAAACTCGAGCCCGATTTCGGGGATGCGTTCCCAGTCTCCCGACGTCACTGCGGTCGCGTACTGCTCGATGTTCACCTTGAGACGCTCCAGTTGGGCGTCGGTGATCTTCTCGGCAGCTCTGGCCGCGAGTTCGCTGGCAAGCTGTGCCTGGGCCCAGAACAGGTCGGTGATGTCCTGTGGGGTGATCGGTGCGACCACGAATCCCCGGCGCGGGAGGAGGTTGACTATGCCCTCGCTCTTGAGGGCGAGCAGCCCCTCCCGTACCGGCGTCTGACTCACGCCGACCGCCTCGGCGATGCGCTCGATCCGAAGGAACTCACCTGGCCGAACCTCGCCCGAGGTGATCAGGTCCCGGACGTAGGCGGCAACCTCTTCCGGCAGCTGCTTGCGCGCGGCAGTCCTACGGCGAGGCGGCGGCGTACTGTTCGACGCGGCGTCCACGTTTTCGTCCTCCATCCCCGCGTGGAATGTTTCATATATCTCGTGCGGTCACTGTATGGCATGGCCTGCAGCCGCCACGAGATCAGCGCTTGCGCAGTGCGACGGCAAGCATGGCCCCCCGCCCGCCGCTTGCCGGCCGCCTTGCAGCGATCCGTGTCTCACCAGCCATGGACTCAGATCACATATAATGTATAGGATCCTTCTGATGGCGTACTCACCATCGATCGTGATGGGGAGAGTGACCTGGCACCAGGGCTCGATGCCCGTGCCGTATGCCGCGATCGGCCTCGGGTGCTCCGGTCCGGGCGTGGGCGCATAAGTGATCCCGACAGTCGCCGACCGGACATCCGACGTAGCGCGAACGAAGAAGGAGGACCATTGAATCCCACGTACGACTTTTCGGGGCGGGTCGCCCTCGTGACAGGTGGGGCTTCTGGCCTCGGGCTTGCGACGGCGAAGCAGTTCGCTGTCTCGGGTGCGGCAGTTGTCGTCGCAGACGTGAACGCAGCCGCGGTCGCCGAAACCGAGCAGGCCCTCAAGAGCGCTGGGCATGAGGCTCTCGGCATCGTCTGCGACGTCTGCGACGAGGCCCAGGTCGAGGCGATGGTCCGCAAGACCGTGCAGACCTTCGGTCGGTTGGACATGGCCTTCAACAGCGCGGGGATCATCTCGCCGTCGACGGACACAGCGGACGAACGGGCAGAGGACTACGACCGCGTCACCGCGGTCAACGCGCGCGGCGTATGGGCATGCATGAAACATGAGCTCAGGCAGATGCGTGAGCAAGGCGGCGGCGCGATCGTGAACTGTTCGTCCCTGAGCGGCCTCGTGGGTGCCCCCAGGCGTACCACCTATCATGCGGCGAAACACGCCGTCGTCGGTCTCACCACGAGCGCGGCCGTCGAGTACGCGTCTCAGGGCGTTCGAGTGAATGCCGTCTGTCCCGGCACCTTTGACACCCCGATGGTCGACGACCTGGTCGCGAACGGGGACCTCGTCCTGGCCGAGGCCCTGGCCAAATCACCGATCGGTCGGGTTGGTCGACCGGAGGAGATCGCTTCGGCCGTTCTATGGCTGTGCAGCCCCGGGGCCAGCTACGTCATCGGTGTGGCCCTTCCCGTCGACGGCGGCTACGTGGCTCAGTAGGGGATCGATGAACAAGCCAATGTCAGAGGAGGCGCCCCTGAGGTTGGCCGGACTGACGCCGGACCATCTCGACGGAGCTCAGCGTGCCCTCTACGAGCAGATCGTTTCGGGCCCTCGATCGGCCGGTCCTCAGCACTTCCCCTTGGTCGACGCCACGGGCGCCCTGACCGGGCCGTTCGGCATCATGCTGCACGTTCCTGAAATAGGGCGCTCCCTACAAGACCTCGGCGCCGCGATTCGCTATCGGACCTCCCTGACGGCGCGTGTCCGTGAGATCGCGATCCTGAGCGTCGCCGCAGCGACCTCGTGCGAGTTCGAGGCCTACGCTCATGAGCGGGTAGGCCGCGCCGCAGGACTGACCGAGCTCGAAATCGAGAGCCTCGCCCGTGGCGAGTTCGAAGGGATCGACCCCGTCGAGGTTGCGGCGTACCGGCTGTGCGGACTGTTGAACCAGGACTGGTTGCCGGTGGACGAATCGGAGTTCATCGATCTGCGTACCCCACTCGGTGAGTCGACACTGATCGAGCTGGTCGTCCTTGTCGGGTACTACCGGACCCTGGCTCAGCTTCTCAATCTCTTCGACATCGGAGTGCCGCCAGGAGACTGAGCCCCCATGCGTGGTCGCCCACAGGACTGATGCCTGGACTCCCCACTCTTCAGTGCCGGCGGCCACTTCCGGGTCGTGATGTCACCTTCGGCGGCCTGACTGGACAACAGCGCGTCCGTGTCGGTCTGTGCCTGCAGGGCAGTTGGGAGAGTGACCGTCGCAGAACGGCGTCCACTGAATGCACGCACCGGGTAAGGGGTTTCCATGGACAGCGCGATCGATGTCGTCGGTCGGGTCAGCGTGCTGCTCCGCACCCTCTCCGCTCATGAACCGGCGGGGGCGACCACGACGGTCATCGCACGTGCTGCCGGGCTTGCCCGACCGACGGCACACCGACTGCTCAGCTCGATGAGATCCGAGGGCCTCACCGATCGGGACGACGCCTCGGGGAAGTGGCATCTGGGTCCAGAGATCTATTTGTTGGGGCTCGTCGCGAGTGCTCGCCATGACGCGACCGACATAGCGCGCTCGACCGTGCGGCGAGTGGCGCGGGAAACCGGGGAGAGTGCCTTTTTCTCCGCTCGCCGGGGCGATGAGACCGTATGCCTGTTGCGCGAGGACGGCAGTTTCCCGATTCGGTCACACGTTCTTTATGAGGGCATCCGTTTTCCTCTCGGTGTCGCTTCGGCTGGACTTGCGATCCTGTCGTTCCTGGACACCCGCGAACAGACCGAGTACCTGCGCGACACTGATCTGGCAACGGTCTACGGCGATGCGCACCACCGCGACCGGCTGACGGATCAGATCGGGCGGACGCGGCGCATGGGATATGCCGTCAACCCTGGACTGATCGTGCCGGGAAGCTGGGGAATCGGAGCTGCTGTGTTCGACCGAGAAGGCTCGCCGCGGTGGGCGCTCAGCATTACCGGCGTCGAGGCCCGCCTTACACCACCGCGACAGCAGCAAATCGGGAAGCTCCTGCTGAGCGAAGCCCACGCACTGTCGCAGCGGATCAGCGAGCACGGACGGGCGTAAGGGCACGAGAAGCCGCTTACCGCAGGCCTTGGATGGTTGCTGAACGTGCCATCGCCTTTCGTTTCTCCGACGTTTCAGCAGTATTGACGAGCGCAGACCGTCGAAGTAGCGTTCCACATATCATATATTCCGCTTCAGCTCGGGGCTGACCGAACGGTCTTGAGGCGCTTCTGTAAAGGAGACGACATTTGTCTTTCTCGTTGGATCCAGAGATCGCTGAAGGCGTTGAGACCCTCTTCAAGGGCTTTGGTGAGGTGGAACCCATGGCGGTAGACGATGTCGTCTCCCGCCGCGCCATTTTCGACAAGATGCAATTGATGATGTTCGAACAGCTGCCGACACCTGGCGACGTCAACATCAGGGACTACGAGACCACCACACAGGACGGCGCCCGAATAGTCCTGCGGTGGTACACGAAGGGCGAAGCGACCCCGGGATCTGCGGTGCTGTACGCCCACGGCAGCGGGATGATCGCCAGCCGGATGGAGATCTACGACGGCCCCGTCGCGCGGTACGTCTCGGCCACCGGTGTGCCGTTCCTGTCGGTCGCCTATCGAAAGGCGCCGGAGTTCCCGGCGCCGATCCCTGTGACGGACTGTTACGCCGGGCTTCAGTGGCTCGTTGAGCACGCGTCAGAGTTGAGGGTCGACCCCGACCGTATCGCGGTCATGGGGGACAGCGGCGGTGGTGGCATCGTCGCGAGCCTCGCCATCTACGCACGCGACCACGAGGGCCCTGCCATCGCCAGGCAGATCCTGATCTACCCCATGCTCGACGACCGCAACACGACACCCGAACCCGGGTTCTCCACCTGGATCCCGTGGAGCTACGAGGACAACATCACGGGATGGGGCGCCTTGTTGGGGTCCGCGGTCGGCGGTCCGGACGTCTCCCCCTACGGCGCCGCAGCACGGTTGAAGGATTTCTCCGGGCTCCCGCCCGCCTATGTCGAAGTGGGCGAGCTCGACATCTTCAGGGACGAGAGCATCGCCTACGCCCAGAAGCTCTACGCTGCGAGCGTCAGCACGGAGCTGCACGTCATACCGCGTGCCCCCCACGCGTTCGAGGCCTTCGTGCCGACGGCTGAGATCTCCCGGCGGGCCGGCGCGAACCGGCATCGCATCCTGAACTCGATCTGACGAGGCTTCCGGTCCCCCGGCTCGTGGCCGTTCCCTCCAGGTGCGAGCCGGGGGAAGGGCCTTTTGGCTCCACCATCGTGAAAGACATCGTCCGTGGTGGGGCCATTCTCATGGTCCCTACCACGGACGACGGTGGAAGGTCGCGCATCTCGCTTGCGGTGTCCAGGGAGAGCAGGGCGCGGCGAACCGAGCCGCCGCGCTACCTCAATGACTGGCGACGAGTGAAGTAGCCGTCGATGCCCACGGCGAGCACGAGGATGAGCGCCTTGACGACGTTTTCCGCGTAGGTGGAGACACCCAGGAGGCTCATCCCATTGTCGATGGTGGACAGCAGAAACGCTCCGAGAACAGCTCCCTGGATGGAGCCCATTCCGCCGCGAAGCGAGTTTCCACCGATCACCGCGGCTGCGATGGCGACCATCTCGATGTTCACACCCGAATCCGCGGTCGAGGTTCCCACGCGAGCGATCAGCATGACGCCGGCGATGCCGTAGATCGCCCCCATCAGCAGGAAGCCGACCATGACGGTGCGCGGGACGTTGATGCCCGCGTACACGGCCGCGTCGCGGCTGGAACCGAGCAGGAACGCCCGGCGTCCGAACTTTGCCGCGTTCAGGATCAGTCCCAGGATCAGCATGATGGAAGCGATCCACAGGATCGCGTTGGGCAAGCCGGCGTCACCGAAAGTGACCCAGAGAAGGAGCAGCGCCGCCAGCACCGCCACAGCCACCGGCGAGCCGATCGCCACCATTCGCGCCTGGCCGGTGACCGCAGTGTGGGCTGTCTTGACCACCGCACGCCAGGCGACGATTGCCACGATTGCGACTGCGAGTCCTATGGCGAGCGCGGTCGGTGTCCTTCCCTCGGTCATGGAGCTGAAGTTGGGGTCGACCGGGCCGATCGACGCTGCGTCGGTCCAGATCAGGCCGACGCCGCGCCACAGGAGCAGTCCACCCAACGTGACCACGAACGCGGGTACTGCAAGAGCAGTCACGACGACGCCCTGGACCAGTCCCAGGGCGACGCCGACGGCGAGCGCGGCCAGGATGCTGGGTATCAGCCCCCAGCCCGCCACCTGGCACTTCGCAGCGACGAGCCCGGTCAGGAAGACGGCGCTGCCGACCGACAGATCGATCTCTCCCATGATGATCAGGATCGCCACTCCGGACGCCACCACTGCGACCACGGCAGTCTGACGCAGCAGCAGGGACGCGTTCGTCGGCGTCATGAACAGCCCTCCGGACGCCTGGTCGAAGTACAGGATCAGAACGAGGGCGGCCAACGCGAGCACGGTCGAGCGGGTGGTGAGGATACGGAGGACAGCGCTCTGCGCCCCACGTGCCCGCTGGGCGGAGGACTTCTTCTGGGGGGCGTCCAAGGTCGCAGTTCCATGAGTGTTCATGATGACGAGGCTCCGGTCGCGGCGGACAACAGATCGTGGGCAGTGGCTTCCCGTGAGAACTCACCTTTCAGCCGACCCTTGTACATGACGAGGATGCGATCCGACTCCGTCAGGATCTCGTCCACGTCGCTGGAGATGAGCAGAACTCCGACCTGCGACTGTTGCGCGATGGTCCTGACCAACTCGTAGATGTCTCGCCGAGCGCCGATGTCGACCCCGAGCGTGGGCTCATCCAGAATGAGAACCTTCAGATCGTCGACCAGACATCTCCCGAGGAGCACCTTCTGCTGGTTGCCGCCGCTCAGGGAGTCGATCGGTAGGTCGGGGCGAGGGGGTCGCACTCCGAGCTTCTGGATGAGGTCGTCGACCCGACGACGCTCCTTGCGTTTGTCGACGAACCAGCGCATCCGGCCGACATCGCCGAGCATCGAGGCAGTCATGTTGTTGGCCACCGACTGTCCCGGAAGTATTCCTTGCGACTTCCGGTCTTCGGCGAGCAACGACAAGCCGCGACGAACCGCCTCGTGCGACCTCGCCGGCAAGCCTGTCGATCCCGCGATCTCGCACTCGCCGGTGGCCTTGCCGGGCCAGACGCCGTACAGCGCACGCGCCAGCTCGGTACGGCCAGCGCCAACGAGTCCGTAGAGGCCGACGATCTCACCTGGGTAGACGTCGAGGTCGACGCCGGCCACTCGAGCGCGTTTGCTGCCATCGGCGGTGAGAACGTTCAACTCGCGCACACGGAGCACGGGTTCGTCACTGCGTACGCCGGCAACACGCTCGGCAAGGGCTTGGCGAGCTTTCAACGTCTCTCCCAGCATCGCGCTCACGAGCTGCGGCCGGGACGGGATCTCGTCGAACTGTGCCACCAGTGCGCCGTTGCGGAGGACCATCGCGCGGTCGGCGATGCGGTCCAGCTCATCCAGCCTGTGCGTGATGTAGCAGACCCCGAGCCCGGCCTCGCGACACTGACGCAGCCGCTCCAGAAGGACCTCGGTCTCACTGTCGGTCAGCGCGGCCGTGGGCTCGTCGAGGATCAGGATCTTCGCCGAGCGGTGGAGGGCGGCGGCCAGGACGGTCAGCCTGCGCTCCGAGGGTGTCAGAGCGGATGCCGGTCGCCGCGGGTCGACCTTCAGGTCGAAGAGAGCGAGCGCCGCTCGCGCCTGTGCGACGGCCTGGCCCTTGTCGTAGAGACCGAAGCGACCTGGCAGATGAGCCGAGAACATGTTCTCCGCGATCGACAGGTGCGGCACGACGTGGAGTTCCTGCGGAACCAGTACGACTCCGGCTTCCTCACCCGCTCGCAGAGAGGTGAACTCACAGCGCTCGCCGCCGAGTTCGACGGTGCCCTCGTAGTCGCCGTGGCCGATGACGCCGGCAAGGATCTTCATGAGTGTCGACTTCCCGGCGCCGTTCTCGCCGACGACGGCCAGGACCTCGCCCTCACGCACGGTGACGTCGACCGACTTGAGCACAGTGGTCCGTCCGTACGCCTTCTCAAGGCCGCGTCCGATCAGGAGCCGCGCCTCGCCGACCGCCACATGGCGGCCGCCAGGGGAAGCGCTCGTGTCAGCCACAGTTGCCGCCTGCCGAACCGAAGACCTCCTGCGCGGTGATCCATCCCTTTGGAGCGACGCCGTTGACGAAGTCACACAGGTTGTTCTTCGTGATACTCGTCAGCTGCACGTAGTCGGTCTTCACACCGTCCACCACAGCGTCCGGCTTGGGGAGCTCCTTGCCGGTGGCCAGGTCGTGCGCCAGATCGGCGGCATTGCGTGCCATCTCGTCGACCGGAGTCCAGACCGTTTCTCCCTGCCACCCCTGGGCGATGAACTTCAGACTGGGCTTGGAGGCATCCGTCCCGGTCACCCACACAGCGCCCGGCTTCTTGTCGGCCGACTTGATTGCCTGGGCGACTGCCTGTGCGCCGTTGTCCCACATCACGATGAACGCGGCGATGTCCGGGTCCTTCTGCAGTGCCGCCTCGGCGGCCTTCTGCGCTGCCGCGGAGTCCCAGCCGACGATGTTCTTGTCGTAGACGACCTGGATCTTCGGGTTGTGTAGCAGAAGCTTGTCGTACGCCTTCGACATGTCGTTCTCGGCGACCGTGGCCTTGTCGCCGCGAATGATGGCGTACTTGCCGGTCGGCTTGGCGGCGAGAGCGGATTCGGCGTGCAGCTTTCCATTCTCGTAGTTGTTGCGCTCGATGTGGAAGCTGACGGGAGCTCCGACGACACGACGGTCGTAGGTGACGACCTTCACGCCCTGGCTCTCGGCCTCTCTCACGAGCGGCGCGGCCGCTTCGGCCTCCACCGGCATCAGCACGAGAACCTTGATGCCACGCTGCAGCATGCTTTCGACCTGGCTGGTCTGCGTGGCCATGTTCTCCTCGGCGAAGTTGAATATGACCTTGTCGCCGTTCTTCTCCGCCTCCTCTTTGAGGATCTTTGTTTCGAATCCCACTCGCTCCTGAGCCTGTGACGGGAAGGCGACCCCGATCAGGACGCCTTTGCCGGAGGAACCTGCGGCCTTTCCACCGCAGGCGGTGAGAAGTGGAGAGGCAACGGTCAGCAGAGCCAGCATCAAAATGCCGGACCGGCGTATAGGGGTGATGCGTGAAGTGATCACGTGGCCCAGCCTCCTGCACGGCGTGCATAATATTTAATATGGGCGAAACGCATTGTGGGTCGCGCCAGGAGGGGTGTCAAGGGTTCTGGATGGCGCCTGTGGGGCTCTTCTTCGCGTGTCCACTCAGTGAACGCCGGAGGGCGTCTACGGCCGGGGTACGACCAGTTCCGCGTCGAAGCACACCACCCGATTGAGCCGCCGACCAGGGCCATGGCTTCATGTCGCCACTCGGACCAAGAGGAGCGGACAGCCATGGACAAGGTGCAGTCGAGTGCTGCAGCAGCCGTCGCAGACATCCCGACCGGCGCGACACTGGCCGTCGGTGGATTCGGCCTGTGCGGCATCCCTTCGGTGCTCATCGAGGCGTTGCTGGCGGCCGGCGCCACCAACCTGGAAGTCGTCTCCAACAACTGCGGCGTCGACGACTGGGGACTGGGCCGGCTTCTGGCGGCCCGGCGCATCCGCCGCATGGTGTCGTCGTACGTGGGGGAGAACAGGGAATTCGCCCGCCAGTATCTGTCGGGGGCGTTGGAAGTGGAGTTGACCCCCAAGGGACCCTTGCTGAGCGCATGCGCGCCGGCGGGGTGGGAATTGCCGCGTTCTACACGGCGACCGGCGTCGGCACACAAGTGGCTGCAGGAGGGCTTCCCTGGCAGTACGGACCGGAGGGACAGGTGGTCAAGGCTTCACCGGTGAAGCCGACCAAGGTCTTCGAAACCCACGACGGCAAGCGCGAGTTCGTTCTCGAGGAGTCGATCGTCGCTGACTTCGGCCTGGTACGGGCCTGGAGGGGCGACCGGCACGGCAACCTCGTCTACCGGGACTCCGCACAGAACTTCAATCCGCTCGCGGCCATGTGTGGGCGGGTCACCATCGCCGAGGTCGAGGAGCTCGTCGAACCCGGCGAGTTGGACCCGACCCAGGTGCACACCCCAGGCGTGTTCGTACACCGAGTTGTGGTGGTCACCCCGCAACAGGCTTCGGACAAGCGGATCGAGAAGAGGACGGTGCGTACGGCATGAGCTGGAGTCGTGAGGAGATGGCGGCGCGGGCTGCCGACGAGTTGTCCGACGGTGCCTACGTCAATCTCGGGATCGGCTTGCCGACCCTGGTTCCCAACTACGTCGGCGCCGAGGCAGAGCTCGTGCTGCAGTCCGAGAACGGGATCCTCGGCGTGGGGCCGTACCCGATGGAGGGCGAGGAGGACGCCGACCTGATCAACGCCGGCAAGGAGACCGTCACTGTGCGCCGCGGCGCCAGCTTCTTCGACTCGGCCACCAGCTTCGGGATGATCCGTGGAGGCAAGATCGATGCCGCGATCCTTGGAGCGATGCAGGTATCGAGGCACGGCGACATCGCCAACTGGATGATCCCCGGGAAGATGGTCAAGGGGATGGGTGGCGCGATGGATCTGGTCCACGGCGCCAAGAAGGTGATCGTCCTCATGGAGCACGTCGCGAAGGACGGAAGCTACAAGATCGTCAACGAGTGCTCACTGCCTTACACCGGCCTTCGCGTGGTTCAACGCATCATCACGAACCTCGCGGTGATCGACATACGAGTCGACGGCCTTCACCTCGTCGAACTCGCTCCCGGCGAGACCGTCGACGAGGTCCGTGCGAAGACGGAGCCGCCGATTCTCACGGTCGACGCCCGGTGAGTCTTCACCCGCGCCTGGTCACCGCGTGGGTGTCGGACACGCCCAGTGGGCTCCGAGGTCGCGCCGAAGATCACAGCGCGGGTTCGTCCGACATGAAGTCAAGTTCGCTTCCGGCAAGGTCTGTCTCCCGCGAGCCGGTCAGTGACTGATCCGCCCAGATGATCTTTCCGTGGGGGCGTGTGGTGGCTGCCTCAACGGTCGGTGAGCTGTGCGACGAGCGTCAGGCCGCGGCCCCGCTCATCGAAAACCCGTGCCCGACGCAGGTGCGGGGCGGTGTTGCTGGCGTCGGCGACTTCGCAGATCAGATAGTCGTCGTCGCGGATCAGGCGCAGACCGATGGGGCTGGCGCCGTAGCGGATGGCGTTGGTGACCAGTTCACTGACGACCAGCTCGGTAGTGAATGCGATGTCCTCGAGCCAGGTAGCCAGTTGGTTGCGGGTGTATGTCCGAGCCTTGGAGAACTACCGCCGGATCGGCTGGAATGTCGCAGGAGGCGCGGTGGTCGGCATCCAGGGGGTGAGTGCGGGCCAGCAGGAGCGCTACGTCGTCTCCGGGGCGGTTCGGCAGGAGTGCCCGCAGGACGGTGTCGCAGCGCTTCTGCAACGACGGCTCGCCGTCGGCGAGCACGGTCCGGAGCTGATGCTCCCCACCGACGCGGGGGGTGAACCACACGACCCGCGGCGCGGACGCCTGTGCGGCAAGTGGCGTTTGCGCAGCCACGTCTTCAACCGCTTGGTGCCGATGCGGCGAAGGGCGGGGAACTCGCAGGCGGACAGTGCGGTGTGAGTGGGCCTGCGGCATGCAGGCCGCAGGCCCACTCTGCTGCTCGCGTGCGCTGGTTAGCGACTTCGGCTTGACTGGGATCTGGCGACGGCCGACGCGATGGCCGATGCCGTAGCGGTGAGACGCGGAGGCTGCCGATGGACGCTGGTGCTGACCGTTCCGTGCCGGTGCTGTGCGCGATTTCCTCGGCCAGGTCGGCGATTATCGGGGCGGGCGCGTCGGGAGAGGCGTGGATCGTCCAGGTGGGCTGGTCGATGCTGTGGCTGCCCAGATGGTCCAGGTGGCGAGGCTGCTGTTCGTTTGCTGGGCGGCGAAGGCGTCGAAGTGAACACCCGCATCCTGGGACGTGCTCGTCCAGCGGAGCCAGCGTCCGTCCACGGTGCGCTTCCATTCGGCGTCAGTCAGGGGTTTCGTGGCGGCGGTGCAGAGTCTGGAGCCTGTGGGCCGTGGTGCGGTCATGTCGAGCAGGAGCAGGGCGTCGTGGTCGGGGGTTCCAGGCTCAGCGGTGTAGACACCGATGCGCTGACCGGGGGTGCCTTCGACGTGCAGTGACTGCGAGGTGAGGGTGACCGTGCCGACCTGGGGATGCTGGAAAGTCTTGTGCGCGGGTTTGCGCCCGGTCACTTCGTAGCGTTCCAACAGGCCCGCGAAGTCAGGGCTCTTCAGCAGCAGCTCGCCGACGAGGTTGGTGAGGTGGGGAGCGTCGGGTGCGGTGCCGGCGATGGCGCGCAGGCGGGCGACGCAGGAGGTGATCTGCCGGTCCCAGTCGGTGAACTCGGGTTGCGCCGGGCGGGAGCCCTGGCGGTCCCGCCGGGGGCGACCCCCCGGCGGGCCTTCGCCAGGCCGCTGATCGTGTTGGTCACGGGATACCCTCCGGTCAGGACTTGACGGCGGACTTGAGGCCGTCCTCGAAAGCCTTGAGGGCGCTCTTGGCGTTACCTTTCCCGGTGATCACCGTCTGGGCGAACTGGGTGATCGCTTGGCCGCCGTCGAGCACCGCGACGTTCGCGTCGAGGGCCGTACTGCGCGCGCCGAACGTCTTGGCGATCGGCTGCCATTCCTTGATGATCGTGACGTTGTTCGCGTCCCCCGCGAACTCGGGCAGCTCGGTGATGGACTTGAACACCGGCAGGCCGCCCAGGAGCCTCTGCTGCCAGTACTGCTTGAGCTGGCCCATGTAGTACACGAGGAATGCCTCTGAGGACTCCTGCGACGGGGTGTTCTTGTACATCATGATGTTGTTCGGGAACACAAGGGTCGCCTTGTCGCCGTGCGGGCCCGCGACCACCGGCGCGACCGTCAGGTCGCCCGAGGTGTCCCCGATCCTCTGGTCCAGCCCGGCCGCGTACGAGCCGTAGGCCGCCTTCTTGTCCTTCCACTGGGCCTGGAGGTTGTTGTCCGTGTAGCTCACGGCCGCGGGGTCGATGATGCCGTTCGAGCCCAGCTCGTACATGAACTCCGTGGCCTCGAGATTCCGGTCGTTCATGACGTCGAGCTGCCCGTCCGGGCTCCACACGCCGCCGCCGTTGTTGAGCAGCATCTGGATGACCGCGTGGTTGGCGAAGAAGTTGCCCGGCCCCGCTCCGGTGGCGAATCCCACCGCGCCGACCTTCTTGAGCGCTCTGCCCGCGGCGAGCATCGACGGCCAGTCCGTCGGCGCGTCCGCACCCGCCTTGTCGAACAGCGACTTGCGGTACCACATCGCGCGCATGTCGAGCTGCCATGGGAGTGCGATGTAGCCCTTCTCCGACTTGAACGGGTCCAGCACGCCGGGGAGGAAGTCGTCGAACTGGCCGTTCTTCCGCAGGGCGTCGACGACCTTGTCCGCGTACGCGATCGCGCCCTGCTGCTCGAACTGGAACGCCTGGAACCCGCCGCCGGTGGAGACCGCCGGACCCGTCTTCGACGCGATCGCCGAGGAGAACGTCTGGTAGAAGTTGCTCCACTGGATGGTCTGGTAACTCGCCCTAAGCGCGCCGGACGCCGGCGTGTACGACGCGGTGAGCTTCTTCGCCGCGTCGTTGTAGGCGGGTGCGCCCCACGGCATGTCCCAGAACTTGATGGTGCCGCCTCCCCCGGAGGAACCGGATCCACCGCCACATGCGGCAAGGGCGGGGCCTGCGGCAGCGGCGACCGCGAGACCCAGGAAACCGCGGCGCGTCACGGTGGTGCGGGTTCGTCTCATGGTTGTTCCTTCTTCGTCGAAGGGGTGGGGACGAGATGCCGCGCCCGAGCCGGGGGAAATGGATGAACGGGCGTACGGCGGCGATGCGCTTGGGGACTGGGGCCCGAGGCGACCGCGAAGAGCGGCCTCGGCTGGCGCGGGGCGGGAGATTTCTGCCAGCCGAGGCGGCTGACCGGACACTAGACCGACTTTTAACAGGAGGCAAGGGAAACTTTCAAAGAAACGACCCTTACTTTTAACGCTGGACTGTCATAAGTCGGCTGTGCGATACTCCCGCCATGTCAGAAGGCCGACGCAAGAGACTTCATGTGCGCGACGACCTCACCAAAGGTGAGCAACCTCCTGCCACCGGAGTCTTTCGCGCCGGTGATCTTTTCCAAATCCTCCGCGCCGGGCGCCCCTGGACGCGCGCCGAGCTCGCCACGACTACGGGGCTTTCGCGCTCAAGCGTGGTCGGCAAGGTCGAGCGGCTCCTACGCTCCGGGCTTGTCGTCCCGGTCGGTGAAGCCCAGTCGAGCGGTGGCCGGCCGGCGTCGCGCTTCGCGTTCGATCCCCAGGCGCGCACCGTGCTCGCGGCCGGCATCGGTGCCAGCCACGTGCGCGTGACTCTCACCGACCTGAAGGGCCATGTGCTCGCGGAGGAGTGCGAGCCCTTGCCGGTGACGGCGGGACCGGACGTGGTGCTTGGGTTCGTCGCCGATGCGGGCAAGCGCCTGCTCGCGGAAAGCGATCGGCCGGAGAACCTCGCAGGCGTCGGCATCGGCCTTCCAGGCCCCGTCCAGCACATCACGGGCCGGCCCGTAAAGCCTCCGATCATGCCCGGCTGGGACGATTTCGACGTCGTCGGCTTCGTCCGGGGCTCCCTGCCTACTCGGGTGGTCCTGGTGGACAACGACGTGAACATCATGGCCATCGGAGAGCGGTGGTTCTGGCCCGATGTCGACGACCTCCTGTTCATCAAGGTCGCCACCGGCATCGGCTCCGGGGTCATCAGCAGTGGCCAGCTCCAACGCGGAGCCGACGGCACCGCGGGCGACATCGGACACGTTCGTTCGGCCCGCGCTCAGGACATCGTGTGCCGCTGCGGCAATACGGGGTGCCTTGAAGCAATCGCATCCGGAGCCGCCGTCGCCCGGTCCCTCAGCGCACAGGGACTGGACACCAAGAGCACGGTCGACGTCATCACGCTCGCCGCGAACGGTGACACCGCCGTAATCCAGGCCCTACGGCAGGCCGGGCGCGACATCGGCGAGGTCCTCGCCACATGCGTCAACCTGCTCAATCCGAGGGTGGTCGTGATCGGCGGCGCGATGGCCGCGGTCGGTGAGCACCTCGCGGCGGGCGTACGCGAGGTCGTCTACCAGCGCTCGCCTCCGCTTGCGACCACCAACCTCCGCATCTCCCTTTCGCGCGCCGGTGAACGAGCCGCGATCATGGGCGCGAGCCAACTCGTCTGTCAGCACGTCCTCTCTCCGGAGGGGATCGAAGCCGAACTTACCGGCGCCGACGCCGAATGATCTCTGCTCGGCGCTCAGCCCACGATCGGGCCATAACGGCTTAGTCGCTCTGCCCGCCCGAGCGCGGACCTTTGTGACGGGCATCTAACAGAAAGGACCACTGTCTCCGGCGCCCCGGAGGCGCCCAGGGGGCGCGGCAGCCGAACCCAGGCTCCTCTGCCACTGCGCCCCCCTGAGGCAACCCGACCCCTTTACCGCTACGGTGCCCCGCCTATCGGGCCGACCGTTTCTAACCATGTCGCCGGCTGCGACACCGCGAGGCTCGCCCCTTTCCCCGCGAACAGCCCCACCCTCAACACCGTCTCGCGACCCTGCCGTCAGCGGGTCACGGAGAAGACGGCTCTCGTCACCCATTCCGTGGCTGCTGTCTGCTCTGGCCGAGCTCCGTCCGTTCCCTGATCCCCCGCAATACGCGCAAGGAGTCACCACGAGCATGCCTTCTGCACCCGAGACCTCCTCCGCCAAACTGCCCTTCGTCGTCTGGGCGCTCGCCGCAGGCACATTCCTGATGGGGACCACCGAGTTCGTCATCGCCGGCCTGCTGCCGGAAATGGCCCATGACCTCGGAGTCAGCGTCCCCCACGTCGGCCTGCTGATCACTGCCTTCGCCATCGGCATGATCATCGGCGGACCGACCATGGCCATGGCCACCCTGCGCCTGCCCCAGCGCCAGACTCTGATCCTTGCCCTCGTCGTCTTCAGCCTCGGCCACGTCGTCGCGGCCGCCAGCACATCCTTCACGGTCGTGCTCATAGCCCGCGTCGTCACCGCTCTGGCCACCGGAGCGTTCTGGGCCGTCGGCTTCGTCGTCGCCACCACCGCCGCAGGCCCCTCCAACTCCACCCGCGCCGTGGGCGTCATGATGGGCGGCCTGACCCTCGCCAACGTCATCGGTGTCCCGATCGGCTCCTTCGCCGGCCAGATCACCGGCTGGCGCGGCCCCTTCTGGGCACTCGCCGTCCTTTCGGCCCTCGCCGCCGCCTCCGTCGGTCGCTTCATCCCCCGAGTCGTGCAGTCGACCGAGGTGTCCTTGCGCGCCGAGGTCGGTGCGCTACGGCAGGGCCGACTGTGGCTGGCGCTCACCGCCGCGATGCTGATCATGGGCGGCGTCCTCGCGACCTACAGCTACATCACCCCGTTGCTGACCGACCGCGCCGACGTCCCGGATGGTGCCGTCCCGCTGGTCCTGGTCGCCTTCGGGGTCGGAGCGCTGGGCGGCATCACCGTGGGCGGCCGTCTGGGCGACCGTCGTCCGATGACCACCGCCCTCACAGCGGCGGTGGCCACCACCCTCGTCCTGTTCCTGCTGATTCCCCTGTCGGCCAATCCCTTCACGGCCGCCGGCCTGGTCTTCCTCATGGCCCTCACCGGGTTCACCGTCAATCCGGTGATCACCTCGCTCGCCGTCCGCTTCGCAGGCGACGCGCCCACCCTGACCTCGGCACTCACCACCTCGGCCTACAACACCGGCATCGCCGCCGGGGCGGCCATCGCCGGCAGGGCTTTGGACTCCTCCCTCGGCCTCACCGGACCACCCTTGGTGGGCGCCGTCATCACGGCCCTCACCATCCTTCCGCTCCTGGCCCTCGCTGCCGGCGGCACAGCCACTTCGGGTGGATCGTCAACCGGCGCGTCCGCCCCGCCCCGAACGCGAGAGGAACCCGCCCAGGCGCCGTCGCAGCACTGACGCAAGCCCGGATTCACATCCACCACTCGGTTTTCGACAGGAGAACACGGCATGAACCCCACCTACGACTTCACCGGTCAGGTCGCCTTCGTCACCGGAGCCGCCTCCGGCGTGGGCCTGGCGACCGCCCGCGCCTTCGCCGAGGCCGGAGCCTCCGTCGCCATCACCGACATCGACGCCGCTGCCCTGAACACGGCGGCCAAGGAGCTCACCGATGCCGGCCACCGAGCACTCGCCATGACCTGTGACGTCAGCGACCAGGAGCAGGTCGCCGCCGCGGTCGAGCGCACCGTGGAGACCTTCGGGCGTCTCGACATGGCCTACAACAACGCCGGCATCCAGATCCCGCCCAGCGATGCCGCCGAGGAGCCCGCCGAGCGGTTCGACCGCGTCAATGCCATCAACCTCCGCGGTGTCTGGGCCTGCATGAAGCACGAGCTGCGGCACATGCGGCCCCAGGGCAGCGGCGCGATCGTCAATTGCTCCTCACTCGGCGGCCTCGTCGGCCTCGCAGGCCGCGCCTCGTACCACGCCTCCAAGCACGGAGTGATCGGACTGACCACCAGCGCGGCCCTCGAATACGCCCCGCGCGGCATCCGGATCAACGCGGTCTGTCCCGGCACCATCGACACCCCGATGGTCCGCGACATGATCACCAAGGGTGAGCTCGACCGCGCCGAGGCCGAGGCCAACCAGCCCATCAATCGGCTCGGCACCGCGGA
Organism: Streptomyces sp. CA-179760; assembly: GCF_050937045.1. Classification (NCBI taxonomy): domain Bacteria; kingdom Bacillati; phylum Actinomycetota; class Actinomycetes; order Kitasatosporales; family Streptomycetaceae; genus Streptomyces; species Streptomyces sp. CA-179760. The sequence goes on from NZ_JBNJLZ010000001.1 coordinate 964,025, forward strand.
GGAGATCGCCCAGGCGGTCCTGTGGCTGTGCAGTCCCGGAGCCAGCTTTGTCGTCGGCGTCGCCCTCCCCGTCGACGGCGGCTACGTCGCCCGATAACCCCCGGACAGACATGCCCCGCCTGCCGATATCGGCCTCGGCCCCGGCCTGACGGATCCGGTCTCGCAGGGTCTCGCGGTACGGGTCGAAGTCCTTGCCGCCCGCCGGGCAGCCGGATTCGCATCACACTCCTCGCCACATACGCCTTCGTGGTCGGAGCACCAGCAACTGATCCGCCAACGCCACCGTGCCGCGCCGCGCCGACGAACACAGGGCCGGTTTCAAGCGGTGATCGCTGCCAAGGCCGACTGCCTGTGCCGGGGTGAGTGGTGGATCGCTCCGGTGAGGTGCGTCAGGGGCAGGCCCGTGTTCCCGTTGGCGTGGGCGATGATCTCCGCGTTGATCGAAATGGCCGTCTCCTGGGGTGTGCGGGCGCCGAGGTCGAGCCCGATGGGGGAACGCAGTCGGGCGAGCTGTTCTTCGGTGGCACCGGCTTCGCGCAGGAGGCGGAGGCGTTCGTGATGCGTGCGCCGGGATCCCATGGCGCCGACGTAACCAACCGGCAGGTTGAGGGCGAGCCGCAGCAGGGGGATGTCGAACTTGGCGTCGTGGGTGAGGACGCAGACGGCGGTGCGGGCGTCCACCTCGGTGTGTTCCAGGTAGCGGTGGGGCCAGTCGACGACGACCTCGTCCGCGTACGGGAACCGTGCGGTGGTGGCGAAGACCGGGCGAGCGTCGCAGATGGTGACCTGGTAGCCGAGGAAGCTGCCGGCCTGGCTGAGTGCGGCGGCGAAGTCAATCGCGCCGAAGACGAGCATGCGGGGGCGGGAGGCGTTGACGTGGATCAGCGCGGACAGGTGCTCCGGGCAGGTGGCGGCATCCCCTCCGATGTCCACCCGGGCAGTGCGTCCGGCCCGCAGCAGTGCCCGCGCCTGGGCGCCGACCTCCCGTTGGACTGCTCCGGTCAGCCTGCCGGGATGTGTACGCCCCTCCGCGTCGGCGCACAGTATCCGGCCGAGCAACTCCTGCGGACCGTCGATGACCTGGGCCACGGCGGCGGGCCTGCCCTCCGCGACGTCGGTGAGGGCGGCGGTGAGGTGCGGTTGCGCCTCGGGGTCGATGTGCTGGACCAGGACGTCGAGTTCGCCGCCGCAGGTCAGGCCGACGGCGAAGGCGTCGTCGTCGGAGTAGCCGAACCAGGCGCGCTGGGGTGGACCCTGGTCGTGGAGAACCTGTCGGCACAGCTCGTAGACGGCTCCCTCGACGCAGCCGCCAGAGATGCTGCCGACCGCGTTGCCCTCACCGTCCACCGCGACCGACGTGCCAACGGGCAGCGGTGCGCTGCCGGTGACATCCACGACGGTGGCGAGGGCGAAGGGGCGTCCTTCGCGGCACCAACGGTGCAGTGTGTCCGCGATGTTCAGCATGGGCGTTCTCCGCGTGAGGAGCCGGATGACGGAAAGTGCGGAGGGCCGCCGCCGCGCTACGGGGCAGTGTCTTCGCGTGGCGGCGGCCCTCGGGGGGCCCGGCGATCAGACGGGGAGCCGGATGCCGGACCGGTCGGGGTGTGCTCTGCGCGGCGGAGTCAGAGCAACGCCTCGGCGGTGATGGGCAGTTCACGCACCCGCCGCCCGGTGGCGTTGAAGACCGCGTTGCCGATGGCGGCCGCCACTCCTACCTGGACGACCTCGCCGAGCCCCTTGACGCCGAGTGCGTTGCCGTCGTTGTCCTCGCCGTCCAGGTAGATCGCCCTGACCTCGGGGACGTCGGCGTTGACGGGGACGAGGTAGTCGGCGAGGTTGGCGTTGACGATCCGGCCGTCGCGGTGGTCGGTGACCGTGTGTTCGAGCAGGGCTGTGCCTATGCCGCCGACGATGCCGCCGATCGCCTGGCTGTCGGCGAGCTTGGGGCTGATGATGCGGCCCGCGTCGTACACGCCGAGCATCCGCCGCACCCGTACCAGACCAAGGGTCGCGTCGACGGCGACCTCGGCGAAGGTGGCGTTGTAGGCGTGGTAGGAGCGACGCTCGGGATTCGGCGGCCCGGTGTAGGAGCCGTCCGCTTCGAGGTGGGTGCGGTCGTTGCGGGCCAGCAGACTCCTGTAGCTCTCACCGCGCGCCGGGTTGCCCTGTATGTGCAGTCGGCCGCCGCGCACCACCACGTCCTTGGCGTCCACGCCGTACAGCGGCGACTCGCGGTCCTCGACGGCCAACTTGATCGCCTGCTTGCGCACCTGGTCGCAGGCGTCGACGACGGCAGTGCCGACGCTGGCCATGGTCGCCGAGCCGCCGTGCGGCCCGGTCGGCGGATACCGGGAGTCGCCGAGCCGGAAGGTCACCGTACGCACGGTCAGCCCGAGCGCGTCGGCGGCGACCTGGGTCTGGGAGGTGTAGGTGCCCGGCCCCATGTCGCTGGTGGCCGACTCGACCACCGCACTCCCGTCGGCATCCAGGCGGACCCGGGCCTCGGCAGGGAAGCGTCCGGGGTCGTAGACTCCAGCGGCCATACCCAGGCCGATCAACCAGTCCCCGTCTCGCGTGGTGCGCGGCTTCGGGTTGCGGCGGTCCCAGCCGAACTCCCGGGCGCCGACCGTGTAGCACTCCCGCAGCCGACGGGTGGAGAACGGCAGGTTGTTCGACTCGTCCTCGCTGGGCTCGTTGCGCCGGCGCAGCTCGATCGGGTCGATGCCGAGCTTGTGCGCGAGTTCGTCCATGGCCGACTCGATCGCGAAGGAGGCCGAGGCGAAGCCGGGGCCGCGCATCCAGATCGGCGTGTTCACATCCAGCGGCACCGTCCGGTACGCCTGGCTGACGTGGGGCATGCTGTAGGTCATCTGCCCCGCACCCATGACCGCCTCGGTGAACGTCTCGTACGAGGAGGTCTCGGCGTCGATGTCGTGGATCGCCGCGGACAGCCGACCGCGCCGGTCACTACCGAGGCGCAGCCGGTACGCGTACGACGGCCGGAAACCGGTGCCGAAGTACATCTGCCTGCGGCTCAGCACCAGCTTGACCGGACGTTTCGTCTCCCGGGCGGCCAGCGCGGCGACCACCGTGTGCGGCCAGCAGCGCAGGCCGCTGCCGAAGCCACCGCCGACGAACGGGTTGATGACCCGCACCGCGTCCGCGGGCAGGTCGAACACGGCGGCGAGCTCGTCGTGCGTGCCCATGACCCACTGCGTCTTGTCCCACACGGTGAGCCTGTCGCCGTCCCAGCGGGCGATGGTGGCGTGCGGTTCCATCGGGTTGTGGTGGTTGCGCGCCAGCTGGTACGCCACATCCAGCCGAACGGCGGAGGCGCGCAGGCCCGCTTCCGCGTCGCCGCGCGCGTAGGCGGTCGGCTTGTCCGGCTCGGCGTCGTGCAGGTCGGTCGAGGGCTGCTGGGCGTCGTAGCGGACCTCGACCAGGCTCGCGCCATGCTGTGCGGCCTCCAGGGTGGTGGCGACCACGACGGCGACGGGCTGGCCATGGAAGAGGACCTTGTCGTCCTGGAAGACCCGCAGCCGTCGGCCCGGCAGGTTGTTGGACCCGGCGTTGTCGCGGTAGGGCAGTTTCGGCGCGTTGCGGTGATGGATCACCCGCAGCACGCCCGGATGCTTCTCGGCGGCGCCGGTGTCCACAGCGGTGATACGGCCGCGTCCGATGCTCGCGTCGACGATCACGGCGTGCACCGCCCCGTCCACGTCGCTCTCGGCGGCGTACACCGCCTTGCCGGTGACCTTCAGCCGGCCGTCCACCCTCGACAGCGGCGCACCCACGGCGGCCTGCGGCTGGGGGCTCATTTGGTACCTCCTACGATGCGCAGCTGACGCTCGACGGTCCGCTTGAGCAGCTCGACCTTGAACCGGTTGTGGTCAAGGGGACGTGCTCCATCGGCGGCTCGCTCGGAGGCGGCCGCCCACAACGACTGCGAGGGACGCTCACCGACCAGGTGCCGCTCGACGGCGGGCAGCTTCCACGGCACCGTGCCCACTCCCCCGGCGGCCACCTTCGCCTCCCGGATCACCCCGCCGCGCACATGGAGCGCCACGGCCGCCGAGGTGAGGGCGAACTCGTAGGACTGCCGGTCGCGCACTTTCAGATAGCCCGACTTCAGCGGGCGGGGAAGCGCGGGGATCTCGACGGCGGTTATCAACTCGCCTTTCCGCAGGGCTTGTTCACGCTGGGGGTACTGCCCGGTCGCAGCAGGAAGCCGGCGAAGGGGACTTGGCGATCCCCGTCGGGGCCCACGAGGTGCACGGTCGCCTCCAGCGCGGCGAACGCCACGGCCACATCGGAGGGATGGGTGGCCACGCAGGAGTCGGAGGTGCCCAGGATCGCGTGGGTGCGGTTGACGCCGTGCAGAGCGGCACAACCCGAGCCCGGTTCACGCTTGTTGCAGTCGGCGGTCACGTCACGGAAGTAGGTGCACCGGGTTCGCTGCATGATGTTGCCGCCGATGGTGGCCATGTTGCGGAGCTGGGCCGAGGCGCTCAGCTCCAACGCCTGCGAGACGACGGGATACAGGGTGCGTACCTTGGGATGGGCGGCGGCCTCGGACATGCTCACCAGCGCACCGATCCGCAGGCTCCCGCGCTCGGTGACGGTGACCTCGTCCAGTGGCAACCCGGAGATGTCGACCAGTGTGTCGGGACGCTCGACGGTCTCGCGCATGAGGTCGACGAGTGTGGTGCCGCCAGCGATGTAACGCCCGCCTGCGCGACCGGCGTTGAGGGCCTGTCGGGTGTCGGAGACCCAGGTGTAGGAGAAGGGATGCATGGGTGGCCGCTCCTTACTTCCGGGCGGCGGTCTGCTCGACCGCGCGCACGATCTTGACGTAGCAGCCGCAGCGGCAGACGTTGCCGCTCATCCACTCCCGGATCTCCTCCGGAGAGTCGGTGTGGCCCTCCTGGATGCAGCCGACTCCGGAGAGGATCTGACCCGGGGTGCAGTAGCCGCACTGGAAGGCGTCCTCGTCTATGAACGCCTGCTGGAGCGGGTGGAGTTCGTCGCCGTCGGCCAGGCCTTCGATGGTGGTGACCTCGGCGTCCTCCAGGCGGACGGCCAGCGTCAGACAGGAGTTGACCCGCCGGCCGTCGACCAGCACCGTGCACGCGCCACAGGCCCCGGCGTTGCAACCCTTCTTGGAGCCTGTCAGCTCGAAGTGCTCACGTAGCAGGTCCAGCAGCGACGTGCGGTTGTCCACCGTCACGGTCCTGCGGGTCCCGTTGACCGTCAGGGAGACGCGGCTGGAGGGTAGGGCTTCCGCGGCGGTGGCTTCCTCCGGGGCGGTCAAGAGTGTCCCGCCGATCACGCCGCCCGCGACGGCGGCGCCACCGACCGCGGTACTGGTGGCGATGAAGGTACGCCGACTGGGTGCCGAGGAGGACTCGCCGGATCCGGTGGGGGGTGGGACAGGTCCAGGGAGTTCGACAGACATACATCCGCCTTCGCTTCTGAGAGGGACGGGCCGGCCGTGCGCCGCAGCACAGCACGGGGTGTCATCGCTGGAGGACCTTGACGCCTGTATGGCGTCATGCGGCGGCAGGTCGTGGGGGGGAGACCGGCCGTTGCGTGCCGTCGGTGTGATGTGACAGGACGTGGGTTCGCCGGAGCGCCTTGGACGAGGCGGCCCCTCCGCCCTCTGGTTCTGGGCCCTCGCCTTCCTTCGGCGCAGGTGGAACACCCCGTTCACAGGTCAGCTGAGGGCGCTCAGCTGTGCCACCTCGTCGTCGGTCAGCGAGATGGCCGCCGCGGCGACGTTGTCCTCCAGGTGGGCGACCTTGGATGTGCCGGGGATCGGCAGGATCACCGGAGAGCGGTGCAGGAGCCAGGCGAGCGCCAGCTGAGCCGGGGTGGCCGCGTGGCGGTCGGCGGCCTCCGCGAGGATGCTCCCGGGCTGCGCCAGCCGGCCGGTCGCCAGCGGGAACCACGGGATGAACGCGATGCCCTCCCGCTCGCAGTGTTCGAGCACGTCCTCGTACTTGCGCTCGGCGAGGTTGTAGTGGTTCTGCACCGACACGACCGGGACGTACTGCTGCGCCTCCACCAGCTCATCGACCGTCACCTCCGACAGGCCCACATGCCGGATCTTGCCCTCCTCCCGCAACTGCGCGAGCGCGCCGACCTGCTCGGCAAACGGCACGGTCGGGTCGACCCGGTGCAACTGGTAGAGGTCGATCCGGTCCAGGTTCAGACGCTGCAGGCTCCCTTCCACGCACTGGCGCAGGTACTCCGGGCGGCCGTTCGGGATCCACTCCCCCGGTGACGGCCGGGTGTTCGCGCCCTTCGTCGCGATCACCACGTCGTCGGCGTACGGGTGGAGCGCCTCGGCGATCAGCTTCTCGTTGGTGTACGGCCCGTACGCGTCGGCGGTGTCGACGAGAGTGACGCCCAGTTCGACGGCCCGGCGCAGCACCCGGATCGCCTCGTCGCGGTCGGCGGGCTCACCCCACACGCCTGGGCCGGTGAGCTGCATGGACCCGTAGCCGAGCCTGTGCACCGGCAGGTCGCCACCGATGGTGAAGATGCCGCTCGCCACGGCCGGACGGTCGGACGGACTGCTCATGTTGTCCTCATTCATTGTTCAGGTCGAAAGATGTCCGGATCTCTGATGCGGATCCCTTGCGTGCGCATCAGTGCCCGCCGGGGCAGGCGGTGGCCACCTGCCCCGGCGCAGGAGCGGCTCCCAGCCGGGCGGCCACTGTGTTCGGATCAGGTCAGGGCTTCAGCAGGACCTTGACGGCGCGGCGTTCGTCCATCGCCCGGTAGGCGTCGGCGGCCTGGTCGAGAGGGAGGGCGAGGTCGAAGACCTTGCCCGGGTCGATCTGCCGGGTCCAGATCAGGTCGATCAGCTGCGGCAGGTACTGGCGGACCGGGGCCGGGCCGCCGTGCAGGTGGGCGTGGGAGAAGAACAGTTCCTGGCCGTCCAGCGTCACGTCGTGGGCCACGCCGACGTAGCCGACGTGGCCGCCGGGGCGGGTGGAGCGGATCGCCTGGAGCATGGACTCCTGGGTGCCTACCGCCTCGATCACCGAGTGCGCGCCGAAGCCGCCGGTCAGCTCCTTGATCTTCTCGACGCCCGCGTCACCGCGCTCGGTGACGATGTCGGTGGCGCCGAAGTCCAGGGCGAGCTTCTGCCTCGACTCGTGGCGGCTCATGGCGATGACCCGCTCCGCGCCGAGCTGCCTGGCGGCCAGCACACCGAGCAGGCCGACCGCGCCGTCACCGACCACGGCGACCGTCTTGCCGGGTCCGGCCTGGGCGGCCACGGCGGCGAACCAGCCGGTGCCGAGAACGTCGGAGGCAGTCAGCAGGCTCGGGATCAGGTCCTCGTCCGGGGTGCCCGGGGTCGCGACGAGGGTGCCGTCGGCGAGCGGGACCCGCAGCCGCTCCGCCTGCGCGCCCATCTCGTTCATCCACTCGCGCTGGACACACGAGGTCTGGTAGCCGGCGCGACAGTTCTCGCACGTGTTGTCCGAGGTGGAGAAGCCGCCGACCACGAACTGGCCGGGCCTGACGCTGGTGACGGCGCTGCCGACCTCCTCCACCACGCCCACGTACTCGTGGCCGATCGGGGAGCGTGCCTCGAAGGGCTCGGCGCCGCGGTAGGGCCACAGGTCGGAGCCGCAGACACAGGCTGCCACCACTCGGATGACCGCGTCCGTGGGCTGCAGGATCTTCGGGTCTTCGCGCTCCTCCACCCGGAAGTCACCGGGGGCGTGCATCACGACACCGCGCATGGCGGTTGCTCCTTGCATACGAAGGCCCGGCCGCGGTGGACAGCCGGGTGGGCTGGGTGCCACGTCACCCAGGAAACCTACGTTCTGCGCGGGTAGCCAGTGACTGATGAAGCATGTACTGGCAGTACATCGCTATGGCCTTGCAGACGCCGTACGGTCGGGGTGTGGACAACCGTGACGAAGTCCGCGAGTTCCTGACCTCGCGGCGAGCCAAGATCACCCCGGAGCAGGTAGGGCTGTCAGCCGGCTCCCGGCGCCGTGTGCCCGGGCTGCGCCGCAGCGAGGTCGCGGCGCTGGCCGACGTCAGCGTCGACTACTACGGCAAGCTGGAGCGCGGCAACCTCACAGGCGTCTCACCCGCCGTGCTCGAAGCGGTCGCCCGTGCGCTCCAGCTCGACGAAGTCGAACGGACCCACCTGCTCCATCTCGCCCAGGCACAAGAAGGCTCCGACCGGCTCGCCCGGCCAAGGCCACGCGCCAGCAAACAGTGGGTGCCGCCCAAGACCCTGCAGTGGGCCCTGAATGCTGTCACCGCCGGGCCCGCATTCGTGACGAACGGCCGCCTGGACCTGCTCGCCACCAACCAGCTCGCCCGCGTCTTCTTCAGCGATATCTACGACGGCGGCACGCAGCCGCCGAACATGGCCCGTTTCCAGTTCCTGGACCCCGCCGCCCGACGCTTCTACCCGGACTGGGACCTCATAGCCGACATGACCGTGGACGTCCTGCGCACTGAGGCGGGCCGCAACCCGCACGACAAGGACCTCCACGACCTGGTGGGCGAGCTCTCCACCCGTTGCGACGCCTTCCGCACCCGCTGGGGCTCCCACAACGTGCGCCGCCACGGCAGTGGCACCAAACGCTTCAACCACCCGCTCGTCGGTGACCTCACCCTGGCCTGGCACGGCTCCGGCGTGGACGACGAACCCGGCCTCACCCTCCTCATCTACACCGCCGAACCCGGCACCCCCTCCGAAGAAGCCCTGCGCCTGCTGGCCTCGTGGACGGCCTCCCAGGACAGCGTCCGCCCTTCCAACGCCTCCGAGGACGCGGGCCGGTAGCACGGCTGCCGTCAGGACGGGGCGCCGCGGTGCGGCGGGCGTCCCGAGGCCGGAACGCCGGATCAGATGCGACCGAAGACTGGGCTTTCACCGTCTGCGCCGTCGCCGGACCGGCAGATCCGGCGACGGCAAGGCATGGCCCGCAGGCCCTTTCCGCACGACCTCGACACGCGGCAGACGTCCCAACCGGTTCGCCGCACCCACCACCGCAACCGACGAAGGACGACGGACATGGCACTGATCCTGGTGACCGGGGCATCCAGCGGGCTCGGATACAACACGGCGAAGGCACTGGCCGACGACGGGCACGACGTGGTCGCGCACGTCCGCAACCGGGCTCGCCTCACCGGTGCGGAGGACACCGCCCGGTGGAAGGGTGTACTCACCGGGGACCTCGCCGACCTGGACCAGGTCCGCGAGGTCGCCCGGCAGGCCGGCGGGTTCGGCCACTTCGACGCGGTCATCCACAACGCCGGCACGATGCGTACCCCCGAAGCGGGGACTGTCAACACCGTCGCGCCCTACCTGCTGACGGCACTGCTGGACAAACCGGCCAGGCTCGTCTATCTCAGCAGCTCCATGCACCGGACCGGCTCCACCGACCTGCGACGGCTGGCCGCCGGCACGGCTACCTACGACGACGACAGCAAACTGTGGGTCACCACCCTCGCGCTCGCCTTCGCGTCCCGGTGGGAGGGAACCTCCAGCCATGCGGTCGACCCCGGCTGGGTGCCGACCCGTATGGGCGGCCCCGGCGCTTCGGACAACCTGACCGCCGGGCATGAAACACAGGCGTGGCTCGCCGCCCACCACGATGTGACCCCGTCCACCGGCGGCTACTGGTACCACCGGCAGACGCAGCCTCCGCACCCCGCCTGCCGGGACGAAGAGTTCCAGGCCCGCCTCATCCGGACTCTCGAGAACCACACAGGCGTCCCGCTGGCCTGACCGCAACCCCGCCGCGGACGGATCAGGGCGCGTCGTACCGGACCTCGACGCGCACACCGCAGACCAGGGAAGACTCTGACCTCGTCACCGCGCCGGTCCCCATCTGAAGCCCCATCAGGGCGCCACGTACGAAAGGACAGCAAGCAGATGAGTGACGAGATGAGATACGGCCACCTGGGCCGCTCCGGTCTGCTGGTCAGCCAAATCGGCCTCGGGACGATGGACTTCGGTTACACCGTGACCGAATCGACCAGTTTCATGATCATGGACACCGCTATCGAGGCGGGCATCAACCTCTTCGACACCGCCGACGTCTACGGCGGCCCGCAAACAGCGGACATGGCCAAGGGATACGGCGTGTCCGAGGAGACCATCGGCCGGTGGCTCAAACGCAGCGGGCGCCGCGACGACATCGTCCTGGCCACGAAGGTGTACCAGCCGATGGGACTGGGCCCCAACGACCGCCGACTGTCCGCATACCACATCCGGCGCGCCTGCGAGGCGAGCCTGCGGCGACTGCAGACGGACCACATCGACCTCTACCAGATGCACCACATCGACCGGGCCACGCCATGGGAGGAAATCTGGCAGGCGATGGAACAGCTTGTACGTGAGGGCAAGATCAGCTATATCGGCAGCAGCAACTTCGCCGGCTGGGACGTGGCGCTCGCCCAGTCAGCCGCCACCGCACGGCACTTCCTGGGCCTGACCTCCGAACAGAGCCTGTACAACCTCGCCGTACGAGCTGTGGAAATGGAGCTCGCCCCCGCGCTGCGCCACCTTGGCATCGGCCTGATCCCCTACAGCCCGCTGCACGCCGGCCTGCTCACCGGTGCACTCGCGTCCGCCGCCAAGGGACAAATCCAGGACGAGTCGATGCTGGTGCGCATCGAAGCGCACCGCGACCAGCTCGAAGCGTATGAAGAACTGTGCCGCGAGCTGGGTGCCAAGCCAGAACACGTGGCGTTGGCCTGGGTGTTGCGCAACCCTGCCGTCTCCACCACCGTCACCGGAGCAACGACCAGCGAGCAACTGCTTTCCAACCTCGGCGCGCTGTCCGTGCAACTCGACGACGAGGTCATGGAACGTCTCGACCGCATCTGGCCGGGGCCGGGCGAAGCTCCGCAGGTGTACGCCTGGTAAATCCGTCCCCGGGCCGACCAACATCCCAGGTCGCCCAGGTGTCACGTCGCCGAGCTCTTCCGGGCTACACTGCGCCCACAGCGTAGATCGCGGAGACCTCAGCCCGATCACCATGCCGCCAACCGCGTCGGCATCCAGGGCTTCCCCGTGGGCCGCCGCACCAGGCTCACCCTGGAGCAGGTCGGACCGCCGATCAGCGGCCCTGTCCGGCTGCCTTGGCTGCGGTGCGAGGAGATCGCGCGGTCGGCTTCCACCAGCACCGAGCACCACACCCAGGTCGAGCAGGGGCGCATGCAGGCGGACAGCGGATAGGGGTCAGCAGGACGCACAGCGGGCGGCAGCGCCGTTTGGCGACGCGGCGAGCCCTATGGGCGTCCGGCCGTGTGAACGGCCCAACTGACCGGGGACGGACCGGAACTGTCTTTCCGTCAGGACGGTTCGGTCGGCCGCCGCTTCACCCGCGCTCGCGAATCTCTTTGTCACCAACCGTACTTGGCGGTTGCCGGCGAATCAGGAGGAGAGCGGGCCGCCAGGGGTCGAGTGGTGGACGGTCACTCACCCTGCCCGCCGCCTCACCCCGCCGTCTCGCGGGGCTCCCTCACCCGGAAAGACTTGCACCTGCCACTAGCGTCAGGTTCTACCGTGGTGACTGAAGTTGCAGGCCAGTGCGGGGAGTTGTCCGCTGGCCGGTCTGGACCAGTACCCGCTGGACCGGTGTCTGCGGTGACCGCTCCTTCACCCCCACAGAGGAGAATCGTGCCTTTCCATCACATCTGCATCATCGTGAGCGATCTGGACCGATCGTTGCCCTTCTACCAGGACCTCCTGGGATTCAAGAACGTGGTCGCGGAGACCAACGAGCCCGGAAAGTGGTTCGAGGGCTCGCTGCTCGACGACATTCTTGGCGTGAAGAACGCGGCGACCCGGATCGTGGTCGTCGCCGACGACTCCGGCGCGGCGTTGGAACTGCAGCAGGCGGCAAATCCGCTCAGTACCAAGACTCCGGACAAGTACCTGCGCTACGGTGCGACCGGCATCACGGAGCTGGCGATCCAGGTGACCGACATCGATGACCTCTTCCAGCGCGTCAAGGCCGCTGGTTACGAGACTCAGACCGACTACATCTGGTCCCCATGGGCCGGAACCCGTTCGTTCCTGTTCTACGACCCCGACGGCACACTCATCCAGCCCGTGGAGGTCGAGAGCGGCGCATTCATGTAAGTGCTCAGCCGGGGCCCCGAAGTGCGGCAGGCACGGCTTCCACGATCACGGCGTTCTCCCCCCTCGTGATCCGAGTGGAAGACCGTGCCTGCCGACGCGTCACACCGCTCCCGGCTCCCCTTGACCAGCTCCGCGAGCAATCCGACGTCGTTCGCGAGGAGGCCCCGGCCTTGCCGACGCTGCCCAGCCGAGGCGCCGGACCCGCGGGATCCAAACAGAGGTGTGCCACCGCCCGACCGTGGTGCTCGCACTCACCGCGCGTGCCGTGCCAGCCGGTACCACCGGCAAGCGGTACACACTCTGGAACCGGATTGTCGGCCAGGGCGAACCCGACTCGCCGGGCCACCGCAACCGCCGCCACCCCAGTCGGTGGCCGCGGGCGACCAACCTGAACACAGGACGACCTGGCCCGCTTTGCAGGCCACGCCGTACCTCTGCCTCGTCGAGTGCGGCGACGGTTCGAGCACCCTCGGGCGCACGGTTTCGACAGTCACGCCGTAGCCGCCCAGCACACCCCCCACACACAGCCACGGAGGCGGACGGCGCCCGGACACCTGGCGCCCGATGCCTCCGCGGCACCCGATCGATATGGATCCCCAGTGACACGCACACACATACGCCCGAGAGCGGCCGTCACCACTCTCGCACCCCTCCTCGCCGGAGCCCTGGCCGTCGTGGCGGCCATCGCTCCCACCTCCGCTGCGGACCCCAACTCCGCTCGGATCCACGGCAGTTACGGCAACGGCACCTACATCGTGAAGCTCACCGACCCGCCCGTTGCCGCGTACGAGGGCGGGCTGCCCCGGCTGAAGCGGACGGAACCCGCGGCGGGCGAGCGCCTCGACGCCGGCTCCGCCACGGTCGAGAAGTACGTGGCCCACCTGGACGACCGCCGGGAGCGGGTCCTCGACGCCGTGCCCGGCGTCGAGACGTTGTACGACTACTCCTACACGTTCAGCGGGTTCGCCGCCGAACTGACCGGCCGGCAGGCCGCGAAGCTGGCCTCGACACCCGGGGTCGTCTCGGTGACCCGTAACACGGTCGCGCAGCTGACGTCGACAGGTTCGGACCACGGGCCGGGGACGGGAGCGGGCAGCCGGGCAGGGACCCGCATACGGACCGTGGATGACGGCCAGGACGGACAAGACAGGACCAAGCCCAAGGTCCCGACTCCTGCAGCCCAGCAGCCGCCCTCTCCCGACGGGGTGAGCGGCCCGCAGGGCCGAGGTCCTTCAGGGGAATCGCACTCCCCGGGCTCCAAAGCGTCCCGTACAGCCCACCCCGCCCAGTTTCCCGACATCCCGCGTCTCCTCGGCCTCTCCGGCGACAAGGGTCTGTGGGCGAGGGCGGGCGGCCCCGAGCACGCCGGAGAAGGCGTGATCGTCGGAGTCGTGGACACCGGCTTCGACCCCTCGAACCCGATGTTCGCCGCGTTGCCGGAGCCGCGCCCCGACGCCGCGGCCATCGCCAAGAAGTGGCACGGCGACTGCGACCCGGGCAAGGACCCCGCACGCAAGGTGACCTGCAACAACAAGGTGATCGGCGCGCAGTGGTTCGGGGCGGGCGTCCCCGCGGACAGTGAAGACACCCCCTCGCCGTTGGACACCAGCAGCCACGGCACACACACCGGCAGCACGGCCGCCGGGAACTACGGCGTCGCCGCGTCGGTGCCAGGCAGCAATGCCGAGGGCCGGCTCAGCGGTGTCGCCCCGGCTGCACGCCTCGCCTTCTACAAGGCGTGCTGGCCGGGCTTCGGCTGTCCGACCGCGGACCTCACCGCCGCGATCGACAGGGCCGTGGCGGACGGTGTCGACGTCATCAACTTCTCCCTCACCGGCACCCTCACCGAGCAGCCCGACATGGAGGCCATGTTCAACGCGGCCAAGGCGGGCGTGTTCATCGCCGCGTCCGCCAACAACGGCGGCCCGGACTCGGTGCACCACACCGGCCCGTGGGTCACGACGGTCGCCGCGGCGACGCACGACACCCAGTACACCACCTCCCTGGTCCTCGGCGACGGCCGCCGCTACACCCGCGTCGGCCTCAACCCGGGTGTCGCCTCTGCCCCACTGGTCGAAGCAGCCGCCGTGGCGAAGACCGGCTCGGACGCCGACAGGGCCGCGCTGTGCGCGCCGGGCACGCTCGATCCGGCACAGGCGAAGGGCAAGATCATCGTCTGTGATCGAGGCGGTGACGGCCTCTGGGAGGACCCCAAGTCGGACGAGGTCCTGGCGGTCGGCGGTAAGGGGCTCGTGCTCACCGACACCCCAACCTACGAAGAGTTCCTGCCCCCGTACGTCTTCTCTGTGCCCCTTATCCACGTCGGCGCCGAAGACGCGAAGGCGGTCCACGCGTACGCCTCCCAGGCCGGAGCGACCGCCCGGTTCACGCCCTCGCAGAGCAGCCATGTGGCCACCCGGGAGATCACCGAATTCTCCTCCAGCGGCCCGGACCACTTCAGCGACGGCGACCTGCTCAAGCCCGACGTCGCCTCCTTCGGCGAGACCATCGCGGCGGGCGTGGTGCCCGGCAGCTCCAGCTACAACACCGGCCAGTTCAGCTTCGCCAACGGCACCTCGATGTCGTCCCCGCACATCGCCGGACTCGCCGCACTGCTGCGGCAGCTGCACCCCGACTGGTCGCCGATGGAGATCAAGTCGGCGCTGATGACGACGGCCACGACCACCGACGAGAACGGCGACCCCATCGGCCGCAACCTGGCCGACTCCGCCTCACCCCTCGACTACGGCGCGGGCCTGCCCCGGGTCACCCGTGCCACCGATCCCGGCCTGGTCTACGACTCCACCTCCGCCGACTGGACCGCCTACCTCTGCGCGATCGGCCAGAAGCCGACCACCGAGGACGGCACCGACGCCTGCGCAACGGCCACCAAGACCGACCCCAGCGACCTCAACTACCCCTCGATCGCGGTCGGTGACCTGCTGGCCGAGCAGACGGTGACGCGCACGGTCACCAACGTCTCGGCACACACCGCCACGTACAAGGCGACGCTGCAGACCCCGCCGGGCTTCCGCGCCGAGGTCACCCCGAAGCGGCTGACGCTCGCACCGGGAGAGTCCGCGTCGTACAAGGTGACGTTCGAGCGTACGAGCGCGACCCACGGCACCTGGTCCTTCGGCTCCCTGACGCTGAGCGACGCGCACAGCCACCACGAGGTCACCAGCCCGATCGCCCTGCGCTCCGTACCGTTTTCCGCCCCGGACGAGGTCACGGTCACCGGAGGCGACTCCGCGACACTGAGGACCCGGGTCAGCTGGAACGGCGAACTGACCGCGAAGGCGTCCCTGTACACCGGTGAGAAGACCACCGGCACCCTCACCGGTACCGACCAGGCCGACTTCACCATGAGCCAGCGCACCAACGACGCCGTCGTGAAACACCGCGTCCACGTCCCCGCGGGCGCCCCCTTCACCCGGTTCGCCATCACCTCCGCGGACCACGTCCCCGGCAGCGACCTCGACCTCTACGCCTTCGACACCGACGGCAACCACGTCGGCGACTGGGCCGGCGCCGGCTCCGACGAGCACGTCGACCTGCCGCCCGGCGACTACGACGTCTACGTCCTCCAGTACATACTCCCGGCCGGCACCACCAGCCAGCAGTACACCCTGTGGAGCTGGAAGGTCGGCCAGGGAACCCCGGCCGTGACACCCACCGTCACCCCGGCCGAACACAACGTCTCGGCGGGCGACCGCCCTGAGATCACGGTGTCATGGCCGGACGCGACACGCGGCCGGCGGTACGTCGGCGCCGTCGAGTACGGCGACGGCTCCACCACCCTCGGACGCACGGTGTTGACCGTCACGCCGTAGCCACGACCCGGTAGCCGTCAGTGAGAGATCCGCCCGCGCACTCTCCCGAGTGCGCGGCCGGATCGCGTCGGCCCGAAACCCTGACCCGCTCCGACTCCCCCATGGGGTTGCAGGTGATCCCGTCACCCCGGCCGGCCACCTCCCTGCAAGTGACATCGCCAGTAAGGACGTTGCAGCAGGAAGAGGCCGCCCGGGTGCCCGGCCGTCAGGCGGCGCCGAGCCCACTGTCGGCACGCGAGCTGAACCTCGTACGCCTGGTGGCCCGGGGATGTACCAACGCGGAGATCGCCGCTTGGGCCCGAGACACCGGCCTCGTCGGCCAGGAGTGAGCAGGAACGACCGCCGTCCCGGCGACTGTCCTTCCTGCTGTCCCGAAGCCCTGCCCCGGCTCCCCGCCTTGACCACCTTCGGGTCGGCGCGGACGGCTCAGGTGCCGCCGGCCGTGTTCCTGCCATCCATCCGGCCGTCGACCGCTGCCCGCCTGTGGCACGTGTGAAGAGGAAGAGGAGACTTCGCGGCAGGTCCGGCTCCGCCAGACCGTGCGTCGGCACGCGTCCGGGCTCGACCCGGACGATCGGCCGCACGCCATGGCGCGATCCCACTGACCGAGACCGAAAGATCGGGACGGCAAGGCCACCCGACTTGCACCTGACGTTAGCGTCAGGTTTTAGCGTGATGGCTGTTGGTGCTCCGCAGTTCACCGTGGACATCGCTTCCCTGCCATCAATGATTTTTTCGCGTCCGCTGTGACCAGGCGCGAGCTACAGGAGGAAAACCCATGCGCGCAGCCGTCTACCGTTCGCTCGGCGGCCCGGACGTTGTCGAGGTAGCCGAGGTCGACAAGCCGGTTCCGGGCTTGGCCGAGACTCGCATCAAGGTTCAGGCGGCCGCACTCAACCCGGCCGATGCGGCGGCCTGGAGCGGATCCTTCCCGGCTCCGCCGGAGGGGACGGCCTATGGTCTCGGCTGGGATGTCGCCGGTGTTGTCGACGCCGTCGGCCCGGGTAGCCACTGGACGCCCGGACAGCCCGTCATCGCGTTCAGTCACGGCGTGCCCCTGGGGCTGAACCGGGGCAGGCCGAGTACATCGTTGTTCCTTCCCAGGCGCTCGCCGAGGCACCTGCGGGTGTCGAACCCGTCCACGCCGCCACCATCCCTCTCAACGGTCTGACCGCCGCCCAGTCCGTCGAGCTGCTCGGCATCCAGGCGGGCCAGACCGTGCTCATCACCGGGGCGGAGGGGGCGGTCGGCGGTTACGCGGTGCAGCTGGCCAAGCGCCGGGGCGCGGTGGTCATCGCGAGTGACCTCTCGTCCGACGGTGAGTTCGCGACCAAGGTGGCGGGGGCCGACGTGTACGTGCCGGCGTCGCAGCCGCTGGTCGAGGCCGTCCGCAAGGTGCGTCCCGAAGGGGTCGCCGCCGTTCTGGACACGGCCATGCTGGGGCAGGCCGTCATCGGGGCGGTGGCGGACGGCGGCAGGTTCGTGACCACACGGATCGACGCCCGGCCTCAGACCGAGCGGGGCATCCGGGTACTGCTGACGCAGGTCGGCCCGGACGGAGCGATGCTTTCGACACTGTCCGATCTGGCCGCGGCGGGAGACCTGGCGTTGCGCGTGGCCAAGACCTACCCGCTGCAGGAGGCCTCAAAGGCCTACGCGCACATGACCGGCGGCGGGTTCCAGGGACGTGTCGTCCTCACTATGGAGTGAGGACGACAGCCTTTGACAAGGCTGGGACACGGCCGGCCGGGGCGGAGACCGTCCCCGGCCGGTCACATCCTCCACGGAGGAACCGTGCAGGTGGTGGACAAGACACCGGCGCTTGTGCAGTTGGTATCGGCGCCCCGAGCCGGGACAGGAAGCGTCAGCGGCGAGGCAGCAGGGTGCGCAGGCGTGCGGAGTGCTCGTCGATGGCCTGAGGGCCGTTGCTGGTGAGCAGGCGAACGTCCTCCTCCCAGATGACCTTGATGGCGGTCGGGTTGGTGGTCGTCCGTACCTGGTAGCCGGCGTCCCTGAGGACTTCGTCGATGAAGTAGCCCATCCGCACCTTCTTGCCGGGGATCTTGAGGTAGCCGTTGCCGAGGACGAAGAGCTCGGCGGATTTGGCAACCGTGGTCACCCGCACGCCCCTGAAAGCGTGCTGGGCGTCGGTGACGACGGTGCCGTCGGGGCCTACCCGGTACTTGGCCGAGGCCATGGCGACGGGGGCGTGACAGATCAGCGAGATCAGCACCTGGTTCTCCCGCAGGGTGTGCAGCAGTTCACCGATCCAGGGGTTGTCGACGAAGTCGACCATCGGGGCATGGCCGCCGGGCATGTGCACGAAATCGAACGCGCCCAGGTCGAAGGAGTCCTCGGGGTCACGGTGCCTGCGCACGAGCTGCTCGACGGACGGGAAGGTGTGCTCAGGCAGGTCCTGCATCGACTTGATCAGGTCGTCACGCAGTACCACGACCTCCTTGTCACTGTTGGGCAGCGACTCGGAGACGGGCAGACGGCCCAGATAGCGGCGGGCGAGGGCGAGTTCACTGTCCCGGCGGGCGACGAGTTCCGGCCGCTTGGCGCGGAAGGAGTCGACATCGAAACGGAGGGCCTGGGCCGCGGTGGCCGAGACCGTTGCGGAGCTGAACTTGCCCGCGGCGTGCATCGACAGACCCAAACCGTTGATCTCGAGCTGCGGGACTCGTCCGCCGGGGGTGGCGAAGGTGAAGTCGTACTCGTCGCCCAGTTCTTTGAGGATCTGCGCCATCTCGACCAGGTAGAACCCGGTGGAGACGCCGGGGTGGCCTGCCGGTTCGGTGAGCGGCAGGACAGTGGCCGACGGGATGACGATCAGTGCCTTGGGCTTGAACGAGGGGGTGGGCGTGTCCATGGCAAGTATTCTCTCGCTCTACAGGTAAGGCGGAATGAAAGAAGGGCGTCCCCCGGCACAGCTCGTCGGCGGCGCCCGACAGCGGCTACGCTAAAACATCACGCTAACGTCAGATGCAAGTACTTGTGCGTGTGAGATCGAGTGGCTGGCAACCACCGAGTGCAAGCAGGGTGCGAGTGGCTGGGCCTGCCTCCGGCCGACTCGACCACTCACGGCGTGCGCCGCTCCATCACGGCGTGGACGGTCCCGGCGAGGTGGAACGCGACCGGGCGCGCTTGGAGGGGCCAGGCCAACACCAGCCGGGTGCGCGGTACCCGTAGACGAGCACGGCCCGTACGGTTCCATCGAGGCGGTCGCTGACGCTGCCCCCACGCCGGCTACGAGTCGGCCGAGCGCGACGCGGTCGACCATCGCGTCCAGCGCCTCGTTGGGCAAGTTCGACTCGCACCCCGGCAGCGCCTCCACCTCGGCGAGGGCCAGGAACGGGTGTTCGGCCAAGGGGTGGCCTGCCGGGAGCAGGACGACCGGCTCCTCCGGGACGAACTCCATCAGAATTCGACTACATCAAGAGCCCGCTGAGTCCTCGATGTGGAGTTTGCGCGGGCCAGGGAGGTAGTCGTGCGTGGCAGGTCGTCATTCGCGCAGGAGCGCACCGCCATTGATCGACCAGACCTGGCCGTTGATCCACTCCGCGTCGTCGGAGAGCAGGAACGCCACCACTCCGGCCACGTCGCCGGGCTGGCCGAACCGGGGGCTGGGGATGGTCATCCGCGCGAACTCCAGCGCCTCCGGGGTCAGGGCCATCTTCTCCGCGGACTCGGTCATCACCACCCCGGGCGACACGCAGTTGCAGCGGATGGTCTGCTTGCCCCAGCGGTGGGCGACGTGGCGGGTGAGCGCGTTGATCCCGGCCTTGCTGATCTGGTACGCCGCGCGCTGGTGGTCGCCCACGTGCGCGGAGAGGGAAGAGGTGTTGACGATCGCACCGCCGCCCTGTCCGAGCAGCAGGGGCAGGGCCGCACGGCAGGTGAGCGCGAAGCCGATCAGGTTCACCTCGAGGGTGCGCCGCCATACGGCCGGATCCATGTCCAGCAGGTCGCGGTCACGGCCCAGCACGTCCTCCGAGGCGTCAGCGGCGACGTTGTAAAGCCCGTCGACTCCGCCGAGCTGGTCGACGGCGGTGTCGAACAGGGCGCGTACCGACCGCTCGTCGGCGAGATCGAACTCGACTGCGAGGGCGGTTCCGCCGTCGGCGGTGATCCGCTTGGCGGTGGCCTGCGCCGCGTCCACGTTGATGTCGCCGATCACGACCGTGACGCCCTCGGCGGCAAGGCGCTCGGCGGTGGCTGCGCCGATCCCGCCGGCGCCTCCGGCGATGACGATGCGCTGTCCGGTGAGTCCCCTCATGGCATGGCTCCTGTTCCTCGCTGGTGTGGAATGACTGGTTTTTGGGTGGTGGGGCGTGATGGCACGCTCGACCGATGTCTGCTCGCGGGGTTCGCGGTCGGCCGGTCTGTCCGGCGCATGCCGAACGGCTCTTACTCGTCGAAGGTGACGACGATCTTCTCCGCCGCTCCAGGGGTGAGGGCGAGGTCGAACGCCTTCTCGACCTCGGCGAAGGGAACGCGGTGGCTGATGAGCTTGGCGAACCGCTCCTGGTGCTCGGCGAGTTCGGGAGTGACCTCGAAGATCTCCGTGGGGTATCCCTGGGAGGAGATGAGGGTCAGCTCACTGGGGAGCATGAGACTGAGGTCGATCTGGGCCTTCTTTTGCACAGCGACCATGGTCAGCCTCGCGCCCTGCTTGGCGGAGTCGACGGTGGTCCGGAAGACGGCGGGCGCGCCGGCGGCGTCGATGTACAGGTCGGTGTCCGGACGGGGCCGGCCGAGGCCGTCGGCCCCCTGGCCGTGCAGTTCGGTCAGCCGGGCGGTGACGTCCTCGGTCGCGGAGTCGATGACCGCGTCGGCGCCGACGGCCAGCGCCGTCTTGAGGCGCCCGGGTATGACGTCCGCGACGACCACATGCTCGACGCCGCGCAGCTTCAGCCAGATCGTGACGCCCAGGCCGATGGGGCCGGCGCCGAACACGACGACCTTGTCGGTGGGCTTGGCCTCGGACTTGTTGACGCAGTGGCGGGCCACAGCCATGGGCTCGTTCAGCGCGGCCACGTCGAACGGGACGCTGTCGGGGAAGACGGCGACGCTCCTGCCCAGGACGGCGTCCTCGACGAGCAGGTACTCACTCATGCCGCCGTGCGGCCCACCGCAGCCGATGATGTTCGCGATGTCGGAGGTGGCGCCCTGCGGGTTGACGACCACCCGGTCACCGGCCTTGAGAGCCTGGACCTCAGCGCCCACCTCGACCACTTCACCGGCGGGCTCGTGGCCGAGCACCAGTGGGACGACCGACCCGCCGGGGCCCAGGCGGACACCGCCCTCACGGACGAACGTGGCGTCTGTACCGCAGATGCCGCAGGCGCGGATCCGCAGCAGGACATCTGTGGGACCGGGCACGGGACGCCCGACATCCACCACCTCGATCTTGTTCTGCTCGCCGGTCCGGACGGACTTCATCGTGGCCATGGGAAGCCTCTCTTCCTTGTGACGTGTTTCCTGTCCGTGGCGCTGTGGTGCGGCGGGGCGGGCACGCCGTCGGCAGTTGGTCGCCATGACTCGCGCGGGCGTACCCGTCCTCGCCGCTCAGGCCGCCGGCCCGCCGGCTGCCGTGGTGGTCACCAGGCGACCGGCAGCACGTGGGGGCCGTAGGTGATGGTGTTGTTCCGGAAGGCGACCTGGTCCAGGGGTACCGCCAGCCGGAGGCCGGGCAGCCTGCGCAGCAGTGCGGGCAGCGCGATCTGCAGTTCCACCCGGGCCAGGGGCTGGCCGAGGCACTGGTGGGTGCCGTAGCCGAAGGCGAGGTGGCCGCGGGTGTTGCGGTCCGGGTCGAAGGTGTCGGGGGCGGCGAAGAAGGACGTGTCGCGGTTGCCGGAGGGCAGATTCATGAGCAGGGCCTCGCCGGCCCGGACGAGCCGGCCGCCGATGGTGACGTCCGCGGTGGCGACGCGGAAGATCCCGTCCTGGACGATGGTCAGGTACCGCAGCAGTTCCTCGACCGCGTTCGCCACGACGGCGGGATCGTCGGTGTCGCGGATCCGGGCGAGCTGGTCGGGCTGCTCCAGCAGGGCCAGGGCGCTCAGGGCGATCATGTTGGCCGTCGTCTCATGCCCGGCCACCAGCAGCGCCATACCGTTGACGACCACGGTGTCGCGGCTGATCTCCCCGGCGGCGACCCGCTGGAGCTGTCGGCTGATCAGGTCGTCCGCCGGCTCGCGCTCCTTGCGGGCCGCCAGCTCGTACATGTAGCCGGCCAGCGCCATGGTGGCAGCCTGCTTCTCCTCTTCGGTCACGTCGGACCTGACGATGGTGGCGCTGTGCTCCTGGAAGTGCGCGTGGTCCTCGTAGGGCACCCCGAGCATCAGGGAGATGACCATGGACGGGATCGGGAAGGCGTAGGCGCTCACCAGATCCGCCGGCGCCCCCTGGCTGATCATCTGCTCCAGGAAGTGATCGACCTGCTCCTGGATCAACGGGCGCAGCCGCTCCATCCGCTTGACCATGAACTCTCCGGTGAGCATCCGACGTAACCGGATGTGCTCCGGGTCGTCCATCCGTACGAAGGACTGGGCCACCTCGGACCCGGCAGCGGCCGGGACCGGAAAGCCGGGCGTACGGTCGTCCGCGCTGAGCCGGGGATCACCGAGGGCCTCCCGGATGTCGGCGAACCGGCTCACCACCCACATCGGTTCGCCACGCCACAGCGCCCGGCGCAGACCCTTGCCCTCACGCCAGTCCGCGTAGTCGGCCGGCGGATCGAACGGGCACCGCGCGGACCGCACGCCGGGGAAAGGAGGCAGCTCGGCGTGGTCGACCGGGTCGGTCATATTGGTCGTCGTACTCATGGATTGCTCCTCGGAAGGCCTGAAAAGGAAAAAGGAAAGGGGAGGTGTCATCGCCACACGTGACGGCGGCCTTCAACGCCACCGCGTCGGCCAGGGTGCGCAGCGTGTGCACCCCGGCCACGCCCTCTGTGCCGGGCAAGGGGCGGGCGCGCACTCCGGTCGCCACGACCAGTGCCGTGTACGACAGTCGGGTGCCGTCCGACAGCGATACCGTCCGCGCGGCCACATCCAGCCGAGTCGCCCTCACCCCCAACCGCAGGTCCAGATCCAGCGCGTCGATGTCCGCCCGCGCGCGCAGGACAAGCCGGTCCCGCTCCCACTCCCCCTTCAGGACCTGCTTGGACAGCGGCGGCCGGTCGTACGGCAGGTACAGCTCATCACCGACGAGCGTGATCCCGCCCCGGTGTCCCGCCCGGCGCAGCGCCTCCGCAGTGGCCAGTCCGCCCGCCGATGCCCCCTAGCAGCGTTATTGCGTTCACTACTCCGCCACGTGGATCGCGGCGGCGGGACAGGCCAGGGCCGACTCGCGCACCGACTGGTACTGGTCCGCCCCGGGAGCCTCGCTCAGTAACACGACCATGCCGTCCTCCTCCCGCTGGTCGAAGACGTCGGGCGCGATCAGGACGCACTGCCCGGAGGCCACGCACTTGGGTTCGTCCACGGTGAGCTTCATGAGGATCCCTCTCTCAGCCGGATAGGACCACTTCTACGAGCACATTAGCCGACAGGCGTCGGTAAACCAACAGGTGTCGGCTGGATAGAGTGTCAGCCATGCCCAGGACTCCACAGAACCCGCCAGCAGGCGACCGGCGCGTACGGCGCACTCACGCGGCCCTGCAGGGCGCGCTGATCAAGCTCGTCGAGGAACAGGACCTGGGGCAGATCAGCGTCGCGGACGTCGCCGAACAGGCCGGCGTGAACCGTACGACCTTCTACGACCACTACCGGGACGTGCACGAACTGGCCGAGGCCGCCTGCACCTCGACGATCGACACCCTCGTCGAGTCCCTCCCCGCCCTCGACCCCGCACCAGCGGACCCGGACGCGGAACCCGCCCGGTCACTCGTCGCGTTCTTCGAGAACCTCGCCGAGCACGCCGGCCTTTATCGCAGCCTCTTGGGGCCCCAGGGCAGTGCCCGCGTCATCGACCACATCCGCGGCCGCATCTCCGCCAGCGTTCACGTGACCCTGCGCCTGAACGCCGGCGCACCGCCGGAAAGCGTTACGACGACCGACACCCCCCACGACGTACCCGCCGCCTTCACCGCCGGCGCACTCCTCGGCGTGGCCACCGACTGGCTCCAGCGCGACAGCCCCCGCGCACCGACCGAGATGGCCGAACTCACCTGGCCACTCCTCGTCGCGGGCCACACCGCCGCCCAGGACACCAGAACATGAGGTGCTCCTCCGGCTCATCGCACCCTCGGGACAATTGTCCGCACCCGACGAACGGGGCCCTGACGGACAGCGCGGCCAAATGCCCGCCGGTGCCGGGGTGCTCACCTTGGCGATGTCCGCACCCCGGTCCGCGGGCACAGGCCCCGCGGACCGGGGCGAGACCTCGCGACGCCCACCAGGTGCGTACTCTCCAGCGACCTCACAGCTGCCCGTCCGGCGAGACCACGACCTGAGCCAGGGACTTCCCCTCCAGGAACTCCCCTAAGCCCGCCCGGCCGCTCTCCCAGTCGACACCGGACTGCTTGTAGCCGCCGAAAGGCCCATCGGGCGTGTAGTAGCTGCCGCCGTTGACCAAGAAGGTGCCGGTGCGGATCCGGCGGGCGACGCGCAGGGCCGGCTCCTCGTCGGCGGTGTGCACGGACCCGGACAGGCCGTACCTGGAGTTGTTGGCGATGCGAACGGCATCGCCCTCGTCGTCGAAGGGGATCACCGCGAGGACCGGGCCGAAGACCTCCTCCTGGGCGATCTCAGTGCCCGGATCGACGCTTGTAAGGATGGTCGGCTCGTAGACGAACCCGGAGTCGATGCGCCGGCCACCCCTCACGAACGTCGCCCCTGCCTCGACGGCCCGCTGGACCATGCCGGGCAGGAGGTCACGGAGAAGTTCCTGAACGACTTCGATTCGGGCTGCGCACATGACTTGTGGGCTCGCTGCGGTCTGGACGGCAGTCACGAGCCTGGCGAGCCGGACCGTCCTTCGGATTCCGCGAGGAGGCCCGGCGGGGCCATGTCGAGAGGCGATGATCACAACCACGTGATCGCCACATGCAGCGAGAGACGCGAGTAGCTATGTGCCCGACGGGGCGCCGACCAGAGGCCCCACGCCAAGATCACTGCTGCGCCTCGATAAGCGCAGGTCAGCGCCACTCTCATTTTCAGCGGACGCTCTCACCCGGCATCGGGCCAGGCACCGCGCAAATCATCCTCGCCGGGATCGGCGCGGACATGAGCCGGTTCCCCACCCCTGAACACCTGGTGTCCTGTGCCAAGTTGCGTCCCCACACGATCCGATCCGGGGGCGAAGCACAGCGCAGGCCCGGCCGGACAGGGAAACCTCTGGCTCAGGGGAACCCTTGCCGAGACCGCCAACGCCGCGGCCACGCCAGGCCCTGGTCACCGTCGCACGGCCGATTCATCGTCATCCGGTCCGCACGCGGCCCGGATGCTGCCGCCTGCCCTCCCACACCCAGATTTTCCGATCAGCTTCCGCACCTGGGGATCGGGACGGCAGACCCGCCCGACTTGCACCTGACGTTGGCGTCAGGTTTTACCGTGGTGGCCGATCGTGCTCCGCAGCCCACCGCGGACATCGTTTCCCTAGATCAAAGATCTTCCGCGCCTGCTGCGAGCAGGTGCGACTTACCGGAGGAAGACTCATGCGCGCAGCCGTTTACCGTTCGCTCGGAGGGCCGGAAGTTGTCGAGGTCGCCGAGGTCGACAAGCCGGTTCCGGGCCTGAGCGAGATTCGCATCAAGGTTCAGGCGTCCGCGCTCAACCCTACCGATCTGATGGCCTGGAGCTCGGGCTTCTTCCCGGCTCCGCCGGAGGGGAGCGCCTACGGCCTCGGCTGGGACATCGCCGGTGTTGTCGACGCCGTCGGCCCGGGCACCCACTGGACGCCCGGACAGCCTGTCATCGCGTTGAGCTACGGCGTGCCCCTGGGGCTGAACCGGGGGCAAGCGGAGTACGTCGTGGTGCCTACCCATTCGATCGCCGCGGCGCCCGCGGGTGTCGACCCGGTCCACGCCGCCACCATCCCCCTCAACGGCCTAACCGCGGCCCAGTCCGTCGAACTGCTCGGCATCCAAGCGGGCCAGACCGTACTCATCACCGGGGCGGAGGGGGCGGTCGGTGGCTATGCAGTGCAGCTGGCGAAGCGCCGGGGCGCGGTGGTCATCGCGAGTGACCTGTCGCCCGACGGCGAGTTCGCGACCAAGGTGGCGGGGGCCGACATGTACGTGCCGGCGTCGCAGGCGCCGTCCGACGCCGTCCGCAAGGTGCGCCCCGAAGGGGTCGACGCCGTTCTGGACACGGCCGTGCTGGGGCAGGCCCTCATCGGGGCGGTGGCGGACGGCGGCAGGTTCGTGACCACACGGCTCGACGCTCTGCCGCAGGCCGAGCGGGGCATCCGGGTCCTGCTGACGCAGGTCGGCCCGGACGGATCGAGGCTTTCGACGCTGTCCGATCTGGCCGCGTCGGGAGACCTGACGTTGCGCGTGGCCGAGACCTACCCGCTGCAGGACGCCTCGGAGGCTTACGCGCGTATGGCCAAGGGTGGGCTGCAGGGGCGCATCGTCCTCACCATGGAGTGAGCCCGGTACTGCTGCGACAGGGCTGACCCGGGCGGAGGCTGGTTGCACGGTCCGTGGCAGGACCGTGCAGCTAGCGAACGAGGGGCTGGCGCGTACGACCCTGATCGCGGCGAGCCCGGTCACCGAGGCGGTCGGCCTCAGGCGGTACTGGAGACATCGGAGCGTACCGGGTGGCAGTGGTCGGGGTGGTCGGGGTCGGTCGCCGCGGTGATGATCTCGTCAAGGCGGGCGCGCACTTGCGTCAGGTCGCTGATCTGGCGGTCGATGCGGGCCCGTTCGGTGATGATGTTCTCGACGAAGTCGTAGGTCACGGGGCCCTCGTTCATACACCGGGGCAGGACCTCGCGCACGAGCCTGCTCGTCAGGCCGGAGGCGTACAGCTTCTGGATCATTCTGACCCGCTCGACCGCGCCCTCCGGGTACTGCCGCTGCCTGCCGCTGGTGCGCTCGGAGGCGAGCAGCCCCTGCTCTTCGTAGTAGCGCAGCGCCCGAACGCTTACCCCCGCCTGTTCGGCGACCTCTCCGATCCGCATGACTGCTCCTTGCTTGTTGCGCGTCATACCAGAGTTATATCTGACGTTAGCGTGAGGTCTTAGCGTAGCTGGTGTCGATGTCCCTGAACTGGGAGAGGGTTGTCAGCGACGCGGCAGGAGGGTGTGCGGTGTGCTCGTCGGTGGCATGGAGGCCGCTACTGGTGAGCAGTCGGACGTCTTCCTCCCGGATGACCTTGATGGCAGTCGGGCTGATGGTTGTCTGCATTTCGTAGCCGGCGTCCCTGAGGGCTTCGCCGATGAGGGCCCCTGCGTACCTTCTTGCCCGGGAGCGTGGCCGCCGGGCATGTGCACGAAGTCGAACGCGCCCAGGTGGAAGACGTCCCGGGGCCGCAATGTTTGTGCACATGCCCGGCAGACGGGTAGGTGTGCGCCGGCAGGGCCTGCATAGATTTGATCAGGTCGTCACGCAGCACCACGGCTTCCTTGTCAACGTGAGGCAGCGTCTCGGAGACGGGCAGGCGGCCCAGACAGCACCGTGCGATGGTGAGTTCACTGTCCCTGGCGGGCGACGAGCCCGGGCCGCTTGGCAGGCAGGGAAGGCGCCCGCCGGTTCGGTGAGCGGTTTCCGTGCCGTCGCGCGGGAGGGCGGATAGTGAGCGACCGACGGCACCGGGCCCGAGTTGACGAGGCCATGCTCGTCGCCCGCCGCTACAGCGACGCCGTGGCCGTTGGCCCGCCTGACGCTTGATGCGTGGTGGCTGATGCGGATGTGGTGCACGGCCCACCGGGTGCGGAACCGGGGTGCTTCCTGCGGACAGGTCACCGACGAGTCACGCAGGACCCGCTCGCGACCGACTCGGCGCGTGTCAGCCTGATGGAGTCACCACAGCGACTCCCGGCAATTGAACAGACCCGTTGAGCCCTGATCGTGGAAGCCGCCGAACCCCGGCCCGACGGGCCGCTCACGCGGCGGGCCGACCCCCAGGAATCGCCTCGCCGCCGACTGGCGCAGCCGACCGCTGTGCATCTTGCCGGCCGCCTCCCTCGTACGGCCGGTTTGTGCTGAGGTCTGTGCTTCCCAGCGCCGACTGTCCCGGTGGGCGTCCCGCCAGCAAGGCGTGGGCCGTCGCGGTGAGGCGGGTCGCGGCCGGGCGGGCGTCCGGGAGCCAGGCCAGCACCAGTTGGGTGGGCGGGTATCCGTGGACAGGCACGGCTCGTACCGATTCACCGAAGCGGCCGCGGACGCTTTCGCCGACGACGACCACGAGTTGCCCGAGTGCGACACGGTCGACCATGACGTCCAGTGCCTCGTTCGGCAGTTGCGCCTCGTAGCCCGATAGTGCCTCCACCTCGGTGAGCGTCAAGAACGGATGCTCGGCCAGAGGGTGGCTTGCCGGGAGCAGGACGACCGGCTCTTCCGGGCCGAGCTCGATCAGTTCGAGGCCGGGGGTGGCAACCGTCTGGCACATGAGGGCGACGTCCGCGGTGCCGTCTCGAAGGGCGCCGATCTCGTCGTAGGTGAACACGACGTCAGCGTGCACGCCGTCCGCACCGTCGGCGGCGGCGAGCAGGGCGGGCAGGACACCGGGGCCGGAGCCGGGGCGAGCCGCGAGGGTGACCCGCTGCTCGGCGGCTTTGCGTGTCTTGCGCATGGCCGTGTCCATCGCCGCCAGGATGGTGCGGCATTCGGCCAGGAAGACCTCGCCGGCGGCGGTCAGTGTCACCTTCCGTGTGGTGCGTTCCAGGAGCGGGACGCCCACGCGCCGCTCCAGGTGGGCGATGGCCCGGGACAGGGGCGGCTGTGTGATGCCCAGGCGTTCCGCGGCTTGGCTGAAGTGCAGCGTCTCGGCCACGGCCACGAAGTAGGTGAGTTCCCGAGTCTCCAGTTGATTCATGCTCCCAGGGTATTACCTGATGCCCAGACAGTCATTGCTCCGCCGTGGCCGTCCTGGTCAGCTTGGTGGTGCGCCCCGGGCCCCGGCCGGATGAGGTGCTTGTGCCGTGCCGACCCGCACGCATCACGAGAGGCAGAGTTGTGAAAGCCGTTCAGTATCAGAAATTCGGCGGACCCGAGGTCCTTGAAGTCGTCGATGTTCCGGATCCGAAGATGTTCTCCGATCTCGTTCTGGTGAGAATCGAGGCCGCGGCCCTCAACCCGGCGGATCTGGGATTCCAGAGCGGAGCCCCGGATCCGCTTGTGGACTCCCTCTTCCCGGTGACCCCTGGGTGGGATCTGGCGGGGGTCATCGAGCAGGCCGGAGTCGCGACGACGGGATTCAGGCCGGGCGACGAGGTGATCGGCTTCGTCCGCGACAAGGCCATGCACTACGGCACCTACGCCGAGAAGATCTCGGCCGAACCGCGCCAGCTGGTCCGCAAGCCGAGGAACCTGAGCTGGGCCCAGGCCGCCGGGCTGCCGCTCGCCGGACTCACCGCCTACCAGGCGATCGTGCACAGCCTTGAGGTGACCGCCGGCGACACCGTGCTGGTCCACGGGGCGGCGGGCGGGGTGGGGCACCTCGCCGTTCAGATCGCCGCCGCGCGGGGCGCACGGGTGATCGGGACGGGCTCCGAGGCCAGCCAGGAATTCATCGCATCCCTGGGAGCGACGCCGGTGCGCTACGGCGACGAGCTCGTCGAGCAGGTACGCAAGATCGCCCCGGACGGGGTCGACGCGATCCTCGACACCGCCGGACGCGGCTCCCTGGCCACGACGCACGCGATCGCCGCCCTCGGGGCGCGGGTCGCTTCCATCGCGCTGTCCGCCGCCGAGTACCCGGGAGCCATCGACGTCTTCGTCCATCTCGACGGCGATGACCTGACCCGGCTGGTGGAGCTCGCCGAGGAGGGCAAGCTCACGGTGCACGTCGGCCGGACCTTCCCCCTCGCCCAGGCGGCGCAGGCCCAGCAGCTGCTGGCCGGCGGCCACGCCCGGGGAAAGATCATCCTCGAAAACAATAAGGAGATATGAGAAACATGGAGAGCAGTTCAGTCATCACCGCAGTCACCGACATCGCAGCTTCCCCGGAGGAAGTGTGGAGCGTACTGACCGACTTCGCCGCATACGCACAGTGGCACCCCGGGCTGCTTTTCACCGAACTCCCCGATGAATTCCTGCCCGGAGCCCCGCTGCGGGCCCAGGTGACGAACGGATCCGAAGCCGACGGGGAACACGACTTCACCGTCGTCCACTACGAGGCACCGCGGCGGTTCGCCTGGGAGGCCGGAGTCCCGGATGTTGTCAACGCACTGCATTCCTACGTCCTCGAGCCGTATGACGGCGGAACGCGCCTCACGGAATCCGAGGAGATCACCGGCCCGGCCGCCGCGCAGTTCGTGGACGGCGACGGCCGGTCCCGGACGGAGGAGCGCTACGTGAGTTACGGCAAGGCCCTGGCCAAGCAGGTCGAAGCCGTCCGCTGACAGTTCCGCGCAGCCCACACCCCTGAGCACCCCATCCCCCAATACGCCCGCGGCCCGGACTCCCCTCGGTCCGCGGGCTCCGGCTGGACCCAAAAGACACAGCCCCCCACCCACAAGAAGGACAGCAATGAACGACACGCTCGGCATCATCGGCAGCGGCAGCCTCGGCGGCGCGGTTGCGCGCCTTGCCGTCAACGCAGGGATCGACGTGGTGCTCAGCAACTCACGCGGCCCCGAAACCCTGCGAGGCCTCACCGACCACCTCGGCCCCCGGGCACGCGCCGCCACTCCGGCGGAGGCCGCCGCGGCAGGCGACTGGACGGTCGTCGCCGTCCCCTTCAGCGCCGTACCCCACCTGCCCGCCGACGCCCTCGCCGGGAAGATCGTCATCGACGCGAACAACTACTACCGGTCGCGGGACGGCGTCATCGCCGCTCTGCCGGCGGACGGCCTGACCGCAGGAGAGCTGTTCCAGCGGTACGTGCCGGAAGCACGCGCGATCAAGACCTTCAGCACCATCTACTTCGAGCACCTCATCACCCTCGCCCGTCCCGCCGGATCCCCGACCGCAGCGCCCTTCCGATCACCGGCGACGACGACGCGGCCAAGAAGTCCGTCACCGCCCTGCTCGACCGGCTCGGCTACGACACCGTCGACGCCGGCGCCACGGCGGAGAGCTGGCGCGTCCAGGACGGCAACCCCGCCTGGGTTCTCCCCTATCTGGCGGATCCCCGACTGCCCTGGCCTCAGGACCCGGGAAAGCCGGCCGGCGTCCAGGAGATTCGTGCGGCCCTGGCGCAAGCACACAACAAGTCCTGACGAGGACGTATCAGACCCCGGCGAAGAAGCAGGCCAACAAAGCCGATCGCGTCCGTCCGCGCGGTCTGCGAGCACGCCTTCGCACACCTGAAGTGAGGTGCTCCTCCGGCTCGCGAGCCTCGCGGCTCACCCCGTCCGGTGAGGCACCCCCGCCCTGCGCGTCTGGTCGGTGCGTAGGCTGGCCCCGGACTCGATGATCACGTGGCTGGGCACTCCCGCGATCCGACGACCGAGAGACCGGTGGCCCGGGTTCGTCGGTGACGCGGCCGGCCGGATGACGGAGCAAGGAGACGGTGTCGTATGGGCGGAGATGCTCTGCGCTGGAGCGAGTATCGCAGCGTGCCGTGGAAGAACCGCGGCGGTACGACCCGAGAGGTCGCGTCGGGCACTGTGCACGCGCCCCTGGCCTCGATGGAGCCCGCGGACGGCTTCGACTGGCGGGTGAGCGTCGCGGACGTGGACGCGGGAGGCTCTTTCTCCACCTTTCCCGGGATCGATCGCGTGATCACCCTCGTCGAGGGCGAGGGCATGGTGCTGACGGTGGACGGAACACCGCATCCGGTCGGGCCGTTGAGTCCCTTCGCCTTCTCAGGCGACGCAGCGACGGACTGTCAGCTGGAGGCGGGCGCGGTCCGCAACATGAATGTGATGACCCACAGGGACCGGGCGACGGCACAGGTGCGGATCATCACCGTTGCCGCTGCACAGGGGGAAGAGATGGCGTGCGCCACGGGCGAGACGCTCCTCGTCATGGCTGTCACCGAGGGCATCGCCGTCGGCGGACCGGACGGCCGGGAGACCACGCTCGGTCGCCTCGACTGCGTGCGTCACGAAGGCCCGGTGGCGCTGACTCTGCGGGGCGACGGCACGGTGGCCGGGATCAGGGTCACCGCGGCGTGCTGACGACGTGAACCGGCGCCCGCCGACTGGTCGTCTCGTCCTCGGTGTCGACGATGTACTGACGCTCCCGCATCATGGCGCGCACGCCGCACCAGTGACGTCACGATGACACCGCGGCGGGGCGCGTCGGGAGCCCGGCCCTGCGCACCCCGCCGTACGGTCACAAGTCGCCGGCGCGGCCATCTGCACGGGCACGACGTCACCGCTGGAGGTACGGGTAGCTCCAGTCCGTGGCGGAGGTGAGGCTCTCCTTGATGAACCGCGGTGAGATCCAGCGCTGCAGCGCCAGGCGCGAACCGGTTCGGTCGTTGGTGCCCGAGGCCCGGCCGCCGCCGAAGGACACCTGGCCCATGAGTGCCCCGGTCGGCTTGTCGTTGATGTAGGTCATGCCGGCCGTGTTGCGGAGTTCGTCGAGGGCCTTCGAGATCGCCCGGCGGTCGGAGGCGAAGACGGACAGCGTCAACGCGTAGCCGCTGGCACGGTCGACCTCGCGCAGGACCGTGTCCCACTCGCCGTCCTCGTAGACGTACACGGTGAGCAGCGGACCGAAGAACTCCTCCGACAGGGTGAACGCCGTCGGGTCGGTCGTGGTGTAGATCGTCGGGTCGACGAACCAGCCGGTCGATGTGTCGGTCCTGCCGCCCACCAGGAGCTCGTGGGTGTCGAGCGCGTTCGCGCGGTCGAATGCCGACTGGAGGCGGTCCGCGGCGGTCCGGTCGATCACCGCACCGACGTACGTCTCGTGCCTGGTCGGATCGCCGACGGGCAGCTCGCGGACGATGTCCACCAGCTCGTCACGGAGCTTGTTCCACACCGAGCGCGCGATGTACGCGCGCGAGGCCGCGGAGCACTTCTGCCCCTGGTACTCGAAGGCCGAACGGACCAGCGCGGTGCGCACGGCGTCGATGTCCGCCGTCGGGTGGACGAGGACGGCGTTCTTGCCGCCGGTCTCGCCGACCAGCCGGGGGAAGGAACGATAGGTGTCGATGTTGTCGCCGACGGCGCGCCACAGGCTTCGGAAGACCGCCGTGGAGCCCGTGAAGGTAAGGCCCGCGAAATCCGGGTCCGCGATGGCGGTGGAAGACACCGCGGCGCCCGAACCGTGGACCAGGTTGATGACGCCCGGCGGCAGCCCGGCCTCCTCGAGCACCCGCATCGTGACCTCGGCCGCGAGAGCCGCCTTCTCCGCGGGCTTCCACACGACGGTGTTGCCCATGAGGGCGGGGGTCGTCGGCAGGTTGACGCCGATCGCGGTGAAGTTGAACGGGGTGATCGCGAGGACGAATCCCTCCAGCGGACGCTGGTCGAGGATGTTGATGTCACCGGGAAGCGACGCCGGCTGGTCGGCGTAGATCTGCTGCGCGAGGTGCGCGTTGAAACGCATGAAGTCCGCGAACTCACTTGCGGCGTCGATCTCCGACTGGTGGAACGTCTTGGACTGTCCCGTCATGGTCGTGGCGACCAGCTCGTCGCGGTACTTTCCCGCCGCCAGGTCGCCCGCTCGCAGCATGATCGCCGCGCGCTCCCACCAGGGGGTGCGGGACCACTCGTGTGCTGCCGCCAGGGAGGCCGCGATCGCCTTCTTCGTCACGGTCTCGTCCGCCACGGCCATGGTGCCGATGACGCTCCCGTGGGCATGCGGCTCGACGACGCGCGTGGTGTCGGCGGTCATGATCCGCTCGCCGTTGACGACGTGGGGAATCTCCCGCGGGTTGGCGCGGATGTTCTCGATCGCGGCCGATACCGATCGCGACTCCGGCGATCCGGGCACGAAGTCCCGCGACGGTTCGTTCTTCGGCGCGGGCATCCGCGGGTTCGCGGCGATGCTGATGGGTGTGGCGGACATGAGGACTTCCCTTTCAGTTGAGTTGCTTGGCGTACGGCCTACGGTGACGGTGCTGCGGTCAGTGAGCGACGAGCTGGTTCTCCAGACGGCGGCGGGCGCTCGTGACCGACCGTCGGGTGATCGCGACCGCCGCGTCGAGGTCTCGCTCCTCGAGCGCATCGATCAGTGCCGGCTGGGGCTCCCACAGCGATGTGTCATGCGACTCGATCGCGGCGCGGGCCCCGATGACCTTGTAGGGGCGGCACTGGGTCCACAGTGAGTCGACCGTCTGGACGAGAACGTCATTGCCTCCGGCGACGTAGAGCTGCCGGAGCAGGACCTCATCGGCCTCCAGTGCGTCGTGGATGTCCTCGTGAACCACTGCGCGGAACATCCGGTCGCACGCTTCCCGCATGACCGCGAGATCCGAGTCGGTCACCCGGGGCACGCCGAGCCGCGTGGCCTCGATCTCCAGGACGGCTCGGACGTCGTAGATCTCGATCAGCTCGCGGACGGTGAACTCACGGACCCTGGCCCCGCGATGCGGGTGGCTGACGGCCAGCCCGTTCTCGACGAGCAGACGGACCGCTTCCCGAACCGGCATGACGCTGGTTCCCACCTGCTCCGCGATGTCACGGACCCGAAGCCGCGCGCCGGCGTGCAGCTCACCGGTGAAGATGCGGCCCGCGAGCACCTCGTAGACCTGGTCGGCCACGAGCGTGGGGCTGACTCCCGCCGGGATCTCGGCGGCATGGGTGGCCATGGTCGTCGGCACCAGCGGTGTACGGGCGATGGGGGAAGCGAGTTGATGCCGGTCGTCCGACCGTCCTTGAGAACGCCGAGTGAGCTGCATCATGAACCGACGATCGACCGAAGAAAGAGAAGGAGGTTGGCGGGCTTCTCGGCCATGCGGCGCGTCAGATACGGGTACCACTCGGTGCCGTAGGGCAGGTACACGCGCACGCGGTAGCCCTCGCGGACCAGCTCCTCCTGCAGTTCGCGACGCACGCCCTGGAGCATCTGGAACTCGAACGCGCGCTTGTCGATGCCGAGTTCACGGGCCGTCCGCTTCACGGTCTCGATGCAGGCGTCGTCATGGGTGCCGAAGGCGGGGTCGGGAAGGTTGGCGAGTGCCCACTTGGCGAGGTGCTGGTACTGCGCCGTCACGTCGTCGCGGTCCAGGATGGCCACGTCCACCTTCTCGTCGAAGGCGCCCTTGACGAGCCGGATCTTCGGCGGGTTGGCACCGAACTCGTACAGGTCCTGGAAGGTGCTGCGCATACAGGCCTGGATGGCCACGCGGGTCTCCGGGTACTCCGCGTGGCGGCGCCGGAAGATCTCCAGCGTCTCCCGGCCGACGGAGCTGTGCTCCATGTCGACCTCGACCTCGCAGCCGTGGGCACGGGCTGCCTCCAGGAGCCGGCGCAAATTCTTCTCACAGCTCTCCGAGGAGATGACGATGCCGAGCTGGGACAGCTTGACCGACACGGTCGCACTCGCGCTCCGCGGCGCCATGCCCTCGATGACACGGATGTACTCCGCGGTCGCGGCCTCCGACTGCTTCAGGTCGTGGACGGACTCACCGAGCAGGTCCAGGCTCACCTCGATCCCGACGGAGTTGAGCTGCTCGGTGACATCGAGCGCCTCGGCGAGGCTGGTGCCCGCGACGTAGCGCTGCACGATGGGACGGGTCAGCTTGCTCTTGGTGACGATCCGTCCGAGCTTCTTGTTCTCGGACGCCACAAGAAGGAGTTTGTTCGGCACGGGGATGCCCTTCTGATCGGGGTAGAGCGTCTGGAGCAACATGGGATGCGCGGCGACTCCGGGCTCTCCGCGAGAACATCTCCGCCGGGTGAACCACATCGGTCCCGCACGAGTAGGGGTGCGCAGACCTCACCGTAATTTGTGATCACACATCACGCAAGACCCACCCAGATGGAAGCGCCACGCTCCGCTCGGTCGATCCGTGACCGCATCGGTCACCGCATGCCGCCACCGGGACCTGCTCATCATTCCAGCAGGTCACACCTAGGTTCTGACTCACCGAGGGGCTCGATTCGCCGAGCAGGCAACCCCGACGAACCCTGAGCCGGCGTCCGCGAGCACTTCCTAGAAGTTACCCAGCGGTAACCATGGACACCAAATGTGATCACATGCAACGCTCGCATTGCCGCCACGGCTTCCTGGCAGGCGGTCTCTCACACATCCCGGCGCCGGGATGTGACGTTGTGCCGTGCCAGCCCGACAACGGCCGTCGAACCCGCGACCGGGACCCCACATCCGCAGAGGTCTCCGTCCGTAGGCATCGCGACCTTTACTCCGTCACGAACCCACTCACAGGAACTCACCATGGCAACTGAGCAGTCCACCTTTGCCGTTGTCGGCGCGGGACTGGCCGGCGCCGCTACCGCGTGGCGCCTCGCGGAAGCCGGCCACGACGTCACACTCGTCGAGCGCGGCCTACCGGCCGACCACCAAGGCAGCTCACACGGCTCCGCACGGATCTTCCGTTACGCCTACCCGTCAACGCTCTACACCGATCTGGTCCTCCGCTCGCGACCCCTTTGGTCGGAACTGGAGGCAGCAGCCGGTGAGCAGTTGATCAGCCGGACCGGCTGCCTGGACTGGGGCGGGCGGCGGGACCCGGGCGCGCTCGCACGCTCCCTGGAAGAGGTCGGCGTCGAGCACGAACTCCTCAGCCCTGCGACGGCCTCGGAGCGCTGGCAGATCGAGTTCGACTCGCCGGTGCTGTGGCATCCGGACGCCGGGGTGATCGACGCGGAGAGGTCGGTCAACGCGATGGTCTCTCTCGCGACCTCCCACGGTGCCCGACTGCGAACGGGATGGGACGTGCAGACAATCGAGAGGACGACGTCCGGCTATCGTCTGCACGCAGCCGCGGGTGACATGCTCGATGCCGAGCGAGTGGTTCTCTGCACCGGCGGTTTTTTGCCCCGGCTCCTGCAGAACACCGGTGCCGACGAGCGGTTCATAGTCGCGATGCCGCGGTTCACGGTCACCCAGGAGCAGGCCTACCACTTCCCCTACCGCGACGGTGCCGAGGGCTGGCCCACCTTCATCCACAAGACCGAGGCGATAGAGACCTACAGCCTTCCTGGTGGCCGCGACGCTGATTTCCGTGGCCAGAAGCTCGCGGAGTACGCCGCGGGGAAGGCGCTGCCCTCGGCATACGAGCAGGACGGCCAGATCGATCCGGCGAACCGCGAACGGCTGATCGCCTACGTCAAGGACAACCTCCCCGGCCTCGTGCCCGAGCCGTACGCGGAGACGACCTGCCTCTTCACGACGACCCCGAGCGAGGACTTCGTGCTCGACCGCACCGACAACCTCACGGTGATCTCCCCGTGCTCCGGGCACGGCGCCAAGTTCGCTCCACTCATCGGCGTTCTCGCCGCCCATCTCGCCGGCGCCGGCACTCCTGCCGCCGGCCGCGCCGCCCTCCCCCGGGAGTTCCTGGTCGGCGGCAGCCCCGGCGCCGCTTCCCTCCAGAACGGAGGACGGCGATGACCGCCTCGTCGATGATGGCCGACCTGTCCGGAATCGGCCGCGATCCGAAACGCGGGGGCTACAGCCGCCCTGTGTTCTCGCCTGCGGAACTCGAATTGCGGGAGTGGTTCGTCGCGGAGGCCCAGCGTCTGGGACTCGACGTGGAAACGGACCGGAACGGCATTCTCTGGGCCTGGTGGGACGCACCAGGCAGAACTCGTGAAAACGCTGTCGCGACCGGAAGCCACCTCGACTCGGTGCCCGGAGGCGGCGCGTTCGACGGCCCGCTGGGGGTCGTCTCAGCACTCGCGGCGGTCGAGTCGATGCAAGCCTCCGGTTTCCGCCCAAGCCGCCCTGTCGTCATCGTCGTCTTCCCGGAGGAGGAGGGCTCCAGGTACGGGCTGCCCTGCCTCGGCTCCGGACTCATGGCCGGCACAGTCTCCGTGGACCGAGCCCTCGCGCTCAAGGACGAGAACGGTGACACCCTCGCCGACCTCTTCGGCCGCAACGGAATCGACCCCCACCGGGTCGGACCCGACGCGAAGGCCATGGAACGCATCGGCGCCTTCGTGGAGCTCCACGTAGAGCAGGGCCGAGGCCTCGTCGACCTGTCCGAGCCCGTGGCCATCGGCCGCAGCATCATCGGGCACGGTCGCTGGAAGTTGCGCTTCGAAGGCCAGGGCAACCATGCCGGAACGACGTTGATGTCGGACCGCCGCGATCCGATGATCCCCGCGGCCCAGACGGTCCTTGCGGTGCAGGAGGCCGCGCGGGCCGTCACGGGTGCCCGTGCGACCGTCGGAAAGGTGATTCCGGTGCCCGGCGGCTCCAACGTCATCGCCTCAGTCGTGGACGTCTGGCTCGACGTGCGGCACGCGGACGAGTCGGCCCTGCAGCCCCTCGTCGACGAGATCACAGCCCGGGCACACGGACTCGCGCACGCGGCAGCCTGCCGCTCGTCGGTCAGCCGCGAGTCGTACAGCCCGACCGCTACCTTCGACGCCGACCTGATCCAGCGCTTCACGAAGGTCCTTCCGTCCGCGCCTCTG
Source organism: Streptomyces sp. CA-179760 (assembly GCF_050937045.1). Taxonomy (NCBI): domain Bacteria; kingdom Bacillati; phylum Actinomycetota; class Actinomycetes; order Kitasatosporales; family Streptomycetaceae; genus Streptomyces; species Streptomyces sp. CA-179760. Next base: position 1,002,605 of record NZ_JBNJLZ010000001.1, read on the forward strand.
CTCGACACGGGCGCCGGGCACGACGCGGGAGTGCTGGCGCCGTTCACCCCCTCGGCAATGCTGTTCGTGCGCAACCCCAGCGGAATCTCACACTCCCCCGAGGAGTACGCCGAGGACGCCGATGTGGACGCCGGCGCACACGCGCTCGCCCTGATCCTGATGGATCTGGCGTCCGCGTAGCCCTCGCCTTTTCCCCATTCGGCCTGGCTGTAGGTCCAAAATAGGAGGAATTGCATCAGCTGCAACACGCTACGACCTGGCTCGTGTACCAATCACGCTGGTCAAAGCTCTGGCAGCTCGACAGTCGCGGGATCACTCGTAACGGTGACCTGCCAACAAGGATCAGATGCATCGATGTTGTCTCAGATACAACAGATGGGTGATCACTGAGGCTCCCGGTGCGGCACCGCTCGCCCTGGCATCCAACGTCGTCCACCTCGATCCGGAACCGGCGATGTTCTCGGCGATGCGTGAGGGGTGGGCGAGGCAGCAGGCTGCTCGGGTCCTGCAGAAGGAGACGATCAGATCGCGGCTGCGTCTGGTCGCGCGGATGGGCGAGTTCACGGGGTTGTACCCGTGGCAGTGGACGCCGGCGGACGGTGAGGCGTTCATCGCTCATTTGCGCAGCGGGGCGAAGCCGATCCAGCTCTCCATGGCCCGTACCTACGAGGTGATGATCGCCTTGTTCGTCGAGTACCTGCTGGATGCCCGGTACGGCTGGGTGAAGTTGTGTCTGGACAGGTTCGGCAAGGCGCCTCAAGAGGCCTTCTACGAGGGCAACTCGGTCCTGCACACGGTGGAGTACGAGGGCGATCCGCGCAGGCGCCCGCTGGACTACGACGAAGTACAGGCACTGTTCGACGCGGCGGACGTGCGGGGGAAAAGGATCCGTGGCCAGGGCAGGAAGGGCGCGCTCACCGCGCTGCGGGACGCCGCTGTCCTCAAGACCATCTACGCCTACAGCACCCGGCGCACGGAGTCGTCGCGGGTCGATCTCGTCGATCTGCGACGCAGCCGCTCCGCGCCGGAGTTCGACCGCTTCGGAAGCATGACGGTCCGCTACGGCAAGTCGTCCAAAGGGGCTCCGCCCAAGCGCCGGTCGGTGCTGCTGGTGCCGGAGATGGACTGGGTCGCGGACGTCCTGGGCGAGTGGATCGAGGAGATCCGGCCCGCTTTTTCACCGGGCCGGCATCCGGCGCTGTGGGTGACCGAGCGGGTGGGACGCCTTTCGCCTCGTTCGATCAACGAGGCGTTCGTCGCGGCCCGGACTGACGGCGGTCTGGACGAGGACCTGGACTTGCACTGCCTGCGGCACAGCTACATGCAGGGAGACGAGCGTGGCTCGACGCCCACGACCTGTACATCCGGGACCTGGCACAAGCGCACCTGGACGATTGGGCGAGCGCGCATCCGACTCAGCGCACTCGTCTCATCCCGTTCGTCCGCTGGGTGCACGCCCGTCACATCGTCCGTGACCTGGAGATCCACCACCGGCCGAGGCAGTTCCCCGGCACCTTCCAGGACGAGGCAACCCACCAGGCCGAACTGCGGCGCTGCCTGACCGACACCGGCCTACCCCTGCCCGTACGCATCATCGGCGCCCTGGTCCGCCTCTACGCCCTGCCCTTGACCCGGATCGTCGAACTCACCACCGATCAGTTCCACCGGGAAGCCGAGGCCGCCTACCTCACCCTCGACCGCTACCCGGTCCTGCTCCCACCGGCGCTGGCCACCCTGCTCGATGAACAGATCGCCCAACTCCCCGCCCCACAGCCTCCGCAGGGCCACCGGCATCTCCTCCTGCCGGGCGCCGCGCCTGGCCGCCCCCGCAACCCCGTCGGTTTGGCCGACCAGATGAAGCAACACGGCCTCCCCGTACGCGCTGCACGCAACACGGCGCTGATGGAGGCCATCACAGACATGCCGCCCATCGTCGTCGCCGATCTCTTCGGCATCAGCCCCGCGACCGCCCACCGCTGATCCCAGCTCGCTGGCAACCGCTGGGCGCCCTACCTCGCCGCCCGGCAGCGATCACGACTGTAACGACCGACCGGCACGGCTGTCACCAGCGGATTCGGCGGCTGCAGATGCTGGACAGTGGCCGTCCCTCGGCAGGAGGGGCCTGTGACATCCGGACTGGAGCCATGATCTTGGTGGTTTCGGCAAGACGGCGAGGGCGGCCGTCCGGGCACAGCAACTGGACGACATTCGCGTCGAAGCCAGTAGCGATGGCGCAGATGTCGAGACGTGTGTCGGTGAGCGGGCCGATCTGTCGCCCCTCATACGTCCATGTGTTGTTGCCCTGGTGGCACGGTGAGGCGCAGTGCCCGGTCGACGCCCGCCCAGGCCACGACCCGCGCGAGCCCGAGACGCCTTGGCCTCGCCAGATAGTTCGCGCCCACGGAGAGCGTCGCACCCTCTTGCATGTTCTATGCCATCCACCTTAAGTTACTGATTGGTAGATGCGTTGCTTGATGCTTCGCCGTACGCAGGAAAGGACACCGGGCATGTTCGAACGGGCACGCGTCACGGGTGCGCCCGCACAGCTCGCAATCCGCGAGGTGATGGCGGCGTGACCCCGCGCAAGGGCGGCAGCCGGGACCGCATGGTGCTCAGCGCCGCCGCGCTGCTGAGCGAGTACGGGGCCAGCGCCACGAGCATCGACCGGGTACTCGCCCACAGCGACGCCCCGCGCGGCTCGGTCTACTACCACTTCCCCGACGGGCGAGCCCAGCTCATCAATGAGGCGGTCGCACTCGCGGGTGACTTCATCGCGGGACTGATCGACGCCGCCATGCAGGCCGATGATGCGCTGGCGGCGATCGACGCCTTCTTCGGGCTCTGGCGTCAACGGCTCGTCGACAGCGACTTCCGCAGCGGCTGTCCGATCGTGGCGGTGGCCGTGGAGACCAACGACGACGCTCCGCAGCTGGCCCGCTCGGCGGCGGCAGTCTTCGCCCGTTGGCAGAAGGCCCTCGCCGCCCTGTTCCTGAAGAACGGTCTGCCAGAGGAGCGCAGCAAGCGACTGGCAGCGTTCATCATCGCCGCGGTCGAAGGCGCGGTGATCATGTGCCGGGCCGAAGAGAGCACCGCCCCAATCGAGGCAGCCGCAGCCGAGATCCACGAGCTGCTCGCCCTCACCCTGCCTCGCCGTCCCTGAGCCGCGCGACATTCCACAGGCGCGACGCACACCCCATCCCACCGCACCAGGAGGACCCGATGCCCACTCTCGACCGTCACGAAAGCGTCTTCGTACTCACCCTCGGGGACGACGAGAACCGCTTCCACCCTGACTGGATCAACGCCGTCAACGCCGCACTCGACGAGGTCGAGAAGGCGGATGGCCCCCGTGCCCTGGTCACCGCAGCCACCGGCAAGTTCTACTCCAACGGCCTCGACCTGGACTGGCTGTTCGCCCACGCCGACCAGCACCAGGACTACGTCGTCTCGGTCCACGAACTGTTCGCGCGGATGCTGTCGCTGCCGGTCATCACCGTGGCCGCGCTGCAGGGGCACACCTTCGCCGCCGGCGCGATGTTCTCCCTCGCCCACGACTTCCGCGTGATGCGCGCCGACCGCGGCTACTGGTGCCTGCCCGAAGCGGACATCAACATCCCCTTCACCCCCGGCATGGCCGCGCTCATCCAGTCCCGACTGTCGCCGCAGACCGCCCACGCCGCCATGCTCACCGCCCGCCGCTACGGCGGCGCCGACGCGGTGGCCGCCGGCATCGTCGACCAGGCGGTCAGCGAGGACGCCGTACGCTCCACCGCGATCGAGATCGCCCAGGCACAGGTGAACAAGGCCGGCGACACCCTCGGCACCATCAAGGCCCGCATGTACGCCCCTGCCCTGGCCACGCTGCGCGACACCATCAATCCCATGGGCTGACCTCACGGTCCGCACGTCCCCACCCGCCGCCGCCCCACCCCCGGGCGGCGGACTCCCACGCCAAAACGGTTGGCGGTGTTGACGAGGAGAAATCACATGACTGACCAGGCCGACACTGCCAGTTGGCACAAGACCGCGTGCATTCTGTGCGAGAACAACTGCGGCATCCAGATCCAGACCGACGGCCGGCGCTTCGCAAAGATCCGTGGCGACAAGGAACATGTCGCCACCGTCGGCTACACCTGTAACAAGGCCCTGCGTCTTGACCACTACCAGAACGGTGTGGAACGCCTGACCACGCCTCTGCGCCGAGAGGCAGACGGCAGCTTCACCCCCATCGACTGGGACACCGCCGTGCGCGAGATCTCCGCCCGGCTCAAGTCGGTGCGCGACACTCACGGCGGCAAGTCGATCTTCTTCTACGGCGGCGGAGGCCAGGGCAATCACCTCGGCGGCGCCTACAGCGGCGCCCTGATGGGCGCCCTGGGCGCCCGCTACCGCTCCAACCCCCTGGCCCAGGAGAAGACCGGCGAAGGCTTCGTCGACGCCCATCTGACCGGCGGTCACACCGTGGGGGACTTCGAGAACGCCGAGGTCTCGATCTTCATCGGCAAGAACCCCTGGCAGACCCACGGGGTTTCCCGGGCCCGCACCGTGCTCAAGGACATAGCCAAGAACCCGGACCGCACCATGATCGTCATTGATCCGGTGCGGACCGAGACCGCCGACCTCGCCGACATCCACCTGCAGCTGAGGCCCGGCACCGACGCTTGGTGCCTGTCCGGCATCCTCGGCGTCCTGGTCCAGGAGAACCTCGTCGACCACGCCTTCCTCGACACCCACACGACCGGGGCAACAACCGTACTCGAGCAGCTGAAAGCTGTGGACGTCGCTCTCTGTGCCGCCACGTGCGGACTGGACGAGGAACTCCTGCGCACGACGGCCCGCCGGATTGCAACCGCCTCCAGTGTCTCGACGTACGAGGACCTGGGAGTTCAGCAGGGCCCCAACAGCACCCTTGTCTCCTACCTCAACAAGCTGATCTGGCTGCTGACCGGCAACTTCGCCAAGCAGGGCGCGATGCAGCCGCACTCATGGGTCGTACCGCTCGCCAGCTACAGCACCCGCCCGCGCCGCACCCCCGTCACCGGCGCGCGGATGCCCGGGGGTCTGGTTCCCTGCAACGTCATCGCCGAGGAGATCCTCAACGACCATCCCGACCGGTTCCGGGCGATGGTCATCGAGTCCTCCAACCCGGCGCACTCCCTTGCCGACTCCGCCGCCTTCGCCAAGGCCCTCGACAAGCTCGACCTGGTCGTCGTCATCGACATCGCGCTGACCGAGACCGGGCGCCGGGCCGACTATGTGCTGCCGGCCGCATCCCAGTACGAGAAGTGGGAAGCGACCTTCTTCACCTTCGAGTTTCCGCACAACACCTTCCACCTGCGTGCCCCCGTTCTCGACCCGCTGCCCGGCACGCTGACCGAACCCGAGATCTACGCCCGCCTGGTCCGGGAAATCGGTGCCGTCCCCCGTAGCCGTCTCTCCCTTCTCCGCGCTGCGGCTCGCCTCGGCCGCACCCCGTACAAACTCGCTTTCGCCGCCCTGGCTGTTCTCGACAAGAGCACCATCAAGTTGGCCCCCTACCTGCTGTACGAAACCCTCGGCCCCACCTTGCCCAACGGTGCCCGCTCCGCCGCTGTGCTGTGGGCACTCTGCCAGCGCATCGCCAAGGAGTACCCCAAGGCCATGCGCCGCGCCGGGCACGCCGACGCAGAAGCCCTGTTCGAAGCGATCCTCAAGGGCCGTTCCGGAGTCACCTTCACTGAGGACGAGTACGACGACGCCTGGGGCTACGTTCCTCATCCCGGCCACCGCATCCCGCTTCCCATCCCCGAACTGCTCGACCTGCACGCCGACCTGGACACCACTCCGGCCGTGCACACCACCGAGGAGTTCCCGATCGTCCTGGCCGCCGGCCAGCGGCGCGCGTTCACCGCGAACACGATCATTCGCGACACCACCTGGCGCCTTCGCGACAAGGGCGGCACCCTGCGCATCAGCCCGTACGACGCTGAGCAGCTCGGACTCGACAACGGGGCGCCCGCCCGGATCACCACCGAGCGCGGCACCGCAAACGCCACCGTCGAGATCGACGACCGCATGCAGGCCGGGCACGCCGCCCTGCCCAACGGTTTCGGTCTCGATCTGCCCACCGGCAACGGCGGGACCGAACGCACCGGTGTCGCCCTCAACACCCTCACCGACCTGCGCAGGCGCGACCCCATCGCCGGCGTCCCGTGGCACAAGCACGTGCCCGCCCGCATCGAGGCTCTCCCCGCCTGACCCTCCACCCACGACAGGCCAACGCGTCCGCGGACCCTGCTGCACGGGTTCGCGGACCCGCGGCACACCCGAGGAGAACGACCGTGCCACTTGAGCACCCCGGCTCACGCGCGGCCGACGACCCGATCAAGCTGCTTGCCATACGCGAGACACAGCTCTCCGTCGACGAGGTCTTCCGGGCGGTCGGGGATGCCGCCGCCGGCGGGATCGCGCTCTTCGTAGGAACGGTACGAAACCACGACGGTGGCACGGATGTCGACGCACTGGCGTACTCGTGCCACCCCAGCGCCGAGGCCGCGATGCGTCGGATCGCCGAAGGGATCACCGCCGACCACCCCGTCCGCGCTCTGGCGGCGATCCACCGCGTGGGAGACCTCGTAGTGGGCGACCTCGCGGTCGTCGTCGCCGTGTCGTGTGCCCATCGGGGCGAAGCCTTCACCGCGTGCCGACGGCTGATTGACGACCTCAAGCACGAGGTGCCGATCTGGAAACACCAAAGGTTCTCCGACGGGACGGAGGAGTGGGTCGACTCCTGCTGAACCGGGACTGCCACAGCCCAAAGGCAAACATCCCCTCTTTCAGTGTTTCCGCCCGGCTGTATGGGGCGCGCCCGACGCAACCTGACTCCGACGTCGCCGCCGCCACCAACCAGTGGCACGCCCGGCTTTGCTGCAGCTCTGGCATGAGGAATCTCCTCGCAGGGGATACGGGGCAGCTCCCCCGTATATCCAGGGGCCGGGGCACGCGGCCTGAGACGGCCCAATCCGAGCTGCCCTCAGCGACATAAGCGCAAAGAAGCGCCGTGGGCCGGCACCTCGGATCGCCACGGCCTGAGCCCATGGCCGTGACGAAGGACTCCTTGCATGCTCTATGACATCTAGCTTAAGTTACCGTTCAGTAGGCCGAATGCCGGATGCCTGCGCTGCGGGCCAGCCCTCCGGCCCGGCGCACGTCACTGCATTGACGGGATCGACTCGGCCCGTGCGGCCCGCCGACGCCCAAACCCACGGCCAGCGCCCGTCGGCCATTCATCGTCCGGATCGAGAGGTAGCGGCACCATGACCACTGAGGCTCTATCGGGTGAGGGCCGGCTCAAGCCGGTCCGGCAGCTGGACCGGGTGATCATCCGTTTCGCGGGAGACTCCGGTGACGGCATGCAGCTCACGGGTGACCGGTTCACCTCGGAGACGGCGTCGTTCGGCAATGACCTCTCCACCCTGCCGAACTACCCGGCCGAGATCCGCGCCCCCGCCGGCACCTTGCCAGGCGTCTCCAGCTTCCAGCTGCACTTCGCCGACCACGACATCCTCACCCCCGGAGATGCCCCGAACGTGCTGGTGGCGATGAACCCCGCCGCGCTGAAGGCGAACCTGCCCGACCTGGCGGGCGCGGCCGAAATCATCGTCGACACGGACGAGTTCACCCCACGAGCCCTTGCCAAGGTCGGCTACGCAAGCGACCCCCTGGCCGACGGCTCGTTGGACCGGTACCGAGTCCACGGTGTACCGCTGACCACGCTCACCGTGAGGGCCTTGAAGGACTTCGGTCTCTCCCGGAAGGAGGCCGAGCGCAGCAAGAACATGTTCGCGCTCGGGCTGCTGTCCTGGATGTACCACCGGCCGACCGAGGGAACCGAGACTTTCCTTCGCCGGAAGTTCGCGAAGAAGCCGCAGATCGCCGAGGCGAACGTGACCGCCTTCCGGGCCGGCCGGAACTACGGAGAGACCACCGAGGCCTTCGCCGTCTCTTACGAGGTTGCCCCGGCCCGGCTGTCGGCAGGCACCTACCGGAACATCGCCGGCAACCTGGCGCTGTCCTACGGGCTGATCGCAGCCGCCGAACGCGCGCAGATCCCGCTGTTCCTCGGCTCCTACCCCATCACCCCGGCCTCGGACATCCTCCATGAGCTGAGCAGGCACAAGAACTTCGGCGTGCGCACCTTTCAGGCCGAGGACGAGATCGCCGGGATCGGCGCCGCCCTGGGTGCCGCGTTCGGCGGCGCACTGGGGGTCACCACGACCTCGGGCCCCGGCGTGGCGCTCAAGTCGGAGACCATCGGACTCGCTGTCTCGCTGGAGCTTCCCCTGCTGATCGTCGACATACAGCGGGGCGGCCCGTCGACCGGCCTGCCGACCAAGACAGAACAGGCGGACCTGCTCCAGGCGATGTTCGGACGCAACGGTGAGGCCCCGGTCCCGATCGTCGCGCCCGCCACACCTGCGGAGTGCTTCGACGCGGCCCTTCAGGCGGCCAGAATCGCGCTCGCCTACCGCACGCCGGTCTTCCTGCTCTCCGACGGTTACCTCGCCAACGGCTCCGAGCCCTGGCGGATCCCGGAGATCGACGAACTGCCGGACCTGAAGGTGGAGTTCCACTCCGGACCCAACCATGTCCTGGAGGACGGGACGCCGGCCTTCTGGCCGTACAAGCGAGACCCGCTCACCCTCGCCCGGCCGTGGGCTGTTCCCGGCACGCCAGGGCTGGAACACCGGATCGGCGGCATCGAGAAGGAGGACGGCACCGGCAACATCTCCTACGACCCGGCCAACCACGACCTCATGGTCCGTACCCGCCAGGCCAAGGTAGACGGCATCGACGTCCCCGACCTCACCGTCGACGACCCCACCGGTGATGCGCAGGTACTGATACTGGGCTGGGGCTCCACCTACGGTCCGATCACCGCCGCCGTGCGCCGTGTGCGGGCTGACGGCGGACGCGTCGCGCAGGCACACCTACGCACCCTCAACCCCTTCCCTGCCAATCTCGGCGCGATATTGCAAAGTTTCAGCAGGGTCATCGTGCCGGAGATGAACCTCGGCCAGCTCGCCCTCCTCCTGCGCGCCCGGTACCTGGTGGACGTCCAGTCCTGCAACCAGGTGCGCGGCCTGCCGTTCAAGGCCGCAGAGCTGGCCGACGTCCTGCAAGCGGCCCTCAGCACCCTCAATACGGAGGACCAGCGATGACCGAGACCAACAGGTACCCCTCCCTGCAGCTGGTGCCGAAGGCCGAAGGCCCGCAGAGCGCCAAGGACTTCAAGACCGACCAAGAGGTCCGCTGGTGCCCGGGGTGCGGGGACTACGCGATCCTCTCCGCCGTCCAGTCCTTCATGCCGGAACTCGGCATCAGGCGCGAGAACACCGTCTTCGTCTCCGGCATCGGATGTTCGTCCCGCTTCCCGTACTACATGAACACCTACGGGATGCACTCCGTCCACGGCCGGGCCCCCGCCATCGCCACCGGCCTGGCGGCATCCCGCCGCGACCTGTCGGTCTGGGTCGTCACCGGCGACGGCGATGCCCTGTCCATCGGCGGCAACCACCTCATCCACGCGCTACGCCGCAACACCAATCTGAAGATCCTACTGTTCAACAACCAGATCTACGGGCTGACCAAGGGCCAGTACTCGCCGACGAGCGAGATCGGCAAGATCACCAAGTCGACGCCGATGGGTTCGCTGGACGCGCCGTTCAACCCTCTGTCCCTGGCGCTCGGCGCCGAGGCCACGTTTGTCGCCCGCACCATCGACTCCGACCGCAAGCATCTGCAGTCCGTACTCCGTGCGGCCGCCGAACACGAGGGCGCGGCACTGGTCGAGATCTACCAGAACTGCAACATCTTCAACGACGGCGCCTTCGATGTGCTGAAGGAACCGGGCACCCGCGACAACGCGCTGATCCCTCTGGAACACGGCCGGCCGATCCGCTTCGGTACCGACCAGGGAGTTTTCCGCGGCCTGAACGGTGAGTTGTCCGTGGACACAGTTACCGCCGCCAACGAAGAGGACGTACTCGTCCATGACGCCTACGACCCCAACCCGGCAACGGCCTTCGCGCTCACCCGCCTCACGAACGCCGCGACGCTCGACCACACCCCGATCGGCGTTCTGCGCTCTGTACGACGACCGGTGTACGACGCGCTGATGGCACAACAGCTGGAGCGCGCAGAGAGCGAACAGGGGCGCGGTCACCTCGGCGCACTGCTGGCCGGCAGCGAAACGTGGACCACCACCTGACCCCGAGCCCTTCTCCGCCCGCTTCCCTCGTCTCAGGAGCCACCCATGACCTATGTCATCGCCGAACCGTGCGTCGACGTCAAAGACAAGGCGTGCATCGAAGAATGCCCCGTCGACTGCATCTACGAAGGCCCCCGGTCGCTGTACATCAACCCGGACGAATGCGTCGACTGCGGCGCCTGCGAGCCCGTCTGCCCGGTCGAAGCGATCTTCCTTGAGGAGGACCTGCCGTCCGAATGGACGGCGTTCACGAAAGCCAACGCCGAGGTGTTCGACACAGCGCCCGGCGGAGCCGCGCAGCATGGTCCTCTCGACCGCGACCACCCCCTGATCGCCCAGTACAACGAGACGGGATCCTGAACGATGCTCCGGGACAGTCACGGACGGGTGGCAACCGATCTCCGTGTATCACTGACCGACCGCTGCAACCTCCGTTGCACCTACTGCATGCCGGCCGACGGCCTGGCATGGCTGCCGTCCGAGTCGGTACTGACCGACGAAGAGGTGGTGCGCCTGGTGAGCATCGCTGTCGAGAACCTGGGCGTACGCGAAGTCCGCTTCACCGGCGGCGAACCCCTGCTGCGCCCCGGGCTGCGGGACATCCTCGCGGCCGTCGCCGACCTCCGGCCCCGCCCGGAGATCGCCCTCACCACCAACGCCGTCGGCCTCGGAACCCTGGCCGAGCCGCTTCGCCGTGCAGGCCTCGACCGGATCAACGTGTCCCTCGACACGTTGGACGCCGAAGTCTTTCACCGTCTGACGCGACGTCACCGGCACGCTGATGTTCTGGCAGGTCTGGCGGCCGCCGATGCCGCAGGTATGACCCCGATCAAGATCAACTCTGTACTCATGCGCGGGATCAACGATCATGAAGGACCCGAACTTCTGCGCTGGTGCCTGGCCCGAGGGTACGAGCTTCGGTTCATCGAGCAGATGCCGCTGGACGGCGACCGCGCATGGACCCGGGGCAGCATGATCACCGCTGACGAGATCCTTGAGAGCCTCCGCCATGACTTCAGCCTGACGCCGCAACCGCAAGCCGTCCGAGGCAGCGCCCCCGCACAGACCTGGCTGGTCGACGGCGGGCCTGCCCGTGTCGGTGTCATCGCCAGCGTCACCGCGCCGTTCTGCCAGGCATGCGACCGTACTCGACTGACCGCAGACGGGCAGGTGCGGGCCTGCCTCTTCGCCCGCAAGGAGTCCGACCTACGCGGCCCCCTGCGCTCAGGCGCCACGGACGAGGAGATCGCCACCCGGTGGCGGACCGCCATGTGGGGCAAGCAAGCGGGCGGCGCCATCGACGAAGACGCCTTCGAGCAACCCGCCCGCACGATGTCGGCCATCGGGGGCTGAGCAGATGACCAAGGGCACCCGCCAAGGCCGAGCCGATCACATTCTGCCCGTCGTGGCTCACGGCTCCACGTCCGCCGATCTCAGCGTGCACGATGCCCCGTACCACGAGCACCGCGAAACTCATCACCAGTCGTCCGCCGTGACCTGGGATCAGGCGCGGGCCTACGCATACTCCGCGGCCTTGCCGTGCCCCGCTGTGCGTGTGGCGCTTCCGGACGCGCTGGGAGAGCGCCTCGCCCGACCGCTCACCGCGCTGAGCGCCATGCCGGCTTTCGATGCCTCGGCCATGGACGGCTTCGCCGTCTGCGGCCTCGACGCGCAACGCTGGACCATCGTCGGCAGGCTCCTCGCCGATGCCGCCGACCAGGACATGGACCTCGCCTCCGGACAGGCCGTCGAGATCGCCACCGGTGCCGCCCTACCCCAGGGTGCCAGCGCAGTGCTGCCCTACGAGCACACGCAAAGGGAAGCGAATTCGGTCATCGCCGTCAGGGCGACGGGGCGTGCAGTCGAGCCCCGACAGCACATCCGTCACCGGGGCGAGGAGTATGAAGCGGGGGACGTCCTGCTTCCGGTGCGGACAGAGCTGACCGCCATGGCACTCGGGCTGGCCGCTGCTGCCGGCCACGACGCCCTGGAAGTGATGGGGCGCCCCTCCGTGCGAGCCCTGATCACGGGAGACGAGCTGATCACCTCGGGCCTCCCCAGCCGTGGCCGAGTCCGCGATGCCACCAGCCCACAGCTTCCCGGCCTTGTCGCCTGGGCAGGCGGCCGGCTCACGAGCGTGCGGCACGTTTCCGACAGTCTCGACGCTCTTGTCGGCGAGTTCGATCGAGCCACAGAGGACCTGGTGATCGTCTCCGGCTCGTCGTCCGTCGGGCCGGTCGATCACCTTCAGGCAGCGCTGCGACGCCTGGGCGCCGAGCCGCTGGTGACGTCCGTCGCCTGCCGGCCGGGCCATCCGCAGAGCCTGCACCAACTGCCGGACGGCCGTCTGGTCGCCGGGCTACCCGGCAATCCGCTCGCGGCGCTCGTCGGCTTTCTCACTCTGGTAGTCCCCGCTGTACAAGGCGCCCGCGGGCTGCCGTTGCCGACACTCACACGGGTGCGCGACGGCGGAATCACTTCCCACCCGACGATGACCCGTCTCGTCCCGGTCCGAGTCCGCGACGGCCGAGCGGTACCGCTTCAGCACGGCGGCAGCGCCATGCTCCGCAGCGTGGCTCAAGCAGATGCCCTTGCGGTAGTGAAACCGGCCGCTCGACCGGCGGAGGGAATACCGCTGCTCGCCTTGCCCACTTCCGGCAGCTCACATTCATGATGAGGCTTCTGCAACAAGCCTCGGGAACAGGTAGGTGATCCAGCAACGCACAAGATCACTGACGCTGTCCCGATGCCTCGGCCCGGACGTCGAAGGGCCGACATCCTGGTCTGCCGGTGGAGGAGAACGACCCGTTTGCGGCTGTCGGTCCCGCCCTTCCTTTCCGCGGAGCTCGGCCGACGGCTCGAAGAGGGTTCCGTCGAACAGTTCCTGAGACCAGCCGCTGGCCCTCCGTTGGCGGTTGCGATGTTTCGCGCGGCGTACCGGCCGCTGATCGATCGCGGCGACGCTCTTCAAGCATTCCCTGGGTTCCGGTAAAACGCTGAGCGGACAGCAGCCATCCAGTGGTCATCAGGTGACACGTCGGCAACAGGATCTCGGTGCAGGCCACGAACTTCTTCTACGTGGGCGACTGCCAAATCGTTGGCGAACGGCACCAGCCGAACCACTTCGGGTGATGCAGCAGACTCGAGCCATACAGGCGTTGTGAACCTCGTAGCGCCGGGCGAGCCTTCTGCTGCTGCCGGGAGGGGCCTGTAAGGCGCCGTGACAGAGGACGAAGGCCCGCACCGAGCGCGGGCGCCGGCGCGGGTACACCGTACGAGGTCGGTCTCTTCTTCTTGATCGGCAGTCCTCGCGCAGACAGCGCCCGCTGCGGTGTGAGCTCTACGCCTTGTCACCTTGACCGGGCCGGGTGTGGGCGTTGGGGATGAGCGACCGCGTCCCCACCACAGCCTCCGGCGGGCAACTGCCTACGCCAAGCGACAGATCACGAGGATCCCCAGGGCCCGGCGTCAACGACCGTGCACCGAGGTCCGAGGTCCGGATAGTTTCGGCATGGCCCGCCTGGACCGTACGACCGGCCGGGTCAGACCGCTCCAACGCGCAGCTATCGTATTCCTGTCTTCTCTGCTGCCGACGCGATGGAGTTCTCAGTGGTCACAGGTACCGGCCGCGGGAGCCAGAACGTCAACCCGACGCTCGTCGCGGACCAGGTCTATGAGGTCCTCGCCCAACGCATCTTCGACGGCGAACTCGCTGCGGGAGATCGACTGCCCGTCCGGGACCTGGCCGAGCAAGTGGGAACGAGCGTCATGCCGGTCCGCGAGGCGATCCGACTGCTGGTGAAGAACGGCCTCGCCGTGGCGCACCCGCATCGTGGTGCCCGGGTCCGCGAGTTCACCGTCCGCGAGCTGTTGAATCTCTATGAGGTCCGGACAATCCTCGAGGTCGAGGCCACCCTGAAGGGCGCGACGTCGGTCACCGACGAAGACCTGGACAAGATGCGCGGCGCTTGTGAGCGGATGTACCGGGCCGTCGTCCAAGGGCGCGTCACGGATGCTCTCGATGAGGATGAGGAGCTTCTGCGGCACCTGTATCGCGCGGGCAGCAACGAGGTCCTGGTATCGACCATCGACTCCTTGTGGATCCAGTGCCGGCCCTACAAGGTGATCGGTGCACGTGTGGCCCTGGAAGCTCGCGACTCGTCCTTGTGGACCCCCCAGCCTGCGCTGATCGACGCTCTCTCGGCCGGCGACACGGAACTGGCCGTCACGATCACGCGTGATTCCCTTCTCAGCGCCCGTCAACGCCTCGTGCGACAGATGAGTGTCCCGGAGGACTCGGACCAGAGCGGCTGAGTCCGGCCTCGGGGAACATCGGTACAGCGGTTGGCGCTGAGAACGATCATGCTCGGGGGGGTGTGAGCGCGCTGACCCGACTCTCGTACTCGCGGTGGGCCTTGCGCTGGGCCGGGACCGCAGGGGTGCCATGGCCGCCGTCGAGCGGCTGGCAACGGTCGAGGAGCTGGCGGTGCACGGCGGGGACGGCGGTGACGCGCAGGGTGTAGCCCTGGCCGCGCCGTACGGTCACCCCCTGGTCGAGCGCGGCCCGCTCGACCGCATTCAGCTCGGAGACGCGGAGGAAGTCGGCGACCTTGCCCGGCATGTCGAGGGGGACCGGCAGCTCCGGCGCCGGAGTGCCCTCCTCGATGGCGGTGTGCTCAGGCAGGAGGTCCGCGAGGGTCGTGCGGATCGCGCCGCGGCTGACGCCGTGGTCGCGGGCGAGGGCGGCGATCGAGCGGCCCTCCAGGTACGCGGTGCGGACATCGCCGGTCTTCGCGGCCGTCACCGCAGGGCGGCGTCCGCCCTTGCTGCCCTTGGCCTCGGCGGCGCGCAGTCCGTCGTAGGTCAGCTCGCGCTGGAGGTCGCGCTGGAGTTCGCCGGCGGCGGCGAGGGTCTGCACCATGAACTTCACGGTGGACAACAGCTCGCCGGTGCGGGGGTGGCGGGCGGTGAGGTCCATGGCGGAGAACGCGCCGTCGTGGATGCGCAGGGCGAGACGGTCGCGGTGGAGGACGTCGAGCACGTCGAGGATGTGCCCGGTGCCGCGTACGAGGCGGAACATCTCGGAGATGTGCACGGTGTCCCCGGGGCGGGCGTAGTCGAGGAGCGCGCGGAACTTCGGACGCTGGAGCGGGTGGAGGCGGCTGGAGGTGCCACCGTCCTCCTCGAAGACGACCGGGTCCTCGATGCCGGCCTCGTCCAGGACGAGGTCCTGCCGGGCGGTCGACTGCTGGTCCGTCGAGACCCGCTTGTAGACCAGGTTCGCCACCGGGGCCCCTTCCGTACGGAGGATCGGACCCTATCTGTCGTCAAACCCTGTCAGTAATCACCATCGGATCTGATTGGATTCGCGCCGCCGCGAACCCCCGGATTGCACGGGTTCATTGGACGCCCGGCCTTCCTGTCGTCAAACGATGGCACCCTCAAGTGATCAACGCACCACCCACGGATGATCATGTGATCGTGGAGGTACAGGTGCGTGACTATGGGTTTTCGCCGGCTCAGCAGGATGAGATCTGGAGACGCTGGCGCGAAGGGCAGTCGTTCAGCTTGATCGGGCGGGCGCTTGGGGCGCCGATGCAGAACGCTCGTCGGTTCCTGCACCAGAGCGGCGGCGTCCGCATCACCCCGCAGCAGCGATCAGAGCGGCATCTGAGCGGCAGCGAGCGCGAAGAGATATCCCGCGGCATCGCCGCCGGGGCATCTGGCCGGCAGTTGGCCAGGCGGCTGGGCCGATCGCCTTCGACCGTCTCCCGCGAGATCGCCCGCAACGGAGGCCGGTCCGCGCAAGACCCACGGCTACCGCACTCCGGCAGAGGTCTACGCTGACCTCCTGAACAGCGGTGATGCGCTGACCGCTTGAGTTCGCCATCGTTTGCCGACAGGTGCGACGATGCAGGGGAGGTAGAAGCTGCGTCATCAGGCCCGGCTGTCCGGCGCCGGTGCCATGGGGGAGACCGACGGGTTTGCGAGCAGTTGATCTCGGAGCCCGCATCCAACGGCGGCCTCACCACGGTCGCCCTGTCCCACCGGTCGCTGGTTCAGCGTCGCTTTCCGGTCTCGGGGGCGGTGACGTCCTGGCTGGCGCGGCGCATGGCCTCGTACAGCGCAGCGTCTTCCGGCGGGTCTGGCAGCGGGCCACGGGCCGGTGCCTGGAAGGACTGGATCATCCATGCCACCAGGCGGCGCCAGGCGTCCGGGGCGGCGTCGCCGGTGGCGCTGAGGACTCCGGCGTTGGCCATCAGCAGCAGTACGAGATCGCGGCTGGTGAAGTCCTCGCGCAGTTGCCCGCTGTTCTTGGCGCGGCCGATGAGTTCGAGGAAGTCCTCGTACGCCCGGGCGTGGTGCTGCTCCAGTTCCGGGACGCCGGGGAAGCTCATGGTCAGGACGTCGGCGAAGCCGCGGTCGGCGGCCTGCATCGCGCAGACGTGCTGGATGTAGCCGGTGAAGCCGTTCCACGGGTCGGGGTCGGCCAGGGCCTCGGTGGTGGCCTGTGCGTACGCCTTCATGCGGTCGGCGAAGACCGCGGCGACGAGGTCTTCCTTGCGGGGGAAGTGGCGGAAGAGGGTGGCGATCCCCACCTCGGCCTCCCGTGCGACCGAGGCCATCGACGCGTTCAGCCCGTCGCACCCGAAGACCGTGCGCGCGGCGGCGATGATCCGCCCCCGGTTGCGCTCCGCGTCGCTGCGCTTGGACTGACCTGCGAAATTGGCCGTGCCGGCGTCGGCGTCGGTGTGGGGATCTCGGGGGCTCATACCGATCAGACTAGCAAACCGGAATGCCTTATCCAGTTCCTGTGTTACGGTGGACAGCGAAACGGATAAGGCTTTCCGGAAAGGAAACGGATAGCCCTTTCCGCCTCCACTTCAGCGAAAGGCTCTCTCATGCCCACCATCGCCATCGTCGGCGCCGGCCCCCAGCTCGGCCTCGCCATTGCCCGCACCTACGGCACTCACGGCTACGACGTCGCACTGATCGCCCGCAACCAGGCCAAGCTCGAAGATCTGGCCGGTGAGCTGGCCGCCGAGGGCATCAGCGCCGCCGCGTTCCCCGCCGACATCCTCGACCGCACCGCGCTCACCCAGGCACTCAAGGACGCGGCCGCACACTTCGGCGGCATCGACGTCCTCGAGTACTCCCCGGTCGGCGGCCTCCAGACCGTCATGACCACCCCGGCCGCGACCGAACCGGCCGACGTGCAGCACGAGATGGACTTCCAGCTCTACGGAGCCATCGCCGCCACCCGCGCGGTGCTGCCCGCCATGCGTGAGGCCGGCGCGGGCACCCTGCTGTTCACCACCGGCGCCGGCTCCGTCGACCCCGTGCCGCAGATCGCCAACGTCAACGCCGCCGCCGCGGCGCTGCGCAACTGGGTGATCAACCTGCACAAGGAGCTGGACGGCACCGGTGTCCAGGCCGCGCACGTCGCCATCAACGTGTCGATCGGCACGCCGGCGGTCCCCGGATTCCCGACCGCCCAGCCCGAGGAGATCTCCCCGGTCTACTGGGACCTGCACACCACCAAGCGCGACCAGGCCGAACTCGTCTTCAGTCTCTGACGCCCATCAGCCACCCGGCCTCCTGGCCTCCCGGTATCTACGCCGCGCACTTCGCCTTCAACACCTGGCTCGGGTAGGGCGGCCCCGAAAGCATTCCCTCGGGACCGCCCCCGAGCAGGCCGCGCGCCTGTACTGGGACCCGTACGAGCACCGCGGCCAGGCCGAAGCCGTCTTCTACAGCCGCCCCACCAAGCCCCAGTTCCAGAACACAGCAAGGACTCCAGCATGACCAGCACACTCCATGGCAAGGCCGCTCTCGTCACCGGATCCAGCCGCAGCATCGGCCGGGCCACCGCCCGTGGCCTTGCCCGCGAGGGCCCTGGTCGCCGTGCACTACGGACGCGACAAGCAGGCCGCCCAGGAGACCGTCGGCCTCATCGAGAAGGACGGCGGGCGGGCCTTTGCCGTCGGCGCGGAACTGGGCGCGTCCGGCTCCGTCGATCAGCTGTTTGACCAGCTGGAGGCCGGACTGCGCGAGCACACCGGCGAGAGGGTCCTGGACATCCTGGTGAACAACGCCGCTGCGACGACGCCCGGCGATGCACCGGAAGAGGTGTCCGCCGAGCAGATCGACGAGATCTTCGCGGTCAACGCCAAGGCCCCCTTCCTCCTCGTCCAGCGAGCCCTCGGGCTGATCCCGGACGGCGGACGCATCGTCAACGTCTCCTCCGCGGTCACGCGCATGGCCATGCCGCCGCAGGTCGTCTACGCGATGTCCAAGGGCGCGCTCGACCAGCTCACGCTGCACTTCGCCCGGCACCTCGCCCCTCGGCAGATCACGGTCAACAGCGTGCTCCCCGGTGCCACGGACAACGGCAGCGCGGCCTTCCAGATGCCCGAGGTGCGCGAGCCGATGTCGCAGCTGTCGGCATTCAAGCGCCTGGGCGAGCCGGAGGAGGTCGCCGACGTGGTGGTCTTCCTCACCACCGACCGGGCGCGGTGGATCACCGGAGCCTCCCTCGACGCCACCGGCGGCAGCCTCCTCGGCTAGCAGCCCGCTCCGCCCCGTTCCCCTTCACCCTCGTCCCGAAGGACTCCACCCCTGATGAACAACTTCCTGTGGATCGTGCAGGCCGTACTGGCCGTCATGTTCGCCATGGCCGGTGTCATGAAGTCCACCCAGCCCAAGGACAAGCTCGTCGAGAAACTGCCCTGGGTCGCCGACTTCTCGCCCGGCACCGTCCGCTTCATCGGCATCGTGGAGTTCGCCGGCGCCCTCGGGCTGATCCTGCCCGCGGCCACCGGCATCGCCACCGTCCTGACGCCACTGGCAGCGGTCGGCCTCGGCGTAACGATGCTGCTGGCCGCGGCCTATCACGCACGCAAGAAGGAAATCCCCGCGATCGGCCTCAACGCCGTCCTGCTGATCCTCGCCACGCTGGTGGCCTGGGGACGCTTCGGCCCGTACCGCTTCTGAAGCCGCCACCCCACTACCGCAGCTCCTGAACGAAGGCCATCAGGCCACCGCCCCGGTCCGGCTTCCTCGGGCACGACCATGTCGGCTCCGCCGTGACCGGCGAGGACACTGCCGTCTTCCCGCTGTCCGCGTGTCCGCTCTCGCGGTGCGGCTTGTGTCCCACCCCGTTCGCTTCGAAGGAACCATCATGCCGAGAATGTCGTTCACCGAGGCGTCCCGCACGTGTCTCACCACGAAGTACGCCACGTTCTCCGGTCGCGCCCGGCGGTCGGAGTACTGGTGGTACTCGGTGCTGTACGTGATGGCCACTGCCGTGATCGGAGGGATCAGCTGGGCAGCAGAGGCCCCGCTGCTGAGCGTCCTCCTGCTGCTGTTCATCGTGCCCATGCTGTCAGTCTCCGTCCGCCGGTTGCATGACACAGGCAGGACCGGCTGGCGGATGCTCATCGCCCTGATCCCGGTCGTCGGCCCCGTCCTCTACCTCGTGGGCATGGCCGTGGACAGCGTTCCAGGTGCCAATCAGTACGGCCCGTCCCTCAAGGCAGACCACTGAGCGGGCCGCGCATGATGTGGGGAGTGGAGAAGCGGTGCCCCTGACGTCGACGCTTTGCGGCGCCCGATCAACGATCAGACAAGTGATCGGGGGCACCGCTTCTGCCATCGCGCTGCCCTGGTCAGCCCCGCCATAAAATCTTCCTGGCGCCGCCCTGCATGCCGCCGCTTCCCTCGGGGCTCCCGCGCCGACGACAACCGGAGCAACCGTGACGGACACCGCAACCGTCCGGCATCCGAACCGCGGCTCGCCGAAGGACTCGCCGAGGTCACCCAGCTCCCCGACGAGCGCCGACTCTGACCACCGACTCCCTGTGAAGGATCCGCACCCACCGGCTACTCCTGGCCGTCGTCGTCCTCATCGAGTTCGGGGGCGTCCGGGTCGCGCAACGGGCGCAGTCCCTGGCGCGGGGTGGAGGGGGTGAAGCTGTAGCGGCCCAGGAGGTTCAGGTTGCGGTGCTTGAGCGGGGAAAGCCGGGCGATGTCCTCCTCGCGGATCTCGTGGCCCTCGGCCTGGAGCTGGGCGACGGCGGCGTCGATGTACTTCGTCGTCCACAGCACGATGGCGTTGAGGACCAGGCCGAGCGCGCCGAGCTGGTCCTCCATCCCGTCGCGGTACGCCTGGTGGATGGTGCCGCGCTTGCCGTGGCACACGTCCCGGGCCAGCTTGTGGCGGGACTCCTGCACGGTGAGCTGCCGGTTCATCTGCCTGCGGTAGGTGTCGTCCACCGGATCGACCACCCGCAGCAGGTGCTCGGTCTTCGCGATCCACCGCTTCACCACCGACGGGTCCTCGATACCGAGCTGCGCGGCCAGGTGCTCGACCACCGGCCACGGCGCATCCAGCGGATTGTCCGGGAGGAACCGGCCGATGTACCGCACCGTGCACATCTGAAGCGCGAAGCCGAGCTGGTGGTGCGTGGAGCGTCGCCGGGCGATCAGATCGCGGTCGACGTCGCCCAGGAAGAAGAACCGCTCCAGCTCGGGGCGGGTCGGCTCCTCGGCGAACTTCCCGTACGCCTCGGCCTGCT
This sequence comes from Streptomyces sp. CA-179760, assembly GCF_050937045.1. NCBI lineage: Bacteria > Bacillati > Actinomycetota > Actinomycetes > Kitasatosporales > Streptomycetaceae > Streptomyces > Streptomyces sp. CA-179760. Next base: position 1,023,431 of record NZ_JBNJLZ010000001.1, read on the forward strand.
CATCAGTCAGAAACTCCACCGGCACGAGCGGACCGTAGCCAGCCCCGGCACCCGAGCGGCGATCTTTCCGCGAACCCCAGCGGAACCCCCAGTCAGCGTGCTAGCCGACCATGATCAATCTCAGCGCCAACCGCTGTACCGATGTTCCCCGAGGCCGGAGTCCGTGGGCCGATCAGCCGCGTCCGAGCTCAGCGAGGAACGCGGAAAGTGCCAGCCGCGCTGCGAGGTGAGGGAGGTCAGTGCGTCACGGGGTCGGAAAGCTCTTCGCAGTCAGGGCACGGAAGGCACACGTGCGTGTCACCCGTCGATGCGTAGATCGCTCAAGGGCCTGGAGCAACCCTGTCCGGGCCGACCTTCCGCATCAACTAAAACACCATTCCCGACCTTGCCGAACAGCTGATGGGGACTGGCACGAAGATCTCCTGGCGCCGGGGCTACGTCAAGCGCGACTAAACATGGCAGAGCGCTGACACGAGCCCGCGAGCCCCACCAATCTGCGGAACCCACCCTTCCGGCTCTGCGGGCAGACGGTCGGCCATCGTGACGTCGGTCATCGCAGTGCGGAACAGGGCTTCGGCTTCCCACGCCAGGCCGCGGTGTCCCCCTTCCTCGTCGACCGCTGTTGGTCCTCGTCATGCGCATGGCCGGGCCAGTCTGGCATCGCCGGTCGTCACGCGATCAGTAGGCTGGGATCGACCACGACCAACCGTTTCCCATGGCGAATGCCGTGATCATCAGTGCAGGGGCTGCCGATGCCGTCAGGTAGTTCTTCCTCCTTTCGTCAGTCCTCGACGGCGCCCGGTCCGACGTTGAATGCTCTTCTGTCACTGGTGGGGGCCGGCGTCATGGAGCTGTGTGCGGCTCCTCGTGGCCTGCAGGTCCCTGTGCAGGGCGTGGGCGTGTGGGATGCGCTGGAACCGACGGTGTCGCCGGGGCAGGTTCTGCTGGCGGTCGGGGTCGAGCCGCAGTCGAGTGCCGCCGCCGACGTGATCCAGACAGCCGGGCGGTCGAGGGCGGTGGCGGTTGTCTTCGGCCCGGACCGGGCCGGTCGGGCGAGTTCGGTGCTGCGTCCGGCGGCCATGGACGCGGGTGTGGCGGTGCTCTTTCGCACCCCCTGGGTCGCCTGGGCGCAGTTGGTGGGGACGCTGCGAGCAGGGCTGACCGCTGTCGGCTGCCCGGCCGATCCGCAGATCGCGCAGGTGACTCTGGGGGACCTGGAGGGGTTGGCCGACGCCGTGGCGGTGACGGTCGATGGGGCGGTGACGATCGAGGATCTTCAGTCACGGGTGCTCGCCTACTCGTCCACGGACGAGGACGTGGACGACATGCGCCGACGGACCATCCTCGGTCGCCGAGTGCCGGACGCAGCGATGGCCGAGATGCGGGAGACCGGTTTCTTCCGGCTGCTGTGGGGGGTCGGGCGATGTGGTGCGCCGTCCCGCCGAAGAGGATCTGCCCGAACGGCTGGCCGTCGCCGTGTCCGCCGGCGGGGAGGCCTTGGGATCGATCTGGGTGGCGGCCGCCGGACGGCCGTTGCCGGAGACGGCCGCGGACGACTTGCGTGCGGTCGCGCGTGCCGCCGTACCGCATCTGCTCCATCACCGCTCCCGCCGGGCGGGGCAGATGCAGGTAGTACAGGAGGCGGCGCGGGCGCTGCTGGAGGGCTCGGGTTCCGCCGAGGCGCTGGCGGCGCGCACCGCGCTGCCGGTCGAGGGCCACTGCGCGGTCCTGGCCGTGCATGCCACGCCCGGACCACGCGGCGGCCGGAACGAAGACCGGCTACCGGACCTCGTAGCCGTGCAGTGCGCCGCACACGGGCATGAGGCGGTCGTGATCACAGTCGCCGAGGGTGTGCTGGTACTGCTGGGCGACCTGGCGCCGAACCCTGAGCGCGCTGCGCCACAGATGGCGCTATTGGGCGAGGCGCTTGCCGGGCAACTGTCCGCAACCATCGACGCGCAGGTGCGCGTCGGCATCGGGGAGGTGGCGGCCGACCTGCACCAGGCGGCCGAGTCCCGGCGGACAGCCGACCTGGCGCTGCTGGCACTGCTCTCCCGCGACGGCCCCCGCTCCGTCGCACGGGTGGGCGAGGTGGCCGAGGCGGTGGCGATGCTGCACATCGTGGACGCACTGCGCGAGGCTCCGCTGCCATCGGAGCTGCCGGTGACGCGTCTGGCGGCGTACGACGCCGAGCACGGCGGCGCGCTGGTCGACACCCTGCGTGCCTACCTGGACCACTTCTCGGACGTGCCGGCGGCTTCCCGGGCACTGGGCATCCACCCCAACACCTTCCGCTACCGCATCCGGCGCGTGCGTGAGGTGTGCGGTATCGAGCTGGACGATCCCGACGCCCGGCTCCTGGCCCAGTTGCAGTTGCGCCTCATGCGTCACCCGACCGACGACGACCGCTGAGTTCGTCGCCGCGCACCACCGCGGCGGGTCGGCTTCGTGCTCCGGCACAACGACGCACCGGCCACCCGCCGCGCCCGGTCCCCGGGCGCCTCTCACCGCGGGGAAGTCCGGCGGCAGTTCCGGTGCGGGCAGTGGAACCCCGTCGTACCCATTCACCTCCCCGAACCGGGAGCCTTCCATCCAGTCCTGACGGGCCTGTACGATCTCTTCCTGAGATCGCCCGATCCAGTTCCAGAACAAGTGGAACAGGCCCACATCGCCGGGCGGGTCACCGAGCAGGGTCATCTCTGAGTCCAGTACGGCGCGTGGGCGGCCGTCCAGCCGGTAGCCCTCGGTGCACCAGGGTGCGGCGCTGCTTGGCGAGCAATCGGCTTCCCAGACTCTCGGCCAGTTCACCGAATCCGTCCCCCATCCACAAGCACACTCACGGCAAGCATCTGACGATCACGACACCAGAGGTATCGCCGGCTCCGGCATGCGCGGCCCGGGGTGTCGCACCACGCGACCACGCAGACGATGTTCGCTCGCGGGCGCCGCACCATGCACAGGCCCACCATTCCGTTCACCTCAGACCTGATCCCCACGCTCCCATGCCTCAGCTTCATGCAGGACCAAGCAACGGCTGCTGCCCGATCGGCCCCAGATGACCGAGTTCAACGCAGCGTAGTCAGCACCAAGTCAGCACGGGAGAGGTGAGAACGAGTGATGACATGGGCTTTTAGTCAGCACCAAACCAGCACGGGAGTCAGCACCCCACCTCCAAATCATGCCCGAACAGTGCAACTCGGACAGCGCTCTCGCGGGCTCGACCGGAGCTCTCGTAGGGGCGTCGGCAACGCGGTCATGGTGGTCACACGCACCTCCGTACGCAGAACTATGGTGCCCCACCACATACGCCTCTGACCTGCAAGTTCCTACGGTATGGCGACACGAAAACGTCCCCGCCAACCGCCAGGAAGTGGTGCCGATGTCCACCCCCGCGACCGCTCCCCCACCCCCGCCAGCCTCAAGCGCATCGTCGCCGCCAGCCTCATCGGCACCACCATCGAGTGGTACGACTTCTTCCTCTACGGCTCCGCCGCCGCGCTCGTGTTCAACAAGTTGTTCTTCCCGGGCTCCGACCCCCTCGTCGGCACGCTGCTGTCGTTCCTGACGTACGCGGTCGGATTCGCCGCCAGGCCCCTCGGCGCGCTGGTGTTCGGGCACTACGGCGACCGGATCGGGCGCAAGAAGCTGCTGGTGTTGAGTCTGTTGCTGATGGGCGGGGCGACCTTCGCGATCGGGCTGCTGCCGACGCACGCCACGATAGGGACGGCCGCGCCGGTCCTGCTCACCGTGCTCCGGCTGGTCCAGGGGTTCGCACTCGGCGGTGAGTGGGGCGGAGCCGTACTGCTGGTGTCGGAGCACGGGGACGCGCGGCGGCGCGGGTTCTGGGCCTCGTGGCCGCAGACCGGAGCGCCGGCGGGGCAGTTGCTCGCGACCGGCGTGCTGTCCCTGCTGACGGCCGTCCTGTCGGACGCCGCCTTCGGCAGCTGGGGCTGGCGGATCCCGTTCCTGCTCTCCGGGGTGCTGGTGGTAGTCGGTTTGTGGATACGTCTGTCTGTCGATGAATCGCCGGTCTTCAAGCAGGCGTTGGCGCAGGCCGAGGCCCGCAAGGTGGACCGGGCCGCGGAGGCGGAGAAGCTGCCGCTCGTCGCCGTGCTTCGGCACCACTGGCGTGACGTCCTGGTCGCGATGGGGGCGCGCATGGCGGAGAACATCAGCTACTACGTGATCACCGCGTTCATCCTCGTCTACGCCACCACCTCGGCCGGTGTCTCCAAGCAGACCGCGCTCAACGCGGTGTTGATCGCCTCGGCCGTGCACTTCGCAGTCATCCCGGCGTGGGGCGCGCTCTCCGACCGGATCGGCCGTCGCCCCGTCTATGTGGTGGGTGCCGTGGGTGTCGGGCTGTGGATGTTCCCGTTCTTCTCGCTGATCGACACCGGCGGCTTCGGCAACCTGATCCTCGCCGTCACGGTGGGGCTGGTGCTGCACGGGGCGATGTACGCGCCCCAGGCCGCGTTCTTCTCCGAGATGTTCGCGACGCGCATGCGCTACTCCGGAGCGTCCATCGGCGCCCAGTTCGCCTCGGTCGCGGCGGGCGCGCCCGCGCCGCTGATCGCGACCGCGCTGCTGGCCGACTACGGCAGTTCCACGCCGATCGCCCTGTACGTCATCGCCGCCGCCGTGCTCACGGTCGTCGCGGTGGCGGCGGCCGAGGAGACCCGCCACCGGGACCTTGCCGACGTCGCCCCGCCGGCCGACGCGGACCGGCCGACGGACGCCCCGGCGGCGGACGCCCGGACCATCTGATCCCGCCGGCCCGGCCCCCGTACGTCCGCGTCGGCCACGTACGGGGGTCAGTGCTGTCCGGGCTCCGACAACCGGTGCAGACGCAGGGCGAGTTGGATCTCCAGGGCGCGGGCCGGGGTCTGCCAGTCGTCGCCGAGGAGGCGGCCGACCCGCTCCAGGCGCTGGGCGACCGTGTTCACATGGACGTGCAGCTCGTCCTTGGTGCGGGCGGGGCTCATGCCGCAGGCGAAGTACGCGTCGAGGGTGCGCAGCAGTTCGGTGCCGCGTCGTCGGTCGTACGTGACGACCTGGCCGATGGTGCGGTCGACGAAACCGGGTATGTCCCGGTCGCCGGCCAGCAGCAGCCCCAGGAAGCCGAAGTCCTCGGCGGCGGCCCCGTCCCCGGAACGGCCGAGCAGGCGAAGGGCGTCGAGGCAGCGCCGGGCCTCCGCGTAGGCCGTGGCCACGGTGTCGGTGCGGACGGCGAGTTCCCCGGCGGGTGCGGAGGCACCGACGGTGACCGGTGTGTGGACCGCTGTGCCCAGATGCCGGGCGACGCGGCGGGCGAGATCGGTGGCGCTGTCGCCGGGGCCGAGCGGCAGCAGCAGGACGGTGCCTCCGTCGCGTGCGGCGGCCAGGCCGTGCCGGGTCGCGGCGAGGTGCGCCGCCGCGGCCGCCAGGCGTCTGCGGGCGTCCGCCTCCAGGCCGGCGTCGGCAGCGCCGCCTTCGAGACGCGCGGCCAGCACCACGTGGACGGCGTCGAGGTCGGCGTGCAGGCGGGCCGCGCGCTCCCGCAGCAGGCGCGGGTCGCGGTCGCGGGCGTCCAGCAGGTCGTCCAGCAGTTCGCCGCGTACGCGCTGTTCGGCCTCGGCGGCGGACCGGCGGGCGAGGAGCAGCAGGGAGGTGACCATGGCGGCCCGCTCCAGGGTGCGCTGGTCGACGGGGTCGAGCCCCGGGGTGCCCCGCAGCACGAGGGCGCCGAGCAGTTCCCCGCCGGCGGCGACGGCGGCGATCCAGTCGTCCTCGAACCGCACGGCGTGCCCGTCCGTGCGGGACGATTCCAGGGCCGCGGCCGGTGCGGCGGCGGCCTCGGCGAAGACGACCGTGCCGTCGAGGACCTCTGAGACCGCGGCGGCCACGTCGTGCACCCCGCCGCCCCGCAGGACCAGTTCGGCGAGCCGGTCGTGCACGTCGGAGGCCCGCTCGATGACGCCGCTGCGGTCCCGGATGATCTCGTTGGCCAGCTCCAGGTCGGCGAGGGCCGACCGGGTCTCGGCGAGCAGGTTGGCGGTGTCGATGGCGGCCGCGGCGAGGGCGGCGAAGGAGCCGAGCAGCGCGATCTGTTCGCGCTCGAAGACCCGGGCGCGGCGGTCCGCGGCGAACAGCACGCCGATGACGTGGTGCCCGAGCATCAGCGGCACGCCCAGGATGGCCACGAGCCCTTCGTCCCGCACGCCCGCGTCGATGGTGAGGGTGTGCTGGAAGCGGTCGTCGTTGAAGTAGTCGTCGGTGACGTACGGGCGGGCGGTCTGCGCGACCAGGCCGCCGAGGCCCTCCCCCATGCCGAGCCGCAGCTGCTGGAACCGGGCCGCGACCGAGCCCTCGGTGACCCGCATGTGGGTGTCGCCTCTCGCCGGGTCGTTCAGGCTGAGGTAGGCGACGTCCGTGCCCAGCAGCGACCGGGCGCGCTGCACGATCGCCTGGAGTACGGCGTCGAGGTCGCGCAGCCCGGCGAGGTCGTGGGCGGTCTCGAACAGGGCGGACAGCTCGGCCTCGCGCCGGCGCCGTCCCTCCAGCTCCGAGCGCACGCGCAGCGCGAGCGGCTTGGCTCGCTGGAGTGCGGCGATCCACTCCGCGGACCGGCCTTCGGCGCGCGCGAGCAGCACCGGCTGCTCGTAGGCGTCGGCGGAGGCGCCCCGGGCCAGCAGCTCGAGAAAGGGCGTCTCCGGGTCGGCCGCAGGTGCTTCGGCGGCTCCGGCGGAGCGCTCGGCTGACTGCAGGTGATCGCTGGACATGCTCACAGGATTCACCATGTCCGCGCCGTCCCGTCAGCCCTGTGGACAACCCTGGAACCGGCACAGCCGGGCCATGAGGTCAATGGGCGGTCCAGCCGCCGTCGAGCGCGAGCGAGGTGCCGGTCACGAAGGACGCCTGCGGACCGCACAGATACGCCACGGCCTCGGCGACCTCCTCCGGTTCGATGAGTCGCTTGACGGCGCTGTCCTGCAGCAGCACCTCGGACAGGACGCGTTCCTCGGGGATGCCGTGCGCATGCGCCTGGTCGGCGAGCTGCTTCTCGACCAGTGGGGTGCGCACATAGGCGGGGTTCACACAGTTCGAGGTGACACCGTGGGCTGCGCCTTCCAGGGCGGCGGTCTTGGAGAGTCCCTCCAGTCCGTGTTTGGCGGCCACATAGGCCGACTTGTAAGCCGAGGCGCGCAGCCCGTGGACGGACGACACATTCACGATGCGGCCCCACCCCTGTCCGTACATGTGAGGCAGTGCACCGCGGATGAGCCGGAACGGTGCCTCCAGCATCACGGTGAGCACCATGTGGAAGACATCGGGCGGGAACTCCTCGATGGGACGCACCAGTTGGAGCCCGGCGTTGTTGACGAGGACGTCGGTTCCCGCGGCGGCGAGTTCGGCGGCGTCCAGGTCGGTGAGGTCGAGGACGTACGGTTCCACGGTGCCGGGGAGGTCGTGGCCCTGTTCGGCGAGCGTCTGCAGGCCCGCGGCGTCCCGGTCGACGGCTCTCACCTCGGCCCCGGAGGCCGCGAGGCGCAGCGCGCAGGCGCGGCCGATGCCGCCGGCGGCGCCGGTGACGAGCGCGGTGCGGCCGCCGAGGTCGAGCGAGGAGGCGTGGGGAGCCGGGGAGACACGGGGCGCGGTCATGCGTCGACCTTAGAAAGCGCCTCTGCCCGGCCCCATGTGGTCACGCCCCATAGTTCAGCTAGGGGCAGTGGGGTCGAACCATGTGGGGACGTCCGACACAGCCTGCTTGATCCGGAGCAGGCCGAACTCGTTCAGTTCGGGCAGGGCGTCGATGTCGAACCAGCCCACGTCCAGCGACTCGTCGTCGTTGACCCGTGCCTCGCCGCCGACGGCCCGGCAGCGCAGGGTGATGTCCATGTACTGGCAGGTGTCGCCGTTGTCGTACGTGACGGGGTTGAGCGCCTGGACGAGGACGACGCGTTCGGCGACGCAGTGCACGGCCGTCTCCTCGTGGACCTCCCGTACGGCGCAGGCCGCGGGCTCCTCCCCTGGGTCCGGGATGCCGCCGATCACGGACCACTTGCCGGTGTCGGACCGGCGGTTGAGCAGCACTCTGCCTTCGTCGTCGAAGACGATGGCGGTGACCCCGGGGAGCCAGAGCAGCTGATGGCCGGCCGATGCGCGCAGGGTCCGGATGAAGTCAGGAGTAGCCATGGTGACGACCCTAATCGGCCGGTCGCGGTGTCTCGCGCGATTCAGGCAGCGTGCGGCGGGTGTACGGCTACACGTCACCGGCGCGTCGTCCGCGCAGTACGGCGCCGACGGCCCAGCCCAGTCCGCCGGCCGCGACCAGCACGAGGGCGATCTCCGGGAGGACGCCGAGCCGCGTAGCGGGGGTCTGCGAGGACCGCAGCGGCACCTTCTGCACCAGCGAGTCGGCGACGAACATGCCGGTCTTCTGCGTGATCTTCCCGTCCGGCATGATCATCGCGCTGACGCCGCTGGTCACCGGCACCGTCACGGTCCTGCTGTGCTCGACCGCGCGGACTCGGGACATGGCGAGCTGCTGGTAGGTCATCTCGCTGCGGTCGAAGGTGGCGTTGTTGCTCGGCACGGAGATCATCTGGGCGCCGTCGGTGACCTCGGAGCGCACGGTCCAGTCGAAGGCGGCCTCGTAGCAGGTGACGAGGCCGACCTTGGCGCCGTCCATGGTGAACACACCTGGCTCGGTGCCCCGGCTGAAGTCCTGGCGGACCATCGCCGTCCAGTTCTTGTTGATCGCGCCGATGAACGAGCGCAGCGGCAGGTACTCGCCGAACGGCTGGATCTGACGCTTGTCGTAGGTGTCGACGGGGCCCTTCGCCGGGTCCCACAGGATCTGCTCGTTGTACAGCTTGCCGTCGCGCTCCACGACGCCGCCGACCGAGATGGGCACGCCGATGGCCTTGGCCGCCTTGTCGATCACGGCGCGGGCGTCGGGGTTGGCGAAGGGGTCGATGTCGGAGGAGTTCTCCGGCCACAGCACGAAGTCGGGACGGGCGACCTTGCCGGCCTTGACCTCGGCGGCCAGGCGTTCCGTCTCGCGCGCGTGGTAGTCGAGCACGGCCCGCCGCTGGGAGTTGAAGTCGAGGCCCGCGCGGGGCACGTTGCCCTGGATCGCGGCGACGGTCACGCTGCCGTCCTCGGCCTTGTCGCTGACCAGCGGCCGGGCCGCCACGGCGGCCACAACCGGGACGGCCACGCTCAGCAGGCCCACGGCCGCGGCGGCCCGTCGTACCGTCCCCGTCCGCCGGGTCTCGACGGCCAGGCGGATCACTTCGTACAGTCCGAAGCCGCACAGGACCACGGCGAAGCCGAGCACCGGGGTACCGCCCACCGCCGCGAGCGGCAGGAACACCCCGTCGGCCTGCCCGAACGCGACCTTCCCCCAGGGGAACCCCTCGAACGGCACACGCGCGCGTGCCGCCTCTCCGGCGATCCACACCGCGGCCCCCACACCGGCCAGCCGGGCAGCTTCGACACGGCCGCGACGCCCGCGCCGACCAGGGCGACGAAGATCGCCTCGATGACCACCAGGGCGAGCCAGGGGCCCGGCCCGACCTCCACTCCTGTCCACACCAGCAGCGGCAGCAGAAAGCCGAGGCCGAAAAGATAGCCGAGGCCCAGCCCCGCCTTCCAGCTCCGGCCGCGCAGTACCCAGCCGAAGACGGCGAAGGCCGGCAGGGCCAGCCACCAGAGGGTGCGGGGCGGGAAGCTGACATAGAGGAGCAGGCCGGAGAGCGCGGCTGCGGCGGCCGGAACGAGACGCCGGGCCCAGGTCCGCGCCACGGGCGCGTTCCGCGGCTCCAGCTGGTCCGACTCGCCGACGGAGGTTGCGGTGACGGTCACTCCCGGAGTCTAAGGCGCGTGACCTTGAGGCCGACAGCGCGGTCCACGGGGCGGCGGCTCCACGCCGTGCGGGCGGCCACGCGCGGCGGCGGCTCGCGTCCGCAGCATCGTTCCTGCTCATTTCGTCACGACACATCCACAAACCGTCCACCAGCGGCTACGGTGTGCCGAAGTTTCAGTCGTGCGGCCGGTTACGGCTTGTACGGCCGGGGTCTTCACAGGTCGGGGGCGACGTGGTGCGGGGGCGGGGCGGGGTGGGTTCACGTGGGCTGACGTCCGCGTCCGGGCTGGACGCGGACGGCGAGAGAAGAATCGTTTCCGATGCGGCGGGCGTCGTGGTGCTGGGGGCCTGCGCGGGCTGGTCCCTGATCACGGCCGCGGTGCACGAGGGCCGGCCCGAGGGCGTGCTCCTTGCGGTGCTGGCCGTGGCGGCCGGGTACGCCGCGGGGCGGATCGCCGGGGCGCTGCTGCCGGTCGGCACGCCCTGCGCCGGGGCCCTGGCGGGTGTCGCGCTGACCGTGGCCGTTCCGCACCTGGCTCCGGGCCCGCAGATCACCACGCCCCTGGGACACGCCGGGGCCACGGCGGCCGTGCTGACGCTGTCGGCCGGTGCCGCGTGCTGCGCGGCCTGGTCCGCCACCGCTCCGGCCGCCCGGATCGTCCTGTGTCTGCTGGCCGCGGGGACCGCGGTTGTGGCGGCCGTGCTCGGCTCGACCACCGGCTGCGTCACCTGTGTGGCGGTGCTGTTGTGCTCGCTCGCCGCCGGTCGCACCCGTCATCGCGGCGTGGGCCTGGCCCTGCTGGCCGCGGTCGCCGCCCTGGTGACCTGCCTGGCCTGGACGGTCGCCGCGCGGGTCGTACCGGGCGGGCTCGTGGCCGCCCTCGAAGGACGGCTGACGCCGCACCGCGTGCGACTCTGGGAGGACGCGTGGCGTCTGCTGCGCGAGGACGCCGTACTGGGGGTCGGCCCGGGCCGCTTCGGGGAGCTGAGCACGACGTCCGCCCAGTCACTGCTGTCCGACGGCAAGCCCCATTCGGCGCCCCTGCAACAGGCGGCCGAGCAGGGCCTCGTCGGCGTGGTCCTGCTGGCGGCGGTGTTCGGCTGGGTGCTGTACGCGCTGTGGCGCGGCCCGCGCCCGACGCCGGTGGTGCTGACCGCGGGCGCGACCCTGACGGCGCTCGCCGCCATCGCCGCGTTCGGCAACGCGCTGAGCTTCACCGCGGTGTCGGTGGGTGCGGGACTGCTGGCGGGCACGGCAACGGCACGCCCCTGGGCCGACGAACAGTCGAGCCGTGCCCCGGACGCACACCCGCGCGGCGCCGGACGCGCCCCTGCCTGGTGACCGGCCGCCCCGGTGATCACGGTCGGCGATCCTTCGCGCTCAGTGCGCGGGAGCTCCCGGCTTCGCGGGCCGCAGCCGTGCCTTGATCACCTGTACGGCCGCCTCGGCGTCGTCCACGGTGACCGTGAAGGTGTGACCGTCCCACAGCTCCAGCACGACGCCCTCACCCCGTCGTACGACCACCGCGGTGCCCTTCTCGGGCCGCCATCGGTAGCCCCAGCCGCCCCAGTGCCGGGGGTGACATGCGGCAGGTACGTCGCGCCCGCCACATGGGAGAGCGGGATACGACGGCGGGGCAGCCCGATGTGGCCGCAGCGCACCTCGAGGTGCTCGTCGTCGACCCGGAGCGCGACGTGCACGAAGGCGAGGGTTCCGAAGAGGACCAGCAGCCCGGCGGCGATGCACCCGACTACAGCCATGACGAGCGCGGCGCCGGACCTCCACGCCGAGTCGACGGCCAGCTCGATGCCCAGCGCCATGCAGGCGGCGCCGACGAGCGCCAGCAGCCACTGGACCCGGTTGGTGGCACGGCCGGTCCAGACATCGGGGTGCGAGTGGGGGGCGTTCTCGCCGTGGGGGTGGTCCCTCATGCATATGAGGTTACTCAGGTTTCGCTCCGCCGGTACCTCGTGGCGGAGCGTGACTGCGCCGACCGGGCGGCGGGCCGGCACGGGCGACAGCGGCCGGTGACCGGTGCCGGTCAGCCGGCGGGCGTGACCGCCTGGAGCAGTCGCCCTTCGTCGTACGCCAGGGCCCGCGCGGGCAGCGAGCCCTCGCGCCCGCTCAGCAGTACGGTCAGGGTGCCGTGGGGCGTGGCCCCCGGTGCCGGCTGCTCGCCGAGCCGGCGCAGGGCCTGGGCGGCGACGGCGCCCGCGGAACCGTGCAGCACGAGGGGCGGGCGGCCGGGGCGCTGGACGGCGGCCCGGATGCGCTCGGCGACCAGTTCGTAGTGGGTGCAGCCCAGGACGACGGTCGTCACCTCGTCGGGGGTCAGCGCGGCCGCCGCGGACACGGCGGCGTCGATCGCCGCCTCGTCCGCGTGTTCCACGGCCTCGGCGAGGCCCCAGCACGGCACCTCGGCGACCGGGACTCCGCCGGCGAAGTCCCGGATCAAGGTCCGCTGGTAGGGGCTGCCCGTGGTGGCCGGAGTGGCCCAGATGGCTATGGGCCCGCCGCCGGCCGCGGCGGGCTTGATCGCGGGGACTGTGCCGATGACCGGGAGCTCCGGTTCGAGGCAGGCGCGCAGGGCGGTGAGGGCGTGCACGGTCGCGGTGTTGCAGCCGACGATCAGGGCGTCGGGGCGGCGCGCGGCGGCCGCCTCGGCGACGGCCAGGGCACGCTCGGTCAGGTCCTCCGTGGTCCTCGGGCCCCACGGCATGCCGTCGGGGTCGAGGGAGAGTACGAGATCGGCGTCGGGGCGCAGACGCCGCATCACGGCGGTGGCCGCCAGCAGACCGATTCCGGAGTCCATGAGCGCGATCTTCACCCGATCACGATAGACGATGAGCCTTCTCGGGCAGATCGGGTGGGGCAGACTGCGCGCGTGAGCGCCGTTGTGTGGACTGCCGCTGGATCACTCCTCTCCTGGCTGTGGCTGCTGCTCTGTCAGGGCTTCTTCTGGCGCACGGATGTGCGACTGCCGCCGCGCAGGGACCCGGACGCGTGGCCGTCCGTGTGCGTCGTCGTCCCGGCCCGCGACGAGGCGGCGATACTGCCCGCCGCGCTGCCGTCCCTGCTGCTGCAGGACTATCCGGGGAGGGCGGAGGTCTTCTTCGTCGACGACGGCAGTTCTGACGGCACCGGTGATCTCGCGCGGGAACTGGCGCGCCGGCACGGCGGGCTGCCGCTGACCGTGGGCTCGCCGGGCGAGCCTCCCCCGGGCTGGGCGGGGAAGCTGTGGGCGGTGCGCCACGGCATCGGCCTGGCACGCGCGCGTGATCCCGAGTATCTGCTCCTGACGGACGCCGACATCGCGCACGCGCCGGACAGTCTGCGGGAACTGGTGGCGGCGGCCCGCGCGGGAGGGTTCGACGTGGTCTCGCAGATGGCGCGGCTGCGGGTGGGGAGCGCCTGGGAACGGCTCGTCGTGCCGGCCTTCGTCTACTTCTTCACCCAGCTCTATCCCTTCCGCCGGATCGGCAAGGAGGGAACGCGGACGGCCGCCGCGGCCGGTGGTTGCGTCCTGCTGCGGGCGGAGACCGCCGAGCGGGTGCGGGTCCCGGACGCGTTCCGGCACGCAGTCATCGACGACGTGGCCCTCGCCCGGGCCGTGAAGCGTGGCGGCGGGCGCGTCTGGCTCGGGCTCGCGGACCGGGTGGACAGCGTGCGGCCGTATCCACGGCTGCACCACCTGTGGCGGATGGTGTCGCGCAGCGCGTACGCCCAGCTGCGGCACAGCCCTCTGCTGCTGGCCGGGACGGTCGCGGGGCTGGCGCTGGTGTACCTGGTGCCGCCGGTGGCGGTCGTGGTCGGCCTGGCCGCGGGGAGCGCGGCGGCGGCGATCACCGGCGGACTGGCGTGGCTCGTGATGACCGGGACGTACGTCCCGATGCTCCGCTACTACCGGCAGCCACTGTGGCTCGCTCCCCTGCTGCCGTTCACCGCGTTCCTCTATCTCCTCATGACGGTCGATTCGGCGGTGCAGCACTACCGGGGACGCGGTGCGGCCTGGAAGGGCCGCACCTACGCCCGTCCGGACGCCGTGCCCGACGAGGGCTGACGGCCGTCGGTGGGAAGGGTGGTCATTTCCTGCCGGGGGTCCAGTTCATGCCCCACCCGTAGGCGTAGTCGACCGTGCGCTGCGGGCTGATTCCGCGCTCGGGCACCAGGTAGCGCGCCTCCCGCTGGACGACGAGGTCGCCGCCGGTGTTGGTGATCAGGGCGAGCGCGCACACGGGCGAGGGGACCGTGCACTCGTCGAGGGAGAACTCGATCGGGGCGCCGTACTGCGGCTGGAGCGTGACGGTGGCGTCCAGGTCGGCGAAGGAGCGGGCGCCTTCGTAGATGGTGACGAAGACGAGGATGCGCCGGAAGGCGTTCTTGTGGTCGAGATTGACGGTGAGGTTCTCACCGGCCGCCACGGCGCCGGTGCGGTCGTCGCCGTCGAGGTGGATGTACGGGGGCTGGTGCAGCGCTCCGAAGGTGTTGCCGAGGGCTTGCACGACGCCCTTGCTGCCGTCGGTGAGTTCGAACAGCGCGCACAGGTCGAGGTCGAGGTCGGAGTGCATCGCGGCCGGGCGGCCGAATTTGCTGCTCCACCCCGAGAACTGCTTGCGCACCTCCCAGTTGAGGTTCACGTGGAGGGCGCCGGAGGTGCCGCCCTGCTTGGTGAGCGAGACGGAGGGGGCCGCCTTGGTGAGCGTCACCTTGGTCAGACGGACCGGCGCCGGTGCTGCCGGAGGCGCTGCGGGCGGGGGCGGGGCCGTCGGCCGCGTCATCGGCGGGGGTGTGGGCGCCGGGGGCACTGCGGGCGGTGGGGTGGCCATGGGCGGTGCCGCGGCCGGAGCCGTCTGCTGCGGTTCGTCCACGGTGATGCCGTAGTCGGTGGCCAGCCCTTCGAGCCCGCTGCTGTAGCCCTGCCCGACGGCGCGGAACTTCCAAGCGCCCTGGCGGCGGTAGAACTCGCCCAGTACGAAAGCGGTTTCAGTCGTGGCGCCCGGGTTGTCGAAGCGGGCCATCGGAGTGCTCCGGCCTGCGTCCTGGACCTCGATGTACAGGTCCGGGACCTGCCCGAAGGTGCCGCCGTCGGCGGAGGCGGCGAGGACGACCGTCTCGATCGAGGGCTCCACGCGCGCGAGGTCGACGAGGAGCGCGTCGGTCACCCGGCCGTCGGCGTTCCGCTTGCCCTCGTGACGGATCGCACCCGAGGAGTGCGCGGGCTGGTTGTAAAAGACGAAGTCCGCGTCGGAACGCACCTTCCCGCTTACCAGCAGCAAAGCGGAGGCGTCCGCGTCGGGCACACCCGGCCCGGCGCGCCAGCCCAATTCCACTCGCAGCGCCGCGGTAGGCACAGGAGTGTTTGAACCTTTCAGCATTTGCATGTCCGCCCCCATCGCGTATCACCGCGCCAGGCACATCCCGGCCGTTCTCCGAGTTCCGTGCGCACAACCTATTCCTCCCCGCGGCGAACTCCCATGCGCCGCCACCGGAAGACCGGTGGCCAACCCCTGGTAACCGGCCCGGAACTCGGCCTTTACACGATCAGAACCCGGTTCGGTGCCCTTTTTTGGCGAGTTCGCTCGCATTGGGGATCCCAGGTCACTGGGGACGCGGAAAACAACCCTCTTATCGGTCTCCCCAACCAGCACATCATTGGCTTAACTTATGTGGCATGACCTCCCCCCGCTCCACCTATGGCGGCGGCTACTACTCCGCCTCCTTCCCGGACACCCCGATCTACGACAGGCTCGTCGCCGAGCGGGGCACCCCGCAGATCGCCCCGATCCGGGTCCCCGCGCAATACGACATGCCCGGCAGCAACCTGCCCGCCCTCCCGTCGGCGCTGCCCGCCCTGCCGGCAGCCCCCTCCCAGCCCGCCTACGGCTATCCGCAGGCGCAGCAGCCCGCCCCGCTCCAGCAGGCGCCCGCGGCGTACATCCCGCAGCAGGCCTCCGCACCGCGCGGCTATCCCGGCCCACAGCCGCAGCAGCCGCGCCCCGCGGCGCCCGGAGGGGGTTACGAGGCGATGCGTCCCGCGGCTCCCCGGCCCGCTCCGGCTCCCTATCAGGACCCGTACAACAACCAGCAGTACCGGGGTTACTGAGCGGTCCCGGGGGTTGTCGGTGCCGACTGGCACGATGACCCCATGGGGAACGCACATCTGCACTCGATTCACATCCATCCGGTCAAGGCGGTCCGGGGCCTGGCGCCCCGGAAGGCCGTCGTGGAGCCCTGGGGGCCGGCCGGAGACCGACGCTGGGTGCTGATCGACGACGGGGGAAAGGTCGTCACCCAACGCCAGCAGCCGCGCCTCGCACCCGCCGCCGCGGAACTCCTCCCGGACGGCGGCGTCCGGCTGTCCGCGCCCGGCATGGAGCCGCTCACGGTGCCCGTTCCCCGGCCCCTCGGCACAGTGCCGGTGCAGATCTTCCGCGACAAGGTCGAGGCGGTCCCGGCCGAGGACGACGCCGCGCACGCCTGGTGCAGCTCCTATCTCGGCATCGGTGTGCGCCTCGTGTACATGCCCGATCCGGCCACGCGCCGCCCTGTCGACCCGGAGTACGCGCGCCCCGGCGAGACCGTCTCCTTCGCCGACGGCTTCCCGCTGCTGCTCTCGACGACGGCCTCGCTCGACGCCCTCAACACCCTGATCGCGCAGGGCGACCACGCGGACGAGGGCCCCCTGCCGATGAACCGTTTCCGGCCGAACGTGGTCGTGGCGGGCACCGTCGCCTGGGCCGAGGACACGTGGTCGCGCATCGCCGTCGGGGAGGTGTCCTTCCGGGTCGCGAAGCCCTGCGGCCGGTGCGTGGTGACCACCACCGACCAGAGCACCGGCGAGCGCGGCCGCGAGCCCCTCCACAGCCTGGGGCGGCACCGGCGGCTCGGCGGCAAGCTGGTCTTCGGGCAGAACCTGGTGCCCCTGTCCCGGGGCACGATCCGGGTCGGGGACCCGGTCAGGATCCTCGAGCAGCGCGGGCAGCAGCTCTCCGGCCGAGGCGGGAACCGGGTCACGGGCCCGGGCGTTGGCCTTGTGTGAGAACTTCATGAGAGACCCGTGAGAGGTGATGTGGCTCTCTCTTCGACGGGTCCGCGCGTGGAGGGCTCCGCGGGGGGTTATCACGGAGCGGGAAGGGGGTGTGGTCAGTGCGTGCGATCAGGGGGCTCTGGCGCTGGCGGCGCAATCCGCTGTGCCGGGCGACCGATCTGGCCGAGGCGTGGGTGGCGCTGGCGGCCCTGCTGCTGATCCTCCTGGTCGCCCCGGTGGCCGGGTCCTTCGTCGGAGGCGCCGCGCAGGACACGCTGCAGCGGTCCGTCCGGACACAGCACGAGGCGCGGCATCTCGTGACGGCCACGGTGGTCCGCAAGCTGGACCGCTCCCCGCTCGACGCCGACCCCGAGACCTCGACGGGCAGGGATCTGCGCAGCCGTGTCCTCGCCGACTGGACCGCCCCGGACGGCACCACGCACCAGGGCCCGGTCCTGGCCGGCCTCAAGGACCCGCGGCAGGGCGACGAGTTCCGGATATGGACCGACCGGCACGGCCGGATGGTGGCCCGCCCGCTCGACTCCGCGACGGCGTCGACGCACGCGGTCCTCGGCGGCACAGGCGCGGCCCTGGCGGCCGGCGGCCTCATCGAGGGCGCCCGGCGGCTGATCGTCTGGCGCATGGTCCGCCGCCGGTACGCCCGTTGGGACCAGGCATGGGACAAGGCGGGCCCGGACTGGGGCAGGACGGGCACCGGCAGCTGAGACGGCCTTCCGACTCTGGTCAACCCACCACCCGCGCGCACGCTACGGTGGTCCGGCCGAGACGATCGGCACAACCCGCGCGCGAGCGAGCAGGAAGGGCGCGCCGGTGTCGCTGCCGCGTGCGCGCGCAGGCCCGAGAGGCCGAGCACGGCCGCGACTCACGACACGGGCTGAAGCGCCCCGAGGGCGAACGAGCCATCAGTACGACCGAGGTGGGGGCACAGCTACACCATGGCACAGGGCACGGTCCAGGTGACGCACACCGGCACCTCGCGGTGGCGGCGCCGCACGGGTGAGTACGCATCGCTCGCCGCCGCCCTGGAGGCCGCGGCCGACGGGGACGTCCTCACCGTCGCCCCCGGCACCTACCGGGAGAACCTCGTCGTGCAGCGCGCGGTGACCCTGCGCGGACCCGAGGGGTCCCCCGGCTCGGTGCGGATCGCGCCGGTGGACGGGGTGCCGCTGACCGTGCGGGCCTCGGCGGTGGTGCAGGACCTGCATGTGGAGGGCCAGGACTCGGCCGCCCCTGCCGTCCTGGTGGAAGAGGGCACACCGGAGCTGCGGGACGTGCGGGTCGTCACGCGCTCGGCGGCGGGGATCGAGGTGCGCGGCAACGCCCGGCCCACGGTCCGGCGCTGCGCGGTCGACAATCCGGCGGGAGTCGGCATCGCCGTACTCGACGGCGCGGGCGGGGTGTTCGAGGAGTGCGAGGTCGTCGCGGCCGGTCAGGCGGGCGTGGCGGTGCGCGGCGGCGCCCACCCCCGTCTGGAGCGCTGCCGGGTGCACCACACTTCGGGCTCGGGGCTGTCGGTGACGGGGGAGAACTCGGCGCTGGAGGCGGTGGGCTGCGAGATCTACGAGGTCCGGGGCAGCGGGGTGCAGATCACCGGCCGGGCCACCGCGCACCTCACGGACTGCGATGTGCACCGGACGACGGCCGACGGTGTCACGCTGGACACGGACGCCGTGCTGACGCTGGCCGACTGCCGTATCCACGACATCCCGGAGAACGCGGTCGATCTGCGCTCGCGTTCGGTCCTCACGCTGACGCGCACCACGGTGCGGCAGTTCGGGCGCAACGGCCTGTCGGTGTGGGACCCGGGCACGCGGGTGGACGCCAACCAGTGCGAGATCTTCGACAGCACCGGCGACTACCCGGCGGTGTGGGTGAGCGACGGGGCCACGGCGGTGCTCGACTCGTGCCGGGTGCACGACGTGCCGGACGCGCTGTTCGTCCTCGACCGCGGTTCGCGCGCGGACGTCGTCGACAGCGACCTGTCGCAGGTGCGCAACACGGCCGTGTCGGTGAGCGACGGCGCGACCGCCCAGCTCGACGACTGCCGGATCCGGGACGCGGCGACGGGCGCCTGGTTCCGCGACCACGGCAGCGGCGGCACCCTGAGCAACTGCACGCTGGACGGCACCCAGACCGGCGTCATCGTCACCAAGGGCGCCGACCCCACCGTGGAGCGCTGCACCATCGACTCCCCCGCCGAGGCCGGGGTCTATGTCTCGGCAGGTGGCCGCGGCAGCTTCCAGAACTGCCGGGTGACGGGCAGCGGCGGCTACGGCTTCCATGTGATCGACGGCAGCCGTACGACGCTCAGGAAGTGCCGCACGGAGCGGTGCGCGCGGGGCGGCTACGAGTTCGCGGACAGCGGCGCGGACGCGGCGTCCGGCACGGGCCCCGCGGTGGAGGACTGCACCAGCGACGAGAGCGCGGGGCTCAGAGCCCCCGCGGCGCAGGAGACGGCCGTGCAGACGGTGCACCACTCCCCCGGTCTGCTGGGCGCCCTCCCGGGACAGCGCACCGAACCGGAGCCTCCTGCCCCGGCCGTGGAGCCCGAGGAGCCGTCCCGCACGTCCAAGGCCGTCCTCGGTGAACTGGACGCGCTGGTGGGCCTGGAGAGCGTCAAGCGCGAGGTGCGTGCCCTCACCGACATGATCGAGGTCGGCCGGCGCCGGCAGCAGGCGGGCCTCAAGGCGGCGTCGGTCAAGCGGCACCTGGTCTTCACCGGCTCCCCCGGCACCGGCAAGACGACGGTCGCGCGGCTTTACGGCGAGATCCTCGCCTCCCTCGGTGTGCTGGAGAAGGGTCACCTGGTCGAGGTGTCCCGGGTCGACCTGGTGGGCGAGCACATCGGCTCGACCGCGATCCGCACCCAGGAGGCCTTCGAGAAGGCGCGCGGCGGTGTGCTGTTCATCGACGAGGCGTACGCGCTGTCCCCCGAGGACGCGGGCCGCGACTTCGGCAAGGAGGCCATCGACACGCTGGTGAAGCTGATGGAGGACCACCGGGACGCGGTCGTGGTGATCGTCGCGGGCTACACGGCCGAGATGGAGCGCTTCCTGTCGGTCAACCCGGGTGTGGCGTCCCGGTTCTCACGGACCATCACGTTCAGCGACTACGGCCCCGAGGATCTGCTGCGGATCGTGGAGCAGCAGGCCGAGGAGCACGAGTACCGGCTGGCGCCGGGCGCCGGAGAGGCCCTGGGGAAGTACTTCACGGAGCTCCCCAAGGGCCCGGCCTTCGGCAACGGCCGTACCGCGCGGCAGACGTTCGAGGCGATGGTGGAGCGGCACGCGAGCCGCGTCGCCCAGGTCGCGGAGCCGAGCACCGACGACCTGACGCTGCTCTACTCCGAGGATCTTCCCGAGCTGCTCTGAGGATCCGTCTCCGGATCCGGGTCGGGCGGCTCGCCGGTCTGCCGGGGAGCCGGCACGGCCGGGAGCAGCCGGGACAGCAGGGTGCGGCGTTCCTCGGCGAAGACGGGGTCGGCCTGGTAGTCGGAGTGGCCGAGGATCGGCGCGGGCAACGGCAGCAGTTCGGTGCGGCCGTAGGCGAGGGGGTCCTTGAGAGGGCCGTGGTCGACCTGGTGGCCGCGGTCGTCGGGCAGGCGCATCGGGCCGCCGATGGGGTCGGTGAGCCGGTAGAGGTTGCGCCAGCAGTCGACCTCCCGGTGCAGCGAGCTGAGCGCGGCGGGGCCGAAGTGCGCGGGGAACCAGCGGCCGTAGAGGCGTTCCAGCGGGGAGCCGTAGGTCAGCAGCGCGACGCGTTTGCGGGCGGACGGGGCGAGCTGCCAGGCTGCCGCGGCGGCGAGCACGCTGCCCTGCGAGTGCCCGGAGATGACCAGCCGTCCGCCGGTGTTCCGGGTCCAGGTCGCCATCCGCCAGGTCAGGTCGGGCACGGCGCGTTCGGCGTAGCAGGGCGGGGCGAAGGGGTGGGCGGCGCGCGGCCAGAAGGTGCCGACGTCCCAGAGGATGCCGATGGTGCGGCGGGCCGCCGCGTCCTTGTAGGCGCGCCGGCCCCAGGTGACGAACAGTATGAAACCGAGGCCGATCAGCCAGGAGCCGAGGGCCTGGGCGGTCTCCGCGGCACCGTGGACGACGGGGTAGGCGCCCTGCGCGGCCTCACCCGGTGTCTCGTCGGTGGTCAGGGCGCCCACCAGTGCTCCGGCGCCGAGCAGCAGGGTGACGCCGGAGGTGACGGCGACGATACGGGGCCCCCGGTCGGTGAGCGCTGCCATCGCGCGGGTGTAGGAGATACGGCGGGTCCGGGCGCGGTCCTGGGCCTCGTCCGGGTAGTCGCGTGCCACGGCCTCGCGCTCGGCGCGGGCCAGCTGCCAGGCGCGCCGGCACAGCCATCCGAAGAGCACCAGGAGCACCACGATCAGGGGCGGGATGACGGACGCCTGCCAGGTCAGCAGGACCGGTGGGCCGTCGATCGACGTGCCCGTGCCGTCCAGCCAGTCGGACACGCGCTGGGACACGCCGCCGGACATCACCCCGCCCAGGGCGCAGGCCAGCATCGCGACGGCCGGTCCGCCGAGGCCGCTCAGCACGGCCCGCCGGTCGGGGTCGGTGCGGTGCAGGGCGTGGGCGACGACGGCGAGGACGATCACGAGCAGCCCTTGCACCAGGGCGATGCCGCCGAAGGTCATGTCGCCCGGCAGCCGCCCGGCCGACTCCCAGCCGGGGCGCTCCCACCCGGCGTACAGCAGGGTGAGGCCGAGCAGGACGAGCGCGGCGAGCGGCAGGCGTCGTACGAAACGTTCGTCGAGTTTCCGGTCGAGGCGCCTCTCGCTGCGGCCCCGGCGGCACACGACCCAGACCACGGCGATCGCGCAGGCCGCGAGGGCCGCCTCCAGGAGCAGGCCCAGGATGTGCAGTGCGGCGGGTCCGCCGGGCTCGCGGTCGCGGCGGGCGGCGGCGCCGGCGACCGCGGCCGCGACGGTGATCAGTCCGGCGGCGGTGTGCGCGGCGCGCAGCCGGGCCACCAGCCGGCGTCCGTACCAGAACCCGGGGCGGCCCAGTGCGGTCGGGCTGCCGTCGTCGTCGGGCTGGGGGTCGCGTTCGATCGGCTGCTGGGACTCGTAGTCGGTCCAGGTGCGCTTGGACAGGTACCACAGCAGGGCGGTCAGGGCGGTGGGGACGAAGGCGGCGAGGGCGAGCCTGCGGCCGGGGCTGCTCCACCAGCCGCCGTCCGAGACGGTGGGCGAGAGGAAGCCCAGCCAGGAGTGGCGGTCGGCGCACACGGGGATGCCCGCGCACTGCCAGGCCGCCAGGTCGAGGGCGACCTCGCAGGCCGCCGCGACGAGCAGCACCGTCAGGGTGAGTCCCGCCAGCCGGACCAGGAGGCCGTAGAGACGCACCGTGCGTCTTCGGCCGCGGGCGGTGGGGCGCATCCAGTGGGCGAGGTTGACGACCATGAACGGCAGCAGCAACAGCCACAGAGCGCGGGTGCCGTTGCCGGAGGTGAGGTTGCACCAGACGTAGGCCTCGGGCACCGGTCCGTCGCGACGGTGGGCGTCGGGGCTGTTCTCCGCGTCGACGTCGTCGGCGCGGCGGAAGACGGCCGCGATGTTGTCGCCGGTGATCCGCACCGTCCGCGGATCATTGAGCATCTCCTGCGGCGTGGTGCCGCCCACGCCGTGGACCAGGAGCTCCAGGGCGGCCCCGGTCTCGCCGGGCCACCGGGCGGGCTGGTCGGGCCCGCCGGTCGAGACATGTTCCTGCGCACGTTCCACTGATTCGCACTTCCCCCGTGACACGCCGTCGGCTCTGTCCGTGCGGGCACAAGGATCTCCACTTCTGCGGCGCCGCACACCTCCTGTCACGGAATCTCCCCGATCCGTGACGCGGGGAAGCGACGGATGAGCCGCGAGTGACATGTGCGCGACGAGCAGTCGGTGGCGCCGCCGACTCCGCGACATGCGAGGATGAGACGTCCGCGCACCGGAGCCCGGGGCGAATGTCCTGAATGAGGGCGGGTGTGCAGGGCGAGTCGGACGGCATTGAGGCGAAAGGACCGGAGCGTACGTGAGCGAGAATCAGAACCTCCTCGCGGAGCAGCGGAGATCCCTGATCCTCGACGAGGTCCGCCGGCGGGGCGGTGTCCGGGTCAACGAGCTGACCCGCAAGCTCGGTGTGTCGGACATGACGGTCCGCCGCGATCTCGACGCGCTGGCCCGCCAGGGCATGCTGGAGAAGGTGCACGGCGGCGCGGTCCCGGTGGTCGAGGCGAGTACGCACGAGCCGGGTTTCGAGGCCAAGTCGGGCCTGGAGCTGACCGCCAAGGAGGACATCGCGCGGGCCGCGGCCAAGCTGGTCACGCCGGGCGCGGCGATCGCCCTGTCGGGCGGTACGACGACCTTCGCGCTCGCGCACCAGTTGCAGGACGTGCCGGATCTGACGGTGGTCACCAACTCGGTGCGGGTGGCGGACGTCTTCCACGCGGCGCAGCGCACCTCGGGCCCGCGGCAGGGCGCTGCCACGGTCGTGCTGACCGGTGGTGTGCGCACCCCGTCCGACTCGCTGGTGGGGCCGGTTGCCGACCAGGCGATCGCGGCGCTCCACTTCGACCTGCTGTTCCTCGGCGTGCACGGCATATCGGTCGAGGCCGGTCTGTCGACGCCGAACCTCGCGGAGGCCGAGACGAACCGGCGGCTCGTGCAGTCGGCCCGGCGGGTGGTGGTGGTCGCCGACCACACCAAGTGGGGCAAGGTGGGCCTGAGTTCGTTCGCGTCGCTGGAGCGGATCGACACGCTCGTGACGGACGCCGGTCTGCCGGACGAGGCGCGCGGCGTGGTCGTGGAACATCTGCGGCGGCTGGTGGTGGCCGGGGAGCCCGAGGACGGGGCAGACATCTGACGGGTCGCCAGCTAGGGTCTGCCTGACAGACCCGGGGGTGACGCTTCCGGTCATCGCCCGTTCCGTGCGAGGAGGGCTTCGTCCATGGCTCACCGTCTGCGCCCGGTCGGGCTCGACTTCGCCGGGATCGCGCCCGTGCGGCACGTCTCCGCGCTGGTGATCTCGGCTCCGGTGGACGCGGTCTACCGCGCGCTGGAGGACGTGCCCGGCTGGGTCGACTGGTTTCCCCAGGTGACGGCCGCCCGTTCGGTCGACGGGGGCGCGGGCCGCGACATCACGCTCAGCGGGGGCGTCCGGTTCCGCGAGTCGGTCATCGCGGCGAAGGAACCCGAGGTGTACGCCTACCGCGTCGATGTCACCAACGTGCCCGGGGTGCGCGCGATCGTCGAGGAGTGGCGCCTCGCACCCGCCGGCGACGGCACCTGGGTGCGGTGGACCTTCGCCACCGACGGGACGGCCGTCTACCGGCTCGCCATGAAGCCGATACGGATCGCCCAGGCGCGCGCCTTCCGGGACGCCGTCTCGGCGCTGGACCGGAGGCTGACGGCCTGATGTCGCGGGCCCGGGCTCAGTCGGGCCAGACGCCCGTCTCCAGCAGCGAGTCGATCGCGGCGGTGTAGGGCGCGATGTCCAGTCCCTGCGCGGCCAGCCAGGTGTCCGAGTAGTACTTGTCGAGATACCGGTCCCCCGGGTCGCACAGCAGGGTCACGACACTCCCCTGCCGGCCCTCGGACACCATCTCGGCGACGATCTTCAGCGCGCTCCACAGGCCCGTGCCCGTCGAGCCGCCCGCCTTGCGGCCGATGGCACGCTCCAGGGCCCGTACGGCGGCGACACTGGCCGCGTCGGGCACCTTCATCATCCGGTCGATCGCGCCGGGCACGAAGCTCGGTTCCATGCGGGGCCGGCCGATGCCCTCGATACGGGAGCCGGAGTCGCACGCGACGTCCGGATCGCCGGCGGTCCAGCCGTCGAAGAAGCAGGAGTTCTCCGGGTCGGCCACGCAGACGCGCGTGTCGTACTGCATGTAGTGGATGTAGCGCGCGAGGGTCGCGGAGGTACCGCCGGTGCCCGCCGTGGCGACGATCCACGCCGGCTCGGGATACCGCTCCAGACGCAGCTGGCGGAAGGTGGATTCGGCGATGTTGTTGTTCCCGCGCCAGTCCGTGGCCCGCTCGGCGTAGGTGAACTGGTCCATGTAGTGGCCGCCGGACTCCGCCGCGAGACGGGCGGACTCCTCGTACATGGTGCGAGGGTCGTCCACGAAGTGACATCGTCCGGAGTGGAACTCGATGAGGCGGATCTTCTCGGCGCTCGTCGTGCGCGGCATGACGGCGATGAAGGGAACGCCGATGAGCTTCGCGAAGTACGCCTCGGAGACGGCCGTCGAACCGCTGGAGGCCTCGATCACGGGTCTGCCCGGCCGGATCCAGCCATTGCACAGGCCGTAGAGGAAGAGCGAGCGGGCGAGCCGGTGCTTGAGGCTGCCGGTGGGGTGGGTCGACTCGTCCTTCAGGTACAGGTCGATGCCCCAGCGCTCCGGCAGGGGAAACTGGAGCAGGTGTGTGTCGGCCGATCGGTTGGCGTCGGCCTGGACCCTGCGGACGGCCTCTTTCAGCCACGCGCGGTAGCCGGCGTCACTGTGGTCGACGTCCAGGGTCACGCCGGTCCGGGTCTGCTGGGGAGTGCTCACGAGGGTGCTCCTAACGCTGCGCGCCGACGGCACGTCGCGCGGCCGACACCTCGATGATAGGCAGCTTCGGCACGCTTCTCACCTGCATAAACGCATCTTTGAGCCCCCAAAGCGCCCCCTGGGGCAGAGGCCGGGGCAAGGGGGCGCGCGGTCCCGGGGGCGCATTCGCGTATGTGCTGCGGGCGCCCCCCGGCGAGGGGTCTCACGCACTGGTGCTCGACGCCGGGTGCGGGCAGACTTCACCGCGGGACCAAGGCCCCGCACGGGGTACCGGCAGAGGTACGAGGCACCGCCGGAACGGGCTTCCGAGGCACACTGGATCAGAACACGAGCCGTATCCGGGCGCCGCGGGGAGCGCGGGCCGGCACACCGAGGCGCACAAGGGGGCGGGTGGCATGGCGGAGCCGGAGTTCAGGGCCACGGGCGTGCGGATCGGGAAGCGGCTGCGTTCGCTCACCCGGGCCGGACAGGTCCGGATCAGCGACGGCCGGCTCGAGTTGCTGACCAGCTACGGCAGTGAGATCGACAGTGCGCCGGTACAGGCGGTGCGCGCGTCCAAGCCCTGGTTCGGCCCCGATGACCGGGCCACGGCGGATCTCAACGGCAATCGGTACCTGCTCACCCTGGGCGATCACGACCCCGCGCCGGGCGAGCCGGGGCCGCCCGCGGCACGGCGCTTCATCGAAGCCGTGCGCCGAGCGGCGGGGCGCGGCGACTGAGATGTCCGCGAGTTGCGGTACCTCACCCCCTGCGTCACTCTGGTCTCACGTCACTCTGGGTTTACCGGCGATAACGCTGCGAACCAGCCCGCCGGCCACGACAGCGGGCGGCAGTGCCATGAAGGCGCCCTGCTGGATCCGAACTCCGTGTTCTTCCGGACCTCACGTCGGGGAGTCGCAGCCGTGATCAGCTACCCAAGCAGACACTGCACGGTGGAGCTTCAAGCCCTGCCGTCGCGGATCGGCCAGGTCCGCAGAATCGTATCTGCGCAATTGCGCTACTGGCATCTGGACGCCCTGATCGACCGGGCCTCGCTCGGCGTGACGGAGCTGCTGTCCAACGTCCACCGGCATGCCCAGCCCGACAAGACATGCACGGTGGAGATAGAACTCCTCCTCGACCGGCTCACGGTCTCGGTGCACGACCACGACCCACGGATGCCCGTGGTCGAGGACCCGCAGGACATCGCGCCGCTGGCGACCTGCGGGCGCGGGCTCGCGATGGTGGCCGCCATGAGCGAGAGCTGGGGCGTGCGGCCGGACGGCGAGTCCGGCAAGGTCGTGTGGTTCACCCTGCCGACCTCCGTGGTGGCGGCGCCGGCACGCCGGGCGCGTCGCGCCGTCCTGGAGAAGCCCGCGCGCAGGTTCGCGGAGGTCGGGTCCTCCGCCGACGGGCTGCGGCCCGACCATGCTCCCGCCCGGTCCGCCGTTGCCGGTTGACCGGGCGGTGACCACCCTTCGTACGACGGTAGCCGCCGGGACGTACGCCGCCGGGAGTGGTTCCGGGGCGTACGCCGCCCGGCGGCAAGGTCACGGCCGCGCTCAGCGGGTGTCCGCCGCCTTGTCGGGGATGGACTTGCCCGGGAGGCCATGAGGTCGCCGGCCCGGCAGGACTCAGGCACCGCCGCCCTTGGCCGAGCGTCCGAACTCCTCGTTCAGCACGGACAGCCGGCGCCAGTACTCGTCCTCGTCGATCTCGCCGGAGGCGAAGCGGTGGCCGAGTACGGCGATGGGTGAGTCGTTCTCGACGGCGGGCTGCCGCCAGGGGCCGCCCCGGCGTCCGCGCCACACGGTGCGGCGCAGGAGCACGATGCCGGTACCGATCAGCAGCGCCCAGATCAAGGGGAAGAACAGGATCCACGGGCCGGGCCCGCCGCCATCGCCGAAGTTCGCCAGGGTCTGCATGTCGTCCAACTCCTCGGATGCGTTGCCGCGATGTTCTTTCTGTGCTTCCGAGAGTCGCCCCGCAAAGGGGCATCGGTCGTCGTACGGCCAGCGGCAGTTCGCGTACTTCGTGGGGAGTAGGCCTCGACTCTGTAACTACTGGTATGTACAGTGGATGCATGAGCACCTCGGAACGCCTGATCCAGTCCACCCGTGAGCTGCTGTGGGAGCGTGGCTACGTGGGCACGAGCCCCAAGGCGATCCTGGAGCGCGCGGACGCCGGGCAGGGCAGCATGTACCACCACTTCAAGGGCAAGCCCGATCTCGCGCTGACCGCGATCCGGCGGACCGCCGAGGACATGCGGGCTGCCGCCGAGGGAGTGCTCGGCGGCCCCGGGACGCCGTACGAGCGTCTCGAGGCGTATCTGCGGCGCGAGCGGGAGGTGCTGCGGGGCTGTCCGATCGGCCGGCTGACCATGGACCCGGACGTGATCGCGAGCGACGAGCTGCGTGCCCCGGTCGAGGAGACCCTGGACTGGATCCGGGGGCGGATCGCCGGGATCGTCGAGGAGGGCAAGGAGCAGGGCCAGTTCGTGCCCTCGCTGGACGGCGAGGAGATCGCGGCAGCGGTCGTGGCCACCGTCCAGGGCGGCTATGTCCTCGCCCGCGCCTCCGGCTCCCCCGCCGCGTTCGACGCGGGGGTGCGGGGATTGCTCTCGCTGCTGGCACCCCGTACCGCCTGAGGAGGTTTCCGTGCACGCCATGCAGTACGAACTCACCTTGCCGGCCGACTACGACATGGGCGTCATCCGCGACCGGGTCGCCCGGGTGGGGCGACTGCTGGACGACTGGGACGGCCTCGGCCTCAAGGCCTATCTGTTGCGAGAGCGCGGACTGCGCGGCTCGCCGGTCCATCAGTACGCGCCCTTCTATCTGTGGAACACCGTGGAAGGCATGAACTCCTTTCTGTGGGGCGGGGGTTTCCAGCGGCTCGGTGACGACTTCGGGCGGCCGTCCGCACGGCAGTGGACGGGGCTCGCGTACGAGGAAGGGGCGGGTCCCAGGCGCGGTTCGCGGTGCGGCACCGCCGACCGGTCCCCGAGGGAGGGCCATTGGCCGATGTCGCGGCGGACGCGGTGGGCGAGGCCCGGCGCCTGGCGGCGGAGGACGGTGCCCTGCTCGCGGCGGCCGCCGTCGACACGAGCCGGTGGGAACTGGTGCACTTCTCGGTCTGGGAACACGACACGCCCAAGGCCGACGGTGACGTGTTCGAGGTGCTGCACCTGTCCGCGCCCGGCCGGGAACGGCTGCCCCGGGGACGCCAGTGGTGACCGCGATACGAACAGTGCTGGGGGACGTCGCCCCTGAAGACCTGGGCGTGTGTGACGCCCACGACCACCTGTTCTTCGGCAGTCCCCGGCTGCCGGGCCAGGAGCTGCGCAGCGTGGCGGCGGCGCGGGCGGAGCTGGCCGCGTTCCGGGAGCGGGGCGGCGGGGCCGTGGTGCAGTGGACGCCGTACGGGCTGGGGCGGCGGGCCGCCGATCTGCCGCCGCTGTCCCGCGAGACCGGCGTGCACGTGGTCGCCGCGACGGGTCTGCACCAGGCCGTGCACTACGACGAGGACACGCTCGCCGGGCTGCGGGGGCGGCTCGCCGACGTCTTCGTCTCCGAACTCACCGTGGGCATCGGGGTGTCGGGGGTGCGGGCGGGGCTCGTCAAGGTCGCGGGCGGGTTCCACGTCCTGGACACGCACGCCCGCTGGACCATGGCGGCGGCGGCCGAGGCGCATCACGCGACGGGGGCGGCCATCGCCGTGCATCTGGAGCTGGGCACGGGTGCGCTCGACGTACTGGATCTGCTGTGCGGGGAGTTGGGGGTGCCGCCGCACCGTGTGGTGCTGGGGCATCTCAACCGCTCCCCTGACCTCGTGACGCACCGGCAGGCGGCGGAGTCCGGCTGCTATCTGGCCTTCGACGGCCCGTCACACGCCCATCACGCCACGGACTGGCGGATGCCGGACGCCGTACGGGCCCTCGCCGACGCCGGGTTCGGCGACCGGGTGCTGCTGGGCGCGGACACCACCACGGCCGCCGCCCGCTCGGTGGTCGGCGGCCCCGGGATGCCGTATCTGCTGCGCCGGGTGCGACCCCGGCTCGTCCACGCCGTGGGCGAGGACCTGGTGGGGCGCATCCTCACGGAGAACCCGGGCCGGGCGTTCGCGGCGGAGTGGCACTGACCGGCGTGGCCGCCAGGCCGCTCAGCCTCCGGCCTGGTCGCTGTCCTTCAACTCGCCCCAGCCGTGCCAGCGGTCGACCTCGATCCAGGCGCTGACCCGTGGGCGGACGCGGTCCGGGTAGGGCTTGCCGATGTAGTGGCGGGCGAGGCGGTCGATGTCGGCCAGGCCCTCGTCGTCGTACGTCTCGGTGACCCGGCCGATGAGGGTGACGTGGGTGTACCAGTCGTCGCCGGCGAGGACGGTGAGGGTGACGCGCGGGTCGCGGCGCAGGTGCTTGAGACGTACGCGGCCCTCGTCGAGGTTGATCAGGACACGGCCGTCCTTCCACAGGTACCAGGTGGCAGTGGAGACGGGAGTGCCGTCGGAGCGCAGCGTGGCCATGACGCACGGGTTGGGCCGGCTCAGCAGGGCGTCGGCCTCGGGCGGCAGCGGCGGCTTGGACATACGGGAACCTCCTGGGTCGATCAGGTGGACGGCTTCTCGTCGAAGCTGGCGAAGTAGGCCGCGACCATGTCCTCGTCGCCGTGGCCCTGGGCGGCGGCACGCTCCATACGGATGGCGGCCGCCTCGGCGACGTCCAGGCGGACGCCGTTGCCCGCACCGGCCTGGACGATCAGGCGGGCGTCCTTGGCGGCGGTGGTCACCGCGAACTGGGGCGGCGTGAGCCGGTCGTCGAGGACCAGCTCGGACTTGGCGCGCAGATAGCCCATGTCGAGCGGCCCACCGGCGACGAGGTCGAAGAAGTTGTGCGGGTCGACGTCGAGAGCCTTGGCCAGCGCCAGGGCCTCACCGGCGGCGGCCGTGACGGCGAGAACCCAGCTGTTCGCGACCAGCTTCAGCCGGGTGGCCCCGCCCGCCGCCCCGTCCTCTCCGGTCCACACGGTGCGGGCGCCGACAGCGTCGAAGACCGGCGTCACCCGGTCCCGCCCTTCGGCGGGCCCGGCGGCGAGCACGGTCAGCTGCCCGGCCTCGGCGGGCTGACGCGTGCCCAGGACGGGCGCGTCGTAGAAGACCAGGCCGTGCTCGCGGGCGAAGGCGGCCAGATCGGCGATGCCCTCGACACCGGCCGTGGTGGACTGCGCCCACGCGATGCCGGGACCCAGGGCCGGGGCCGCCTCGCGCATCGTCTCCAGAACGGCCGGACCGTCGTAGAGCATGGTCAGGACGACGTCGGTGTCCCGCACGGCCTGCGCGGGGGTGTCGACGATGTGCACGCCCTCGGCGGCCAGTGGCTCGGCCTTGGCACGCGTGCGGTTCCAGGCGCGGACGGTGTGTCCGGCCCGGGCGACGTTGCGGGCCATGGCCGCGCCCATGATGCCGGTGCCCAGGACGCTCACGGTGAGCTTGTCGGTCATTGCGCGTCTACTTCCTCGGTGGTGCGGTGCGGCGGGCGTACTGCCTCCGAGCCAGCCTGCCCGCTCGGAGCTCGCCTGCCCGGGAGCGGCGCGGGCACTCCTCCAGCGCATGCCCTCTAGGCCAGCGCCCCGAGCGGATCGTCCAGCACCGGCTGCCACGCCAGTTCCGCCGCGCCGACCAGGCTGTTGTGGTCGAGGGTGCACGGGAGGATGGGGACCCCGCCGCTCTGGCCCCAGAGGCTGCGGTCGGCGACTACGGCGCGGAGGCGGTCGGGGTCGGCGTCCAGGAGGGTGCGGTGGAGGCCGCCGAGGATGATGCGGTCGGGGTTGAGGATGTTGACCAGACCGGCGAGGCCGAGGCCGAGGCGGTCGATGAGGGTTTCGGTGGCGGTGCGTACGCCCGGGTCGTCGTAGTGGTGGCGGACGAGGTCGATGGACTGCTGGAGCAGGGAGACTTCGGGGCCGGGGGCGCGGTCTGCCGCCGTGAGGAAGGCCAGGGGGTCGGTCTCGACGTCGAGGCAGCCGCGGCTGCCGCAGTGGCAGGGGCGGCCCTCGGGGTGCACGGTGAGGTGTCCGACCTCCAGGGCCAGGCCCGAACTTCCCCTGTGGAGGCGGCCGTCGAGGACGAGCGCGCCGCCGACGCCCCGGTGGCCGGTGGCCACGCACAGCAGGTCGCGGGCGCCGCGGCCGGCGCCGTGCCGGTGCTCGGCGATCGCGGCGAGGTTGACGTCGTTCGCGGCGAAGGCGGGTCCGTCGATGCCGGCCGCGCGCACCTGTTCGGCGAAGATGTCACGGACGGGCGCGCCAGCGGGCCAGGCCAGGTGCAGGGGGTTGAGGGCCAGGCCCTCGGGTTCGGCTACCGCGGAGGGGACGGCGAGTCCGGCGCCCACGCATCGGCGTCCCGTCTCTCGCAGCAGTTCGGCGCCCGCCGTGACGACGGAGGCGAGCACCTTCGCCGGGTCCGCGTCGACGACCTCACAGCCGGGGGCGGTGGCGACGATCCGGCCGCCCAGCCCGACCAGCGCCGCCCGGAATCCGTCGGCGTGCACCTGCGCGGCGAGCGCGACGGGCCCCTCGTCGGCGACGGACAGCTTGTGCGAGGGCCTGCCCTGCGAGCCGGCCGCCGCGCCGGGCCGGGCGTCGACCCGGATCAGCCCGAGCGCCTCCAGCTCGGCGGCGACCGCGCCGGCCGTCGCCCGGGTCACTCCGAGCTCGGCGGTGAGTACGGCCCGGGTCGGCGCGCGTCCGGTGTGGACGAGTTCCAGCGCGGGTCCGAGCGCCGCGCGCCCCCGGTCCAGCCGCGTCCTCGAGGTGCTCCCGTCCCCGCCTGCCGGGGGTCCGCCTTCCCGCTCATGAGGGCGAGTCTCCCATGATCCGCCGGGCCTGCGGCCTACAGACCGCTGACCCGGAGCGTGATGTTGAGCCGTCCGGTCAGGCCCAATCCGGGCGGTGCCGTGCCCCCGTGTACCCGGGGGACGCCGTGGTAGGCGAGCCTGGACGGGCCGCCGAAGACGAACAGGTCGCCGCTGCGCAGCTCGACGTCGGTGTAGGGCCGGGTGCGGGTCTCGGTGTTGCCGAAGCGGAAGACGCAGGTGTCGCCGAGGCTCAGCGACACCACCGGCGCGTCCGACTTCTCGTCGCTGTCACGGTGCATGCCCATGCGGGCGTCGCCGTCATAAAAGTTGATCAGTGCGATGTCGTAGGGAGCCTGCATCGGAGTGTCCAAGGCGTCCCCGGCCGCTCGGCGGCCCAGCTCGCCGAGCCAATCGGGGAACGGCTTCACCGGGGTGCCGTCGCCGTCCGCCACCGTGCGGGCGTAGGCGTACGGGTACCAGTGCCAGCCCAGACAGACCTGCCGGGCGGTCATCGTGCCGCCGCCGGGGGTTCGGACCGTGCGCAGTCCGGCGGGTGGGCGGGCCCACGCGCGGCAGGCGTCGAGCAGCGCGCGCTGGTGGTCCGCGTCCAGCCAGTCCGGTATGTGCACCGCGCCGGGTGCCACCTGCGTACGAGGCCTGGGGAACAGCTCGCCGTCCATGCTCCCCATCCTGCCCGACACGGCCTGAGCTGCGGCTCGGCTAGCCTTGACGCACGATGAACGACCGTATGACGACGCCGTGGGGCGAGTTCGCGCTGACCCGTTTCCCCGAGGATCCGCGTGACAGGCTGCGCGCCTGGGACGCTTCCGACGAGTACCTGCTGAGGCATCTGGAGCGGGAGCGGGTCCCGCTGTCGGGCACGGTCGTGGCCGTCGGGGACCGGTGGGGCGCGCTGGTGACGGCGCTCGCGGAGCACGGGCCGACGCAGATCACGGATTCCCACCTGACCCAGGAGGCGACCCGGGCCAACCTGGCGCGGCACGGCGTGGAGCCCGGCACGGTACGGCTGCTCACCACGCAGGATCCGCCGCCCGACCGCGTCGATGTCCTTCTGGTGCGGGTGCCGAAGAGCCTGGCGCTGCTGGAGGATCAGTTGCTGCGGCTGGCGCCGGCGGTGGACGCGGGGACCGTTGTCGTGGGCACGGGGATGGTGAAGGAGATCCACACCTCGACGCTTCAGTTGTTCGAGCGGATCCTCGGCCCGACCCGCACCTCGCTCGCTGAGAAGAAGGCCCGGCTGATCTTCTGCACGCCGGATCCCGCGCCGGCGCGGCCCGCCAGTCCGTGGCCGTACGTCTACACGCTGCCGGACGGCATCGGCCCGGCCTCGGGAGGCACCGTCGTCAATCACGCGGGTGTCTTCTGCGCCGACCGGCTCGACATCGGCACCCGGTTCTTCCTCGGGCATCTGCCGGGCGGCCGGGGTGGACGAGTGGTGGATCTTGGGTGCGGCAACGGTGTGGTCGGGACGGCGGTGGCGCTGGCCGATCCGGAGGCCGAGGTGCTGTTCGTGGACGAGTCGTTCCAGGCCGTGGCCTCGGCGGAGGCGACCTACAAGGCGAACGGAGTGCCGGGGCATGCCGAGTTCCGGGTCGGCGACGGGCTGGCCGGTGTGCCGTCGGACAGCGTCGACCTGGTCCTCAACAACCCGCCGTTCCACTCCCACCAGGCGACGACGGACGCCACGGCCCGGCGGATGTTCACCGGGGCGCGGCGCGCGCTGCGGCCGGGCGGCGAGCTGTGGGTGATCGGCAACCGGCATCTGGGCTACCACGTCACGCTGCGGCGGATCTTCGGCAACAGCCGACTGGTCGCCAGTGACTCGAAGTTCGTGGTGCTGAAGGCCGTCAAGCGGTAGCCGGGCCGAGGGTCCGGAGGGCTCTCGCCACCGCATTTGTCATCGCCTCCCGCGCCACCGTGAGGTAGCCGCGCGGGTCGACGGCGTCGGGGCGCTCGGCGAGGAAGTCCCGGATGGCGCCGGTCAGCGCGATGTTCAGGGCCGTACCGATGTTGACCTTGGCGATGCCGCCGGCGACGGCCGAGGTGAGTTCGTCGTCCGGGACGCCGGAGGAGCCGTGCAGGACGAGCGGGACGTCCAGGGCGGCCGACAGGCGTTTGAGGAGGGCGTGGTCGAGGGTCGCGGTGCGGGTGGTCATGGCGTGGGCGCTGCCGATGGCGACGGCCAGGGCGTCCACCCCCGAGTCGGCGACGAAGGCCCGGGCCTCGTCGGGGTCGGTGCGGGCACCGGGGGCGTGCGCGTCCAGCGGGGGCCTGCCGTTCTTGCCGCCGATCTGCCCCAGCTCGGCCTCGATCCAGAGCCCTTGGGCGTGTGCCCAGTCGACGGCCGCCCGGGTCGTGGCGAGGTTCTGGGCGTAGGGCAGCCGGGCCGCGTCGTACATCACGGAGCTGAAGCCGGCCTCCGCCGCCTGGTACAGCAGCGCGTCGCTCTGCACGTGGTCGAGGTGCAACGCGACCGGTACGGCGGCGCGTTCGGCCTCTGCGACGGCCGCCCGGGCGAGCGGGAGCAGCTGCCCGCCGCGGAACTTGACCGCGTTCTCGCTGACCTGGAGCACGACAGGGGCGTGCACGGACTCGGCACCCGCGATGACAGCCTCGACGTGTTCCAGCGTGATGACGTTGAACGAGGCTACGGCCGAGCGGGCCGCGGCGGCGCGGGTGACGAGCTCGCCGGTGGTGGTGAGGGGCACGGTGCCTCCAGGGTCAGTGGGCGAGGATCACCGAGGTCGGTGAGTGAGGATCACCGAGCGGGTGAGATGGCGTGGGCTGTCCGGGTCGAGGCCGCGTGACGCGGCGACCGCGACGGCGAGCCGCTGGGCGCGGACGAGTTCGGCGAGCGGGTCCAGGGCCCCGGCGATCCACAACGCGCCCGTGCCGCGGACCTGTTCGGCGAGCCCGTCCGGCGCGTCGCCGAACATCCAGGTCGCGGTGGAGCTGGTGGTGACGCTGATGGGACCGTGCCGGTACTCCATCGCCGGGTAGGCCTCGGACCAGGCCAGGGCGGCCTCGCGCATCTTCAGCCCGGCCTCGTTGGCCAGGCCGACGGTCCAGCCGCGCCCCAGGAAGGCGAACTGGGCGCATTCCACCAGGCCTTCGGGCAGGGGCTCCGCCAGGGCGGTGCGCGCGTCGGTGACCGCCGTGTCGGGGTGGAGTCCCAGATGGGCGCGGAGCAGGGTGAGGGCGGTGGTCGCGAACCGGGTCTGCACGACGGAGCGTTCGTCCGCGAAGTCGAGCACGGCGAGCTCGTCGGCCGCCGTCATCACGGGTGTGTCCGGGTCGGCGGTGATCGCGGTGGTGGGGGTGCGGCCCTTCAACCGGGCCAGCAGGTCGAGGACTTCGGTCGTGGTGCCGGAGCGGGTGAGGGCGACGACCCGGTCGTAGCCACGGCCGTAAGGGAACTCCGAGGCGGCGAACGCGTCGGTCTCGCCCTGGCCGGCGTCCTCGCGCAGGGCCGCGGCGGCCTGCGCCATGAAGTACGAGGTGCCGCAGCCGACGATCGCGACCCGCTCCCCCGCCGCCGGCAACACCTCCCCGTACCCCGCCGCCTCCGACGCGGCGCGTGTCCAGCACTCGGGCTGGCTGGTCAGCTCGTCCTCGACATGCGTCATGCCACACTCCCCGCTCTGATTGTTCCTGCAAGGTATCGCCACCTTTCGAGCAACATCAAGCATTCAGCGAGATCGGGTGCGCTAGGGTCGCCCGGAGATCGAGACGTGGAGGTGCGGATGTCGCGCGACGCCCGCTGGAAGGCGCTGC
Source organism: Streptomyces sp. CA-179760 (assembly GCF_050937045.1). Classification (NCBI taxonomy): domain Bacteria; kingdom Bacillati; phylum Actinomycetota; class Actinomycetes; order Kitasatosporales; family Streptomycetaceae; genus Streptomyces; species Streptomyces sp. CA-179760. The sequence continues at coordinate 1,059,501 of NZ_JBNJLZ010000001.1, forward strand.
TGGACCTGCTCGTGGAGCGCGGCCGGCTGGACGTCGAGGAGGCGGCCGGGGAGCTGGGGGTGTCGGCCGCGACGATCCGCCGCGACTTCGACGGGCTGGCCGAGCAGCAGATGCTGGTGCGCACGCGGGGCGGCGCGGTGGTGCACGGTGTGTCGTACGAGCTGCCGCTGCGCTACAAGACGGCCCGGCACGCCTCCGAGAAGCAGCGCATCGCGAAGGCGGTGGCGGACCTGGTCGCGCCCGGCGAGGCGGTCGGGCTGACCGGCGGTACGACCACCACCGAGGTGGCGCGGGCGCTGGCGGCGCGCGGGGATCTGGCGTCCGGGTCGCCCGCGCTGACGGTCGTGACGAACGCGCTGAACATCGCCAATGAGCTGGCCGTACGGCCCCAGTTCAAGATCGTGCTGACCGGCGGGGTGGCCCGGGCCCAGTCGTACGAGCTGGTCGGGCCGCTCGCGGACGGGGTGCTCGGGCAGATCACCGTCGATGTGGCGGTGCTCGGCGTGGTCGCCTTCGACGTCGCGCACGGGGCGGCGGCGCACGACGAGGCGGAGGCCGCGATCAACCGGCTGCTGTGCGAGCGCGCGGAGCGCGTGGTCGTGGCCGCCGACTCCAGCAAGCTGGGGCAGCGGGCGTTCGCCCGGATCTGCGCGGCCGAGGCAGTGGACACCCTGGTCACGGACACGGCGGCCGACGCGGAGACGCTGCGTACCTTCGAGGACGCCGGGCTGCGGGTCGTCACGGTGTGACACCCGGCCGCTTGTGCTCGGCGGACCTAAGCTGAAACTCAGGCGCTCGCCAGGGCAGGGAGGCTGCCATGCGGGGTACAGCGGACGGGCGACGGTATCTGCCGATCGCCGAGCACGGGCTGATCGGCGACCTGCGCAGCGTGGCTTTGGTGGGGACCGACGGCACGATCGACTGGTACTGCTGCCCGGCCTTCGACGCGCCGAGCGTGTTCGCCTCGATCCTGGACGCGGAGCGCGGCGGCTGCTTCGAACTGGCGGCGACCGTGCCGGCCCGGACCAAGCAGTTCTACTTCCCCGACACCAACGTCCTGATGACCCGGTTCTTCACCGAGGACGGCGTCGGCGAGGTGCAGGACTTCATGCCGGTGGACGGCGAGCCGGCCGAGGCCGAGCGGCACCGGCTGATCCGGCGGGTGGTGTGCGTACGCGGCTCGGTCCCCTTCCGTACGCGCGTGGCTCCCCGGTTCGACTACGGCACCCGGCCGCACACCGTCCGGCTGAACGGTGAGACGGCGCTCTTCGAAGCCGACGGGATGGCGCTCGCCCTGACCGCGACCGTGCCGCTGGAGGCCGACGGGCCGGACGTGCGCGGCGACTTCAAGCTCGGCGAGGGCGAGTCGGCGGTGTTCGCGCTGGACAAGGTCGGCGGCGAGGTGTCACCCCGCCGGTGCGCGCGCACGGAGGCCGAGGAGCAGCTCGCGGCGACGGTGGCGTACTGGCGGCGCTGGCTGGCGGCGTCGCGGTACCGGGGCCGCTGGCGGGAGATGGTGCACCGCTCGGCGCTGACGCTGAAGCTGCTGACGTACGCGCCGACCGGGGCGATCGTGGCCGCGCCGACGACGAGCCTGCCCGAGCGGCTCGGCGGCGAACGCAACTGGGACTACCGGTACGTGTGGGTGCGCGACGCGGCGTTCTGCGTCTACGCCCTGCTGCGGCTGGGCTTCACCGGCGAGGCCGAGGCGTTCATGGACTTCGTGACCCGGCACATCAGCCCGGGCGACGGCAAGCACTCCGGGCCGCTGCAGATCATGTACGGCATCGACGGACGCACAGACCTGCCCGAACGGACCCTCGACCATCTGGAGGGCCACGAGGGCTCCGCACCGGTACGCGTCGGCAACGCGGCGGCCGACCAGCTCCAGCTCGACATCTACGGCGCGCTGATCGACTCCATCTACCTCTACGACAAGTGGGCCAAGCCCATCTCCAGCGGCCAGTGGGACGACGTGTGCGCGCTGGTGGACTGGGTGTGCGCGCACTGGGATCAGCCCGACGAGGGAGTCTGGGAGACCCGGGGCGGCCGCAAGAACTTCCTGTACTCGCGGCTGATGTGCTGGGTGGCGATCGAGCGGGCCATCCGGATGGCCACCCGGCGCGGGCTGCCCGCCGATCTGCCGCGCTGGCGGGAGTGCCGGGACACGATCTACCGGCGGATCATGAGCCGGGGCTGGTCCGAGGAGCGCCGGGCCTTCGTCCAGCACGAGGACGGCGACGTGCTGGACGCGGCCGTGCTGATGATGCCGCTGACGAAGTTCATCGCCCCGACGGACCCGAAGTGGCTGTCGACGCTGGACGTCCTCACCGAGGAACTGGTGTCGGACTCATTGGTCTACCGCTACGACCCGCAGTCCAGCCCGGACGGTGTGCGCGGCGACGAGGGCACGTTCTCCATCTGCTCGTTCTGGTACGTCGAGGCCATGGTGCACGCCGGCCGGATCGACGAGGCGCGCCTGGCCTTCGAGAAGATGCTGACGTACGCCAACCATCTCGGCCTGTACGCCGAGGAGATCAGCCACACCGGGGAGCAGCAGGGCAACTTCCCGCAGGCGTTCACACATCTCGCGCTGATCAGCGCGGCCTTCAACCTGGACCGGGCGCTCGGCTAGGGTCTGTCGCTTGGATCAGGTCGCGGGAAACTGACAGTTCCTCGCAATCGCCGGTGACCCCGCGTCCGCGGCGTGATCCAAACGACAGGCCCCAGGTGTGCTGTCCCGGGACCTCGACGCGGTGACCGCCGGCCTCACCCTGAGGTGCGCTTCGAATGGTGGGTCCTGGCCTGGAACGAGCCGACGATCGACTTCTACAACTCGCTCGGCGTGGACTTCCTCGACGAGTGGGGGGTGTGCCAGTTGAGCGGTGAGCCCCTCAGGGAACTCGCTGCCCAGATCCCGGCCGCCCTCGACCAGACCTCGGCCCTTTAGGACGGGGGAGCCTTCCTTGCGGCACCGGTTGATCAGCGCGGAAGCTGTGAAGCCCTCGAGCTCGTCGAATCCGTCGAAGGTGACCACGGCTACCCAATACAGCTAGGGCCTGTCGTTTGGATCAGGTCGCAGGAAACTGACGGTTCCTGGAAATCGCCGGTGAGCGGGGTCTGGTGCGTGCAGTTGCAAGGCGGAGGAGGGCGGCGATGCGGAGCATCGGCAACCGACGACAACGCGGCAGATGCGCGTGCCGGACCCCGCGTCTGCGGCGTGATCCAAACGACAGGCCCTAGTAGTGCTTCGTTACGTTGAGTGATCTCGGTTGATTGTGGGCAGCTTCCCGGGGTGAGGTTGGGGGAGGTGGAACGGCTCCGGGGTGAGTTGTCGGAGTTCGTTGCCGATGTGTTCGGGTCGTTGCCGCGGCGGGATCAGCGGCGGTGGGGCGAGTGTTATCTGCGGGGCCTGATGCTCGATGGCCGGCGCAAGTCGGTCCAGCCGATGGCCGAGCGTCTGCCGGACGGGAACATGCAGGCCCTGCAGCAGTTCGTGAACCAGTCGCCGTGGGATCCGCTGCCGGTCAGGCAGCGGATCGCCGAGCGGCTGTCCGAGGTGATCACACCTGAGGTGTGGGTGATCGACGACGTGTCGTTCCCCAAGTGCGGCAAGGCGTCGGCCGGAGTGGCCCGCCAGTACTGCGGAGCACTCGGCAAACGGGCGAACTGCCAGGTCGCGGTCAGTGTCCATGCCGCCACCGACACCGCCTCGTGCCCGTTGCAGTGGCAGTTGTATCTGCCGCGTGAGTGGACGGATGAGCCGGACCGATGCCGCAGAGCAGGAGTCCCCGACGACGTGGTGCACCAGGAGAAGTGGCGTCTCGCGCTCGGCCTGCTGGACACGCTCGCCGACTGGCGGTTGAAGGCGCCGGTCGTGGTCGCCGACGCCGGATACGGCGTCAGCACCCCCTTCCGGCTCGGCCTTGAGGAGCGAGGGCTGTCCTATGTCCTGGCCCTGAACGGGAAGGAAGTCGCTCACCCGGAGAATACCGAGCCGCACCAGCCTGCTTACGGTGGGCTCGGGCCGCCCACCCTTCCCCGCTATCGCACCCCACCACGAGCCGTCTGCGTCCTCGCAGCGGAGGCGGGTGCGGAGCGGTTCACCGAGGTGACCTGGCGGCAGGGCAGCAAAGGCGCGATGACCTCACGGTTCGCGGTGCTGAGCGTGCGGCCCGCGGGCAAGCAGTCCCTCGCCGCAGCCCAGGCGGCGGGCGGCGGCCGCAACCAGTGGGACGGTGTCCTGCCCGTCCAGACACTCCTCGTTGAATGGCCGGAGGGCCAGGACACTCCGACGGACTACTGGATATCGAATCTGCCCGCCACCACACCGGCCGCTGACCTGGTGCGGTGGGCGAAGATGCGCTGGCGGATCGAGCACGATTACCGCGAGCTCAAGCATGGCCTGGGACTGGACCACTTCGAGGGCCGCACCTGGCGCGGCTGGCACCACCACGTCACCCTCGTCACCGCCGCCCAGGCCTTCCTCACCCTCAGGCGGCTCGACCCAAAAGTCCGCACACCGGCCTGACCCTCTACCAGGTCCTCGACATTCTTCAGGACCTGCTCAGGTGCTGGACCGGTACCTGCACCACCTGCGGACGCCCCCTGCCCAACCCCCGAAGAAGCCACAGACAGCCCAGAACCTAACGAAGCACTACTAGGGCTCAGTGCCCGTGGCTGTCGTCCGCATGCCCCTCGGGGGTACCGGGTTCAGCGGCCGCTGCCCCTCCTGCCCGGACGGTGAACGCCACCGTGTGGACCTTTCCGTCGTGCTTGAAGTCGAGGAACAGGCGGTATGAGCCCGTGCTGGGTGCCGTGGCCGTGAAGGAGACGTCCGGGCCGGGCCGGGTCTTTCCGTCGCCCGGTTCGCCGTTCGGGTGGACGTGGAGGTAGGCGAGGTCGCCGGAGCGCAGGGCGACCAGGTGGCCGTACGCGCCGAGGTAGGGCTGGAGGTCGGTGACGGGCCTGCCGGCCCGGGAGACCTTCAGGTTCAGTTCGCTCGCCCTGCCCGGGCGCAGGGCGCCGGCCAGCTCGACCTCGTAGCCGTTGGTCTCGGCCGTGGTGCTCGCCGGCGGGAGTTCCTTCGGCCGGAACGGGCCGGAGGCGGCGAGGTCCGCGCCGAGGGTGAGGTTCCGGGCGTCCTTCTTCGCCGGGGTGAAGTCGGCGAAGACGCGATAGCCGCCGGCGCGGGGCAGGTCGACGGGGATGCTCCAGGTGCCGTCGGCAGCGCGCGTGGGGTGCAGGTGGCGGTAGGTGGCCAGGTCGCGTGAGGCCACGATGAGGTGGAGTTCCTTGCCGTGTTCGCGCTGGTAGGCGGTGACGGCCCGGCCGCCGCCGTCCCGGACGGTGAAGCGCAGGTCGGCCCGCTGTCCGGCGGTGACGCTCGGGGTCTCGAGGTCGAGGGTGTAGCCGCCCTCGGAGATCTGGAGTCCGCCGGCCGGGGGTGTCCCTTGTCCGGCGTGGCCGCCGCTCCCCTCGGGCTCCGGTGCGGGCCGGGTGTGCTCGTCCTCGTGTTTCGGCGGGGCGTCGGCGACGACGGGGCCGATGCCCTGTCCGACGCCGTAGGCCGTGCCGAACGTGGCGGCCAGGGCGGCGGCAAAGGTGGTGATCTTCAGTCCGGTGTTCATGACCGTCGGCTCCTTCGAGCTGCCGGGCCTCGCGCTCGGATGCGGGGCTTCCATGCACTTCACCATACCCCTAGGGGTACCTAGTCAAGCTACCTCCTCGCTTGCGAATGATACCCCTAGGGGGTATACAGGGGCATGACCACCGGAACGATCGGCACCGAAGTCGAGCTCGTCATCGGAGGCATGACCTGTGCCTCCTGCGCGGCGCGCATCGAGAAGAAGCTCAACCGCATGGACGGGGTCACCGCCACCGTCAACTACGCGACCGAGAAGGCGAAAGTCAGTTACTCCGGCGAGGTCTCGGTCGGGGATCTGATCGCCACGGTCGAGGCAACCGGGTACACCGCTCAGGAACCGGCACTCCCCGAGCGGCGCACCGAGCCCGCCGAGGAAACCGACGATCTCCGCCCGCTGCGCGAGCGGCTGGTCACGGCCGTGGTGCTGGCGGTTCCCGTCGTGGCCATGGCCATGATCCCGGCGCTGCAGTTCGAGTACTGGCAATGGCTGTCGCTCACGCTGGCCGCGCCCGTCGTGACCTACGCGGCCTGGCCCTTCCACAGGGCCGCGTTCACCAACGCCCGGCACGGCGCGGCCACCATGGACACGCTGATCTCGGTGGGCACCTCGGCCGCGTTCCTGTGGTCGCTGTGGGCGCTGTTCTTCGGCACCGCGGGCACGCCGGGCATGACGCACCCCTTCGAGCTGACCATCGAGCGCACGGACGGCGCGGGGAACATCTACCTGGAGGCCGCCGCGGGCGTGACGGCCTTCCTCCTGGCCGGGCGGTACTTCGAGGCCCGTGCGAAGCGCAAGGCCGGGGCGGCGCTGCGGGCACTGCTGGAGCTGGGCGCTAAGGACGTCACCGTGCTGCGGGACGCGGGCCGTGAACAGGCCGTTCCGGTCGCGGAGTTGCGAGTCGGCGACCGCTTCCTGGTCCGGCCCGGCGAGAAGATCGCCACCGACGGGACGGTCGTCGAGGGTTCCTCCGCCGTGGACGCCTCGATGCTCACCGGCGAGTCCGTGCCGGTGGAGGTCGGCGCCGGCGACCCGGTCACGGGCGCCACGATCAACGTCGGAGGGCGGCTCGTCGTGCGCGCCACGCGAGTCGGCTCCGACACCCACCTGGCCCGCATGGCGAGGCTGGTGGAGGACGCGCAGAACGGCAAGGCCGCGGCGCAGCGGCTCGCGGACCGGATCTCCGCCGTGTTCGTGCCGGTCGTGATCGCCCTCGCGCTGGGCACGCTGGGCTTCTGGCTCGGCAACGGCGCCGGACTGACGGCCGCCTTCACCGCCGCGGTCGCCGTCCTCGTCATCGCCTGCCCGTGCGCCCTGGGTCTGGCCACGCCGACCGCGCTGATGGTCGGCACCGGGCGGGGCGCCCAGCTCGGCATCCTCATCAAGGGCCCGGAGGTCCTGGAGTCGACGCGCAGGGTCGACACCGTCGTCCTCGACAAGACCGGCACCGTCACCACCGGCCGTATGACCCTGCTCGCCGTGCACACCGCCGACGGCATCGGCGAGGCCGAGGTACTGCGGCTGGCCGGGGCGCTGGAGCACTCCTCCGAGCACCCGATCGCCCGGGCCGTCGCCGACGGTGCGCTGGAGAAGCTGAGCGGCGCGCTGCCCACGCCGGAGGACTTCGCCAATGTGCCCGGGCTCGGTGTCCAGGGCGTCGTCGAGGGCCACGCGGTGCTCGTCGGGCGGGAAAGGCTGCTGGCCGACTGGGCGATGGAGCTGCCGGAGGGGCTGGCCTGTGCCAGGGCGGCAGCCGAGGGCGCCGGGCGTACCGCCATCGTGGTTGCCTGGGACGGCGAGGCGCGTGCGGTGCTGGAGGTCGCCGACGCGGTGAAGGAGACGAGTGCGGAGGCGGTCGGACGGCTGCGCGCTCTCGGACTGACCCCCATCCTGCTGACCGGCGACAACGAGGCGGTGGCCCGGTCCGTCGCCCGCCAGGCCGGTATCGCTCCGGAGGATGTCGTCGCCGAGGTGCTCCCACAGGACAAGGTCGAGGTCGTCAAGCGGCTTCAGGCCGAGGGCCGTTCGGTGGCGATGGTGGGCGACGGTGTCAACGACGCGGCGGCCCTCGCCCAGGCCGATCTCGGACTGGCCATGGGCACCGGCACGGATGCCGCGATCGAGGCCGGGGACCTGACCCTCGTGCGGGGCGACCTGCGGGCCGCGGCGGACGCCATCCGTCTCTCCCGCCGCACCCTCGGCACCATCCGCTCGAACCTGTTCTGGGCCTTCGCCTACAACGTTGCGGCCCTGCCGCTGGCCGCGGCCGGACTGCTCACGCCGATGATCGCCGGGGCGGCCATGGCCTTCTCCTCGGTCTTCGTCGTCGGCAACTCGCTGCGGCTGCGCACGTTCCGGGCCGCCGGCTGAAGTGGTCGCGGGACGGGGGCGGCGGTCAGCGGTGGTGCCACACCAACGTGTAGCGCCAGAACAGACGGCGGCGCAGGCGGGCACCGGGCAGGACGGCTCGGGCCTCGCGGAGGATCTCGGGGAAGGTCATGTCCGCCGGTCTCGTGGGGGCGGTCATCGAGGCCGGGCGTGCTGCCCGGCGGCCCCGGTTCTTCACCAACGCCATGACGATGTTGAGCGGGATCGACGCGATGCCGAGGACGTGGTCGATGGGAGTCTCTTCTCGGGAGAGCCCGACGACGACCAGCGTGCCGCCGGGGGCGAGACGGTCGCGGAGGGCCTTCAGGGTCTGCTTGAACGGCAGATGGTGGAGCACGGCGACACAGGTGATGACGTCGTACGGCCCGTCGGGAAGCCCGGTCGGCGCGTCGGCCACCGCGTAGGTCACCGGGGCCGTCGCCGGGGTCAGCTCCCGTGCCCGTGCCGTGATCGCCGGGTCGGCGTCGATCCCGTGCACCTGTGCGGCCCGGGTCGCCAGCAGCCGGGCCAGGTCACCACTGCCGCACCCCACGTCCAGGGCGCTTCCCACACGGGCGGGCCGTTGCCGCAGGATCCAGCGGTGGAAGTGGGCGTTGTGGTCCCAGGGGCGGGCGGAGTGGAAGCGGTCGAGTGCGCGCAGGGCCCGGGGCAGCGGTGACGTCATGCCGCAAGTTCACCAGGTCGCCCGGGCGGCGGTGCCGGGGCCGGCTCACGGATGGCCGTCCGCCGCTTGGGCACTCGGCGGGTACCGGCCCGCGGGGGCGCCGAGCGTGCGCCCGGCGTGAGCCGGTACCTTGCTGGGGAAAGGCCACTGCGGGGAGAAGCAACATGACCGATCCGACGATCACAGACGCGGACGCCCCCCGTCCGCTGCCGAGCGGAGGGAAGCCCGCGAGCGGACCCGGCCGGCTCCTGACCGCCGTACTCGGCGATCTCAGGGCCGTGGACGGCGCCCTGTACGCGGCGGTGGCCGCCACCCCACACCCACCCTCGACCGGACGCTGCGCCATCTGTCGCACGCGGCCGACCACTCCAAGATCTCGTTCGGCATCGCCGCCGCCCTGGCGCTGGCCGGAAAGCGGCCGCGCCGGGCAGCGGTCGTCGGCGTCGGGGCGATCGCCGTGGCGTCGGCCTCCGCCAACCTGCTCGGCAAGCGCCTGGTGCGCCGGGCCCGGCCGGACCGGGAGGCTGCCCGGGTGACCGTGGACCGGCATGTCCGGATGCCCACGTCGGCCTCGTTCCCGTCCGGGCACACCGCGTCGGCGGTCGCGTTCGCCACCGCCGTCGGAGTGGTCCTGCCGCCCGCCGCGGTGCCGCTCGGGGCGCTGGCGAGCGCGGTCGGCTACTCCCGCATCCACACGGGCGTGCACTATCCGGGCGACGTGGCCGCCGGCGCGGTCCTCGGCATCGCGAGCGCCGCGGCGGCACTGGCAACGGCTGCGGCCACTCCGTCTGCACGGACCCAGGCGCTCCTGGCTACGGCTCGGTCGTGGCCGCGGATCAGCATCGGTTCCGTCGGCCGTTGAGGCGACGGAAACCGTTCACACGCTGCAGGCCGCTGAGGCGACGGAAACCGTTCACACGCTGCAGGCCGCTTCTCCGAACTACCGGGGCGTCCCGTGGTCAGGTGACAGGACGATCAGTCCTGCGGGGAAGGGGCCGGTATGGGGCCGGAGAACTGCTGTGAACGACGAGGGTGTTAGCTTCCCTCCCGTGTTAAAACACCAGGACGAGACCAGGGCGGCCTACGACGGGGTCGTCGAACTGTATGCGTCGATGTTCGCTAATCGGTTGGAGACGCAGCCGTTCGCGCGGAACATGATCGGCACCTTCGCCGAGCTCGTGCGTGGCACGGGGAACCTGCGGGCAGCCGACGTCGGGTGCGGGCCCGGCCATTTGACCGCCATGCTGCGCGACTTGGGGTTGGACGCCTTCGGGCTCGACCTCTCCCCGGCTATGGTCGCCCACGCCCGGCGGGCCCATCCGGCGCTGCGGTTCGACGAAGCACGAATGGAGGCCCTGCCGGTCGAGGACGGCGCGCTCGGCGGAGTGCTGGCCCACTACTCGATGATCCATACCCCACCTGAAGAATTGCCCGCGCTGCTCGCTGAGCAGGTGCGTGTCTTGGCACCAGGGGCCTGCTCCTGGCGTCCTTCTTCGGAACCGAGGGGCCGGAGCCTGTCCGCTTCGACCACAAGGTGGCGCCTGCCTATAGCTGGCCGGCGGAGCAGTTTGCCGAGTTGCTGGCCGGGGCCGGACTCGTCACGGTGGCTCGGTTGCTCCACGACCCAGCGTCCGAGCGGGGCTTCCTCGACACCCACCTGCTGGCCCGCCGCCCGTAGAACGTGGCCCGTGGCCGGGGTCGGGGTGGTGTAGATCATCCGCGTGGACGAAGCTCGTCCAAGCGCCGCGTTCTGTGGCGGTGTCCGCTGAGCACGCCGGATTGACAGCCGTTCAGTCACGCAGGTCCCGGCGGGGTGGCCGCCGCAGTGGTGCGAGCAACGATCTCCCGGAAGGTAGGGATTCCCAGGTCGACAGACTCCTGCTTCCGGGAGATCTGGGTGTCGAGTTGGGCTAGCTTCTCCTCGGCGTGGGTCAGGCTGCTCTGCAGCCCTTCGATCTCGCCGAGCCAGCCTTCCCTTTCGGCTTCCACGATGCGCGTGAGGAGGTTGTCGCGGATTTCGACAAGCCGGGGACGTTCTGTCGCGCCGACGATCAGGGCGGGGCATCGGACGCAAGCGTGTTCGTGAGCACAGTCAGTTCCGTATGCGCGGCCGCAGTCGCCCAGGGCGAGCTTGCGGCGCTCAAAGTGTCCGAGGAACTCTCCCCATTCTTCAGGGGTGACGGTGCGGTATTCGTCGGCAGGCCGCAGAGCCCGGCGCCGGGCGATGAACGCTCGGTGTGCCTCGATGGCATCAGTGGGGTAGATCGCGGCGTATCCCATCGTCGTTCCGATGTGGTCGTGACCAGCGATGACCTGGGCGATGTGAGGGGGCAGGCCGTTGAGGATGGAGTCCGTGATGAAGATCCGGCGGAAGTCGTGGGGCTGGAAGATGAGGGGGTCACCCGCGCTGTCCGTCAGACCTGAGGCCAACAAGGTGACGTCGAGTCCCCGACGGATCGTCGCTCGTGACAGCGGACGCAGGTAGCCGCCAGAGCGATCCTGGAACAGGAGAGGCATCGGCGGGTTCCAGACCCGTTCGTAGTGATCGTAGCTACGGAGAACGGGGACTCTCCCGTCCGAGCCTCGGACTCGAGAGACGACCGTGCTCAACACGTCCGCCAGCTCCGGCGTGACCAGGACAAGTCGCTCTTGGTCGGTCTTCGACGGGGCGATCTGCAGGAGCGGAACGGCCTGTCCGGTGGTGGGGAGCTTGTAGCTGACGATGCTGTGGTGCCCCAGCTCGAGGAGTTCCTCGATGCGGATGCCGGTGTGTCGCAAGATCTCGATGGCAGCCCACCCCCAGAATGCGCTGCGTTCCTCACCCGCGAATGAGCGCCGGGTGCCCTTCGCGTCCCAGGCATGGATCGGGCGCCCGTCAGCGCATTTGCTGAAGCGCGGGACTCTGAAGGTCTCACCAAGCACGCTGAAATCCGAACCGAGCGGGGCAGCGTTGAGTGCATCGAGGCGCATGGTGGCCTCTTTCAGTAGGCGGTGAGCCGTCTTCACCAGCGTGGGCAGGGCCGGCAGGCGCTCGCGAGTACGTTGGTCCATGCGGGCCTTGAGCTGCTTCTCAGCCTTTCTTCCCGAGCACTCGGCTTCGCTGATCGGGCAGGGCGCCACCCAGGCGGCCCACTGGCCGGGGTCCTCCACTGCCCACTCCGCCAGGTCCAGGTAGAAGGCTCTGACCTGGGTTTTGATCCCGATCGCACCTCGGCGTGGCTCTGTGAACTCCCGAAATGATCCATCGGGCAGACGCTTGCGGACGGTCTTCGTAGCCAGGCGGACCTTCCAGGCAGTGATCACCTCGGCAGGCAGCCGAAGAGAGTCGATGCCCGGATGATGCCGCTCCAGGTCGCCCCAGAACCGAAGCGCCAGCGAGATCGTGAGCGCCTGCAGCGTCGTGAAGTCGAGCCCTACGGACCGATGGGAGAGGTAGGCGACCAAGAGATCGCGGATCGGACGGCACTGCAGTTCGTAGCGGTCGACAAGGTCCGCCGGGGTGAGTTGCCCCGTACGGTTCGAGATCCGGAACAGCGTGTGCGGTGCGTCTGCTGGAAAGAGACCCAAGTCGCGTAGCCAGGTGTAGGCAAGCTGGATCCGTCCATTGCTGTTCCTCGGATTCTTGCTTTGCCAGAGCAGCAGGTCGCCGACGACGATGTCCTCGATGGCGCCGCCTCGGCAGGCCATGATCTCCGCAATGGTCTTCAGCCCGGACGAGATATTCGCAGCCGAGATGTTGGTCGGCAGTGAAGCCCTCAAGCGGGCGAACCCCTGGGGGTCGCGTGTGGTCTCCAGAGCCGGCCGAAGATGCCGCGATCTTGACCCGATGAGGAACTCCGGGTCGGGTCTGACGGCATCCGCGCAGAGCAGCGCCAGCACCCCGACGAGAAGCGTTTCACGGCGCGATACTCGCCCTTCCGGGCGGGCCCAGGCTGCGAAGGCATCCCTCCACCCCTGCGACGCAATGTGCTGGCCGTGGGCAGGGCTCCTCTGCCAGCGCTGTTGCCAGGTTTCTCCCGGAAAAGTCATCAGCCAGTCGAGGAGGAGCCGTGCCCCGAACATTCGATTCGCCTGGGCACTGGGTTCCACAGCTCGTAGCGGTGGGCGAGCCAGCCGCTCAAGGACCTCTTCACGCGTGACTGCGGTCGCTTCCCACATGCTTGGTCTTTCCCGATGCGGGAATCGGTTCATCAGCTTGAGCTCTTCGGCGCCCACCATGCTGGTGACCCGCGGAACGAAGCTCGAGCCGACGTGCGTCGCAGTGCTCGTCATGAGGCGTCCCGGCCGAAGAGGATGGACAAGGAGTCGGGGTTGTAGGACGGCTCGTCAACAGGCACAGGATTCTCCTCGCGTCGCTTCTCCTGACGGGCGTGGTGGGCGAGGCCGGCTCTGATGACGTCGTCCCTGGTCGGACGGTTGTAGATGTCCAGGGTCGACAGATACTTGTGGCCGAGGATCTTTTGCACGTAAACCGGCGGCATGTTCGGGTCATCGAGCATCATGAACGTCGCCGTGTGCCGCAGATCGTGAAGGGTCCAGTTGGCGCCAAGGAGATCGTTGGCGCGGTTGAACATCATGCGCGCCGCGTCGTATTCCAGCGGCGGCCGCCATGGGCGCCGCAGCGTCCACCACAGCGGGTGGTGGCGGCCCCGGGGGACGCCCTTCTTCCAGGCGGACTCTTGGTAGAGCCGCAGCCAGACGAACGCGTCAGGGGTGGCGGCCAGGTCCTGGTAGTCGCGGGTGCCCTTGCGGATCACACTGACGGCCTGCTCGCCGACAATCGCGCCGCCCTGCTTGACGGTGAGCAGTTCCTCGGCGCGGGTGCCAGTGGCGACCCAGAAGGCCAGCAAGGCGCGGTCACGATGAGAACGGAGGCTGGCGAAGACCTTGGTGTACATCTCGTCGGGAATCCGCCGCGGGACCCGCTGCGGAACGGTCGGCCGGTAGAGGCCCGTGCGTCGGTTGCGGTGCTTCTTCCCACCATCACGCTGTGTCCCGAGCTGGGACAAGCGGCGCCCACGGACCAACGGGAAGGGGTTGACCAGCAACGAACCGGTGCTTTCATCCAGATGGAAGTTGTAGAACTCCCGCAGCACCGTCTCGCAATGAGCCCGGGTTGCCGACGAGTACTTGATCCCGACCGTGGGCTTTCCAGTCACCGGATTCGGTGTCCCCGGTGCCGGCCTGCCGCTGCGAGGCGGTGGGACCTTGGAGAGAGCCTTGCCGCGATGGCGCCAATGGATGCGCTTCGGCTTGTCCGCCACCTTCATCCACAACATGAAGTCCCGGGCGTCTTCCCGGGTCGCACGGTCCCACTCGATCCCGAGCGCCCAAAGGAACCGGAACCAGCGCAGCAGATCCATGCCGTACGAACGTGGCGTCAACGGCGAGCTGTCCCTCGCCATCAGCTCCTTGAGGTAGAGCGCAACGGGCGCAACCGGCCTCCCGCGTCCATCCAGCACCCTGTACGGCTCCCAGGGATCTCCCGTCTTCAGCAACTGGCCTAACTCAGGCAGGACAAAATTCCTCAGGTCCCTTCCGGACCGCTGCTCATCAAGCACCTCGGGAAGCTAGCAGATACCTGGTCTGACCTGCGAAGACAGTTGAGTTAGTTCGGTTAACAGGCCTGGAGCGCCTCAACGGCTCCTGATGTCAGCCGTGTTCCAGGAGAACCGCAGCCGACCGGCGCACATCGACGGCTGTGAGCGCCAGGGCCAGTGGCCCCGGGGCCAGGAAGGCCAGGGGCAGCAGCATCCAGGCGCACAGCGCGGCCGTCGCCACGGCGAGCAGGACCAGCCCGCTGCCGCCCACGTCCGCCACGGCGTCCCGGGCGGCTCCGCGCACCGCCGCACGCCAGTCGGTGAGCGACTCCGGGCGTCCGCAGGCCCGCAGGCCGATGACCGCCGCGCAGGCCCCGATGACGGCGGCGGCCACCGCGAACACCGGCGCCCCGGGCAACCCCGCCCCGGCCAGCGCCAGGTCAGCCGCGAACAGCAGCAGACCCGCCAGCGCGACGCCACCGGCTAGCAGGTCACCGGCCCGGAGCCGGCCCCGCAGCAGGGCGAAGTACCGCCCCGCCGTGACGGGCCGGTCCTGTCCCGCGCCGCGCAGTACGGCGCAGGCCGTCGACAGCGCGGCCGGTGCGGTCACCAGCGGCAGACAGGCCGCCGCCGTGGCGAGGCCGACGCTCAGCACATCGGCGAACAGGGCCATGCGCGGCCCGAACACCTCACCGGCCTCACGGGTCCGCATCCCGCTCACCCCTTGACTCCCGAGCTGGCCATGCCCTCCACCAGGAACCGCTGGAAGGCGAGGAAGAACAGCACGATCGGCAGCAGCGCGATCACCGACAGCGCGAACATCGGGCCGAACGCGGAGGTGCTGGAGGCGTCCACGAAGGAGCGCAGCGCGAGGGTCAGCGTGAACTTGTCCGGGTCGAAGAGGTAGATGAGCTGGGTGAAGAAGTCGTTCCAGGTCCAGATGAAGGTGAAGATGGCGGTGGTGATCAGGGCCGGCCGGGTGAGCGGCAGGACGACCTGGAAGAAGCTGCGGAAGGGGCCGCAGCCGTCGATCCGGGCCGCCTCCTCCAGCTCACGCGGCAGCCCGCGCATGAACTGCACGATGAGGAAGACGAAGAACGCCTCGGTCGCGAGGAACTTCGGCAGGATCAAAGGCCAGTAGGTGTTCACCAGGCCGAGCTGGTTGAAGATGATGTACTGCGGGATCAGTACCGCGTGGTGCGGGAGCATGATCGTGGCGATCATGAAGGCGAACAGCGGCCCGCGGAAGCGGAACCTGAGCCGGGCGAAGGCATAGGCGGCGAGCGAGCAGCTGATGACGTTGCCGAGGACCGCGCCGCCCGCGATCAGCAGGGAGTTGCCGAGCAGCCGCCAGATGGAGACGTCGTTGACGCCGTCCAGGGCGGTGGAGTAGTTCGACCACTCCACATGGCTGGGCAGCAGGTTCAGGCTCGCGATGACCTCGTCGGCGGGCTTGAGCGAGGTGGCCAGCAGCCAGGCGAGCGGGTACAGCATGACCAGCAGCGCGGCCAGACAGCCCAGGTGCACGGCGACACGGCCCCACCGAACGGGCCTGTGCGTAACGGTCGTAGAGGTCACCGGTCCCCCTCGGAGGCGTAGAAGACCCAGGAGCGTGAGGTGCGGAACAGCACCGCCGTGACGACACCGATCACGACGAGCAGCACCCAGGCCATGGCGGAGGCGTAGCCCATGTGGGAGGCGACGAAGCCGCGGTCGTAGAGGTACATGGTGTAGACGAGGGTGGAGTCGGCCGGTCCGCCCTTGCCCGCGCTGACCGCGAAGGCGGGCGTGAACACCTGGAAGGCCTGGATGGTCTGCAGGACCAGGTTGAAGAACAGCACCGGGGACAGCATCGGCACGGTGACCGACAGGAACTGCCGCCACTTGCTGGCACCGTCCACCGCCGCCGCCTCGTAGAGCTCGGCGGGGATCTGCTGCAGACCGGCGAGGAAGATGACCATCGGCGCGCCGAACTGCCACACCGTCAGCAGCGCGACGGCCAGCAGCGCGAAGCCGGGCTTGTTGACCCAGCCGCCGGTGCCGAGCAGGTTGTCCACCGTGCCGCCGTCGTTGAAGACCGCCCGCCAGACGAGGGCGATGGACATCGACGCGCCGAGCAGCGAGGGCGCGTAGAAGGCGGAGCGGTAGAAGGCCTTGCCGCGCTTCATGCCCTTCAGGGCGAGCGCGACGACGAGGGCGAGCGCCAGTTGCAGGGGCACGGCGATGACGACATACGTCAGGGTCGTCACGACCGAGCGCCAGTAGCGCGGGTCCTCGGTGAACATCTGCGTGTAGTTGCGCAGGCCCACCCACTTCGGCGGGTTGAACAGGTCGTAGTCCGTGAAGGACAGGTACAGCGACACGGCCATCGGCAGCAGCGTCAGGACGGTCGCACCGAGCACCCACGGGGAGAGGAACACCCAGGCGGGGCCCTCGCGTTCGCGCCTGGGGCGGCGCTTCGGGGTGGTGGCGGTGGCGCGCTTCGCCTCCGGGGGGATCGCGGTGGTGGTCATGACCTCAGCTCCGCCTTCGCCTCGGTGACGTAGTTCTCGGCCGCCTCGCGGGGCGACATGCGCGCGTAGGACACCTGGTCGTAGTCGCGCTGGAAGGTGGTCTGCAGGGCGTTGTCGCCCGAGGGCGGGGCCTGGGGCGGGTCCTTGAGTTTGCCGTCGAGGGACGTCTGGAAGTCGGCGATGGTCTTGTCGAAGTCCTTCAGCTCCGGGCCGATCGCGTCACGGATGGTCTCGTTGACCGGGATGCCTCGGCTCGCGCCGAGGATCTTCGCGGCCTGCCGGTCGTTGATCATGAAGTCGACGAGCTGGGCCGCCTCCTTGGGGTGGCCGGTGTTGGCCGAGACCCCGAGGAACATGGACGGCTTGAAGTACTGGCCGGGGGTGCCGTCCTCGCCGGACGGCATGGGGGCGAGGGCGACTCCGCCCTTGACGAGGGCGAGGAAACCGCTGGACGGGGCGTCCCAGTTGTTGTCGGCAGTGGACTTGCCACGGCCGAGCGGGGTGTTCTCCACGGAGCCGTCGAGCTGGGTGGTCTGCTCGGCGGGCGAGACGGCGCCCTCGCGGCGCAGCCCGTCCGTGAAGGTCCACCATCGGGTCAGGTCGCCGGCGGTGAAGCCGAGCCCGCCGCCCTCGGTGTAGAGGGACTTGCCCCGGCCGCGCAGCCAGACCTCGAAGGCGTCCTCGTTCTGGCCGGGGTCGGTCGCCCCTGGCCTGCCGGTCTTCTTCGCGAGGGCGCGCATGGTGTCGGCCCACTGGCTCCAGGTCCAGCTCTCGCCGGGGAGCGGCACTCCCGACTTCTTCCAGGTCCCGACGTCGTAGGCGACGGTCTCGGTGCCGCGGCCCTGCGGGATCGCGTACTGGACGTCGTCCACGCGGCCGGTGGCGAGCAGCCCCTGGTCGATCTCGGAGGTGCGCAGGACGGACTTCTGTTTCGCCAGGTCGAGCAGCACACCGCCGGAGGCGTACTGGTCGATCTGGCGGTAGTCCAGCTGCATGGCGTCCGGCGCGTCGCCGCCGGCGGCCTGGGTGGCGAGCTTCTGCTTGTAGGCGTCGTAGCCGGAGAACGACGTCGTGACGTCGATGTCCGGGTGCTGTTTCTCGAACAGCGCGACGGCCTGCTCGGTACGTGCCGCGCGGTCGGGGTTGCCCCACCACGTGTAGCGCAGCACGACCTTGCCGCCTGAGACGGATTGACCGGGTCCTCCGCAGCCTGCCAGCACGGCACACAGTGCCAGTGCGGCGGCCGACGCGCAGAACCCCTTTGTCCTGTGTCCGGGCATGCCGAGGTCACCTCTCCTTTCCTCGGACTTCCTGTCGGCCCCCCTCGGCCTGTTGCCCCCGGCCCCCTTGCTCGGTTACTCGCCCTGGTACGGCAGCGTCGTCCCGGGCAGGTTGTACTCGTCCCGGCGGCCGCACATGCCGAAGCCGCCGAGCCGGGTGGGCGCGGCCTCGTGGGCGGTGGCCTCGCCGAGATGGACGGGCTCCCCCGCCTCCAGCGCGTCGAGCTGGGCGCCGGTGCGTTCGGCGGTGGCCAGCGCACCCGCCCGCCACAGCTCGCGCCAGGTGGGCACCTTGTCGCGCACGATCCTCGCGGCAGCCCGCTGGAACTCCAGGTACGGGCCGTTGTCGCCGGCTTCGAGGGCCTCGCGCAGGACGAGGTAGCCCTCGACGGCGAGGTCCCTGCGGCGCCGGGCGGCCGCCGCCGTCTCCGGGCCGGTGCCGGGCGGCAGCTTCGCGGCGGCGGCGTACTTCTCCGGGTCGGCGAGCACCTCGGGCGGGAAGGTGAAGACCGCGTCTCCGGCCTCGGGCAGGCCGCTGTTCTGCATCAGCACGGTGATGCGCAGGTCGCCGCCCTGCACCATGCGGTGCACGGTGCCCGGTGTGAACCAGGCGATGGAGCCGGCCGCGAGGGGGATGTCCCGGTAGCCGTCGGGGCTCAGCGTCTGGACCGCGCCCCGGCCGCCGGTGACGACGTACGCCTCGGTGCACACCAGGTGCAGATGCGGGCTGCCGCCGCAGACGCCGTCGGCGGCCTCCCAGTCGTAGGCGCTCAGATGGGACAGGCCGATCGCGCCGGGCAGGGGGTGCGGCAGGGCGGGCTTCGGGTCGCTCACCACGGCAGGCTCTCCATGTGGGTGCCGACCCGGTCGCGGTCCCAGGCGCCGTCGGCGACGACCAGCCGGTAGCAGTAGCCGAAGGACTCGCCCGGCGGGAGTTCGAACTCCTCGAAGAAGGCCCAGGAGAAGGCGACCGTCGGGAAGGGCTCGGCGCGGACGAACCAGTGCGACTCGTGGATCGCGGACGTCTCGTCGAGGTTCTCGGGCGCGTGCGCGAAGACGAGCGTGGAGTGGCCGTCGACGTCGTCGTGCTCGGTGGTGAAGGCAAGCCAGGGGCCTTGGGTGCCCATGAGCTTGCCCGCGTCGGCGTCGGTGTCGGGGGCGAAGACCGTGCCACCGGTGAAGTCGCGCGGGCCGCGCCACTGCAGTCCGGTGTAGCCGGCCATCTCACGGCCCGCGGTGGTCGGTGAGCCGAAGGCCAGGGGCTCGGAGCGGAGGTTGGTGAGGCGGATCGACCAGTCGAGGGCCCAGGATCCGGCCTCCTCGTCCACGGAGTGGACGGTCAGCCCCGCACCTCGCGGGCCCACTCCTCGCCGCCGTTCTCGACCCAGGTGAGGTTCTCGGTGAAGGCGAGCCGGTCGTCCTCGACCGTGAAGTCAGTGAAGCCGTCGTGCCGCATCGAGCCGACGCGCTCGGGCAGGGGGAGATAGCCCTGGCCGTGGACGTAGCAGTTGCCGCCCCAGAAGTTCTGGCCGGACAGATGGCTGGAGGTCATCTGCAGGCCCTTGTGCCAGCGGTGGTCGTTCGGGCGGTAGCCGGTGACCGTGCGGCCGGAGAGGGTGCGCACGGGGTGGGCGTACGGCTTGCGGGACTCGAAGGGATCCGGGTCGGGGCGGTAGACGTAGCGGAGGATCTCCGTGCCGCCTGCCGCCGTGACGGCGATGTCCTCGCCGTGGGTGTGGGTGACTCGGATGCTCATGCGCGCTCCTTGGGGGCCCAGTCGGGGTACTCGCCGTGCATGGCCTCGTAGAAGGGGTCGCCGGGGCCGATCTCTCCCGCGCGCACCGAGCGGCCGGTGAACGCCGCCTTGTACAGGGCGGCGGCGAATTCCAGGGTGGCGCGGGCGTCCTGGCCGCTGCCCGGTGGCCGGGTGCCGGTGTCGTAGGCGTCGAGGAGCGTGCCGAGCTGGGCCGTGTGCGAACTCGGCACGTCGTTCGCGGGAGTGCGCCAGGCGGTGGCGCGCTCGGAGGCGACGTGCGGGGCCGGGGTGTAGGCCCAGCTGTCGTTGCTGTGGCCGTACAGGTGGGTGAGCTCGACCGTGGCGTCCGCGCAGTCGACGCGGACGCGGCTCACCTCGTCCGGGGACAGCACGCTGTTCACGACGGTCGCGAGGGTGCCGCCGCGGAAGCGGACCAGCGCGGTGGAGACGTCCTCGCTCTCGGTGTCGTGGACCAGGCGGGCAGCCATCGCCTGGATCTCCTCCCACTCACCGAGCAGGTGCAGCAGCAGGTCGTACTGGTGGATGCCGTGGCCCATGGTCGGGCCGCCGCCCTCGCTGGCCCACTTGCCGCGCCACGGCACCGCGTAGTACGCGGCGTCCCGGTGCCAGGTGGTCTGGCAGTGCGCGACCAGCGGGGCGCCCAGCTCGCCGCTGGTGATCAGCTCGCGGGCGTGCACGGCGCCCGAGCCGTAGCGGTGCTGGAAGACGACCGAGGCGTAGGTGCCGGAGGCCTCCTCGGCGGCGGCGATCTCGTCGTACTCGGCGAGTGACAGGGTGAGCGGCTTCTCGCACAGCACCCAGGCGCCCGCCTTGAGCGCGGCCACCGTCTGCTCCCGGTGCAGGGAGGGCGGTGTCCCGATCAGGACGAGGTCGGGGCGTACGGCGTCCAGCATCGCGTCCATCGAGGTGTACCCGGCGACCCGGTCGCCGGCCAGCTCGCGGAAGGTGTCCAGTCGCTCCTGGTCCACGTCGACTGCGGCGACCAGCTCCACCCGGTCGGAATGGGCCCGCAGCGCGGGCAGGTGGCTGCCGCTGACGATGGCTCCGGTGCCGACGACGGCCACGCGGCGGCGGGTGGGAGACCCTGGGGACACGGACATGCGGCGCTCCTCGGACGGCCGGTGGACTCACGCTTGGAAAGCGCTTGCACTCGGAAGGCGACCCTAGGCGCGGGACCATGTCTGGACAACCCCCCAACGGCGACCTGCACAAGGTCTGCGCGAGCGTTCTCCCAGCTTGGGGCCCGGATTCCGGTTCTCGTCGGCCTCACAGAAACGGCATTCCCCCGGCTGGCCACTGGGGTTGCCCCCACCACGAACCGGCTGCCAGCCGGAGTGATCGGGCAGCGGCCCGTCCCTAGCGTTCTGTCGCAGGAGATCCCCTTGGACATGCACCTGCCAGACAGCGGAGGGGACATCTACGACAGAAGGGACATCCACGTGTTATCCCGTTCCTCGGGAACCGCGAGAAGAGCCGCCCTCGCCCTGACGGCAGCCGCCCTCGCCTGCACGGCACTGCCCGCGACGGCCCGGGCGGCCCCCGATCCTCTCGCCCGCTACCACCAGCAGCACCTCGACTGGAAGAGCTGTGTGCTCGACCCGGAGGACACGACCGGCAAGGAGCTGCGGCAGGCGGGCGCCCGATGCGCCGACGTCACCGTGCCGCTGGACTACTCGGACCCCGGCGGCCGTACGATCACCGTCGCGATATCCCGGATCCGCGCCACCGACACCGGCCGACGGGTCGGCCCGCTGCTGCTCAACGGTGGCGGACCCGGCGGGCCGTCGCTCGGCGACCCCCCGTGGGTGCGCAAGGCGATGAAAGACGTCGCCGCACGGTACGACGTGGTGGGCGTCGACCCCCGTTTCATCGGCCGCAGCACCCCGCTGGACTGCCGCTGGCCGACCGGCTCGGCATGGCGCGGGGCGGGTGCCGACCGGTCCGGCTTCGACCGCGTGACCGCGTTCTCGAAGAACCTCGCCGGGCTCTGCCGCGGCAACGCGGGCGACGCCCTGCCCCACGCCACGACCCGCAACACCGCGCGCGACATGGACGTCATCAGGGCCGTGCTGGGCGAGCGGCGGATCTCCTACCTGGGCTACTCGTACGGCAGTTACCTCGGCGAGGTGTACACCACGATGTTCCCCGGCCGCACCGACCGGGTCGTCCTGGACGGCGTGATCGACCCGGACCGGTACGGGCCGAGACTGCTGCTGGGTGCCGAGCGGGCCAACCGTCACGCGCTGAAGGGGTGGGCGTCCTGGGCCGCCGCGCGTGAGGGGGCCTACGGGCTGGGCCGTACACGGGGCGAGGTGCTGGCGAACGTGGAGCGCATCCGGAAGGCTGCGGCCCGCACGCCGCTGCGGCTCGGCGGCCACCGGCTGGACGAGCACCTGATGCCCATGGTCGTCTTCAACGGCCTCTCCCAGCACAACGACGCCGCCTACGGAGACTTCGCCCAGGGCGTGCGCGACATGCTGCGGGCGTCCGAGGGACAGCGGGTCACGCCGTCGCCCTGGCTCGCCGGGGTGCTCGAGTTCACGCTCACGGGCGCCGACTCGCACTACGGCAGCGCACAGACGGCGATCCTTTGCGGGGACGCCCCCGCACCTCGAGACCCGGAGGTCTACTGGCGCGATGTGCAGCGCACGCGTGCGCAGGACCCGCTGTTCGCGCCTGTCACGCACAACATCAACCCGTGTGCGTTCTGGGACCGGCCGCGCGAACGTCCGACCAGGATCCGCGACGACCTGCCCGCCCTCCTCGTCAACGCCACCGGAGACCCGCGCACCGACTACGACGGAGCCGAGGCGGTGCGCGACAGGTGGCCCTCCTCGCGTCTGGTCACGCTGAGCGGTGCCGACCAGCACGCGGTGTACGGCGTCCACGGTGTGCCGTGCGTCGACGACACGGTCAACGCGTACCTCGCGACGGGCCGCCTGCCGGCGAGGGACGTCGACTGCGCCGCGCGATAGCGGGGCGGTCGCCGCTGTTCCGGAGGCGGCCAGCACCGCGAGTCCCTCCGAGGAATCACCCGAGGACGTGCTGCGGGCGCTCACCGAGCCCGGGAACCCCGCTGCTCGAGCAGTTCCCGGGCCGGCGGGGGCCGGCCTTCGGCTCACGGGGGCCTCCGGCGCCGTCGGCCCCTGCGCCGCCCGCTCGTGGTGGCGCTAGGCGCGCGCTTCGCCCCCCGGCCGGAACGCGGAGGGGCCGCGGAAGCGGTAGCGCCGTTCGGGGCGGCCCGCCACGCCGTAGCGCAGGGAGACCTCCACGCGGCCGACGGTGTGGAAGTGCTCCAGGTAGCGGCGGGCGCTCACGCGGGAGACGCCGGTCAGGGCGGCGCACTCGCTGGCGGACAGGGTGCCGTCCGCCTCGCGCAGGGCCCGCTCGACCAGCTCGGCGGTCTCCACGCTCATGCCCTTGGGCAGGGCGGCGACGGGCGAGGCCCCGCCGGCGGATCCGGCCAGCACCCGGTCGACGTCGGCCTGGCTGCGCACGACCGTGCCGAGGAGCCGGCCGCGCCGGTCGGCGTAGCGCTCCAGCCGGGCGCGCAGCTCCTCGGACTCGAAGGGTTTGAGGAGGTAGTCGACGACCCCGTGCCGGACGGCGCCGCGGACCGTCTCGGCCTCCCGGGCGGCGCTGACGACCATGACGTCGCAGTCGTGGCCCGCGGAACGCAGCCGGGGGATGACGTCGAGGCCGAAGATGTCCGGCAGGTGCAGGTCGAGCAGCACGAGGTCGGGGCGCAGCGCGTCGGCGGCGGCGACGGCCTGGGCGCCGGTACCGGCGACGCCGACGACGTGGAAGGAGTCGACGCGCTCGACGAAGGCTCGGTGAACCTTGGCCACCATGAAGTCGTCGTCGACCACGAGGACGTCGATCGTGCCGGTGGTGGCGGACGTGGGGGGCTCGCTGGTCATCGGGTCGCTCCTTCCGTGCCGGGGCCGCCCATCATGGCGTCCACCTGCGGTGAGGGAAAGAGATGCGCAGGGTGCGGTCCACGAGACCGGTGGAGGCACGGCCGGCCCGGCGACCGCAAAGACCAAAACCTCCGTTGGTTCCGCAAGAGAGACAGCCCGTCGACGCCCGGGCAGCATGTGGCCCACATCACCCTCCCCCACAGGGCCTTTACCTACCCGCATCGACGTACCGACAGGTGGTGGCACTCGTGCGCCTGCGCACTCCCCTGGCCCTGCTCGGGGCCGCCGTGCTCGTGCTCGTCGGACCGCCGCTGCTGACCACCGGCAGCGGCACCGAGACCGGCACACAGATCCCTGGCCTGCGTTTCATGGTCCCCAACACGCCCGGCGGCGGCTACGACATCACGGCCCGTACGGCCGCGAAGAACGCCGAGGACGCCGGACTGACCCACAACATCGAGGTGTTCAACCTGCCCGGAGCCGGCGGCACCGTGGGCCTCAGCCGGCTGGTGAGCGAGCAGGGCAACGGCAAGCTCGCCATGTCCATGGGGCTCGGGGTCGTGGGTGCCGTCCGTTCCAACGACGCGCCGAAGACGCTCGGCGACACCACGCCGATCGCCCGGCTCACCGAGGAGCAGGACGTCGTCGTGGTCGCCAAGGACTCCCCGTACAAGACGATCGACGACCTGATCGGCGCCTGGAAGAAGAACCCCGGCAAGCTGCCGGTGGGCGGCGGGTCCTCCCCGGCGGGCCGGACCATCTCGCGCCGATGCTGATGGCGCGGGCCGCCGGGATCCCGCCGAAGCAGGTGAACTACATCCCCTTCGACGGCGGCGGCGAGCTGCTCGCCTCCATCCTCGGCAACAAGGTCGCCTTCGGTGTCTCCGGTGTCGGCGAGTACCTGGACCAGATCAAGGCGGGCGAGCTGCGCCTCCTCGCGGTCACCGGCCCCAAGCGGGTCGACGGGCTCGACGGGCCGACGCTGAAAGAGGCCGGCTACGACGTGAACTTCACCAACTGGCGCGGCATCGTCGCCCCGCCCGGCCTCAACGACGGGGAGCGCGCCAAGCTCGTGAAGCTGGTCGAGGAGCTCCACGCCTCCGACGAGTGGCGCAAGTCCATGAAGCAGAACGGCTGGGACGACGCCTTCCTCACCGGTGACAAGTTCGGCGCGTTCCTCGACGCCGAGGACAAGCGCGTGGTTTCGGTGCTGAAGGAGCTGGGACTGTGACGACACAGACCGACATTCCCCCCGCCGAGACCGGCGGCGAACGCCGCTCGTGGCTGCGCGAGCACTCCGAACTCGGCGTGTGTGTGCTGCTGCTGGCCCTGGGCGTGCTCGTCCTGACCGACGCGCTCACCATGGACGTCGACATCGCCCAGCGCGGCCCCGTCGGCCCCAAGACCGTGCCGATCGTGGTCGGCGCGGGGCTGCTGGTGATCGCCGCGCTGCTCGCCGTGGACGTGCTGCGCGGCGGCCGCGGGCAGGCCGAGACCGGCGAGGACGTCGACCTGTCCGAGCCCGCCGACTGGCGCACGGTGCTGCTGCTCGCCGGGGTGTTCCTCGGCGCGGCCGTCCTCATCGAGCCGCTCGGCTTCCCCGTGGCGGGCGCGCTGCTGTTCTGGGGCGCGGCGTTCGCGCTCGGCAGCCGCCGGATCGACCGCGATCCGCTCATCGCGGCCGGGCTGTCCCTCGTCACCTACACCGTGTTCAACAATCTGCTCGGAGTGCCCCTGCCCGGCGGTCCGCTGATGGGAGTGCTGTGACATGGATGCCTTCAACTCCCTCCTGGACGGCTTCGGCACGGCCCTCACGCCGATCAACATCCTGTGGGCCGTGATCGGTGTACTGCTCGGCACCGCGATCGGCGTACTGCCCGGCATCGGCCCGGCGATGGCGGTCGCGCTGCTGCTGCCGGTGACGTACGGGCTCGACCCGATCGGCGCGTTCATCATGTTCGCCGGCATCTACTACGGCGCGATGTTCGGCGGTTCGACCACCTCCATCCTGCTCAACACGCCCGGTGAGAGCGCGGCGGTCGTGGCGGCCATGGAGGGCAACCCCATGGCCAAGTCCGGGCGCGGCGCCCAGGCCCTCGCGGCGGCCGCCGTCGGGCACTTCGCGGGCGGCCTGATCGGCACGCTCCTGCTGGTGGTGCTCGCCCCGACGGTCGCGAAGCTGGCCGTGGACATCGGCGCGCCGGACTACTTCGCCATCATGGTGCTGGCGTTCATCGCGGTGACGTCGGTGCTGGGCGCGTCCCGCATCCGTGGCCTCGCCTCCCTGCTCATCGGCCTCACCCTGGGCCTGGTGGGCCTGGACCAGATGACCGGCCAGCAGCGCCTGACCTTCGGCTCGCTCCAACTGGCCGACGGCATCGACGTGGTGATCGTCGCGGTCGGTCTCTTCGCGATCGGCGAGGCCCTGTGGGTCGCCGCCCACCTGCGGCGCAGCGCGCCGGAGCCGATCCCGGTGGGCCGGCCGTGGCTGGGTCGCGAGGATGTGAACCGGACCTGGAAGTCGTGGCTGCGCGGCCCGTTCATCGGTTTCCCGTTCGGCGCGATCCCGGCGGGCGGCGCCGAGATCCCCACCTTCCTGTCGTACGTGACGGAGAAGCGGCTGTCCAAGCACAAGGACGAGTGGGGCAAGGGCGCCATCGAGGGCGTCGCGGGGCCGGAGTCGGCGGCGTCCGCCTCAGCGGCGGGCACCCTGGTGTCGATGCTGACCCTGGGCCTGCCCACCACGGCGGTCGCGGCCGTCATGCTGGCCGCCTTCCAGCAGTACGGCATCCAGCCCGGCCCGCTGCTCTTCGAACGCGAACCCGACCTGGTCTGGGGCCTGATCGCCTCCCTCTTCGTCGGCATGGTGCTGCTCCTGGCCCTCAACCTGCCGCTGGCGCCGGTGTGGGCGAAGCTGCTGCGCATCCCGCGGCCGTACCTCTACGCCGGGATCATGTTCTTCGCGGCGGTCGGCGCGTACGCGGTCGGCGGCGAGGTGATCGACCTGGTGATCCTGCTGATCATCGGCCTGATCGGCTTCGGCATGCGCCGCTACGGCCTGCCGGTGCTGCCCGCCGTCATCGGCGTCATCCTCGGCCCGAACGCCGAGCAGCAGCTGCGGCGGGCCCTGCAGATCAGCGACGGCAGTGTCACGGGCCTGGTCAACACACCGTTCGCGGTGACCGTGTACGCGGTGATCCTGGTCCTGCTGGCCTGGCCGCTGCTGAAGAAGGCGGTGACGCGGGGGCGCGTGGAGGCCTGACGCGCATCAGGACTGAGGGCGTGGCTCACCCGAGCCACGCCCTCTCGGCATCTCTCAGGCGTCTCTCACAGCAGCTCTCACGGCGTGACCGACTCCCGCGTGCCGTCCGGGAACCGGATCTCCACTCCCCCGTCGGCCCCGGCCCGTACCCGGGTCCCCTCCACTTGGGCGTGCACCGCGGGGTCGGCGCTGAGTACGACCAGCGTCACCAGGAGGTGGGTGCCGCCGGGGTGGGACGGCAGGGTGAGGAGTGGCGTTGCCGAGTGGTGGCCGTATGCGTTGCCGCCCACCGCCGTTACGACCGTTCCCTCGTCGTCGCTCCAGCCGTGCAGGCCGACGAGCGTGCTGGTCAGGCCGTCCGTGCGCCGGGCCAGGGCCAGGCGCGGGCCGGTGCGGGGCGTCGGGGGCGCGGTGTCGTCGGCCACGGCCCAGCCGCCCTCGCGCACGGGCGTGCCGGGGGCGCGTCGACGCGGTGCACCCGGACCTCCCAGGGACCGTGCACCACGCTGACCGTCTCGATGCGGTGCCCTGCGCCACTGCCCGGGAGCAGGGCCCGGTGCCAGGAGGCGGCATGAGCGCCCTCGACGCCGAGGGGGTGGATACGGCCGCGCGGGGTCGGTGTGCCGTCGGGGGCGAGCAGGGCGATGTGGTTGTCGGGGCCCGGGTGCGGTGCCGGAGGGGTCTCCGGGGCCGTGGCGCTGGAGTAGGCGAACCGGGCGTAGTGCGGACTGTCCTCGGCCGTTGCCGGTGAGGGCGGCAGGCGGTCGCTGCCATGGTTGACGAGCCGTACGATCCCGTCGGTCGCGGTGGAGTGCAGCAGCCAGCCCGGGGCGGGTAACGCGAGGCGTAGGTCGGCCGATTCGACCGGGCCGGGTTCCTCGGTCGCGGTCCACACCGGGTGGTCGGCGGGCAGGAGCAGGCCGAGGAAGGCCTTGCTCGCCCAGTACGGGGAGGCCGGGCCCGAGTAGCGCTGGGTGACAGGGAGGAAAGGCCCGTACCAGCCGAGCGTGAGCAGTCCCTGCTCGTCGGGCACGCCCCGCTCGGCGAAGTGCTTCAGCGCGCCGGAGGCGAGGCGGCGGGTGCGGCCCGGCGGCAGTGGAGTGGCGTCGGCGAGGACACCAGCCCACAGGGGCGCGGTCGTGGCGAACCGGTAGGTGAGCGAGCGGCCCTGGTGGACGGGGGCACCGTCGGCGCCGAAGAAGTGCTGGTGGTGGTGGAGGAACGACCGCAGCCGTGCCCGGTGGGCCGCCACCTGCCCCGGGTCGGCTCGCGGTCCGGCGATTCGGGCCCAGAGCACCGGATACAGGTGCAGGGCCCAGGCGTTGTAGTAGTCGAACTTGCGGCCGTCGCCGTCGGTGTACCAGCCGTCGCCCCGGTACCAGTCCTCCAGGCGTGCCAGCCCGTCGTCGATCTCGCGGCGGCGGTGCGGGGCGCCGACGGAGGCGAGGAACTCCTCGGTGATGACCTGGAACAGCCGCCAGTTGGAGTCGTTGACGACCGCTCCGACGAAGCCGCCCAGCCAGTCGGCGATCCGCTGCCGTACGCGGTCGTCGAGCCGGTCCCAGATCCACGGTCGGGTCTCGTGCAGGGCGATCGCGAGGGACGCGGCCTCGACCATGGGCTGGCCCCGGTCGGTGATGGGCGGCCAGCGGTCGGGGCCGCGCGGGTCGGTGCCGGCGGCGAGCCCGGCCGCGTAGCGGTCGATGAGTGCCGGCTGCTGTCCGCCCGAGCCGGCGATACGGAAGGCCGCCAGCAGGAAGGAGCGGGCGAATCCCTCGAGACCGTCCGACCAGGGCCCGGAGTGGCTGGGCGGGCCGGGGAGCCGGTACTGGGCCAGGCCCGGGGAGGCGTACGGCAGCAGGGCGTCCAGGAGGCGGTCGGCGATCGCCTCCCAGTGGGCGCGGGTCCAGCCGGTGACAGGCGAGGTCAGCGGGTCGGGGGGCGGCAGCTCGGGAAGGTGGGGGAAGTGCGTCGGGTCGGGGAGCGACACGTGCGGCGCGCTCATGCGGGTGCGGTTCCTCCGTTGGTCACAGGGCACGCCCGGGCGGGGGCGCGCCGACGCTGTCGCGGACGACGATGTGAGTGCCGAGCAGATGGTGGGCCCCGGCGGCGTGCTCGGGGTCGCGCAGCGCGATACGCACGGCGGCGCGGCCGAGTTCCTCGGCGGGGGTGCGGACGGTGGTCAGCGGCGGGTTGAAGTCCTCGGCGAGCGGGATGTCGTTGTAGCCGACGACGGAGATGTCACCGGGGACGCTCAGCCCACTGTCGGCGATCGCCCGCAGGGCACCGGCGGCGACCATGTCGTCCCCGGCGAAGACTGCGGTGAACTCCCGTGTCCGCTTGAGGAGTTCGGCCATGGCGCGGTGGCCGGCGGCACGGCCCAGCCCGCAGTCGACGACGTGGGCGGCCTCGGGCGGCAGCCCGTGCTCGGCGAGGGCGGCCCGGTAGCCGGCGACACGGGCGTCGAGGGCGGTGTTGCCGGGCAGTCCGCCGAGGAAGACGATCCGGCGGTGCCCGGCCGAGAGCAGATGGGCGGTGACGGCGCGGGCCCCCGCCTCGTTGTCGAACTCGACGACGAGCGCGGGGATCTCCGGGCCGGGCGCGGGCCGGCCGCAGAGCACGAGCCGGGCTCCGGAGGAGTCCAGGGCGTGGGCGTAGTGGGCGACGCGCTCGCGGTAGGCGTCGTCCTCGACGACCCCGCCGACCAGGATCACCAGCCGGGCGCCCTCCTCCCGCATGAGCTGCACGAACTCCATCTCACGCTGCGCGTCCCCGCCGGTGGCGCCGACCACGCAGAGCCAGCCCCGGTCGGCGGCCTCCGCCTCCACTCCCTCGGCGACCTGGGCGTAGAAGGGGCTGGTGACCTGGCGGACCACGACAGCGGCCATCTTGCGGCCGCCGCCGACCAGGGCGCGGGCGTGCGCGTTGGCCACGTAGTCGAGGTCACGGGCCGCGCGCAGGACCCGGGCGCGGGTCCCGGCGGGCACCGGGTGGTTGCCGCTGAGCGCGCGGGAGGCTGTGGCCGTGGACACGCCCGCCCGCTCGGCGACCTCGCGGATCGTGACCCGCCCCTTGGACACCATGTCGTTCCCCATCCCCCGCGTCTCCTCTTCCGCCCACCGCTGTTCAGGTGTTGGCCTTGTGGTCCTTCGCGTACTCCTCGGCCATTCTGTCGCCGCCCCGGCTGCGCCACCGCTTCACCGCCGCGTCCCACTCCGACATCGGCAGACGTCCGGCGATGATTCCGGTGACGGTGTCGTCGAGGAGGGTCTGGAGGGTGGCGCCCTGGGCGTTGTGCGTCGCGGACTGAAGCCCGAACGCGGCGTTGCGGACGGCGTGCGGTACGACCTTCTGCTGCCAGGCGTGCAGGGCGCGTACGGCGTCGGGCATGCCGGGCACGAACAGCACCTGGGGGGCTTCGGCGAGGTACTTCAGTGGCAGGTTGGTGTTGTTCTCCACCTCGCCGAGCTCGGTGTACTCGGGTGAGCCGTCCTTGCCGCGGGTGAAGTGGACGCCCTCGACACCGTAGTGGACGAGTTCCCATTCCTTGCTGCCGAAGGGCGCAGCGAGGTAGTCGAGGATGCGCAGCAGCAGTTCGATGCGCTCCTTCTTCGCCTGTTTCAGGACGGTGTAGCCGAAGGAGCGGCGGGCGGCGACGATCCCGCCGGGCTCGCCCCCGACGCTGTACGGGAGGGCGGCTGCCGGGCTCATCTTGCCCTTGGACTCACGGTACTTGGGCAGATAGGCACCGAACCCGTCCTGCATGGAGCCGACGCTGCCGTTGTAGTAGAGGGTGGTCAGGTCGATCTGGGAGATGGACGTGGCGTCGGGGTGGTACGAGCCGTTCTTGCGCAGCTGCGCCCGGAAGGCGATCGACGCCTTGAACCGTTCGTCGGCCGCTGCCGGGAGGAAGGTGCCGTTCTCGGTGACGGCCCAGCCCTGGGGCGCGTTGTGGGCGGCGGAGTGGTAGCCGTTGCCGAACCCCGACTGGGCGGCGGCGCCCAGCATGTACGTCTTCCCGCGGGTGCCCCGCCGCGCCACGGCGGTGAAGTCCTCGGCCGTCCAGCCCTCCTTCATGCCCGCGTCCGCGAACATGTCCTGGTTGGTCCAGAGGGTCGACCCGGGCAGCGGGCGTTCCAGTGGGATGCCGTAGACGCGTCCGCCGATGCGGCCCATGTCTCGCCAGGCGTGGGTGGGGATGTTGCCGAGGTTCGGGTAGTCGGTGATCGCGTCGCCGGACAGGTACGGAGTGAGGTCCTGGGCGCGCCGCTGCACGAACTGCGCCTCGCGGGGCAGGGTGAAGCCGGAGAACATGTTGATGATGTCGGGCAGGGCCTCGGCGTCGCCCGCCATGACCGTCGCCATCTTCTTCTGGTAGTCGGCCTGGGAGATGATCGTGTACTCGATCTTCACGCCGAGGGCTTTCTCGACGGCCGCCCAGAACCGGTTCGCCGAGGCGGGCTTGGGCGGCGTGCCGAACGAGACGGTCATGACGCGGACGGTGGAACCGTCGCCCGGCGTGCGGGAGACCGACTTGACCAGGTCGGAGGGGTAGGACGTGTATCCGGCCTGGACGCCCTCCTCGGTCGGGGCGAGGTCCGGCTTCGGTCCGGTGGCGGGGCGGTAGGCCGGCCAGGGTGCGAGCTTCTTCCCGGCGTTGGAGACGTCGCCGTCGCCGGAACCCGAGGAACAGGCGGTCAGCAGACCGGGGACGGAGACGGCGGCACCACCGGCGGCCACGGAACGCAGCAGGGTGCGTCGGGACATGCTGGGCATGGGTGAATCACCTCGTGTCGGCTTGAGTCGGCTTTTGCTCGAGTCAGCTCTTGCTCGAGTCAGCTCTTGATGGCGCCGGTGAGCACGCCCTTGGTGAAGTACTTCTGCAGGAACGGGTAGACCAGCAGGATCGGCACGGTGGCGATCACGAGCACCGCCATCTGCACGGTCTGCGGAGCGGTGACGGTCGCCTCACCGGTGGTCGCGTCGGTGAGTCCGGCACCGGCCACCACATAGGTGCGCAGCACCTGCTGAAGCGGCCAGTGGTCGCTCTCCAGGTACAGCGAGGCGTAGAACCAGGAGTTCCAGTAGGCGACGGCGTAGAACAGGCCGACGACGGCGAGCGCGGCCTTGGACAGCGGCAGCACCACCGACACCAGCACCCGCCAGTCCCCCGCCCCGTCCAGCCGGGCCGCCTCGTACAGCTCCTCCGGGATCGACTGGAAGAAGCCGCGCAGCACGACCAGGTTGAACACGTTGACCAGGACGGGCAGCACGAGCGAGGCGTACGAGTCGAGCAGGCCGAGTTCCTTGACGAGCAGGAAGCTCGGGATCATGCCGGGCGGGAAGAGGAACGTGAACAGCACCAGCAGCAGCACCGGCTTGCCGCCGAAGACGCCCGGGCGGGACAGCGCGTAGGCCAGGGTCACCGTGCAGGCGAGGCTGAGCAGGGTGCCGGCGATCGTGACGCCCGCGCTGACGCCGAGGGCGTGGGTGACGA
This sequence comes from Streptomyces sp. CA-179760, assembly GCF_050937045.1. Classification (NCBI taxonomy): domain Bacteria; kingdom Bacillati; phylum Actinomycetota; class Actinomycetes; order Kitasatosporales; family Streptomycetaceae; genus Streptomyces; species Streptomyces sp. CA-179760. The sequence goes on from NZ_JBNJLZ010000001.1 coordinate 1,091,987, forward strand.
TGCCGCCGTCGAAGATGTCGCGGTAGGCGTCGAGCGTGGGTTCGCTGGGCCACAGCACCCAGCCGCCGTTGTCGACGACCTCCCGGGTGGAGGCCAGGGACGTCGACACGATCACCAGGAACGGCACGCACACCAGCAGCACGACCGTGGCCAGGGCGAGCGCCTTCGCGGTCTGGGTGAGTGGCCGGGGCTTCTCCATCCAGCCGGGCCGTGCGGACGCGCTCATCGGTAGACCCCCTGTTCGCCGAGGCGGTGGGCTGCCTTGTTGGCCGCGTAGACGAGCAGGGCGCCGACGAGCCCCTTGAACAGGCCGGCGGCCGCAGCGAAGCCGTAGTCGCCGCCGACGATGCCCTGGTAGTAGACGAAGGTGTCGATGACCTCAGCGGTCTCCGGACCGACCGCGTCGCGTTGCAGCAGCATCTGCTCGAAGCCGACGGAGAGGATGTCGCCGAGCCGCATGATGAGCAGCAGCACGACGACCGGGCGGATGGCGGGCAGGGTGACGTGCCAGAAGCGCCGCCAGGGTCCGGCGCCGTCGATGGCGGCCGCCTCGTACTGCTGCTCGTCGACCTGGGCGAGCGCGGCGAGGAAGATGATCGTGCCCCAGCCTGCGTCCTTCCAGATGACCTGGGCGACGACGAGCGGCTGGAAGGCGTCCGGGTTGCCGATGATGTCGACGGTGTGCAGACCGGCGCCGCTCAGGCCGCTGTTGAGCAGGCCGGTGTCGCCGAGCACCTGCTGGAACAGTGCGACGACGATCACCCACGAGATGAAGTGGGGCAGATACGCCACCGACTGCACGAACCGGCGCACCGAGCTCCAGGTGAGGGTGTGCAGCAGCAGGGCGAGACCGAGCGGCACCGGGAAGTAGAAGACGAGCTGGAGGACGGCGATCCAGAGGGTGTTGAGGACCGAGTCCCAGAACGCCCCGTCCTCGAACATGCGCTGGAAGTTGCCCAGCCCCACCCAGGGGCTGCCCAGGAGGCCGTCGAACGGCACGTACTCCTTGAACGCGATGACGTTGCCGGCGAGGGCGCCGTAGTGGAACAGCAGGAAGTAGGCGACACCGGGCAGCATGAGCAGGAACAGTGCCCGGCTCTGAAAACCTTTACGTTCGCGCCGCACTCCGCCGGAACCAAGGCGGGAGGGACTCACCCCCTTCGCACCTGCTCGTTCCCGTAAGTCAGTTGCCACGGCTCCCCCTCACCTCGGCCTGTCCGGTGAAGGGAAGTTAAAACGCTTTCACGACGCGGTCAACACTTCTGACACAGCCGGGACTTCACGCCCGACGTCAGGCCGGCGACGGTGGAGGCGAGGACCGCGCAGAGGCTCATCGAGAGCGCGATCGCGGCCAGCATCGTCTCCGTGCCGGTCGCCACCCTCGTGCGGGCCGGCGCCGAGCCCCGGTTTGTCGCAGGTGCGAACAGGTGTGCCGACGACTCGGCGCCCCGACTCGTCACCATCCCGCACACCCCGGCAGACCATGCCGCACTGCGCGACGCCCTCAGGGGCATCGAGCCGGACGACCGGCACCTCGCGCCGACCCCCTGGGACGCGCCCTTCCGTCCGTTGGTGGAGGCGGCGGTCCGCCACAGCCGCCCCGGCGAGACGGTGTGGCTGGTGCCCGACGGGCTCCTCCACCACGTACCCCTGCACGCCGTCGGACTGCCGGACGGCGGGGCCCTGAGCGACCGCAACCCTGTGTGCTTCTCGCCGAGCGCCTCCCTGATGCGACTCTGCCTGGGCGACGCCGGACCACCCGCCGCCCCCGCCTCCGCCCTGCTCATCGCGGACCGCACCTCCGAAGACGTCCTGGTCTTCGCCTCTTTGGAGACCCACGCCGTCACGGCGCACATCCCCGATGCCACCACCGTGTCCGGAAAGCGCGAACTGCTCAGGCAGTTGCCCGCCCGCCCGTTCGACGTGCTGCACCTGGCCTGCCACGGAGAGTTCCGGCCCGGCCGGCACGAGACGTCCGCCGTCGCCCTGGGCAGGGACGAGAGGCTGACCGCGTACGACGTGGTGGACCTGCGGCTGCGCGTCGGACTGGTCACGATCGGCGCCTGCGAAAGCGGCTTGGGCTCCCTCGACCTCGCGGAGGAACGCTTCGGACTGGTACGCGCCTTCCTCCAGGCGGGCGCGAAGTCCGTGCTGGCCACGCTGTGGAAGGTGGACGACCTGTCGGCGGCCATGCTGCTGGACGACTTCTACGCCCGCCTGAGCGGAGGTACGCCCCGGGCCGACGCGCTGCGGCAGGCCCAGCTCGCCCTGCGCCGGACCCCCGCGCAGGAGGTGCGACAGTACTGCCTGTCCAAGCGGCCCCTGGTCGTGGAAACGGAGGAGCGGGCAGAACTGGACCAGGTCCTCTCCGACCTCGACGTCCTGCCCCCGGACCGGCTCGTCTTCGACGACCCCTACCACTGGGCGCCCTTCCAGTTGTACGGCGACTGGAGGTGACCGCGTGCCCACGACCTTCGCCCAGCTCGCCGTCGTGATCACCGCCGTACTGCCGGGCGTGACATACCAGTTCACCCGGGAACACGCCCGCGGCCCGTCCGTGCTCCACACCGACCTGGGCGAGCGGCTGCTGCGCGCCCTCGCCGCCTCCCTCGTCCTGGACATCGCCTACGTCCTGGTCTTCGGGAGGGTGCTCACCGACCGGCTGCCGCTGTCGGCGGCGCGGTGGGAGAAGCTCTCCGCCTCACCGCGTCCGGCCGCCGTGCTCGCGCTGCTGCTGCTCATCGTCGTCCCGGCCGCCGCCGCGTGTGCGGTGTCGCTGTGGCAGCGCCGGGGCCGCCCGGCCCGATATGTCGCCGCCCCCTCGGCCTGGGACCACGTCTTCGCCGGCCTGGGGCCGTGCTTCCTCCGCGCCCGCCTCAAAAGCGGTTCCTGGGTGGGTGGCTGGTACGGGACGGGCTCCTACGCGGCCTCCCACCCCGCCTCCACGTACGACCTGTTCCTGGAGTCGGCCTGGCGGCTCGCCCCTGACGGCAGGTTCCTGTCGAGGGTGGACCGGACCCAGGGTCTCTACGTCCGTCTCGACGACATCGAAGTACCCGAATTCCTCACCCCGGAGCAGCGATGAACGACGGCATCTTCCGGTCCCGGCCCCGCGGTTACCGGCCGCGCGCGGCACACGCCGAGCCCACCACACCCCCGCCCGGCACGGCCGGTCCGAGCGCTCCCGACACACCGCTGGAGCCGGACGACGCGGCGACAACGATCGACGGGGCGACGACGACATCCCCGCCGAACCTCGACGGCACATCAGACGCATCCGCTTGACGGCTCACGTTCTCGGCATCCCGGGCGACCCGCCCCCCGAGCGGGCCGCCCGGGATGCCCGACCTCTTGACGCGTCAATGACAACAATGGCTTGATGTCATGGGAGCGCTCCCACCTCACCCAGGGAAGGGACCACCATGCGCAGCACCCCCCGCTCGTCCCCGCACTTACGGATCGTCACGGTTCTCGGCCTCCTGGCCACCCTGCTTCTCCCCCTCGGCCTGACCGTCGCACCCCGCGCGACAGCCGCCCCGGCCGCCGAACCCGTCCGCGTGATGCCGCTCGGCGACTCGATCACCGGCTCGCCGGGCTGCTGGCGTGCGGTGCTGTGGAACCGGCTCGTGAACAGCGGATACAAAGACATCGACTTCGTCGGCACCCTCCCCACCCAGGGGTGCGGACAGGCACACGACGGCGACAACGAGGGTCACGGCGGCGAGTTGGTGACGAACGTCGCCGACCAGAACCTGCTACCGGGAAGGCTGGCCGCCACCCGTCCGGACATCGTTGTCATGCACTTCGGCACGAACGACGTGTGGAGCAGCGTCTCCCCCGACCGCATCCTCGCCGCCTACACCAAGCTCGTGACGCAGATGAGGGCCTCCGATCCGGACATGCGGATCCTCGTCGCACAGCTCATCCCGATGAACCCGGGCAGCTGCGCGGCCTGTGCGCAGCGCGTCGTCGACTTCAACGCCCGGATTCCCGCCTGGGCCCGGGCGACCGGCACCGACCGCTCCCCGGTCACCGTGGTCGACCAGTGGACGGGGTTCAGCACGGCCGGCGACACCTATGACGGCGTGCACCCCAACGCCTCCGGCGACGGCAAGATCGCCGCCCGCTGGTACCCGGCCCTGGCGGCCGTGCTCGACGCGGGCGTCCCCCAGGACCCGGGCGATCCCGGTGATCCCGGTGACCCCGGCGAGGAACCCGTGGCCTGCACCGCGCGCTTCCGTGCCGCCTCCTCCTGGCAGGGCGGCTATCAGGGCGAGGTGACGGTGACGAACGCGTCCGCCGCCGCCTCCTCCGGCTGGACCGCGACTGTCGTACCGGCGGGCGGCGCGCGCCTCACCCAGGTCTGGAACGGCACGCACACGACGGCCGCCGACGGCACGTCCACCGTGACGAACGCGACGTGGAACGGTGCGCTGGCCCCCGGCGCCAGCGCCACGTTCGGCTTCGTCGCCACCGCCCCGGCAACGGCCGGGACCCCGGCGGCGACCGTCACGTGCACGGCGAAGACCCCGGCCGCCTGACACCCGGCACGGGCCCGACTCTCCGTCAACTCCTCTTCTCTGGAGCCGCTATGAGATCCCGTACCGCATCCGTCCCCCGAGTGGCCGGCGTGGCCGCCGCCCTCCTGGGACTCCTGCTCTCCTTGCTCTCCTTCAGCACACCGGCACAGGCCGCCGCCACCGGTTTCCGCATCGAGAACGGCCGACTGCTGGAGGCCTCCGGGAACGACTTCGTGATGCGGGGCGTCAACCACGCCCACACCTGGTACCCGGGTGAGACGCAGTCGCTGGCCGACGTCAAGTCGCTGGGCGCCAACACCGTCCGCGTCGTCCTCTCCGACGGCCACCGCTGGACCAAGAACAGCGCGCAGGACGTCGCGGGCGTCATCGCCCAGTGCAAGGCCAACCGGCTCATCTGCGTGCTGGAGGTACACGACACCACCGGCTACGGAGAGGAAGCCGCGGCCGGGACCCTCGACCACGCGGCCGACTACTGGATCGGCCTGAAAGAGGTACTCGCCGGTCAAGAGGACTACGTCATCATCAACATCGGCAACGAGCCCTGGGGTAACACCGATCCCGCGGGGTGGACAGATCCCACCATCGCCGCCGTCAAGAAGCTGCGCGACGCCGGATTCACGCACACGATCATGGTGGACGCGCCCAACTGGGGCCAGGACTGGCAAGGCGTGATGCGCGCCAACGCCAAGTCCGTCTACAGCGCCGACCCCACCGGCAACCTGATCTTCTCGATCCACATGTACAGCGTCTACGACACCGCCCAGGAGATCACCGACTATCTGAACGCCTTCGTCAACGCCAAACTGCCCATCCTCATCGGTGAGTTCGGAGGCCCGGCCGACCAGTACGGCGACCCTGACGAGGACACCATGATGGCCGTGGCCCAGCAGCTGCGGCTCGGCTACCTGGCCTGGTCCTGGAGCGGCAACACCGACCCGATCCTCGACCTGGCGATCGAGTTCGACCGCACCCGGCTCAGTTCCTGGGGCCAGCGCGTCTTCAACGGCGCCAACGGCATCGCCGCGACCTCGAAGGAAGCCACCGTCTACTCCTCGGGCGGCGGTGACACCACTCCCCCGACCGCTCCCGGCGCACCGACCGCCTCGGAGGTGACCTCGTCGTCCGTGAAGCTGGCCTGGGCCGCCGCCACCGACGCCACCGGCGTCACGGGCTATGACGTCGTCCGGGTCAGCGGCGCGAACGAGACCACCGCCACCACCACGACGGGCACCTCCGCCACCCTGACCGGCCTCGCCCCGTCCACCTCCCACACCTTCGCCGTCTACGCCCGTGACGCCGCGGGCAACCGTTCGCCCCGCTCAGCCACGGTGACGGTCACGACCTCTCCCGGCGGCTCACCGTCGGCCTGCGGCGTCGGCTACCGGGTGACGAGCAGCTGGCCCGGCGGCTTCCAGGGCGAGATCGTCCTGCGCAACACCGGCACGTCGGCGATCGACGGCTGGACGCTGCGCTGGGCCTTCCCCGACAGCCAGCGCGTCACCAACCTCTGGGGCGGCACGGCGACGCAGAGCGGCTCGGCGGTCAGCGTTGCGGCCGCCTCGTACACCGCGAAGATCCCCGCGGCGGGCTCGGTCACGCTCGGCTTCACGGCGACCCGGTCTACGGCGAACCCCAGTCCCACGGCGTTCACGCTGAACGGCAACGCCTGCTCGGTGAGCTGAGGCGCCGCGTGCGACGGTGCCGGCGCGCTTCGTGACGTAGGCGTGGCGGCACCGTCGCCGTGGTTGTGATCCATACGACATCGCACCGGAAAGCGGTTTACCCCGCCCCGCAGCGGTGAGGCGGCGGGGATGTCTCACCGGCACCCCACTGCCGTAACTCCGGCAAGATGCGCCCGCACCCGTTCCGGTTCCCCTCACCGTGCGCGGGAGGCGCGATGAGCGAGGACACTCTGCGCATGCGCGCCGTCGCGCCGGCCGACGGCGGGCGGGGACGGAAGGAGGCGTCCGAGGCCGCCGCCCCCGCGCAGCGGTCCGGGCAGCGGGACGCCTTCTTCGACAACGCCAAGTACCTGGCGATCGTGCTGGTGGCCATGGGGCACTCCTGGGAGCCGTTGCGGGACGGCAGCCGGGCGGCGAGCGCGCTGTACATGGTCGTGTACGCCTTCCACATGCCGGCGTTCATCATCATCTCCGGCTACTTCTCGCGCTCCTTCGACGCCGCCCCGGGGCGGATCAGGCGTCTGATCACCGGGCTGGCCGTTCCGTATGTCGTCTTCGAGACGGCGTACACCCTGTTCACCCGGTGGACCGACCAGGAGCCCGACCGGCCGATCAGCCTGCTGGACCCGCTCTATCTGACCTGGTTCCTGGCGGCGCTGTTCATCTGGAGGCTGACCACACCGGTGTGGCGGCATGTGCGGTGGCCGCTGCCGGTAGCCCTCGTCATCGCGATGCTGGCGACGCTCTCGCCGGACATCGGCAACGACCTCGATCTGCAGCGCACCCTGCAGTTCCTGCCGTACTTCGTCCTCGGCCTGTGCCTGAAGCCGGAGCACTTCCGGCTGGTGCGCCGCCGCAAGGTGCGCATCCTCGCGGTGCCGGTCTTCGCCGCCGCCCTGGCCGTGGCCTACTGGGCGGTGCCGCGGATGACCGGTGCCTGGTTCTACCACCGCGACAGCGCGGAGGAACTGGCCGCGCCCTCCTGGTCCGGGCCCGTCATGACGCTGGTGATCTTCGGCTGCTCGCTGGTCCTGGTGGCCTGCTTCCTCGCCTGGGTGCCCGGGCGCCGGGCATGGTTCACAGTGCTGGGCGCGGGCACGCTGTACGGCTATCTGCTGCACGGTTTCGTCGCCCAGGGGTCCAAGTTCTGGGGCTGGTACGACCCGGCGTGGATCCACCGGCCCCTGGGCGAGCTCGTCGTCACGGCCGTCGCGGCGGTCGTCGTGACCGCGCTGTGCACCCCGCCGGTACGGCGGCTGTTCCGCTGGGTGATGGAGCCCGACATGGCATGGGCGTTCGGCCGGGACGCCCGCGAGCAGGCCCGGGAACGCAACGCCGTACGGGAGCGGGCCGCCGTACGCGAGTGACGGGCCGTGTCCCGCCCAGCCGTCCTGGGTGAGCCGAACCAGCGGCACTCCGGGCGTGCGCGGCACCGACACCGTCAGTTCGTCCCCTCCCAGGTGGTCCGTCCCGCATCCGGGGAGGCCGGGTCCAGGACATCCGCGCGGACGGTCCGGACCCCCCAGGTGCCGGAGGGGGACGTGGGGTTCGGCCGGTCCGCGGCGGGGCCAAGGCGAGACGTAGGCCCGAGCGGTCGCCGGGGGCCTGCGGCCCACTGTCGGCCACCTGCGCTACGCGCCCCTCGCCGCCGCGCCCACCACGGCCCCGCCCGAGCAGGGCGCCGTCCGGGCCTACCCGCAGCCCGGGAGTCCGGGCGTGCGCCGAACGCCGTGCCCGTGAAGCGAGGGCCGGGCCTGCCGCTGCCGTGGCCGAGGGCGGTGAGCTCCACGAGCGGGAGCGCGGAGTCAGGGGCGGCGGCGCCGTCGTCGTCGGGCCGTGCCAGCCCGGCCAGCCCGGCCAGCCCGGCCAGCCGCAGAGTCCCGTCGGCGGCGACGGAGAAAACCGTGCCCGGAGGCCCTCATGCCCCCAAGTGGACTCGTCCTGCCGCTGGTTGGAAGCCATGTGCGCAGCTTCCGCCGTGCCGGTCAGGGTGCTCCCCTCCTGGCCCACCCCTTCTCCGGGAGCGGCGGTCCGCGTGAATCCATCGTTATGGTCTCTTGACGACCCCAGTGCGACTGGCCACAATCCTTGCATGAATGTGACCGGTCACACCAGACGCCCGGCGAGCATCAGGGACGTCGCGACGGCCGCGGGGGTCTCGTACCAGACGGTCTCGCGGGTGATCAACGGCCACCCCAGCGTCCGGCAGGCCACCCGGGAGCGCGTGCTGGCGGCCATCGAGGAGCTGGGCTTCCGGCGCAACGCCACCGCCCTCGCGCTGGCCAGCGGGCGCACCCGTACCGTGACCGTGCTCACCGCGAACACCACCCACTACGGCTACGCCTCGATACTCCAGGGCATCGAGGAGTCCGCCCGCGCCGCGTCGTACGCGGTCGGGATCGGGGTCCTGGAGTCCGCCGACGACGCGGCCGTCGCCGCGGAGGTGCAGCGCGCGGCGGACTCGGGCGGCGGGATCGTCGTGATCGCCTACGACCCTGCCGGTGTCCGGGCGCTGGAAGCCGTGCCCGCGACACTGCCCGTCGTGGGGGTGGTCGAGACCCCGGCGAGCCCGCCCGGCGGCGACCGCCCGTGGGTCTGGACCGACGACCGCGAGGCCGCCTACCAGGCGACCCGGCATCTGCTCCGCCTCGGCCACGCGACCGTGCACTACGTCGCCATCCCGTCCAGCACCCGCCGCACCAGCGCCCGCACCAGCGGCTGGCGGCAGGCGCTGAAGGAGGCCGGCGCCCCGGAGCCCCGTCCCGTACAGGGCAGTTGGGGACCCGCCGGCGGCCATGCGGCAGGGCTGAAGCTGGCGGGCGACCCGGCCGTCACCGCGATCCTGTGCGGCAACGACGATCTCGCGCTCGGCGTGCTCCGCGCCCTGCACGAGACCGGCCGTTCGGTGCCGGGCGAGGTCAGCGTGGCCGGTTTCGACGATGCCCCGCACTCCGCCTTCCTCACCCCGTCCCTGACGACCGTGCGCTTGGACTTCACCGGCCTCGGCCGGGCCGCGTTCGCCCTGCTGCACGGGGTGCTGGAGGAGTCGGCGCAGGTCGCCCCGCATCGCGTGTCCGTACCCGAACTGGTGGTGCGGGAGAGCTCGGGGCCGCCGTCCGCCGGTCACTGAACACCGCATACCAGGCCATCAGTGGTGAGACCGCTTCCCGAACCGCACCGCCTGCTCCGGAAAGGCTCGTGATGAAGAGAAGCTGCTCGCCGCGCCGGCCGTCGGTGTCGGGGAGGGCGAGACACTGCGCGGCTTCCTCAACTCGCCGCTGGTCGTGGTGTCTTCGATGGTGCTGGTGCTGATCCTGGGGGCGGGCGCCGCCTGGGTCTTCGCCCGTCGCGAGCCGATGCTGGTCTCGGCGGCGTACGCGCTGTGCGTCAGCGGAGCGTTCTTCGTCCTCGGCGGCGGAGAGCGGGCGACCCTGCCGCTCAACCTCTACCAGGTCGCCAGCGCCCAGCTCTGTCTCAACAACTGGCATCTCGTCTTCGCGTACGCCGTGGTGATGAGCCTGCCCATGGTCGCCGTGTTCCTCGTCGGCCAGCGAAAGATCGTGTCCGGAATCACCAGTGGAGCCGTCAAGTGACTGGAGGTCCAGCAGCGTGAGCACCCCCGCCCGCACCAGATCCCGCACCAGAACCGCCCTGATCACAGCACTACTTGGAGCAACCGCCATGGCAGGCACCCTCCCCGCGGCAGGCCCTGCCGCCGCTGCCGATCCCCAACGCCTCACCGTCGACCTCAAGGCCTCCGAGGGGCCGGTGATGCTGGGCGCCAACGGCTCGCTGTACGGGCTCAGCGACGACGGCGTGCCCAGCGACGCAGCGACGGCACCCCTGAAGATCACCAGCGTCTCGCAGAAGCCGGAGGGCGGCGCCCAGCACCCCAACGGCGACGCGCTCACCGTCTCCAAGTCGTTCTTCCGCAACGGCGGCGGCGAGATCAACGTGATGATGCAGGACATCTATGCCAAGTGGCCGTACGAGGACCTCGGCATCGACGACTACCTCCCCAAGGTCGACAAGATAGCCAAGGAGGTCTCGGCCGACCCGAACAGCGACGGCTTCGTCTACATCCCGTTCAACGAGCCCGACCAGATCTGGTACAAGCTCGACGTCCAGGACCAGGCCCAGTACGAGAAGAACCGTGACCGGTTCTTCAAGGACTGGAAGACGGTGTACCAGCGGATCCGCGCGATCGACCCGGACGCGCGGATCGCCGGACCCAATGAAGCGGCCTACCACACGCGCCTGTTGAAGGACTTCCTCGCCTTCGCCAAGCGGGAGAACGTGCTGCCCCAGGTGATGACCTGGCACGAGCTCGGCTCCGGTTCGCTGCGCGACTTCCAGGCGCACTACGACGACTACCGCGCGCTGGAGCATGAGGCGGGCATCGCCCCGCTGAAGATCAACATCGATGAGTACGCCAACCGCCGCGACCTGTCCGTGCCCGGGCAGCTCGTGCAGTGGGTGTCCATGTTCGAGCGCAACAAGGTGTACGCCAACATGGCCTACTGGGACGCCGCCGGCAATCTCAGCGGCCATGTGGTGCGCTCGAACATCCCCAACGGCGGCTGGTGGCTGTTCCGCTGGTACGCGGGCCTGACCGGGAACACCGTGAAGGTGACGCCGCCGCAGCCCGACACGATCGACACGCTCCAGGGCCTCGCCTCCCTCGACACCTCCCGCCGCCAGGCGCAGGTGCTGCTCGGTGGCTCCGCCGCGGACTCGGACGTGGTCGTGCGGAACGTCCCGCGGTCGGTGTTCGGCCGTACGGTCACCGCCACGGTCGCCGAGGCCGCCTGGTCCGGTTACGAGGGGCAGCACGCGGCTCCGCAGGTCCTGGCGCGCACCAAGGTGACGGTGGCGGACGACGGTTCGGTGACCGTCCCGCTGCGCGGACTGCACAAGATGTCGGCGTACCGGATCGTCCTCACCCCCGGCGGCTCGGGCACCCCGTCCGCCGCGTCCGTCCCTGGTCTGCGTCGTACGAGGCCGAGGACGCGGCCATCACCGACGGCAAGGTGTACACGCAGGGCACCGTGCAGAACGCCAACGGCTACGCGGCCTCCGGCACCAAGGACGTCGGCTCGCTCAACCAGCCCGGCAGCAAGGTCGCCTTCACGGTGTCGGTACCGAAGGACGGCACGTACGACCTGGCGATCCTGTACGGCAACCAGTCCGGCGGTCCCGCCACGCAGAAACTGTCGGTCGACGGCGGCGACCCGGTGACGGTCCGCTACCCCTCCACCGAGAACTGGACGTACCGCGCCAAGAAGGACGTCGGAGTCCAGCTGAAGGCCGGCACGCACCAGTTGACCCTGTCCAAGGGCGACGCCGAGGTCACCCTCGACCGGATCGACCTGACCACGCGGACGGGGCCGCCCTCCGCGTCGTACGAGGCCACCCTGGCGGACAACAGCGGCAAGCCGTCGTACGACTACTCGTCCTCGGCCGGGACGGGCACGGGCGCGCTGGTGCTGCGCTCGGGCGACAAGGCGGTGTTCGACGTCTACGCCCCGCGTGACGGCTACTACACGGTGGTGCCACGGGCCTCGGCGGCGGTGAAGCTCGCGCTGCACGGGGAGACGGTCACGGCCGCGCCCGGACGGCCGCTGCGGCTGTACCTGGTCGCGGGCAACAACCGGATCGCGATGACGTCGGGCCACGCCGCCGTGCGCTCCCTCGACGTCTCCGGCGACGGCTCGGCCTCCGGCACGCTCTCCTACGAGGGCGCCTCGGCCGCGCTCGCGGGCGGCGCCGAGCTCGTCGGCTCCCCGCACGCGTCCGCCGGCTCGTACGTCGGCCGGCTCGGCAACAGCCCCTCCAGCACCGCCGAGTTCACGGCGCACGCCCCTCGCTCCGGCCGCTATGTGCTGGTCGTCCACTACGCGCACAACGACCGCAGGGACAACGGCCACGCCTACAACACGGACATCATGTCCCGTACGGCGGATGTCACGGTCGGTTCCGCGGCGCCGGTGAAGGTCACCTTCAAGAACACCTGGAGCTTCGACGACTACTGGACGGTCGGTGTCCCGGTCGATCTGAAGAAGGGTGCCAACAAGGTGACGTTCGGCAACGCGAGCGCCTGGGCGCCGAACATCGACCGGATCGAGCTGGGCCGGGTCGTGGGCTGAGCCGTACGGTGACGGGAGGCGGTTGCGGAGGAGCCCTATACTTCTACATGCTTGTAGAAAATCAGTACACGCATGCGAAGGAGTGGACGCCACCATGGTGTTCAAACGACTGCTCGGCGCGCTCGGCGTGGGCGGCCCGACCGTCGACACGGCCCTCGACCCGTCTCCCGTCCTGCCCGGTGGCACGCTCACCGGGCAGGTTCACCTCGTGGGCGGCAAAGCCGACTTCGACATCGAGCACATCGCCCTGGAGCTGGTGGCCCGGGTCGAGGCCGAGCACGAGGGCGGTGAGAGCGAGGGGGTCGTCGCCTTCGACCGCTTCACCGTCGGCGGCGGCTTCCGGCTCGCCGAGGGCGAGCAGCGCAGCGTGCCGTTCAGCGTGATCCTGCCGTGGGAGACGCCTGCCACCCAGTTGCACGGGCAGAGCCTCGGCGTCGTCCTCGGCGTGCGCACCGAGCTGTCGGTGGCAGGGGCGAAGGACAAGGGCGATCTGGACCAGCTGGTCGTCGCGCCGCTGCCGGTGCAGGAGGCCGTGCTCGAAGCCCTGGGCGGGCTCGGGTTCGGTTTCAAGTCGGCCGACCTCGAGTACGGGCGCATCGGCGGCACCGGCCAGCGACTGCCGTTCTACCAGGAGATCGAGCTCGTCCCGGCACCCCGGTACGCGCAGCAGGTCAACGAGATCGAGCTGACGTTCCTGGCGAACCCTGGCGGCATGGAGGTCGTACTGGAGGCGGACAAGCGCGGCGGCTTCCTGTCCTCCGGCCACGACGCGCTGACCCGTTTCAACGTCTCCCACGAGGGCGTCGAGCAGCAGGACTGGCCCGCGATCGTCGACGGCTGGGTCCAGCAACTCGTCGAACACCGGGCGTCGTACGCCTCCCCGTGGGCTTCGGCTCCCCCGCCGCGTTCGGCCCGGGCAGCCACGGCCACGACGCCCGGCACCACGACAGCCACCGCTCGGGCCCCGGCATGGGAACGGCCGTCGCCGCGGGCGCGGCCGGACTCGCCGCCGGGGTCGTCGGCGGCATGGTCGCCGGCGAAGTCGTCGACGAGGTGGGGGACTTCTTCGAGGACGAGGAGGAAGAGGAGGGCTGAGGCTGGGCTGGTGGGGCTGGTCGGGCTGGCCCGGTGCCCGCGCAGGGCGCGATGCCCCGGGCTGCTGACTCCCGGCAGGGTCCGGCGGGCAGGCCTCCCTGGCCATGGCCTGCTCCGGAGCGCGAGTCCCCGGCGCGGTTTCAGGGCACCTGTCCCTGGAGGGCAGCCCGGGGTGGGGCACTTGGCGGCGCCTGAGCAGCAGCGGCTCAGCCCGCGCGCTTCGACCCGACTGCCCCGGGCCGTGGCGTGCCTAGGCGCGGGTCCGGGGCATTGGTACGGGGCGTTTGTACGGGGCGTTTTACGGGGCGCGAGCCTTCGGCGCGGTACCAAGACCCCCAGGGCCCCCACGCGAGTCCAGGCCGCAAGCCCCCCGGCGCCGACCCACGGGCACAGCAGGCACCCCCGGGCAGCAGCCCCCGGCCGATCTGCCCCAGGCTTTGGACAACAGAGGCGCAGGTCCGGGGCATTGATCCGGGGCGCGAGCCTTCGGCGCGGCACCAGAGACACACCCCCACCCAAGGTCCAGGTCACAAAACCCGGCGCCAGCCAAGGGGCGCGCCGGGCGTCTCGGGCAGCAGCCCGACCCGCAGGGCCCCAGCCCACCACCCCGGACCGGACAGCCGAAGCGCAAGCCCCGGAGCACTGGTCAGGGGCGCGAGCCCCCGCATGGATCCAGGGCAGAACACCCCCCGCGCGAGTCCAGACCCCAAGCCCCCGCAGCCGACCAGGGAGCACGGCAGGCACCCCGGACAGCAACCCGACCAGCCCCACCGGCCCGGACCGGGCAGCCGAGGCACAACCCCCGAGAAGCCGGGCCGGGGCACAAGCCCTCGGCACTGCCCAAGGGACACGGCAGGCGCCCCGGGCAGCAGTCCGACCCTCAGGGCCCAGCCCACCACCCCGGACCGGACAGCCGAGGCACAACCCCCGGGGGGCGGGTGCAGGGCACGAGCCCCCGCGTGGGACCAGGGCACACCCCGGCGGCGGCTGGCGGCCCGGCGGCGCCACGGGCCGGGGCCGATCCGCCCTCGCGGGTCTCACAAAGGCGTCGCCGCATGCAGGATGAGCACCATCGTGACGGCCGAGTTCGCGGACGACATCGCCGACACGGCCGTTCCCACCGCCGCGCCCCATGCCGCGAGGCCGACCGAGGTGAACGCCGGGGGCCAGGTGCGGACGGCGGGTGCGGGGCCGAGAAGGGCCGCCACCCGGCGTGGGACCGGGCCCGGGGCGGCGAGTCCCGCGAGCGTGGGTACCGGGGTGCCCCGGGAGACGAGGGCGGCCGTGCCGATGGCCCGCGCCACCGTGCGGCGGCTGCCGATCGTCCGGGCCGCTTCCTCGTCGGCCCACCGCTCGGCCGTATAGGCCACGGCCGTGCGCAGCGGCCGCAGGAACGGGTTGGCCCGGGCGGCGAGCTGCACGGTGAGCAGGAACAGGTCGTGCCGGGCGGCGAGGTGCGCCCGCTCATGGGCGAAGAGGGCCCGGCGCTCAGCCGACCGAAGCCGGTCCAGCAGACCGGTGGTCACCACGACACGCCCCGCACGCGGGCCACGGGCAGGACGGCCGACACCGCCGCGCAGGACACCACCGGCCCGACGCCCGGTGCCGACCCGCATCGCACCCGGCAGCGCGTACGCGTACGGCACGGCGTCCGGCAGCACGGCCACCTCCGTGTCCGGCAGCCCGGTCAGTGCGCGGTGGGCACGGCGACGTACCCGGGCATGCCGCCACAGGGTCCGGCCGCAGGCGACAAGCACCGCGCAGAGCGCGGGAATGGCGGCCTTGCCGACGACCTCGTCGTACGGCACCGCCGCCCGCACCTCGGGGTCCGACCAGCCGTCGGGCAGCGGGTTGCCGGGGAGCTGGGCGGTGCCGACCACCATGACCAGGCCCAGGCACACGGTGCTGCACAGCGCCAGCACCGTGGCCATCACGGTCAGCAGCCGGGTCGCCGTGCGCGGATGCAGATGCTGTTCGGCCAAGCGCGCGACCGGCCATGCCGTAAGGGGCAGCACCAATGGCATAAAGACGAAGACCCCCATGAGGCTTCAGTCTTCTCCCTCGCCGTGCGCCTGTTCCAGCAGGTCGCGCAGCAGGCGCTCGTCGTCCGGGTCGAGGCCGGTGAGGAAACTGGCCAGCACGGCCTCGCGGTCGCTCTCACCGTCCAGCACCTTGCGCATCTTCCGCGCGGCCAGGCCCGCCTGGTCCGATGCGGGCGTCCAGACGAAGGACCGGCCCACCCGCTCCCGGGTGACCGCGCCCTTGCCCAGCAGCCGGGTCAGGATCGTGATCACCGTCGTGTACGCGAGATCACCGCCGAGGCGTTCCTGCACCCAGCCGGCCGTCGCCGGACCGTCCGCAGCCCGCAGCGCCTCCAGCACCAGCGCCTCCAGCTCGCCCTGCCCCCGCCGGGGACGCTGCCGGGGATCCGTCACCGTCCTGCCTCCCTTCCACCGCCCTGCGTTGCCCGTGCCGACATCGTATAGATCCGCGGGAGCGGCCCACCCACCTTCTACAGTGCTGTAGATTTTGCTTCCGGGTTCTTCCCGGACCCGGAACGCACGCGTCAAGAACCAGAACACACGTCTAGAAGGAGTACCCGTGGGAGTTTCCCTGTCCAAGGGCGGCAACGTCTCGCTCAGCAAGGAGGCGCCGGGCCTCACCGCCGTCCTGGTCGGCCTGGGCTGGGACGTCCGCACGACCACCGGCACGGACCACGACCTGGACGCCTCCGCCCTGCTCCTCGAGACCTCCGGCAAGGTCCCCTCCGACCAGCACTTCGTCTTCTACAACAACCTGAAGAGCCCGGACGGCTCGGTCGAGCACACCGGCGACAACCTCACCGGCGAGGGCGAGGGCGACGACGAGACCGTCAAGGTGAACCTCGCCGCCGTGCCCGCCGGGATCGACAAGATCGTGTTCCCGGTGTCCATCCACGACGCCGAGAACCGCGGCCAGAGCTTCGGGCAGGTCCGTAACGCGTTCATCCGGGTCGTCAACCAGGCCGGCGGTCAGGAGATCGCCCGCTACGACCTGTCCGAGGACGCCTCCACCGAGACGGCGATGGTCTTCGGCGAGCTCTACCGGCACGGCGAGGAGTGGAAGTTCCGTGCCGTCGGCCAGGGATACGCCTCCGGGCTGGCCGGTATCGCCTCCGACTTCGGCGTCAACGTCTGACACGGACCGACCGCACCGCCGGGCCCGCCGGCACATGGCCGGGCCCGGCGGCCGCATCAGCAACCGACCGGGAGACCCTGTGGCCGAATCGTCCCGCCTCCGACCCGAGGACCGCGCGGATTTCGAAGCGGTACTGCACCTGGCGCTGAGCGCCGCGGACATCCGTGGTGCTCTCGGTGCCGACCCGTCCGGCCGGGCGGCGGCGCGCCTGCGCGCCCACACACTGGCCCACGCCGACGACATCGCGGCGGCGGCCGGTGAGCCGTACCGCGCCTGTCTCGCCGTCCGGCGGGCGGCCCGGCACGAGGCGCGGGGCTCGCGCGACACCGGCAGTCTGCTGCCCGCCCTCGCGGTGCTCACGCCGCTCGTGGCGGCCACGTCCGCCGGGGTGCTGCTCCTGCTCGGCGGCCTGCTCCAAGTGGCCGCCGCCCCGGGGCCGTTGCCGGGATCGCTGCTCGCCGCCGGCTGGACGCTGGCGCTCGTGGCGGCCCTGACCGGCCTCCTGGCTCTGGCCGCACTGCTGCGCACGGCCCTGGGCCGGCGCGGGGCACCGACGGCCGGGCGGGTGGAGCAGGCCCGGATGGCCTGGCGGCAGGCGCTGCTCGACTTCGGCGTGCTGCCCCACCTGCGCGGGCAGCCGGCCCCGCGCCCCGAGGCGGCGATGACGCCGTGCTCCCCGCCCGATACGCTCGCGCCGTGCCCGGCCCGGGCGGGAAAGGACAGGACACCATGTTCGGACTGAGCGAGCTCGCGATCATCCTCCTCGTCGTCATAGCCGTGATCGGAGCGAAGAAGCTCCCCGAACTCGCCCGCTCCGCCGGCAAGTCGGCGCGCATCCTCAAGGCCGAGGCACGCGCCGCGAAGGACGAGGAGGCCGGGACAGGCCCCGCACCGAAGGTGGTCCAGGGCGAGATCGTCCCGCCGGGCACCGGCACAACCCCGCCCGGCGCCCGCCCCGCGGGCGCCCCGGACCACCCCTGATCCGTCCCGTGACTACAGCGTGCGCTCCAGGCGGTCCGCTACCAGCTTGACGAAGCGGGCGGGATCCTTGGGCTGGCCGCCCTCGGCGAGCACCGCCAGTGTGTGCAGCAGCTCCGCGGACTCGACGAGGCCCGAGCGGTCCTCGCGCTCCCTGTACGCCTGGTTCAGGCCCTTCACCAGCTGGTGGCCGGGGTTGAGCTCGAGGATCCGCTGGGCGCGCGGCACCTCCTGGCCCATCGCCCGGTACATGTTCTCCAGGGCCGGGGTCAGATCGTGCGCGTCCGAGACGACACAGGCGGGAGAGACAGTGAGCCGCGCCGACAGGCGCACCTCCTTGATGTCCTCGCCCAGCTGCTCCCGCATCCAGCCGAGCAGCCCGGCGAAGTCCTCGGCCTGCTTCTCCCGCTCCTCGTCGGCCTTCTCGTCCCCCTGGGCGTCCAGGTCGATCTCGCCCTTGGCGACGGACCGCAGCCGCTTGCCCTCGTACTCGCCGACGGCGTCCACCCACACCTCGTCGACGGCGTCGGTGAGCAGCAGGACCTCGATGCCCTTGTCGCGGAACGCCTCCATGTGCGGGGAGTTCTCGATGCTCTGCCGGGACTCGCCGGTGAGGTAGTAGATGTCGTCCTGGCCGTCCTTCATCCGCTCCGCGTACCGCGCCAGCGTGGTCGGCTCGTCGTCGGCGTGCGTGGTGGCGAACGAGGAGACGGCGAGGATGGCGTCGCGGTTCTCGGAGTCGGTGACCAGGCCCTCCTTGAGGACGGTGCCGAACTCGCGCCAGAACGTGGCGTAGCGGTCGGCGTCCTTGGTCATGAAGTCCTTGACCGTGGACAGGACCTTCTTGGTCAGCCGGCGCCGCATCATCCGGATGTGCCGGTCCTGCTGGAGGATCTCGCGGGAGACGTTGAGCGAGAGGTCCGCCGCGTCGACGACGCCCTTGACGAAGCGCAGGTACGGCGGGAGCAGCTCCTCGCAGTCGTCCATGATGAAGACGCGCTTCACATAGAGCTGGATGCCGCGCTTGAAGTCCCGCGTGAACAGGTCGTGCGGGGCATGCGCGGGGACGAAGAGCAGGGCCTGGTACTCGAAGGTGCCCTCCGCCTGGAGCCGGATCGTCTCCAGGGGCTCGCGCCAGTCGTGGCTGATGTGCTTGTACAGCTCGTGGTACTCGTCGTCGGACACCTCGTCGCGCGAGCGCGCCCAGAGGGCCTTCATCGAGTTCAGCGTCTCGGGCTCGGGCGCGCTGTCGCCCTCGCCCGCCTCCGGGAGCATCCGGATCGGCCAGGTGATGAAGTCCGAGTACCGCTTGACGATGTCCTTGATCTGCCACGGCGAGGTGTAGTCGTGGAGCTGGTTCTCGGGGTCGGCGGGCTTGAGGTGGAGCGTGACGGACGTGCCCTGCGGCGCGTCGTCGACCTTCTCCAGTGTGTACGTGGCCTCACCGCGCGACGTCCAGCGGGTGCCCTGGCTCTCGCCGGCCCGGCGGCTCACCAGCGTCACCTCGTCCGCCGCCATGAAGCCGGAGTAGAAGCCGACACCGAACTGGCCGATGAGCCCCTCGGCCCCGGCCGTGTCCTTGGCCTCCTTCAGTTCCTGCAGGAACGTGGCGGTGCCCGAGTTGGCGATGGTGCCGATGAGCTGCCCGACCTCGTCGTAGGACATCCCGATGCCGTTGTCCCGCACCGTGAGGGTGCGGGCCTCCTTGTCGACGTCGATCCGGATGTGCAGGTCCGACACGTCGGCGTCGAGCGAGTCGTCCCGCAGCTTCTCCAGACGCAGCTTGTCGAGCGCGTCGGAGGCGTTGGAGACCAGCTCCCTCAAGAAGACATCCTTGTTCGAGTAGACCGAGTGGATCATCAACTGGAGCAGCTGACGTGCCTCTACCTGGAACTCAAACGTTTCGGTCGTCATGTTTCGCGTCTACCTCACAGGTCCCACAGTCGCTGAAATCGTGGCAGCAACTTTGGCGTGCTCCCTGGCCTAAAGTCCAGGGATTCCGGCCTGGGTCGTCTGACCCTTCCGGGGGCTTCCTGCTTCTCGGCGCTGTGCGGGCACGGGTGCCCGTCTTACCGGCGCTCCACAGGCGTTTGGTGTCTCCGCCCGTCCGGCGGCGACGATGCGGCGTCCTTCGAAGAGGACGTTGCGGGCTGCGTTGTGGTCACGGTCGTGCACGGTGCCACAGGCCCCGCACGTCCACTCCCGGACGTGGAGAGGCTTGGGGCCGTCCCGGAATCCGCAGGCCGAGCAGACCTGAGAGGACGGGAAGGCCCGGTCTGCCTTGGCGAAGATGCGGCCGTGCAGAGCCGCCTTGTACTCCAGCATGCCCACGAACGCGGACCATCCCGCGTCGTGCACGGACTTGGCGAGCCGGGTACGGCCTAGACCGGACACCGCGAGGTCTTCCACGTACACCGCTTGGTTGTCGCGAATGATCTGTGTGGAAGCCTTGTGGTGGAAGTCCCGGCGCCGGTCGGCCACCTTGGCATGCTGGCGTGCGACCTTGATGCGGGCCTTGGCCCGGTTCTTTGGTGACGGTCAGAGAAGTCGGGGCTGCCGGAAGCCGGCGGGACCACTTGACCTTGAGGTTGCCGACCCTGGCCACGTACACCGTGCCGTCGCTCTGGAGGCAGAAGGCGTTGGTGTTGAGGCGGATCGACTGCCGGGTGTCCTTCTTCGACTTGTAGCGGGGAGGGCCGGCCCTGCAACCCTGCCGCTTGACCTTGAGGCTGTCGAAGAAGTTGTTGTAGGCGGTGTCCAGGTCCCGCAGGGACTGTTGCAGGACAACCGCCGACACGTCGGCGAGCCAGGCGCGTTCCTCAGTGCGCTTGGCCTGGGTGATGCGAAGCCGGGACAGTTCGGCCGACGTCACGAACGGCAGTCCCGCGGCGTGCGCTTCCTTGCGGTCGCGCAGGCAGTCGTTCCACACCACGCGGGCGCACCCGAACGCACTCGCCAGCGCACGGCGCTGGGAGGCGTCTGGGTAGGCCCGGTAGTTGTAGCGGAGCTGCATACCGATCACCGTAGGGATGCTTCGTGGCCGCTCGCGGCGGAAGATCACATCCAACTGAAATCGCACACGAAGTGGGCAAGCGTGTTCGAGTTGACGCTCAAGTTGGCCGGAGTCGTCAACGACGAGATGCTGACGCGCTGCGAAAAGATCATGCGCAAGGCGGGCGAGGACTTCGAGGCGGAGTCGAAGGAGTTCAACGGCGAACGCGATCACGTCCACACTTCTCCGCATCGTGCGGCGGAGCACCCTTGGCGATCGTCCGCCAGTACATCGAGCAGCAGAAACGCCCGCTCTGACGTGCACGTCAGAGCAGTCTTGAGATGCATTCATCCCCGGCGTGAACGCCGGGGCTTTCTGCAAGAGTCCCGGTAAGACACCAAGTCAGGCCGTGGCCCCGGAAGTCAGACGAGGTGGGCGAACACCACCAGGTTCTCGGTGTAGTCCCGGGCCTTGCGGTCGTAGGCACCCGCGCAGGTGATGAGCCGGACCTGGGCGTCGGCCGTGTCGCCGTAGACGCGCTCGCTGGGGAAGCCGTCCTTCTCGAAGGACTCCGCTCCGTCGACCACGAAGGTCGCCCGTCGGCCGTCGGCTCGCGTCACATGGAACCGGTCCCCCTTCCGCAGCTCGCTGAGCCGGGCGAACACGGCCAGGGAGGTCGCGGTGTCCACGTGCCCGGCGATGATCGCGGTGCCGGTCTCTCCGGGCGAGTGGCCCTTGGCATACCAGCCGACGAGGTTGGTCTCGTCGGGCGGCGGGGGCGCGAGCTGACCCGAACGGTCGATGGCGAGGCCGGTGAACGGCGCGTCGACCGCGATCTTGGGGATGAGGAGGCGGAGCGGCCGGGACCGGGGCAGATGAGGCCGGGCCTTGGACGACCCGGACCGGTGGGGTCCCGCGGACGTGGACGGGGCGGCCGCGGATACAGCAGGCGGGGCGTGCGGCGGGCCTGAGGTGTCGGACGACTCGTCGCCGCCGCCGACCAGGCACAGGGTCAGGACCAGGGCGGCCACGGCCCAGAAGGCCGTCACGGCGGTGCGGAATCGCCGCTTCGACTTCTGCGGCTCGGAGCCTGAGTCGGCAGGGGCGGGAGTGCTGGCTGCCATCGGGGACCACCTCATTCGGGCACGGCAGCGCATCGGGCAGGGCAGCGGGCACGACGCGCGTGGACGACGAGCCGGGCCGCCGCGACGCGAGGGGCACGTGCGGCGGCCACGGCGGCTATGTGGTCAGGCATCGGTCATGCCGTGCCCCGCGAGGCCCTCTGGCGTCGCAGCGCGTACAGCCCGGTGCCGGCCACTGCCAGCACGGCGAGACCGCCGGCGGTGACACCCGGCGAGGCGAGCGCGCCGCCACCGGTGTGGACGCCGCCGCGCGGCTTGTCGTGCTTGCCGTGCTCGTCGTGCCTGCCGTTCTCGTCGTGCTTGTCGCCCCAGTCCTTGCCGTTCTCGTCGTGCTTGTCCCAGTCCTTGTCGCGCTTGTCGCCATAGGGGTCGTCGTGCTTGTCTCCCCAGGGGTCCCCGCCGCGCTCGCCGTCCTTGTAGGTGTCCGGGTCGTGCTTGGGGTTGTCCCAGTCGTCGTCGGCGTTCACGGCGGCAAGCGCTCCGCCACCCGTGTGTACTCCGCCGCGCGGCTCGTGGTGCTTGCCGTCTCTGTGGTGCTCCTTGCTGCTAGAAGTGGTGTCGTGGTCCCGGTCACCCATGGCCTCGGCACAGGCGGTGGGTGCGGCGATCGCGAGGGCCGCCGTGGCGGTTGCCGTCGCGAGCAGAATGCGGGCAGAGCGCATCGGTAGTCCTTCCGTCGTGGGCCGGGCAGCTGACGTCTCGCCAGCTCGGGAGACCCGGCCTCGACGTGAACCACCGTCAGTCATGCCGGGCGGTCCCACCATCCAGGACGATCACATGGGTTACGGGCCACACTCTTCCGGCGGCATTCTCATGGTGATGGCCGGCCTGTTCCCGTCGAGGACCCGGTGTACGTGGGGTCCGGACCGAGCCCGCGGGAGCGGCCTCCGGGCTACGGCTGTCCGAGGACGGCGCCGCTCACCGTGGTGTCACCGCCTCCTCGGGCCCTGCCGCCCCGGGCGGCTCGGGTCCGGGTCGACGAGCTGGGCCGACATCCCGACCACGACCAGCCCGGCCGCGATGAGCAGCCCCTGGGCCAGGGCGATGCCGGAACCGAGGACGGCCACGCCGAGTGCCAGTCCCCACCAGGCTCCGGTACGCCGGTACTCCCGGGGCCGGGCCGGACGCCCGGATCGCAGAGCCCGGGCGAACCTGGGGTCCTCCCGCTCGAGTCGCGCTTCGAGGTCGACGAGACGTTCGTCTCCGGACTGGGGCACGGCTTCTCCTTCCCGGAACCCGACAGCGCTTCGAGGCAGGGCACGGCCGAGGCCATGGCAAGTCCTGGGGTGTCGGGCCACGTGACGGTGCGGAGGGAGACGGCCCGCCGACGGACGGTCGGCCGGTCTCACCAGGGCTTCAGCTTCTCCCCCTCCAGCGGCCTCCGCCATCAGGCCCCACCCTCATCCTTCCCGGTGGCCGCCCGGTACGAACGCCGCGCCGGAAGGCCGGTGTTCGCCTCGATGATGGGTGGTGTCACGGATGGCGGCGGGGCCGGGCAGCGCACACGCTGGAGGGATGACGGAGGCTGACAGGTCGGTGGAGGCGGTACGCGGTGCCCTTGTTCTGGCGGATCTTCCTGCTGAACGCCCTCGTGCTGATCACTGCGACCGCGCTTCTGCTGGGACCCGTGACCGTCTCCACGCCGGTGCTGCTCACCGAGGCCGCGGTACTGGCGGTGGGGCTGGCCGCGATGCTCGTCGCCAACGCCCTGCTGCTGCGGGTCGGGCTCGCCCCGCTCCAGCGCCTCACGCGGGCCATGACGACGACCGACCTGCTGCGTCCTGGGCGGCGTACGGCGGTCGGCGGCCAGGCGGAGGTCGCCGAGCTGATCACGACGTTCAACACCATGCTCGACCGGCTGGAGGACGAGCGGGCCACGAGCACCGCCCGGGTCCTGTCCGCCCAGGAGGCCGAGCGGCGCCGTATCGCCCAGGAGCTGCACGACGAGGTCGGCCAGACCCTCACGGCCGTGCTGCTCGAACTCAAGCGGGTGGCCGGTCATGCCCCGCCCGACCTGCTGGAGGAGCTGCGCCAGGTACAGGAGACCACCCGGGCCGGTCTGGACGAGATCCGTCGGACAGCCCGCCGACTGCGCCCCGGTGTGCTGGACGAACTCGGTCTGGCGAGTGCGCTGAAGTCCCTCGCCACCGACTTCTGCGGGCCCTGTCTGTCCGTACGGCACCGACTGGACGCGGATCTGCCGCCGCTCGGCCCGGAGGCCGAGCTCGTCCTCCACCGGGTGGCGCAGGAGGGGCTCACCAATGTCGCCCGGCACGCAGATGCCCGGCACGCCGAGCTCGCTCTGCGGCGGACCGCCTCGGGCGTGCGGCTCTGCGTCCGTGACGACGGACGGGGCACCGGCGCCGCGCCGGAGGGAGCCGGTATCCGGGGCATGCGTGAACGTGCCCTGCTCGTCGGCGCCGACCTCAGCCTGGGTCCCGGCCCGGACCAGGGCACCGAAGTGCGCCTGACCGTCCCCGTGCCCGTACGCGACCCCGACCGGAACGGCCGACCATGACCGACTCCCCCACACGCATCCTGCTCGCCGACGACCACGCCCTGGTGCGGCGGGGTGTCCGGCTGATTCTCGACGCCGAACGCGATCTCACCGTGGTCGCCGAGGCGGACGATGGTGCCGAGGCCGTCGCCCGGGCCCGTGAGCACCGGCCCGATCTGGCCGTCCTCGACATCGCCATGCCCCGGCTGACGGGGCTCCAGGCCGCCCGGGAGCTGTCCCGGACCTGCCCCGGGACGCGGATCCTCATCCTGACCATGTACGACAACGAGCAGTTCTTCTTCGAGGCGCTCGGTGCCGGTGCCTCGGGCTATGTACTCAAGTCCGTCGCGGACCGCGACCTGGTAGAGGCGTGCCGGGCCACCATGCGGGGCGAGCCCTTCCTGTATCCCGGTGCCGTCGACGCGCTCGTCCGCGACTACCTCGACCGCGCCCGGCAGGGCGGCGCACCGCCCTCCCGGGCCATCACCGACCGTGAGGAGGAGATCCTCAAGCTCGTCGCCGAGGGCTACACCTCGCAACAGATCGCCGAACTGCTGGTCATCAGCCCCAAGACGGTGGAGCGCCACCGCGCCAACCTGCTCCAGAAGCTCGGCCTGAAGGACCGTCTGGAGCTGACGCGCTACGCCATCCGCGTCGGTTTGATCGAGCCCTGAGACCCGGGCCGCGAGGCGAAAACGCTAGGGCCTGTCGTTTGGATCACGCCGCAGACGCGGGGTCCGGCACGCGCATCTGCCGCGTTGTCGTCGGTTGCCGATACTCCGCATCGCCGCCCTCCTCCGCCTTGCAGCTGCACGCACCAGACCCCGCTCACCGGCGCTCGGCCTCGGCGGGCTGGGGAGCGGGTGGTGCGGGGCCGACTGTGTCGGCTTGCGGCTCGATGTCGTACGACGGGGCCGTGCGGCCCGGCAGGATGCCCTGGGCGGACCGGAGCGCGCCGGCCAGCAGGGAGGAGCGTCCGGCGGCGATGGGGCCGAGGACCGCGAGGACGAGGACGTACCCCGCGATGAACGGGGCGAGGCGGTTGTCGAGTCCGGCGCTGGCCGCCATGGCGGCCAGGATCAGCGCGAACTCGCCGCGGGCCACGAGGGTGGTGGCGATCTCGGCGGCGGGCTCGGCGCCGTAGCCGTACACGCGGGCGACGAGGAGCCCGGCGATGATGTTCATGACGACGGTCAGTGCGGCCGCCGCTGCGACCGGGCCGACGACGGACAGGATGTCACCGGGGTCGATGGAGAGACCGAAGGCGAAGAAGAAGATCGCCGCGAAGGCGTCGCGCAGCGGATGCACCAGTTCCCGGATGCGCGGGCCGGAGGACGTACCGGCCAGGATCAGCCCGGCCATGAACGCGCCGATGGCGTCGGCGACTCCGAGGACCTCGGCGACTCCCGCCACGAGGACGGCCGTGCCGAGGAAGGTGATGACGAGCAGTTCGCTGTCGCGGGTCGCGATCAGGCGCCCGGCCAGTTTGGTGCCGTAGCGGGCCGCGGCGGCCAGGACCAGCAGGAAGCCGAAGGCCTTGGCGCCCTGGAGGACCATGTCCCCGACGCCCTGGGCGCCGCTGATGACCGGCTGGAGCGCGGCGAGGTACAGCGCGAGGAAGATGTCCTCGACCACGATGACGCCCAGGATGAGACGGGTCTCCGGGCGGCCGATGCGGCCCAGGTCGATGAGGATCTTGGTGACGATGGCGGACGAGGAGATCCCGAGGACACCGGCGAGCACCAGCGCCTCCCGGACGCCCCAGCCCAGGGCGAACCCGAAGGCCAGACCCGCGCCGACGTTGAGCAGCAGATAGATCCCGCCCGCGGTCAGCAGGCGCCGGCCGCCGCTCTTGAGGTCGTCTAGGTGGAACTCAAGGCCCAGGTAGAACAGCAGCAGCACCAGTCCGAGCGCGGAGAGCATCTCGAAGTCGTGTGCGTCCTCGACGATGACCAGGCCCGGGGTGTGCGGGCCGAGCAGGATGCCCGCGAGCATGAACAGCGGGATCGTCGGGAGTCCGATCCTGCCGCCGAGGCGGGCGAGGAAGGCGGCGGCCAGGAACGCGCCGCCCATGGCGAGGAGGCTGTCAGCGTGTCCCACGGGTCACCGCCTTCGTGGGAGCGCGGTGGGCGGATCGTTTCACCTTGCGGGGATGGATAGGGGCTCCTCCTTCGAAGGGGGGCTCTGAGCGGGCAGCGTCGTCCGCCTCTCGGCGCACACCGAGGCCGCGGCCATGACAACCGGTACGAAAGCCTCGACGACGCTGCCAGCCTCACACGCACACCGATGGCGTCACCATCGGTGCCCGCACCCATCTCCGGGCGGGGACGACACCCATCTCCCCGTCATACGCCCCGGTGCTCGATGCCCAGCAGGCTCGCCGCCGCCCGGAAGTCGGCCGCGTGATGGCCGACCGCGAGGGACCAGTGGTGACCGACGCCGGTGGCGCTCCACGCGTCCACCCATTCGCCCGGATCGCGGCCGAAGTCGACGCGGCTGGTGGTGTTGCCGATCTCCAGCAGCGGTCCGGGGACGACAGTGCCCTCGGAGGTGACGAAGGACAGGCTGCCATCGGCGTCCTGGCCGAGGCCGAGCAGGGTGACGGGCCCGTGCCGGACGTCGAACTCGACGCTCACGCCCCAGCCGCGTTTGCCGTGGTAGACGCCGAGTCCGCGCAGCAGCGGGTCGCGGGCGCTGACGGCGAGGTGGGCGGGTCCGTCGTGGCCCATCTCCACGACGCCGTCCTCGAAGTCGAGGGCCTGGATCTCGGTGAAGGAGCCGCCTGCGCCGACGCTCTGGGAGGCGAGCTGGGCGACGCTGGTGCGCAGTTCGTACTCCCCGGCCGCGGGGACGCCCCGGGCGGTGAGCAGGGAGGCGCCCAGGATCATGCCGGCGCCGAGCCGCTCGTGCAGTTCGCCGTCGAGGCCGCGGTGGTAGTAGGCGAGGCTGTCGAGCTCGAAGTCCTCGACGAGCCGGTCCAGGGCGACCGACACGGTCGCGCCCCAGGCGAAGTCCTCGTCCACCACGCTGTCGTCGAGGGTGAACACCTGCCGGGCGAGTGCCATGCGCTCCCGGGTCTCCGCGTCGGTCACGCGCTCCACCCGGTGCCGCAGGTCGTCGAACTCCAGCACCTCCACGTGCGAGCCGAACGTCGTCGCCAGCAGCGTCGGATCGGTCTGCACATCGAGCATGCCGGGATACACGTGCCCCATGAGGCCGTGCCGGGCGTGCCGGAGCGCGGCGCGGATGTGCGCGGCCCGGATCCACTGCTCGATGCGCCGCCAGGCGGACTCCTGGCGCAGCCATCCCGAGACCGACCGGAAGGGGATGCCGGCGCGCCGGAAGACGTTGCCGACCTCGGGCACGGAGCACTGGGCGCAGTAGGCCAGCCAGTCCCCCGTGTCGAACGTCGCGTGGTTCATCCTCTCGGTCGGCTGGAGATCGATGACCAGCACGGGCGTGTGCGAGCGCTGCGCGATCGGCAGCACCATCGACGACGTCAGATAGGTCGTCAGGAACAGCACGATCAGATCGCAGTCGGCCCTGCGCAGCAGCTCGGCGGCCCGCGCGCCCTCCTGCGCGTCGGAGACGAATCCGGCGTCGGTCACCTCCGCGTCCATCCCCCGGAAGCGCTCCGCGACATAGCCGGCCGACTCCTTCAGCTGCGGGAGGAGCCCGGGGAACTGCGGCCAGTAGGTGCCCAGTCCCCCGGCGACCAGCCCGATCCGGGTGCGGCGCCGGGTGACCGGCGGGAGCAGGTCGTGCAGGGTCCCTACGGCCGTTCGGTCCGCGGTCGTTGCCATGGCTGGCACTCCTTGTCAGGGTCTGCTGCGGCTCAGGTGCTGGGAACGCGCAGGTCCGTGCTGTCGCGTACCGCACCGGAGGAACGCGGCACCAGGACGCGGATGATGAACACGCCCGCGAACGCCGCCGCCGTCATACAGGCGGTGATCGTCCAGAGCAGGACGGTCGGGCTGTGGTCGGCGAGGGCGGGGGTGAAGAACGCGGCAACCGCGAAGACCCCCCTCGATACGGCGTAGGTCAGGCCCTGGGTGGTGCCCCGGGTGTCCGCCGGCAGCGTGAGCTGCGACCACACCTTGTAGTTCGCCTCTCCGGCGAAGGGGTGGGAGAGCTGGTAGAGGACGAAGAAGACGAGCATGCCGACGAGCGCGCCCGCGGTCAGGGACGCGATGACGAAGGCGAGGATCTGCACCACCGCGGCCACGTGGAACAGCCGGTCGCGCCACGGCGTGTCGGCGACCCGGACGAAGGCGATGGTCAGCAGCACCCCGATCGGGATGAAGGCCAGGTTGATCCCGGTGGCCAGGCTCTGCGAGGCGTCGCTGACGGTGACGAGCAGATAGGTGCCGAACTGGCCGAACGTGTTGGCCCCGAGGCCCCAGGTGACGTAGAAGACGAAGGTCGCGGTCATCGGCAGCAGGGCGGCGCGCGTCCAGATGTTCTTCAGGGAGACCCTTTGCGGGGCCGCGTCCGTTTCGCTCTCCGACGGCTCGTCGGGCAGTTTCAGACGGGAGCGGTAGGCCCAGGTGACGAGCGCGGCGACGGCCAGCTGTCCGGTGATGAGCCGGGCCCCGGTCATGCCGGTCGTGGACAGGACGAAGCCGAGGAAGATGGCGACGGCGATGCCCAGCATCCACATGACCTGGGTGAAGGCGACGAGCCTGCCCCGGGCCCAGGAGGGCGCGGCGTCCGAGACCACGGCCAGGGACGTCGGCAGATCGGCGCCGGCCGCGAGCCCCGCGACCAGGACACCGATCAGCAGCGTGATGTCGTCCGGGGCCAGCGTGATGAGGATCGCGCCGAGGGCGAAGCAGAAGATGTCCCAGTTGTAGACGCGGCGGCGCCCGAACAGGTCGGCGAGCCGTCCGCCGACCAGGGACCCTACGGCGATGCAGCCGGTGACGATCGCGCTGATCGCACCGGCCATCCACACGCCCATGTCGTAACTGTCGCGGTAGATGGCCAGGTTGACGGAGATGCTGACGATCAGCCCGGCATCGAGATAGGAAGCCATGCCCGACAGGGCGGCGGCCTTCCAGAGCTGTTTCGGAATGGGGCGGGTACCGGCCATGATGCGACTCCGTCGTCTGGTGACATCGCGGTTCCGAGGGCCTGGTCGCAGCGAATATAGGGTGAGAAAAACGTTGCAACAAGATGTCGCGCGCGAATGCGTGACATTACGTCGGCCTTGCCGCCACGGAGCGCGGTATGGCGTCACCGTGCCAGGTCCCCTACGGTGAAAGTGGCCTAAAAACGTTTCAGGGGAAGGACCGTGTCCGTGCTCTCCCCCGCGCTCCGACGCCTGTTCGACGACCCGCCCCGCGACTTCGGCCCCACTCCCCTGTGGTGGTGGTCGGGTGCCAAGGTCACCCGGGAGCGCCTGGCGTGGCAGTTGCGGGCGTTCGCGCGGGGCGGTGTCCACAACCTCGTCGTGATCAACCTGGCCCCGGCCGGCCCGACGTTCGGTGCGCGGGCCGACGATCCGGCCTGGTTCGGCGAGGAGTGGTGGGCGCGCTTCACCGACGCCTGCGAGATCGCCGCCGAACTGGGCACGCGCCTGTGGTTCTACGACCAGATCGGGTTCTCCGGCGCCAATGTGCAGGGCGGTGTGACACGGCGTCATCCCGAGGCGGCCGGCCGTGCGCTGCGCTGTCACGACGTCACCGTCGCCAGGGGCACGGTCGCCGTCGGTGATGCCGAGACCCCGCTGGCCGCCTGTACCCCGCAGGGCCGGCGCCTCGATCTGGCCACGGACGGCGCGGGCCAGGTGTGTGTCGCGGCCGCCGACGGGACCGAGGTACGGCTCGTCACCACCGTCCCCACGGCGTTCGACTACCTCGACCCGCACGCCGTGGGCCTGCTGATGGACACCGTCCACCACGAGTACGACCGCCGGGTGCCCGAGTACCTGGGCACCGTCATCGCGGGCAGCTTCCAGGACGAACTGCCGGGCACGAACGCGTGGAGCCACCGCTTCGCCGACGAGTTCCGCGCCCGGCGCGGCTACGACCTGCTCGACCACCTGCCGGCCCTGTTCGGGACGAACGCCACCGTGCCGGAGGGAGAGATCCGCGCCGACTACTACGCGGTGCGCGCGGAGCTCACCGAGGAGGCCCTGTTCCGGCCGCTCGCCGACTGGCACCGCGAGCGCGGCCTGCTGCTCGGCAGCGACCAGAGCCACCCGGCCCGCGCGGGCTTTCCGGCGCAGTCGACGCAGATCTACACCGACTACTTCCGGACCCACCGTTGGTACAGCGCCGCCGGCAGCGACCATCACGGTGACGCCAAGGTGCACTCCTCCATGGCTCACCTCTACGGCCACGAGCGAGTGTGGATCGAGGCGTTCCACTCCTCGGGCTGGGGCGGCACACTGGAGGACACGTACCACTGGCTGCTGCCGTTCCTGCGCAGCGGCGCGAATCTGTACAACCCGCACGCCAGTTACTTCGGCACGGCGGGCGGCTGGTTCGAGTGGGCGCCGCCGTCCACCGACTGGCGCCAGCCCTACTGGAAGCAGTACCCGGCGTTCTCCCGGGCCGTGGCCCGGATCTGCTCGATCATGTCCTGGGGCAGCTGTTCGGCCGACGTGGCGGTCCTGCATCCGACCGCGACCATGCAGGCGCTCATCCCGCTGGACGTGCCGGTCCAGCACTTCGGCGACGGCCGGCTGGGCGACGGCCATGCCGATGCCGACGAGACGCAGCGCCATTACCTGGACCTGTGCGGCACGAACAACTGGCTCGCCCCGCACGTCGGCAGCCTGGACCGGCACGGGATCTCCTTCGACGTCGTCGACGACGACTCGGTCCAGCGTGCCAACGCCACCGACGGCGCCCTGCGCGTCAGAGACCTGGCGTACAGCGCGGTGCTGCTGCCCTCGGCGAGTGTGCTGGAGGCTGAGACCGCGCGGCGGCTGGCCGAACTCCTCGACGCGGGAGGGCGGGTCGTGGTCGTGGGGCGTCCGCCCGGGACGGCCGCGGGCCGGTCCGGTGACGACGCGGTGGTGGCGGCCCTGCTGGCCCATCCACGGCTGGAGCGGGTGCCCGGCCCGGAGGCCGGTGCGGCGGCGGTGGCAGGCGCCGCCGGGTACGCCACCGGTGAGGTGCCGCTGCTCGTCAGGCGGCAGGGGAACGAGGCGGTGGCGCTGGTCACGGCGGCCTTTCCGGAGATCGGCGCGCATCCGTTGCGGCCCGGCGCCTCCCCGCCGGGCCTCGCCGTCGGCACGTCGTCCGTCACCGTGCGGGCCGAGGTGGCCGAGGCCGAGGTCTGGAACCCGGCGACCGGCTCCCGCCGTTCCGCGCGCGTCACCGTGTCCGATACCGCCGACGGCGCCGTCTCGACCGTCGAGGTGCCGCTGGACGGCGCCCCGGCGGCCCTGGTCGTCTGGCGTGAGGGCCGCCCGGCACCGACGCCGCCGGAACAAGACTCACCCGACCGGGTGCTCGACCTCTCGGCCGGCTGGCACGGCCGGCTGATCCCCACCCTGGACAACACCTGGGGCGATCTGGCCCTGCCCCCGGGCTCCTCCGTGGACGAGCCGCAGCTCTGGACCATGGAGTGGTCCGAGGGCAAGGGCGCGGTGTGGGAGCGGGCCCGGGCCACGTACGGCAACCGGGTCCGTGTCCTGCCCCCGGTGCCCGTCGGCCAGGTGCCCGAGCCGCTGGACGCCGAACGGGCCGAACGAGTCCTGGCGGGCGAGCTGCCCCTCGTACCGCCGGACGCGGGCTGGGACGTCGCCGTGTACTCGTCGAGCCGGGGCATCCCGGAGCCGGGCGGGCTGCTGGGCCTCAAGGGGCTGGTGAACGAGGAGTTCGTCCGCGTGCCCGTGCCGGCCGGCGCGACGGCGGCCCGGGTCCGGACGATCGTGGAGACCGATCACCGGGGGGCCGCCGAGCTGCACGTCGGCGCGGAGGCCCGCAAGCGGGTGTGGTGGAACGGCGAGCTGCTGAGCCCGGACGGCGACGGGTACGTGGCGTCCGCCCGGATCACGGTGGCCCGCGCGCGGAACGTGCTCGAATACGAACTGTCCGACGCCCAGGGCCGTCCCTCGACGATCTCGGCCGAGGACGGCACACCGCTGGGCAGCTTCTTCTGCCTGTCCGCGGCGGGTGGGCTCGGGCCGCGTCCGCGGTTCATGCGCCCGCCGGACGGTGTGCGGCCGGACGGCAGGGTCACGTACCGCGCGGGGCTGCGGGTCCCGGGCGAGGACGCACGGGCGGTGCTCGTGGTGGGTGCCGCCTCGGCGGTCACCGTGCTGCTCGACGGGGACGTCGTGGCGCGGCAGGAGAAGGTGGAGTACTACGCGGCGGACTGGGGCGCCGTGCCGCAGTTCTTCCGCCATGAACCGGTGCTCGGGGCGGGCGAGCACACCCTGGAGGTGGTGTCCGACAGTGCCGATGCCCGGGACGCGGTGTTCGTCGACCTGGTGGTGCGGTCCGGGGACGGAGTGACGGCTCTGGTCAGCGGCGCCGGCTGGGAGGCCGGGACGGGCGGGTGGCGGGGGCGGACCGTCGAGGACGAGCGCAGAAGGGGCGAGCTGCGGCACTGCCACGCCGCGGTACGGCCGCACCCGCTGCCGGACACCGGGTGGCTCACCGGCCGGCCGGTGCTCGCGGGCACCGTGTGGCCGTCGCGGTCCACGGACGACGTCCACGCGGTCCCGCAGCGCTTCCGGTTCACGGTGCCGGCGGGCACGGTGTCGCTCGACCTGCCGCTGGTGCTTCCCGCGAGCGTGCGCGTCGGGGACGGACCGGAATCACGCCTGGAGGGGCATCGGCTGACACTCCGCCAACCACTGTCGGCGCCCACCCCGGTCGAGGTGGTCACCGGGCCGACGGCGGTCCTGCGGGGCGGCTCCGCCTGGCGGGGGCCGGTGCGCGTGCGGACCGTACCGGCGCCGCTGCCGCTCGGCGACTGGCGTGAGCTGGGGCTGGGCAGTTGGAGCGGCGGCGTGACGTACGCGCGTGCGCTCCAGGTGCCGCCGGGGCCCGATCCCGTGCTGGATCTCGGGCGGGTCCGGGGCAGCGTGGAGGTGTCGGTCGACGGGGAGTCCGCCGGTGAGGCGTTCTGCGCGCCGTACCGCTTCCCGTTGTGGGGCGCCGCCGGGCGTACCGTCCGGGTGGAGGTGACGGTCCGGGGCACGCTGGCGCCGTATCTCGCGGAGGCCACACCGACCGCCTGGGCGTTCGATTCCCAGTTGTCGTCGGGGCTGCTGGGCCCGGTGACGCTGAGGGTGCCCTCCGACGTCTAGTCGCCGGGGAGCGGCCGGGTGGAGTCGCGCAGGACGAGGCCGGGGGCGAAGACGCGGGTCTCGTGGAGATGGTCCGCACGGGCCTCGATCTCGTCGAGCAGCATGTCCACGGCCGCCCGGCCGAGATCCTCGACCGGCTGCCGGACCGTGGTCAGGGTCGTCGCCCCGAAGGTCGCGACGTCGAGGTCGCCGTAGCCGACCACCTGCACGTCTTCAGGGATGCGCACGCCCCGCTCGGTCAGTCCCCGGCACAGGCCGGCCGCGAGGAAGTCGTTGGTGCAGAAGACCCCGTCGGGCAGGTGCTCGAGCTCGCGGCCGATCTGCGTGCCGTACGCGACGGTCATCCGCTCGGCGACGACCTGGTCCAGACGTGCCTCGCGCCGGCTGCGGACGGCCTGCCGGGCGCCCTGGTTTCGGTCGGCGCACTGGCGTATGCCGCGTTCGCCGTTGACGACGAGGATGTCGCGCGCCCCGCTGTCGAGGAGGTGCTGTACGGCGATGCGGCCGCCGGCGATGTCGTCGACAGAGGCCGAGCAGCCCTCCCGGTCGGGCATCGCACGGTCGGCCAGGACCAGCGGGATGCCCCGCTCGCGCAGCCGGGCAAGACGTCCCGGGTCGGCGCTGAGCGGCACGACGACCACGCCGACGGCCCGCTGTTCGACGAGCATGCTGAAGTAGCCCTGCTCCCGCTCCGGGGCGTCGCCGCTGTGGCAGAGGACCAGGGAGTAGCCGTGGTCGTAGGCCGCGTCGGCCGCGCCTCGCGCGATGCGCGCGTAGAAGGAGTTGGTGACGTCGGGCAGCACGAGCCCGATGGCTGAGGAGTGGCCGGTGCGCAGGCCCGACGCTCCCGGGTGCGGGACGTAGTCGAGCTCGGCGACCGCGACGCGGACGCGCTCGGCGGTCCGTGCGGTGACGCGCTCGGGCCGGTTGAGCACGTTCGACACCGTGGACACCGAGACGCCGGCGGCGGCCGCGACGTCCTGGATGCGGGCGGGGCGTGCCGGAACGGCGTCCACCCCCTCGCTGTTGCGGCCGTGCGACCAGGCACGACGGCGGCCTTCATGAGCGGCCGCAAGTATAACGTGACCGGGCGTGGAACGTTTTTCCCGCCCGGTCTCCGTTGTCTCCGAATCAGGATCCGAGTGAGGCTCCGAATCAGGCGGAGGGCGCGCCGCTGAGGACTTCCACCCGGCCGGTGTCGAGCGAGTAGTAGGCGCTGACGACCGCCAGGTCGCCCTTCTTCACCAGTGGGGCCAGGTCCTTGTTGGACCGCAGGTCGGCGGCGGTCTGGTTGATGTGGACGCGGGTCATGGCGTCGACCGGGTCGGCGTGCTTGCCCTTGGCTGTCTCCTCGTACGCCGGCTCGAGTGCGTCGGCGATCGACTGCAGGTTGCCGGGCAGTTCCTTGCCGTCGCGCAGCGCCTCGTACGCCGCCTTGACGGCACCGCAGCGCTGGTGGCCGAGAACCACGATGAGCGGGGTGCCGGCCGTCATCGGCCCGTACTCCACGGAACCGACGACGACCGGTCCCACGACCTGTCCGCCGGTACGCATCACGAAGAGGTCGCCGAGCCCGGTGTCGAAGAGCAGCTCCGGCGGCACCCGGGAGTCGATGCACGAAAGGATCACGCCGTAGGGCTTCTGCTCCTCGGCGACGAACTGGCGCCGCTTCGGGTCGCGGTCGGGGTGCTGGAGGCTGCCGTCCACCCAGCGCTTGTTGCCGTCCATCAGCCGCGCGAACGCCGCCCAGGGCGAGTCCGGTCGCGCGGCCGCGACGGGAGAGGGAGACGTGCTCGCGCCCGCGGCCGCTGCCGTCCCCTTGGCCGCGGAGTCCGTCTTCGACGAACAGGCGGTGAGCAGAGCCGCGGTGGTGGCAGCCAGCCCGCCGGTGAGTATGGCCCTGCGCTGTGGTGCTCCGGTGGTGCCCATGTAGCCGTCCCCTGTGATCGCCGCTCCCCTGGTGGGAGCCGGTGATGCCACTGTCGCGGGAGGCCGGTTAGCGCTCGTACAGCGCTGATGCAGCGCGGGGGAAGGGCTGATCCAAATCGCGGAACGCGGCGAGGGTCTCGCCCTCGGTGATCAGGCCGGGAACTCCCGCTTCAGCCAGTCGCCGTCCAGACGGATGTGCTTGATGGTGCGCCGGTGGTGGGTGTAGGCGATGTGGAGGGTGCCGTCCGGTGTCTGGGCGAGGGAGGGGTAGGACAGCTCGCGGTTGAGGCCGTCGCGGGAGTTGTTGGTCAGGCAGTGGCCGTCGCCGGTTTCCAGGTCGTGGCGCAGCGGCCAGGTGCGTCCGCCGTCCGGGGAGAGGGTGAGGGAGAGCGGGGC
The DNA here is from genome assembly GCF_050937045.1 of Streptomyces sp. CA-179760. Taxonomy (NCBI): domain Bacteria; kingdom Bacillati; phylum Actinomycetota; class Actinomycetes; order Kitasatosporales; family Streptomycetaceae; genus Streptomyces; species Streptomyces sp. CA-179760. The sequence continues at coordinate 1,127,833 of NZ_JBNJLZ010000001.1, forward strand.
TCGGGGGGCGCCCCAGAACGCGTCGCCCGTGGGGGCGGTTTCCGCGGGCGTCCCTGCCACTCCCCCGTCGTCGATCTCGTCGTACAGCGAGACCCTGCGGGCGACGGCGTCCGCCGCGCTGCTGTGGTTGTAGACCAGGGCGAGCCTGCCTTCGGCCAGCACGGTGTACTGGATCGAGGAGTTGTTGTTCGGCAGGTCCAGGGGGCGCGGTTCGGTCCAGGTCTCGCCGTCGTCGTACGACGCGCTGCTGTGCACGGCGTCCGCGCGACGGCTGCGGAAGAGGGCCAGGAGTGAACCGTCGGGCAGCGGGCTGATGTTCATGTGGACGAGGCCGGTGCTGCCCGGGACGGGGCGTTCGCGCCAGGTGCGTCCGCCGTCGTCGCTGATCATGACGGAACTGGTGTCCCGGTCGCCCGACCAGGAGGTGCCAGGAGTGGCGACACAGCGGAAGACGGGGAGCAACAGCCTCTCTCCGGACGGCACTTGGACGATCGGTTGGCGCACGAACACGCCGCCCTGCTCGGTGGCAGGGAACAGGACGCGGGCGGGGCCCCAGGTGGCGCCCTCGTCGTGGCTGACGCGCAGCCGGACCTCCGCCGTGTCCTGGTGGCCGGCGCGCTGTGCGGTGTGGAGGAGCCAGAGCTCGCCCGAGGGGGCGGGGAACAAAAGCGGGTTCTGCTCGGACCGGGTGTCGTCTGCGGAGAGCCGCACGGGGAGGGACCAGGTGCCGGCGCCCTGGGCGAGGCGGGAGAACCACACCGAGATGTCGGCGACACCTTCCTGGGTGCCCCCGAACCAGACGCAGCCCAGGTCTCCACTGGGCAGGACGGTGAGGTTGGCGGCGTGGTTCTGCACGGCGGGAGCGGCCAAGTGGGTCTCGGCGCGGCCCGGTTCGGTGGGGTGGGGGCGCAGGGTGCCGTCGGGGGTGGTCATCGGGTCTCGCCCGCCTGACGCGCGGCGGTCAGGTGGCCGGCGGCCGCCTGTTGCAGGTGGATGAGGTCGCAGGCCACGGTGGCGAAGGTGTAGCCCTGGGCGAGGCGTTGGGCGGCGCTGGTGCCGTCGGGGTTGTGGATGCCGGCGGCGATGCCCGCGGCCTCGGCTGCTTTGCTGATGCGGGCCAGGGCCTGCTCGAACTCCTGCTGGATGGAGGGGTCGGTGGAGGTGGCGCCGCCGAGGGCGAGGCGGAGGTCGGAGGGGCCGACGTAGATGCCGTCGAGGCCGTCGGTGGCGCAGATCTCTTCGACGTTGGCGAGGCCGTCGGCGGTTTCGATCATGGCGAGGACGGCGGTCTGGGCATGGGTGTCGGCGGGGTCGGGGCCGATGCGGAGCTGGGCGCGCATGGGTCCGTAGGAGCGGCGGCCCAGTGGTGGGTAACGCACGGCGGCGACGGCGTCGGCGGCGTCCTGGGCGGTGTCGATCAGCGGGACGATGACAGCGGTGGCGCCCGCGTCGAGGGCTTTGCCGATGTAGGTGGGGTCGTTGGCCTCCACGCGCACGATGCCGACGGCGGTGGAGCCTTTGGTGTCGGTGGCCAGGAGGTTGTTGAGCATGCCCTGGTAGCCGAAGAGGCCGTGCTGGGCGTCGAAGGCGAGGTAGTCGTAGCCCAGGCGGGCCAGGCGTTCGGCGGCGATGGGTGAGTCGAGCAGGGACCAGTAGCCGATGAGCTGTTCGCGGGCGCGCAGGGCGGTGGTGAACTCGGCTGGGGTGCGGCCGGTTGCCATGAGGGGGGTCTCCGTAACGGTCCGGGGTGTGGGGTCAACGGTTGTAGGCGGGCATCGGGCCGCGCAGGCGGGCGCCGACCTCGTCGCAGGCCGCGGTGACATCGGCGGGCAGCGGCCCGGCGGCGGCTGCCGTGATGTTGGCGAGCAGGTGCTCGGCCTTCGAGCCGCCCAGGAGCAGTGCGTCGGTGGAGGGGCGCTCCAGCAGCCAGCGCAGGGCGAGGTCGGTCAGCGCCAGCCCGGCGTCGGAGGCGATGCGGGTGAGGTCGGTGACGGCGCGGAACAGGTCCTCGTCCCAGTACCGCTGCCGGTACATCGCGGCCAGCTTCGAATCACCGAAACGACCACGGTCCGGGGCCTGTTCGAAGGTGTGCCGTCCGGTGAGCAGGCCACCGCCGAGCGGGTTGTAGACCACCGTGCGCAAACCGCTGACGGCCGCGTACTCCACATATTCCTCCTCGATGCGGCGGGCGAGGAGGTTGTGCAACTGCTGCGCGATCACCGGACGCGGAGCCCCCACCTCCTCAGCCGTGCGGGAGAGTTCGGCGATCTGCCAGGCCGCATGGTTGGACACACCCAGCGCACCGACCTTCCCTTCCCGCACGAACTCGGCCACCGTCGCCAGCGTCTCGGCCGGCGGCGTCGCACGGTCCGGCTGATGCAGATAGAACAGGTCGACATGGTCGGTGCCGAGCCGCTTCAGGCTGCCCTCCAGCGCGGCCCGCAGCCCGGCCGGCGACAGCGGCGCATGGTCGCCCTGGTCGGGATGCGCGATGCCAGCCTTGGTCGCCAGCACGACCCGCTCCCGGCGACCCGGCAGCAACTCCCCCAGCAGCCGCTCACTGTCACCGCCCGCATAGCCGTTCGCGGTGTCCACCCCCGTGATGCCCGCATCCAGCGCGGCGTCCAGCATCGACGCGGCCGTCGTACGGTCCACGGTGTCACCGAAGGTCATCGTGCCCAGGACGAGACGCGACAGCGGAACGGAGGTGTTCGGCAGGGTGAGGCCGGTGGTCACGAGGAGCTTCCTTCCAGTGCACGGCGCGGTTTCACGCCGTGGATGGCAATCGGGTCGAGTGCGGCGCGGCGCAGGGCGCGGGTGTAGGGGTCGGCCGGAGCCGCGAGGACGGTTTCGGTCCGTCCGGCCTCGACCACGCGGCCGGCCCGCATCACCACGACGTCCGTGCTCATCTCGCGCACCACGCCCAGGTTGTGCGCGATGACGAGGTAGGCGATGCCCGTCTCCTCCTGCAACTCCCTTAGCAGCGCCAGCACTTGGGCCTGTACGGAAACGTCGAGCGCGGAGGTCGCCTCGTCGCACACCAGCAGGTCGGGCCGGGAGGCGAGGGCGCGGGCGATGCCGATGCGCTGCCGCTGGCCGCCGGAGAAGTCGGCCGGGCGGCGCTCCAGCGCGGACGGGGGCAGGCCGACCTGGTCGAGCAGCTCGGCGGCACGGCGGGCCCGTTCGGCGCGGTTCGACACACCGCCGAGGCGCAGCGGCTCGGCCACGATCTGCTGGGCGGTCAGATGGGGGTCGAGGGAGCCGTAGGGGTCCTGGAAGACCATTTGGACGCGGCGCCGCAGCGGTCGCAGCCTCCGCTCCGGGAGGGTGGCGATGTCCGTGCCGTCGAGGACGATGCGGCCGGAGCGTGGGGTGAGCAGCCGGACCAGGGCACGGGCGAGGGTCGACTTGCCGCAGCCGGACTCGCCGACGACCGCGAGCGAGCCGCCCTTGTCCAGCTGGAAGCCGACCTGGTCGACGGCGCGGAAGGGGCCGTTCGAGGTCGGGTATTCGACGACCAGGTCCTCTACGGACAACAGAGTCATGTGGCGGCTCCCGGTACGACGGACTCGTCCCAGGCGCCAAGACGGGGCACTGCGGCGAGGAGGGCTCGGGTGTAAGGCTCGGCCGGCTGGTCGACGATCTGCTCGGCGGGCCCCGACTCGACGAAGCGGCCGTCCTTCATGACGTGGATGCGGTCGGAGACCAGCCGGGCCACGCCCAGGTCGTGGGTGATCATCAGCATGCCGATGCCGGTGCGTTCCTGGAGCTCCATCAGCAGGTCCAGGACGCTGGCCTGCACGGTCGCATCGAGTGCGGAGGTGGGTTCGTCGGCGACGAGCAACTCCGGATCGCCGGCCAGGGCGATGGCGATGAGGATGCGTTGCAGCATGCCGCCGGAGAACTGGTGCGGGTAGGACTTCCAGCGGGTCTCGGGACGCGTGATGCGTACCTGGGCGAGCAGCTCGATGCCCTTGTCGCGGGCCTGGGCCCTGGACAGTTCGGGGTGGCGCAGGCGGATCGCTTCGCCGAGCTGCCGGCCGACGGTGTGGACGGGGCTGAGTGCGGTCATCGGGTCCTGCGGGATCAGGGACACCGTCCGGCCGCGTATCGCGCGGGCCGCGCCGGGGTCGGCGACGACGTCCCGGCCGCCGACGCGGACGCTGCCCGACAGCACGGCCAGTCCCTCCGGCAGCAGACGCAGTACGCCCATCGCGGTGGTCGACTTGCCGGATCCGGACTCGCCGATCAGGGTGACGGTCTCGCCGTGGCCGACGGTGAAGCTCACTCCGTCGACGGCCCGGACGACGCCGTGCGCGGTGATGAGTTCGATCTGGAGGTCACGGACGTCCAGCAGGGGTGTCTCGGTGCTCATGCTCCCGCTCCCTTCCGGCGGCGGGTGCGGTCCCGCAGTCCGTCGCCCAGCAGGTTGACCCCGACCACGAGGAGGGCGATGACCAGGCCGGGCAGGGTGACCAGCCACCACGAGGTGGTGATGTAGGCCTGGCCGTCGGAGATGATGCGGCCCCAGGTGGCGAAGGGCCGCTGCGGTCCGGCGCCGAGGAAGCTCAGCGCGCTCTCCAGCAGCACGGCCTGGGCGAGCAGCAGCAGCACGACGAGGCTCACGGGCCGTACGACGTTGGGCACCACGTGCCGGGTGAGGATCTGCCAGCCGCGCAGGCCCAGCACGCGTGCGGCGGCGACGTACGGTTTCTCGCGCTCGACCAGGACGAGGGAGCGGGTCAGCCGCGCCACCTCGGGCCACTGCGCGACGGCGATGACGCAGGTGATGACGGTGACGGAGGGCCCGAAGAGGGCGACCACGAGCAGCAGCATCATCAGCAGGGGCAGGGCGAGCTGGGCCTCCAGGAAGCGGGAGACGAGCGCGTCGACCCAGCCGCCGAAGAAGCCCGCGGCCGACCCGGCGAGGATGCCGATCAGCCCGGAGACAAGGACCGCGAGGACGCCGACCGAAAGGGAGACCTGGCCGCCGTGCAGGATGCGCGACAGCAGGTCGCGGCCGAGCTGGTCGGTGCCGAGCAGATGCCCTGCGCTGAGCGGCGGCAGCCTGCGCTCCGAGAGGTCCTGGGCGTTGGCTTCCGGCAGGGGCAGCAGGCTCGCCAGGGCGACGGGCAGGACCACGAGGGCCGTGCACACGGACCCGGCCCAGATCTTGAAGCGCGAGCCGCGCCGTTGCCGGGTCGCGGTGGCCCGGGCGAGGTCGCGGGCGCTGACGGCGCTGGGCCGCTCGGTACCGGCGACCGGGGTGGAGATGACACCGGCCATGGTCAGGCCGCCTTTCCGAGTCGTACGCGCGGATCGAACAGCGGGTAGGCGAGGTCGACGAGGAGCTGAACGAGGATCGCGAGGGTGGCCGTCACCAGGACGGTGGCCTGGATGAGCGGGTAGTCCCGGGTCTCCAGCGCCCGGACGACGAGCGAGCCGACGCCCGGCCAGCCGAAGACGACCTCGACGACCACGACGCCGTTGAGCAGGGCCGCGAAGCGGGTGCCGAGGGCGGTGACCAGCGGCACGGCGGAGTTGCGCAGGCCGTACTGCCAGGTCAGGGTGCGTTCGGAAACACCGCGGGAGCGGGCGACCGTGGTGTAGGGGGCGGCGAGCGCGGTGCTCATCTCGCGGCGGACCAGGCGTGAGATCAGGGCGAGTTGCAGGACGGCCACGGTCACGGTGGGCAGGATCAGGCCGCTCCAGGAGGTGAATCCGGAGGCGGGCAGCACCGGGAGCAGCACCGCGAAGACGGTCAGCAGCATCACGCCGGTCCAGAAGTCCGGCATCGACTGCCCGGTGATCGTCAGGACGTTGGCGCTCAGCTCCCGTTTGGTGTCGGCGCGCCGGGCCATCCACACGCCGAGCGGGACGGCGACGACGGTGGTGACCGCGATGGCGGAGACCGCGAGGGTGATGGTGTACGGCAGCCGGTCCATGACCACCTGGAACGCGGAGGCGTGGAATGAGTAGCTGGTGCCGAGGTTCCCGGTGCACAGGTCCCGCAGGAAGATGCCGTACTGGGTGATCATCGGTTCGTCGAGGCCGAACTGGGCCCGGATGCGGGCGAGATCGGCTGCTGTGGCGCTGGGCGCGGCGTAGGCGGCGGCCGGGTCCCCGGGGGCCAGGCGCAGCAGCAGGAAGACCGTGGTGAGGGTGAGGAAGACGGCCAGCAGGCTCTGGCCGACGCGGCGGGCGAGGTAGGTGGCCACGGCTCAGCCCTCCAGCCGTACGGCGGACAGATCGTAGGAGTTGAGCTGGAGCAGGCCCAGGTCGTGCACGCGCTCGCGGCGGGCGAGCAGCGTCTTGGGGGCGAAGGCCCACAGGCTGGGCCAGGTGTTCCAGACGGCGTGCTGCGCGGCGGCCAGTTTGCGGTCGCGGGCGGCGGCGTCGGTCTCGGTGGCGGCGTCCTCCAGGCGGCGCTGGATGTCCGGGATGACATAGCCCATGTAGGTGTCGCGGGTGCGTTCCCGCTCGGGGGTGCCGCCGTACATGCCCTGGAGGGAGGTGAGGGCCTGGCCGGTGGTGCCGGGGAAGCCGTTGCCGATGATGTCCCAGTCGCCGCCGCGGCCCTGCCGCCACTTCAGGATGTCGCCGCCCGGTTCGAACTGGAGCAGGGAGGCGCGGACGCCGATGTCGCGGAACATGTCGGCGACGGCTTCCATGACGGAGTTGTCGGCGGCGAACTCGCCCGACTCCCAGATGACGCGGATCCGCAGGCCCTCGGCGCCCAGCTGCTTCAGCTGGGCCCTGGCCTTGCGCGGGTCGTAGGTGTAGGCGCCGGTGCGTACCGCGCCTTCGAGGGCGAGCGGGACGACTCCCTCGGCGGCTTCGGCGGAGCCGGTGAGGACGTCCTTCACCAGCGCCTCGCCGTCGATGGCGTAGGTGAGGGCGCGGCGCACGCGGGCGTCGGCCAGGGGGTGGTCGTCGGGCTTGCGGAAGTTGTAGAAGAGCTGGGAGATGCGGACGCCGGCGGTCTCCTCGACGGTGACGCCCGGCAGGCCGGTGAGCTGCTCGGCCGAGTCCGGGGTGAGGGTGTCGACGACGTCCAGCTCGCCGCTGCGCAGGGCGATGACCCGGCTGGACTCCTCGGGCACGAAGCGCACCCGGACGGTGTCGACGTGGGCCGGGCGGCCCCAGTAGCGGGGGTTGCGGGCCAGGGTGTACTCACCCGCGCCGCTGTTGGCCTCGATCACCTTGTACGGGCCGGAGCCGACGCCGCTCTGGAGTTCCTCGGGGCGGTTGGCGGCGGCCGGGGTGATGTGGATGTTGGCCATGAGGCGGTCGAGCACGGGCACCGGGCGCTCGGTGCGCAGCTCGAAGGTGCGCTCGCCGGTCTTCTCGACGGTGGGCAGCTCCGGGAAGAGGCCGAGGAGGAAGGAGCCGTTGACCTTGCCGTACATCTCCAGGGCGGTGGCGACGTCCTCGACGGTGACGGGGCTGCCGTCGGAGTAGCGCACGCCCTCGCGCAGCCGCACGCTCCAGGCGGTCGGCCCGGTCATCGCGAACCGGTCGGCGAGGACCGGCTGGACGCGCATGCCGGGGCCGATGCCCGTGAGGGCCTGGCGGACGGCGCGCTGCACGGTGACTGCGGCGTCGAACTGGTTCAGCTTGTTGTCGAGGCTCACCAGGGAGCGGTTCAGGCCGAGGGTGAGGGTGCCCGGGCCGGGGGCTCCGGTGGGTCCGGCGCAGGCGGAGAGGGGCCGAGGGCGAGACCCGTGCCGCCGAGCGCGCCGAGGCGCAGCAGGGTGCGGCGGCGGACGGGGCGGCCGAGGGGCTCCCACTGGGGGCGGTGGTCCGGGGGTGCGTCATAGGGGCTTGGGGTCATCGTCGACCTTCTCGCGTTCCGGGGGCGACCGGCTCGTGGTGTTCGTGCGGCTCTCGCCGCGGCCCGGTCGGGGGCCCGGCCGGGCGGGATACGAACAGGTGTCGCGCCGGAAAAGGTGGCACGACTGCGCGAAGTGCGCAAGGGGTCTCGCGCATTTCGCGCAACTCATGTCATCATCGGTTCCCGAGGCAGCCCGACCGGGCCGCCCGAGGAGGTACCCGTGTCCCTCTCCGCAGCCGGCCCCGGCGGCCACGTCCAGGCCGCCCACCTGCCCGTACTCGCTCTCGCCGACGATCTGTCCGGTGCCGCCGAGACCGCGGTGGCGCTGCGCTCGCCCGCCCGGATCCTGCTGGGGCCGGTCCCCGGACCGGTCGCCGCCGCGCCCGGGGAGTCGCTCGTCCTCGATCTCGACTCGCGGCAGCTGCCCGGCACCGAGGCGGCGCGGGCGGTCCGGGACGTCACGCACGCGGTGCCCGCCGGAACGGTGCTCTTCAAGAAGGTCGACTCGCTGCTCAGGGGCAACCTCTCCGCCGAGGCGGCCGCCTACGCGGGGGACGGCCGGGGCGTGGTGATCGCGACCGCGCTGCCGGCGGCCCGGCGCACGGTCCGGGGTGGGGTCGTCCACCTCGACGGGGTGCCGCTGCACAAGACGGACGCCTGGCGTGCCGAGGCGCGGCCCGCCCCGGCCTCGGTCGCCGTCGCGCTCGGTGACCTGCCGTCAGCTCCGGTGCCACTCATGGACGTACGCGGCGCACCCGGCGCGCTCCAAGAGGCACTGCGTGCGTGTTTCGCGCAGGGACGGCATCCGGTGTGCGACGCGGAGACCGAGGCCGACCTCGACGCGATCGCCGCTGCCGCCCTCGAACTGGGTCCCGGGATAGGGCTGTTGGGCACCGGCGGTCTCGCGGGCGCCCTGGGGCGGCGCCTGAGTACGGCCGGGGCTACCGGGACGAGCGCCCTCACCCCCGGGGACGTCGTCCGGCCGCTGCTGATCGTCGTAGGCACGGCCGAACCGACAGCCCGCGAACAGGTCGCGCACCTCCTCGCGGACGGAGTACGCGAGGTCTCCCTCAGCACCCGCGATCTGCTGGACTCCCCTCGGCGGCTCGCACCTCCCGTCGCCGCCGTCACGGTCGTCCGCATCACCGGAGCGGCCGGCCCCTCCCTCGCGCGCCGTCTCGTCGCCGCGCTCGCCGACACCGTCGCCGACGCGGCGCGCGACTGCGACCTGGTCCTCACCGGCGGCGAGACCGCCCGCCGCGTCCTGGACGTCCTGAGCGTCACCGACCTGCGCCCGGTGGGCCAGATCCACCACGGCGCGGTCCTCTCCCGCACACCCGACGGCCGCTCGGTCGTCACCCGGCCCGGCAGCTACGGCGGGGCCGACTCCCTGCGGCGCATCGTCCAAGCCCTGCGCCCCGCACCCGTACGTCACGTTCCGACCGACCCCACAGGAGTAGCCCCGTGAACGCAGCCCCCTCCTCCGCCGCCACCGCCGGCCAGACCGCCGCGGCCTCCCGGCCGCTCCCGGTCATCGCGGTGACCATGGGCGACGGCGCGGGCATCGGGCCCGAGGTCATCGTGCCGGCGCTGCTGCACCCCGATACCCTGCGCGACTGCCGCCCCGTCGTCGTGGGCGACGCCGAGCGCCTGCGGCAGGCCGCCGGCATCCTCGGCATCTCCTGCGAGATCGTGCCCGTCGACGGTCCGGCCCAGGCGGAGTTCACGCCCGGCCGGATCAACGTGATCGACCTCGGGCTGCTCCCCGCCGACCTGCCCTGGGGCGAGCTGTCCGCCGTCGCGGGCGACGCCGCCTACCACTACGTCCGTGTCGCCGCCGAACTCGCGCTGCGTGGCGAGGTGGACGGCATCTGCACCGCCCCGCTCAACAAGGGCGCCCTGCACGCCGCCGGCCACCTCTACCCCGGCCACACCGAACTCCTCGCCCACCTCACGGGCGTCGAGGAGGTGTCGATGATGCTGTCGACCCCCCGGGTGAAGGTCATCCACGTCACCACCCACATCGGGCTGATCGACGCCGTGAACCGCATCGAGCCCGGCCTGGTGGAGCGCACGGTGCGCCGCGGCCACGAGGCGATGGTGCGCGCCGGGACCCCGGACCCGGTGATCGGTGTCTGCGGCATCAACCCGCACGCGGGCGAGAACGGCCTGTTCGGCTACGGCGAGGAGGAGACGAAGATCGTCCCGGCGCTGGAGACGGTACGCGCCGACGGCATCGACGCGCGCGGCCCGCTGCCCGCGGACACGGCGTTCTACCTGGCCTCGCGCGGCGACTACGACCTCATCGTCGCGATGTACCACGACCAGGGGCACGGCCCCGTCAAGGTCCTCGGCATCGAGGCCGGGGTCAACCTCACCGTCGGGCTGCCGGTGATCCGCACCTCCGTCGACCACGGCACGGCCTTCGACATCGCCGGAACCGGCCGGGCCGAGCCCGGTAGCATGGTCGAGGCTCTGCGCCAGGCCGCCGAGATGTCGACCGCTCCGGCCGCCCGCTGACCGCGGTACGCGGCAGGCACGTCTGCGGCCCAGGACGGCCCAGGACTATTGAGGATCTGAAGAACCTATGTCTGTGACCGGATCCAAGGCGCGGCGCGACCGCATCGTCCACCTCGCCACCACCACCGGCCTGGCGAGCGTGGAGGAACTCTCGCAGCTGTTCGGTGTGACGGCCTCGACCATCCGCCGCGACCTGGCCAAGCTCACCACCGACGGCCGCCTGGCCCGCACCTACGGCGGAGCCATGGCGCTGGCCGCGCACCCCGAGGCGTCCCTGCGGCAGCGCGTGGGCGAGGCCTTCGAGGCCAAGCAGGCCATCGCCCGCTGGGCGGCGGCCCAGGTACGGCCCGGGGAGACGCTGTTGCTCGACGCCGGGTCCACGGTCGGCGCGCTCGCCCACGAGCTGCGCACGGCCGAGGACCTCACCGTGGCGACGACCGGGCTCACCGCCCTCCAGGCGCTGTCCGATGTCGAGACGGTGCACGTCGAGTGCCTCGGCGGCACCCTGCGCCCGCTCAGCCAGGGCTTCGTCGGGCCGCTCACGGAGGCCGCCCTGGAGCGCCTGACGTTCGACCGGGTCTTCCTCGGCACGGACGGCATCTCCCCCGAACTCGGCATCTGCGAGGCGGATCTGCGTCAGACCCGCCTCAAGGAGCTGATGGCCCGCCGCGCCGACCACGTCTACGTCCTCGCCCATGCGGCCAAGCTGGGCCGCCGCCCCTTCCACGCCTGGACGGCCCTGTGCGAGGGCTGGACCCTGGTCACGGACGACACCGCCGACCCGGCCGTCCTCGCGGAGCTGCGGGCGCGCGGGGTGGCGACCGTGACGACGACGCCGGAGCGGGAGACGGACGGCCCGCACGGCGACAGCGCGCGGAGCGGCTGACCGGCGCGCGGCTGCAGGGCCCAGTCGTCCGGCGCACACCTCCGGGCCGTGACCGGCAGGAAGTCCGAACGGGCTGCTATCCGCCGGGCGGCGGCGTCCGCCTCCTCGGCGTGGGGACACCGCCTGACGCCGCCGTGTCGAGCAGGCCGCGGAAGGTGGGGCACTCCATGTGGCTCGGCGCGGGGCAGGCGGCGGCGTGTCGCAGGGAGTCGCGGAGCACGCCCAGTTCGCTGATCCGGCGGTCCAGCTCCTCCGCCTTGTCCGCCAGCATGCCCCGGTCGATCCGGGGCGGCCCGTCCGGCGCGAACATCTGCGCGATCTCGTCGAGCGAGAACCCGGCTCTCCGCCCCAGCGCGATCAGCGCCAGCCGCTCCAGTACGCCGGTATCGAACTGCCGGCGCAGCCCTCGCCGTCCGGTCGGGGAGATCAGCCCCTTCTCCTCGTAGAACCGCAGCGTCGAGGCGGCCACCCCGGCGCGCTGCGCCACTTCGGCGATGTCCAGGTCCGTCATTCCCTTGACCTCAAGTCGGCTTGAAGTAGAACGCTGTCATCTCGCCCCGACCGAGGCAAGACACAAGGCAAGCAGACGGAAAGCAGAAGGAGAGCCGACGACCATGGACGCCGAGCGCAGGAACGACGACGAACAGACCGCCCGCTGGAACGGACGCGCCGGTCACGCCTGGGTGGATCTCCAGCCGGTGCTGGACGAGATGTTCGGGCCCATCGAGGACCTGCTCGTCGACGCCGTGTCCGCCGAAGGCGCGGAACACGTGCTCGACGTCGGCTGTGGGACCGGGGGCACCACCCTGGCCGTCGCGCGACGGCTCGGCCCGGCGGGGCACTGTGTCGGCGTCGACATCTCCGGGCCGCTGATCGACACCGCCCGGGCACGCGCCGAGCGGGAGGACGCAGCGGCCTCCTTCGTCCGCGGCGACGCGCAGGAGCACGCCTTCGAGCCCGGCACCTTCGACGCCGTCGTCTCGCGTTTCGGCGTCATGTTCTTCGACGACCCTGTCCGGGCCTTCGCCAATCTCCGGAGCGCCGCCCGGGACGACGCCGCGCTCCGGTTGGTCGTCTGGCGGGACCCCGCCGAGAACCCGTTCATGACGACGGCCCAGCGCGCCGCCGCGCCGCTGCTGCCGGACCTGCCCGTCCGGCGGCCCGACGAGCCGGGGCAGTTCGCCTTCGCGGACCCGGACAAGGTCCGTCGCGTCCTCACCGAAGGCGGCTGGGCCGAGATCGACATCCGGCCGGTCGACATCGTCTGCACGATGCCCGAGAAGGAACTGGTCCGCTATTTCACCCGGCTCGGCGCCGTCGGCATGTTCCTGCCCGAGGTGGACGAGGAGACGCGCGCACGGGTCGTCGAAACAGTCCGCTCTGCCTTCGAACCGTTCGTGCACGGCTCCGAAGTCCGCTTCACCGCGGCCTGCTGGACCATCGGCGCCCGGGCCTCGGCCGCGAAACTTTCGTGAGGCCCGGCCCTCTTTTCGGAGCACGGGCGCCCCGCGCATAGTGAGATCACGATGACGCAGAAAAGAGCCCTGGTTGTCCGAGGCGGATGGGAAGGCCACGAGCCGGTCAAGGCGACGGAGCTGTTCCTGCCCTTCCTCCGGGACAACGGATACGCCGTCCGGGTCGAGGAATCGACCGACGTCTACGCCGACACCGCCGAGATGGCGGGCACCGACCTCGTCGTGCAGTGCGTGACGATGTCGGAGATCACGCGTGAACAAGTGGCAGGACTGAGTTCGGCGGTCGTGGCCGGCACCGGTTTCACCGGCTGGCACGGCGGCATCGCCGACTCGTTCCGCGCCTCGGCCGACTATCTCCACCTGGTCGGCGGCCAGTTCGCCACCCATCCGGGCAAGGAACCGTGCGAGCGCCGGGGCGGGGCGGAGGACAACTTCCTGCCGCACACCATCAGCCTCACCGAGGCCGGCCGCGCCCACCCCGTCACGGCGGGCATCGAGGACTTCGAGCTGGACACCGAGCAGTACTGGGTGCTCCACGACGACCTCATCGACGTCCTGGCCACCACCACGCATCCCGCCCGGCCGTGGCAGCCCTGGCACCGGCCCGTCACCTCGCCGGCGGTCTGGACCCGCCGGTGGGGTGCCGGGCGCGTCCTGGTGACGACACCGGGGCACAGCCTCGACGTGCTGGAGCACCCCGACGTCCGCACCATCATCGAGAGGGGCATGCTGTGGGCGACGCGCACCGCATCGGCGTCGTAGGACTCGGCGTCATCTCCCGCGCGTACCTCGACACGCTCGCCGGACATCCCGCCGTGCGCGTCACGGCGGTCGCCGACCTCGACGCCTCCCGGTCGGCCGCGGTCGCCGCCGAACTGCCCGGCGTCCAGGCGTTGACCGTCGAGGAGTTGCTGGGCAGCCCGGACGTGGACACGGTGCTGAACCTCACCACCCCGGCCGCCCACGCCGGGATCGCCCTCGGCGCCCTCGGTCAGGGAAAGAACGTCTACGGGGAGAAGCCGCTGGCCGCCACACTCGCCGACGCCCGTGCCGTCGTGGAGGCCGCCGCGAAGGCGGGCGTCGGTGTGGGGTGCGCGCCGGACACCGTCCTGGGCACCGGGGTCCAGACGGCTCGTGCGGCCGTGGAGGCGGGGAGCATCGGACGCCCCCAGTTCGCCTCGGCCGTGATGATCACCCCGGGCCACGAACGGTGGCATCCCCACCCCGACTTCTACTACACCGAGGGCGGCGGCCCCCTGCTGGACATGGGGCCGTACTACCTCACGTCCCTGATCCATCTGCTGGGCCCGGTGCGTGCCGTGATCGGGGCGGCCGGGCGGCTGCGCGCCGAGCGGATCATCGGTTCCGGGCCGCGCACGGGCGAACGGATCCCGGTCGAGGTGGACAGCCATGTCTCCGGAGTGCTCGAACACGCGGGCGGGGCGCTGACGACGCTCACGACGAGCTTCGACGGTGTGGCCACCACGGCCGCGCCGATCGAGGTCCACGGCGAGACGGGGACCCTCTCGGTGCCCGATCCGAACCGCTTCGACGGCGAGGTCAGGCTGCACGCGCTCGGCGACACCCGCTGGCGCACCCTGCCGGTGTCGGCGGGCTACGAGGACGGCGCACGCGGCGTCGGACTGCTCGACTTCATCGCCGCCGCGGGGCAGCGGACGCCGCGCGCGAACGGCGAACTCGCCCTGCACGTCCTGGAGACGATGACGGCCCTGCTGCGTTCGTCGGCCGAAGGGAGGCGGATCGAGCTGACGACCTCGGCGCAGGCGCCCGACCCGGTCCCGTTGACGGCCGCCGGGGACTGGCGGGGCACGGTCGCTCCGGGCCGGGCCTGACCGGGCGATGCCGCCGGGGTCAGTCCACGGGCCACGTGTGCGCGGGCGCGTTCATGTGCATGTAGTCCATGTACGTCTTGGTCATCTGCCGCAGTGCCTCACGCCGGTCGGAGATGCCGGCCTTCTCCAGATGGTGGACCGTCTCGGCCTGCCAGAGGGCACCGTTGCGGGCCGTGACGCAGCGCTGCTCGATGATGCCGAGCAGGGGTTCCCGCCAGGCGTCGTCCATGCCGGCCAGCTCCAGGCCCCGGTGGGCGAGGGACAACAGGCGCCGCAACACCAGTTCCGTGACCGGCACTTCGCCCACTCCCGGCCAGTACAGGCGCGCGTCGATGCCGTCGCGGGCCGCGGTGTGCAGATTCTCCTCGGCGGCCGAGAAGGACATCCGCGTCCACACCGGCCGGTCCTCGTCGACCAGGGCGCGGGTCAGTCCGTAGTAGAAGGCACCGTTGGCGATGGTGTCGGCGACGGTCGGGCCGGCGGGCAGTACCCGGTTCTCGATGCGCAGATGCGGCCCGCTGTCGGTGACGGCGTAGATCGGGCGGTTCCAGCGGTAGATCGTGCCGTTGTGCAGGGTCAGTTCGCCCAGTTGCGGAACGCCGCCCCCGTCGAGCGCCTGCTGCGGGTCCTCGTCGTCGCACAGCGGCAGGAGGGCCGGGAAGTAGCGCACGTTCTCCTCGAAGAGGTCGAAGACGCTGGTGATCCAGCGTTCCCCGAACCACACCCGGGGCGGACGCCCTGGGCCTTGATCTCCTCGGGGCGGGTGTCGGTGGCCTGCTCGAACAGCGGGATACGGGTCTCGCGCCACAGCTCCCTGCCGAAGAGGTAGGGCGAGTTCGCCGCGAGGGCGATCTGCACGCCCGCGATGGCCTGGGCCGCGTTCCAGTAGTGCGGGAACTCCTTCGGGGCGACCTGGAGGTGGAACTGGGTGCTGGTACAGGCGGCCTCGGGGGTGATGGTGTCGGCGTAGGTCGCGAGGCGCTCGACACCGTCGACCGTGATCCGCAGGTCCTCGCCGCGCGCCGCGAAGATCTGCTCGTTGAGCAACTGGTACCGGGGTCGCCGGACAGGGCGGCCTCGCTCACATGCGTCTCCCCCAGCGTCGGCAGAATGCCGACCATGATCAGGTGGGCGCCGACGGCCGAGGCGCGGTCCTCGGCGTGGTTCAGGGCGTCCCGGATCTCCCGCTCCCAGTCTCCGGGGCCGCCGGTCGTGAGCTCCCGGGGCGGGATGTTGATCTCCAGGTTGAAGCGGCCCAGCTCGCTCGACCAGGCGGGGTCGGCGATCGCCTGGAGCACGTCGGTGTTCCGCATCGCGGGCAGTCCCTCGTCGTCCACCAGGTTGAGCTCGATCTCCAGCCCGACCCGGGGCCGCTCGCTCTCGAAGCCCGACTCGGCGAGCATCCGCGCCAGCGCCTCGAGGTCGGTGTGCATCTTCTGCCGGTAGCGACGGCGGTCCTCCCGCGTGAACACCAGGGCCGGCACGTCACGTCCCATGCGTCCTCCCGAGTCGCCTCGGCTTCCCTCTCGGCGGATGCCTCTCGTCCCAGAGTCGCACCTTGTCGTCGCCCCCGCACCCACCTAGCCTGAGTTTGTGCCGCAAATAAACAAACCCCGAACGCACAGTGCCGTGCCGGGCGACGGCAGCTCCCTGACCCGACTCCGTATCGCGCTCACCGTCTTCTTCGCCCTCGACGGCTTCGTCTTCGCCGGCTGGGTCGTGCGCATCCCCGCCATCAAGGAACAGACGAACGCCTCCGCCAGCGCCCTGGGCCTCGCCCTCCTGGGTGTCTCGGCCGGCGCCGTCATCACCATGACCCTCACCGGTCGCCTGTGCCGCCGCTACGGCAACCACCAGGTCACCGTCGTCTGCGCCGTCCTCCTCTCCCTCAGCGTGGCCCTGCCCCCACTGACCCACTCCGTATTCGCGCTCGGCCTCGTGCTGCTGCTCTTCGGCGCCGCGTACGGCGGAATCAACGTCGCCTTCAACAGCGCAGCCGTCGAGCTGGTGGCCGCGCTGCGGCGGCCGATCATGCCGAGCTTCCACGCCGCGTTCAGCCTGGGCGGCATGATCGGCGCGGGTCTGGGCGGGCTGCTCGCGGGGTCCTCTCCCCCACCCGGCATCTGCTGTTGCTCACCGTCGTCGGACTGCTGGTGACGGCCCTGGCGGGACCGACGCTCCTGCGGCACGAGCCGCCGAGGCCGCCGGAGCGGGAACACTCCGCGAAGGGCGCCCCGCGACGGCTGGACGGCCGCACCCGGGGGCTGGTGATCGTCTTCGGCGTGATCGCGGGGTGCACCGCGTACGGCGAGGGGGCGCTGGCCGACTGGGGCGCCCTGCACCTCGAACAGGACCTGGACGTCTCGCCGGGCGCCGCGGCCGCCGGCTACTCCTGCTTCGCGCTCGCCATGACGGTGGGGCGGCTGACCGGCACCACGCTCCTGGAACGCCTGGGGCGGACCCGGACCGTCGTCGCGGGCGGCACCACCGCGGCGGCCGGAATGCTGCTCGGCTCACTCGCCCCCTCCCTCTGGGCGGCCCTGCTCGGCTACGCGGTCACCGGCCTCGGCCTCGCGAACCTCTTCCCCGTGGCCGTGGAACGCGCGGGCGCGCTCGCCGGCCCGAGCGGCGTCGCCACGGCCTCCACCCTCGGCTACGGCGGCATGCTGCTCGGACCGCCCGCGATCGGCTTCATGGCGGACTGGTTCAGCCTGCCGACGGCCCTGACCAGCGTGGCGGTGCTCGCGGCGCTGGCGGCGGCGGTCGGGGCGCTCGTGGGGCGGCGACACGGCGGCCGGCCGGGAGCTGACAAGGCGGTCGCCGGAGTCCGCCGACCGGCCGCGGCCTGCTGATCGGCATGCCGCGTTCCTGGGTACCCGTGGCCACGCCCGTCGCGATCACCGGGCCGTACGTCTGTGATCACCGGACCGTACGTCATGGACGAGGAGGCAGACCCGTGACCGAACAACAGCACCCGAGCGACCTCCACCCGACCCCCGAGTTTCCGTCCCAGGATCAGCCGCATCCCGGCTGGACCGGCCCCATGGACCCGCCCCCGGACCACGGTGAGGAGTCCTACCGGGGCAGTGGCCGCCTGGAGGGCCGCAAGGCCGTGATCACCGGTGGGGACTCGGGGATCGGCCGCGCGGTCGCCCTGGCGTGTGCCAGGGAGGGGGCCGACGTGCTCTTCACCCACCTCGACGACGAGAAGGACGACGCGGCCGAGACGGCCCGCCTGGTCGAGGAGGCCGGCCGGCGCGCCGTGCCCGTCCCGTGCGACGTACGGGAGGAGGACAACTGCCGGGCGCTGATCGACCGTGCCGTCGCCGAGTTCGGCCGGATCGACGTCCTGGTGAACAACGCGGCGTACCAGATGTCGCAGCCCGACGGCATCGAGGCGATCACCACCGAGCAGTTCGACCGGGTACTGCGCACCAACCTGTACGGCATGTTCTGGCTGTGCAAGCTGGCCCTGCCGCACATCCCGGAGGGCGGCAGCATCATCAACTCCGCGTCGGTGCAGGCCTACAAGCCCAGTCCGCACCTGCTGGACTACGCGACGACGAAGGGCGCGATCGTCACGTTCACGCAGGGGCTGGCGCAGATGCTGATCGACCGGGGCGTTCGTGTCAACGCGGTGGCGCCGGGCCCGGTGTGGACGCCGCTGATCCCGGCGACGCTGCCGGACACGCAGACGTTCGGCAAGCAGGCGCCGATCGGACGGCCCGCGCAGCCGGCCGAGATGGCTCCGGCGTATGTCTTCCTCGCCTCGCAGGAGGCGTCGTACATCACGGCCGAGATCGTCAACGCCACGGGCGGTACGCCGTTGCCGTAGCAGCCCCGCGAAATCCCGGGGCCTGGAGTGTGCTCCATACGGCAGACTCGGAGTCATGGAGACCGCCGAGTTCCTGCACGCGCTGGAGTCAGAGGGCCTGCTGCTGGCCGCGGCAGCCGAGGAGGCCGGGACGGACGCGAAGGTGCCGACCTGCCCGGAGTGGCAGGTGCGCGACCTGCTGCGGCACACGGGCGCGGTGCACCGCTGGGCCGCGTCCTACGTCGCCGAGGGGCTCACCGATCCGCGCCCTCCGGGTGAGGCCCCGGACCTCGACGGCGCGGAGCTCGTGGCCTGGTACCGCGAGAGCCACCGCCACCTCGTCGACACCCTGGCCGGTGCCTCGCCCGACGTGGAGTGCTGGGCCTTCCTGCCCGCGCCGTCCCCGCTGGCCTTCTGGACCCGGCGGCAGGCGCACGAGACGGCCGTGCACCGGATCGACGCCGAGTCCGCACGCGGAGGCGCCCCGACTCCCGTCGCCCCGGACTTCGCGACCGACGGCATCGACGAACTGCTGCGCGGCTTCCACGCCCGCTCCAGGAGCAGGGTGCGCACCCCCGAGCCACGCGTCCTGCGCGTACGCACGGACGACACCGGCGCGGTGTGGACCGTACGACTGTCCTCGGAACCGCCCGTGACCACGCGGGGCGCGACCGGCGAGGCGGAGTGCGAACTGTCCGGCCCGGCGGAGCAGTTGTATCTGGCCCTGTGGAACCGGGCGCCCCTGCCGAAGGCCACGGGCGACCAGGCGCTCGCCACGCTGTGGCGGGAGACGTCCGGGGTCTGACCGCCCTGCACCCAGGCGCTCAGTCCTCCGTCAGCGTCCTCGCCAGCACCGCGCGCTGCACCGGCAGTACTTCGCCGTGCAGCGCGCGCCCCTTGGCCGTGAGCGCGACCTGCACGCCCCGCCGGTCCTCGGAACACATGCAGCGCTCCACGAGCCCCTCCTTCTCCAGCCGGGCGATCAGCCGCGACAGCGCGCTCTGACTCAGATGGACCCGCTCGGAGATCTCCTGTACGCGGTAGGACGGGGTGCCTTTGGGCGTCCTGCACCCGGCGAGGACGTCGAGCACCTCGAAGTCGCTGGCGCACAGGCCGTGGCCGTGCAGAGCACGGTCGAGTTCACACTGTGTTCGCGCGTGCAGCGCCAGAATGTCCCGCCACTGTTCCACGAGCGCCTGCTCGGCCTGCTTCGCCGCCATGGGCCGCACGGTAACAGAGAGCCGGGATCATTGCGCCTGCATTACATGCACTTGCATCTCATGCATGCACATGTGGGCGCCGTCATCGACCGGTTCGGGACCGCCCGGCTGATGGTGCTCGGCTTCGCCCTGATGGTGGCCGGCTACGTCCTGTTCCTGCGCATCGACCTGAACCCCGTCTACGCGTCGGTGATCCTGCCGACGATGCTGCTGGTCGGCTCGGGCTTCGCGCTGACCTTCCCGTCCTTCAACGTCCAGGCCACCAACGGCGTGGACGAGCACGAGCAGGGCATGGTCTCCGGGCTGCTCAACACCTCGGTCCAGGTGGGCGGCGCGATCTTCCTCGCGGTGGTGACGGCGGTGGTGACCGCGAACAGTCCGGAGAAGGGCGCCGCCACCCCGCAGGCCGTCCTCGACAGCTACCGGCCCGGCCTCGTGGTCGTGACCCTCATCGCCCTCGCCGGCCTGCTGATCACCCTCACGGGCCTGCGGACCCGCCGGGACCGGCCGTCCGTCGTGGTCGCCCGGTCCACCCCCAGGGAGGCGGAGCGCGTTCCCGTACGCGACTAGGGGGACGCCTTCCACAGTGCGCCCGGCGGGACGGCTTGCCCACCGGGCGCACCGGGCTGGTGCTCGCGCCCGTACGCTTCGCCGCCCGGGTCGTCAGTGTGCTGCTCCGGTTCCGGTCAGGAACTCAGCCCAGCCAGCCCGGCCGCACCAGCCCCGACTCATAGGCCAGCACGACCAGTTGGGCGCGGTCGCGGGCGCCGAGCTTCACCATGGTGCGGCTCACGTGGGTCTTCGCCGTGAGCGGACTGACGACCAGCCGGCGGGCGATCTCCTCATTGGACAGGCCCATGCCGACCAGTGCCATGACCTCCCGCTCCCGCTCCGTGAGCCCCGCCAGGGCGTCGGCCGCCGCGGGCTCCTTGGAGCGGGCCGCGAACTCGGCGATCAGCCGGCGCGTCACCCCCGGCGAGAGCAGTGCGTCGCCCGCGACCACCGCCCGCACCGCGCGCAGGAGTTCCTCCGGCTCGGTGTCCTTGACCAGGAAGCCGGAGGCACCCGAGCGGATCGCCTCGAAGACGTACTCGTCGAGCTCGAAGGTGGTGAGCATGACCACCTTGACGTCCTTCAGGCCCGGGTCCCCGGTGACCCTCCGGGTCGCGGTCAGGCCGTCGAGCACGGGCATGCGGATGTCCATCAGGACGACGTCGGGCCGCAGTTCGCGGATCCGGCACACGGCCTCCTCGCCGTCGGCGGCCTCCGCGGCCACCTCGATGTCCGGCTGTGCGTCGAGCAGCGCCCGGAACCCTGCGCGGACCAGTGACTGGTCGTCGGCGAGCAGTACGCGGATCACCGGTCCTCCTTGCGTCGTCCTCCGTCCGCTGACGGCTCACTCGGCAGCGGACGCCGTCATCGGCAGTACGGCGAGCACCCGGAAACCTCCGTCCGGGCGGGGCCCCGCCTCGATGGTGCCACCCAGCGCGGCGGCCCGCTCCCGCATACCGACCAGCCCGTTGCCGCCGCCGCCCGCGTCGGCGCGGGTCGCGGGCCCGTCGTCGTCGATCCGCAGCCGCAGCGTGTCCGTGTCGTGCGCGAGGCGCACCCGCGCGTGCCGTGAACCCGAGTGCCGTACGACGTTGGTCAGAGCTTCCTGGACGATGCGGAAGGCGGCGAGGTCCGTGCCGGGGGCGAGGCGCGGCGGCTCGCCTTCCACCTCGACGGTGAGACCCGCGCTCGCCGCCTGCTCCACCAGCTCGGGCAGCCGGTCGAGCCCGGGCGCCGGGGTGCGGGGTGCGGCACCGGGCGCGCGCAGGGTGTCGAGCACCTGGCGCACCTCACCGAGCGCCTCCTTGCTCTGGTCCTTGATCGTGGTGAGCGCCGTACGGGCCTGCTCGGGGTCGCTGTCGAGGAGTGCGAGGCCGACCCCCGCCTGCACATTGATCACGGAGATACTGTGCGCGAGGACGTCGTGCAGCTCCTGCGCGATCCGCAGCCGCTCCTCGTCGGCCCGCCGCCGCGCCGCCTCGGCGCGCTCGGCCCGCTCCCGGACCCACTGCTCGCGCCGGACCCGGAACAGCTCCGACACCGCCGCGATCGCCACCACCCAGGTGGCGACGACGATCTCCTCGCCCCAGGAGGCGGCGGAGTCCCCCGAGGGCGGCAGCCACTGGTAGAGCCAGTGCGCCACCAGGACGTGCCCGGCCCAGAGCGTTCCCATCGCGGCCCACGCCGCCCAGCGGTGCCCGGCGACGATCGCACTGAAGCACGCCAGAGCGACGGTGAAGAGCACCGGACCATACGGATAACCGGCCCCCAGATAGAGCATGACGGCGGCGGCCGTGCCGAACATGACGGCCACGGGATACCGCTTTCGCCACAGCGACAGCCCACCGGCCACCAGCAGCAGCACGCGCGCGAAGAGGTCCAGGCCCGCCCGCTCGCCCTCCTGACCGTGGGCAGCGAAGTTCGAGCCGACCAGCACGAACACCGTGAGGGCGACGGTGGACCGCCAGGGCCACCGGGGCGCACGCTCCCCCTCGTCCCACCGGTCCCACCACGGAGGCCCATGGCGCCACCACTGCGGCGGACCACCCCGCGCGCGCTCCTCGTCCATACCGGCCACGCTAGACGCCGCCCGCCCGCAGCGGCGTCAGCCAGGCGTGGTGATCACGCGTACTCCCGGTGGAGTACGAAGGCCTCTCAGCGCCTCGGACTCCAGTCGGGCTGGGGTCCGCCGCTAGGAGGCGGGCCCGCGCTGCGGATACACCAGTCCCACCCCGTGAGCGAGTTGCCCCGCCGCATGCCGGAAGAACGCCTCCCGGTCCTCCACCACCCGGTGGAACTGCCCGAACAGCTCGAAGCCGACCAGCCCGAACAGCTGGGCCCAGGCCGCGACGAGGGCCGTCACCGTCTCCGGCGGGAGGTCCGGCGCGAGGTCGGCGGCCATCCGCTCGGCCTCCGGGCGCAGGTCGTCCGGCAGCGACGGTTCGGCGAGACCCAGGCCGCGGTGGGCGTCGCGCACGATGCGGAAGAACAGCAGTCCGACGCGGGAGGCGGCCGGGACGGTGGTCTCGGGGGCTGTGTAGCCGGGGACGGGCGATCCGTAGATGAGCGCGTACTCGTGCGGACGGTCCAGCGCCCAGCCCCGCACCGCCTCGCACACGGCGATCCAGCGCTGCTGCGGCCCGGAGTCCGCGGCCGCGTCGTGGGCCGCCTCGGCGGACTCGCCGAGGGAGTCGTAGGCGTCGATGATGAGTGCGGTCAGCAGGTCGTCACGGCTGGGGAAGTAGCGGTACAGCGCGGAGGAGACCATGCCGAGCTCACGGGCGACGGCCCGCAGGGAGAGCCTCGCGGCGCCCTCGGCCGCGAGCTGTCTGCGGGCCTCGTCCTTGATGGCCGCGGTGACTTCGATCCGGGCCCGGGCCCGGGCGCCGTGTGTGGTGCTCATGCGGGAAAGTGTGCCATGAAAGCAAGAGCGGTGCACACAAACGAGAGCAGCGCTCTTGCTTTGGAGCGCCTGCTCGGGCAGACTGGATCCAGCTGGAGAGAGCAGTGCTCACAAAAGAGAGCACCGCTCCATCGCCGACAGCGACGAGCGCACTGCTCCACTCATCAGAGATCAGGGGGATCCCATGTCCACACACGTCCAGAAGCCCGGCTGGCTCACCGTCAACGTCCTCAACCGCTTCGTGGCCTGGATGACCCGCCGCGGCATCAGCGTCTGGGGCTCCCGTGTCCTCGCCGTCCGCGGCCGCAAGAGCGGCCAGTGGCGCACCACTCCGGTCAACCTGATGACCCTGGACGGCCGGCAGTACCTGGTCGCACCCCGCGGCCATGTCCAGTGGACGCACAACATGCGCGCCTCGGGCGGCGGCGAGCTGCACCTCGGCAAGCACGTGGACACGTTCACCGCGACCGAGGTGGCCGACGACGACAAGACCCCGATCCTGCGCGCCTACCTCAAGCGCTGGAAGGCGGAGGTCGGGGTGTTCTTCAACGGGGTGGGCCCGGACTCCCCGGACGACGAGCTGCGCCGGATCGCCCCGGACCACCCGGTCTTCGAGATCACGGTGACGAGCTGACCTCGCCGCCCGTCGCGGGACGGCGGTCCATCGCGGTCAGGGCCCGCTGGGCCATCGGATGGGTGCGGACGATCTCGCCCAGCGACGTCGCACCCCGCGTGATGTCCTTGAATCCCTTCCAGGCCGGGCGGAAACCCGTCACCGCCGCGTGGAACAGACCGGGGCGACGCTCGAACACCGTCAGCAGCCGCTTGCCGACGCTCATCTCCACGCCGAGCCCGGCCTTGACCGCGAACGCGTAGTTGAGGGCCTGCCGGCGGGTGTCCACCGCGTCGTGCGCCTCGGCGATCCGTACCGCCCACTCCCCCGCGAGCCGGCCGGACCGCAGCGCGAAGGAGATGCCCTCGCGGGTCCACGGCTCCAGCAGCCCCGCCGCGTCACCGCAGACCAGCACCCGGCCGCGGGACAGCGGCGAGTCGTCGGCCCGGCAGCGCGTCAAGTGTCCGGACGAGATGCTCGGTTCGAAGCCGGCGAGGCCCAGCCGGCCGATGAACTCCTCCAAGTACCGCTTCGTCGCGGCGCCTTCGCCCCGCGCCGAGATCACCCCGACGGTGAGGGTGTCGCCCTTGGGGAAGACCCAGCCGTAACTGCCGGGGATCGGGCCCCAGTCGATGAGCACCCGTCCCTTCCAGTCCTCGGCGACGGTCTCCGGCACCGGGATCTCCGCCTCCAGGCCGAGATCCACCTGGTCGACCTTGACCCCGACATGCGCTCCTATCCGGCTGGCGCTGCCGTCGGCCCCGACCACCGACCGCGCGAGCAGGACCTCGCCGCCTTGCAGGACGACGGCGACCGTGCGCCGGTCCGGCACCTCCGAGCCGTGCTGCTCGACCCGCTGGACGGTGACACCCGAACGCAGCTCGGCGCCCGCCTTCTGCGCGTGCTCGACGAGCTGCTGGTCGAACTCGGGCCGGTTGATCAGCCCGAACAGCATTTGCTTGGACCGGCGGGTCCGCGTGAAGCGGCCGTTGTGCGAGAACGTCACCGCGTGCACCCGGTCCTTGAGCGGCAGCTCGAAGCCGGGCGGGAGGGCGTCACGCGAGGGGCCGATGATGCCGCCGCCGCACGTCTTGTACCGCGGCAGCTCAGCCTTCTCCAGCAACAGCACACGTCTCCCGGCGACCGCCGCCGCGTACGCGGCCGAAGCTCCCGCGGGTCCCGCGCCCACCACGACGACGTCCCACACCTGCCGCACGTCGTCCGACGAAGAGTTCTCGCTGCTCACGATGGTCTACTGCTCCCGATCAAGCCGCCTGCCCTGCTGTCTCCCGCATCCTACGGCGGACCTGGTCACAGCCCGCTGTGGGAGGATCTACAGCACTCAACTCTTCAACGTCGCACCCACAAGGAGCGTGCCCATGCCGTCGAATCCGGTCGCCGAGACCGTCGCCTCACTGATGCCGGGGGCGAAGGCGGAACTCACCGAACTGG
This sequence comes from Streptomyces sp. CA-179760, assembly GCF_050937045.1. Classification (NCBI taxonomy): domain Bacteria; kingdom Bacillati; phylum Actinomycetota; class Actinomycetes; order Kitasatosporales; family Streptomycetaceae; genus Streptomyces; species Streptomyces sp. CA-179760. Next base: position 1,152,954 of record NZ_JBNJLZ010000001.1, read on the forward strand.
TGGCCTTCCGGTCGGTGGCGGACTTCGACCAGTACCCGAGGAGCGAGAGCGAGGGCGCCGCCCGCTGGGTCGCGGACGCGCTCGCCGCCGAGGGCTTCCAGGACGTGGCCCTGCTCGACACCCCCGACGGCACGCAGTCGGTCTACGGCTACCTGCCCGGCCCCGCGGGTGCGAAGACCGTCCTGCTCTACGCCCACTACGACGTGCAGCCGCCGCTGGACGAGGCCGGCTGGGCCACCCCGCCGTTCGAGCTGACCGAGCGGGACGGACGCTGGTACGGGCGTGGCTCCGCCGACTGCAAGGGCGGTGTGATCATGCACCTGCTGGCGCTGCGGGCGCTGAAGGCGAACGGCGGCGTGCCCGTGCACGTCAAGGTGATCGTCGAGGGTTCGGAGGAGCAGGGCACGGGCGGTCTCGAGCGGTACGCCGAGGAACACCCGGACCTGCTGGAGGCCGACACGATCGTCATCGGCGACGCGGGCAACTTCCGCGTCGGCCTGCCGACGGTGACCTCCACGCTGCGCGGCATGACCCTCGTCCGCGTCAGCGTCGACACGCTCGCGGGCAATCTGCACTCGGGCCAGTTCGGCGGAGCCGCGCCCGACGCGCTCGCCGCCCTGATCCGCGTCCTGGACTCGCTGCGCGCGGAGGACGGTTCGACAACCGTCGACGGGCTCGCCTCGGACATGGCCTGGGAGGGCCTGAGTTACGACGAGGAGCGGTTCCGGCAGGACGCCAAGGTGCTGGACGGCGTCCAGCTGATCGGGTCCGGCACGGTCGCCGACCGAATCTGGTCGCGCCCGGCTGTCACGGTCCTCGGCATCGACTGCCCGCCCGTCGTCGGCGCCACCCCGTCCGTTCAGTCGAGTGCCCGCGCGCTGATCAGCCTGCGGGTGCCGCCGGGCGTGGACGCGGGCGCGGCGACCAAGCTGCTCCAGGCGCACCTGGAGGCGCACACGCCCTGGGGAGCGCGGGTGAGCACCGAGCAGATCGGCGAGGGCCAGGCCTTCCGCGCCGACACCACCAGCCCGGCCTACCAGGCCATGGCCACCGCGATGGCGGTGGCGTACCCGGGCCAGGAGATGCAGTACGCGGGCCAGGGCGGCTCCATCCCGCTGTGCAACACCCTCGCCGCCCTCTACCCGCGTGCGGAGATCCTGCTCATCGGGCTGAGCGAGCCGGAGGCCCAGATCCACGCGGTCGACGAGAGCGTGTCCCCCGAGGAACTGGAGCGGCTGTCGGTGGCGGAGGCCCTGTTCCTGCGCACCTACGCGGCGAGCTGACCGCTCTGCCCTCAGCGGAGGCCCTCGTCCTCGGACGGGGGCCTTTTCCACGGTCGTCCCATGGACGTCATCGAGCTCCTCCCCCGCCTCCAGGAACTGGCGGTTTCTCGTGATCGTCCGCGAACGGGGCCTGGTGCGTGCAACTGGAAGGCGGAGGAGGGAATCGACGCGGACCGAGGACAAGCGGGCAGATGTGCGTGCCAGGCCCCGCGTCCGCGGCGTGATCCGAACGGCAGGCCCTCAGTCGAGCGCCGGGTCCAGGACGATGTCCTCCTCGCGCGCGGTGAGGGACGGCTCCTCGGGAAAGTGGCAGGCCGTCAGATGCCCGGAGGGGCTGTCGGCGGCCCGCACCAGGGCTGGTTCCTCTGCGGCGCACCTGTCCTGGGCCTTCCAGCAGCGGGTGCGGAAGCGGCAGCCGGAGGGCGGGTCGATCGGCGAGGGCACGTCCCCGGCCAGCCGGATGCGTTCGCGCCGCTCGGTCGCGTCCGGATCGGCCTCGGGTACGGCGGACAGCAGCGCGTGGGTGTAGGGGTGCCGCGGACGGGTGTAGAGGGATTCGCGGTCGGCGACCTCGACGATCTTGCCGAGGTACATCACGGCGACCCGTTCGGAGAAGTGCCGTACGACGGCGAGGTCGTGGGCGATGAAGACGAAGGCGATGCCGAACTCCCGCTGGAGGTCCTGGAGCAGATTGACGACCTGCGCCTGGATGGAGACGTCCAGCGCGGAGACGGGTTCGTCGGCGACGATCAGCTTCGGTCGCAGGGCGAGGGCGCGGGCGATGCCGATGCGCTGGCGCTGGCCTCCGGAGAACTCGTTGGGGTAGCGGTTGTAGTGCTCGGGGTTGAGGCCGACGGTCTCCAGGAGTTCCTGGACGCGCCGCTTGTGGCCCTGGGGCGGGTTGATGCCGTTGAGCCGCATCGGTGTCTCGACGATGGTGCCGACGGTGTGCCGGGGATTCAGCGACGAGTACGGGTCCTGGAAGATCATCTGGAGGTTGCGGCGGGCTTCCCGCATCCGTGCGGCGGGCCGGTGCGTGATGTCCTCGCCGTCGAACAGGACGGAGCCGCCGGTGGGTTCGAGCAGCCGGGTGATCAGGCGGCCCGTGGTCGACTTGCCGCAGCCGGACTCGCCCACCAGACCCAGCGACTCGCCGGGCCCGACCGCGAAGTCGATGCCGTCGACGGCCCGTACGGCCCCGATCTGCCGCTGGAAGATGATGCCCTGCCGGAGGGGGAAGTGCTTCTGCAGACCGCGCACTTCGAGGAGGTTCCCGCTGGTGGGGCGGTCGGTGGTCGGCCCGGTGAGAGGCTGTGTGGTGCTCACGGCGTGTTCCCTTTCGTCAGCTCGTCGCCGTCGGTCCCGCCGCGGATCTCCTGCTTGGCCTCGTCGGTGAGATGGCACGCGGCGAGGTGTCCCGCGGTGCCGGAGACGAGGCGCAGCTCGGGCCGGTCCACGATGCAACGCCCCTGCGGCACCCAGCCCTTGTAGGCGCAGCGCGGGTTGAAGGAGCAGCCGTCCGGCAGGTTGATCAGGCTCGGCGGTGTGCCGGGGATGGGGTTCAGCCGTTCGCCGACGTCGCCGGTGAGGTCCGGCATCGACTGCAACAGGCCCCAGGTGTAGGGGTGCTGAGGCGACTTGAGCACCTCGCGGGTGGTGCCGTACTCGATCCGGCGGCCGCCGTACATCACCAGGATGTCGTCGGCGACGTCGGAGACCACGCCGAGGTCGTGCGTGATGATGACGACGGCGGAGCCGAACTCCTCCTGCAGATCGCGGATCAGGTCGAGGATCTGGGCCTGGACGGTGACGTCCAGGGCGGTGGTGGGTTCGTCGGCGATGAGCAGGGCGGGGTCGCAGACCAGGGACATGGCGATCATGGCGCGCTGGCGCATGCCGCCGGAGAACTGATGCGGGTAGTCCCTGACCCGGCGCTCGGGCTGCGGGATGCCGACCCGCTTCAGCATCTCCACCGCCCGTTCCCTGGCCTCCTTCTTGGAGACCTTGTGGTGCACGCGGTAGGCCTCGGCGATCTGGGCGCCGACGGTGAAGAAGGGGTGCAGCGCGGAGAGCGGGTCCTGGAAGATCATGGAGACAGTGCGGCCGCGCAGTTCACGCATCTCGGCCTCGGGCAGGGCGACGAGTTCCCTGCCCTCGAGCCGGATCTCTCCGGAGACCCGGGCGCTGGTGCCCTTGTGCAGTCCGAGCAGGGCCAGCGAGGTCACCGACTTGCCGGAGCCGGACTCGCCGACGATGCCGAGGGTCCTGCCCTTCTCCAGGGTGAAGGAGACGCCGTCGACGGACTTGACGATGCCGTCCTCGGTCGGGAAGTGCACCCTCAGGTCGGTCACGTCGAGGAAGGGTGCGGGTGCGGACGTGACGTCCGCGGGCTGCGGTGAGGTCTGAACGGACACGGGTGTTCCTAAGGACGAGGAAGGGCTCAGGCGAGGCGCACGCGCGGGTCTACGAGGCCGTACACCAGGTCGACGACGACGTTGGCGAGGACGACGAACGTCGCGGCGAAGAGCGTGGTGCCGAGGATGACCGGCAGGTCGGAGTTCTGGACGGAGTCGACGGCGAGCTTGCCGATGCCGTTGATACCGAAGACCGACTCGGTGATGACCGCGGAGCCGCCGATCAGGGAGCCGACGTCCATGCCGAAGATGGTTATGATCGGGGTGACGGCGGCCCGCAGCCCGTGCTTCAGGACGACGGTGGCGGCGGGCAGGCCTTTGGCGCGGGCGGTGCGCATGTAGTCCTCGGCGAAGACCTCCAGCATGGAGGAGCGGGTGAGCCGGGTGTACATCGCGAGGTAGACGATGACCAGGGTGGTCCACGGCAGGATCAGACCCTGGAACCAGCCGGCCGGGTCCTCGGTGATCGGCGTGTAGCCGGAGGTCGGCAGGATCTGGAACTTGTCGACGAAGAGGTACAGCAGGAGCAGGCCGATGAAGTAGATCTGCACCGACACGCCGAACAGGGCCAGTCCGACCGCCGCCTTGTCGGCCGCCCGGCCCCGGCGGACCGCGGCGACGGTGCCGAGGCCGACACCGAGGACCAGGAACGCCACCGCGGCGCCGAGGCCGAGGGAGAGGTCCGCCGGGAAGTCCTGCAGCAGCGTGGTCAGGACGGGGGTGTCGGTCTGGAAGGAGACGCCGAGGCAGGGCGCGCCGCAGTGGATGCGGACGCTCTGGTCGCCGAAGTCACGGCCGGCGACCAGCCCCTTGAGGAACTCCCAGTACTGCGTCAGGTAGCCCTGGTCCAGGCCCAGTGAGTGTTTGATCTCGGCGAGACGGGAGGGGAGCAGGTCTTTCCGCAGGCCAGGAGCGCGGGGTCGGACGGCAGCGCGAAGAAGATGAAGAAGGTGATCGTGGTGATCACCAGCATGATCACGGCCGCTGCCAGCAGGCGTCTGATGAGGTAACGAAACATGGGGTGCCGGGACCTGACGTGAGTGGGCTGCCCGCCGGCGGACCGGGCCGCCGGCGGGGTTCAGAGGGAATGCGTGCGTCAGTGCTTGACGTAGACGTGGACCAGGCTCGGCTCGGCCACGATCGTGTCGGGAATGACGCCGCCGACCTTGGAGCCGGACATCTCGGTGAAGTTCATGTACATCAGCGGGACCACGGCGGCGTCCTTCAGGACCTGCTGGTCGATCTGCCCGTAGGTGGCGTTGCGCTTCTTGACGTCCGACAGCTTGGCGGCCTTGTCGATCAGCGCGTTGACCTTCGGGTCGTTCAGGTACGACAGGTCCTGGTTGGCCTGCGGGTTCTTCTTGATCAGCCGGCCGTCGAAGAGGGTCGGCAGCACCGTGGAGGCGTTCGGCCAGTCGGCGATCCAGTCGCCCCAGGTCAGGTCGTACTGGTTCTTCGTGTTGTTGATGGTGCTGAAGTAGTTCGACGCGTCGATCGGGGAGATGTTGACGTGGATGCCGATGCGCCCCAGCGCGGTCTTCACCGCGTCGGCGAAGTGCTCCTGGGTGGGGGTGTTCTCCACCGCGATGGACATGGCCGGCTTCGGGTTGCCCGCCTGCTTCATCAGGGCCTTGGCCTTGGCGAGGTTGCCGGCCGGGTTGGCGCTGTACTGGTTGAACTTCTGGTAGCCGCCGATGCCGGGGCTCAGCATGGTGGTGGCGTAGTCGCCGTACGCCGAGCCGCCGAAGGCGCCGCGGACCGTGGTCTTGTCGATGGCGTACTCGATGGCCTGGCGGACCCGGAGGTCCTTGACACGGGTGGTGTTGATCGCCAGGTAGTTGATGCCGGGCGCGGGAATCTTGTAGTAACGGCCCTTCAGGGAGGGGTCGTTGGCCATCTGGGCCAGGTCGGATCCGGCGATCGGCCACTGCTGGATCGAGGTCTGGGCGGTGCCGGCGTCGGCCTTGAGCTGCTGGTCGATGGCCGACTCGTCCTGACCGAACTTGACGTCCATCCCGTCGACGTTCTGCTGCCGGATCGGGTCGGTCGACTGCGACCAGTGCGTGTTGCGGGTGAGGACGAGTTCCTTGTTCTTGGTGTACGACTTGATCATGTACGGGCCGTCCGACCAGACCTTGGTGTCGTAGGTCGAGCCGGTGTCATGGGCCTTGGGCACGGCGGACCAGCCGGTCATGGTGGTGGTCTCGTTGAAGTCGGCCACCGGCTGGTCGAGGTGGAAGACGAGGGTGTACTTGTCCGGCGTCTGGATGGAGTCGAGCTGCTTGCCCTGGTAGGGGCCCTTGTAGTCGGAGCCGCCGACGAGCCACTGGGACGCGTAGGGCGGGCCGCCATTGATGTCGGAGGAGAAGAAGCGCTCCACGCCGTACTTGACGTCCGGTGCGGTGACCTCGGTGCCGTCCTGGTACTTGACGCCGTGCCGCAGATGGAATGTCCACACCGTGGCGTCCTTGCTGGGCGTTCCGGTGTCGGTGGCCAGGTCGCCGACCAGCTTCGGGGTCGAGCCCGTCTCGTCCCAGCCCGTGAGGGTCCGGACGATCTCCTGGTCCATGCTCTGGCCCTCGGTCGTGTAGACGCGCTGGGGGTCGAGGTGGTCGTAGTCCGCCTTGTTCAGGATGGTCAGGGTGCCGCCCTTTCCGGGGGCGCCGCTTCCCGTGGTGCTGGAGGAACCTCCGCATGCGGTGGCCCCCAGGGCGATCATCACGGCGGAGGCCGTGAGAGCGACCGTGCGCGATCTGCGCGTGCTGCGCGTCATTGGGGAAACTCCGTTCTTGCTACGGGCACGGCGGCCGTTCGTGGGACCGCCGGGCCGATACTCGGGGGGTGGCTTTGTCAGCCGCGCCGGGCGCGGGGGTCCAGGGCGTCCCGGACGCCGTCCCCGAGGAGGTTGAGCGCCAGGACCAGGAGGAAGAGCAGGACACCGGGCACGAAGAGGTACATCGGGTCCTGGAGGAAGAACTGCGAGGCGTCCGAGAGCAGGGCTCCCCAGTCCGGGTTGGGCGGGATGACGCCGACGCCCAGGTACGAAAGGGCCGCCTCGGTGGTGATGTTCTGCGGGACGGCGAGCGCGAAGGAGATCAGGATCGGCGCCCACAGGTTGGGCAGCAGCTGCCGGAAGAGGATGTGCCGACGGCCGGCGCTCATCAGCCGCGCGGCGTCGACGAACTCCCGCTCGCGCAGGGACAGTACCTGTCCGCGCACCAGTCGGGCGGCGTACGCCCAGGCGAAGACGGCGATGTTGAGGACCAGGACGAGGAGGCGGAGGTTCTCGTCGGTGCCGCCGTGGGTGTTGGTCTGCAGCGCGTTCTGGATCACCGGGGTGAGCGCGATGATGAACAGCAGCTGCGGGAACGCCAGCATCACGTCCATGATCCGGGACAGCAGGGAGTCGACCCAGCCGCCGAAGTAGCCGGCGGCGAGCCCCGCGACGACACCGACGACGGTGGACAGCACGGCCGAGGCGAAGCCCACGTACAGCGAGGTGCGCAGGCCGTAGACGATGCGGGCGAACAGGTCGTAGCCCGTGCCCGGTTCGACGCCGAGCAGGTGCTGGGCGCTGATGCCGCCCAGCGACCCGTAGGGGAAGTTGCCCGTGTCCGGGTTGATCGCCCTGTTGTCGGGGGTGATCGGTCCCCAGCCGGTCAGCGCGGTGAGGACCGGCGCGAGCAGGGCGATCATGATGAACAGGACGGTGGCCGCCAGGGCGGCCGTGGTGACCTTGTCCCGCCTGATCCGGCGCCAGGCCATCCGGGCCGGTGAGCGGCCGGCCGCAACCGGGCCGCCGGGTCTGCTGTCCTGCGTCGACGGCTCGGTCAGCAGCGCGGCGCCGCCGCCGGTGTCGACCGGCTGGTGTTGCGTGGTCATCGTACGGACATCCCGGATCTGCCCCTGAGGCAAGGAAAATTGAGTGGCGGTCGTGAACGCCGCCGTGAGACATTGCGGACTTTCGCAATGCCGTACGAGGCCGGTCAAGCCGAGCAGGGGCCAGAAAAGGGATTGTTTGCGGTCATGGAAAAGTGTTGACGAGAGCGGGGAATGTGATTACCCGCCGCGTGAGGGAATGAGGGAGATTCCTTGGGCAGTACTTAGCATTGCTGCCGAGGGCGTTTCCTCTCGCTTTTCCCTCGGAATCCCCCGCGCCGGGTAAAGGGCACGGGCACGGAGCCCGGCTCAGCCGACCGGCACCCCGGCCTCCAGGTAGAGCGCCGCCCGGCGTTCGCGCGCCCTCAGGGCCCAGCGCAGCCGCTCGTAGCGCACCGGGGGCAGCAGATCGGCGGCCTCCTCCTCGGTGACGAACCGCCAGTCGCGCAGCTCCGGACCGGGCAGCACCAGCCGTCCGGCCTCCGCGGAGTCGAGGAGACCACCGTCGAAGAGGAGCCGCAGACCGCCGAACCCGGGGGGCGCGGGGCGCTCCCAGTCGACGACGAGCAGGCTCGGTACCTCGTCGAGGTGGATGCCGGTCTCCTCGGCGACCTCCCGCACACCGGCCCGCGCGGGCGCCTCACCGGGTTCGACGACTCCGCCGGGAAACTCCCAGCCGGGCTTGTAGGTGGGGTCGACGAGCAGCACGCGGTCCCGCTCGTCGAACAGGAGCACACCGGCGGCGAGCGTCTCGGCGGTGGGCTCGGGCGTCTGCACGATGTCGCAGACGGGCGCGGAGCCGCCCTGCACGGCCTCTGCGATGCGGGCGGCGGTCTCGTACGGGGTGAGGTCGCTGGTGTCGACCGGGTGCGCGTCCGCGGTGAGCCAGGAGGCCAGCGCGGCCCGGTAGGGCTCGATGTGGTCGACGGACCACTGGCGTATTCGTATCTCGCCGTCGGGGAGGTCCCGCGGAACCGCGCGGCCCGCGATGCGCTCCCGCAGTATCGTTTCGGCCGGAGCGAGCAGGATGTGGCTGACCGGAATCCTGCGCGCGGCCAGGCCGCCGAAGATCTCGTCGCGGTACTCCTGACGCAGCAGCGTCATCGGGACGACCAGGGTTCCGCCGAGCTCGGCGAGCATCGCGGCCGCCGTGTCGATCACGAGCCGTCGCCAGATCGGCAGGTCCTGGAAGTCGCCGACCTCGGCGAGGCGCTTGGGCGGCAGCAGATACCGGAGCGCTCCGCCGATGACCTCGGGGTCGAAGAGCGTGCTGTTCGGGATCAGTTCGATCAGTTCCTGTGCGGTGGTGGTCTTCCCCGCACCGAACGCGCCGTTGATCCAGACGACGGTCACAGGTCCCCCTCTTCTGTTGGCCCCCTGAGGCTTGCCCGCTCCACCCTGCCACGAAAACCAGCCCCAGTTGAGGGCGCATGACGACGGCGCCGACGCTCCCCTCACGCGGGGAGCGCCGGCGCCGTGGGCCGGGGCCGGAGCGGCTCGTCAGCCCTTCTTCTTCTGAACGCCCTTCTTCGGGGCAGCCTTCTTCTGGGCGCCCTTCTTCTGGAGGCCGTCCTTCCCGGCCACGGACAGGCCGTCCTTGCCGACGGCCTGGTTGAGCGTGTTGAGGGTCTCGTCCACGTTGATCCCGGGGAGCTTCTCTCCGACAGCGTGCGACGGGGTGACCGCCGCGACGACGAAGCCGGTGGCCAGGGAGGCGATGGCGAGCATGCTGCGCTTCTTCATGACCGACTCAACGCTCTGACCCGCTCCGGGGTCACGCCACTGGGCCGTTCGGGCGACGCGACGGCCTCATTCGGGACCGGTGTCCCAGGCCCCGGGCCCGCCGCCGCGCCATTCGATCAGCCCGGACGACGCCGCGTACGCCTCGTCGGCGTCCTCGATGCCCGCCCGGCGCAGAAACTCGGCGACGTCCAGCAGCCCGTACGCGATCCCGAGGAACTGGTCGTCCACACGGACCCGCCTGCCGCCGTCCACGGCGGGCGGGTAGACCACGACGGGCTTCACGGACGCCATGGCACCAGGCTGCGCGAGGACGGCGCCGGGCGCGCGCCGGGGTGGGCCGTTCAGCCGTCCCCGGATTCCGTCAGGCGCCCACGTAGGCCGCGAGATGCTCCCCGGTCAGGGTGGAGCGGGCCTCGACGAGTTCGGCCGGCGTGCCTTCGAAGACGATCCGGCCGCCGTCGTGTCCGGCACCCGGGCCGAGGTCGATGATCCAGTCGGCGTGCGCCATGACCGCCTGGTGATGCTCGATGACGATGACCGATTTGCCGGCGTCGACGAGCCGGTCGAGCAAGCCGAGCAGTTGCTCCACGTCGGCGAGGTGGAGGCCGGTGGTCGGCTCGTCGAGGACGTAAACGCCGCCCTCGTCGCCCATGTGCGTGGCCAGCTTGAGCCGCTGCCGCTCGCCGCCGGAGAGTGTGGTGAGCGGCTGGCCGAGGGTGAGGTAGCCGAGGCCGACGTCCGCCATCCGTTCGATGATCCGGTGGGCCGCCGGGGTGCGTGCCTCACCGGCGCCGAAGAACTTCTCGGCCTCGGTCACCGACATCGCCAGCACCTCGCTGATGTCGCGGCCGCCGAAGCGGTACTCCAGCACCGACGCGTCGAACCGCTTGCCCTCGCACACCTCGCAGGGGGTGGCGACGGTCTGCATGATCGCCAGGTCGGTGTAGATGACACCGGCGCCGTTGCAGGTGGGGCAGGCGCCCTCGGAGTTGGCGCTGAAGAGCGCCGGCTTCACACCGTTGGCCTTGGCGAAGGCCTTGCGGATCGGGTCGGCCAGCCCGGTGTACGTCGCCGGATTGCTGCGCCGGGAGCCGCGGATCGCGGTCTGGTCGATCGACACCACGCCCTCATCGGTGGGGATCGAGCCGTGCACGAGGGAACTCTTGCCGGAGCCGGCGACACCGGTGATGACGGTGAGCACACCGAGCGGGATGTCGACGTCGACGTTGGCCAGGTTGTTCGCTGTCGCCCCGCGGATCGCGAGGGTGCCGGTGGATTCGCGGACCGTCTCCTTCAGCGCTGCCCGGTCGCCGAGATGACGGCCGGTGACGGTGCCGCTCTTGCGCAGCTCCTCCAGGGTGCCCTCGAAGCAGACGGTGCCGCCCGCCGTGCCGGCGCCGGGGCCGAGGTCCACGACATGGTCGGCGATGGCGATCGTCTCCGGCTTGTGTTCCACGACGAGCACGGTGTTGCCCTTGTCGCGCAGCCGCAGCAGCAGGTTGTTCATCCGCTGGATGTCATGGGGGTGGAGCCCGATGGTCGGCTCATCGAAGACGTAGGTGACGTCGGTGAGCGAGGAGCCGAGGTGCCGGATCATCTTGGTGCGCTGCGCCTCGCCGCCGGAGAGCGTGCCCGAGGCCCGGTCGAGCGACAGATAGCCGAGCCCGATCTCCACGAACGAGTCCAGGGTGTGCCGAAGCTTGGCGAGCAGCGGGGCCACCGACGGATCCTCGATCCCGCGGGCCCATTCGGCCAGGTCGCGGATCTCCATCGCGCAGGCGTCGGCGATGCTGACCTTGCCGATCCTGGAGGAGCGGACCAGCTCGCTGAGCCGGGTGCCGTCGCACTCGGGGCACTCGGTGAAGGTGACCGCCCGGTCCACGAAGGCCCGGATGTGCGGCTGCATCGACTCGCGGTCCTTGGCGAGGAAGGTCTTCTGGATCTTCGGGATCAGCCCCTCGTAGGTGAGGTTGACGCCGTTGATCTTCACCTTGGTCGGCTCGCGGTACAGGAAGTCGTGCCGCTCCTTCTTGGTGTACTCGCGGATCGGCTTCTCCTTGTCGAAGAAGCCCGACTCGGCGATGACCCGCACCACCCAGCCGTCCCCGGTGTAGGTGGGGATGGTGAACGGATCCTCGGAGAGCGACTTGGAGTCGTCGAACAGCTGGGTGAGGTCGATGTCGGAGACCTTGCCCCGCCCCTCGCAGTGCGTGCACATGCCGCCGGTGCGGCTGAAGGTCACCTTCTGCGTCTTGGTCTTGTCGGCACCCCGGTCGACCGTGATGCCGCCGCTCGCCGAGACCGTGGCGACGTTGAAGGAGAACGCGCCGGGCGGGCCGATGTGCGGGGTGCCGAGCCGGCTGAAGAGGATGCGCAGCATCGCGTTGGCGTCGGTGGCGGTGCCGACGGTGGAGCGCGGGTCGGACCCCATGCGCTGCTGGTCGACGGTGATCGCGGTGGTCAGCCCGTCCAGCACATCGACCTCGGGCCGGGCCAGGTTCGGCATGAAGCCCTGGAGGAAGGCGCTGTACGTCTCGTTGATCAGCCGCTGCGACTCCGCGGCGATCGTGTCGAACACCAGCGAGCTCTTGCCCGAGCCGGAGACGCCCGTGAACACCGTGAGCCTGCGCTTCGGAATCTCGATGCTGACGTCCTTGAGGTTGTTCTCGCGCGCACCGTGCACGCGGATCACGTCATGGCTGTCGGCAGCGTGCGGCCCGGGCGACCGTCTGTCCGCCGTCGTGGCCTTGCTCATCGTCTCTCCATCTGTCGCTCGGACGTTCTCTCCCCGCACCGGACCCGGGGGTGCGGTGCGGGGACGGGCTCCGCGGGACCGGCCGCCGCTACGGCGTCACGGCTTCAGCTGCTGAATGCGGATCATGTTTCCCGCGGGATCGCGGAAGGCACAGTCGCGGACGCCGTACGGCTGGTCCACCGGCTCCTGGACCACCTCGGCGTCGCCCGCCTGCAGCCGCTCGAAGGTGCCGTCGACGTCGGTGGTGGCCAGGACGATGCTCGCGTAGGTGCCCTTGGCCATCATCTCGGCGATGGTCCGGCCCTCGTCCTCGGTGATGCCGGGGTCGGCCGCCGGCGGGTGCAGCACGATGTTCGTGCCGGGCTGGCCGACGGGGCCGACGGTGATCCAGCGCATGCCCTCGTATCCGACGTCGTTTCTGACCTCGAAGCCGAGGGTGTCGCGGTAGAACGCCAGGGCGGCGTCCGGGCCGTCGTGCGGAAGGAAGCTGGCGTGAATGTGAAGGTCCATGGCCATCACGCTAGTTTCGGCTCGCGGCGGGCGCTTCTCGATTCCTGACCGGTCTGGTCACCTGCTTCGACACGCACGACGGAATGCCCGCCGTCGCGCGCGCCGCCTCACGCCGGTAGGCACTGGGCGGCATGCCGACCAGCTCGGTGAAACGGGTGCTGAACGTGCCCAGCGACGCGCAGCCGACCTCGAAGCACACCTCGGTGACACTGAGGTCGCCCCGGCGCAGCAGCGCCATCGCGCGCTCGATGCGCCGCGTCATGAGGTAGCTGTACGGAGACTCGCCGTACGCCTGCCGGAACTCGCGGCTCAGATGCCCGGCCGACATGTGCACGCCCCGGGCCAGTGCCTCCACGTCCAGCGGCTGTGCGTACTCCCGGTCGATCCGGTCCTTGACCCGGCGCAGACGGGCGAGGTCACGCAGGCGCTGCTCCGAGGTGGGTCTGCTGGTCACATGCCGGATCGTGTCACATCGCACTGACATTCGGACGATTTCGGAGGGAAATGCCAGTGCCCCGGACCAGGGCCCGTCAGGTGAAGTACGTGTCGAACGTTCCGATCCACCATGCCGCGAGCGGCAGGAGGCACACCTGCACGCAGGCCGTGATCCAGCAGCGGCCGAGCACCGCGATCCCGAAGGTCCACCACGCGGTGGAGCTGAGCGCGCTCACGACTGCGGCCTGGTATCCCCTCCCGGTGGAATCGACCATGCCGGGGTAGCCCATCCAGTCCTCGGTGAAGACGCCGTCCGCCCCGAACACGAGGACCGCCGACACGAACCACAGGTCGGCCAGGAGGGCCGTCACGGCGAGCGCCACGTCGAAGCGCCGGAAGGCGGGCGCCGGCAGCACCAGCCGTACCGCGGGGTGCCCTTGGCGGCGCACCCAGTCCCGCTTCCGGGCACGCACCAGCGTGACGACGGCGAACACCAGCCCCCGAGCGCCGCCACCCACCCGCCCATGAAGACCAGCCCGAAGAACATCATCCCGGCGCTCACGCCGGGCCAGATGCCGCGTCAGGCGGAGTGGTTCCCTCCGGTTCAGGGACGGGTGGGGCCCGGGAGGCGCCAGGGCTCCACCGCCTGAACGTTCCTGCCGGTGTTCACACCCCCGCCGCGGCCGCGTCCGGCCGCTTCGCGAGCGCCGCCGCAGCGGCACCCACCAGGCCGGCGTCGGTGCCCATCTGGGCCGGTGCCACGGTCAGCCGACGAACGAAGGACAGGGTCGCGTAGGCGCTCAGAGCCTTGCGCAGAGGGGCGAAGAGGACGTCGCCCGCCTTCCCCACTCCCCCGCCGATCACCGCTATGTCGATCTCCACGAGGGTCGCGGTGGCAGCGATCCCGGCGGCCAGGGCCTGGGCGGCACGCTCGAAGGAGGCGACGGCGACCGGATCGCCGGACCGGGCGGCGGCGGCCACCGCGGCGGCGGAGGTGTCACCGTCGGGGCCGGGCCGCCAGCCGTTCTCCAGGGCACGCCGGGCGATGTTGGGACCGCTCGCGATGCGCTCGACGCAGCCGTGCGAGCCGCACGGGCAGGGATCGCCGTCGAGGTCCACGCTGATGTGGCCGATATGGCCGGCGTTGCCGGTGGGCCCGGGGTGCAGCCGGCCGCCGATCACCAGGCCGCCGCCGACACCCGTGGAGACCACCATGCACAGCGCGTTGTCGTGGCCTCGGGCGGCGCCCTGCCAGTGTTCGGCCGCCGTGATCGCCACACCGTCGCCGATCAGCTCCACGGGCAGATCCCCGGCCACGGCCCGGACGCGCCCCACGAGCGGGTAGTCACGCCAGCCGGGCACGTTCACCGGGCTCACCGTGCCCGCCGAGGCGTCCACGGGCCCGGCGCTGCCGATGCCCACAGCCGTGGCGCGCTCCCACAGCGGCGACACGGTGAGCTCACCGAGCACCGCCTCCACGGCCCGCATCACGGTGTCGCCGTCCTCCCGGGCGGGCGTCGGCCGCTGGGCGCGGACCAGGATCCGGCCGTGGCCGTCCACCAGAGCGCCGGCGATCTTGGTACCGCCGATGTCGAGCGCGGCCACGAGGTCGGTGTGCATCAGTGTCGGATCTCCCCGTCAACCATGAGAAAAACGCCGAGCGGCGGACCGGTCCCGCACGGGTGCGCGGGCCGGGGATTGCGGTGGACAGTCTCCCCCGAGCCTGACAACGTTGTCCAGGCTCTATGCTCGACGCCACATCCTCATACAAACCCAGGATCGACGCACCCCCGTGGACGACAGGACAGGACGCCGCACCGTGCCCCAGACGCCCCTCCGATCCGCAACGCGCTACGGCACCCGGCCGACCATGAAGGACGTCGCGGCACGCGCCGGAGTCGGGCTCAAGACGGTCTCCCGGGTGGTGAACGGGGAGCCGGGTGTCACCCCGGAGACGGAGCGGCGGGTCCAGGAGGCGATCGATGCCCTCGGTTTCCGGCGCAACGACAGCGCGCGGGTGCTGCGCAAGGGCCGTACGGCCAGCATCGGCCTGGTCCTGGAGGACCTCGCGGACCCGTTCTACGGGCCGCTGAGCCGCTCGGTCGAGGAGGTGGCCCGCGCGCACGGCGCCCTCCTGATCAACGGCTCCAGCGCCGAGGACCCGGAGCGCGAGCAGGAGCTGGTGCTGGCCCTGTGCGCCCGGCGCGTGGACGGGCTGGTGGTGATCCCGGCCGGCGACGACCACCGGTATCTGGAGCCGGAGCTCAAGGCGGGCGTCGCCACGGTCTTCGTGGACCGGCCGGCCGGCCGCATCGACGCCGACGTGGTCCTGTCGGACAACTTCGGCGGCGCCCGCGACGGCGTCGCCCATCTCGTCGCGCACGGGCACCGCCGGATCGGCTTCATCGGCGACATGCCCCGCATCCACACCGCCGCCGAGCGGCTGCGCGGCTACCGGGCCGCGATGGAGGACGCGGGCATACCGGTGGCGGACTCCTGGATGTCCCTCGGCGTCACCGACCCCGAGCGGGTGCGCGGGGCGGCCGAGGAGATGCTGTCCGGGCCTGCCCCGGTCACCGCGATCTTCACGGCCAACAACCGGGTGACGGTCACCGTGATCCGTGTACTCGCCGAGCACGCCCGGCGCGTCGCCCTGGTCGGCTTCGACGACATCGAGCTGGCCGACCTCCTGCAGCCGGGCGTCACGGTCGTCGCCCAGGACGCGGCGGACATCGGCCGCACCGCGGCGGAACGTCTCTTCCGGCAGCTTGACGGCACCCAGATCGCCCCCGAGCGCATCGAGCTGCCGACCCGGCTGATCACCCGCGGCTCCGGCGAGCTGCCCCCGGCGGACTGAGCGGCCCATGGATCACCTCACCGATCGCACGCTGCGGGCACTGGGCCTGGCCGAGGCGCCGCGCGAGCATCCGCTGCTGTATCCGGGCGCGTGGCCGGCCGACTCCGGGCTCCTGGACGGGGACTGCTTCCTGCCACTGGGGCAGCTCGTGCACGAGGACCGCACGCCGGTCCTCGCCATCGGGTCCAACGCCTGCCCGGGACAACTGCGGCACAAGATGGCCGAGTTCGGCATCATGTCCCCGCTCCCGATGGTCAAGACCCGGGTGCGGGGCGTCGACGCGGGCGTCTCGGCGCATGTGAGCCGCATGGGGTACATGTCCGCCTCGCCCGTCAGCGCCCCCGACACCGTGCGGGAGCTGTTCGTCCTCTGGCTCGACGACGAGCAGCTCGCGGTGATCGACGCGAGCGAGGGCGCGCCCGTGCCGAGCGGCAACTTCAACCGTGCCTGGCTGCCCGCGCCCGATGTGCGGATCGACCTGGCGGACGGCACCCGGCTGCCCGGCGCGTACGCGTACGTCAACCGGCACGGGGTCCTGCACGACGGCACCGGCGCGCCGCGCACCCACCCGGGCCAGCGGGAGCTGCTCACCGAGCTGCTCTCCGGCCTGCCGCGGTTCAGGGAGCTGTTCGGCGTGGTGCCCGAGGAGTTCAGCGCGCGAGCCCGCGGTGACCGGCGGTTGTGCGAGCGGGGCACGCGGCTGTTCATCGAGGAGAAGCTGGTGACCGCCTCCGGCCTGGAGCGGTACGTCGATGCCCGGGCGACGGGGTCTCAGCAGACCGGGAGTCCGGGGACCGGCGCGTCGTTGTCCCCGCCCTTGACGTAGACGTCGCTGACCCAGACGTCCGTGTTGCCGCTGTCGTCGTCGGTCTTCGCCCACCAGACGTTGGTCCACCGGCCGTCCGTCTCGCGGCGGCCCAGGTTCTGCTGGCAGTAGAAGTAGTTGGTGCCCGCGTTGAGGACACCGACCTTGGTGCCGGAAGCGGTGTAGGAGTCGGCGGTCTTCCAGACCTGGCAGTTGTACTTGCCGCCGCCGATGGCGTGGCAGGCCGGTTCGGGGGCCGGGGTGGTCGGAGCGCCGCCCGTCCCGCCGTTGCCGGAACCGCCTCCGGTGTCGCTGCCGCCGGACGTGCCCGACGTCCCTCCGGTCGTGCCGCCGGAGGACTTGGCGGGGGCCGGGGTGTCCGCCCCGCCGGTGGGCTCGGGGTCCTTGCTGGGCTTTCTGGACGGGGCCTTGCCCTTCTCGTCGCCCTGTTGCGTGGGCCGGGGAGCGTTCGAGCCGTCGTCGGTGCGGCCGGGTTCGGAGGGTGCCACGGCATCCGCACGGGCGGCGTCGGTCCGGGCGCCCTCTCCCTTGTCACCGGAGTCGCTGAGCACGGCGGCCGTGACACCGGCGGCGAGAACGACGGTGGCGGCCGCGGCGGCGAGCAGGACGCGGGACCTACGGCGGGGCGTGCGGCCGGAGTCCACCGGCCCCGTGGGAGCGGCGGCGCCGGGGGCGGTACTGTCCGGCTGTACGTGCTGGGGCGGTCCGAACCCCGGGGGTACCGCCGGCACGCTCCGCTCCGTCTCCGGGCGCGAGGACAAGGGCGATGCCGATGCCGATGCCGCAGGGTCTCGCAGCGGAGATGTCGGCGTGTCCGTACCGTCCGAGTCGGCCACCGACTGGAGCAGCTCCCGGGCCTGGCCGGCTTCCGGGCGGGTCTCGGGGCGCTTGTCCAACAGCTGCTGGAGGACGGGGGCGAGAGGTCCGGCCCGCACGGGCTCCGGCAGCGGCTCGGTGACGATCGCGGTGAGTGTCGAGAACGTGGACGTACGGCGGAAGGGTGAGGCCCCTTCGACGGCCGCGTACAGCGTGGCGCCCAGGGCCCAGATGTCGGAGGCCGGGCCCGGGCTGGCGCCCTGGGCGCGCTCGGGGGCCAGGTAGTCGAGGGAGCCGACGAGTTCGCCGCTGCGGGTGAGGTGGGTGGCCGAACCGTCGCCCGGGTCGTCCATGGTGGCGATGCCGAAGTCGGTGAGGACGACGCGGCCCGAGCGGTCGAGCAGGATGTTGCCGGGCTTCACGTCACGGTGCAGGACGCCCGCACGGTGGGCGGCGGACAGCGCGTCCATGACCTTGGCGCCGATCCCGGCCGCCTCGCCCGGCTCCAGTGTGCCGCGTTCCCGCAGGACGTCGTCGAGGGACGGTCCGTCGACCAGTTCCATGACGATGAGCGGCCGGCCGTCGACCTCCGCGATGTCGTGCACGGCGATGACACCGGGGTGGCGCACCCGGGCCGCCGCACGCGCCTCGCGCTGCATCCGCAGGCGCAGAGCGGCCAGTTCGGGGCCGGCCACGTCGGTGTAGGTGCGCAGTTCCTTGACGGCGACCTCGCGGCCCAGGACCTCGTCGACGGCCTTCCAGACGATGCCCATGCCGCCGCGTCCCAGCCGGCCCGTGACGCGATAGCGGCCTGCCAGCAGCCGACCGGCCCCGTCGGTCTGCCCGTGCTCCCCCGTTGACACCGCTGCCCCGTTCCTGTGACACCACTGGATCCACCGACACGTCAGTACGTGGCGTACAGAGTACGGGGCGGCGATGACGCCGACAGCCGGCGGCGACGGCTGTGACAGGGCCGGTACGTGCCGGCCCCGGTCTCAGCGACGCGGTCAGGCGGACGCCGTCAAGTCCGCCCGCCTGGGCGTCGCGAAGCTCTCCAGGTCGGCGCGGGTCAGGCCGGTCAGCCGTGCGACCTCGCCCATGTCGAGGGCGCCGCAGTCCAGGCCGCGCAGCAGGTAGCCGCTGAGAGCCTTGGCGGTGGCGGGTTCGTCCATGACGTCGCCGCCGGTGCGGTTGGCGTAGCGGGCGAGACGGGCCGCGGCCTGCTCGTAGCCCTCGCGGTAGAAGGCGAAGACGGCCGCGTACCGGGTCGGGATGTGGCCGGGGTGCATGTCCCAGCCCTGGTAGTAGGCGCGGGCCAGGGCGCGGCGGGTCAGGCCGTAGTGCAGGCGCCAGGCCGCGTGCACCTTCTCGGTGGGGCCGACGGGCAGCACGTTGGTGGAGCCGTCCGAGACGCGGACGCCGGTGCCGGCCGCCGCGACCTGCATGACGGCCTTGGCGTGGTCGGCGGCGGGGTGGTCACTGGCCTGGTGGGCGGCGGAGACGCCGAGACAGGCGCTGTAGTCGAAGGTGCCGTAGTGCAGGCCGGTGGCGCGGCCCTCGGCGGCCTGGATCATGCGGGCGACGGTGGCGGTGCCGTCGGTGGCGAGGATGGACTGGCTGGTCTCGATCTGGATCTCGAAGCCGATCCGGCCGGGCTCCAGGCCGTGGGTGTTCTCGAAGGCGTCCAGCAGCCGCGCCATGGCGGTGACCTGCTCGGCGTAGGTCACCTTCGGCAGGGTGAGCACCAGCCCGCGGGGCAGGCCGCCTGCCTTCAGCAGGCCGGTGAGGAAGATGTCGAGGGTGCGGATGCCCCGGTCGCGTACGGGTGCCTCCATGCACTTCATCCGGATACCCATGTACGGGGCCGCGGTGCCGTCCTCGTACGCCTCGGCGATCAGGCGGGCGGCGCGGGCGGCGGCCTCGTCCTCCTCGGTGTCGGGGCGGTTGCCGTAGCCGTCCTCGAAGTCGACGCGCAGGTCCTCGATCGGCTCGCGCTCCAGCTTGGCGCGCACGCGCGCGTGGACGGGCTCGGCGAGTTCCTCGGCGAGACCGAGGGCGGCGGCGAAGGACGCGGCGTCCGGTGCGTGGTCATCGAGGGCCGCCAGGGCACGGTCGCCCCAGGAGCGGACGGTGTCGGCGGCGAAGACGTCGCCGGGTACGTAGACGGTGTGGACGGGCTGGCGGGTGCCGGGGTCCCCGGGGTAGCGGCGCTCCAGCTCCGCGTCGACCGGCGCGAGGGAGGCGCTGATCTCCTCGCTGACGGCACCCGCGAGGCTGGTCGTCACCTTCTCCTGCTGGCCCTGACCCATTCCGAGACCCTCCTGTTTTCCGCTGTACGGAATCAACAATCCGTAGAGCGAAGTTATCGGCCGACCTTCGCCCTGGTCAACACCGTCATGCAGTGGGATTCCCCATCCTTCACCCATGGTCACCGCCGACCCGCCCTCATCTTCCGTATTCAGAAGGCAAGCTTCATCCTGACGTGCAAGGGGAGGGAGGCCACGTGCCGAACGAGGTCGGAGTGACGCGCCGCCACGGGCTCAAGGCGGCGGCCGCCGCTGCCATCACAGGACCGCTGCTCACCACCGCGGGCCCCACACAGCCCGCTTCCGCCGGCGAGCACCCGGGCGCCCTGGACGTCATGACGTTCAACGTGCGTTTCGGGACCGTCGTCGACAGCACACCGCGCTGGGACGTACGCCGACCGGTGATGCGAGAACTGCTGCGCCGCGAGCGACCGCACGTCATCGGCACCCAGGAAGGGCTCTACCGGCAAGTGCGCGCGATCGAGAAGGATCTCGGCGCGCACTACGACTGGATCGGCACCGGACGCGGGGGCGGCAGCAAGGACGAGTTCATGGCGGTCTTCTACAACACGCGCAGACTCGAACCGATCGAGTTCGATCACTATTGGCTGTCCGACACCCCGTACACGATCGCCTCGAACACCTGGGGCGCGGACTGGCTGCGCATGGTGACCTGGGTCCGATTCGCGGATCTCGCCGAAGGCCGACGGGAGTTCTACGTCCTCAACACTCACCTGGACAGCGTCAGCCAGTACGCCCGGGAACGCTCGGTGGGGCTCATCGGCGAGACGATCGCCGGGTGGGACCGGTCGTTACCGGTCATCGTCACCGGAGACTTCAACGCGGCCGCTCACGACAACCGGGTGTACGACCTCATGCTGGACATCGGACTGGTGGACGCCTGGGACACGGCGGCCTCGCGGAGCCCGGCGTTCGGGACGCACCACGGCTACCGGGAGCTCAGGCCCGGCGGGCGGCGCATCGACTGGATCCTCACCACGCCCGGGGTGACCACGCACTGGGCCGGGATGAACACCTTCAGCATGGACGGGACGTATCCGAGCGACCATCTGCCGGTGCAGGCCTCGATGACCTTGGGATGAGAGGAAGCCCCCGTGACCGCTCGCGCGGTCACGGGGGCCTTCCTCAGCCGGATTCGATCAGCCCTTGCGGGTCTTGATCTCCTCGGTCAGGGCCGGGACGACGTCGAAGAGGTCGCCGACGATGCCGTAGTCGACGAGGTCGAAGATCGGCGCCTCGGCGTCCTTGTTGATCGCGACGATCGTCTTCGAGGTCTGCATACCGGCGCGGTGCTGGATCGCGCCGGAGATGCCGGAGGCGATGTACAGCTGCGGCGAGACGGACTTGCCGGTCTGGCCGACCTGGTTGGTGTGCGGGTACCAGCCAGCGTCCACCGCGGCACGCGAGGCACCGACGGCCGCGCCGAGGGAGTCGGCGAGCGCCTCGATGATCCCGAAGTTCTCCGCGCCGTTGACGCCACGGCCACCGGAGACCACGATCGCGGCCTCGGTCAGGTCCGGACGGCCCGTCGACTCACGCGGGGTACGGCCGGTGACCTTGGTGCCGGTGGCCTGGGCGGAGAAGGACACGGACAGCGCCTCGACCGCACCCGCGGCCGGAGCGGCCTCGACAGCGGCGCTGTTGGGCTTGACCGTGATGACCGGGGTGCCCTTGGAGACACGGGACTTGGTGGTGAAGGACGCGGCGAACACCGACTGGGTGGCCACGGGGCCCTCGTCGCCGGCCTCCAGGTCGACGGCGTCGGTGATGATGCCCGAACCCAGACGCAGCGCCAGCCGGGCGGCGATCTCCTTGCCCTCGGCGGAGGACGGGACCAGCACGGCGGCCGGGGAGACGGCCTCGTGCGCGGCCTGGAGGGCGTCCACCTTCGGTACGACCAGGTAGTCGGCGTACTCGGCGGCCTCGTGGGTGAGGACCTTGACCGCGCCGTGCTCGGCGAGCGTGGCGGCGGTGTCGGCGGCGCCGTTGCCCAGCGCGACGGCGACCGGCTCGCCGATGCGGCGGGCCAGGGTCAGCAGCTCCAGGGTGGGCTTGCGGACGGCGCCGTCCACGTGGTCGACGTAGACGAGAACTTCAGCCATGGGACTTCTTCTCTCCTGCTTGCGAAAGATGAGGGGCGGTCAGCGAATGCCGGGCTCAGATGAACTTCTGGCCCGCGAGGAACTCAGCGAGCTGCTTGCCGCCCTCGCCCTCGTCCTTGACGATCGTGCCCGCAGTACGGGCCGGGCGCTCGGCCGCGTTGTCGACCGTGGTGTAGGCACCCTCCAGGCCGACCTCCTCGGCCTCCAGGTCCAGGTCGGACAGGTCCCAGGACTCAACCGGCTTCTTCTTGGCCGCCATGATGCCCTTGAAGGAGGGGTAACGCGCCTCGCCCGACTGGTCGGTCACGGAGACGACCGCCGGCAGGGACGCCTCAAGGTTCTCCGAGGCGGCGTCGCCGTCACGGCGGCCCTTGACCGTGCCGTCCTCGACCGACACCTCGGACAGCAGGGTCACCTGCGGCACGCCCAGGCGCTCGGCGAGCAGCGCGGGAACGACACCCATGGTGCCGTCGGTGGAGGCCATACCGGAGATGACCAGGTCGTAGCCGGCCTTCTCGACGGCCTTGGCCAGGACCAGGGAGGTGCCGATGGCGTCGGTGCCGTGGATGTCGTCGTCCTCGACGTGGATCGCCTTGTCGGCGCCCATGGACAACGCCTTGCGCAGCGCGTCCTTGGCGTCCTCGGGGCCCACCGTCAGGACGGTGATCTCCACGTCGTCGTCGGAGTTCTCGGAGATCTGCAGCGCCTGCTCGACCGCGTACTCGTCGAGCTCGGAGAGCAGACCGTCCACGTCGTCCCGGTCGACGGTCAGGTCATCGGCGAAGTGCCGGTCGCCAGTGGCGTCGGGCACGTACTTCACAGTGACAACGATCCTCAAGCTCACGCCGGCTCTCCTACTGCAATCGTCATTTCTCGGCTGCCTACTTGCAGGCAGCATAGGCGCCTCAAGCGGCCGATTCCGGTCGGGGCGACCCACGCTCCGAGCGAAATATTACTCGTCAGTACACCTAGTTCGTTCCCGCTAAGCAAGCGCTTTGAACTGTGACCTTCGCAACGCAGCGTAACCGGAACTCGACGGTCCCGCAGCCCGGGGGGGGCAGGGCATGCCCCTCAGTCGGGCAGTCTCCGGAAGCGCCCCTGGTGATAGAGGAGCGGACGGCCTGCGCCCGTGGGGTCCCCGTGCAGGACCTCGGCGAGCACGAGCCGGTGATCTCCGGCGGGCACGCGGGCGACGACCCGGGCCACCAGCCAGGCCAGCACGCCGTCGAGCAGGGGAACACCCTCGGGCCCCTCCCGCCAGGCGGTGGGCGGGGCGAAGCGGTCGGCTCCGTTGCGGGCGAAGGTGGCGGCCAGCTCCTGCTGGTGCTCGCCGAGGATGTGGACGCCGACATGATCGGTCGCCGCGATCGCGGGCCAGCTGGAGGAGCCGGTGCCGACACCGAAGGACAGCAGGGGCGGTTCCGCGGAGACGGAGGCGAGGGAGGTGGCGGTGAAGCCCACCGGACCGGTGTCGCCACGAGCGGTGATCACGGCGACCCCCGCCGCGTGCCGCCGGAAGACCGAGCGCAGGAGGTCGGGCGTGGCGAGGAGGTCCGAAGGCATGGGGTCAGGCTGACGATAAATGGTGTGCACAGTCAAGTTCGCTCCGTGATGTGGGAGATGACTCACTGGACGCACTCACCGGCCGTGCCGGGGCCTCACACCGCCTCCCCCAGCGCGGCGATCACATCGGCCTTGCGCGGCTGCCCGGTGGCCCGCCGCACCACCCGGCCGTCGGCGTCGAGGACCAGCACGGTCGGGGTCTTGAGGATGTCCAGGCGTCGCACGAGGTCCAGATGGGCCTCGGCGTCGAGCTCGACGTGGGTCACTCCAGGGACCACGCCGGCGACCTCTGCGAGGACCCGCCGGGTCGCGCGGCAGGGCGCGCAGAACGCACTGGAGAACTGCACGAGCGTGGCCCGCTCACCGAGTTCCGCGCCCAGCTCCGCCACGCCGAGCCGCTTGCCGTCGTCCCGCCCTCGCACCCGCACTCTCCCGCTCCGCCGCCGTTGCAGCACTCCGTAGGCGCTCGCCGCCGCGAGCACCAGGACACACACCACCAGTCCGGTCATCACCTGCGTCAAGCGTTCACGAGACCGCAAAGATTCCCGCCCTCCCCACGGGGCCGCGTTGCGGAATGCTTGGTTCCATGGACATCGATGCGAGAGGGCCGCGTTTCGGCGCGGCCGTGACGGCCGTCTTCCTGGCGGTCGTTCTGGTCACGGGGAGCGCGTGGCTGCTGGCCTGGCAGACGCTGGCGTTCCTGCTCGGCGCGGCGGGTGGGGTGAGCCGGTCGCCGTACGGCCTGCTGTTCCGCACGGCCGTACGGCCGCGACTCGGGCCGCCGACCGACTTCGAGGCGCCCGAACCGCCGCGTTTCGCCCAGGCGGTGGGACTGCTCTTCGCCGGGCTCGGGCTCGTCGGCTACACCCTGGGGCCCGACTGGCTGGGACTCGCGGCGACCGGCGCGGCGCTCGCGGCGGCCTTCCTGAATGCGGCATTCGGGTACTGCCTGGGCTGCGAGTTGTACCTGCTCGTGCGCCGGGTGGCGGTACGCGCGGAGTAATACGGGCGTAAAAGCACGAGGTGAGATCACGCGGCGACGTGACGAGAATCTCCTCCCCGCCGGGCACGAGGACTGGCTACCCGGCCGTTCTTCGGGCACGATCTGCGACAAGCCGTAAACCTACGGCTGCGTAACTTCCGCTGGGAATCCCTTCCCAGGCAGAGCAGGAAGGGTCCGACCCGCCCATGGCAGAGTTCGTCTACCGTCCCGTCGTCGGTTTCGCCCGCACGCTGTTCAAGGCGTGGGACCTCAAGATCGACCTCCAGGGTTCGGAGAACATCCCGCGCTCGGGCGGCGCCGTGCTGGTGAGCAATCACATCAGCTACCTGGACTTCGTCTTCGACGGCCTGGCGGCCCTGCCGCAGAAGCGTCTCGTACGTTTCATGGCGAAGGAGTCCGTCTTCCGGCACCGGGTCTCCGGCCCGCTGATGCGCGGCATGAAGCACATCCCCGTGGACCGCAAGCAGGGCGAGACGGCCTACGCGCACGCCCTGGACTCGCTGCGGTCGGGCGAGATCGTCGGGGTCTTCCCCGAGGCCACCATCTCGCAGTCGTTCACGCTGAAGAGCTTCAAGTCGGGCGCGGCGCGCATGGCGCAGGAGGCCGGCGTCCCGCTGATCCCGATGGCCGTATGGGGCACGCAGCGGCTGTGGACGAAGGGCCACCCCCGGAACTTCAAGCGCAGCCACATCCCCATCACGATCCGGGTCGGCGAGGCGATCGAGGCCTCCCGTGACAAGTACGCCGGCGCGATCACGCGTCAGCTGCGCGAGCGCGTCCAGGAACTCCTCGAGGCCGCCCAGCGCGCCTACCCCGTACGCCCGAAGGGCCCTGAGGACACCTGGTGGATGCCGGCCCACCTCGGCGGCACGGCACCGACGCCGGAGCAGGTGAAGGCGGCCGAGGCGCACTGACACCCCGGGCCGGCCGTCCCGGGCTCGGATCCCGCCTCAGAGCGCGGTGGGGAGTGTCTGCCACAAGTGGGGCCGGTCACGGGCCGACATCAGAGTGTCGAGCACGACCGGGTGAGGCGCGGCATACAGGACCGGACAGTCCGTTTCACCGGACGCCGCATCCGGTGTGAAGGCGAGCCGCTCACCGTCGAGGGAGAACCGCGCGTCCACACCTGGTTTGTTGCCCCGCGGGTCCTGCCGGTGCCACGCGCCGTCGAACCGCACGGCGACCAGACCGTGCACCACCTCCAGCTCCTGATAGCACAGAGCGGTCGGGATGTCCTCGGCCCGGAGCAGCGCCGCGAGCGCGTGGGCCTTGGCGTAGCAGATGCCGGTGCCCTGTTCCAGGACGTCGGAGGCGCGCCAGGTGACGCGGAGATCGCCCGAGTCCTGCGAGTGCGGAATGGTGTCGCGTACGAATTCGAATGCCGCCTGCGCATACTCATACGAGTTCGCCGCACCCTTGGCCAGCTCGGCCGCTGTTCCGCGAACGAGCGGATGGTGATGGTCGATCACCTCGTCAGCGGCCAAGTAGGCGGAGAGGTCTGGGTTTTCCTGGATCAGCTGCATGCGAGTTGAGCATAGGAACGACACCCCTCCTCGGTCAATGCATTTTCGACGCGACGTATATATATGCATCACTGGGGGAGAACGGCTGAACAGCGCCGCAACCACCTGCCCGACCACAACCCTCCTCCCGCGCCACCGGTCTCGGCCTCCGCAGATCTGTGACCAGGGGGAAGACATGAAAGGACCCACACCGCCTGCTCGGCGCCACGCTCGTCTCCTGCGCCCTGGCGGCGGCCGGAGTCGGGGCCGTGCCCGCGTACGCCATGGAGAACCAGCTGTGGATCAGCGCACCGTACGAGACGGTGCTGCCCGGCGCGGACGCGAACGGTGACGCCCGTGCGCGCACCGTGGCCGTGCAGGTCAGCCGCGATGTCGCCGACGACGCCCTGCCGGCCGGGCGACTGACCGTCGACGTGAGCGAGATCGCCTCGTTCGCGCGGGTGTCGTGGCCCGCGAACTGCGCACCGGAGTCGGAGGCCGAGGCGGTCTGCGCCGTCCCGGAGATGCCGGCGGGGACGGACCTCGTGCAGGCCGCCACCTTCGAACTGCGCGCGCTGCCGGGGGCGGACGTCAGCGCTTCGGGGTACGTGCGCTACGCGGCCACCGCCGGGGAGGCGACATCCCATCCGGGCGAGACCCGGGTCGGCGTGGGCAACGGGCCGGACCTCGGTCTCAGCCAGGCCGACTGGCAGCGAGACCTCAGGCCGGGCTCGCGGACGAGCGTGCGGGCGACCCTGTCCAACAGCGGCAACCGCACCGCGGAGCGCACCCTGCCGTGGCTCAACGCTTCATACGGACTGCGCTTCGAAGAGCGGCACACGAACTGCGAGTACCGGCAGCACAAAACCGGCACGTCCGCCCTGTGCGTACTGGACGAGGCGGTGGCGCCCGGGCAGCGGTACGCGCTGAAGACCGGGCTGGGCGTCGGGCGCAAGGCGATGTACGAGCGGTTCGACCACTCCGTCCATCCCTACTCGGACGAGGCGCTCGCGGAGATGCGCGGCGAGTGGACGTGGACCCGGGGCACGGGGTCCGAGCTCGACCCGCGTCCGGTGGCCGCCGCCGGTGCCACGGCGACGGATCCCGACATCGACCCTCAGGACGACTACCGGACCGTCATCCTCGACGCCCGGAACAGCGCCGACCTGAAGCTCACCGGCAGCAGGGTGAACGGTGGCGCCGGTGACACCGTGACCGCCCGTGTCACCGTGCACAACCGCGGCCCGGCCTGGGTGGCGTCGCTGGGCGTGGGCGCCCCCGTGGCCACAGTGAGGTTCCGGGCGCCGGAAGGCACCACGGCCGTGAACCTGTCTCAGGAGCGCTGCTGGTCGCTGCCGGAGGAGCCGGAAGGGACGTCCGGCACGACTTACTTCTGCCGGACGCCGGTCTACCTGCACGACAAGGCGTCGTACACCTTCGAGATCCCCTTGCGGATCGACCGGGTGGTGCGCGGGGCACGCACCACCGTCGAGACCCTCAACGACGACCCGGAGCTGTCCATCAGCGAGTTCGACCCGAACCTGCGCAACAACAGCGCGGAGATCGTCGTCAACCGCTGAACAGCGCGGGTCAGCGGGCCATCTCCTCCTTGAGCGCCGCCACGAACGTGTCCACGTCCTCCTCGGTCGTGTCGAAGGCGCACATCCAGCGGACGTCGCCCGCGGCCTCGTCCCAGAAGTAGAAGCGGAACCGCTTCTGCAGACGCTCGCTCACCTCGTGCGGCAGGCGGGCGAACACCGCGTTGGCCTGCACGGGGTAAAGGATCTCCACCCCGTGCACGGCGCGTACACCCTCGGCGAGGCGCTGGGCCATCTCGTTGGAGTGCCGGGCGTTGCGCAGCCACAGGTCCCGGGCGAGCAGGGCCTCCAGTTGCACCGACACGAAGCGCATCTTGGAGGCGAGCTGCATGGACAGCTTGCGCAGGTGCTTCATGTGGCTGACGGCGTCCTGGTTCAGGACCACGACGGCCTCGCCGAAGAGGGCACCGTTCTTCGTGCCGCCCAGGGAGAGGAGGTCGACGCCGGCGGCGTCGGTGAACGTCCGCATCGGGACGTTCAGGGTGGCGGCGGCGTTGGCCAGCCGGGAGCCGTCCACGTGCACCTTCATGCCGTGCGCGTGGGCGTGCTCGCAGATGGCGCGTATCTCGTCCGGCGTGTAGGCCGTGCCCAGTTCGGTGGTCTGGGCGAGGGAGACGACCTGCGGCATCGCGCGGTGCTCGTCGTCCCAGCCGTACGCCTGCCGGTCGATCAGCTCGGGGGTGAGCTTGCCGTCGGGCGTCGGCACGGTGAGCAGCTTCAGGCCGCCGACCCGTTCGGGGCCCCGCACTCGTCGACGTTGATGTGCGCGCTCTCGGCGCAGATCACCGCGCCCCAGCGGTCGGTGACCGCCTGGAGGGCGACGACGTTCGCGCCGGTGCCGTTGAAGACCGGGAACGCCTCGGCCGTGGCGCCGAAGTGGCTGCGGACGACGCTCTGGAGGTTCTCGGTGTACGCGTCCTCCCCGTACGCGACCTGGTGCCCGCCGTTGGCCAGGGCCAGCGCGGCGAGCACCTCCGGGTGGGCGCCGGCGTAGTTGTCGCTGGCGAAACCGCGGACTTCCGGGTCGTGATGGCGGCGCGCGTCGGTCTTCGGCGGGTTCACGGCTTCTCGGTGAGCCACAGACGGTTTCCGTTCACTTCGGCGGCGGGCTTGTCCCAGACACCCACGACGGCCTCGGCCAGGTCCCTGACGTCGGTGAAGCCCGCGAACTTCGCGTTGGGTCGCTCGGCGCGCATCGCGTCGTGCACCAGCGCCTTCACCACCAGGATGGCAGCGGCGGACGTCGGGCCCTCGGCGCCCCCCGCCTTGCGGAAGGCGTCGGCCAGCGCGAGCGTCCAGGCCTCGGCGGCGGCCTTGGCGGCGGCGTACGAGGCGTTGCCCGCGGTCGGCTTCGTGGCACCGGCCGCGCTGATCAGCAGATACCTGCCGCGCTCGCTGCGCTGCAGGGCCTCGAAGAAGGCCAGCGACGTGTGCTGCACGGTGCGGATCAGCAGCAGCTCCAGGAAGTCCCAGTCGTCGAGACTGGTCTTGATGAAGGTCTCGCTGCCGCGCCAGCCGCCCACGAGGTGGACCACGCCGTCCACGCGGCCGAAGTCCTTCTCGATGTGCTCGGCCCAGTCTCGGGTGGACTGCAGATCCAGCAGGTCGACGGGCTCGCCGATGACGCTGGCGCCGCCCGAGGCGTAGCGGGCCGCGTCCACGGCCTCCGCCAGCCGCTCGGGATCGTTGTCGGCGGCGGCGACGGTGGCCCCCGCCTCGGCCAGTCGCAGCAGCGCCGCCCGGCCGGCGGGCCCGCCCGCGCCGGCCACCGCGATCACCGCACCGCTGAGAGCTCCGTTCCCCGCCATCTTCTTCGCCTCCTGAGCAGTGTTCCCGGTTCCGCGGAAGGTTCCGCCGCTCACGCGGCGATCCGCTCGGCGCCGTCCGCCGTGATGCCCTTGGTGGAGGCGATCACGTTCTTCAGCTTCTTGGACAGTGCCTCATAGAACATGCTCAGCGGAAACTCGTCCGGAAGCACGTCATCGACGAGTTTCCGCGGCGGCTGTGTCACGTCCAGGGCATCGGGGCCCTTGGCCCACTTGGAGCCCGGGTGCGGGGAGAGGTACGTGGAGACCAGCTCGTACCCGGCGAACCAGTGGACGAGCTTGGGGCGGTCGATGCCGTCGCGGTACAGCTGCTCGATCTCGGCGCACAGCTGATTGGTGACCTGCGGGGCACGCTCCCAGTCGATGGTCAGCTTGTTGTCGGTCCAGCGGACGACATCGTGTTTGTGCAGGTAGGCGAAGAGGAGCTGGCCGCCGAGGCCGTCGTAGTTGCGCACGCGCTCGCCGGTGACCGGGAAACGGAACATTCGGTCGAGGAGCACCGCGACCTGCACGTCACGGGCCTGCGGGACGCCCTCGGCCGACAGCTTCACGGCCTCCTTGAAGGCGGTGAGGTCGCAGCGCAGCTCCTCCAGGCCGTACATCCAGAACGGCTGCCGCTGCTTGATCATGAACGGGTCGAACGGCAGGTCGCCGTGACTGTGGGTGCGGTCGTGGACCATGTCCCACAGGACGAACGCCTCCTCGCAGCGCTTCTGGTCGTGGACCATCGCGGCGACGTCCTCGGGCAGCTGAAGGCCCAGGATGTCGACGGCGGCGTCGGTCACCCGGCGGAAGCGGGCGGCCTCGCGGTCGCAGAAGATGCCGCCCCAGCTGAACCGCTCGGGCGCCTCGCGCACGGCGATGGTCTCGGGGAACAGGACGGCGGAGTTGGTGTCGTATCCGGCCGTGAAGTCCTCGAACTTGATGCCGCAGAACAGCGGGTTGTCGTAGCGCGTGCGCTCCAGTTCGGACAGCCAGTCCGGCCAGACCATGCGCAGGACGACCGCTTCGAGATTGCGGTCCGGGTTGCCGTTCTGCGTGTACATCGGGAAGACGACCAGGTGCTGGAGGCCGTCCGCCCGGCTCGCGGCGGGCTGGAAGGCCAGCAGGGAGTCGAGGAAGTCGGGCACCTCGAAGCCGCCGTCGGCCCACCGGCGCAGGTCCTTGACCAGGGCCTCGTGATAGGCGGCGTCGTGCGGGAGCAGCGGGGAGAGCTCCAGTACCGCGTCGGCGGCCCGGCGGACGGCCAGCTCGGCGTCTGCGGGCTCCGGCGCGCCCTCGGCGTCGAAGTCGATCGACCCGTCCTTGGACTGCCATGGCCGGATCCGCTCCACGGCATCCTTGAGCACGGGCCATGCCGGGTGCTCCACCA
The DNA here is from genome assembly GCF_050937045.1 of Streptomyces sp. CA-179760. Lineage (NCBI taxonomy): Bacteria > Bacillati > Actinomycetota > Actinomycetes > Kitasatosporales > Streptomycetaceae > Streptomyces > Streptomyces sp. CA-179760. The sequence goes on from NZ_JBNJLZ010000001.1 coordinate 1,183,765, forward strand.
CCCTGACCACGGGAGGAACCAGGTCCTCCGAACCCACCTGCACAAGAATTTCCGTCATGTCCCACCTTCCACGGGAGAATCTCGCGTACCTCGACCGTATACACACGAGGTTCCTCCCAGCAAGGGCACCCTCCGAAAATTATCCTGCCGCACCCTGTGCTTCGCCGCACTTTTTCCTGTCGGCCATGCTTATGCCCGGATGTGTGCCGACCATGCCCTCGGCCTCTGCAGAGGGCGGGTACAGGCGATACGGTCCAGGTGGGCCGTAAGGCCTCCAGTGCCGCCTGTCGACGGAAGAGAGTCGCGTCTTGAACTTCCTCACCATCGGTCACCGCGGAATCATGGGTGTGGAACCCGAGAACACCCTCCGGTCCTTCGTCGCCGCCCAGGAGGCCGGCCTCGACGCCATCGAACTCGACCTGCATCTGAGCAAGGACGGCGCGCTCGTCGTCATGCACGACACGGACGTGGACCGCACGACCGACGGCAGCGGGCCCATCGCCGAGAAGACCCTCGCCGAGCTGCGCGCCCTGGACGCGGGCCGGGGCGAACGGGTGCCGGTCTTCGAGGAGGTCCTGGAGGCGGTGCAGTCGCCACTGCAGGCCGAGATCAAGGACAAGCAGGCGGCGCGGGCCCTGGCGGAGGTCATGAACCAGCGCGGGCTGGCCGGCCGGGTCGAGGTGTCCTCGTTCCACGACGAGGCGATCGCCGAGATCAAGCCACTGGTGCCGGGTGTGCGCACCGCGCTGATCGCCAGCCGCTACGGGACCGACATCGTGGACCGTGCCGTCGCGGTCGGCGCCGAGACCGTCTGCCTGAACATCCGCCGGCTCACCCTGGAGATCGTCGAGCGCGCGCACAGGGCGGACCTGCGGATCATCGGCTGGGTGGTGAACACACAGGACCATCTGCGGCTCGTCCGGGCGTTCGGCCTGGACGGCGCGACCACCGACCACCCGGACATCAAGCGCACGGGCCGTTTCACGGCCTAGGTGTATTGAGTCGCAGCGTTGTTCACGCGGCTGATGGGTGGCTGGCTGCCGAGTGCGGTGTGGCAGCGGAACAAAGAGGGCCTCCTGGGCATCGGTGCAGACTTCGCAATCCACACCGAACCCAGAGGCCCTCGCCCCGTTCGAGGACCACTCAACGCGTGTCGCCTGTCACCGACGTCCCGGGACGCCCAGCTAGCCGAGCTCCTTGACCAGCAGCTCGAACCTCAGGTCTTCGCGCTGGGGGATGCCGAAGCGCTCGTCGCCGTACGGGAAGGGCGTCATCCGACCCGTACGGCGGTATCCGCGCCGCTCGTACCAGGCGATGAGGTCGTCGCGTACGGATATCACGGTCATGTGCATCTCCGTCACGCCCCACGTCGCGCGGGCCAGCCCCTCCGCCTCCGCGATGATCACCTTGCCGAGGCCCTCGCCCTGTAGCCGGGGGCTGACCGCGAACATCCCGAAATAGGCGTGGTCCCCGCGGTGCTCGAGCTGGCAGCACGCGACGATCCCGCCCTCCCGCTCCACGACGAGCAGCCGGCTGTCGGCCGACTGGATGACGGCCAGCACGCCCTCCGGGTCGGTCCGCTGGCCTTCGAGAATGTCCGCCTCGGTGGTCCATCCGGCCCGGCTGTCGTCCCCCCGGTACGCCGACTCGATCAGAGCGACCAGCTCGTCCACGTCGGCGTCGGTGGCATCGCGGAAGGTCAGTGCGGTGGCGGCGGTGTCAGCGGTGTCCATGGGCGTGCGTCTCCGTTTCCGGGCGTGGCTGGGGCATGGACGAGAGTAGCGCCGCCACTAGGCTCTCGTGCATGGTGCATGTACTCAGCAGCCGGATCCTGCTCCGCCCGTTTGACCCCGAGCGGTCCCGTGCCTTCTACGGCGAGCAGCTCGGCCTCGCCGTCTACCGGGAGTTCGGCACGGGTCCCGAACGCGGCACGGTCTACTTCACGGGCGGCGGCTTCCTGGAGGTCGCGGGCCGGTCCGACACTCCCCCGTCACCCGCCGTACGCCTCTGGCTCCAGGTCGACGACGTGGCCGCGGCGGAGGAGGAACTGCGGGCGAAGGGCGTCGAGATCGTGCGACCGGCGGTGAAGGAGCCGTGGGGGCTGGTCGAGATGTGGATCGCGGACCCGGACGGGACGCCGATCGTGCTGGTCGAGGTCCCGGCGGACCACCCCATGCGGTACCGGCCCGGCATCTGAGATCAGCCGGGGCGGTGCTCCCAGCCCCGGTCGGTACGGGTCAGCTCACGGAAGCCCGCGCCCGTCAGGAGGTCGAGCCTGGCGCTGTCGGCGGCCGACTCGTAGGCGACGAGCCGGTCGACGCCGCACAGGCGGAGCCAGTCGGCGGCCTGGGCCAGAAGCCAGTGCTCCAGGCCGGTGCCGTACCGCGCGGGGTCGACGTGCAGGTTGCCGATGTCGGCCAGGCCCGCCGCGCGGGGATGCCGTTCCGGGCGGGCCAGGGCCGTGTCGACCTCGACGAAGCCGAGGGCGTGCGCGTCGGCGTAGGCCGTGAAGCGGGTGCCGCACTCCCCCAGGGTGCGTTCGACGGTGACGCCCGGCCGGGGTTCGTGCGCCGGCAGGTCGGCGACCCGGGCGATCAGGATGACCTCGGTGTCCCCGATGTGCTGGAACCCCGCGCGTTCGTAGACGGCCCGGATGTGGGGCCAGTTGCGGGGCAGGCCGTAGACGAGCGGGGCGGGCAGTGCGCCGTCGGCGTAGCGGCCGCGGACGTTCCAGCGGGCGAGCTGCGCCAGACACGCCCTCATCAGCAGGTCGGCGGCCCGGCCGGTGTCCGGCCGGTGCGCCGCCGCCGGGCCGTGCACGAACCAGTTGATCTCGGCGATGTCCCGATAGCTCTCGCCGACCTCGGCATCGGCGCGGTAGCGCAGCAGGTGGGCCGCGGCGACGACGCTGCTCGGCGACGAGCGTCGTCCGCTCGGCCACCCACGGATCGGTGATGAACTCGCCGGGCTGTCGCTCCAGGTGGCCGAGGACGGTGTTCACGGAGACGGAGACACCGGGGACGACGGCCGCCACGTGCATGTTGACCAGGTCGGTGAGCTGGTCGCGGTCGGCTCGGCGGAAGGGGCGCACCTCGGGCGCGGGCATGGGGTACCTCCGGGCAGGTGAAGGAGCTGGAGGCCGCCACGCGGTGCGGTACGGGGCGAGGGTACGTCGGGGCCGGTGCGGCACGCCAGTGGGTTTTCCCGGCTGGCAGGGGGCCCGGGGCGCGGCTTAGCGTGCTGGGAGGGGGCGCCTCTCCGCCGGCGGAAGGAACGCACGCCATGAAGCTCGACGCACCGGTGATCGGCGGGCCCTGCTGGACCGAGCTGGGGACCGGTGATCTGGACGCGGCCCAGCGCTTCTACACGCGACTGTTCGGCTGGCGGCCCGTGACGGATCCGCGTCAGGAAGCGGGCGGCTACTCCGTCGCGCACCTCGGGGACGCGGCCGTCGCGGCGCTCGCCCCGCTGTACCAGCCGTCGCAGCCGGTCGCCTGGAACGTTTCGTTCGCGGTGACCGACGCGGACGCCGCCGCGCGTGCGGTGGCGGAGGCGGGCGGGGCGGTGCTGTTCGGCCCGATGGACGTGTTCGACGTGGGCCGTTTCGCGGTGGTCGCCGACCCGGCCGGTGCCGTGTTCCAGTTGTGGCAGGCGGGGGCCTTCCCGGGCGCCGGGCTGTTCAACGCGCCCGGTGCGCTGGGCTGGGTGGAGCTGTTCACCCGGGATCCCGAGCAGGCCGTCGCCTTCTACCCGCGGGTCTTCGGCTGGAGCGTCAACGCCTCGGAGCGGTACACGCAATGGGGCGTCGGCGGTGCGGACTTCGGCGGGATGGTGTCCATGGACGACAAGTTCCCGCCCGAGGTGCCGGCGCACTGGCTGCCGTACTTCGCCGTGGCGGACGTGGACGCGACGACCGCCGTCGTCCAGCGGTACGGGGACGTCCTGATGGTGCCCACGTCCGTGCCCGAGGGGCCGCGCATCGCGGTGCTGAGGGACCCGCAGGGGGCGGTGTTCGGCGTGTACCGGGCCGGCGAGAACGACTGAGGCAGGTCCGGCTCACCCGCGCAGCGCGCCCAGGCGGCCCTCCAGCTGGCCGAGCAACTCTCCGAGCAAGGCGGCGAGTTCGCCCTGCTCCGGGGCGTCCAGGCCGGACAGGACCGCTGTCTCGTAGGCGAGCTGGGCGGGCAGGACGCCGTCGACGAGTTCGCGTCCGGCGTCGGTGAGGCGGAGGTGGGCGATGCGGCGGTCGCGGCTGTCGGCCCGGCGTTCCACCAGACCGCGTTCGGTCAGCTGCTTGAGGCGCTTGGTGACGGCGGCGCCCGAAGAGAAGGTCTCCCGGGCCAGCTCCCCGGGGGACAGTTCGTGCCCGGTGCGGCGCAGCGCGCCCAGCAGGTCGAATTCCGGGCGGCTCAGCCCCGCCCTGCGCAGCGGCGCGTCCTCGGCCTGCTGGAGGAGGGCGGCACAGCGGTTGATCCGGCCGATGACCTCCATCGGCCCGGTGTCGAGCCCGGGGTGCACGGCCCGCCACTGCCGCACGACACCGGCGACGGTGTCGCCCCGCCGGCCACCGCCCGGGGCGGGTTCGACCGCAGGGGCCTCGTCGGCCGGCTCCGTTGCGGACGTACCGGCCCCGTCGGCCGCATGCTCCCCGTGAGTCCCGCCGGCCCGCTCCCCTCCGGTCGCGGGAACGATGCCGCCCGCCGTCCCGCCGATGGGGCCGTCCCCGGCCACATGGGCCCGGGGATCCCGCGCTCACCGGCCGCTTCCTCTCCGGTCGCGCGCGCCCCGTCGGCTGCCCTCCCGTGCGCCAGGCCCCCTCCGGCCGACCGCGCCCGGTCGGCCGTACGCCCCTCGGCCAGGCCGTCCCCCGCCCGCCCGGCACCGGCCGCCGATCGCGGTCCGGTTCCCGGCTCGTCCCCCGTGGGCGATGGTCCTTCCGTCGCCGTCATGGCCGTGCGTCCTCCGTCTCCGTGCCTGTGCCCCGCTCCGGGAGCAGCCCCTGGCGTCGTGCCGTAGCGGCGAGCGTACGGTGTCCGGACTGCTCGGCGAGCACGACCCGCTCCTGGGGCAGAGCGCGCTGCCACCATTCGCCGGCCGCCGCGTCGGCGGTGGCCCGCAGGTCGACCAGGGCGACGGCGAGGCCGCGGCGGGCCGACTCCAGGGCCGAGGCGTCGGGGTCCGGCTCGGACAGGAGGCGGGCGGCCTGCTCGCGGGCCTGGTCGGCGGAGGTCAGTGCCCGTTCGACACGGTCGCCCGCGCGCCGGTTGGTGACAGCCACGGCGGCGACGAAGCCGACCAGGGCGCCGACGACGGTGTCCACGACGCGCTCCGTCATCAGCTCGCCGGGCTCCTGGAATCCAGCGAACTCGGTGATGAGGAGGGCCATGGGGGTCACACAGACGCTGCCGAGCCAGTAGTTGCGGCTGATCAGCACCTCGGCACCGAAGCTGAACGCGAGGCAGCACAGCACGAGGACCGCCTGATCCAGATGCGCGAGCGGTGCGACGGCCGCGAAGACGAGCACGCCCACGACGTTGCCGACGACCCGCTGGACGGCCCGGCTCCAGGTCAGGGCGATATTGGCCTGGTAGAGCGAGGCGGCGGTGACCAGGGCCCAGTAGGGGCGGCCGATGCCGAGGGCGAGGGAGGCGTAGCCGGCGAGCGCGCAGCCGAGCGCCGTGCGCACCGCGAGCGGGGTCAGCGGGCCGAGCCGCATCCAGAGGGAGCGGGCCGCGTCCACACCGAGCAGTTCGTCGGCGGCCGCCCGCGGCAGACCGGCCTGCGGAACGGGCCCGGTACCGCGCAGCACGCGGGCCCACGCACGCAGCCGGCCGGCATCCGACTCCGCCGGCGCCGCGAGGGCGACCTCGGCCCGTATGACGAGCCGTTCGAGGCCGCGCCGGGTCCGGGAGGGCGCGCCGGTGGACAGCAGCGACTGCCAGGCGGCCTGGACGGCGGCGTAGCCCGCGGCACGGGCCCGGGCATACCCCTCGCCCGCGCCGCCGGTGTCGGCGTACGCGGCCGCGGCCCTCAGCGCACCGGCGGTGGCACGGCGTTCCGGGCCGTGCGGCCGGACCAGCGCGGGCGCCATGCAGACCAGCCAGGCCCAGGCACCCGTCGCGGCGGCCAGCGCCAGATGGCCGGGCACCCGGTCGAGGGTCTGGGGCGCGAACAGCGAGGCGGAGCTGACGAACGTGAGGACGACATTGCCCGGCGGCCCGACACGGGTGGCGTCGCACAGCACCTTCTGCGCGGCGGCCAGCAGGGCACCGACCGTGACCAGCACGACGGCGCTGCCGGTGAGCGAGGCGGCGACCAGGGCGACGGCGAGTCCGCCGAGCATGCCGAGCACCACCCACACCAGGGCCCCGGCCCGGGCGGCGTAGGGGCGGTTGTGGGCGTACAGCGCGCACAGGGACCCGGCCATCGTGTACATCGCCAGGTCGAGCCGGCCGAGCGCCAGGAGGGTGAGGTTGGGCGGGCCGACCGACGCGACCACGCTCAGCGCGGGTTTGAACCAGATCTCGGAGGGCCGGCCGACGCGCAGCACGCCCGCCAGCGGAAGACGCCGGGCGGGCGGGGAGGCGGGAGTGGGGTTCGCGCTGTTCATTCCCACAAGATTAGCAGGTGTTTTACTCGTGAAACATATATCGATGGCATAGCGGCTCACCTGGTGTGCTCCGTCGAATGCTCCCCGTGTACACCCTTGCGCTCGCGTGCGCGCCGCATGGCCTGGGCATCGAATGACCGACTGTCGAGCGGGGAGGTGCGCGTGCACGGACCGGCTTCGTCCGGCTGGCTGCTGGTGGCGCTCTGCGCGGTGACCGGCGCCTACTGTCTGGTGCGGATGCGCAGCGGCGGCGAGGCGCTGATGGGGTTCGGGATGGCCGCGATGGCGGTTCCGGCGGCGGCCTTCTCGCCGCCCTCGTGGGCCTGGCTCGCGTACGCGTTCGTGTTCGGGGTGGCCGCGGTGCACGCACTGTGGGCGGCGCGGGCCGGGGCGCACCATCTCCATCATCTGGCGGGAGCCGCGGCGATGGTCTACATGTCCGTCGTCATGGCCGGCTCGCCCGCGCACGCGCACGGTCAGGGCGGATCGGGAGTTCCGCTCCTGACGGGGGCGCTGCTGCTGTACTTCGCCGGCTACGTGCTGCTGACCGGCGTCCGGCTGGTGCCGGTGACCGCCGTGGCCGGAAGCGGGGCCGGCGGTGGCGGGTCCACCCCCTGGGGCGGCCGGCCGGAGCTGACGCGGGCCTGCCGGCTGTCCATGGGGATCGCGATGGTGACCATGCTGCTGACACTGTGAGCAGGACAGCCCGGTCGCACGACACGGATCGCCGTACGGGTCCGTTGCCTGCGTCACTTCGGCGGCACAAGTCGTACCCCTGGGCGGCGCCGCGCTCATAGGCTGCCTCCCATGATGCTCCCCGCGGCACTGCTGCTGCTCGGCGCCCTGACCGCCGTGGTGGCTCCCCGGCTGCTCGCCCGCGCGGACTGGCCGGATCGTGAGCCGGTGGTGGCGCTGTGGGCGTGGCAGTGCGCGGTGGCGGCCGTACTCGTGTGCTGCGCGCTGTCGATGACGCTGAGCGCGGCGGCGGCCTGGCACGCGGTCGGCGGGCATGTCTTCGCGACGGCGCCGAGCGCCGCCGTCGAGGCCTATGCCCTCGGTACGGCGGGCCCTTGGGCGGCGACCACGGCGGTGGCGCTGGCCTGCGGGGGTCTGTGGAGCGCTGCGATGCTGGTCCGCGAGATCGGCCGGGCGCGGGCCCGGCGCCACAGCCGGCGCGCCGATCTGCTGGTCCGGGCACCGCTGCTGCCGGGCGAGGTGGCCGTGTCCGGCCGACTCGTCGTCCTGGAGAGCGAGCGGCCCGACGCCTGGTGGCTGCCCGGCCCGCCGCAACTGGTCGTCACCACGGCCGCGTTGCGCCGCTTGAAGGGCCGGCAGCTGGATGCCGTGCTCGCCCATGAGCAGGGGCACGCGCGGGCCCGGCACGACTGGCTGCTGAACTGTTCCTCCGCCCTGGCGGGCGGCTTTCCGCAGGTGCCGGTGTTCGCCGCGTTCCGCGACGAGATGCACCGCCTGGTCGAACTCGCCGCCGACGACACGGCCTCCCGCCGCTTCGGCCGTCTGACCACAGCCCTGGCCCTGGTCGAACTGAACGAGCACCGCGGTGTGTTCGGCCCCTGCCCGGCGCCGCAGGCCCATGTCCCGGCACGGGTGCGCCGTTTGCTCACTCCCCCGGACCGGCTGACCGCGGCACGCCGCCTGCGGCTGACGGCGGCGGCCGCGCTGGTGCCCGTGGTGCCGGTGCTCCTGGCGTTCGTACCGGGGCTGCGCGCGCTGGGATAGCCGCCGGCCGTGACCCGGCCGCCGGGGCCTCGAAGTGGCCGAAGCATGTGCCCTCCGGCCCGGAAGATCGCCGCCGTACTGGATCCGGACCCCCCGGTTCGGCGAGGATCGCATCATGCACTCCCCGTCCGTCGACTCCCCGCCCCGTCCCGAGCACCGCACCGCCGCCGGTTCCGCCGGTGTCCTGGCCCTGTGCTCGGCTCTGCTGCTGACCCTCGTCGCGGTCAGATGGAGCCCGTTGATCACCACGGACGGAGACATCTCCGGCACCACCCACCGCTGGGCGGTCGACGAACCCGGTATCACCCAGGCGTTCCGCATCCTCACGGACTGGGTGTGGGATCCCTGGACGATGCGTCTGCTGTGCGCGGCGGTCGTCATCTGGCTCGTCGTGCGGCTCGCGGCGCGCTGGACGGCGGTGTGGCTGGCACTGGCCGTCACCCTGGGCACCCTGCTGCAGCAGGGACTCAAGGCGGCTGTGGACCGTCCCCGCCCGGTCTGGCCCGACCCGGTCGACTCGGCCCACTATTCGGCCTATCCGTCGGGCCACGCCATGACCGCCACGGTCGTGTGCGGCCTCCTCCTGTGGCTCCTGCACCGCCACGGCGTGAGCCGTGCCGCGTGGCGTACGGCCCTGACCGTGGCCGTCATCTCGGTGATCGGGGTCGGGCTGACCCGCATCTGGCTCGGCGTCCACTGGCCGTCGGACGTGGTGGGCGGCTGGCTGCTGGGCGCGATGGTGGTGGCCCTGGCGGTGTGGGTGCACCAGCGCCGGCATCCGTGAACACCCTCGGGAGCGAGGCGCGCCTACGTAGGATCACCCCATGACCGCCGTGCTGTTCGACTTCTCCGGGACCCTCTTCCGTGTCGAGTCCACCGACTCCTGGCTGCGCGGCACCCTGGCCGGGACCGCGATCCGGCTCGCGGAGGCGGAGGTGGCCGCCGCGGCCCGGGCACTGGAGGCCGCGGGGGCGCTGCCGGGCGGTGGCGGTCCCGCCCGGGTGCCCGAGGAACTGGCCGAGGCCTGGCAGATCCGGGACCAGAGTGCCGAGCTGCACCGCGCCGCCTACACCGGCGTCTCCCGCCAAGTCGCGCTGCCCGACCCGACGTTGCACGACGCGCTCTACGAGCGCCACATGGCCCCGGCCGCGTGGGCCCCGTACCCGGACGCCGTCGAGGTGCTCCGCACGCTGCGCGAGCGGGGCATCCCGGTCGGGGTGGTCAGCAACATCGGCTGGGATCTGCGCCCGGTCTTCCGCGCGCACGGCCTGGACCCCTACATCGACGTGTACGTCCTGTCGTACGAGCACGGCATCCAGAAGCCCGACCCTCGGCTGTTCGCCACCGCATGCGAGGCACTGGGCGCCGATCCGCGCCGGACGCTCATGGTCGGCGACGACCGCAGGGCGGACGGCGGTGCCACGGCTCTGGGCTGCGGGGTGCACTTCGTGGACCATCTGCCGGTGACCGACCGGCCGGACGGGCTGCGGCCGGTCCTGGACCTGGTGAGCTGAGGGCCGCACCGCCGGAACAAGCTGCCCGAGGCGACCATCCGGGCTTCTGCTCGCCCGCCTCGGACGATCCCCCGTGTCGCCCGAGGCAGACGGCATCCCCGGCTGGGACCGCGCGGTCCCGGCCGGATGCTCCGAGTATAGTTGGCTGGCAGCCAGTCAACGCAGGAGTTTCAGCATGTCCCCGCGCAGCGCCTCGGTCAATGAAGAGTTGCGGAGGCGTTCGAAGGAGCGGCTTCTGCAGGCGGCGGTCGAGCTGGTCGACGAGCGCGGGTTCGAGGCGACCACGCTCGGCGACATCGCCGACCGGGCTGGTTCGGCGCGCGGTCTGGTCTCGTACTACTTTCCCGGCAAGCGCCAGCTCGTGCAGTCCGCCGTGCACCGGCTGATGCACCGCACGCTGGAGGAGGCGCTGGAGCGCGAGCCGCGCACCGAGGACGGCCGGGAGCGGATGGCGCGGGCCATCGACGCGATCCTGGGCCTGGCCGAGGACCGGCCCGTGCTGATGCGCCAGCACATGGCCGGGCTGCTGCAGGCCGAGGGCTTCGTGCCCTGCCCGGAGCAACGGCGGCTCGCCGAACTGCTGCGGGACACCGTGGCCCGGCTCGGGTCGCGGGACGTCGACAGCGACTACCCGATGCTGCGCGCCCTGCTCATGGGCGCCGTGTACGCGGCGCTGGTGCCGGGGGTGCCGATGCCGGTCCCGGTGCTGCGGGCCGAGTTGTTCGAGCGCTACCGGCTCGACCGGGAGCTGGGCGTCCCGCCGGAGACCGGAGCCTCCGACGGGACGGGTGACAGGGATCTGTCACGGTTCTTCGCGACCGGGGCCGAACCGGGGCACGGCCCGGAGGGTCAGTCGAAGTAGTCCGGCTGCGTCTGCGCGTTGAGTTCGCGCAGGTGGACCCGGCGGGCCGGGTCCGTGCGCCGGTCGTCGATCTTCAGGACGTCGAAGCCCCTGGCGTACTCGTTCGACCAGATGTAGCCGTTGTAGTAATACGCCGACCACGAGCCGCCCGACTTGATCGTGTCCGTGGTCAGCGGACCACGGTCGAAGTAGGCGATCTCCTTCGGATTGCTCGAGTCGGTGAAGTCCCAGACGGAGACACCGCCCTGGTACCAGGCCTGGACCATCAGGTCCTTGCCCTTGACCGGGATCAGCGAGCCGTTGTGGGCCACGCAGTTCTCGGTGTCCGCCTGATGGCGCGGGATCTTGAAGTAGCTGCGGAAGACCAGCTTGCGCTTGTCGCCCTTGCCGACGATGTCGTAGATACCGTCGGCGCCGCGGTCGGGACCGATCTCCGCGTTGCACGTGGCCGCGCCGCCGCCGCCGAGCTCATCGGTGAAGACGACCTTGTTCGCCTTCTGGTTGAAGGTCGCCGAGTGCCAGAACGCGAAGTTGACGTTGTCCTGGACGCGGTCGATGACCTTGGGTTGCTCCGGATCCTTGATGGAGAACAGGATGCCGTCGCCCATGCAGGCGCCCGCGGCCAGGTCCTTCGACGGCAGCACCGTGATGTCGTGGCAGCCGGTGGTCTTGGAGACGCCCGGGTTGGTGGGCCCGCCCGGGTTGCCGCCGCCGTCCGGCCCCTCACCGGGGAACAGCACGGGGAAGCCCACGACCTTCGCCTTCTCGGGGGCGTTGCGCGGCACCTTGATGACGGAGATGCCGTCGTGCGGCGGCTGGCAGTCGGGGTACGTGGCGTTCGGCGAGTACGAGGAGACGTACACGTAGACGTTGCGGCGCTCGGGCACCAGTGTGTGGGTGTGCGAGCCGCAGGCGGTCTCGACGGCGGCGACGTACCTCGGGTTGCGCTTGTCGCTGATGTCGAAGACCTTCATGCCCTCCCACGAGGACTTCTCGGTCGCCGGCTGGGTGGTGCTGGTGCAACTGCTGTCGCTGCGCGAGGAGTCGGTGGACAGGAACAGCAGGTTGCCGGAGACGGAGATGTCGTTCTGCGAGCCGGGGCACAGCACCTGGGCGACGGTCTTCGGCGCCTTGGGGTTGCTGATGTCGAAGATGCGGAAGCCGTCGTAGTTGCCCGCGAACGCGTACCTGCCCTGGAAGGCGAGGTCCGAGTTCGTGCCCTGGAGCACGTCCTTGGGGACGTGGGCCAGGTGCTGGATGTTGTCGGAGTGGACGATCTCGTCCTGGGCGGGTATCTCGCCGTTCTCGATGGCCTCACGGACCTCGGCCTGGTCGCTCTTGGAGACCTTCTTCGGCGCGGGCGGCGCGTCCCCGGGGTCGGGGTGGCCCCCGCCGGTGCCGCTGTGAGGAGCGCGGCCAGCAGTCCACCGGCGGCCGCGACGACGCCCAGGCGTCTACGGCGTGTTCTGCGGTCGTTCAACAGGATCACTGTTTTCCTCCCTGGTTCCGTTCACTGCGGAACGGTTCACGCACCACGCAGTATCGTCTTCGCCATGCACATACCAACAGAGGGCAACGGAATCGCAATGAAGTTTTGCGATCAATGACCCGCGGAAGCGTGCCAGCACGCCGTCCGCAACACGAGGTGCGTCCCAACCCGCCCGTCACAGGAGGTCGTTGTGCTCTTCCGCCGCGTGTCTCGTGCGTCCGTGGTCACGACGGGGCTGGTCGCCCTGGCCGTGCTCGGGGCCGGGGGCTGTGACTCCGGCCCGGACCGGAAGCAGGCCGCAGCCGATGGGCCCGCCGTGATCGCGCCGGGTGAGCCCGGCGAGGCGAACCGCACCCTGTCCGCCGAGGAGGCCGCCGAGCAGAACCCGGAGAACGACTCCCCCAACTCGGCGGACGTCTCCTACGCCCGCATGATGATCGAGCACCACGCCCAGGCTCTGGTGATGACCGGACTCGCCCCGAAGCGTGCCGAGTCGAAGGACGTGAAGCGCATCGCCGAGCGCATCGCGGCCGGCCAGGAGCCCGAGATCGAGGCCATGAAGGGCTGGCTGAAGTCGTACGGCAAGCCGCTGAAGGCCGGGCGGCACGAGCACGCGACGATGCCCGGCATGGCGACCGAGGCCCAACTGCAGAAGCTCCGCGCGTCCGACGGCAAGGCCTTCGACCACCTCTTCCTGACCCTGATGACGACCCATCACCAGGGCGCGATCACCATGGCCACGGACGTGAAGGGGCAGGGCAACAACATCCGCGTCGAGGAGATGGCCGACGAGGTGATCGCCCAGCAGACCAGCGAGATCACGCGGATGCGGAACATGCTCTGAGCTTGTTCTCCAACCTTGGGCCGGCCTGCCTTTTGGCCCGCTCGTGGGCCAGTGGAAGAGTGAGCCGGATGATCGGACGCCTGTACACCGTTGTCATCGACTGCCCCGACCCGGACGAGCTCGCCGGTTTCTACGAGAGGCTGCTGTCGCTCTCACGACAGGCGGACACCGGCGACTTCGTCGTGCTCCAGAACGCGGCGGGCGCCCCGGTGGTCGCCTTCCAGCGGGTGGACGATTTTCGCGCGCCGCGGTGGACGGATTCCGCGCGTCCTCAGCAAATGCACATCGACGTGATGGTCACGGACCTCGATACGGCTGAAGCCCAGGTGCTTGCCCTCGGTGGGACGCTGCTGGATGGTTCGGACAAGCCGATCGGTTACCGCGTCTACGAGGACCCCGTCGGTCATCCCTTCTGCCTGATCACTCCCGAGGGAGCCTGACCCTGCCACCGCCCGGGGGCGTCGGGTGTGGCTTTCACGCTTCCGCCGCTTGTGGCTTGCCCGGATCGGCCGCCCGACGCCCCACGACGACTCGGCTGCCAATCAGAAATTCGAATGATCGCTCTGTAGGGAATCGACAGCGAGGTCGTCCGTCGGGAGGCATCAGCAACACACCGCACGGAGGCACCACATGGCCGCGATCTGGGCCGGTATCGACGCAGGCAAGACCCATGGGCCAAGCTGGTCGCACCCCGGGCCGGGCCGCTCAGCGACGTGCGCGGCGTGGTGCCAGCAGGCCCGCGTCCCTGGCCTGGCCGATCAGCCTCAGTGACTTGCGGCGGCTGTGCCCGGTCGCGCACATCACGGCGAGGACCGGGTCGGCACCGTCCTGCTGGGCCGCGCGGTACTCCTGCGCCACCAGCCACCGCCCCTCGACGCCAGTCGGCCAGACCGGCCGGGCCCGGCGTCCCGGGCCCGCGCAGCCCTCGGGATCCGGGCCCGCGGCGGCGCCGCACGCCTCGGCCAGCGAATCCTCGAGCCAGTCGGCGAGCACCGCCAGGTCGTCGAGGGACAGCGCGGGCCGGGCGCGCACCTCCTCGACACCGACGCATCCGCCGGCCACGACCGCCAGCGCGTCGACATGGGCGCCGTCCGCGAAGGCGAGCCGGACGTCGAACCACCGCGTGGCGTCCTCGTTCTCCCGCACTTCCCACGCGGGCCGCACGGACACCGCGCCGTCCGCCCAAGAGCGATCAGAAAGATTAAGAAAGGATGCTTCCAGCACACACGGAACGTAACCGCATGATCACATTCGCTATAGATCCGACACGCGCCCCGGTCGGAGCACAGCACCCTGTCAGCGGAGCCCGGCCGGTGCGATGCTGGAGACATCAGCGCTCTCCCGAGATCCCCCGGGATCCCACGGGTAAGGAGTTCCGCCGTGCTGCGAGTCGCCGTCGTAGGCTCCGGGCCGAGCGGGTGCTACGCCGCCCAGAGCCTCGTCCAGCTGGACTCCGAGGTGTGCGTCGACGTCCTGGACCGGCTGCCGTGCCCGTACGGTCTGGTCCGCTACGGCGTGGCGCCCGACCACGAGAAGATCAAGTCGCTGCAGAACAATCTGCGCGCGGTCCTGGAGCACGACCGGGTGCAGTTCCTCGGAGGGGTGCAGGTGGGCCCCGGCGGGGTGCCTGCCGCCCGGCTGCGGGAGCTCTACCACGCGGTGGTGTACTGCGTGGGCGCCGCCACGGACCGGCATCTGGGCATTCCCGGGGAGGACCTGCCGGGGAGCTGGTCGGCGACGCAGTTCGTGTCCTGGTACAGCGCCCACCCGGACGCCGTGGACGGCGGTTTCCTGCAGGACGCGAGATCGGCCGTGGTCATCGGCGTGGGGAACGTCGCCGTGGACGTCACCCGGATGCTGGCCCGGGGGCTGGCCGAGCTCAGCCCGACCGACATGCCGCAGGCGGCCCTGACCGCGCTCGCGGCCAGCCGGGTGACCGAGATCCACATGGCGGGCCGGCGCGGCCCTTCCCAGGCCCGTTTCACCACCAAGGAGCTGCGCGAGCTGGGCACCCTGCCGGGGACCGACGTCGTCGCGGACCCCGCGGAGCTGGCGGCGGACCCGGGGTACACGGACCCGTCCGCACTGCCCGCCCCGCAGCGGCGCAACGTGGAGGTGCTGCGCGGCTGGGCCGAGTCCCCGCCGGCCGGCGCCCCGCACCGGATCCACCTGCGCTTCTTCCTCCGCCCGGTCGAACTGCTGGCCGAGCGGGGCCACGTGGGCGCGGTGCGGTTCGAGCGGACGGCACCGGACGGGCACGGCGGCGTGACGGGCACGGGCCGGTTCGAGGACATCGAGGCGCAGTTGGTGCTGCGTTCGGTGGGCTACCTCGGAGTGCCGATGGAGGGGCTGCCGTTCGACCCGAAGACCGGCACCGTACCGAACCTGGCCGGACGGGTCCTGCGCGAGGGCGTCGTCACGCCGGGCGAGTACGTGGCCGGCTGGATCAAGCGCGGCCCGACGGGTGTGATCGGCACGAACCGCCCCTGCGCGAAGGAGACGGCGATGTCCCTCCTGGAGGACGCCCCGCTCCTCACCGCCAAGGACGTCCCCCAGGACACACTCACGGCCCTGCGAGCGGAGGGAATCGACCCGGTCGAATGGACGGGCTGGCAGGCGATCGAACGGGCGGAGCAGGAGCTGGGAGCATCACTCGGACGCGGAGTGGTCAAGCTCCCCGACTGGCAGTCCCTATTGCACGCCGCGCACAGCAAGGTTCCTTAACGGGCAAGCCTCCCGGCCTGCCTCCCCGCCGCGTCGAGCAACGCATCCAGCAACCCCGGAAACAGCCCCTCGAGATCATCCCGCCGTAGCCCGTTCATCTTCGCTGTCCCGCGATAGACCTGCCGGATCACCCCGCTCTCCCGCAACACCCGGAAGTGATGCGTGGTCGTGGACTTCGTCACCGGCAGATCGAAACGCGAACAGGACAACTCCCCGCTCACCGCGGCGAGTTCCCGCACGATCCGCAACCGCATCGGATCGGAGAGCGCGTGCAGCACGTCCTCGAGCCGGATCTCGTCGCGCTCGGGATGCGGCAGGACGCGACTGCTCACGGCGGGGGACGTCACGGCGACTCCACTTCCTAGGGGACCTCCATGATACGAGAACCATCGTAGTTTGACATCCGCCGTACTACGATGCCTATCGTACGAGTCGACACCGGCCCCGTACCGAATGGAGTCCGCCGTGACCGCGCTCTTCGAGCCCTGCACCCTGCGCGATGTGACGATCCCGAACCGCGTGTGGATGCCCCCGATGTGCCAGTACTCGGCGGCACCGGAGGGCCCGGAGGCCGGCGCCCCGAACGACTGGCACTTCGCGCACTACGCCGCCCGCGCGGCCGGCGGCACGGGTCTGATCATCGTCGAGGCCACCGCTGTGTCGCCGGAGGGCCGCATCTCCCCCTACGACCTCGGCATCTGGAACGACACGCAGGTGGAGGCGTTCCGCCGCATCACGCGCTTCCTCGCCGCGCAGGGCACCGTGCCGGCCGTCCAGCTGGCCCACGCGGGCCGCAAGGCCTCGACGGACCAGCCCTGGAGGGGCGGCGCCCCGGTCGGCCCGGACTCGTACGGGTGGGACTCCGTGGCGCCGAGCCCCCTCGCGTTCGACGAGAAGCACCCGGCACCGGCCGAGCTGACGGTCGACCAGATCCAGGACATCGTCGGGCAGTTCGCGGCCGCCGCCCGCCGCGCCCTCGCCGCCGGTTTCGAGATCGCCGAGGTCCATGGCGCCCACGGCTACCTGATCAACGAGTTCCTCTCCCCGTACTCCAACCACCGCACCGACGCCTACGGCGGCTCGTACGAGAACCGCGTCCGCTTCGCCCTCGAAGTGGTGGACGCCGTACGGGAGGTGTGGCCGGACGACAAGCCGCTGTTCTTCCGCATCTCGGCGACCGACTGGCTGGAGGACGGCGGCTGGACCGTGGACGACACCGTCCGCTTCGCCGCCGATCTGCGGGCCCACGGCGTCGACCTGCTGGACGTCTCCAGCGGTGGCAACGCCTCCGGCGCCCGCATCCCCACCGGCCCCGGCTACCAGGTGCCCTTCGCCGCCCGGGTGAAGGCCGAGACGGCCCTGCCGGTCGCCGCGGTGGGGCTGATCACCGACACCGAGCAGGCCGAGAAGATCCTGGCCAACGGCGAGGCGGACGCGGTCCTGCTGGGCCGGGAACTGCTGCGCAACCCCTCGTGGGCCCGGCACGCGGCGCGGGAACTCGGCGGTGAGGTCCGGGTGCCCGACCAGTACCACCGGTCGGTCTGACCGGCACCCGGATCTCGGAGCATCCGGTGCGTCACCCGGCCGTGCACGCCGTCCCGTTGAGCGTGAACGCGGCCGGAGCGGCGCTGTTTCCGCCATGGCTCGCCTGGTAGCCGATGCCGACGCTCGCGCCCGGGGCGATCGTGCCGTTGTACGAGACGTTGGTGGCGGTGACGGCCCCTGACGAGGGCTCGTACGTGGCGCCCCAGCCGCCCGTGACGGTCTGGCCGGCGGGGAGCGTGAAGCCGAGTTTCCAGCCGCTGACCGCCGTCGTGCCGGTGTTGGTGAGGGTCACGGACGCGGTCAGGCCGGTGTTCCAGGCGTTGACGGTGGACGTCACCCTGCAGGCGCCGGGCTGGGGCTGCGGCGCCGGGCCCGAGCTGTCCAGGCCGAAGAAGGTGAGCACGCGGGCGGCCATGCCGTTGGCGTACAGGTTGTGACCGACGCCCTGGAGGCTGATCGCCTCCACGGCAGGCCGGTCACCCGTGCCGCCGTAGCGGGTACGGGTCCAGCCGGACTGGGGTGTGTCCGTGGCGGTCGGCGTCTGGCTGACACCGTGCACGTTCGTCCACTGCTTGATCTGTTCTCCGAAGTTGGGATAGCGCAGGACGTCGTCCTGGGTGCCGTGCCAGGTCTGCATCCTCGGACGGGGGCCGGTGTAGCCGGGGTAGGCGTTCCGGACCAGGTCGCCCCACTCCTTCGGGGTGCGGGTGAGCGTGCCGCCCGAGCAGTTGCTGTTCCACTCGGAGCCGTCGGCGGTGGCGAAGCAGGCGAACGGGACGCCCGAGAAGGCGGCACCCGCCGCGAACACGTCGGGGTAGTCGCCGAGCAGGACGTTCGTCATCATCGCGCCGGAGGAGATGCCCGTGGCGAACACGCGGCCGGTGTCGGCGTCGTAGGTGCGGGTGACCCAGTCGATCATCGACTTGATGCCGACGGGGTCGCTGCCGCCGCCGCGGCGCAGTGCCTGGGGCGAGGAGACGTCGAAGCACTTGCTGCTGCGGGTGACAGACGGGTAGAGCACGATGAACCCGTACCGGTCGGCCAGCGTGTCGTACTCGGTGCCGTTGTACATGTCCGGGCCCGAGCCGGTGCACCAGTGCACGGCGACCACGACCGCCGGGTTCGGTGTGACGCTCTCCGGCACGTACAGATACATCCGCAGATTGCTGGGGTTCGTACCGAAGTTCGTGACCTCGGTGAGTGCGGCGGCGGGCACGGCCTCCTCGCGGGCGGCGGCCGGGGGTGCGGTGAGCACCGTGGCCGCGAGCAGCGGCAGCAGCGCGGCGACAAGCGCGAGGAGGATCGACCGCAGCGGTCTCCTCGTCGTGGTGCGGGGAGTGGCAGGCACGTCCGTCTTCCTTCCGTTGCGGGGCGCGGCTCGCAGGACGTCGTACGGCGGTTCAGCAGGTGGGGTTCGTCTGGGTCAGCAGGGCGAGCCGCCAGGGCAGCCGGTAGTACTCGCCGCTCGATGCGGGGTCCATCCCCTGGTAGAGGAACCGCAGGCGGCACGGGTCGATCGTGAGGGTCTGGTCGACGCCGGAGCGGATCATCTCGCCGTGGCTGAAGTCCCTGGTCCAGGCCGGCTGTCCGGCCTCGAAGGTGACGTTGCCGTTGCGGGCGAAGGGGTTGGCCTCGGTGTCGGCCAGGGGTGTCCAGGCGCCGCCCGAACTGTCGGCCCGCCAGGCCCTGAAGTAGCGCCGCCAGTCGGATCCGGTCGCGAGCGCCTCGACGAGCATGAGGTAGCCGGAGCCGTCGCCGAGCCGGTAGACGTTGCCCCCTCGAAGAGGTCGAAGCGGTTGGGCTCGGACAGCACGATGGCGGTGTCGCGGAAGCCGTTGGGGAACGCGGCGAGGCTGGTGCGCGAGCGGTACTGGTGGCCGTTGCCGTCCGAGAAGAACAGGTGGCAGTCCGTTCGGTCGCAGATCGTCCAGAAGTCCAGCCAGGCGCCGTCGCCCTTGTTCTCGGTGACGATCGGCGGCTCACTGTCGAAGAAGTCGCGCGGCGCGCTCCAACTGAGCGGATCTGAGGGGTCCTTGGTCGTGGAGTAGGACGGTGGGCCGGTCTGGTAGACCATGTACCAGGTCTGCTGGGGCGCGAAGTAGAACACCTGGGGCGCGGCGGCGTACCGGTCGCCGATGTTCGGGTTGGCGTCCAGGAACGTCTGGGGCGCCGAGGCAGCCTGGGACCACTCGGTGAAGCTCGTGTGTCCCAGGCTCCAGCGTCCGGCGGTGTCGGCGGTCGTGAAGTAGACGTGCCAGCGGTCCCGGTAGCGGAAGACCGTCGGGTCCTTGACCGAGAGGACCGGGTGGGCCGCGTCCGGCTTGGGGCTGATCAGCGGGCCGCTCGAGGACCACGTGAACGAACCGGGCAGCGCGCCCTCGTGGCCGGGCCGCGAGGTGCCGGCGGCCGCCGGTCCCGGTGGCACGGCAAGGACGCCGACGGCCACCAGCATGAACACGAGCCCACTGACGAACCTACGCATGCGCGGAGTCCTCATCGACCCGCCCTCTCATGAAGGGAAGCGTTCGTCCGCATGGTGACATGCACATGGCTTTCATGGAAGCGCTCCCACGCTGCCTCCACGACACCCCCGCCCCGACCAGGACCGGCCGAATGTGTTCTGCGCGAGGCGTTGACTAGAAAGCGCTTGCCGCCTACGTTCCGTTCAGCAGTGTGACCGAGGCCTCCGGGCCAGTCGTACTCAGCGCGCGCGGTGAACAGCATGGCGAACGTCATTCATGTACATGACCGACCTGCACCATGACGGCACCACGAAGGGACGCACCCCACATGCGTACTCCCCCACGTACACGTGTACACAGATCCACCCTGGCCGTCGCCGCCGCGTCCGCGTTGGCGACCGTGGCGGTCCTGGCCGTTCCCCAGCCGGCCGGGGCCGCCGAGACCTCGCCGATCGGGTTCGGCGCGGGGACGACCGGCGGAGGCAGCGCCTCGGCGGTCACCGTCTCCACGCTGAGCGCCTTCAAGTCGGCGGTGACCGGCAACTCGGCCAAGGTCGTCCGGGTCAACGGCCTGATCTCCCTGAGCGGTCAGGTCGACATCGGGTCCAACACGACCGTCCTGGGCGTGGGTTCGGCGTCCGGGTTCACCGGCGGCGGTCTGCGTCTGAAGAAGGTCTCGAACGTCGTCGTCCGCAACCTGAACATCAGCAAGCCCGTCGCGCCCGCCGACGGCATCACCGTCGAGGCGTCCACCAAGGTCTGGATCGACCACAACTCCTTCTCGGCCGACCGCGATCACGACAAGGACTTCTACGACGGTCTGCTGGACGTCAACCACGGCGCGGACAACGTGACGGTGTCCTGGAACACCTTCAAGAACCATTTCAAGGGCTCGCTCGCCGGTCACAGCGACAACAACGCGAGCCAGGACACGGGCAAGCTGAAGGTGACGTACCACCACAACCACTTCGCCAACGTGTACTCGCGCATCCCCAGCCTGCGCTTCGGCACCGGCCACTTCTACAACAACTACGTCGAGGGCGCCGACACCGCCTGCCACTCGCGCATGGGCGCCCAGATGCTGGTCGAGAACAACGTCTTCCGCTCGACGAAGATCGCGGTCACCACGAACCGCAGCAGCGACGTCGACGGATACGCCAACCTGCGCGGCAACGATCTCGGTGGAGCCGCGACCGAGGTCTCGCGCGTCGGCACCTTCACCAGCCCGCCGTACGGCTACTCGGCGGAGCCGGCCTCGTCCGTCGTCACCTCGGTGACGACGGGTGCGGGTGCCGGAAAGCTCTGACACCCCACCTCCCTCCCCCACTCACTCAGACGACAGAAGGAATCGGGACATGACTTCTGCGACACGTCCGCGCGCCCGCAGGCGAGCGCTGACCGGAGCGCTGGCCACCCTCGGCCTCTCGGTTGGCATGATCATGACTACCAACGCGCCAACGGCGAGCGCCGCCACCTGGCCGACCCCCAACGGCAGCCAGGGCACCTCCACCACCATCTCCGTGTCCGGCACCAAGGACTACGGGATGAAGCGGTACTACGGCACCGGAGAACTCGCCGGTGACGGCCAGGAGGAGGGCCAGGACCCCATCTTCAAGCTCGCGAACGGCGCGGTGCTGAAGAACGTCATCCTGGGCGGCCCCGCGGCCGACGGCATCCACTGCGAGGGCAGCTGCACGCTGCAGAACGTCTGGTGGGAGGACGTCGGCGAGGACGCCGCCACCTTCCGCGGCGGCAACGGCGCCACGTACCAGGTGATCGGCGGCGGCGCCAAGAAGGCGGCGGACAAGGTCTTCCAGCACAACGGCGGCGGCACGCTGAGCATCTCAAACTTCGCGGTGCAGGAGTTCAAGACGCTCTACCGCTCCTGCGGCGACTGCTCCACGCAGTACACGCGCAAGGTCAACCTCAGCAACATCGACGTGACCGGCACGGGCTCCACCGCGCGGATCGTCGGCATCAACGTCAACCGCAACGACGCGGCGACGCTGCGCGGCATCACCATCCGCAACGACTCCGGCCGCAAGGTCGTCCCCTGCCAGAAGTACAACAACAACACCGCTGTCGGGTCTGGACCCGACAGCAAGAACTGCCTGTACTCCACCTCGGACGTCACCTACAGGTAGTACCTAAGGCAGCCCCCCCACGGTGAAGGCGGCCGTGCTCGGCGCCCCGACGGGCGCCGAGCACGGCCGTCCGCGTCATGCGCCCCGCACGCGCGCGCGGACCTCCCCGATCAGCTGCCGCTGGTAGTCGGTGTAGGCCCCGCGCAGTTCGGCGCCGGGCCAGTCGGCGGGCAGGAGCCCGGGCGGCAGGACCGGGTCGGCCAGCAGGTGCCGTACGACGGCGGCGAAGGCGGCCAGGCGATCGGCCGGGCGGTGTGCGTCGGCGATGTGGCCGAGCAGCGCGCGGGCCGTGGCCGGCCAGGTGTCCAGCGGCCACAGGGACGCGGCCAGGTCGCGCGGGGGCCGGTCGGGGCGGGCCGTGTAGCGCTGGGACACCCGGTCCAGATCGCCGGGGAGGGCACGGTCCAGGTTGGCGGGCCGGAGCCAGATCCCCTCACGGAGTTCGGCGAGACGGAGTCCGATGAGCCGGGCCCGCAGGTCGGCGCGTTCGGCGGGGCCGCGCCCCGTCGCGGTGATCACGACCATCTCCCAGTCGCCGTCCCACGCGCGGGTACGAGGGTGCACGGCGTCGTCCTGGCGGCGCTGGCGTTCCAGCAGCCGGTCGCTGAGGCGGTAGCCGGTGTCCGTGCGCCGCAGGTCACCGGCGGCCACCATCCGGCTGAGCGCCGCCCGCAGCGTGGAGCCGCCGACGTCGAAGCCCGCCACGAGCCGCACGAGTTCCCTGACCGGCAGTTCGGGGGGATGCGTCCCGAGCAGCAGGCTCAGCACGACCGACCGCGCGGACAGGGGGCGCAGGTCGAGCGCGCCCTGCCGCGCCGGGACGTTCATCGGCATGGTCACGTACTGTACGCGGCCGCTTTCCTTGTTGCAGTATTGCTGCGACCGCAGACAGAGTGCAACACTCGACGTATGGTCTCGACACTCGACGAACAGCTTGCGTACGGCGGATCCGCCACGCACGACGTCACCAACCAGGCCCCGGCCCTCACCCCGTACGACGCCTCCGACGACACGGCCCTGCTGGAGGGTCTGCGACGGGAGGGCGCCGGGTGGGCCGAGGAGGAACTGCGCCGCCTCGGCAGAGTGGCCGGCAGCGCACAGGCCCAGGAGTGGGCCGATCTGGCCAACCGTCACGAGCCGGAGCTGCGCACGCACGACCGGTACGGCAACCGGGTGGACGAGGTCGAGTTCCACCCGAGCTGGCACCACCTGATGCGCACCGCGATCACGGAGGGACTGGCCGGTTCGCCCTGGGCGGACGACAGGCCCGGCGCGCATGTCGCCCGGTCCGCGGGCGGACTGGTCTGGGGGCACACCGAGGCCGGTCACGGCTGTCCGACGTCGATGACCTATGCGGCGGTCCCCGCGCTGCGCAGGCAGCCGGAGCTGGCGAAGGTCTACGAGCCACTGCTGACGAGCCGGGAGTACGAGCCCGGCCTCCGGGTGCCCACGGAGAAGCGGGGCCTGCTGGCGGGCATGGGGATGACCGAGAAGCAGGGCGGCTCCGACGTCCGGACGAACACCACGACGGCCACGCCGACGGCCGAGCCGGGGGCGTACACCCTGCGCGGGCACAAGTGGTTCACCTCGGCGCCGATGTGCGACGTGTTCCTCGTGCTGGCGCAGGCCCCGGGCGGCCTGTCCTGCTTCCTGGTGCCCCGCGTGCTGCCCGACGGCACCCGCAACACCTTCCGCATCCAGCGACTGAAGGACAAGCTGGGCAACCGCTCCAACGCCTCCTCCGAGCCCGAGTTCGACGGGACCGTGGCCTGGCTGGTCGGGCCCGAGGGCCACGGCGTCAAGACCATCATCGAAATGGTCAACTGCACGCGGCTGGACTGCGTGATGATGTCGGCCGCGCTGATGCGCAAGTCCCTTGTCGAGGCGGGGCACCACGCGCGTCACCGCAGCGCGTTCGGCGCCCGGCTGGTGGACCAGCCGCTGATGCGCAACGTCCTGGCCGATCTGGCGCTGGAGTCCGAGGCGGCCACCACGCTCACCCTGCGGCTGGCCGGGGCGGCCGACCGGGCGATCCGCTCAGACCATGCGGACGGGGCGGAGGCCGCGTTCCGCCGGATCGCCACCGCCGTCGGGAAGTACTGGGTGACCAAGCGGGGCCCGGCCTTCACCGCGGAAACCCTGGAGTGCCTCGGCGGCAACGGCTATGTCGAGGACTCGGGCATGCCCCGGCACTACCGCGAGGCTCCCCTGCTGTCGATCTGGGAGGGCTCGGGGAACGTCAACGCGCTCGACGTGCTGCGGGCGCTGAGCCGCGAACCGGGCACCGCCGAGGCGCTGTTCGGCGAGCTGGACCTCGCCCGGGGCGCGGACGCCCGGCTGGACGCGGCCGTGACCCGGCTCAGGAACGGGCTGCCCCAGGCGTCGCAGACGACGGCCCGCCGGCTCGTGGAGCAGATGGCCCTGACGCTCCAGGCCTCCCTCCTGGTCCGGCACGCCCCGCCGGCGGTCGCCGACGCGTTCTGCGCGAGCCGGCTCGGGGGCGACTGGGGGCAGGCGTTCGGGACGCTGCCGGAGACGGCCGGTCTTGACGCGATCCTGGAGCGCGCGTTGCCCGACGGGGACTGAACGGGACCGAACCACCCCTCGCCGGCGAGGGGCTGAGCTGTCGTCAGCCAACCGGCGCACGGATCGCGCACCGTCATCTCCCGATTGCGCTTCGTTGTCAGTGCCGTGGTGCAGACTCCCCGTCAGTTGGTACTTCGCCTGGGGAGGACAACGTGTTCAGGGGGATCGACGAGGTCGACTGGGCCTCGCTGCGGCATGCGTACGGCAGCGCGGAGGACGTGCCCGGACTACTGCGGGGACTGGCCTCCGCCGACCCGGCCGAGCGGGAGAGCGCGCTCGACGGGATGTACGGCGCCGTGCACCACCAGGGAGGTGTGTACGACGCGACGCTCGCCTGTGTTCCGTTTCTCCTCGCGCTCGCCGTCCGCGAGGAGGTGCGGGACCGGGCGGGCGTTGTGGAACTCCTCGTCAGCATCGGTGACATCGCAGGTCACGGGGATGTCTCGAGGGAATTGGCGGCTGGAGCCCGTGCTGCCCTGCACGCGGGTGCCGAGGTCTTCGTCCGGCTCGCGGGGGACGCGGACACCGGGGTTCGCCGGGCGGCCCCGGGCGCGCTCGTGCGGTTCCTCGGCTCGCCGGAGCGTGTGCTCGCCCTGGTGCGGGAGCGGATCACCGTGGAGCGGGACGACCGGGTCCTGCTCGCCCTGGCCGCGAGTCTTGGCCTGTTCGTGGAGCGGCACCAAGGACACGCCTCCGGGGCAGTGGACCTGCTGGCGGAGCTGAGCGGTCCCCCGTACGGCCCGGGGCTGCGGCTCGCCGCGCTCGGCCAGCTGGCAGGGTACGCGCCGGAGCTGCTTCCCGCCAATCTCGTACCGGCCGTCGTCCGGTTGCTCAGGGACAGATCCGGGGAGCGCACCCGCACCGGCCACGTGAGCGACCGTCCCGGCCCGGACACGCTCGCCGACCGGCTGCGGCGCCTGCGCCCCTCGGACGAAGAGGGCTCCCAGCTGATGCGCACGCTGCACTCCGCGCTCGGCAGCCGGGTCACGGACCGGGTCGCCCTGTTGTGCGGGCAGTTGACCAGCCCGGATCCCCTCGACCGGTGCAACGCCGTGTGGATGTCGGCCGGGCTGTTCCGCGAGTGGCGTACGAGCGGCGCGGAGCCGGTCGCCCTCATCGGTGACCAACTGGGCGCCGAGGAAGGCCGGTTGCATGATGCGGCGGTAGCCGTCCTGTCGGAGCTGTTCGAGCTGGCCGGGCCGGCCGCTGACCATCTCCACGCGCTGGTGATCTGCCGTCCCGAGTTTCGCGTACGGCACGGGGAGCGGGGTGCGCCGACGCTGGGCGGTCCGCTCAAGGCCCTGGCCGGGACGGGGGATCCACGGGCCACGCCGGTGATGTCCGAGGTGCTGGCCGGTCCGGTCGTACCGGACGACCTGGGCTACGCGATACCCCACCTCGGGCCGGCGGCCTTGCCGCTCGCTCCCGCTCTGCGGCGCCGGCTGGCCCGCGTCCCGCTCGACGGCCCCGACACGTCCGCGCGGGCCGCTCCCCTGCTGTCGGCGCTCACCGCAGTGGGCGATGCCGAGTCCATACCGGCGGTGTTACGCCTCCTGCGCGGCATACCGGACGGGCTGCGGTCGCGCGAGGCCGTCACGAGGGCGGCGGTCCGTGCCCTCGGCGCGTTCGGCAGCGCCGCGTACGAGGCGATACCGGATCTGCGCGCACTGCTGAAGACGGACCACGCCGTAGCGGCGGCGGAAGCGCTGTGGTCGATCACGGGCGAACCGGATGCCGTGGTGCCCGTGCTGCTCCGGGAGTTGACGGACACCGGCGGCGACCCGCGTCGCGGCGCGGCCGCCGCGGACGCGCTCGCACGACTGGGACCGGCGGCCCGGCCGGCTCTGCCCGGGCTGCGGCGGACGGCCGGCTCCGGCGCCGTACGGCAGCGGGCCACGGCCGCGTGCGCGGTGTGGCGGATCGCCGGGGAGCCGGAAGAGTTCCTGCCTCTCCTCCGCTCCGCCTGGGCGGAGGCCCCGCGCACCCGCACGACGGTCGCCGGGTGCGCGGCGGCCCTGGGGTCCGCGGGAGCGCCCCTGCACGACCTGCTCCGGGCGGAGCTGGCGTCCCCGCGGCGGCACCAAGCCGACGTCCCGGGCTACGGCAGCCGTGACATCCACGAGGACGAGGAGTTGCTGCGGGTGTGCCGGGGGGCGCTGGCCGGGGTAGGGCATGGGTGAGCGCGGTCCGCCAGCGCCCCGGTGGCCGGCACGGTCTGGGTCGGCCAGCGGGCAGCCCTGCGCAGGGCTGCCCGCTGGGCCCCACCGGGCGGGGACCCCGGTCGGCCGCGGCCGTCCACTGCGCACGGCCGCCCCTGGAGCCTCACCCTGTGGTGCGTCCCCACATCGGCCCGAAGCGGGACCACTCGGCGTCCCACTGGTCCATGCGGCCTCGTTCCAGCCGGCTGCGCAGGGCACGGCCGCCGACGAGCGGCAGGAGCGCGGCGCCGATGCCCGCCACGCCGCCGGCCAGGAAGGCCCGTACATGGGCCTGGGACGCGGTGACGGGGCGGGTCACCTGGCGGCCCTCGGGGTCCGTCCACACCGTGACCGGTGTCCCGGCGGCGCTGCCCGCCGGGACCCGGAGCTGTCCGGTGTGCACGGATCCGTCCACAGCGGTCCACGTCGCCTTCGCCCACACCTGCTCGGTACGGGACACGCCGCCGCTCTCGGCGGACCTCCCTGGGGCCCGCTCCTCCAGTCGGGCCACGAGGGGCCGCCACTCGACGCGCTCCCTGGCCATCCCGTCCTCGACGGACCGGCTCACCGTCGTGCCGGCCAGCATCCCGACGAACGCGGTGAGCGTCCACACGCCCAGCACGACCCAGGCCTCCACCCTGTCGGCGCGGCGCTTGAGCGGATTGCGCCGCCAGCGCCACAGCCACACCTTCGGACCTCGTAACGCCATCGAAGGCATCCTCCTCATGAGCGCATGACCATCCCGCTGCCCTCTGCATACGGAAGACGGACCCTGGATGCTCACTGCACCTACTCCGACGTGACGGCCCCCACGCCGCCCGGCCCGTGCGGGCACCCCCCGGCACGCGCCCCGCCGAACCCCGCGACGGCCCTCGACACCCGCCTGACCTGCGTCGGAGCCCGCTCCAGAGGTGACTGTCAGTGGTGGGGTGCAGACTGGCCGGTGTCAGTTACGAGGGCGTCAACGACGACGCCGCGGAGGTGATCGGCATGGCCGAGGTACTGCTGGCCGTGGGCACGCGCAAAGGCCTGTTCATCGGGCGCCGGCGGGGCGGTGGCGCCTGGGAGTTCGACGAGAGTCCCTACTTCAACGCGCAGGCCGTGTACTCGGTCGCCGTCGACACCCGGGGCACGACACCTCGGCTGCTGGCCGGAGGCGACAGCGCGCACTGGGGCCCGTCGGTGTTCCACTCCGACGATCTCGGCCGCACCTGGACCGAACCGGCGCGCCCCGCCGTCAAGTTCCCCAAGGACACGGGGGCGTCCCTGGAGCGGGTGTGGCAACTGCACCCGGCCGCCGCCGAGCCGGACGTGGTGTACGCGGGTACGGAACCGGCCGCGCTGTACCGCTCGGAGGACCGCGGGGAGACGTTCGAGCTGGTCCGGCCCCTGTGGGAGCACCCCACGCGGTCGAAGTGGATGCCGGGCGGCGGCGGTGAGGGCCTGCACACCGTGCTCACCGACGCGCGCGACCCGAAGGCCGTGACGGTCGCCGTCTCGACCGCCGGCGTGTTCCGCACGCTCGACGGCGGCGCCAGCTGGGCGCCCTCCAACTCGGGTGTCTCGGCGGTGTTCCTGCCCGACCCGAACCCGGAGTTCGGCCAGTGCGTGCACAAGGTCGCCCGGGACGCGGTGAGCCCGGACCGGCTGTACCTGCAGAACCACTGGGGTGTGTACCGCAGCGACGACGCGGGCGCGCACTGGACGGACATCGGCGAGGGGCTGCCGTCCACGTTCGGCTTCGCGGCGGTCGCTCACCCCCACCGGGGTGACATGGCGTATGTGTTCCCGATCAACGCCGACGCCGACCGGGTCCCGGCCGACCACCGGTGCCGCGTCTACCGGACGGCGGACGCGGGCAAGAGCTGGGAGCCGCTCTCGGCAGGGCTGCCCCAGGAGGACCACTACGGCACGGTGCTGCGCGACGCGATGTGCACGGACGACGGCGATCCGGCGGGTGTCTACTTCGGCAACCGCAACGGCGAGGTGTTCGCCTCCGCGGACGACGGCGACAGCTGGCAGCAGCTCGCCTCCCATCTGCCGGACGTGCTGTGCGTGCGGGCCGCGACCGTCGGATGAGCCACCTGGGCGTCACCGGGCCGGCGTGCACTCCTCGGCATGGCGGGCCAGCCCTTCCGCCATGCCCTGCATGAACTCCTGGAGGTAGCGCGGCACAACCAGCACGACAGCCGGCTCGTCTCGTACTCGCCGTACCAGCGGATCACCGTGCCCGAACTCGCTGTCGGCTTCAGTTCGATGCGCGCGCGATAGTTGTGCGGCGACGAGTTGAACGCGTCTTCGTAGGCCAGCGGACCGTCCACCTAGGACCACAGCGGCCAGGTCGCGGCGTCGACCAGCAGCTTCCAGACGGTTTCCGGCGAGGCGCCGGTGGTCACGGTGCCGTCGTGCGCCCACTCAGACGTGCGGTGCCGTGGCCCGGATGCCCGCGAGCACCACGCCGACGATGCGCTCCGCGTCCTCGCGAGTGAACGCCCGCATCCCGCGGTTGACGATGAGGTGCACCGGGCCGGAGATCATCTCACCGAGGAAGGCACTGTCGACCGGGGGGAGTTCGCCTCGGTCGACGGCGGTGTCCACCCGTCGCCGCAGGGCGGCCACGCGCTGGTCGAGGATCTTGGTCAGCGCCTCGACGGTGGCGCTCTGGCGTGCGGGCTGGATGGCCTGTTCGAGCGTCCGGCCGAACGGCGTCTCCAGGCCACCGGCGAGGGCCAGCAGGAAGTCCGCCAGGTCCCGGTGGATGTCGCCGGTGTCAGCGACCGAGGCGAGATCCTCGGCGTAGCGCAGCAGAGCTTCGACCACCAGCTCATCGCGGTCGGGCCAGTTGCGGTAGACGCTGGTCTTGTGGACGCCCGCGAACTCGGCGACCTCCTCGTAGCGGAACCCCGCGATGCCGTCGCGCGCCACCAGTTCGACGGTCGCGGCGAGGATCTGTGCCCTCACCCGCGCGTTGCGGCCACCGGGGCGCCGCGCGGGCGCCCGGTCAGCGGTCCCGTCGGCCATCGCCGCGCTCACCTCCTGTTTCTCCGCTCGGGTGCCGATTCTCGTCAGGTGCGGCGTTGCGGTGCAAGCCGGTGCTCAGTAAGCTCGCTAAAAGCGACGAACTGTTTCTTTAAGCGTCGCGCACCCACCTCTGCGAAACCTGGAGCGCATACGTGGAAATCCTTGTCTCCGGAGCCGGCGTCGCCGGGCTCGCCTGCGCAGTCGAGTTAGGCGCCCGCGGCCACGACGTCACCGTTGTCGAGTACGCCCGACACCTCCGGTCCACCGGCACACCCATCGACATCCGCGGTGACGCGATCGAGACCGTGGACAGAATGGGACTGCTCTCGAAGATCCAGAACCAACGGCTGCGGATGTCCGAACTCACCCAATTCGTCGACAGCGCGGGAGAGCCGGTGGCCCGGATCCCGATGGCGGAGATCAGCGACTCCGACGACGACATCGAACTCCTCCGCGAGGACCTCGTGCGCATCCTCGCCGAGGCACTCCCGGACACCGCGGCGATCCGCTTCGGCGACGCGATCGAGACTCTGACCGACGACGGCGTGAGCGGTGGCGAGAACGGCGGCGGCATCGACGTGCGTTTCGCATCTGGCCGCACCGGACGGTACGACCTGGTGCTCGGCGCCGACGGCCAGCACTCCGCCGTACGCAGGCTGGTGTTCGGGCCCGAGAAGGACTACCTCCGGCACCTGGGTGTCTACTTCGCCCTCGCCGACCACCCCGGCGAGGCCTTGTCGGAGGGCACCAACTCCATCTACAACGTCCCCAGCCGCATGGCGGGCCTCTTCCGGTACAAGGGCCGGGCCGTCGCGGTCTTCCAGTTCCGCTCGGAACGGATCGACTACGACCACCACGACTTGGAGTCCCAGAAGAAGATCCTCGTCGAAGCCTTCGCGGGCCACCGCTCGTGGCGGATCCCGGAGTTGCTCGATGCCGCCCTCGCCGATCCCGGTCTCTTCTTCACCTCCGCGAGCCAGATCCATCTGCCCTCCTGGCACCGCGGCCGCGTCGCCCTCGTCGGGGACGCCGGGTACAGCCCGGCCTTCCTCTCCGGCCGGGGCACCTCCCTCGCTCTCACCGGCGCCCGCTTCCTCGCCGAGGAACTCGAACGGTGCGGCGATGACCACACCGCCGCGTTCGCACGGTACGAAACCCGGCAGCGCCCGTATGTCACGTTCGCCCAGAACCGTGCCTACAGCGGTCGCGACCGCATGCTGCCGACCACTTGGGCCGCCATCTCCGCCCGCAACGAGGCGCTGCGAGCGATGCGCACAACGCCTGACGGCCCTCAGCAGAACACCTCCCGACGCGCTGGAGAGAACGCGGAGTGAAAGACACACTGGACAAGCCCGCCCCTCGCGCCCAGGAGCAACGCTGGAGCAGGCAGCTCATCCTCTGGGCGGCCGTTCTCACCCTCGCCAACGTCCTGGCCGACGTGGTCATCGGCTCGCCCATGATGGTCCTGCCCCAGTTGTTGGAGCATTTCGACACCGACCAGGCGGCTTGGCTGAACGCGAGCGCGATGCTGGCCGGGGCCATCTGGTCACCGCTCCTCGCCAAGAGCTCCGACATCTTCGGCAAGCGCCGGATCCTCATCGCCACTCTGTTCCTCGCCTGCGCGGGTGCGCTGGTCTGCCTCGCGGCCCCCAACGTCTGGATCTTCCTGGTGGGGCGCTTCCTCCAAGGCGCCGCCTTCGCCGCGGTCTTCCTCACGGTGGCCCTCGCACGCCAGATCTGCACCCCGCGGGTGGCGATGGCCCTGGTCGGGCTCGTGACGTCCGGCTCGTCGATCGTCGGAATCATCGAGCCGTTCCTGATGCAGCCGGTCATCGATGTGTTCGGCTACCGGAGCGTGTTCATCGTGGCGGCGCTGCTCGCCGCGGCGGCCGCTCTCTGCGTGCGTTCCTTCATCCCGGAGTCGCCGATCCGCGGCGCCGGCCGGATCGACGTGGGCGGGGCGCTCCTGCTCGGCGGCGGCCTCGGCGCGGTACTCGCCTACACCAGCCTCGGGCGTGACCTCGGATGGCTGTCCGGGGGCATGCTCGCGCTGCTGGCGGCCGGTGCCGCCGCGCTGACCGGCTGGGCGTTCCACGCGCTGCGGATCGACGAACCCATCATCGACATCCGGGGCCTCAGCGGCCCGATCCTGCTGACGCTGCTGGCCCTGGTACTGGCGGCGGGCTCCTTCCGGAGCATGCTGCAACTGACGGGCGTCATCGCCCAGGTGCCCTCCGAGCTGGGGCTCGGGTACGGGCTGGGCGACGGAGAGGCGGTCGCGGTGCTGCTCGCCGCGCCCAATCTCGGCATCGTGATCGGTGGCACGTGCGCCGGTTGGATCGCGGGGCGGTTCGGTCCCGCACTGCCCCTCCTCGGCGGCATCGCCGTCGGGACGGTGGCGACCTTCGCGATGCTGGCGGGCGTATCAGTACTCCCGCTGGCGGTCGCCTGCGGCGCCATGCTGGGCATGGCCGCCGGCGCGATCGGCGCCTCCGGCTACAACCTGGCGACAGACATCGCAGCGCCCGAGCGGCAGGGCACGATCGCCGGTCTGGTGTCGGTCGTACTCGCCCTCGGCTCGGTCGTCTTCAACTTCGCCGGGGGCGAGGTACTCAAGGCGACGGTTGTTCCCGGGATCTCCGCCGACGGCGCCCCGGTGAGCACGGCGACCGGCGTGTACCTCTACGTCGCGATGGCGGGAGTGCTCTTCGTCCTCGCCGCGGTGCCCGCGATCATGCTGGCACGGCACCGGCGGGCGAAGCGTGGGTGGGTGTGACGGACCCTCCCTGGCTTTCGCACGCGGCCAAAGCGTCGAGTCATGAACGCTGAACAATTGGTCGCGGACCCGCACGGCCGGTGGGTGTTCGGCTGGGAACACGACGAGGGGGACGCGCCGTTCGGCTTCCGGCGCACCTTCGGCGAGTTCTACGACTTCGGCTCTCCGGACGTCCGCCTCTACGACGACTTCGCCCCCGACCAGCGTGTGGCGGCGGCCGGAAGCCGGCCGCGTCCACCCTGACCTTCGCAGCGCGGACCTCCCCGCCGTTTCGCAACAGGCGTGAACCACCCCGGCAAGTGCCCCGTAGAGCCCGGTGTACGCGGCCCCGACGGCCGCGGCGAAACGGAGCGACGGAGGGAATCGGCATGGCCGGCGGCAACATCCAGATCAGCCCGGAAGAGATGCAGGAGGCCTCGACCTGGCTGCAGAACCAGAAGGAGCTGATGCAGCAGAGCCTCCACGAGGCCAACACCAAGATGGAAGAGATGGTCGAGGCGGCCTACGCGACTCCGGGCTCCGAGAGCAAGTTCCGTCCCTACTGGGAGGAGTACAAGAACGGCACCCAGGAGGCGATCGAGGGGCTGCAGGGCGTCAGCGAGTTCATCAAGCAGGTCGCCGACGCGTTCGTCGACACCGACGACCAGACGTCCGGCTCCATCGGCTGACGTGTCCGGCCCCGTCCGGCCCCACCCTCCCTGTGAGGCGGGCCGGACGGCCGGAGCAGGAGAGGAGACGCCGGTGGGTCGCATCAGCGTGCCCGTGCAGGATCTGAAGGACACGGCCAGGGAGCTCCAGAACATCGGGGATCTGATCGGCGACAGCGCGACCCTCTTCCACGCCGCGGGAGACCGGGAGGACTTCGAGAGCTTCGTCGGCGACAGCCGGCTCGCGGAGGCTCTCGACGGGTTCGACAAGGCGTGGGTGGCGGGCCACGAACGGGTTCACGACAACGTGAAGAAGTTCTCCGAGAACGCGGACGCGATCTCCGAGAACTTCACGAAGACGGACGAGGACAGCGCCGACTCGCTGGACGAAGCGAAGAAGCAAGCGTGACAGGAGACGTCGTGCGGAAGGGAAAGGCGTCATGACGCATCCGGTCACGGAGCAGCCCGAGGGCGCGCCCGCGGGCTACACGCTGAGGTTCCCCGACTCCTGGTGGCAACTCGACCTCGACCCGAACACCCGGGACGCGTCGATCCGCCGCCGTATCGAGTCCCAGGTGAAGAAGGCACCGCAGCTCTCCCGCGAGCAGGTGGAGGAGCTGATCCGCAGTACCCGGCGCACCGCCCGCGAGGCGCACGCGCGGGGCGCGCTGCGGGCGTCGGGAATGCTCAGGATCCTCAAGGCGGGCAGCGGACCCCTGGTGCTCAGCGCCACGACGGTCGTACTCCGGATCTCAGTTCCCGAGGGTCAGTCGGAGGATCTGGCGGACCTCGTCGTCGCGGCGGGCATGCAGCTCGGTACCCAGGCGGAAGGCACCGGACTGCCCCCCGGCGAGGTGGAGTTGGTGGAACTGCCCCACGTCGGAGCGGCCGGGCGGATCACCAGGATCGAGGACGTGGACCACAACGGGACGCCCGTCCCCACCACGATGCGTCACACCCTGATCCCGGTGCCGAACAGCCGGGACTATCTGGTGCTCGCCAGTTCCACCCCCAACGTGGATCTGGCGGACCAGTTCCACGAGGTCTTCGACGCCATCGCGGAGTCGTTCCGCTTCGAGGACCAGGCCGGTACGTCCGGCGCAGCGGATCCGGCGGCGGAAGCGGCCGGTGGAGGCCCCATGGGCGAAGCAGACAAGGGAAAGTGAGGTCGCGGCCATGGCGCGCCCAGCGGTGTCCGAGTGGGAATCGGTTTTCGGATTCTCGGACGACCCGACTCCGGGTGATGCGGAGGTACTGGGGCAGCTCGCGAGGAGCTATCGCTCCGTGGCGGACAATGCGGGCGATGCCCTCCCCCTCGTCTCCGGGCTGGAGAACCAGCAGGTGGGCGAGGGCAAGTCCATGGAGAAGCTCCGGGACAAGCTGGGCGACCTGGCCGGGCAAGTGCGCAAGCTGCACAGCTCGTACGACCAGGCGGCCGGGGCGCTGGACACATATGTCCATTCACTGCTCGACCAGCAGCGGAACGCCGACAACGCGCTGGAGAAGGGGCGGGAGGCCAAGGAGCGGCTGGCGTCGGCCACCGAGGTGGTGCTCTCGGCCGGTGCCGACATCGGCCGGCTGGACGAGGCCCGGCATCCTCCGGATGACGCGGAGGCGCGGGCGAGTACGCGGCGGGCGCTCGACGAGGCCCACAGCAAGCAGTCCACGGCGCAGATGCAGGCCGATGACGCGCAGGCCGACCTCGACGCCGCCCGCATGCTCGCCGAGGACGCACGGCAGGTGCGCGAGGAGGACGCCTCCATCGCGGCCCAGAAGCTGGACGACGCGAAGGACGAGTCGGTCGCGGGCTACAGCCTGTGGGACAAGATCAAGAAGGCGTTCAGCACGGCCCTCGGCATCATCAGCGCGGTGCTGGGTGTCCTGGCCCTGCTGGTGCCCGGCCTGCAGGGGCTGGGAATCGCCCTGACGATCGGCAGCATCGTGGCCGGTGCGGCGTCGTTGGGGATCAACATCTCCATCATGGCGGAGACCGGCGAGTGGAACATCGCCGAGATCGTGCTCGGCGTCGTGGGCATGGTCGCGGGCGGGGCCGCCCTCCTCAAGGGCGTCGGGGGGATCGGCTCGGCTCTCAAGGGAGTCAAGCCCTCCTCGATGAAGAATCCGCAGGGCGGCACCCGCCTCAACAGCCGGGGCGCGGACAGCCGTACCTGCAAGACCGACCCGGTCGATGTGGCGAGCGGTGAGATGCTGCTGACGCAGACCGATCTGGAGCTGCCCGGCATCCTGCCCTTGGTGATCACGCGTACGCACCTGTCGACGTACCGGTACGGGCAGTTCTTCGGCTCGTCCTGGGCCTCCACCCTGGACGAGCGCCTCGAAGTCGACGACCGGGGACGCGTGTCGTGGGCTCGCGAGGACGGCTCGATCCTGACCTACCCGAGGCTTCCCGCCACCGGGTCGGACGACGCGGCGTGGCCCGAGGAGGGCCCCCGCCTGCCGCTGACCTCTGCCGGCACGGGCGCCGAGGGGGAGGTCACCTACCGCATCACCGATCCCCACTCGGGCGTCGTCCGCGCCTTCGCGGACCATCCCGGCGACGACGAGAACGACTGGTACTGGCTGACCGGGTGGCACGACCGCAACGGCAACGAGGTCACCGTCTCCCGCCTGGAGGACGGCACCCCCACGAGTCTGGTCCACTCCGGCGGCTACCGGGTCGACGTGCACTGCCTCGCCGGGCTTCTGACCCGTCTGACGGTGAGCACACCCGAAGGCCCGGTCGAGGTCATGTCCTACAGCCATGACGCGGACGGAAACCTCACGCACGTGGCGAACTCGTCGGGCAAGTCGCTGGTGTTCGCCTACGACGACCGGTCCCGCATCACCTCTTGGACGGACCGGAACGACTCCACGTACCGCTACGTCTACGACGAGGACAACCGCGTCACGGAGACCATCGGCCCCGAGGGCTACCTCTCCTCGCACTGGAGCTACGACCCCGACCGGCACCGGACGCACTACACCGACGCCTGCGGCGCCACGACCGTCTACCAGCTCAACGACCTCCACCAGGTCATCGGCGAGACCGACCCCCTCGGCCACTCCACGGCCTCCGAGTGGGACCGCTACGACAACCTCCTCTCCCACACCGACCCCCTCGGCAACGCGACCCGGTACGAGTACGACAGGGCCCACAACCCGACCGTCATCCACCTCCCGGACGACAGCACGGCGACAGCGTCGTACAACGAGCTGAACCTTCCGACCTCGTCGACGGGCCCCGACGGGACGACGTGGCACCAGGAGTTCGACGAATGGGGCAACCTGACCACGGTCATCGCCCCGGACGGCACCACGAGCCGTTTCACCCATCACCGCACCGGCGCGATCGCCTCGGAGACGGACCCGTCCGGCGCGGTGGTCACGTACGAGGCCGACGGCGCGGGTCTCCCGCTGGCACTCGTCGGCCCGGCCGAGCACAGGGCGACCATCGAACGCGACGCTTTCGGCCGGCCCACGGTGGTGACCGACGCGCTGGGCACCGTCGCCCGCGCCACATGGACCGTCGAGGGCCTCATATCGGCGCGGACCATGCCCGACGGCCGGAACGAGTACCTGGCCTGGGACGGTGAGGGCAACTGCCTGGAGCGCACCGACCCGGCGGGCGGCGTCAGCACCTTCGAGTACACGCACTTCGACAAGCTCGCTGCCCGCACCGGCCCGGACGGCGTCCGCCACACCTTCGCCTACGACTCGGAGCTGCGCCTCACGCAGGTGCTCAACTCGCAGGGTCTGAGCTGGGACTACACCTATGACCGGGCCGGTCGGCTGACCCGCGAGTCCGACTTCGACAACCGCGAAATCGCCTACGCCCACGACGCCGTGGACCGTGTGGTCTCCCACACCACGCCCCTGGGCGAGGAGATCACCTACCGGTACAGCTCCGTCGGTGAGCTGCTGGCCAAGGACGTCGCGGGGGTGCTCACGTCGTACACGTACGACGCGGGCGGGGAACTCGTCCGAGCGGCATCGCCCCACTCGACGCTGGAGTTCGAGCGGGACCTCATGGGCCGCGTCCTCGCCGAGACGGTGGACGGCCGCACCACCCGCTTCGCCTACGACCTCCTCGGCCGCCGCGCTTCCCGTGTGACCCCCACCGGCGCCGTCACCGAACTCGGCTACGACGAAGCCGGCAATCGCGAGTCCCTCACCACCGAGGGACACCGGCTGGAATTCAGCCACGACGTCCTCGGCCGCGAACTGGCCCGCGTCTGGGGCACGGACGTTTCGCCCGTGCAAGCGACGACTGCCTGGGACAAGGCGGGACGCCGCGTCTCCCACGGTCTCGTCGCCTCCGGCCGCACCCTCCGCGACCGCGGCTACAGCTACC
Organism: Streptomyces sp. CA-179760; assembly: GCF_050937045.1. Classification (NCBI taxonomy): domain Bacteria; kingdom Bacillati; phylum Actinomycetota; class Actinomycetes; order Kitasatosporales; family Streptomycetaceae; genus Streptomyces; species Streptomyces sp. CA-179760. Next base: position 1,221,278 of record NZ_JBNJLZ010000001.1, read on the forward strand.
GGGCCGACGATCACCTCATAGCTGTCACCGACGCGGCTGCCGGCACCGTCCAGCGGATGGAACTCGACCCTGTCGGCCGCCCGTTGACGGTGACGGCGGACGGCTGGAGCGAGTCCTACGCCTACGACCAAGCGGGCAACCAGACCTCCGCGAACTGGCCGGAGAAGGCCGGCCGCTCCGAGTCCCGCGGCGAGCGTACCTACACCGGCACCCGCATCGACGCGGCCGGCACGGTGCGTTACGAACACGACGCCGCAGGCCGCATGGTGCTGCGTCAGAAGCGGCGTCTGTCGCGGAATCCCGACACGTGGCGGTACGCGTGGGACGCCGAGGACCACCTCCTGTCCTGCACCACCCCCGACGGCGTCCTGTGGCGCTACACCTATGACCCGCTGGGGCGCCGCACGGCCAAGTACCGCATGAACACCGACGGATCGGTGGCCGAGGCCGTCCATTTCAGCTGGGACGGCACCCGCCTCGCCGAACAGACAGACACCACCACCGGCGTCACCCTCACCTGGGACCACGAGGACTACCGCCCCCTCACCCAACTCGAACGCAAACCCCGCCCGGACGGCGACCACACCCAGGCCGAGTGGGACTCCCGTTTCTTCGCGATCGTCACCGATCTGGTGGGCACCCCCACCGAACTCGTCGACGAGCGTGGCGACATCACCTGGCGCTCCCGTACGACGCTCTGGGGCACCACCACCCGCAACACCGACGCCACCGCCCACACCCCCTCCGCTTCCCCGGCCAGTACGAAGACCCCGAAACCGGCCTCCACTACAACTACTTCCGCCACTACGATCCGGAGACCGGGCGGTACGCGTCACCGGACCCGCTGGGGCTGGCACCCGCGCCCAACCCCGTCGCCTATGTCGACGACCCCCGGACGAACATGGACCCCTGGGGTCTGGCCGTCTGCACGCGCTCCAAGTCCAAGTCCAAGTCGGCGACCGTGGGCCAGAACGGCAAGACCACCTACCGGAAGACGTTCTTCAACGCCAACCCCGCCCAGCAGGGGAAGCCGATGGTGATCCATCACGCCGTTGAGCAGCAGGTCTTCAAGAAGTACCCGGGGGTCTTCAGGAAGGATGAGATCAACTCCGTGGAGAACCTGCGCGGCATTCCCAAGAAGATCAACAACACGGTGCACCTGAGGGACATCCGCAAGGATTGGGATTCCTTCTACAAGAGCAACCCCACCACGACCCCGTCGACCCGGAAGGATCTCCTCGACAAGGCGACGGAGATCGACAACAAGTACGGGAAACAGTTCGATCCGCCCGTTCGCTAGTGTTCACCGATCCCGGACCCCGGCAACCGACCCGCGAGGTGACGCACGTGTGGAGAGAACTCATCAACCGCCTCGGTATCGACTGGGAACTCGCCGATCCCGCCCGACAGGACGGCATCGCGGCGGCTGAGGAGGAACTGCGGCATCCGTTCCCCGACGACCTCAAGGCGCTGCTGCTGGAGAGCGACGGCGTACTCGACGACCTCGGCGCCGGCGTCGTCTGGGACCTGAAGAGGATCCGAGAGGACAACGCCTTCCTGCGCACGGACGCTTCGATCGGCGAGCTCTACATGCCGTTCGACTCGCTGCTCTTCTTCGGTGACAACGGAGGCGGCGACCAGTTCGCCTTCGCGCGGACGGGGACCGGCTCGGAGATCTACGTCTGGGACCACGAGAACGACAGCCGCACATGGGTCGCCGGCGGCCTCGGTCAGTACCTTGAGCGAACCGCCCAGGCCGACAACCCGGACTGGTTCCGCCCCGACTGACTTCGTTCACTGTTCTGGGCGACCTGGTCCCACGGCCCCGCCCCGCACACGACAGAGGGCTCCCGCCGACCTCATCGGCGGGAGCCCTCTGTCGTGTGTTGACGGCGAGTCCGGGGCGTGGGTCAGGCAGGTGCGTCCGGCTCCGCGATCACCGTCTCCGGCACCTGGACCGTGCGCAGCACGCCGTCGCCCAGGTGCAGGATCGCCCGGCCCGGACGGGCCGCGCCCAGTCGGCTGCGGGGCACCTTGACGCCGATCAGTTCGCCGTCGCTCATGTTCTGCGGCTTCAGCAGCAGTCCGCACCGGTTGCGGCGGGCCTCGGTGTGCCAGCCGGAGAAGCCGGAGGAGAGCCGGTCGGTCTGCCCGGCGACGACCAGCCCCCGGCCGGCCTCCGCACCGGACTTGGCGATCTGCGTGAGGACCGGCTCCGCCTTCGTCTTCAGCAGCAGGTCGGCGTCGTCGAGGAGCACCACGGCCCCGTCGGGCGAGGAGTCCAGCACCTCCTCCAGCGCCCTCGGGTCGATGTCGGGCCCGTCGAACACCGCGAGCACGCCGGGCCGTCCGGCGAGGTCGCGCAGCGGCGAGCGGGCGGGGGCCCCGATCACGACGGGGGTACCGGAGGTGAGCAGCGACAGTGCCAGCGTCGACAGGACGGTGCTGCGCCCGGACCTGGCCGGGCCCGCCACCAGGAAGGTCGGCGTCACCGAGAAGTCCGGTCCGGAGGCGGTCAGTTCGTCGCCGCCGACGCCGGCCAGCGCCCACCGCGGGTGCGGCCACGGCTGCGGCGCGTACCCGGCCGACTCTTCCCAGGTGAGCCGGTCCGGCAGGGTGTCGACGCGGAACGGCCGGGTGGCGGCGGGCAGGTGAGCCGACCGTTCACGGCACTGCTCGGCGATCCGCTGGAGCGCCGCGGCCTGTGCCTGGCCCCCGGGGTCGTCCGTGAGGAGCGCGATCTGCACCTCCGCCTTGTCGGCGGCGCGCAGTGCCCGGCCCGGCGGGATCTCGTCGGGCACCTTCCGCTGGGTGACGCCGATCATGCCGTACTCGGACTTGTCGTTCAGCTTCAGCACGAGCTTGTCCTCGGTGGAGTTGCCGACCCGGCTGGAGAACAGCGCCCGGTCGCCGCTCATCACCAGGTGGATACCGACGCTCGCGCCGTCCCGGAGCAGGGTCTGCACCCCGGACAGCAGGTTCCCGGAGTCGTACTCGCCGAGCTGCTTGTCGAAGACCTCCCACCGGTCGATGAACAGCACGAGGTGCGGCGGCCGTTCGTCCTCGGGCAGCGCACGCCTCAGTTCCGTCAGGTCGGCGCTGCCGCGGGCGGCGAGCATCTCCTGCCGCCGGGCGAGCTCCCCCGTCAGCCGGGCGAGCAGCCGGGCCACCCGGTCCGGCTGGGTGCGCTGGGTGACGGCGCCGACGTGCGGCAGCCCCTCCATGGCCAGCAGTGCGCCGTTGCCGCAGTCGATGCCGTACAGGTGCAGCTGGGCCGGGGTGTGGGCCTGGGCCAGCATTCCGGCGAGCGTGCGCAGCGTCTGCGACCGGCCCTGCCGGGGCGAACCGACGACGTGCAGGTGCCCGAGCGTCGCCGGGTCGATCACCAGGGGCAGCCGGGCCTGTTGCGCGGGCAGGTCCACCACGCCGTACGCGACGGGCGCGAGGTCGTAGTCCGAGCGCGGGGCCGGTGGCAGTTCGCCGGTGACCAGCTTCTCGGGCAGCGGCGGCAGCCAGGGGCTGTGCTGCGAGGGGATGCCCATCTCGCGGTCCGCGTCGCGGATCGCCTTGACGAGTCCGGTGAGGTCGGTCTCCGCCTCGGCGGGGGCGACAGCGCCCCGGGGCCGCGGCGGGAGGGGCTCGCCGAGCCGCTCCCAGCCGACCGCCACCGCCCAGGGTGCCGGCAGCGAGGTCGCCGCGGCGCCGGGCCGGCGGCAGCCGACCCGCCCTGACTGGAACGGCACGAGGGAGTTCTGGCCGAGCCGTACGTATGCGCGGCCGGGGTTGCCCTGCGAGATCCCGGCGGCTTCTGTGGGGTTGATGACGTCCTGGCTCTCGCCGGAGTCCGTCACCCGCAGCGCGATGCGCAGGTTGGTGTTGGCGCGGATCTCCGAGGAGACGACACCGCTGGGGCGCTGCGTCGCCAGGATCAGGTGGATGCCGAGGCTGCGGCCCCGCTGCGCGATGTTGACCAGGCCCTTCACGAAGTCCGGCAGGTCACGCACCATCGAGGCGAACTCGTCGATGACGATGAGCAGCCGGGGCATCGGAGTGTGGCCCGCCGGGCTCCGCTCCAGTGCCTCGACGTAGTCCTCGATGTCCTTGGCGCCGGCCGCGGCGAGGATGTGCTCGCGCCGGGTGAGTTCCGCCGTCAGCGACACCAGGGCCCGCTCGACGAGGTGGGCGTCGAGGTCGGTGACCATGCCGACGGTGTGCGGCAGGTCCACGCAGTCCTTGAACGCGGAGCCGCCCTTGTAGTCGACGAGGACGAACGTCATCGCGTCCGGACGGTTCGCCACCGCGAGCGAGGCGACCAGCGTCTGGAGGAGTTCGGACTTGCCGGAGCCGGTGGTACCGGCCACCAGCCCGTGCGGGCCGTCGCGCCGCAGGTCCAGGAAGAACGGGCCGTCCAGGGAGACGCCGACGGCCGCCCTGGTCGAGCGGCCCCCGGCGGTCCAGCGCGCCCGGATTCCGGCGGCCTGCGGCGGGTCGAGGGCGATCACGTCGAGCAGCCGCGCGGAACCGGGGAGCACCGCGGCCTCCTCCTGGTCCCCGCCCGGGTCCCGCAGCGGGCCCATCGCGCGGGCCAGTGAGCGGCACCAGTCCTGGGACACCGCGTCGGGGCGTACGCTCCCGACGGTGCCCCTTCCGGAGCGTCCCACCCGCACGGTTCCGCCGGGCTCCTCGACGACGACGGCGTGGCACTCCTCGGGCAGCAGCCGCTCCTCGGCGTCCAGACAGACCGCGCGGACGCCGACGGACGGTCCATCGCGCAGGATCTGCGCCACGCCGGGCAGCGAACGCAGCCTGCGGGCTCCGTCGAGGACGACGAGCACGTCTGGTCCGGCGGGCCGGCTGCGCCGGTCCTGTCGTCCGGCGCGCTCGGCGATCAGCGCCGTCAGTTCCGCGACCCGGCGGGCGCAGGTCTCCGTGCCGTAGCCGATGCTGGCCGGGGTGTCGCCGGACTTCTTTCGCACGTGCGGCAGCCAGCGCAGCCAGGACCAGCCGTCCCGGCCCGGGCCGCCGGTCGTCAGGAGGTGGATCTGGAGGTCACGGGGGCTGTGCAGGACGGCGGCCTGGGCGACCGCCCACCGTGCCACGGAGCGCGCGGCCGGGCCCTCGCCGGCGATTCCCAGGACGTCGTGCTCACGCAGCGGAACGGTCACCGGGACGTCGTACGCGGTCCACGGGTCCTGGCGGCGGTGCTCGTCCTTGGTCGGGTCCTGGAGCACCACGTCGGAGGGCAGGTCGGCGGTCCCGACGCGCAGTTCCAGGAAGTCGGCGTCGGTGGTGCGGCGTTCCCACAGGCGGTGCCGGGGGCCCACGGCGGTCAGGACGACCTCGGCCGGGTCCGGGAAGCCACGGCGCCGGGCGGTCCGTTCGGCCGTCAGCGCCTGCTCCGCGTCACCCTCGATGCGCGCCTTCTTCTCCTCGTAGGCGGCGACCGCTTCGGAGTGCGACTGCTGTCCGTTGCGCCGGCTCATCAGGTGGTTGCCGACGATCACGACCGGGGAGAGCAGCCCGAACAGCAGCATCGTCAGGCGGCCGAGGACCAGTGCCCCGGCCACCGCCATCACCAGCGGGGCGGCCGCGGCGAGCCACGGGAGCGGCCGGGCCGCGGGCGACGCGGGCGGAGAGGGCAGGGTGAAGCGGGTGGCGTTCTCGCTCGGCCGCAGCCGGGGCGGCCGGTTGTAGTCCCAGCCGGTGCCGTCCTCCGACGGCTCCACGGCCGCGTCCGGCCGCTGCGGGAGGGCGAGTTCGAGCAGGCACCCGCCGACGAGGAGCTGTGCGCCGGCCGGCCAGGCGGTGGCCACGGTGAGGTCCTCGCGGTCCAGTTGCAGGGTGTCGCCGTCCGGGGCGGACGCGTCGGGCGCCACGCGGCAGCGTCCCCCGGGCCCACCGTCAGGACGGCGAGCGGACGCTCCGGTACCGTGCGCAGCACCTGGGCGGCCCCGTCGCGTGCCAGACCGATCCGGTACTCGCCGAGGTCGAGCCGGTGCACCGCGCCCGCCCCGGTCCCGCCGACCGCACGGACCTCCGCCAGCCCGCCCGGTTCGGCCGGCGACATACCGGCCGGGCGGCCCAGGCCCACGACGGCCGCGTGGTGGAGCGGCGCGTCCCGCAGCGCCATGTCCGCGGGGAGCAGCCGGTCGCCGACGTACAGGCCGAGGCCCTCCGGGGCCGGGACGCCTCCCGCCCCTGCCAGCGCCTCCACGACGCCGCCCACGGGCGTGTCGGGGTCGGCGTCGAGGTGGACGTCGAACGCATCACTCTCCCCATCGACCACGGTCAACATCAACGACACGAAACGTCCTCCAGCCAGCGTGTTCACGGGGGCGCGGCGGGCCGTGCCCGGCAGCTCTCGCGCCACTGACTGGGCCTACGGCGCCCGCCCGCGGATGGTTCACGGGCCTGGCGGCCACGTGGTCGTGAACCGTCTGCCGGTGGGCCCCGTAGACGCCTTGGGGTGCTCGGCTTCGCGACTCCGCCGCGGTGCCGCCCCTCTCCCCTCTCCCCTCTCCCCTCTCCCCTCTCTCCCCTCGCTCTCGACCGTCCCGGCTCCGCCGCCGGGTCCCGACAAGGAGTCAGAAAATGATCTGGTGGTACGTCCTGGCCGTGGTGCTGGGGCTGGCGCTGATCGGAGCGGTGGCCGCGCTGGTCGTCACCGAGCGGCAGACCCGCCCGCCGAAGCCCGTCGCCCCCTCGGCCGCCGTCGAGGGGCGGGAGGCACTGGACGTGGTCGACGCGGGCCTGCGCCGGCTGACGGGCGAGTGCCTGCGCTCGGGCCGGTCGCTGCCCGACATGTATGCCGTCGTCTGCTCCGAGGAGCGGCTCGGGCTGCTGCTGGCCGGCGCGGAGGAGGACGCTCCGGCGCCTTGGACCGCCGAGGCGGACGGCGAGCGCTGGACGGTCTCGACCGACGCTCTGCGCCGCTCCGGCCCGGAAGGCGAACCGGCCCTGCCCTACGCGCTGACGGTGACGGTGGGGCTGGAGGGCGCCGACCGGGTGCTGGTCGACCTCTCCCGGGCGTCGGGGCCCGTCTCGGTGGCGGGTCCCGACGAGGAGGTGCGCAGCCTGGCGCGAGCCGTCGTCACCGAGGCGCTCGCAGGCCCGGTGGGGGCTCTCGCCGAGGTCACCCTGGTGGGATCCGTGGCCGGCGAGGGGCTCGTCGCCGACGACGTACCGCAGGGCTCGCGGCTGCACACCGCGGCCAGCCTGGAGGAGGCGTTCGCCGTGGCGGACGCGGCGGGCCCGGTGCGGCCGGAGCCCGGATCGTCCGACGTCACCCAGATCTTCCGGCTGATCGAGGGCAGCAGCCGGGTCGCCGTCGAGGGTGTGGCGCCGCACCTGTTCGTTGTGGACGCCTCACAGCTCCCACGGCGGGAGGGCGCGCTGGACGGCCTGCGGCGCGGGGACGCGCTGCTGGTGCTCGGCGACGCGCCCGCCGGGTGGCGCTGGCGCGCCGGTGCGGGCGGATCGCTCGACACCGGCCCGCTCGGCCTGGAGATCACCCGGCACGTGGGGCGTCTCGCCGAGTCTCACCCGGCGTCGCGGTAGCGGCCGTCCGCGTACAGACCTCGGCTGTACAGCGCCTCCCGCAGGGCGCGGGAGGCGTAGAACGTCCGCGACTTGACCGTGCCCGGCGGGACGCCCAGGACCCTGGCCGTCTGGTTGACGCTGCGCCCCAGGTAGTGCACGTGCATGAGCACCTCACGCTGCGGCGGCCGCAGATCCCGCAGTGCCTCCAAGAGCACCTGGGAGGTGAGCATGTGATCCACGTCGTCGGGCACCGCCGGGTGGGCGAGTTCCGGGTCGCCGGTCTCCGCCGGTCTGGCCTGGCGGGCCCGGAGATCGTCGATGACGAGGTTGCGCAGCACGGTGAACAGCCACGGTCTCGCCGCGTCCGTGGTCGGGTCGAGCTTCCCGGCATGGCGCCAGGCGCGGATCGCGACCTCCTGGAGGACGTCCTCGGCGCGGTGCCAGTCGCCGTGCAGTCGCCGTGCGGCGAACTGCAGCAACGCACGGCCGTGAACCTGGTAGAAGGCTCTGAGGAACTCCTCGGGACGGAGTTCCGCGGTGGGGGGACGGGTTGTTCGGGTTTCGGTCGAGGATTCGGTCGAAGTGCTGGCCGACAAAGGCCTTTTCCTCTCCTGTCGCCTGTGGGGGTGGCGACGGTGAACGCGCCCCGGTGCCGCCGTCGTTCCGGCGGCCGGGGCGCATCGTCCGGGGGCCGGCGCCCCTCGTAGGGGGAGGGGCGCCGATGCCCGCCGTCAGTCCGGTTCGCGGATGTCAGTCCGGTTCACGGGCGGAAAGCGAGTCCACCTCACCGGGCGTCAGTTCCCGGTCGTAGACGTGCACGTCGGAGATGTCGCCGTTCCAGTGGTCGGCGGCCTCACCCCCGATCTTGCCGCGTCCGATCACCACGTCGCCGGTGGGCTTCTCCTTGCTGGAGGCCTCTCTGCTGCCCGCGAGTCTGCCGTCCACGTAGACCCGCATCCGGTGGTCCTTGTCGCTGTACGTGCCGGTGAGGTGGTACCAGCGGTCGGTCCGCGGCCGCTCGGTCTTCTCCGCGACGGTGCGGGCACCGGGGAAGCTGAACGCGAAGTTCTCGTCCTGGCCGGAGTACTGGAGGAAGAACGTGCTGATCCCGAGGGCGTCCTGGGAGACGGCGGTGTGGAAGCCGTTCGTGGAGGTGAGCCGGACCCGTGCGGCGACCGAGTAGTCCGCGCCGGTGGTGTCGACCGGGGAGGCGGCGTCCACGTATCCGTTGCCGTCCAGCCTCAGGGCGCCGCCCTCGGGACCTTCATCGGTCCACTCCACGTCGCCGCTGACGACGGCGTCGTGCTCACCCGCCTTCGCGGTGCCGGACCGGTGCAGGGGCCACCACCCCGCGCCGCGCAGCGACTCGGCGCTCGTATCCGGCGAGGCCCGCTGCTCCTTCGACTCCCCTGATTCCTGACCGCGCACCAACTGGGTGACGACGAAGGCCAGGGCGACGGTCAGTACGGCGATCGTGGTGATGAGCGACCATCTGCGCGTCATGATGCTCCCTGGTACGCGCGGTAAAGCAATGTCACTGGTGATCAACTGTCCGTTCTGGAGATAGTTTGACGTACCACCAAAGTGTGACAGGCCGATGTGAACACCCGTGCAAGCGCCCCGGACGCCCCGGCCTACGGCAGACGCCACTCCACCGGCGTGCTCCCCTGCCGCACCAGCAGATCGTTGGCCCGGCTGAACGGGCGCGAACCGAAGAAACCGCGGTCCGCCGACATCGGCGAGGGATGAGCGGACTCGATCGCCGGAAGGTCTCGCAGGAGTGGCCGCAGATTGCGGGCGTCGCGGCCCCAAAGGATCGACACCAGCGGCTTGCCGCGACCCGCCAGGGCCCGGATCGCCTGCTCGGTGACCTCTTCCCAGCCCTGGCCCCGATGGGCGCCGGGCTTGCGCGGGGCGGTGGTGAGCGCCCTGTTGAGGAGCAGCACCCCTTGCTGCGACCACGGCGTCAGATCGCCGTTGGACGGGCGGGGCAGCCCCAGGTCCGTATGCATTTCCCGGAAGATGTTCTCCAGGCTGCCCGGCAGTGATCGCACCTCGGGCGCCACCGCGAAACTCAGCCCGACGGCCATCCCCGGCGTGGGATAGGGATCCTGGCCGACGATGAGGACGCGGACGTCGTCGAAGGGCTGCTGGAAGGCCCTCAGGACATTCGCCCCGGCCGGGAGGTAGGTCCGGCCGGCCACGATCTCGGCCCGCAGGAAGTCCCCCATCGCGGCGATACGTTCGGACACAGGTTCCAGGGCCTTCGCCCAGCCTGCTTCGACAAGTTCATGCAAGGGTCGTGGTGCCACAGCGCGTCACCCTACTGGCACACAACCGGTCCCCGCACAAGCACACGATCCCGCACGCCCGGACGCCGCCCACGGGGCTACTCTGCCTTACGGGAAGGAGGGGATCCCGTTGCATCCAGTGCTCAAACCACTCCGCCGGGGCGGCCGGCCGGTGGACCGGCGTCCGCCGTGACCGGGGTGTCGGAGGGATCCGCGTTTCTCGCCGTGGACTCCGGCGGATCCGGGCTCCGGGCGGTGGTGGGAACCACCGAGCGCGGGCCGGTGGCCCGGCGGGAGTCGGCGGAGCCGGTCCGCACGGGCGACCGTGGCATCGACCCCGGACATTTCATGGCACACCTGATGCCCTTGGTGCGCGCGTTGACCGCGGAGGCCGGACCGGTGCGGTTGACCGCCGTCGCCGTCGGCGCCGCCGGGCTCGCCTCCCTCGGGGACGCGCTGCGCGCCGAACTGCCGGGCGCGCTGGCCCGGGAGCTGGGCGTACGGAGGATCGCGCTGGCCGCCGACGCCGTGACCGCGTACGTGGGCGCTCTCGGGTCACGTCCCGGTGCCGTGATCGCCGGCGGTACGGGGCTGATCGCGATCGGCACCGACCTGACCGGCTGGCGTCGTGCGGACGGCTGGGGGCATCTGCTCGGCGACTGCGGGGGCGGTGCCTGGATCGGGCGGGCCGGACTCGAGGCCGCGCTGCGCGCCCATGACGGTCGCGAGGGCGGCTCGGCCCGGTTGCTGACGAGCGCCGAGGAGGTGTTCGGGCCCATCGCCGGGCTGCCCGGACGGCTGTATCCACGGCCGGACCGGCCCGCCGTCCTCGCGTCCTTCGCGCCCCACGTCGCCGCCTGCGCCGACAAGGACCCCGTCGCGGCGGACATCCTGCGCGGTGCCGCGCGGCACATGGCCGACTCCGCGGCAGCCGTGTGCCCCTCAGCCGGCGAGCCCCGTGTCGCCGTCACCGGCGGCCTGTTCAAGCTGGGCGACCCCCTCCTCGGGCCCGTGGACGAGGAACTGGCAAAGCGGCTCCCGCACGCGCGCCGGGTGCGGGCCGAGGGCGACCCGTTGCACGGCTCCGTGCGTCTGGCGACCGAGTTGAGTACCGGTCCCCTCACGCTGCCGGGTCACGAGGCGATGCTGTCCGTGACAACCCATTCGGGTGAATAATCCGACCCGCATGATCCGTACGTAACTCAATCCGTACGTAACTCATCAGACAAAACCGGACGTATACCGCTCACCTGCACCCTCCCCGAACAGGAGAGCCCAGGAAACCAGTAACATGCGGCGCCATGAGTTCCCCCACTGGACCCGAGTCCGGCCTGCCAGTACGAATGCCGCGACCCCGCCAGCCGGGACGGCACCGCCGTCCCGAGCCGCTGGTGGCTCCCGAGGGCGCGCCCGCGCTCGTCCTCGCCGTGCCGGGCACGCCCAGTAGCGCCACGCGCAGCCTCGCCGAGGAGGTCGTGAGCATCGCCCGCTCCGAGCTGCCCGGCCTCGACGCCCGTATCGGGTATCTCGACGGGGACAACGCGGAGTACTTCACGCTCCAGGCCGTGCTCGCGCACGCCGCCGAGGAGCGCACCGCCCGTTTCGAGCAGGCCCGTGCCGCCGGCATGGACGTCAGGGAGCCCGACGGGCCCGTCGCCGTCGTCGTGCCGCTGCTCGCCGGCCCGGACAGCGCGCTGCTGCGCCGGGTCCGTCAGGCCGTCATGGAGAGCCACATCGCGGCGGAGCTGACCGATGTCCTCGGCCCGCACCCGCTGCTCGCCGAGGCGCTGCACGTCCGGCTCTCCGAAGCCGGCCTGGCCCGCGCGGACCGTGCCCGCCTGTTCACCGTGGCGACCGCCGCCGACGGCATCGTCCTGGCCTCCGTGGGCGGTGACGAGGCCGTGCAGGCGGCCGGGATCACCGGCATGCTGCTGGCCGCGCGCCTCGCGGTGCCGGTGATGGCCGCGGCCCTGGACCAGGAGGGTTCCATCGCCTCCGTCGCCGAGCAGCTGCGCAACTCGGGCTCGCAGCAGCTGGCCCTCGCGCCGTATCTGATCGGCCCGGAGATCGAGCCGGGGCTGGTCGAGGAGGCGGCCAAGGAGGCGGGGTGCTCCGCGGCGGAGTCGCTCGGGCCGTACCCGGCGATCGGGAAGCTGGCGCTGGCGAAGTACACGACGACGCTGGGTATCACGCCGCAGCAGGTTCAGCAGACGCCGGTTCGCTGACGCGGCCTACTGCTGGGACGGCCCGCTCCGTTTCGGGGCGGGCCTTCGCCGTAGGGGTGTGGCTCTTCGGCCGGGCGCGGGTGCGTCGTGGCCGGGCGCGCGCACGCGGCAGCGCCGCATATCAGCACCGCCCCGCGCCCCTGGGGTCAGCCGATGACCACGCATGATGCCGCCGCCACCCTGATGGCCCCTTCTCGCCTCGGGATGCCCGTGCGCGAGTCCGCGGTGAACCAGGTCACATCCCCCGAACGCTCGTTGGCCACGTACAGGAAGCCGTCGGACGCGGTCAGGGCGCGTGGCCAGTGGCCGCCGCACGGAACCGTGGTGACCAGGTGCAGGTCCGCTCCTTCCACCGCGAACACGGACAGGACGTCCTCGCCTCGGGTGGCGGTCCAGACGAAGCGGCCGTCGGGTGAGGTGACGATCCCCGAGGGGTAGGCGTCGCGCACCGGTGCGCTTGGCAGGACCGGGGTCTCGGTCAGCGGGGCCAGCACGCCTTCCGCCGCGTCCCAGCGGCAGACGGTGACGGAGGGGCTGAGTTCGTTGACGACGTAGGCGTACGAGCCGTCCGGGTGGAAGGCCAGGTGGCGCGGTCCCGAGCCGGGCCGCAGGGCGGTCTCCCGGTGCACGGCAGGGGTGCCGTCGGTCAGTGTGCACACCCGTACCGAGTCGGTGCCGAGGTCGACGCTGACGGCCCAGCGCCCGCTCGGGTCGGGCTGCACCTGGTGGGCGTGCGGCCCGTGCTGGCGTGGGGTGTGCGGACCCCCGCCGGTGTGCTGGAGCACGCCGGAGGCGGACCGCGCGAGGGTGCCGTCGGAGCGGACGGGGACGGCGGTGACGCTGCCCGAGCCGTAGTTGGCGGTCAGGACGTGTCCGGCGTACAGACTCAGGTGGGTCGGCCCGCCGGCGCCGAGCGGCACGGGCGGTCCGGCCGGTTCGGGCTTGTCTCCGGTCACGCGGTACGCGGCCACCGCGCCCGCGGCGGTCTCACTGACCGCGTACAGCATGTCCCCGTCGGGAGAAAAGGTGAGGTAGGCCGGGTCGGGGACGGCGTTCACGCTGCTCAGGATGGTCAGCGCGCCGCTGTCGGCGTCGACCTCCGCCGTCACGATCCCGGGGCCGCCTGCCGCCGTGAACGACCCGATGAACGCCCGCCGCCTGCTGCCGTCCGCCATCGCTGTGCCCTTTCGCCCCTGCGCCGTCCGGAATGACCGCGCGGTCGATCATGCGCGGTCTAGACCAAAGGGTCAAGGGGTACGGCTCGTCGCTCAGGCTCCGGTCAGGCGCTCGGGCCCCGGGCAAGCACTCGGGCTCCGGTCAGGCGCTCAGGCGCCGACCAGCGGGGAGCCCGACGGCGTCCGCAGCGGCCGGGCGAGCTCCGCCAGGGCTCGTTCCAGGCCGTGCAGGTGGGCCAGGACCGGTTCCGTCGCGGACGGTCCGTCCATCTGGACCAGGACCTCGCCACCCTCGGTGAGCGCCTCGACCGCGACTTCCACGCGCCGCGCGGCGGTGGCCAGACGGGCGTCGTGGGAGGCCTCCGGGTCGGCGGCGACGGCGACCAGGCCGCGGACCTCCCGGGCGCAGTCGTCGAGGAGGGCGAGCACGTGCCGGGCCCGCCGCTTGCGGCCGAGCATCGGGTTCAGCGGGTGCACCAGCGGGGCGACCGAGAGCCGTACCCGGGCGAGGAGCTGCTCCAGCTCGGCCACCCGCGGGGCCGGGTCGGCGTCCGCGGCGCCCGCCAGCCGCCGGGCCGTCTCCACCGTGCAGGCGTGGACGCAGCGCAGGGCCCGCCGGATCCAGGTGTCGGTGACGCTGTGCGTGGTGACGGGCAGCAGGAGGATCACGGCGAGTGCGGCGCCCAGCGCCCCGACGCCCGTCTCGACGAGCCGCAGGGCGAGCAGGCCGGGGCCGAGCACGCCGAGCAGGCCGTAGAGCAGGCCCGCGAGCAGGGTCACGCAGAGCATCATCCAGGTGTAGGACACGGCGGCCGTGTAGAAGATGCCGAAGACGCAGACGGCGGCGAGCAGGGCCGTGGCGACCGGGTTCCCGTGCACCGGCACGGCGACGAGCAGGCCGAGGGCGATGCCGATGACCGTGCCGAGCAGCCGCCGGAAGCCCCGGACCAGGGTCTCGCCGCGCGAGGTGGTGTTGACGAAGATCCACCAGGTGGCGCCGACGGCCCAGTACCAGCGCTGGCCGGACACGAGCTGGCCCACGACCAGGGCGAAGCCCGCCCCGGCGGTGGCCTGGATCGCCTGGCGGGTGGTCACCCGGGCCAGACCGGTGCCGCCCGGCGGGGCGGGCACGGCAGGCGGGGGCAGGCGGCGCTCGTAGCACCACAGCCCGAAGCGCACCGCGGCGGCGGCGAGGACGGACAGCAGGACCGCGGCGTACAGCTCGGGCAGCTGGTCCGTGGTGGCGCGCAGGAACTGCGCCACGAAGAAGGTCATGAAGGCGAAGACGCCGAGGCTGTGCCCGCGCGGGCCCCAGCGGCGGGCGTACACGCCCGCGCCGACCACGGCGAGGAAGGTGAGGTCCCGGGCCACGGGGTGGTCGTGCAGTCCGGCCGCGGCGGTGAGCACGGGCAGTCCGACGACGGGGAGCAGCGCGGTGGTGACCGTCTGGCCGCGGACCGTGGCGTCGGTGACCGTGAACAGGGCGAGCAGCGCGGCGAGACCGCCGGTGACGGCCCCCGTGAGGGAGTGTCCGGCGAGGCCGCAGACGGCGACCGCGACCGCGATGCCGAACACGGCTCGCGCGCCGAACCGCAACCGCGTCCGCCCCGGATCCGGAGCCAGGAACACCCTCGTCAGCACCGCTTACCGCCTCCTTCGCGCACAGGCATGGGAAAGCATGAAAAAGGCGCCACGGGGTCCGCAGCGCCATCGACGCGTCCATATGAGCATCCCGGACGCCACTGGCTCAACTGGCTCCTTCTAGACTGAGCCATTGGTACAGCCGGGGCGGTCCTGGAGCGGCCGCGGCAGAGCCAACGGACGAGGAGGGCGCGGCATGCCCGTGGACGAGCTCGACACCCGCATCCTGCGGCTGCTGCTGGAGCAGCCGCGCACGAGCGTGCGCGAGTACGCCCGTGTCCTCGGCGTGGCCCGGGGCACGCTCCAGGCCCGGCTCGACCGGCTGGAGCGCGACGGTGTGATCACCGGCACCGCGCCGGACCTCTCCCCCGCCGCGCTCGGCCATCCGGTGCTCGCGTTCGTGCACATCGAGGTCACCCAGGGACATCTCGACGAGGTGGGCGACGCGCTCGCGGCGGTGCCGGAGATCGTCGAGGCGTTCTCCATCACAGGTGGCGGGGATCTGCTGACCCGGGTCGTGGCGCGGGACAACGCGCATCTGGAGGACGTCGTGCAGAAGCTGATCAGCCTGCCCGGGGTGGTCCGCACCCGTACCGAGATCGCCCTGCGGGAGCGCGTCCCCCACCGGCTGCTGCCGCTGGTGGAGTCGATCGGCCGGGCGGCGGCCCGGTCCTGACCCCTCAAGGCGTCCGGATCATGGCCTTTGACATGCTGACACCATGAGCAATCTCGGCGGCGTATCGGTCATCTTCGATCTCGACGGAACGCTCGTGGACAGCGAGCCGAACTATTACGAGGCGGGCCGGCAGACCCTCGCCGAACACGGCGTCCCTGACTTCAGCTGGGCGGACCACGAGCGGTATGTCGGCATCAGCACCCAGGAGACGGTCGCGGACTGGAAGGAGCGGTACGGTCTGCGGGCTTCGGTGCAGGAGTTGTTCACCGTCAAGAACCGCCGCTATCTCGAACTCGCCCGCAGCTCCACGCGCGCCTACCCCGAAATGCGCAGGTTCGTCGAGCTGCTGGCGGCCGAGGGCGTGCCCATGGCCGTGGCCTCGGGGTCCTCGCCCGGGGCCATCGAGGCGGTCCTGTCCGGCACGGGCCTGGACGCCCATCTGCGCACCGTCGTCTCGGCCGACGAGGTCGCGCAGGGCAAGCCGGCCCCCGATGTCTTCCTGGAGGCGGCCCGCCGGCTCGGCGCGGACCCGGCCGGCTGTGTGGTTCTGGAGGACGCCGCCCCGGGGGCCGCCGCCGCGCACGCGGCGGGGATGCGGTGCATCGCGATCCCGTACGTCCCGGCGCAGGCGGACGCCCCGGAGTTCACCACCGCCGGCCTGCTCCTGCGGGGCGGTCAGGAAGAGTTCACCGCACGGGCGGCTGTCGACTGGCTGGTCCGCTCAGCACGTCTTTCCTGAACTCACCTCCCCCGCCCCGTTGACGCTCTCCCGTCCCCTCCCTAGGGTCTGGTCGATCACTCGTACGGCGTTCGACATGTCGAATGCGTTGACATACGTCGAACGCGTCAAGTGCGTGGACCCGTTGGCCCCGTGGAGGAGCACACATGGCACGGCCCCTCTCCAGACGATCCCTTCTCAAGGCAGCGAGCCTCGCCGCCGCCGTACCCGCACTCTCCGAGGCGGCGACCGTCCGGGCCGTCGCGGCCCCCGCGGCCGCCACGGCCGCCGCCGGCATCCCGGCCTCCTGGACCGTCCGGCCGTTCGGGCTGGAGGACGTGAGCCTCGGCCGGGGCGTCTTCGCCGACAAGCGGCAGTTGATGCTGGACCACGCCCGCGGCTACGACGTGAACCGGTTGCTCCAGGTGTTCCGCGCCAACGCCGGTCTCGCCACGGGCGGCGCGGTCGCCCCGGGCGGCTGGGAAGGCCTGGACGGCGAGGCCAACGGCAATCTGCGCGGGCACTACACCGGCCACTTCCTGACCATGCTGGCGCAGGCGTACCGGAGCACGAAGGAGCAGGTGTTCGCCGACCGGATCGGCACCATGGTCGGGGCGCTGGCCGAGGTGCGGACGGCGTTGCGGCGAGAGCCGGCGGTGCTGAGCGTCGCCGGGAAGTTCGGGACCGCCGCGGACCAGGTACGGGGCTCCTACCAGTACGTGGATCTGCCGGCCGCCGCGCTCGGCGGCACCCCGGCCGTCACCCTCTCCGTCTGGGTGCGGCCCACGCACGACGCCGGCTGGACCCGTGTCTTCGACTTCGGCAACGACACCACGCGTTACCTGTACCTGGCCGCCCGCAACCAGACCGGGGTGCCGCGCTTCGCCGTCACCACGTCAGGAGCGGGCGGCGAGCAGGGCCTCGACGGCACGGCCCCGCTGCCGCTGAACCAGTGGAGCCATCTGGCGGTGACGATCGCGGGCGGCACCGGCACCCTCTACGTCAACGGCACCGCCGTGGCCCGGAACACCGCGATGAGCCTCACCCCGGCGGCTCTCGGCACGCTGAAGAACAACTGGCTGGGCCGCTCGAACTACTCCGCGGACCCCGTCTTCGCGGGCGCCTTCGAGGAGTTCAACGTCTTCTCACGGGCGCTGACCGCCGCCGAGATCACCGAGTTGCAGAGCCGCCGGGCCGCCGACGCCTCGACGGGCCGGGGCGACCTGGCGTCGTACGCCTTCGACGAGACGGCCGGCGGGACCTTCGCGGACGCCTCCGGACGCGGACTGACCGCCACCCTGCGCCGCACCTGGGGCGCACCGAGCCACCCCGGGTTCCTCGCGGCGTACCCGGAGACGCAGTTCATCGACCTGGAGTCGAGGACCTCTCCCGACTACACGAAGGTGTGGGCGCCGTACTACACCGCGCACAAGATCCTCAAAGGGCTGCTCGACGCGTACACCGCCACGGACGACGACCGGGCCCTGGACCTCGCGTCCGGCATGTGCGACTGGATGCACTCCCGGCTGTCCAAGTTGCCCGAGTCCACGCTCCAGCGGATGTGGGGGATCTTCTCCAGTGGGGAGTTCGGCGGCATCGTCGAGGCGATCTGCGATCTGCACAGCATCACAGGCAAGGCCGAACACCTCGCGCTGGCCAAGCTGTTCGACCTGGACCGGCTGATCGACGCGTGCGCCGCGAACACCGACGTCCTCGACGGGCTGCACGCCAACCAGCACATCCCGATCTTCACCGGGTACGTGCGGCTGCACGACGAGACGGGCGAGGAGCGGTATCTCACCTCGGCGAAGAACTTCTGGGACATGGTCGTTCCGCACCGGATGTACGGCATCGGCGGCACCAGCACCGGGGAGTTCTGGAAGGCCCGGGACGTGATCGCGGGCACCCTGAGCGCGACCACGGCCGAGACCTGCTGCGCGTACAACATGCTCAAGCTGAGCCGGACCCTGTTCTTCCACGCGCAGGACCCGAAGTACATGGACTACTACGAGCGGGCCCTGTACAACCAGGTGCTCGGCTCGAAGCAGGACAAGCCGGATGCGGAGAAGCCGCTCGTCACGTACTTCATCGGGCTGACGCCCGGTCATGTCCGTGACTACACACCCAAGCAGGGCACGACCTGCTGCGAGGGCACCGGCATGGAGAGCGCCACGAAGTACCAGGACTCGGTGTACTTCGCGAAGTCCGACGGCAGCGCCCTGTACGTCAACCTCTACAGCCCGTCCACGCTGACCTGGGCCGAGAAGGGCGTGACGGTCACGCAGACCACCGGCTATCCCAGGGAGCAGGGCAGCACCCTCACTTTCGGCGGCTCTCGCGCCGCCTTCACGCTGCGGCTGCGCGTGCCGTCGTGGGCGACCGCAGGGTTCCGGGTGACCGTCAACGGGAGTGCGGTGCCGGGCGCTCCGACGCCGGGGAGCTACTTCGCCGTGTCCCGGACCTGGCGGGCCGGCGACACCGTCCGGGTCTCCCTGCCGTTCCGGACACGGGTGGAGAAGGCTCTCGACGACCCGTCCCTGCAGACCCTGTTCCACGGCCCGGTCAACCTGGTCGCCCGCTCCTCCGCGACGGAGTTCCTCAGGGCCGGGCTGTACCGCGACGCCGGGCTGTCCGGCGACCTGACGGCCTCCCTCACGCCGGTGCCGGGCAAGCCGCTCCACTTCACGCTGGACGGGACCGAATGGGCGCCGTTCGCCGAGGGGACGGAGGATCCGACGCACGCCTACTTCCGGCGCGCGGAGCCGAAGGTCGTCTTCGGCGGCCGGGACTCGGGCGTCGCGAACCCTGCGAAGGCCGACGGCACCACGCTGCTGGACGAGGTCTGGGCCGGGGCGCCCTTCCGGAACAAGGGGGCGCTGGTGGCGCGGGTGCGGTTCACGGTGGACGCGTGGGTGACGGCCGGACTGCTGAGCAGGGCCGACGGGGACAAGGCCGTGAGCACGGCGGGAGCGGCCTCCTACGAACCCTGAGGGGGCGGAGCGGCGTTCGGGTGGGCCCGGTGCTGTGCGGTTCCGGCACCGGGCTCCGTCACATCCGGAACTTTTTTGCGGCAGGGGTGATTGTTTCGCGTCCGGCATCCGTACTTCTCGGTGTTGGGCCGTTCATACCCCAGGAGGCACGATGCGCATCTCGCGCAGCACGGCAGGAACCGCGTTCGTGGGCGGTGCGATGATCCTGACGCTCACCGCGCTCGCCTACCCCAGCATGCTGGGTGTGGAGAACGCGGCTTCCGGCCAGGACCGCATCATCGCCAACACTCAGTGGGGCCCGCTGACCGAGGCGGACCGCGACTTCGTGGTAAAGGTGCGCGCGGCCGGGCTGTGGGAGCAGCCGCTGGGGCAAATGATCTTGGAGCGGAGCAAGTCGCCGGCGATGATCGAGGTCGCGGAGCATCTGCTCGTGGGGCACGGCCGGCTCGACGCGGGCTGCCGCAAGGTCTCCACGGACCTGGGCATCACCCTGCCGAACGAGGCGTCGCCGCAGCAGCAGAACTTCGTGGCGACGGCGGAGGGCAGCACCGGCAGGGAGTTCGAGTCCACGGCCGTGACCCTCATGCGCATCGCGCACGGGGGCATCTTCCCGACGATCGCCAAGATCCGGGCGACCACCCGGAACAGCATGGTCCGGGAGCTCGCCGACACGACCAACGACACCGTGCTCGACCACATCTCGGTCCTGGAGAAGACCGGTCTGATCAACCACGAGCAGGTCAGCTTCCAGATCACCGCCCCGCCCAAGCTGCCCCAGGAGCAGACGACACCGCCGCCGCCGCAGCAGGGTGCGCCGGTCCGTGTGCTGGAGGTCCCGGAGAACCTGAAGGATCTGCAGACGGTCGCCCCCAACCCGTCCTACGGGGCGCCTCAGCCGTCCCCGTCGGCCGGCTGAGTCGGAACGGTTCGCGAGGGCCTCGCGCACTGCGGCGGGCCCCGGAACCGACTAGGAACGGCGGCGGGGCTTGCCGCGCCCGTCGCCCTTGGGGGCGCCACGGCCGCCCTTGCCGGTGCGCTTCGCGCCCGCGGACCGCCCGGCCGCCGGCTTCCCCGCCGCCGGCTTCCCCGCCGCCGGCTTCCCGGACACCGGTTTACGCCGGGCGCCGCCCCGGTCGGACGCCGCGGACTCGTCCGGCTGCTTGCGGCCCCGCGTGCTGTTGACCGTGCGGCCCCGGACGATGCCGATGAAGTCCTCGACCTGGTCCGTCGTCGCGTCGTGGGGCCAGGCCAGTGCCACGCTCGACTCGGGGGCGTCCTTGAGGGGGCGGTGCGTGAGGTCCTTGCGGTGGTGGAGACGGGCGAGCGACAGGGGCACGACGAGGACGCCGATCCCGGCAGCGACCAGTTCGATCGCGTCGGCCGTGGTGGCGGGGCGTTCGAAGGCGGGCCGTCCGGGGAGGCTCTCCCATTCGAGGACGTCGTCGAGGGGGTGCAGCACGATGTCGTCGGCGAGGTCCTCCGGGGACACCTCGTCGACCGCCGTGACCAGGTGGTCCTTGGGCACCACGACGACCGTCTGCTCGGTGTAGAGGGGGATCGCGCTGAAGACCGTCCGGTCCACGGGCAGCCGGACGAGGCCCGCGTCGGCGTCCCCGCCCAGCAGCCGCTCGGCCACCGCCCCGGCGGCCACCTGCGTCAGAGCCAGCGGGACGTCGGGCTGCCGCTCGTTCCAGATACGCACCCACTTGTCGGGCATCACCCCGGGGACGTATACGAGCCGGAACGAGAGAGAAACATCCGAGCCTGTCACCGGGCCAGGCTACCGGGCGTGGTCAGGGGTCGTGCACACGCTCGATACGCTTGATGCCATGACGTCGCACCAGAGCACCCAGACGATGAAGCCCGCCACCGCGGCGAAGAAGCTGGGTGTGTACCTCGAGGCCACACCCGCCGAGTTCCAGGAGGGTGTCGTCTCGCGCGCCGAGCTCAACGAGCTCCAGGCAAACCCGCCGCAGTGGCTGCAGGACCTGCGGCACAACGGCCCGCACCCCCGCCCGGTGGTCGCGGCGAAGCTCGGGGTCTCCATCGCGGGGCTCGCCCGCGCCGGGGTCACCGAGCCCCTGACCACCGAGCAGATCGAGACACTGAGGCAGGAAGGTCCTGAGTGGCTGGAGCGGGAGCGCGCCACCCAGGCGGAGGTCCGCAAGGAGACGGCCCGCATCAAGAAGAAGAACGCCGAGCAGGCGGAACGCCAGGCCTGACGCCCCCTGCCCCGAAGGCCCCGACCGGATCATCCGGTCGGGGCCTTCGTCGTTCTCCGGCCGAAGATCCCGCACCGTACGGCCGCGAGTATGGCCTCGGTGAAATCTTTCGGCCATGTATTGACATGCCGATGAAACGATCCGTAGCTTGGCCGATCATTTAGATTCGTGAAGTGAGTTCACGAATATGAACGGAGAACCACCCATGCGGGATCGCCGACGCTGCATCGACATGCGGCTCCGCCGCCTGGCTGCCGCGCTCGCCGTCTCGGGGCTCCTGTTCGGAACGGCCGCCTGCGGCTCCGGTTCCGGCAGCTCCCGTGCCGGCGATCCGAACACGCTGGAGGTGTGGACCCGGAGCGATCCGGAGTCCGCCCAGACCTACCAGAGGGTCTTCGCCGCCTTCACCAAGAAGACCGGCATCAAGATCGACTACCAGCCGGTCATGAACTTCGACCAGCAGCTCCAGAGCCGCGCGTCCACCAAGGACCTGCCGGACGTCATGATCAACGACACGGCCCTGATGGGCAGCTACCAGGCCCAGGGCCTGCTCAAGCCGATCACCCCGGACTCGATCTCCGGACATGACGAGATCACCGCCAAGTCCTGGTCTTCCACCGTGGGCCGCGACGGCAGGCACTACGGCATCCCGTACTCCCGTCAGGCCATGACGCTGTTCGTCCGCAAGGACTGGCGGGAGAAGCTCGGCCTTCCGCAGCCGAAGACCTGGCAGGACACCCTCGCCCTCGCCAAGGCCTTCGCCACCCGCGATCCCGACGGGGACGGCAGGAAGGACACGTACGGCATGGTCGTGCCCGGCAGCGCCCAGAACGGCTATGCCGCCTGGTGGGGCTCCAGCTGGCTGTGGCAGGGCGGCGTGCAGATCCTCCAGAAGGAGGGCACGGGCTACCGGCCCGCCATGGACTCGGCGGCGGCCCTGCGCACCGTCACCTGGATGAAGAAGAACCTCTTCTGCGGCGACAGCGGTGTCATCCAGCCCAGCGCCCTGACCTCCGTCACCGCGAACACCACCAACTTCCAGGACGGCAACGCCGGGATGTACCTCACCGGCCCGTACAACATCTCCACGTTCGACCAGGCGCTCGGCAAGGACAAGTACGAGGTCCTGCCCGCGCCCACGGGCCCGGCCGGGAACAACAACGTGCTGGCCGACGGCGAGAACGTCTACTTCGGCGCCAAGACCGGCAAGGCGAAGCAGGAACAGACGCTCGCCGCGTTCCTGGTCTCCCCCGAGGGCCAGGAGCTCGCCATGACAGGCGAGCACCAACCCGTGGTGCGTATCCCCGTCAACTCCACGCTCGACGCGGCGAAGGTGCGCAAGGACCCCCGCTGGAGCGTGGTGCAGAAGGCGTACGAGACGGCCTCCGTGCAGTTCCCCAACGCGCCGAACTTCGCCCCGATCAAGCAGGACACCGCCGACGCGCTCAACGCGATCTTCACGTACTGCGGCAGCGACGTCCGCTCCGGCCTGAAGGAACTCAACGACACCCTCGCCGGTGACCTCAAGGACCAGGACCTGTTGAAATGACCGCGACCGTGACGACACCCGGGCCGCGCAGAGCCCGGATCATCGGCAAGAAGACCGTACTGCCCTGGCTGTTCCTCGCCCCGGGCCTGCTGCTCGCCCTCGTCTTCAAGTTCCTGCCCATGGGCAAGGGCGTCTGGCTGAGCTTCTTCGACGTGCGGCCCTTCCTCGGTGACCAGTGGGTCGGCCTCGACAACTACACCCGGGTCCTGACCGACCACCGCTTCCAGGACGCCATCGGCCACACCCTGCTCCTCGGCGTCGGGATGTCGCTCGGCGGCATAGTCGTCGGCTCCGCACTGGCGTTGTTGCTGGAAGGTCAGGCCCGCTCGCTGAAGTTCATCCGTACCGCCGTGTTCCTGCCCGTCGTCACCGCGACCGCGGTGGTCGGCGAACTGTGGCGGCTGATGTACTACCCGACCTCCGACGGCCTCATCAACAGCGGTCTCGGACTCTTCGGTCTGGGGCCCGTGCCCTACCTGGACAACCCCGACACGGCGCTGTGGGCGACGATGGTCATGGGCATCTGGATGCTCGCCCCGTACAACATGGTGATCATCCTCGCCGGACTGGCGGGCGTGGACCGCTCGTTGTACGAGGCCGCCGCGATGGACGGTGTCTCGCTGTGGCAGCGGCTGCGGCACATCACGCTGCCCGCGATCCGGCCCGCCCTCGGCATCGTCCTCACCCTCGCCGCCATCCGCGGGCTGCGCGTCTTCACCGAGGTGTACGTCCTCACCGGCGGCGGCCCGGCCGGGTCCACCGATGTGTGGATGACCCGCGCCTACACCCTCGGCTTCACCCGTAACGACATCGGCGGCGCCTCGGCCGCCTCCGTGGTTCTGCTCTGCGTGACGCTGCTGCTCACCGTCACGGTCAACTACCTCCGCAAGAGGGGAGACGTGAGATGAGCGCTCCCGCCATCGACCCCGTCCGGACACCGGTGACCTCCTCTCCCGCGCGCAAGTCCGCCGGGAAACAGCGCACCACCCCCGCCCGCTTCGACACCGCCCTCGGCTGGAACGACCGGCCGGGCCCCGCCTGGGCGCTGCGCGTGCTGCTCTGCCTGCTCGCCCTGGGCGTCTTCGCGGCGCCGTTCCTGACGATCTTCTCCGGTTCCTTCAGTGAGAAAGCCAGTGGTTCGACCCTGTCGTTCCTCCCGCACCACCCGACCCTGCTGAACTTCAAGGTGGCGGGCGAGCGCGGCATCTGGGACTACTTCGGCAACTCCCTGGTCATCGCCGGCGGCGGACTGCTGCTCCAGCTCGTCGTCTGTACGCTCGCCGCGTACGCGCTGGCCCGGCACAAGTTCCGTGGGCAGGCCCTGATCCTGACCCTGTTCATGCTGACGATGATGCTCCCCGAGGAGGTCATCGCCATCCCGCTGTCCCTGGTACTCGGGCATGTGCCCGTGGTCGGCATCGACCTGAAGGGCACCGTCTGGGGTGTGATCCTGCCGCTCGGCGCCTGGGGCTTCTCGGTGATGGTGCTCACCGAGTTCATGAAGGACATACCCACCGAGATCGAGGAGGCCGCCCGTATCGACGGCGTGGGCGAGCTGCGGATGCTGTGGCAGGTCATCCTGCCGCTGTGCAAGCCCGCGCTCGGCGTGGCCGGGGTGCTCGGCTTCATCATGATCTGGGACCAGTACCTGCTGCCCCTGATCGCCGCCAAGGACCCCACCGACTACACGGTCACCGTCGCCCTGTCCATCCTGCGCACCGACCCCGAGGTCGGCTCCGGGGTGGTGCTGGCCGGTGCGGTCATCGCCCTGATACCCAGCCTGCTCGTCTATCTGCTCCTCCAGCGCTCGCTGGTCACCGGCATCGCCGCCGGGGCCACGAAGGGCTGACCACTCACCCCCACGTTTGAGGGAGACATGAAGTTCCACGGAGTGCTGTTCTTCCCGGTCACGCCGTTCGCGGCGGACGGTTCACTGGACGAGGAACGGCTTGCCCAGCACATCGAGTCGGGTGTCGCCGCAGGGGCGGGAGGTGTGTTCGTCGCCTGCGGCACCGGCGAGTTCCACGCGCTGTCGGCGGAGGAGATCGAACGCGCCACCCGGGTCGCCGTCGAGACCACCGCCGGACGCGTCCCGGTCCTCGCGGCGGCCGGCGGCCCGACCCCGGTCGCCCGGGATCATGCCACCCGCGTCGAACGGGCCGGTGCCGACGGCATCCTGCTGCTGCCGCCCTACCTGGTCAGCGCCCCGCAGCAGGGTCTCGTGCGGTATGTGGAGGAGGTCACGTCCGCGACCGGGCTGCCCGTCGTCTTCTACCAGCGCGGCACCGCACGGCTGACCGCGGAGACGGCAGCCGAGATCGCCGCCCTGCCCGGGGTCGTCGGACTCAAGGACGGGATCGGGGACATCGAGCGGATGCACCGCATCGTCCGCGCGGTGCGTGCCGTGCCGGGCACGGAGGACTTCCAGTTCTTCAACGGCCTGCCCACCGCCGAGATGACCGCGCCCGCCTACAAGGGCGTCGGCGTCGACCTGTACTCCTCGGCGGTGTTCGCTTTCGCCCCGGAGATCGCCCTGGCCTTCCACCGGGCCCTCGCCGAGGACGACGACGCCCTGGTCAACCGACTCCTCGACGAGTTCTACGGTCCGCTGGTCGCCCTGCGCGACGAGGTTCCCGGTTACGCCGTGTCGCTCGTCAAGGCCGGGGTGACGCTGCGCGGCCTGGACGTCGGCGGCGTACGGGCCCCGCTGCTCGATCCGGCACCGGAGCACCTCGCCCGGCTCTCCGAACTCCTCGACCACGGACTGAAGGTGGCCGCCGCATGAGCGCGACGCGCATCCGGGAACTGATCATCACCCCGATCGCCTTCGGCGACCCGCCGCTGCTCAACTCCAACGGTGTGCACGAGCCGCTCGCCCTGCGGATCATCCTCCAACTGGTGCTGGAGGACGGCACGGTGGGCCTCGGGGAGTCCCCGGGCGGCACGGCCCGCCTGGAGCGGCTGCACATCGCCGCGCAGACGATCGTCGGCTTGGACGTCTTCGACACCACGGCCCTGGCCGCCGCGATCGACGCGGCCCTGCTGCCGACCGTGCCCAGCTCCCACGAGCGCGGCTGGACCACCTCGGCGATCGAGGTGGCCTGCCTCGACGCACAGGGCAAGCTGCTCGACCGCCCGGTCAGCGACCTGCTGGGCGGCCGGGTCCGCGACGCGGTGCCGTTCGCCGCGTACCTGTTCTACAAGTGGGCCGAGCACCCCGCGCTGGACGGCCGCCCGGCCATCACCGACGACTGGGGCGAGGCCCTCGACCCGGCCGGGATCGTCGAGCAGGCCCGGCTGATGCAGGAGCGCTACGGCTTCAAGTCGTTCAAACTCAAGGGCGGGGTGTTCCCGCCCGACGAGGAGATCGCCGCGATCCGGGCGCTGGCGGAGGCCTTCCCCGGGCAGCCGCTGCGGCTGGACCCGAACGGGGCCTGGACGGTCGAGACGTCCAAGTACGTCTCCCGTGAACTGGACGGTGTGCTGGAGTACTTGGAGGACCCGGCCTTGGGCATCCCCGGCATGGCGGAGGTCGCGAAGGACTCCCCCATGCCGCTCGCGACCAACATGTGTGTGATCGCCTGGGAGCATCTGAAGCCGGCCGTCGAGCAGGACTCGATCCAGGTCCTGCTCACCGACCACCACTACTGGGGCGGACTGCGCCGCACTCGTGAACTGGCCGCCGTCTGCGAGGCTTTCGGGCTCGCCCTGTCGATGCACTCCAACTCGCACCTGGGCATCAGCCTCGCCGCGATGACCCATGTCGGCGCGGCCATCCCCAACCTCGACCACTCCTGCGACACGCACTACCCGTGGAACTCGGCGGACGACGTCATCGTGCCGGGTGTGCTGGAGCTGCGCGACGGGGAGGTCAAGGTGCCCACAGGTCCTGGTCTCGGTGTGGAACTCGACCACGACCAGCTCGACCGGCTGCACCGGCGGTACGTGGAGTCCGGGATGCGCAGCCGGGACGACACCGGCTACATGCAACGGTTCCAGCCGGAGTACGAGCGGCTGCTCCCCCGCTGGTGACACCCGTGCGCCCCTCCGCCGGGAGGGGCGCACGCGCTCACTTCCCGGACCGGGGCACCTTCAGCCGATCCCAGGTGTGCTTCCCGGGGATGCCGTCGGCGTCCCGTCCGGAGAAGCCCTGCTTCTGCTGCCAGAGCGCGTAGGACCGGCGGTCGGCCTCGGACCAGTCGGGGCTGGGCCCCTCCTCGTAGCGGCTGCAGCCCTCGGCGACCAGGCGGCGGCCCATCGCCGTGATGATCGGGGAGCGCTGTCCGACGTGGAAGAACGCTGCGCCCGGGAACGGCTCGTAGGACGGCTTGGGCGCGGGCTTGGGGTCCGGGTCCGGCTTGGTGCCGCCCCCGGCGCCCTTCAGCCGGTCCGATATGCGCTTGCGCATGCCGTCCATGGTGAAGCCGCGCGGGTCCACCTTGCCCGGCTGCCACTCCTTGTGACCGATGACGGAGCGCTCGGACCAGCCGTGGTGGCGGCAGATCGCCGCCGACACCTTCTCGATGGCCTCCTTCTGCGCCTCGGGCCAAGGGTCCTTGCCGTTGCCGAGGTTGATGCACTCGAAGCCGTAGAAGTGCCGGTTGCCGTCGGTGTCGGCCTCGTTATCGCCCGGCAGCTTCGACTCGTTGATCACGGCGCGCAGGACATCGCTGTCGCCGAGACCGGCGTGGTTGGCCCGGCCGTTGCCGACCAGGTGCACATGGCCCTTCTTGTCGATGACGCCGTGGCACAGCGGTCCGGGCAGGCTCGAGTAGCCGTCGTAGCAGATGTCGACGGAGGAGGCGGTGCCGGAGGTGACGGTGTGGTGGATCATCACGCCGTTCACCGGGCCCCAGGGGCCCTTGCTGTTGCGGTTGTGGGTGCGCCAGCTGCGGACCTCGTGGACGGTCACGCCCTCGGCCCGCAGGATCTCCACCAGCTTCGACGCGCTGAGCGGCTTGGCCATCAGTTCTCTCCTTCGACGGAGGCTTCCGCCTCCGCTGTGGTCTGGGACCTCCCCTGTGAAGGGTCCTCGGCGGCCAGCTCCTCGCGGCGGGCCTGTTCTTCGGCGGCGAGCGTCGCCTCGTCGGCGGCCGGCATGCTGCTCGCCAGCGGGCCGAACGCCAGGCGCAGATCGACCGCGCTGCCCTCGCCCTTGATCAGGGCCAGCGGGGCGAAGTGCCGGGCGATGCCGGCCGGTCCCCGGAGCAGCGGGCGGCGGGCCGGATCGACCGGCCACTCGACGCCGCCGGTGGCGGTGCGGGCGGGCACGATCCAGTGGTCGCCGGTGCGGTAGGCGCCGCCCTTGGCGAAGTACACCTCGACGCCGTCCTCGAGGGGCAGCCACTCCCCCTCCGTGACGGGGATCGCGCCGCCGCGCAGATCGGTGCTGCGGCCCTTGCGCTTCGGGCCGCCCCGGTGGTCCCAGCGGCGCAGGTACGGGTTCAGATGCGCCAGCCGTCCGACACCCGGGTCGGGTTCGGCCGAGAGGCGGACCCGGCGGCCGGGCAGGTCCAGTTCCTCGACACGCAGCAACGGCAGGGGCTCCAGGCGGGAGGCGTAGGCGGTGTCCGTGAACTCCACGTGGTCGCCGACGTCCAGGTCCAGCTTGTCGTCATGACCGAGGGATGCCAACTGCACCCAGGTGCCGTCGAGTTCGTCGACGGGGAAGACGACGGAGCCGTTCTCCCGGGACCACTTGAAGGTGGCGTCCTTCGCCTCGCCGCCCGCGTGGACCTCCACCCGGTACAGCTGGTTCTCCGGGCCACGGTAACGGGCGTCCGGCTTGACCAGGCACGGGTCCTCGTCGGCGTGGCCGGGCCGCTCGCTGCGGGCGGCCAGCCGGGCCGAGGGCGCCGACTGGCGCTGCGCCCAGCGGGTGAAGGCGGCCCGGACGACCTCCTTGGACGGGTCGGTCTCCTCGATCTCCAGCTGAGTGAGGGAGAGCGGCAGTACCTGCCAGACGACCTTGAGGCGGGCGGCGGTGTCGGGCATGGCCGACCCGAGGGCGACCTCGCGCAGCGCGGGGTCCTCGGCCGCGTTGACCGAGCGCTCCCACACGTTCAGGTAGACGAGGAACGGCGTCTGGGCGGGCGAGGGCAGCCGGTCGCCGGGCTTCTCCGGGTCGCGGAAGGCGTCGGGCTGGTCCCAGTAGGTCCACTGCGCGGGCGGCTCCGGCGCGGACTCCTCGCTCTCCTCGTCGGTGACGGGCACCCCGGCCGCGGGGCGGTCGGCGTCGCACAGGATGCCGTCGACGTAGTAGCGGCCGCCGTGGACGACGAGGGTGTCGATCTCGTGCTTGCCTCCCACGTACTCGATGCGGAAGCCGGCGGCGTCGCGCGGTCCGCCGTGCGGTCCGATCAGGTCGGCGGCGAGACTGCGGGCCTGGTGGAGCTGGATGGCGGTCTGCTCGTTGAGATCGGCGTCGAGCTGGACGCGGCCCTGCTGGGCGACGACCGCCGAGTAGTGCCGCTCCGGGCGGAACGTGGAGCGGGAGAGGTCTGCGTGCATGAAGGGTGTCCCCTCGGGTTCAGAAGTGCGGGTTCACGAAGTCGGTGGCGGTACGGCCAGCCGGTGGCGATGCGGCTCAGCCGGTGGCGGTGCGGCTCACGTCACGAAGAAGATCCCGGCGTCGGTGCCGGCCGGCGTGTACTCGGCGAGCCGGGCCCGCAGGCCGTCCTCGCGCTGCGGCCGGTACAGGTCGTGGAAGGCGCCCATCTCGGCGCCGTCGTCCGCCCCCCGCCGGATCTCCTCGGGACACCGATCGGCGAGCAGCCCGTACCAGGGCGTGCCGTAGCGCTGGGACGTGAACGACGGCTTGATGTCCGTGCAGCGGTGGCGGCGCGGGGTGCGCGAGCCGGTGGGGACGCGGGAGTAGCGCACGCAGCCGATGCCGCGCCGGGCCACGTGGAGCCGGCCCGTGAAGACGCTGTTCTCGGCGATCTTCACCGCGTGCGTGTGGATCTCGCCGATGACGGTGGTGCGGTGCAGGTGCAGCACGGCGTGGGCGTGGCGGCAGTCCGGGGCGGACAGGGCCTCGCGGTCGTCGGCGGTGGCGTCGAGGACGCTGTCCCGGATGTGGATGTCGAGGGGGTCCTCGCCCACCTCGTCGCCGATGACCTCGATGGTGCCGAGGATGCTGTGCTCGATCTGGAGGCACCCGGTGGTGCGGTCCAGGACGATGCTCGGCTCCTCGGGCGAGTGCGGATCGCACTCCGGCTCCAGGGACCAGCCGGGCACGAGCGTGCTGTGCCGTACGACGACGGCGCCCATCGCGCCGGTCACGTTGATGCCTCGTCCGGCGACCAGCAGCCCGTCGAGGACGACGCGCGGACGCTCGTGCGGGCCGCAGTCATCCGACACCGCGCGGATGTTGAGCGCGTCCGGGCGGTTGCTGTACCAGTCGAGCAGGCGGATCACGGGGCGTGTGCCCTCCGCCGCCCGCACCTCGAGCCGGTCGCCCGGGTCGAGGTCGAAGTCCAGCTGCTCCTGGTAGGCGCCGCTGTGCGTGATCTCGATGATGCCGTCGGGCCCGGTGCGGCCCGCCCGGCGGTCGTGCTGCCAGGCCCGGTAGGCGTCCATGATCTGCCGGTAGGGCTGTCCGGGCCCGACCCGGTAGAAATCCGCGTCCGGGCGCGGCTCACGGTCGCGCTCGTACTCGCCGCCGCCCATGTCGGCCCCGAACGCGTAGTGGTAGTCCACCCATACGCCCTGCCGGGGCGCGGACCGCGAACCGAAGGCGATCCGGCCCAGTTCGGGGTCGACGGCCACCTGGCCACGCTTGGGGCGGTAGCGCCAGTCCGACAGGTCGGCGACCACGATGTCCGAGGGCGGAACCGGGTTGTCCTCGCCGTCGCGCCGGATGACGAAGCTCTTGCCGGGGCCGTAGAAGTCGAGCAGCCGGTCGTGCAGGAGACGGCGGGTGACGAACGCCGGCACGTTGTCGACGGTGGCGGTGGGGGTCCCCCCGCTCGAGCGAAGTCGAGAGTGGGGGAGCGTCGGCGAGGGCTCCGGGAACGGCTTGGTGACCAGCGGGGTGTCGTTGCCGAGGATCGAGAAGGTGTAGAGGTTGCGGGCCCGGTCGATGCAGTAGGCCGGGGTCCGGGTCAGCGCGTACGCCTTCAGCCGCCATACGAACAGGGCGACGCCGGCCGGGGTCCAGCCGCCCTGCCGGTGCCGTGACTCGGCGCGGCGGACGTCGGCCGTACGGGCCGCGTTCGCGAAGGGGCCGCCGCCGAGGGCGAGTTCGGCTCCGTCGCGCAGATCGGTCAGCCGGCCGCGCTCGCCCCTGTGGGTGCCGGTGCCGTACAGCTTCACCGGCTGGGTGTGGGCCACCTGCCGGGACAGTTCGACGGCACGCGCGGGCCAGGCCGCGACCTGCTCGGACAGTTCCTCCAGCAGGTGCAGGGTGCCCTTGCGACGGCGGCTCGCGACCGTGGCCGCCACGTCCCGGCGCGGCGCCACGGCCTCGGCGAGAGCGGCCCGGCCGCCGTCGTGGAGGCCGGTGGTGAGGACTCGTTCGTAGCCGGGCAGGGTGCGGTAGCCGACGAGGTCGCCGAGGTACGGCAGCACCCAGGGGGCCGCCGTCTCCACGAACAGGTCCTCGTAGCCCTGCTGGACGCCGTCGCGGACGCGGTCGACCTGTTCGGCGATCACGGCGAGCAGCGCGCGCAGCGGCTCGCCCTCCTCGGTGTCGCGCAGCCGGTGCCAGCGGGGCAGCAGGTCGGCGAGCCCGTCCGGCTCCCTGGGCACCACCGGGGCCGGGGCCTCCAACTGGGGATCCGGGGACATCACTTGACCTCCGTCAGAATCAGGGTGTCCGCGGCCCGGGGCGACAGCAGCGCGAGCTGGGCCGGGCGGATGCCGCGGAAGACGTACACCGACCGGCCCTTGGGCAGGCGCCGGGTGTCGGTGATGTCAGGGTTGAGGCGCAGCAGTTCGGCGAGCGGGACGCCGTACTTCACGCAGATCTCCGACAGCGTCTCGCCGTTCTCGGCGCGGACCGTGTGGATCTTCTCGTCGTACGTCGCCGGGTGCGCGGGGACGGACGCCTTGGGCGGGCCTGGCCGGGTGAGCAGTTCGGTGAGTTCCTCCGGGGTGGCGGAAGCGGGCACGCCGGTGAAGACGTCGACGTCCACGTAGTCGACGCCGGGCACGGTGTGGGCGGTGGCCAGGACCTCGGAGAGGCGGGCGGGCCGGCCCAGCTCCCGGCCCTCGAAGCCGAGCCGGTTCAGCAGGGCCTGCCGCAGGCGCGGCTCGACGTGGTGCCAGGCGTGGTCGGGGGCCACCTTCACCTGCGCGGCGATCAGCAGCAGGACCAGTTCCCGGCCGTCGACGCGGACCGGGAGGTTGGGGTCGCCGTACTCGGTGAGGGCGCCGCGCAGGGCGCGCAGGGTGTCCGAGTCGGGGGCGATGGGCACATCGTCCGTGCCCGCCACCGTCACGTGCAGCACCCGCCGCCGCCCGTCGAAGAGTTCGCGTGCCGAGGCCCGGCCGATGCCGGCGCGGGAGCGGGCGAAGTCCTCGTAGTCGGACTCGGACACCAGCCGGTCCAGCGCCGAGACGGCCAGCGGGACCGTACGGCGGGTCAGGCCGGGGCCGTCGGCGTCGGCGCCGCCGGTGGCCGGGCGCGGGTTGGTGACCGCGGTGACGCCCAGGGGCCGGGTGAGTGGCTGGGTGACGCGGTCGGCGGGCACGTTGGCGGCCCTGCCGGTGCCGAAGCGGTAGCGGGCGCGGACGTTCTCGTGACCGGAGGGCAGCCGGGCGCCGTGCACTCCGTCGCCGAAGGTCACGGTCGTCCGGCCGTCGGCCGTGGCACCGCTGATGTAGACCCGCTCGGTCGGGCTGCGCCCGGCGAGACTGTCGACCTCGTGCCACAACACGCCGTCGACGCGGAGCTCCAGCACGGGGGTGGCGCCGA
Source organism: Streptomyces sp. CA-179760 (assembly GCF_050937045.1). Taxonomy (NCBI): domain Bacteria; kingdom Bacillati; phylum Actinomycetota; class Actinomycetes; order Kitasatosporales; family Streptomycetaceae; genus Streptomyces; species Streptomyces sp. CA-179760. The sequence goes on from NZ_JBNJLZ010000001.1 coordinate 1,254,223, forward strand.
GGGGGTTGTCGTCGGCGAGCCAGGTCAGCGGGGACTGCCAGAGCGCGAAGGTCTGGTTGACGCGGTCCGAGTCCCCGCTGCCGATGGCCTCCTCGCGGCTCTCGCCGTGGGTGGCCTCGACGACGTTGCCGAGGATGCGGACCGTCTCGCGACGGTAGCGGTGGGCGAGGTCTGCGGTGAGGGTGAGCCGCGTGTGAACGTGGTCGCCGGGGAGTTGCGGGTCGACCGCCGGGTCGGCGGCGGCGACGGTGACCACCTCGGTGGCCTTCACTCCGGCCGTGCCCGGGATGTCGCTGCGCTCACCCGCCACCATCAGCGTGCGGCCGGGCCGCAACCCCTCGTACAGCTCGGCGAGTTCGATCTCGTTGCCGTGCACGTCCTCGCCGAGGGGCTCGTCGGCGAGACGCAGGGGTTCCCCGGCCGCGTGCACGGTGGTGTCGCGGATGTGCGACAGCAGGACGTCGAACTCGTCCAGCCAGGGGTCGGCGAGGGTGAGTTCGGTGCCGCGGCCGGTGATGCCGTAATTGCTGTAAGCGGCGGTACGCGCGGCCACCACCTGGGTGGTGACGAACGCCAGCTTCGGATCGCCGGGCACACCGCCCTCGGCTCCCTTGGCGGGCCGCTGGATCGCCACCCAGCTGCCGACGGTGATGCCCTCGTGCACGGTGTCCAGCTGGAGCGTGCGGCGGTTGACGGGCTCCGGCTTGCTGGCGATGACGACCTCGACGCCCGGCTCGGCGCTGCCCACCGTGTACGTGAGGCTGACCTCGTGGTCGCCGTGCGTGAACTGCTCACTGGCGCCCGGCCGCAGGGCGATCTGCTGGGACGTGCCGTTGTGGACGCCGACGTGGACCAGGCCCTCGTCGTCGGGCCGGGACACGAAGAGCGTGCGCTCGGGCAGGCCCGAGTGGAGGCGGGCGGTGACGCCGGGTTCCTGTGAGTCGGCGGGCCTGCGGTTCAGCCAGCTCAGGTCGCGGTCCTGGCCGGAGCGCACGGACAGCTCGACCTGACCGGGGCCGAGCGTGAAGGTGACCGGCTGGGTGACGGGCAGGTTCTCCGCACGCTGGTCGGAGCTGCTGCCCTCGACGTACTGGAACTCGGCCCGCACCGGGGACTTGCCCGCCGTGTCGAAGACAACCCGCATGGTCGCCAGCACCGCGCCGGTCAGCGGCCAGTCGGCGGTACGGATGACCCGGCCGCGATCGTCCTGGACCGGCTTCAGCGGAGCCGTGGCACCGAAGGGGGCCGCCGTGACGCGCAGGGCGAGCAGCTCGCGCAGAAGCTGCGGGGCACCGGGGGCGGCGGCCGTCCGCCAGGCCGGGTAGAGACTGCCGAGGCCGGGGTTGAGGGCGGAGAGGAGGCGGGCGGTGTCGGTGCCGGGGAGCTGCCGGCCGGTGGTGCCCCGGGGTGCGGGGGCGGTGGCGCGCAGGGCCGGAAGTACAACCCCCAGGGCTTCCAGAGCGGCAGCTCGCGAATCGCCCATCAGGGGCGCGGGCCGTGTCAATGTGCGGCTCCGCCGCGTGGGCGCGACCAGCCCCGACGGCGCAGCAGACGGCCGCGCGCCCACCACCCCACCCTCCTCGTCCGTATCCGTCTGCGCGGGCGCCAACTCCAGTGCCTGCTCAGCAAGTTCGGCAAGCACCGCTTCCAGCTGCTCGAACCAGGCCGCCACACCCTCATACGGAGCAGCCAGCACCTGCGCCTCACCGAGGCGGGCAAGAGGCTCGGCAAGACGCGCCGCGAGCCGCTCGGGCGTCTTGACCTCGTCCAGGTCATTACGGAGCGGTTCGAGGACCTGGTCCTCGAAGTCCTCGATCAGCCGGCTGACCGGCCGCGGGTTGGGAACCTCCGGCGTGGGCGGCTCCTCCCCCGGCTCTCCCGGCTGGACCGGCGGAGCCGTCCAGCGCCGTACTTCATCGACGAGTTCCTTCAGCGTCGCCGGCGCCGACTTCGGCAGCGAGATCGCCGTGATCTCGTCGTCCCGGTCGACGCGCGTCTTCGCCACGGGGAGCAGCTTGCGCGCACCACCCGCGCCCTCCCCGAAGACGAACAGCAACTGGTCGCCGGTCTGCAGGGAGAGGCCCGTGCCCTCGACGAACAGCTCGGAGCGCTTCTCGAGGTCCTGCGGGGTGAGCAGCGAGGGACGGCGGCGGCGGACCTTCAGCTCGTTGAAATCCCAGCGGGCCGTCAGATCCCTTGCGGTCTCGAACGTCAGCGACGCCTCATCGGCGGAGGCCGGCACGCTGTGGCTGCGCGCCCCACGCGGGATCAGCACGTTCTGCGCCTCGGCACGCGGGTCGCGTTCGAGGGTGTACGCCAGATGCGTGGCGGCGGCGACACCGGGACGCGGGCGGTGTCCGACGAGCCGGCCGAGCAGCACCAGGGAGCGGTGCTCGTCGGCGGTGCGGAGGTAGGCCTCGTCGGCGATCCGCTCGGAGTGGAAGGTGAGCAGGTCGCCGAGGACGGCCGTGGCGTCGAGCAGGCCGATCGCCGGGTCGTCCGGGGTGCGGACGGTCAGGCGGTTCAGCGCCGGGTAGGCGGGCGAGGCGAGCCGGTCGAGCAGGGCGGCCAGGAAGGAGCCGTACTCGCCGACGCGGTAGTCGAGCGCTGTGCGGCCGGGCGGGTTGTGCGGCGGCGTCGGCGCGAGGCGCTCGTCGTGGCCGCCGCGGCAGGCACCGCCGCAGCCGCAGCCGCAGTCGTCGGTCGCGGGGACCGGGTGCGGGTCCGTCATCGGGCACCTCCCAGGGATATCGCCAGCAGGCCGTTCTCCGGCCGGTCCGGGTCGTTGTCGCAAGTGGCGATCTCCAGCGGGCCGAGCCGCAGCACGCCGTCCTCCCTCTCTCCTCGGTCCTGTTCGGACAGCCGGCGCAGCCTGGTCACCTCGACGCTCTCCACCCCGGGCACGGCCGCGGCGACGGCGACCAGGCGGCTGAGCCGGACCGGTTCGCCGAAGGTCAGCGCGTCGGGGTGGAAGAAGCCGAGCCGTCCGCCGGGCAGCCGTCCGCTGCCGAGCACGCGGTACAACTCGGCCAGGATCTGCCCGTGCTGGTGCCCCGGCTCGGCGCAGACGCTCAGTGCGATGTCGAGCGGCACCAGGCGGGCGGGCCCCACCACGAGGTCGTGGCCGATGCGCCGGTACGTCTCCAGGGCCTGGGCGACCGAGTCGAGCAGGCCCGGCGAGGGGTCGGCGGTGCCGTACGCGTCGATCGCGATGTGTGCTTCCTGGACGCTGCCGGTCCAGCGGATCTCGGCCGCCGCCCGCTGCACGCCCGGCAGGGCGCCGGCGAGGGCGGCGTAGTCGTCGGCGGTGACCGCGCGCAGCCGAGTGCGGCGCAGGTCGAGCGGGGCGAGCTGGCGTACCTGCTCGACGGGTTCCGGCTGGGTGCCGCCGGTGGCGGGCAGCGGGTTGCGCACCACGGCTGCCGGCGCCTCGCAGTCGCCCTGCACGACCAGGTGGTTGATGGCCTCGGCGCCGACGTTGCCCGCGGTGCCGCCGCCGAGCCGGTGGCGCAGCTCGAGGCGGGAGCCGGGCGTGGGCCTCGCGCCGTGCCGGCCGTCGCCGAAGCGCAGCGCGAGGCGGCCGTCGTCCTCCAGTTCGCCGACGAAGTGCCGCTCGCGGGGACCGCTGTCCAGCAGGTCGCGGCGCGGCACCCAGGTCTGGTCCCCGTCGTGCGGGCGTACGGCGGGCAGCGCCCGGCGCGGGTCCTGGGCGAGGGCGGCGGTCGCCGAGCCGCGCAGCACCGTCTCCTCGGGGTGGAGTCCGGTCGCGTAGACCGGGCCCCAGGCGTGGGCGATCTCCCAGGCGATGTGCCCGTCGAGGACGGTTCCGGCCCGGGCCCGGGCGGCGAGGACCTCGACGCGGCGCAGCTTGGTGTCGAGCAACTGGTCGCTGCGGTAGAGCAGTTCACGCAGGGCCCGGACCGGGTGGCGGTGCAGTTCGAACCGCTCCAGCACGTTCAGGCCGTAGATCACGGCGAGTTCGGCGATCTCCTCCTGGCCGAGTCCGTCCCGGTCGCGGGCGCTGCGCCACAGCTCGACGAGCCGCTGCCGTACCCGGCCCGGGATCGCCGAGATCCGCTCGGCCTGCCCGGCGGCGACGGTGCCGGGGTCGGGGAAGGGCACCGCCTGGGTGACGGGCGTACGGCCGATGACCGGGCGGAAGCGGGGCGCGATACCGGGGTAGACGGACTGGGCGAGCAGGGTGCGCAGGGCGGCGGCCTGGGCGTACGCGGTGCCGGGGACGACCTGTTCGTGCCGCTGCCCGGCACTCTCCAGGCCGAGTCCGGCGCGGTTGGTCGCGGCCTCCCCTACGACGTCGAAGAGTTCGCGGACGTCACCGGGTACGAGGGCCCGGCCCGACTCGGTCCGGTCCGTGAGGGCGTTGATCAGCCGTGCGGGGGCGTTGCCCTCCTCGGTGTCGTGGCAGCCGAAGGCGGGAGGGTCGCAGGGGGCGGTCACGGCGGGCGCGGGCGGCACGGTGACCGTCTCGGGCAGGCCGGTCAACGTCCGTCCGTGGTCGGCGAGGACGACGTTGCCCCGGGCGAGGGTGACGTCCTCGACGGGCAGGCAGTCGCGTCCGCCGCGGGTGGTGAGGCAGAGCGGGAAGCGCAGCGCGTCCTCGGCGGCCCAGGTGATCTCCAGGACCGGCTGGTCCTCGATCCGGTCGAGGCCGGGTGTGACGGAGGTGATCCGGACGGCCTGGCGGTGGGCGGGGTCGGCGTCGCCGGGGGTGCCGGTGCGCGGGCCCTTCACCTCCTCCAGGACGAGCACGTCGCCCGGCCTGAGGGCCAGCCGGCGCTCGCGGCAGGTCTCCGGGTCCACCCAGGTGTCCCGCAGGGTGGCGGCGGTGGCGCCCTGCGGCAGGGTGCACACCTCTCCGCCCCAGGTCCACAGCCGGATGGCGTTGTGCGCGACCCGCAGCTCCAGCGGGTCGGTGGCGACGACCGGTTCGAAGACCTCCACCGAGCCGCGCTCGTCGAGGTCCCCGAGGTCGGCCTCGTCGATCACCGTGCCCGGTTCGGGACGGTCGTGCGGATCGAGGCTGCGAACGTCGACGGAGGCGAAGCGGAAGGTGCCCGGGGCGAGCGTGACGTCGTCGGCGGTCCGGACGGTGACGTAGGCGCGGGCGTTGCAGCCGTCGTGCATCGCGTAGTCGATGAGCTTGACGTGACGGCGTACGGAGACCCGGCGGCGGGCGGTGTCGAGGTAGGCCTCGGTGGCGACCGCGTCCTGGTGGTAGCTGATCTGGTCGCCGGTGTGGGCGAGGAGTTCGACGAGGGTCATGCCCAGGTCGGCGGGGTTGCGCTCGGCCCAGTCGGGGGTGGTGAGCGCGAGCCGGTCCAGGAGCAGCTTGCGGATGGTGTCGTAGTCGCGGGCCGTGTAGTCGATGACGGGCGCGGCGGGGAAGTCCGTCTGAGGCCGGTCCTCGTCCTCGCAGTCGAAGGGGGTGGGGCGGTCGGGCCGGAAGGAGAAGGTGGCGCTGTGGTAGCGCTGGTCGAAGCCGCGGTACGGCTCGGTGCCGGGCCGACCGTAGGGGTCGGTCTCGACGAGGGAGAGCCGGTAGCGGGAGGTGTCTCCCGCCCGGTCGAGGGTGACGTAGAGCCGGTCGTCGAGCTCCGGGTCCTCCTCGCGTTCGACGCTGACGTCGACGGCGGTGATGCCGGTGATACGGCGGCCGCCGTCGACGCGGACGTTCTCGGGGCCCAGACCGTGCGGGGCCTTGCCGAGGAAGGTGACGGTGAGCAGCAGGCCGTCGTCGCCTGTCTCGACGGTGTCGACACCGTTGAGCTGGGCAGCCCTCACCTTGGCGCGGCGGGACGCTGTGGTGCCGGTCGTCATGCGGCGGCCCTCCCTTCGAAGACGTCGTCGCGCCGGGTGCCGGTGGCCCGGACGGCGTACGACAGATACACACGGACGGAGTGGTCCTCGGTGACGATGTCGAGGGCCGTGACCTCGATGAGGTCGCCGAGCCAGCGCTGCAGCGCGGCCTGCACGGAGAGTTCGAGCGTGCTGATGAGCTCGGGACTGTTGGGCGCGAACACGAGGTCGAGGAGTCCGCAGCCGAAGTCGGGGCGCATCACGCGTTCGCCGGGGCTGGTGAACAGCAACTGCTCGATCAGGTCGTGGACGTGCTCGCCGTGGCCGGCGTGCGCGGTGCGGCCGCGGCGGTCGGCGCGGAAGGGGAACGCGATGTCGGAACGGGGCGCGGAGGCCCGGCTGGTGGGACTCATCGGACGGTGACCTTTCGCTGCGCGGCCTGGACGACGGGCGGCCCCTGCGGGACGAAGGCCGCGCTGAAGCACTGGGCCCCGGAGGTGTCGAGCAGCACGGGGGCGCCGTCGACCGTGATGCCGGTGCCGTCGGCGGTCCAGCGGACCGTGACGCACGGCGAGGGCAACCGGTCGACGGTGTGCGGGCAGCCGGTGACCACGTAGGAGTGCGCGGCCGTGGCGACGGCGGCACCCGCGACGCGGACGCCGCCGGAGGGCGGGGTGGCCGGGGTGACGCGCCCGCCGTGCGGGCAGCCGAGCACGGTGCCGGCGTCGAGAAGTCTTCTGGTCTTTCCTGTCACTTGCTGGATCCCCCGTCGTCTATCGCTTCGAGAGCACGGTCAACTGGCCCTCGTTGATCGTCACTTCACGTCCGCGCAGCACGACCTCGGCACCCGCGCCGGTCGCGATGACCACGGCCTCCTTGGTGATGCGGATGTAGGCGCCGCCCTGGGCCTGCAGGAGGATCCCCTGCTCGGCGCCGGGCGTGTCGTTCATGACGAGCTTGTGCGCCTGCGGTGTCTGCACGACGACCGGCTTGTCCGGCGAGTTCGCCTGGAGTGCGCGGCGCGCGTCGGGCGGCAGCTCCTCGGCGGCGCCGTACCAGCACCCCGTCCACACCGGGAAGCTCGGGTCCCCCTGCTCGAACTCCACCCACACGCCCGCGCCGGGCGGCGGCACCACGAACTGCCCGGACTCCGGCCCGGTGAACGGCAGGCAGGGCAGCGCCCAGGTCGACGGCTCGTCGCCGAGCACGTCGGGGACCTCGACGGTGACGCGGCCGATGCGCAGCGGGTCGTTGTTGTCGACGACCCGGCCGCGGAATTTGCCGAGGTAGCGATTGCTGGGTGCCGCCATGGTGGGGGTGCTCCTGGATGATGGTCGTGGGGGTCGGTTGTGAGTCGGGGGGTTTACGGCCGGACGTAGTCGCTGCGGGCTTCGAGCCCTTCCCTGGAGAGGGTGAAGTTCTGCTGGTACGAGCCCGGACGCAGGTTGTGGGTGACGGACTTGACGTAGTAGTCCCCGTCGTAGGCGCGTCCGGCGCCCCGTACGCCGACGAGCTGACGTGGCTGGAGGATGTAGCCGTGCCGGTTGACGTCGAGGGAGCCGGAACCGGAGACGACGTCGGCGGAGACGGCCGCGCGGGCGAGCAGTTCGGCCTCGGCCTGCTCGCGCTGCTGCTTGGCGGTGCCGGACAGCGTCTTGCGCTTCAGGGCCGGGGTGGGTCGCCTGCCGAGTGGCGGCCGCAGCGGGCTGATCGGCGGTTGCGGCAGCAGGGTGGACTGCCGGGTGCCGGGGTCCTGCCAGCGGGCCTGCGGCTCTTCCCTGGCCGTCCCGTCGTAGGCGAACGTCATCTGGTCGACGGTGGACTGGGCGTCCATGTTGACGTTGAGGGCGTGCTGGCGGATGCCGAGCCGGACCTCGGGGCCCCACCGGGCGGACGACTGCCCGGGGTTGGGCCCGGGCTCCAGGTAGAAGGTGTAGCCGTTGGCGCGGGCGAGCTCGGTGACGTACTGGAGGTCGGTGCCCGTCTGGTAGTGCACGCGCAGGTCCTGGTGCGGGGGCTGGGCGACCTTCTCGGTGTAGACGTCGGGCCGGATGCCGTAGTCGGAATAGCGGCGCAGGATGGCGAGGGCCCGCTCGGAGGGCGGCAGGTTGGGGTAGCGGGCGGTGCGCTCCTCCAGGTCCATCAGCAGGGTGAGGTCCTCGCCGGTGACGGTGAGGGTGGAGTGGCCGGGCCGGTTGCTGGCACCGACCTCCTGCCGTACGACGAGCCCGTCGAAGAGCACGGCGGCCGTGCCCCGCACGTTGACGGTGACGATGAGCCGGGTCTTCGGATCGAAGAACCCCTCGGGCAGCAGCCGGCGGCTGATGATGCCGTTCTTGGTGAGGTCGAAGGCGAGCTGGAAACCGCTGCGCTCGCCCGCGGTGGCGGTGATCTGCGCGGAGAGCAGGGCCTCGGTGACCTCGGCGGGCACCGGGCGGGCGAGCTTGGGCCCCATGAGGAGGGTGATGTGCACGGGGCCCTGCCCCACGGGCAGGTCAAACACGCCGGTCCCCCTGCGGGAATCCGCCGGCGATCGGTATGCCGATGATCCGCCCGGCCTCTTCGGTCAACTCGCGTGGATCGAGCACGGGGTTGGCGTCGGCGATCTGCCACCACTGCCCGGGGTCGCCGAAGTACCGCTGGGCGAGCAGGTCGGGCCGCTCCCCCGCGCCGACGACGTGGGGCTGGGCCTCCTGGTGGCCGCCGTCGTCGTCGAGGGGCGGCAGCAACCGGCGCTTGGTGTACCGGACCTCGCTCCCGTCGGGGCGGCGGTGCACCCCGATCTCGGCGTCGTGATAGCGGCTGGTGCGGGGATAGGGGTGTGCCCCGGGTATGGCGTCCAGGGCGCTCTCGTACGGTTCGATGTCGGCCATGGTGTGGCTCAGCCCCTCCTGATCGATGCGCTCGCCGCTGCTCCGATGCCGCCGCCGAGCCCCAGCGCGCCGAGGCTGCCGCCCCTTGCCGCCGCGGCCAGCCGCTCCTTCTGCGCGAGGTGTGCCATGTACAGGTCGGCGCCGCGGTGCCCGGCGGGCAGATCGCTGACGGTGAGGATCTTCATCCCGATGCTGAGGGAGGCGCGGATGGGATTGAGGTTCACGTCGAAGGCGGACTCGTTCACGGACAACTCCGTCAACCGCACGGGCATGACCCGCTTGCTCCCCCACGTGAACAGCGTCAGCGGCATCTCGATCGGGCTGATCTCGATTGCGCCCTTCTGCGACAGCTTGCTCGCGGCGCGCAGTTGCGCGGTGGTCGGCTGTACGAGCATCTCCAGCGTGGCGAGCTGGGGGTGGATCCCGTCGGGCGCCGCGATCTCGAACTGGTCGGTCGCGTCGATCTCCGCGGTGAACTTCCAGGTCTCCTGCGCGGGGCCCTTGAGCCGCAGCGCCTCGTTCCGGTCACCGCTGCCGGTCCCCCGCCGCCGGCGTCACCGCTGTCACCCGCCGACTGGGGGCTCACGCTGCGTTCGAGGGTGTCCGGGTTGAACTGCAGCACGATGATGCGTTGGGGGGTGCCGGTGTCGGGGTTGACGACGACGATGCCGGAGCGGATGGGTTTGGGGATGTCGGCGTAGCGGGTCATGGACCTAACCTTCTGGAGACAGAGCGTTCGGGGTGACGCCGGCTATCTGAGCCGTGCGGCCAGTCGACTCCGGAGCGGCTGGTAGTCGTATCCGGGGAACAACTCGGGGAACACTGTCAACATGTCGTTCAGCCGCCTGCCGGTCTCGCCGAAGTCGTCACCCCGCAACGACACGTCGGTGAAGAGGTACTGCCATCCGAAGGTGCCCTTTGTCACGCGGAGCGTTTCCATGTAGCCGCGATAGTCCAGGTCCAGTTTCCAGGCCCCCGCGGGCCGTGATCGAACCAGATCTCAGGGTTTGTCACGCCCGGTTGCACACGCACGGCTGCCAGGGTCCCTACACCGCTGTCCGGTGTGCCATCGATGGCCCGGAGTTGGTACTTGAGATCCGGATCGTCGCTGGGTGACTCACTCCATCCCAGTTCGGGCGGCGCCTGCTCGATCGACAACTGGATGCTCGCGATGTGGAACTCGCCCGCGATGAAGGGGTATTCCTCTGTAGTCCGCCAGGAGCTTCCTACTCCGCCGAACCGCGTGTACGTCTCACTGAAGGACGCATCGAGACGAATGTCGTAATCGTCGGCAATCTCGTTCAGAGCCGCTGCCGCGTCTCCCAGAGAGTTGTCGATCGGTTCGTCGTACTCGTTGTACACCTGGATACCCGGCGAACTCCTCAACTCTGCGAGGAGGTCCCGCCACATATTTTCTTGGGGAGTAAGAGTGGTCATTTCTGGATCCGTTCCATCGGTGGACGTCGCTCAGTTGCCATAGGTGAGCTTGCCACCCGCTTTCTTGATCAGCTCGACCACGTCTTGCCTCTCCTTCCGGTTCGCACTCTGCGTGCCTCCGGATTCAAGATCTTCTCCGGTCTCCAGCGCAGTCGCCAGTTCCGTCGAGCTGTTGAACTTCCTGCCGCTTTGCTTACGCTTTTTCGCCAGCCGCACAATGGCCTGGGCGAAGTAGTCGGAGATTCCGGGCAATACCTCTTGCACTTGACCTGAGGTGGACTTGTTCACGTTCACCTTTAGGCGCCTGGCGGAAGTGCTCAGATCAACTGGTTCGGGCTTTTCGAAAGACCCGGGCCAACGGTCGATCTCCTCGCTTCGCTTCCAGTGCCCTCCCTCGACCTTGTAACTCCCCCAGTGCACATGAACGGCCTTCGGAAATCCGGGATACCCGGGGTGGTACTCGAGCTTCCTTACGTCGTACCAAACCATCTTCTCCAACTTGGCCGGCAGACTGTGCTTCCCCAGAGTCTTTCCGTCTTTTCCGGTCTTCCCGACAGCCAGCGCCGCAGGATGCTCGACCTTTTCCACGTCCTTGTTCTCTGACTTCCTGGCGGGCACGAGATTCGAGGTGGTCGCGTGGCCACCGAGCCGAGCTGGCAGCATGTGCATACGCACCCAGTCGGTCTTCCGGGCGTTCACGGTCAGCCTGTCCCAGCCGAGGGGCGAGACCTTTTCACGCTCACCCATGTCCGTACCCTTGGGTGTCCTCTTCTTGATGTAGTGAGCCCTGAACTCGGCTGCTAGCGGTCCGTCCGCGAAGGGAGGAAGGATCGTGGGCGGCAAGGGGGGTATCTCCATGGCCGACCCCCTGACTTCCAAGAGTTCAGCCAGATACTCCATGTGCTCCTTGAGCTGGTCCAGCGCCTGTTCGAAGGCCGTGTCACCTGCCTTGCCGACAAACACCGGGGTGCCGTACCGGAGCTTGCTGGACCGGTTCTCGCGCGTGGAGTTCGGGAGCCTGTCCTGCTTGCCCTCCACGACCTCGTACTGGTCCATGGCCGCTTTGAGCGCCCTGTTCTGTTCGGCAAAGCGCTCGGGGTCGGACTCCTTGAGCAGCTCGTTCTCCTTGGCCCAGTAGCTGAAGAAGCTCCTCATCGCCTGCGGAGTGCTGCGTACGTTCAGATCGGCGCTGCGGCCCTTGCCATTGAAGAGCAGTGTGTGCAGTTCTCCGTCGTCCGTGCGGAAACGTACCTTGGGAAGTTCGTAGTCCTTCCTCCCGTTCTGCTCGTCCTGCCGGTCGCGATCTCCTGTGCGCCTCTTGTCCCGATCCCGCGTACGGTCCCTCTCCTGTCGGCGCCGCCACTGGTCCCGCAGCCGCCGCAGTCGGTCGTTCAGATGATTGCCTATCCTGCGGCGGGCCTTGCCGTAGAGCCTGCGGCCTGCCCGGCGGGCCCTGTTGACCGCCGACTTGATGGTCTGGCGGGCACGGCGGAGCGGGCGGCGGCGGGGGCGGTCCTTGCCGGTGTCGCGGCGCTTGTCGTCGTCACGGCGGCGGTCGTCGGCGCGGCGGCGGTCGTCAGCGCGGCGGTCGCCAGAGCGCGTGTCCTTGGGGTCGCGCTCACGATCGCGGTCGTTCGAATCGCGGCGGCGGTCCGGGCGGGCGGTGTCGCGGGCCGGGCCGCGGCGGGTGGGAGTGTCGCGGCGGTCGTCCCTGTCGTCGTCCTTCATCCTGCGGTCCGCGTCCCGCATCCGCTTCCGGGCGGCGTTCACGTCGCGGCCCTCGTCACGGCGTTCGTCGTCGTCGCGGCGCTTCTTCGGGCGGGTGGTGTGCGCGGGCCGTCGCTTCTTCTCCGGCGTGGAGCGCTTGCCGGGGCGGGGCTTCGACGGGGGACGGGAGGTCTTGTCCGGGGACGGCTTGCGCGGCGCCGACGGGCGGTCGGCGGGCCTGTCGTCCGTTCGGTCCGGCCGGTCGGCCGGGCGGTCCGGGGCCGGGGTGCGGTCGTCGGACGGGGCCGTGCGCTCGTCCTTCGGTCTGGTGGGGGCGTCCGGCTGGTCCGGGCCGTCGGACGGGCCCTGCTTGTTCTTCTTCCTGCGGAGGCCCTTGAGCATGTCACCGAGTCGTTCGGCCACCTTGCCCATGAAACGGCTGACGCCCTCGATGAGGAATTCGTAGACCAGCTCGAGCAGCGCCACGACTCCCGCCGCGACCGCCTTCGCGAAGGGCAGCGCGCCGTTGCCGCTCTTGACCGACTTCAGGAAGTCCATGAACAGGCCGAACGCGGCGAGGATCTCGCTGAGGGCGCCCCACGCGGTCTGGAGGGCGTCGATGACGGCCATGACCCAGCCGGCGCCGGGGATGAGTTTGGCGACGACCTTCTCGACCACCATCACGCCGATGATGACGGGGAGTTGGGGCAACGCCTCGTCCCAGGCCATCTGCGCCATCTGCTCGACGGTGACGCCGCCGGAGATCAGCTCCTGGAAGTCCTCCATCGGGACACCGATGATCTCCTGGACCTTCTGGTTGAACCAGGCCCTGACCGCGGTCTTGATCTCCTCGAAGAGGTGTTCCTTGGCGCCCGTCTCCGCTGCGGCACCGGCCTTGCTGATCCAGTCGCCCGGGTCGGAGACGATGTCGTTGAAGATCGCCGCCCACTCACCGAGCGCGGCGACCGCGGCGGCACCGAACTCCAGCGCGCCGACGGTGACCGTCTCGGCGATGTCGACCGCCGCCAGCAGGCCGCCTTCCAGCGCGTCGAGGCCCGCCAGGAGCGCTCCGCACAGGCCGTCGAGGAGCTTGCCTGCGACCTCCTTGAGCGCGTCGGCGAACTCGTTGACCTTCTGTACCGCCCAGTCGCGCGCGCCGTCGATCGTGTTGCGCCACTTGTCACGCATCGCCGGGTAGTCGGCGAGGAGTTCGTCGCCGAGGGCGATCAGCGCGTCGGCGAAGGTGTTGATCTGGTCGATGACCCAGTTGCGGGCGTCGTCGATGAGCTTGAAGACCTGCTGCTTGAACTTGTCGATGAGATCGGTGACGACCTGACGAGCCTTCTCGAAGACGCTCTTGATGGCGTTCTTGAGCTTCTCGAAGAACTCCTTCAGCTTCTCGATGGCCTCTTCGAGCCAGTTGTCGGCGTCGTCCTTGCCGTCCTCCTGCTTCCTCTCCGCCTCCTTCTCGGCGCCCGTCTGCTCGTCGTCGATCTTCTTGTTGTCGTCCTCGGTCCGCTTGTCGACGTCCTTGTCGGTGTCCTCGTCCTTCTTCTTGATGTCGTCGCGGACCTTGTCGTACTTCTTGCCCTTCTTGCCGTCGATCTCCGAGACCTTGTCGTCTTGCTCCTTGCGCCACCGGTCCCGGGAGTCGGCGATGTCGGAACGGCCCTTGCCGCGGGCGTCGGACTGCTTCTTGCCGCTGGCCGTGACCTCCTTCTGGAGGTCACGGTCGTGCTGCTTGCGGTCGTCCGCCGCCTTCTTGTCCTTGGTCTGGCGCTCCTGGCCCATCTTGTCCCGGCCCTGGGAGAAGCCGGCCTGGATCTGCGGGCCCCGGTCGTGCTCGGCGACCGCGGAGGCGGACTCGATCGGCACACCGCCGCCGGACACCGACCGGCCGCCGCCGGACTTCGCGGTCTTCTTCCCGCCGGCCACCTTGCCGGTCAGGGTCTCCTTGGGCACGTCGGGATAGATCTGGTCCTCGCCCATCGGGCGGGCCGCGTCGTCACGTCCCGACTGGTGCAGTTCGTTCTTCCGCTCGTCGAGCTTCTGGCCCTGCTCGTCCGTGCGCTGCGGGTCCGAGTCGTTCTCCAGCGGAAGCCTCGGGGCGTCGCCCACGCGGGCGTTCTTCAGCCCCTCGTCCTTGGTCGGCAGCCCCAGGATGGAGTCGATCAGGTCGTCGAGCGGGAGGATCTCCTTCAGCAGCTTGCCGAACAGCTGGGCGCCGATGGTGACGGCGATGTCCCACCAGCTCGGCTCCGGCACATTCGCGCCCGGAACCTCGCCTTCTGGTTTCTGTTCGCCGCTGATCTCGGGCGTCTTGCCCTGAGTCGCGTCCGTACGGGCGACCTTGGCGTTCGTGTAGGTGCCCGGGGCCGCCGCCCGCGGGCCGCCGGGGACCGTGCGCGGGGATCCGGAGGGCCGCTGCATCTTCGGCGGCGCCTTGCGCAGGGTGGTGCGCTCCTTGTCGACCGAGCGGCCGACCGCGCTGCCGACGCCCTTGAGCGTCTCCAGAGCCTGGTGCGGCTTGAGCCCCGCGGCCGTCGACAGGCCCGACTCGGGGGTGGCGTTGGAGACGTCCGGGGGCGGGGTCTCCTTCTTGGCCTTGGCATTGGAGCCGCCGGATGCGGCACGGCCACCGCCGCCGCGGCCGCCGGAGCGGACGGGTGCGGGAGCCGGGGACTTGCGGCCTCCGCCTCCGCCGCCTCCGCCACGGCGCGCCACGGTCTTCGCGGCCTTTCGTGCCGCCTGGCGCTTGCTGCCCGTCGGGCGGGAGCGCGAGCCCGTGGAACCGCCGGATGCCGGGGACTCTGTGCTCTTGGGGGTGTTGGTCTTCGCTTCCGGACCCGCGGCCATGGGCGAAGGCCCCTTGCCCGGTGCCAGTTTCGGCGCGCTCGCGGGTCCCGGAGTGGAGACCTTGTCCGGACCGCTCGCCGGGCCGGGAGTGGTGGCCGGGCCCTTGCCCTCGGTGGCCTCCTGGCCGCCGGGGGAGGTCTCGGGTGCGGGAGCCGTGGTCCCCTGGTCCCCGGCGGTGTCGCGTGGGCCGGCAGGGCCGGTCGTCGTGCCCTCGGGCTTGTCTGCCTGCTTGTCCTTGCCCTTCTCCGCGCCGGAGCCCGCCTCCTTCCCGCCACTGCGGTCGGGAGCTCCGGCTTCCGGCTTCTTGGCGCTCTGTGCCTGGCTCGCGCCGTCCGTCCCGGCCCCGGTGCTCGACGGTGCACCGGCAGCCTGTGTACGAGCGTCCTCGCCCGACTTGGCCAACTGGTCCGGCGCGGCGGTCTCACCGGGTCCCGCGGCCGCACCGGTCGCCGCGGCGTCCGAGGTCCGGGCCTCCTCGTCGCGCCGTGCGGCCTCGGTGTCCTCCTTGCGTTCGTCCGACTGCTCCCGGTCCCGGTCCACCCCGGCGGTCTCCGCCGCCGAGGCCGCACCGGCAGACGTCGCACCGAGGGCACCGTCGATTCCGGACGAATCGGTCTGCCGCCCGTCGGCCGTACCGCTCAGAAGGTCCTCGAAGGACTCGCTGCCGCTGCCTTCCTCCTCCTCGGAGCGCGCCGCGGCGTCCCGGGACGTGCCGGGCGTGGCCTCCTGCGGTGCCGTGTCCGGCGCCAGGGCGCCGGAGGCGGACGACAGGCTGGGCAGAGGGGCCGCCGTACCCTTGCGCCGTTCCTCGACGAGGCTCGGGTTCTTCGCCGCGTCCGTGTAACCGACGAGGTCGGCATCGGGCACGGGCTGCGCGCCGGCTGCCCCGGCTGTGTCGTCTCCCGCTTCCCGTTCCGTTTCGACCTGCGCGGGCTCCGCATTCAGCCCCAACGGCTCGTCGTCGGCGTCCTGTTCGTTCTCCGGATCGCCCACCGCACGGGCCGTTCCGGTGTCCCCGCCGGTCCGGGACTTCTCCCCGGGTTCGGCGCCGCTGCGGTCGACGGTGCCCGGGGCAGGGGCCTGGCGGCGGGTCGCCTCGGACGCGCCCTCGTCCTCGCGCCGCTCCTGCTCACCGGCCTGCTTCTCGGGCTCCTGGGCGGCCTCGTCCTCGGGCCGCCCTGGTCCTCCTCGGCGTCACGCTCGTCCTGCTTGTCCTGGTCCTGCTGGTCGCGCTCGGTGTCCGAGGCGTCCTTGCGTTCGTCGGCGGCGTCCTTCTCGGCGTCCCGGCCGGAGGCGTCCTTGTCCTCCTGCTGGTCCTGCGAGCGCTCCTGCTCGGCCCGGGAGCCCTCCTGCTGCCGCCCGGCCGAGCCGGCGCCGCCCTGGGCGTTCTCCTGGTCGGCGTCGCCAGAGGCGGGTCCTCCGTCCTCCTGGTTCCCGGCGTCCTCTTCCCGGTCGCCCCCGGGCACGGGCCGGCCGTCCTGCGGTTTCCCGTCCGGCTTGCCGGGATCGTTGGGCCGTACGTCCTGCTCGGGGACGGGATCGGACTCGGAGTCCTCGCGAGCGCGCCGCTCCTCCTCGATCTCCTCCGCCGCACCGGGGACGGCCAGCGGAGCCGCCGCGGCGTCCATCGGCAGCGGTCCTGCCCGCTCCGTCTCCTCCACGCCCTCCAGCAGCCGGTCGACGACGGGCACGGGCAGCCGCAGTTCCAGCCGGTCCAGGACGCTGTCCTGCACCTCGGGCGCCATACGGGCCAGTTGGATCCGGACGCGGCCCGACCGGTCCTCCGGGTCGCCGCGCAGGGAACGCAGGAGGCCGTTGGCGAGGCGGTCCACGAGGGTCGCGGGGTCCAGTTGCTCCGTGCGGCGGCGGTCGGCGTCGACGGTCGCGTAGCGGAGCCAGCCGGGGGTGGCCTGTGCCTGGTCGAGGTCCGCGGCGGCGTCCGGCCCGGGTTCCGTGTCCCGGACCAGGTCCTGCGCGGCCGACTCGGCCTCCCGTTCGATGGCCTGCTGCGGCAGGCTCACCGCGCCCAGGTCACGGCCGGCGCGCAGGGTGCCGAGGCCGTGCGGGTTCTGGACGGTGTGCAGGAGTTCGTGGGCGAGCAGGCGGCGGCCCTCGTCCGTGCCCGGCCGGTACGCTCCCTCGCCGAAGAAGATGTCCTGGCCGACGGCGACCGCGTCCGCGCCGAGCAGGTCCGCGAGCTGACCCGCGTCCCGGCCGGTGTGCAGGCGTACGCGGCTCAGGTCGTGCCCGAGGCGCTCCTCCAGGTCCCGTCGGACACCGGGGTCGAGCGGCTGGCCCGCGCCGCTGACGATGTTCTTCGGCTCGGGGGCGCGGGACGTCGCCGCACGCTCCCTGCGCTTGCGGCGGCGCTGCTCGGCGGACTGCTCGGAACGGCTGTCCTGGGTCGGAGAGTTGCTCATGACGTCACCTCCCCGCGGCCGCACAGGCCTTCGTGCACCGCGCGCGCCAGTTCCTGCCCGAGGCGGCGGGCGGACAGGCCTGCGGGCAGCGGGGGCAGGCCGGAGAGGACTTCGGCCGTCCAGGGACCGTCGGCGGGCACGCCACGCTCGCGGACCAGCCGGGTCAGCTCGTCCTCGAAGGCGGCCGAGACCCGATCGGGGTCCGCGCGGAAGCCGTCGAGGACCAGCTCGCCTATCTCGACGCGGATCTCGCGCGGCGCCGGTGCCCCTCCGGACGGCGTCGCACCCGTCTGTGTCACACCCATCCGCGGACCTCCGTCGGCGTCAAGGAGCGTTCCAGCTTCAGGTATTCGGTGCGGGCCCCGGCGAGCATGTGCCGCATCTGGAGCGGTTCGCCCTCCTCGGCGGCGAGGAACGCGCCGGACAGGGCGATGTTGCGGATCGAGCCGCCCGCCACGGTCAGCTGCGCGAGCAGCCGCGGGTCGATGTCCTTCACCGGGGCCTGTGGCGGCAGCACGCGGCGCCAGATCTCGGCGCGTTCGTGCTCGGCCGGGAAGGGGAAGTCGACGACGAAGCGGATGCGCCGCAGGAAGGCGTTGTCCAGGGCCTTCTTCATGTTGGTGGTGAGGATGGCGAGGCCGCGGTAGGCCTCCATCCGCATCAGCAGGTAGCTGACCTCGAGGTTGGCGTACCGGTCGTGGCTGTCCTTGACCTCGCTGCGCTTGCCGAACAGGGCGTCGGCCTCGTCGAAGAGGAGGAGCGCGCCGCCGCGTTCGGCGGCGTCGAAGACGCGGCGGAGGTTCTTCTCGGTCTCGCCGATGTACTTGCTGACGACCTGCGAGAGGTCGATGACGAACAGGTCGAGGCCGAGTTCCTTCGCCATCACCTCGGCGGCCAGGGTCTTCCCGGTGCCGGAGCCGCCCGCGAAGAGCGCGGTGACGCCGAGGCCGCGGCGCAGGGTGGCCGCGAAGCCCCACTCCTGGTGGACCATGGCGCGCTGACGCACATGAGCGACGATCTCCCGCAGCACGCCGGTCTGCCGTTCGTGCAGTACGAGGTCGTTCCAGCCGGCCTGCGGTTCGATGCGGCGGCCGAGTTCGTCCATGCCGACCCGGGCCTCGTCCATGCCGGCCCGCCAGGCCAGGCCGGCGGCGTCGAGTTCGTCCTCGTGGGGCAGTTCACGGCGGACGGTGGCGGCGGCGGACCGTACGACGTGCGGTGGCAACTGGAACTGGGCGATCAGGGACCGCAGTTCACGCTCCTCCATGTCGGCCACGTCACTGAACGCGTCCGTCCACAGGGCGAGTTGCTCCTCGTCGTTTAGGCGCGGCACGCTGACCCGGGTGCCGTGCGGGCGGTCCGTGCGGCGCGGGTCGGCGCTCGACACGACGACCGGTACGGCGGCCCCGGCCAGGAACGCCTCCGTGGCCGCCTGCTGATCCCTGTCCGGCTCGCCGAACTCCAGAAGCAGCGCGGCGGGCAGCAGGATCGCCTCGCGCTGCCACAGCCGGGCGAACCGGTCGCGTTCAGTGGGGTCGACGGGGATGTCCTCGGCGCTCAGGGCGTACAGCCCGAGTCCGGCGCGCGCGGCGGCCGCGGCGGCGATGTCGGCACGACTGCGCAGATCGCCGCCGACCAGTTCGACGAGCAGCGGCGCGTCAGGTCGGGCGCCGTCCGTCCAGCCGGCCGCGACCCCGCTCGCGGCGAGATCGTACGACGGTGGCAGCCGGTCGGGCACCGGCGTGCGGCGCAGCCGGCCGTGCAGCCGGGTGTCCAGGTAGGGCGAGCCGAGCAGGAAGTGCAGTATGCGTTCGTCGAGCCGGAGCCGGGAGGTCGTCAGCCGCGACGCGTCGTCCGGCTCCACGATCTGCCAGCGACGCAGCGGCGACACGGGCGGCAGCGCGCTCCAGTGCGGTTCGTCCAGGGCGGCCAGGGCGAGCGAGAAGGTGGGGTACGCCCGCTCCGGATCACCGCTCGCGGCGGCACAGCGGGCGCCGGTCGTCGGCTCCAGCTCCTGCGCGGCGGCGAGCAGCACGAGGTCACGCTCGAACACGGTGAGCCCGAAGCAGGCGACCAGGGCGTCGAGAGGGGCGGTGCCGGGGCCGTCGGCGGGCTCGGGCAGGGATGTGTGTTCCTCCTGCCCCTCGGTCGTCCCGTCCGTCCCACGGAGCGCGTGGGCGTCGACGCGGCCCAGGACACGCCGGATCTCCGCAGTGAGCGTCGTGCCGTCGCCCGGTGCGGCGGCGACCTTGGCCGTTCCCTGCGCTCCCATGTCCTCACCTGCCCCCGTCGCTTCCATGTGCCTCAGTTCTCCGTGTCCTCACTGCCGTCCGCGTTCTTGGCCGACGGCTGTGACCGTGCGGACTTCGCAGGCCTGGCGGCCTGCTTCTTCGCCGTCCTGGCCGGCTGTGCCGGCTTGCGGCCCCGGGCCGGCTTGGCGGGCGCCTTCGCCTCGGTCCTGGCCACGGCCTTCGCCGGCACGTCGGCGGACTCCTCGGCCGTCTGCGAAGGTCGGCCCGGCTCGTCCGACACGGCCCCGGGCGACACCGCCTCGGGCGACGGCGCCTCGGGCGCCCCGAACGGCAGCACCCGCACCTCCGGCCGCTCCACCCGCTTCGCCGGCACCGGCGTCTCGCGCCCGTCGATGAGGACCAGGACCGCCTGGTAGACGACCGACAGCGTGTACGGCGTCTGGTGGAGCATCCCCCACAGCTTGGACGTCTCGTCCACGTCCATCGCCGTGGGCGTGAACCGCACCCGCTGCACGGCCTCGGCCAGGTCGCTCCCGTTCAAGTGCGGGCGCTGACCGGCGAGTTCAATGATGTCCCTGGGCAGTACGGGTATCTCGTGCAGAGTGCGCACCACCGAGCCGATCAGGCGCTGCCCGACGAGTTCCGCCTCCTCGCCGTACGCGCTGATCAGGTAGTGCAGGTCGAGCGCGGCGGCCGGCCGCCGGACCAGGGTCCCGTCGGACGCCCGGGCCGGCAGGTCGTTGTTGCGCTGCGAGGTGTTGGGCGTGACCTGGTACAGGAACACGGTGACGGTCGGCTCGAGAGGCGGATCCGCCGGCGGCTTGCGCGGCTCGACCTTCACCGCGATGTCGATGTCCGGCGGCAGGTTGGCCTCGATCAGCAGGGCGAGGGCCTGGGTGACGTGGGCGAGGGCAAGTGCGTTGCTCATGGCGTCGGTTCCTCGGTCCCTCTCCTGGTCCTGGTCCTTCTCGTCGTACGGCTGCCGTGCCGGCGCGGCTCACTCACTCGCGTCCCCTGTCCAGATAGTCCGCGAGGCTGACCGCGGCCCGGGGGCGCTCCGTGTCCCGTGGCCGGGGCCTGTTTCCGGCGCCCTGCGGCGCCCCGCCCGCGGTGACCTCCAGCCGCCCGATCTGCACCTGCACCACCTGCTCGGCCGGGCGCCCGGGACGGCGGGCCGCCGCCTGCCGGACGGCGTCCCGTGCGGCCGCCGTGTCCGCCGCGCTGGGGAGCAGCGGGGCGGACACGGCGGCGCGGGAAGCGGCGTCCGCACCAGGGGGGGTCGGGACGGACGCCGCGTTCGTGGGGGCCGCCCGCTCGATGCGGCCCCGGCCCGCCGCACGGCGGGCGGTGTCGGGGACCGGCCGCAGCACGGGGCCCGTGGGTGTGACGGGTCGCAGCAGCGGCCCTTCGGACTCGGCAGGCCGGGCGGCCGGACGAAGTGCGGGCTCGTCGAGTGCCGGGGCGGGCTCGGTCCTTACGACCGTCCGCTCCCGTTCCGTACGGACCACCTCGCGGGCCGCCGGGCGCGTCCCGTCCGGCCGGGTGACGGCTGCCGGTGCGGCGACGGGCCACAGCGGCTCGGTGCCGTCCGGGCCGGCTGCGGCGGCCCGTACCGCCTCGACGCGTTCGAACGGGCCGGCCAGTCGCGGCCGTACCCGCACCACGCCGGGTCGCCGCGCGGCGGGCGCCGCGTGCCGGGCGAGCAGCCGGTCGAGGAAGTCGGGCTCCGGCCGCCCTTGCGAGGTGGAGTCAGACATCCGCACACAGCTCCAGGTAGTAGCGGCGCCGCAGCGGGCTGAGCGCCAGGATCTCCGGCTCGCTCCAGCCGTAGGCGGTGGCGAGCAGATGGACGTCGAGCAGCAGGTCCCGGGCCCAGGCGTCCAGTTCGGTCCACAGGTAGGAGGCGATGTCCAGCTCGGCCCGGGTGGGCTCCCCGCATTCGGGGCAGGCGATGGCGAGCGTGACGTCGGCCCCCGGGTCGGCGGCCTGCGCCGCCTCGGCGATCCGCCGCTGTACGGCGACGGGCAGCGTGTCCGCGGACACGGGCCGCCCGTCGCGTACGGCGGTGACCACACATCGGGCGAGCAGCGCCCGGCGCGGGTCGGCGTCCCGGGCCGCCGCCGTCAGGTCGGCGACGCCCGGCACCCGGAACTCGACCTCCCAGCCGTCCTCGGCGACCCGCACCAGCGGATCGCCGCGGTCGGCCAGGGTCCGGCCGAACTCCCCGGCGTCCAGCTCGAACTCCATGTCCGCGCCGCACGCCCGGCACTCCAGACGCACCTGCATCCGCTCGCCGAACAGGGCCCGGCGCAGGGCGAAGAGATCCGCCTCACGCTCCCCCACCGGGAGCGACAGCAGGCGCTCCCGGTCACCGCCCAGCTCGGGCCGCGCGGCCCCGTGCAGCAGCAGGGCACGCCCGGCCGGCGCCTGAGCCAGCCCGGTCTCCCAGGTGGCCAGGACGTCGGCCGCCCGCGTGATGGCCATGCCTCCCCCAGTACCCGTGTCTCAGCAGTTTCGGGTGCGTCCCCAAAGGGGCGCGGGGAACTGCGCGACCAGCCCCCACGAACCCGCAGACGAACGACAACCCCACCTCGGCGCACCCAGCGGAGCGCCTACGCCGGGTTCAGGAACGACGGCTCCTCCGGCTCGGGCACCTCGTAGTCCCGCTCCCAGCCCTCGCACTCGAGCTTCAGCGTCTGGATGGCCACCGCGTTGGCGTTGGCGTCCAGTTCGCCGAGGACCTGGTATTCACTCGGCCAGGTCCGGTACAGCTTGTGCGAGACGGCGACCTGGCCGGCCTCGTTGAGGACCTGGATGACGATGTCCTTGCGGAAGTCCGCGAGGGACACCTCCGAGCCGAGGCCCGCGCCGACCTGCCAGACCTTGTTGGCCCAGCGGTCGAACTCGGGGTCGTGCGTGACGCCGCGCTCCAGGGTGATGCCCTCGAACTCGGAGCGGCCCGGCGACTTGCGCGGGGACGAGGGGTCGCCGCCGTGGCGGTGCTTGACGACCTCGGTGGTCCGCTTCAGCGGACTGATCTTGCTGATGCCCGCGACCGTCCGACCGTCCCACAGGACCAGGAACTTGAAGTTCTTGTACGGGTCGAAACGATGGGCGTTGACCGTGAACTCTGCCATCGAAATGTCCTCAGGGGTTCCTTGGAGCGTTCCTTAGAGCGCGAACTGGCCGGACGTCTGCTGGATCTTGACGATCACGAACTCGGCCGGGCGGACGGGAGCGATGCCGACCAGGACGTTGACGATGCCGTTCTCGATGTCCTCGTCGGTCGTGGTGTCGCCGTCGCACTTGACGAAGTAGGCCTCGCGCGGTGTGCCGCCCTTGAAGGCGCCCTGGCGGAAGAGCGTGTGCAGGTAGGAGGAGGCGTTGAGGCGGATCTGCTGCCACAGGTTCTCGTCGTTGGGCTCGAACACCACCCACTGCAGACCCCGCTGGAGGCTCTCCTCGACGTGCAGCGCGAGTCGCCGCACCGGCACGTACTTCCACTCGCTGTCGAGGGCGTCGGAGCCCTCCAGTGTGCGGGCGCCCCAGACGACCGGGCCGGTCACCGGGAACGTCCGCAGGACGTTGACGCCGAGCGGGTTGAGCAGGCCGGTCTCGCGGTCGGTCAGGTTGACCGTGAGCGAGTGCACGCCCGCGAGCCGCGCCTCGGTGCCGGCCGGGGCCTTCCACACGCCGCGCTCGGAGTCCGTACGGGCGATGACGCCCGCGACGGCGCCGGACGGCGGGAAGGAACGCAGCCGGCCGGTGAGCGGGTCGGTGAGCTGGAGGTGCGGGAAGTACAGGCCGGCGTGGTTGCCTCGGACGGCGTCGAACGCGGCGAGCCCGGCACGGGCGGTGTCCACGCTGACCCAGGTGCTCGGCGCGTCGACCAGCAGGAAGATCCGCCGCTCCTGGCACAGCCGCTGGGCGGCCGAGACGACGGTGACGGCGTCCTCCGCCTTCTCGTACGCCGCGAGTTCGGGCAGCACGAGCAGGTTGACGTCGGCGACGCCTCGCAGCGCCTGGATGCCGGACTTGTCGGCCTCGGAGCCGATGAGGTCGCGCGGGCCGGGAGCCTCGCCGTCCTCGCCGCCCTCCAGCGGGAAGACGGGCGGGTTGACGGAGGCCTCGAGGCCGAGGTCGTTGGCGCACTCGCCGACGAAGCGGACGACGTCCTCGGGGTCGGTGGAGCCCGCGACGACCTGGACACGCCGGCCGAAGGAGGTGACCTCGGCACCGGCGAAGGCGTGCTTGCCGGGGGCGTCGGGCAGGGCCCGCAGCTTGCGCTCCAGCAGCAGCGCCAGCTCGGCGACGGAGGACGGGGCCTCGCCGTCGCAGTCGGGGGCGTGGAGCGTGAACTCCCGCTCGACGTCGCCGATCTTGACCGTGAGGTCGACGGCGAGGTCGGGCAGCTCGTGCCCGAACGGCTTGGAGACAGTGCCGGACGGGTCGGGCCGGCCCTCGCCGACGACCTCGACGCGGATCAGCCGGGATCCGGCGTTGACGACGGTCTGCACGTACCGGCCGCTGGACGGGTCGGCGGACAGGCCGGTGAAGCTCTCGCGGGCCTCGCCCTTGGCGTCGTGGACGCGCAGGTTGAAGGTCTCGTCGGGGCAGGGCGTGTCGTAGTCGACGGCGACCCGCAGGCCGTTGCCCCACACGCCGGGTTCCCTGGCATGCACCTTGAGGACGTCGCACTCGCTGTGGCCCTCGGTGGACTCCAGCGTGACGCAGGCGGCCTGGCCGCTGCCGGCCTTGGCGACCCGGACGATGACGGCGACGGTGCCGCCGTTGCCGAAGAACTGGTGAACGGCGTAGCCGACGGCGCTCTGGGCGCTCAATCCCCCGAAGCGGCGCTCGAACTCCGTGAAGCTGGTGACGCGCACCGGCTCGTTCAGCGGACCGCGGCGGGTGTGACCCACGAAGGCGGTCACCGAAGTGGTCAGGGTCGAGATGGTGCGGGTGCTGCTGGGAAGCTCTTCGACGTAGACACCGGGATACGTCGGCCTGGCGGCGTTCACTGCACTCATCGGCATTCCCCCTCCTAATCCCTGGCTCGGGCACCGGATGAAGGCACCAAGAGACGGTGAGGGAGGGACGTTCCGGCCGTGCGCGAAAAAACTGCCCCCCGAGCGTCGGCGGTGGGCACGCGCACCTCATCAGTTCCCCCGTCAGTACCCGTGCGGTTCGGTCGCACGGGTCAAGCAGCGCGCTTGTGACTCCTGATGCTCAAGTGCTCAATCCACCTTGGTGCGTTCGGAGTTGACCGAACAAGACGGGTTCTGGCCAGCACACTGGAAGGTTTTGTGAAGGCAAACTTCCCTGATTCGCACATCCTGCCCGCGTGCCCTCGTGGACTGGTCCACACCTCGCACACAGCTGCCGCGAACACGGAGTGGCGGGCACGCCTGGACGGCCGCGCATTTCCGGCGACGAGGCCCCATCCGCCCGGCACGCTCCCCGAGTTCTCCCCGAGTCGTTCATCGGCCACTGGCCGGTTTCGTATGGGCGACATGGACGCGCTCGGAGTTGACCGCGGCCTTACGCGTTGCGTCCTCGAGTGCCCTGTTTCGACCGGGACATGCCCGACCCAAACGCCAGGCCTCGCCACCCCTTCCGGCGCCTAGAAATATCTACGAGCATGACTGGGGCCGGGCCGGCACCGCGGATCTCCCGGATCTCCGCGGGCCACCGGCCCGTGTCCCGCGTGCGTCCTTCGGGGCGCGCCGACTGTGCCTGGGGTGGCCATGCAGAGCGTCATGTGGAAGCAAGCCGTCGAGTGGCTCGCCGCGGCCGCCACGGACCCCCAGGAGTGCAAGCGTGAGTGGGACTACGGCGCGGGCACGGTCCTCGTGGAGGCCGGAAGGTACTGGGACGTGCTGAGCGTTCCCGACCGGCTCGGCCTGCTCGCCCTGGACTACCTGTGGCGCGACCCGCTGAAGGTGCCCGGACCCACACTGGTGGACTGCACGGCGCGCAGAGTGGGCTTCTTCCTGCCGCCCGACCCCGTCAGCGAGTGGGTCGGCTTCGGGGTCCGGCACGTCGGCCGTGGTTCCTGGGTCGCCGTACCGCCGCCGTACCGGCCCGCCGGCCGCCTGGAGTGGCTCGTCCCGCCGGACGGCACCGGCGCCCTGCACGCCCCCGGCACCCTCGAGTCGGCCCTGCGCGAGGCCACGGGCACCCTCGCGGTACTGGCACCGGTCAGCGCGGAGCCGGTGGCGCTTGACGGCTGGTGAGGCGGGTGGTGGGGGGATCGGCCGGGCGTGGTTGCCGGCCGGGGGCCGGGCGGGCGCCGGCAGGAGCGGCCGGGGCGCCTGAGTGCCCATCGGCGGCCGGGCGAAGACCGGATGAGGCGACCATGCCTGCGTACCGGCTCTGGGCCGGATGTACTGCGGGTGGGACGACCGGGCCTGTGTGCCGGACGGCAGCCGGGTGGGCGCTCCCGGGGACGACGACCGGGCCCAGGTGCGGGCCGGTGTTCCACGCGGGGACCGCGGTCCAGGTCTCGCTCTCGGTCGGCGCGGCGAAGGAGACCCACTGGCCGTCACGGTGCTCCGGGACGGTGTGCCCCCTCGCCTCCCATTCGGCGACCAGGGCCGCGTAGATCGGCGGATGGCCCGAGTATCCGCTGGTGAGTTCGGCGTACGGCCGGGGCGCGGCGTCGTTCCCGAGCGGGCGCCGCGCCGTCGCAGTGCTGTCCATGCCAGGGCAACGCGACGCCGCGCGCCGGTGGTACGCGGCCGGGACCCCGTCCGTCGGGTCGAGTGAACCCGTCACCCGTACGGCGGCACGCGGGGTCCGGACAAACATCCAGTCAGGCGGTCACCCGTTCAGAGCAGGGCACTTCCCGGTCAGTCGTACGGCTCCCCGGCCCCGGTCCGCCGGTTTCCTCGACCGGGCCCGGCGCATCCGGTAACACTGACCTCACGCCGAGAACCGGTGCGACGGCTACGACGGCAGGGAGAGGCCATGTCACAGCGCCCTGACCTCCGGCAGCGCAGGGCCGTGCTGGAGCATGAGTGGTCCCACTGGGTACCGCGGCTGAGCGTCCCCGGCACGCGGCCGGACGACAGCGCGGCGCTGTCGTCCCCGGCACGCGGCCGGACGACAGCGCGGCGCTGCGCCACGAGGTGACCGAGTCCTGGGCGCGTTCGCTGGACAGCGTGGACCCCGGCCGCGACAGCGCCCCGGTCACCGACGGCGGCCCGGTGCACCAGCGCTGGACGTCCTCACCGCTGTACCGGCCGGTCTCCGGGCTCGCCGGCGAACTCCACAGCATCGCCGAGGACGCCGGTTTCGTCACGGCGGTCACCGACGAGTCCGGCACCATCCTGTGGACCTGCGGCGGCCCGACCATGCGCCGCAAGGCCGAGCGGGTCAACTTCGCACCGGGCGGCCGGTGGGACGAGCAGGCCATGGGCACCAACGCCCTGTCCCTCGCCCTGCGCACCGGCCGCCCCAGCTCCGTCTTCTCAGCCGAGCACCTGGTCTCGGCGCTG
The DNA here is from genome assembly GCF_050937045.1 of Streptomyces sp. CA-179760. NCBI lineage: Bacteria > Bacillati > Actinomycetota > Actinomycetes > Kitasatosporales > Streptomycetaceae > Streptomyces > Streptomyces sp. CA-179760. The sequence continues at coordinate 1,281,084 of NZ_JBNJLZ010000001.1, forward strand.
CACGGCTGGGTCTGCTACTGCGCCCCCGTGCACGGCCCGGACGGCCGCGTCCTCGGCGTCCTGGACCTGTCCACGACCTGGGACCGCTCGCACCCCCTGGCCATGTCCACCGTACGGACACTGGTGTCCACCATCGAGGCCCGCCTCGCCACGGACCAGGTCCGCCCGGGTCGGCTGCCCCAGCCGCCGAGTCAGCTGCGGCTCACCTGCCTGGGCGCCGAGCAAGCAGTCCACGCCGTACCGGATCGTCGACAACTCTCCCTGCGCCCACGCCAGTTGGAGATCCTCACGCTGCTCACGCTCGAACCCGGCGGCTTCTGCCCGGACCGGCTGCGCGCCGCCCTGTACGGCGACCGGCCGGTCACCGCGTCCACCTTCAAGGCGGAGATCTCCCACCTGCGCCGCGCCCTCGGCGGCGGCATCGCCCCCGCCGCTACGCCCTGACGATCCCGGTGTCCTGCGACGCCGCCGACGTCCTGCGCGCCCTGGAGCAGGGCGACACGGACACCGCCCTGCGCCGCTACCGCGGTCCCCTGCTTCCCCGTTCCGTGGCACCCGGCATCGAGGAGTGGCGCACCCGCCTCGAAGTGGCCGTACGCGAGGCCGTACTGGCGAGCACCCGCCCGGACCACGCCCTGCGCTACGGCGAACGGGCCCCGTACGACGCGGAGATCCACGAGCACGCACTGCGTCTCCTCGCGCCGCGCGACCCCCGCCGCGCGATCGCGGCCGGCCGACTGACCACGGCCCTGCGCGACTGACGCGGCGCCAACCTCGCACCAACCTCCCGGGAGCACCATGAAGGGCGTCATCCGCCACCGCCCTTCACCGAGGAGAGCCGCCATGGTGTACGCGCAGCCAGGAACCGACGGCAGCATCGTCAGCTTCGCCCGGCGCTACGACAACTTCATCGGCGGTGACTTCGTCGCCCCGGTCGAGGGCCGCTACTTCGAGAACCCGAGCCCCGTGACCGGCAAGGTCTTCTGCGAGGTGGCCCGCTCCTCCGCCGCCGACGTCGACCTCGCCCTGGACGCGGCGCACCGGGCGGCCGAGAAGTGGGGCCGCACGTCCACCGCGGAACGCGCGGGCATCCTCAACAGGATCGCGGACCGCTTGGAAGAACACCTGGAGAAGATCGCGGTCGCCGAGACCTGGGAGAACGGCAAGCCGGTCCGCGAGACCCTGGCCGCCGACATCCCGCTGGCCGTCGACCACTTCCGGTACTTCGCCGGTGTCGTCCGCGCGCAGGAGGGCAGCATCGCGGAGATCGACGCCGACACGGTCGCGTACCACTTCCACGAGCCGCTGGGCGTGGTCGGCCAGATCATCCCCTGGAACTTCCCGATCCTGATGGCCACTTGGAAGCTGGCCCCCGCACTGGCCGCGGGCAACTGTGTCGTCATCAAACCGGCCGAGCAGACCCCGGTCAGCCTGCTCTACGTCATCGAGCTGATCGCCGACCTGCTCCCGCCGGGCGTGGTCAACGTGGTCAACGGCTTCGGTGTCGAGGCGGGCAAGCCGCTGGCCTCCAGCCCGCGCGTGGCGAAGGTGGCGTTCACCGGGGAGACCACGACCGGCCGCCTGATCATGCAGTACGCGAGCGAGAACATCATCCCGGTCACTCTGGAGCTGGGCGGCAAGAGCCCGAACATCTTCCTGCCCGACGTCATGGACGCGGACGACGACTTCCTGGACAAGGCCGTCGAGGGCTTCGTGATGTTCGCCCTCAACCAGGGCGAGGTGTGCACCTGCCCGTCCCGCGCCCTGATCCACTCCTCCATCTACGAGGACTTCATGGCCCGTTGCGTCGCCCGCACGCAGGCCATCGTCGGCGGCGACCCACTGGACCCGGACACCATGATCGGCGCGCAGGCGAGCAACGACCAGTACGAGAAGATCCTTTCCTACCTCGACATCGGCAGGAAGGAAGGCGCCGAGGTCGTCACTGGCGGCAACCCCCGCACGGTCCCCGGCCTCGAGGGCGGCTACTACATCGAGCCGACCATCTTCCGCGGCAGCAACGACATGCGGATCTTCCAGGAGGAGATCTTCGGCCCGGTCGTCTCGGTCACGACCTACGACTCCGTCGACGAGGCCCTCAAACTGGCCAACGACACCCTCTACGGCCTCGGCGCCGGCGTCTGGACCCGCGACGGCAACACGGCCTACCGCCTGGGCCGTGAGATCAAGGCGGGCCGCGTGTGGACCAACTGCTACCACGCCTACCCGGCCCACGCGGCGTTCGGCGGCTACAAAAAGTCCGGGATCGGCCGGGAGACGCACAAGATGATGCTGGACCACTACCAGCAGACGAAGAATCTTCTGGTGTCGTACTCGCCGAAGAAGCTGGGCTTCTTCTAGACGCATGCGAAAAGGCGCCTGACCTGGGCTTGCACCCAATCAGGCGCCTCGCGCTCAGCCCCTTCAACACGGAGCCCGGTTCAAGTCATAACTCCCAAGTATCTCCCACACGTATACCGCTCCTGACCAGCTCTTCCGGACCAGTCACGGACCAAATCCCCGGACTCACCCGTCAGGCACCGTTCCTGGATTGACGCGGCCCCACTCCCGCATGGACGTCTCCTCCGCGTGCACATCGAACGGTTCGGCGTGGGGCCCCTGTAACCAGAGAACAATTGACTGCAAAAATCGGCTATTGACCGGTCAATTGGGTGGGTCTACATTTCTGGCCATGGCAGTCCCGGCATACCTGCGGATCCGCAACGAGTACGAGCAGCAGATCCGCTCTGGCACACTTCCTCCCGGTAGCCGGCTTCCCACGGAGGCCGAGCTCCAGGAGCTGTACTCGATCGGTCGCGCGACCGCGCAGCGAGTGCTGAGTGAGCTGGCGCAAGCTGGGCTGGTGGAGCGCCACCGGCGGCGGGGCACCTTCGTCACCGAGGGAGCTCGGCAGGAGAACCTGCTGCGCTTCGTCAACACGTCCCTGCCGGGGCCGAAGATCCTCGGGCGCCATGCGGTGGAGTCCGCGACGGTGGTCCAGGCCCGCGATGCGGGCCTGGAGATGCCGGGTGTGGCCGAGGACACGCCTGTGCATCAGCTGCGGCGGCTGAAGTTCGACGTCGACGACAACGTGATCGCCGTCGAGCTCTCCGTCATCCCGTTCTCATTGGCACCGCGACTGCAAGAGGAGGATCTCGGCCACCTGACGGTGCACGACTACTTCGCCCGCATGGGCATTCTCGCGGCCAAATCCCGCATCTACATCGATCCCATCGCGCTCGACGCCGCAACCGCGGCACAGCTGCGCGTACCCGAGGGTCAGACGGTGATCCGGCTGCGCCGACTGACCTGGCTGATCGACGGAAAACTCGCCGAAGCGAGGTGGGACATCACCCGCCCCGACCTCATCGAGTTCTATCTCGAACAGACTATTGAGCCCGCACCGGGCTCCTAGTCCCCTGAAACCCGCCGGTTGACCCGACCGGGGCCCGCTCACCGAGGCTACGCAGCACACCGTCTGCCAAGGTCTCGTCGAGCCCTTCACCAAACATGCGGTTTTGTTCGCGCGGAGCCATGGCCTTTCCGTGCGATTGCGGGCCCGCGATCGAGATCGCGCAGCGCCACTTCGGCCAGCGCTTTTCTAAAGCAAGCCTCCACAGTGTGCCCGCACGGCCTCGGCCGATCATGCCCATCTGCTTGAGCTCCCACAGTAGGTCAGATGGGTGCCTTCACCAATCAGCTCTCCCCGATGAACCTGCCTGGCCGTCGCGCCGCCCGGCCCACTCAGCGCCCAGTCGCGTCCACATTCCCCGGACGCGGTTTCACACGGCAGATCTCCGCCCCGATCGTCCAGGCGATTCGTCGTCCACCGAGCCGGCCCTCGCCGCACGGATGCACCTGCACCGTCCAACGCGCGAGTCGGAAGGACCATCGCCATTGCCCTCACCGCTCCAGCTATCGACTCGAAAGGCCTCTGAGATGACCCAAACTGCGAGCAGCAGACCGGTCGCCGACGGTTCCGATAAACGACTGTTCCGGGTGCTCAGCGCCATCGAGCGAGCGGGAAACAAACTCCCTCATCCGTTCTGGCTCTTCTGGATTCTGGCAGCGGTCCTCGCTGTGACGAGCGCGGTGCTGGCCGCAGCCCACGTGTCCGTCACGCTGCCCTCGACGGGCGACGCCGTCACGGTGAAGAACCTGCTCTCTACCGCTGGGGCCAAGTTCGCGGCCGAGTCCGCCCTGGACAACTTCGCCGGGTTTCCGCCCCTGGCGGTCCTTGTGATGGTTCTGCTCGGCGTCAGCGTCACGCAGCGCAGCGGCCTGCTCACCGCTCTCCTGCGCGTCACGATCGGCCGGATGCCCAGCCGCTGGCTGACCTTCTCCATCGCGTTGAGTGCCATGACCGCGCACGTCATGAGCGACTCGGCCTACATCGTGATGATCCCGCTGGGCGCGCTGGCCTATCGGAGCGCGGGACGCAGCCCTCTGCTGGGCCTGCTGGTCGCCTACGCGTCGACGGCGATCGGGTTCAACGCCAGCCCGCTTGTGACACCGTCCGACGCCATTCGTTCCTCGCTGGCGACCGCGGCCGCACACACCGTCGACCCTCACTACGTCATCACCCCGGTCGCCACCTACTTCTTCACCGCGGCGTCCTCGGTGTTCCTCGCCGCCGTCATCGCCCTCACCGTCGACCTGTTCCTGGCGAAGCGGCCGGAGTTCACGCCGAACCCCGAGGACGAGGCAGCCGCCGACAAGATCTTCAACGCAGGGCACCCGGACACCGGCGAACACACCGGCGCCCCGAACACGATCGCGCTCACGGCCGTCGAGAAGCGGGCCATGAAGGTGTCCGCCGCGGTGCTCGTGGTCTACGTCCTTGCAGTGGCCGCGCTGCTGTTGCCGGGATCCCCGTTCCTCGGTGAGGGCGGCAGCATCGTCCAGTCCGTGGTCGTCGCGAACATCGCGGTGTTCATCTCGCTGCTGTTCGCGCTCCTCGGGATCGTGTACGGCAGGCAGATGGGCACGATCCCCACCCTGTCGTCCGTCCCGTCCGTCATGGCCGACGGCATCCGGTCCATCGCCCCCGTGATCGTCCTCTTCTTCGCGGTCGCGCAGTTCCTCGCCTACTTCACCTGGACCGGCATCGGCTCCGTGATCACCGTCGAAGGCGCCGAGCTCCTGAAATCGCTGGACGCGCCCCACCTCGTGCTCCTGCTGGTGCTGGCCGTGGCCATCAGCGGCCTCAACATCATCATCAGCAGCGGCTCGGCCATGTGGTCCATCCTCGCCCCCGTGATCATCCCCCTCGCCATGTACATCGGGCTCGCCCCGCAGGCCGCCATGGTCGCCTTCGCGATCGGCGACTCGGTGACCAACCCCACCCCGATGAACGCCTGGTTCGTCCTGGCCCTGGGATTCGTCCAGCAGTTCCGCAGGGGCGCCGGCATCGGCACCGTGCTGTCCTTCACGGTCCCCATCGGACTCACGGTGCTCATCTCCTGGTCGGCCTTCTTCGCCCTCTGGTACACGCTCGGAATCCCCCTCGGACCAGGCGTGCCCATCAGATGAGCCCGGCGGGCCGGCTGCCCACAGCCCCCTGCGAGCAGCCGGCGCCCGACGACCCCAGGGCGGTACTCACCGCCTCAGCAGCCCCTACGCAATCTCGATCCTCGGCAAAACCGAGGCCAGCTCGCAGACCAGAACAGAAAGAGAGAACCCCTCACATGGGTAGCATCGCCATCATCGGCGCCGGAAACGTCGGCCAGGCCATCGCCGGCCATATGTCGCTCCAGGGCCACGACGTACGGCTCTTCGACAGGTGGGGCCACGATCTCGAACCGATCAGGGCCAATGGCGGCGGCATCGACCTGGTCGGCGAGGTGGAGGGCCACGGCAGGCCGTCCCTGCTCACCACCGACCTGAAGGAAGCCGTCGACGGAGCGCAGGTCGTCGTCGTGGCCGCGCCGGCCTTCGCGCATGCCTTCATCTCGAAGGAACTCGCGGCGATCCTGGAACCCTCCCAGCTCGTCCTGATACAGCCCGGGGTGCTGGGCAGCGGCGTCGAACTCGCCCGCATGTTCGCGCTCGCCGGCCGCAAGCGCTGCCTCATAGCGGAAACACCGACCAGCCTCTACACCTGCCGCCTGCGCGAGCCCGCCCACGTCTACATCGGGGCGATCAAGAACTCCGTCCCCCTGGCCGCCGTACCCAGCACGGACACCCCCGAGGCCCTGGCGATACTGCGGACGTACTTCGGCCAGCGGTACGTGTCGGGCGGGGACGCTCTGTCCGTCGGACTCTTCAACTGCAACCCCATCTACCACGTGCCGCCGGCCGTGCTGAACTTCAAGACGGTCGAGGAGGCCGCCTGCCACCCGCAACACACCCTCGTGACACCCCGCATCGCCGAGGTCATCGACGCACTCGACCGCGAACGCCTCAGCCTGGCCCACGCACTCGGAGTGGAGGCGACCAGCTTCTGGGACTTCCTCTCCAGCGCCTACGGCGTCACCGAAGGCACCCTCGTCGAACGCATCGCGCAGGGCTACGGCCGCCAGGCATTCCCCGAACCCGACTCGGTCAACCACCGCTACTTCACCGAGGACATCCCCTTCGGACTGGTCATCTGGAGCTCACTGGCCGCCCAGATCGGCCTCGCTATGCCCCTGACCGACTCCTTCATCACCCTGAGCAACACCCTGTGCGGACGAGACTTCGTCGCCGACGGCAGGACAGCAGAGTCCCTGGGACTGCTCGGCTCCCACGTCGGATCGATCCGAGCGGCCTTCATCGACGGTTCGGTCTGCTGACCCACTGAGAGGGAGCGCACCGGTATCGCGGCCCCGGTCGAGGCCGCCGTGTCAGCGCGGTGTACGGGTGGTTGGCCCGGGTGCGGATGGTCCACGCCTACGGCCCGGCCTCGTAGGGCCGCTCCCCCGGGCACCGTGTGCCCGGACAACCACTCGGCGACGGAACCCGGCCGTAGGGCGAGCGGGTTCTCGGCAAGCCGGAAGGAGTGGGGAACGTCAGCAGTGCCCATGGGGTGCGGTGCCCCGTGCCGCCCCGCGAGCTACCGGCCCGTGCCAACCCGCAGGCGAAGGCCGCGGGTTGGCACCAGGGTGGCGCGCCGGTCAGGCGAACGGGCCGAACGTCCACAGCAGGTTGGTGCTCTGCTGCCACGTCCACTGCTTGGTCGCGGCACCTTCTGCGACCAGTCCGCCGCCGTCGAGGACCAGTCCCGTGCTTCGGTTGGCGATCGAGTACTGGCCTTGGCCGCGGTGGGTGATCTGCCACTGCTGGGTGTTGCTGCCGTCCCAGGCCTTCTGCCGGGCCGGCTCGCCGTTGCTGGTGGCGCCCCATCCGTCGGCGGCCATGCCGTTGGTGCGGTTGACGAGCCTGTAGTAGCCGTTGCCGAGTTCGATCGCCTGCCACTGGAGGTTCGCGTGGACTACTGCCTCCCACTGCTTAAGGATCGATCCGCTGGGGACATTGCCGCCGCTGTCCAAGACCAAGTGGTTCGTGACGTTGGTCAGGCGGTAGTACTTGTCGGGCCTGAACGTCACCTTCAGTGACCTGATCGCGTCGTTGTTGCCGGTCGACCGAAGGTCGGGGGTGTTCGCGGTGAACGTCCAGGCGGTGCCGGTGAAGTTGTCGCCGGAGTAGCCCGTCACCTGGAAGCCGTCGGGCACCAGGACGGACGAGGCCGTGGCGGGCGCCAGCCCGGCGGCGGACAGCTGGGAAGAGGTGTAACTGCCCAGCGGCAGGACGGCGCGACCGGCGTCGTAGCCGACGTTCCGGAACACCATGGCGCAAGCCCTCACGGGCATGCCCTGGACCTCGACACACACCACCGAGGCGTTCGCGTTCGGCGCGGTGGCCGGCACGCTGACGTCGATCTGGTCGGTCACGGTGTAAGGGAGCGACACCGAGGGGTTGTTCAGCAGGTAGACGCGGCTGATCGTGTTGTCGACCAACGGAATCCGGAGCCGGCCGTTCGTGGGCCAGGAGAAGACATGGGCGAAGAGCTTGCCGCTCTTCCTGGTGACCTTTCCCCACGCGGGTTCGGTGGCGAACGGGCTGCCGCTGGTGCCGTGAACGCTGTCGCTGTACGTCGACATCCATGAGGCCAGGCCGTTCAGGACGGTCTGCGTTCCCGCCGTGACCGAGCCATCGCCCTTGGGACCGATGTTCAACAGGAGGTTGCCGTCCCGGGAGACCACCGTGACGAGCTCCTGGACGATGTCCTTGACGGATCGGTAGGAGTTCTCCAGAGCCGCGTTGTAACCCCAGGCGCCGTTCATGGTGGCGCACCGCTCCCACGGCCGGCCCATCGGTTCGCCGGGTATCCCGAACTCCGCGACCGCGTAGTCGCCGAGACCGTGGTCCCGCTTGACCCGTTCGTTGACGATGAGGCCGGGCTTGCGGGCGATCAGCCAGTTGTAGAGGTCGATGCCGTCCGCTTCGAGCCACCAGTCTTCCAGGGTGGGACTGGAGGGCTCGGCGAACCAGTCGCCGTCGAACCACAGCAGTGCCGGGTCGTAGCGGTCCAGCAGCTCCTGGAGCTGCGCCTTCATGTCGGCGAGGTAGGCGGTACGGGCGGCCTGCGAGGACATCGTCGTGAGACCGCCCTGGTGGCGGTCGGTCTGGGACGGGTGGTTCCAGTCGAGGATCGAGTAGTACAGGCAGAACTTGATCCCCCGGTTCTCGCACTCGGCCTTGAGGTTCATGAGCGGGTCGCTCTGGATGCCGTTGTAGTCGTGCAGGTTGTACTGCTTCGTGCCGGAAGTGTCGGTGAAGCCCGCCACATCGGAGTTCCACATCGCGTAGCCCTCGTGGTGCTTGGCGGTGATCACGAGGTACTTCATGCCGGCGTTCTTGGCCAGTTCGGCTATGGCGGCGGCGTTGAACGCGGTCGGGTCGAATTTCTGGGTGACCTGGTTCTGGTAGTCCGCCTTGCTCCACCGCTGGCTGTCGAACGCCCACTCGCCCTGGCCGAGCTGCGAGTAGGACCCGAAGTGGATGAACATGCCGAACCTGGCCTGGTACCACCAGTCCATCTTCGAGGGGACCGTATACGCCTCGGCGGTGGAGGGCCACAGGACCTGCGGCAGGCCGACGGCGGACATTCCTCCGGCGAGGGCGGCGGCCTTCATCAGTGAGCGTCTGCTGAGGCGGGCTGAGGACATGGCGGGACTCCGTGGGTAGGGCAAGGCGGCGGGGACAGGGGGGGCGCCTGATTCCGTACTCGCTCCCCGAGAGGAGACATCGGATGAATTTAAGGATCCCGACGGTGGTCATGTCTAGAGGTGAGGCAAGGTCAACTACAAATGGAGCTAAGAAGTCATCTCATTTGGCGAGTGTGCGGTAGCAGATCAGGGTGCAGGCGATGCTGGTGAAGGCAAGGAAGTGGTCTGCTTTGCGTTCGTAGCGGCGGTGCAGGCGCCGGCATCCGGCGAGCCAGGCCATGGTGCGTTCGATGGTCCAGCGGTGGCGGCCGAGTCGTTGCGAGGACTCGACGCCCTTGCGGGGGATGCGATGCCGGATGCCCCGGCCGGATAGAGTGGATCTTTGAGCCGTACTTGCCCCGGTCCACAGGATTCGGACCCGTCAGCTCCCCCGCTGGAACAGCTCCCACAACTCGTCCGGCACCAGCCGCTCCACGATCCCCACCACGACGGGCAAATTACCCAGCCAGATGAGATGACTTCTAAAGCGCGTTCAGGACAGTCCGAGGGAGCGCCCGCTCGCTATAGCCAACTGCATACATCGGATCTATGGGGATACGTACCGAGAGCCGCGCCAGCTGACCGAGTCCCGCCGGGTGCGCTTCGCCGACAACAGTCGCTCGCCCACCCGCGCCTACCGGCCCCAGACCATCGGCAAGGTCGAACCGCTACAAACCGCACCCTGCTCGACCAGTGGGCCTACCGCCTACCAGCGGCCCCACACCACCCGCACCGAACGCACCGCCGCCCTGGCAGACTTCCTGCACACCTACGACCACCACCGCTGCCACACCGCACTCTGCGACCGCCCCCCATCAGCCGTGAGAGCAACCGCTGCGGGCTCAATACACCTGGCGCTCCGGCACCGCGACGGTCAGAGTGAGTCGAGCACCGTTGGCGCCGCCCAGCCGAGCACGACAGGCACTCTCAGTATTGATTTCGCAGCGCCGGACTCCTCGCCGACCAGACGGTCCAGGTCATCGGGCAGCTGACCATCCGGGGCATCAGCAGGCCGCTCTCCCTCACCGCCCACCTGGCGGGGGCCGACACCGACGCGCTCACCCTGGACGCCGAATTCCCCGTGGACCGCGCACAGTTCGGCATGGACTGGAACCTGCTCGGCATGATCCGCGGCCACGCCACGATCACTGCCACCCTCAAGTTCGCGCGAACAGCAGCCTGAACAGCCCAGGCCCCGGCCCCGGTCAGAACTCCGCGCCGGGCGAAGGGAAAGCCGTGCGAGAGCAGGTCTCACCGGCAGCCGGTGCGGCCCTGGTAGACACACGCGTTGACGATCTCCCGCATCGCGTACCGGCTCTGATAGCCGCCGGGCCGACGGGTGCGCGGCCTGCCCCGCGGCGATCACCGGCTCGAACCAGCGCCCACTGAGTGTCGGACAGGTCGGTCTTGCAGGGCTTGCGCTCACTCACGGCGACCAGCGCACCAGGCCCATGGTCGCCGGTATACCGTCCTGCCACATGTCCGGGAGAGACCAGCCGTGGCAGTCGGCGAACGGAGCGTCCGCCGCTGTTCGCCGGAGTGCGCAGCCCGTTGGCTGCCCGACAGGCGGCGAACGCCTTGCTTGCCGACTCCGGCCGCACAAGCGGCGGTTCGGTCGCCGTCCGGGTAGCGACCCGACTCGGCACTCTCAATCGTTGTCGGGCACCATGGACACCACGACTTTGCCGGCCTTGGTGCGGCCCTGCTCGACGTATGCCATCGCCTCGAGCGTCTGGTCGAAAGGGAAGGTCCGATCGATGACCGGGCGGAGCTTCCCGCTGTCGTAGAGCGCGGCAAGCTTGCGTAGCTGGGAGCCGTTGGCCTGCATGAAGAAGAACTGGTAGCGGACGCCCAGCGACTTGGCCTGCTTGCGGATCTTGCGGCTGAGGGTGTTCATCACCAAGCCCATGAACGAGGGGGCGCCGAGCTGCTTGGCGAACCCGGCGTCCGGCGGACCGACGACGCTGATGGCCAGGCCGCCGGGCTTCAGCACGGTCAGCGACTTCGTCAGGTTCGCCCCGCCCACGGAGTCCAGGACCAGGTCGTAGCCGGAGAGCACCTTCGAGAAGTCTTCCTTGGTGTAGTCGACGACGGCGTCGGCGCCGAGGCTCCTGACCAATGTCTCGGAATCGGTGCCGGAGGTCGTCGCCACGGTGGCGCCGAGGTGCTTGGCGAGTTGGATGACCGTGGATCCGAGGCCGCCGGCACCGGCGTGGACGAGTACCTTCTGGCCCGGCTTCACAGCGGCACGGTCGACGAGAACCTGCCAGGCAGCCAGGGCCACCAGCGGCACCGCGGCCGCCTCCTGGTGGGTCAGCGAGGCCGGTTTGAGTGCGACGTCGTCCTGGTCGATCGCGATGAACTCCGCGAAGCCTCCGATCCGCAGGTCGCGCGGGCGGGCGTAGACCTCGTCGCCGACCTCGAGGCCGCGTACGGCGGAGCCGATCCGAGTCACCACGCCGGCCACGTCGTGGCCGAGCACGAACGGAGTTTTGTACTTCAGGAGCTGCTTGAACTCCCCGTTGCGGACCATCTTGTCCAGCGGGTTGACGCTGGTGGCGCTCACTCTGACCAGCACGTCACGGTCCCCGATGGTGGGCTCGGGTAGCTCTGCGGCGCGTGCGCCGTCCTTGCCGTACTTCTCGACGACGAATGCCTTCATGTCAGTCAGCCTTCTGCGTGATCTTCTTCGGGGGCTTCTTCACGGTGGGTGCGTTTGTTCGGGCAGCTGGTGCGTTCAGTTGCCGAGGTGCCGACGGAGCCACTGACCCATCTGCTGGATCGCCTGGTCCACCTCGGGTACGCGCCCCGCCCCGAGGATGAAGGAGTGCTGCCCTTCCGGCATGGCGTGGACTTCGGAGGTGACCTTGAAGTCCACGAGTCGGCGGCCGAGGTCGGCGCCGTCGTCGGCGAGGGTTTCGTACTCGCCGTAGTGGACAGTGGTGGGCGGCAGGCCGGTGAGGTCGGCGTTGACGAGGCTGATGCGGGGGTCGGTGAGGTCAACGCCGGGCTCCTGCAGCCAGGCGGCCCGGAAGAGTTCGAGCGTGGCCCTGCTGAGCATCTTGTCGTTGTCCTCGTTCTCGTCGACCGAGGGGTTCTGGATGGTGAGGTCCGTCCAGGGGGAGACGCTGACGATGGCGCCGGGGGCGGCCTCGCCGTTGGCGAGGAGGCGCAGGGGAAGCAGGACGGCGAGGGTGCCGCCGATGGAGTGGCCGGTGCTGCCGATGTTGCGGGGCTCGTAGCCCTGCGAGAGCAGCCAGCGGTAGGCGGTCTCGGCGTCGTCGAGCTGAGCAGGGTAGGGGTGTTCGGGGGCGAGGCGGAAGTCGACGACGAGGGAGCGGGCGCCGGCTGCCTTGGCGATGTGGCCGGCGGCCTTGCGGTCGGAGTGCATGGACGCGGTGACCGAGCCGCCGAAGTGGAAGTGGAGCAGTGCCTTGTCGGGGTCGGCGCCTTCGGGGATGGCCCACAGGGCGGGTACGCCGCCTGCGTCGACCTCGGCGTAGGAGACGCCTTCCGGCTCGGTGGAGGCCTTGTGGTTGGAGTCGACGATGTCGCGGACCACGGCCAGGTCGAGACCCGGCGTGGACGCCTTCGCGCTCACGCCGGCGAGGAACTCCGCGAACTCGTGTGCTTGCCGGCTGACTGCCATGGTGGCGCTCCTTGCGAGGGGGTCGCGCCCGTGTTCGGTGCGCGGCGAGGTCGGTGTGCTGGTGATGACGCTACGCGCTGAGTATAGAAAAGTAAACTCAGATGCGGTTAGTATCACCACATGGATGCATTGAGCGAGGCACTGACAGACACCGGCTTGGATCCACGACTCGACCGGGACACGTCGAACTGCTCGATCGCCCGGACCCTTGAGATCGTGGGCGAAAAGTGGACGATTTTGATCCTGCGCGAGGTCTGGTACGGCTCGTCCCGCTTCAGTGACTTCGAACGCGTCCTGGGCTGTCCCCGCAACCTCCTCGCCACCCGGCTTCGCATGCTCGTGGAGGAAGGGATCCTGGCCACCGAGACCTACAAGGAACCCGGCGCGCGCAGCCGGCCCAAGTACGTGATCACACCCAAGGGCATGGACCTGGTGCCCGCCGTGATGGGGCTCCTGCAGTGGGGTGACCGTTACCGCGCAGACCCGGAAGGACCGGCCGTGCTGACACGGCACCGCGGATGCGGCGCCCACGTCCACACTCAGATCCGCTGCTCAGAAGGCCACCCCGTCCAGGCCGACGACGTCGATAGCATCCCCGGCCCCGGGTTCCGCATGAAACAGGCCCAATGAGATCTTTCCACTGCGCCGACGGTGGGGACAGGACTGCATCCCGAGGGCTGTGCACGGCGAAGTCCCCGGTGGACTGTGCCACCACCAAGCCCGCACCCTGCACCTGCGTGGGGTGACAATCCGCCCTCCGACGCATGGGAAGGCATGGCACCCCATCTCCGCCGCCTGGCGCACAGTGTGGGGGAACGGGCAGAGCCCCCGGGCCGTAGGCACGCTGTAGCCCGAGCGCGCGTCGGTCCGGTCAGATATTGATCATGGGCTGGAAACGGTTGACCAGTGCTGCGGGAGTCGCCGGTGGCGGCGACTATCGCAGGCGATCTCCCCGCCAGGGCAGGGACGACGGCACACCCGGCAGCGCGCGGCGTCCAGCGGCTCCCGCATGCCAGCCACCATGCAGGCGAAGCCGGTGCGCTGCGAACCTGCACCGCGTCATTCCGAAGGAATGCGGAACTCGAACTCGGGGCGGTCCCAGGGCACGGCGGGCGGGTTCGCAAACGCGGTCCCGGTCCGCACTGCGCCGGCGCGGTGGTAGAAGCCCTCGGCGGGAAGATGCGACACGACCTTGACACGGTCGAGCCCGGCGGCACGCGCCTCGGACCGCATGTGCGCGACGAGCCGTCGTCCGATACCCCGTCCTTGCGCTTCGTCGGCGACGAACAGCAGGTCGAGCTCCGGTGGTGCGAGGACGAGGGAGTAGAACCCGAGGACCCGGCCGCCATGCTCGTCGGCCCCCACTGCTACGAAGGCGCGGTGGGCCTCGATGTAATCAGGACCGACCCGGTAGCCCGCGACTGCGGATGCGTACTTACCCTCGTAGGCGCCCGAGCCACGCACGAGCCGCGTGAGCCGCTTGGCATCCCGCGCGACGGCCCTCCGTATCGTGATCGGCTGACTGACCGGGGAAGTGCGTGAACCCATCGGGACAGTATTTCGCACCGCAGAGTGCCTTCCTGCCACGGGTCGGCTGCTCGGGCAGGCGTTCCCGCACGACTCCCGGGAACCACCCGTGCGAGCACAACCGACCTCACCCGGAGGCCGCGCCGGAGCGATCCGGTGCGGCTCCGGCGTCTCACGGCTCCGCGCGGAGGCCCCGCCGGTACGGCTTCCGACGGGCCCAGCCGTGTCACCATCTATCGCACAGGAATCACAGACCTCATGGACGCTGCCCTTGCACAAGGCCCTGACCTGGACATACGCGCCCCCACTGAACCAGAATCTGCTGGTGTCGTACTCGCGGAAGAAGCTGGGCTTCTTCTGGACGCAGCGGCTGGCCGTCGCGTCGAGCGGCTCACCGGGGTTCTGACCTCCGCCGGGAAGGAAGTAGCAGTCCTGGCTTTCCCCGGTCGCGCGCTGCAGCAGGACGCGGCCGTTGCGGAGGACGACGGCCGCGGCGGAGTTCGCCGACTTCGCGACAAGGCGGGAGCCGGGCGCGTGGTTGCCACGCGGCGGGACCGTCATCCTGCCCACGCTGCCGCCCGGCCCGGGGGCAACGCGGAGCGCAACGCCTTCCTGGACGGTACGGAATCGACCGCACTCCTCGAAAGGATCAAGCAGTGCGCCGCACGGCCGCAGCCGCTGCCGGCCGACGCCGAGCGGGTCCCGACGCGGCTGCGCCAGGGCCGGCACCTGCTCACCCCGGACGAGGAGCTGGTCCACGCGCAGGCCATGGGCGCCCGGCACGCCACGGCACCGGAAGCCATGACGCGATCCTGCGACCTGTACCGGGAGGCGGCGAGTCGTCGTCGGCCGCCCCCGCCGGGCGACCGGCGGCGACGGCATGATCCACGAAGGCGTTCGGTCACTCCCGAGAGCGGAGCATGCGCCGATGGGGCTCTCATTCCGGAAAATATGCGGCTCAGGTTCGCCCCCGCAGACAATTTTGCGGTGATCCGTTGACCGGGACCAAGGCGCCCGGATAGAAAGATCACGACCAGGATCGCGATCCGAGTCCGGTCCAACAGCGCTGCCCCGGGGGATTTCGTTTTGCCGCACACAGATGCACTTCGTCCTGCCCGCGTCCTCGTGGTCGAGCCCGCCTCCTCCGGAGGCGCCACCCTGATCGGCGTCGCCGCCGAAATGGGACTGCGGGTCGTCGTCGCCACCGCCGACTCCGGCGACCGCCGGCTCTCCGACGCCGTGCGCGCGGCGGCCGACTCGGTGCTCATGGTGGAGACCAACGACCAGGCCGCCCTCGAAGCGGCCGTGCTCGAACTGCACCGGGCCGAGCCGTTCGAGGCGGTGCTGCCGGGCTCCGACATCTATGTCACGGCGACCGCGCGTGTCGCCGCGGCACTGGACCTGCCCGGCCTGCCCGTGGCGACCGTCGACCGGGTCCGGGACAAGAGCGTCATGCGAGCCGCCGTGGCGGACGCCGGGCTGCGCACCCCGCGCTTCGCCCAGGCGACCACCGACGCCGAACTGCGCGCCGCGGCCGAACGGGTCGGCTTCCCCTGCGTGCTGAAGCCGGTCGCCTGCTCCGGCAGCATCCACGTCAGCCGCGCCGACGACCTCGACCAGCTCACCGCCGCGTTCCAGCGGCTCGTGACCGACCCGAAGCCCGACATGGGCAAGCCGCACGAGCACCGGGTGCTCGTCGAGGAGTACGTCCAGGGCCCCGAGTTCAGCGCCGACGGCTATGTCCTCAAGAGCGGCGAGGTCACCGTCGTCGCCCTCAGCCGCACGCTGCTCGGTCCCGAGCCCGACTTCGTGGAGCTGGGCCACCTCACCCCTGCGCTCGTCGACGACACCACCCTGAAGAACGTCGAGGCGTACGTCGGCGACGTCGTCCGCGCCGTCGGCATCACCAGCGGCCCCTTCCATTGCGAACTGCGCCTGAGCGCCGACGGTCCGGTGCTCATCGAGATCGGCGCCCGGCTGCCGGGCGACCGGATCGTGGAGCTGCTGCGGCTCGTGACCGGCGTCAGCCTGCCCAGGGTGGCCGTCGCCACCGCGCTCCGCGTCGGCCTGGAGGCGGCCGGTGCCTTCGCGCGGCCGCAGGCCGAGAGCGCCGGCATCCGCTTCTTCTCCGCCGCGGGCCGCTCCTCGTACCGGGAGCTCACCGGGTGGCCGGAGCTGGAGGCACTGCCGGAAGTCACCGAGACCGCCGTGTACTTCGCACCGGGCGAGACCATCCCGGGCGTCGAGGACTGCCGCTCGCGCCTCGGCCACGCCCTGTTCACCGCCGACTCGCCGCAGGGCGCCCTGGACCGCTGGCAGGCGCTCGGCGACCTCGTCGTCCCGGTCTGACCCGGCGGTGCCCACCATGGACGCACACATACTCGACTACGCGGCCGTCGGCGTCGGCCCCGCGAACATGAGCCTCGCCGCGCTCGCGCATCCCGTCGAAGGGCTGCGCGGCGCCCACCTGGAACGCCGTGAGAGCTTCTCCTGGCACCCCGGACTGCTGCTGCCCGAGGCCACCCTCCAGGTCTCGCTGCTCAAGGACCTGGTGACGCTGGTCGATCCGACCAGTCCCTTCTCGTTCCTGTCGTTCCTCGCGAGTGAGGGCCGGCTCTACCGGTTCCTGGCCGCGGACTTCCCGGCCGTCCTGCGTGCCGAGTTCAACCAGTACCTCCAGTGGGTCGCCGGGCGGCTGCCGAGCCTGACCTTCGGGGCGGACGTGCACAGCGTGGACTTCCACGACGGGGCCTTCCACCTCCGCACCGGCGAGCACGAAGTGGCGGCACGTCACCTTGTGCTCGGCACCGGGCTCGCCCCGTCCGTTCCCGAGCCGTTCCGCCCCTTCCTCGGCCCCACCGTCTTCCACTCCGGGGAGTTCCTGCTGCGGGCCCCGGAGGTGACCGGGCGGCGGGTCGTCGTGGTCGGCGGCGGGCAGAGCGGCGCGGAGATCGTGCGCCACCTGGCGGCCGGCACGGCCCCCGAGAGCATCACCTGGGTCAGCCGGCGCGCGTCGTTCCTGCCGATGGACGACTCGCCGTTCGCCAACGACCTCTACACACCCGACTACGTACGCCGCTTCCACGCGCTGCCCGCCGACCACAAGGCCCGGCTCCTGGAGCGGCAGAGGTACACCAGCGACGGCATCGACCTCCAAGTCCTCCAGGACATCTACCGGTTGAGCTACCGCGACGAGTTCATCGAGGACCACCCCGGCAGGCTGCGCTTCCTGGCGGACTGCGCGGTCACCGCGGTCGAGGGTGGCCCCGACGAATGGAAGCTCGTCGTCGAGTCCCCGGGCCCGGACGCACCCGCCGTGGTCGCCGCCGACATCGTGATCCTGAGCACCGGATACGTCTACGCGTTGCCGGACTTCATGGCTCCGCTGGACTCCCGGCTGCGGCGGGACAGCGGGATGCTCGTCGTCGGCGACGACTTCTCGGTCGCGTGGGACGGGCCCGCGGAGAACCGGATCTACCTCCAGAACGGCGCCCGGCATTCCTGGGGCGTCGCCGATCCCAATCTCAGCCTGCTCGCCTGGCGCAGCGCGGTCATCCTCAACAGCGTGCTCGGTGAAACGAGGTATCCGGTATGACCGCTCGTCAGGTCGCACAGTTCCAGGCCGAGGCGGTCGGCGTCCTGGTCCCCTTCGGCCCGACCGAGGTGGAACCCGACGGAGTGACCGTCGCCGAGGCGGACTTCGCCCGTTCGGTCTTCCCCCGCGTGCCGTTCAAGACGGCCCGCTTCACCGTGCCGCCGGGCGGGACCAGCTCGCCCGACCAGCACGCGGTCCAGGAGATCTGGGTGGTCCACGCCGGATCCGGCATCCTGGACGTGGACGGCGAACGGTCGCTCGTCGGGCCCGGCTCCCTGGTGGGCTTCGCCTCGCAGGCCGTTCACGAGATCTTCGCCGACCAGGGCGAGGAACTGGTCATCTACTCCTTCTGGTGGTCGGCGACCGATGAGTGAGCGCACCACCGGGACCGGTGAGGCGCCCCACTACGACCTGGCCGTCGTCGGCGCGGGCGCGGTCGGCGCCCTCGCCGCGTACTACGCCGTGCGCCGGGACCCGGGCCGCCGCGTCGCCGTGATCACGCACGCCGGACGGGGGACGGGCGCGACCCGTCTGTCGGCCGGGTTCGACACGCCCACGGGGCACAACCCGGCCCAGCGCGCCCTGGCCGCCCGCAGCACCGCGCTCTTCGAAGAGCTCGCCGCCGGACTCGGCGACACCGGACGCGCGCCGGTCGACGTCTGCTGGCTGGTGGCGCGCGAGAACACGGCCGCGCTCGACGCGACCATGGCGGACGGCGGCCGCACCCGCCCGGTCACCGGGGAGCAGCGGGCCCTGCTCGACCGGACGTTCCCCGGGCTGGCCCACGGCGACGACCAAGTCCTTCTGGCTACCGCTCCCATGACGACAGGTCAGCCGCAATGGCTCACGGACCGGCTTCTCGACGAGGTCCTCGGCCGACCGGACAACACCCTCCTGGAGGGCTTCCGGGTCACCGAAGTACGCCGCAGGGGCGGGCACGTCGAACTGGTCGCCGCCGACGGCAGCCGGATCACCGCCGCCAAAGCCGTCCTCGCGCCGGGCCCCTGGGCCCTCGACGGCCCGGTGGCGGTGGCGGCCCGCGAGTGCGGGGCCCGGGTCAAGAAGGTGGTGGCGTTCCACATCATGACGCCGCCCCCGCCCCTCGCCCCGGCACTCGTCCTGGAGGACGCCGACGCCTTCCTGCTGCCCCATCGCCCCGGTGGCCACTGGATCTTCAGCATCACCTCGCCCGACTGGGACCGCGGCCCCGACGAGCCGCTCGCCATCGACGCCCGCGACCGGGAACTCGCCCGGGCCCTGCTCGCCCGGCACGTACCGGGATTCCTGCCGCATCCGCTCGGCGGGCGGGTCTTCAGCGACTGCTTCACCCCCGGCCATCTGCCGGTCGTGGACACGGTCGGCGGCGACGACGTGGTCATGGCCATCGGCGGCTCCGGCTCCGGTTATCGACTCGCCCCGGCCATGGCCGAGGACGCACTGAACCTGCTCGACGGGAGACCTCGAACATGAGCCTGCTGACCGGGGGCACGCACACCCCCCGGCACTACCTCCTGGTGCCGCCCGAGGCCACGCCCAACGGCCCCCTGCACCTCGGCCACATCGGCGGCCCCTTCCTGTGGTCGGACATGATCGCGCGTCATCTGCGGGTCCGCGGCGACCTGCCGTTGGTGATCACCGGCAGCGATGTGTACGAGTCGTACGTGGCGCTCAAGGCGCACGCCGAGGACTCCACGCCCGGCGAGGTCGCCGCCCGCTACGGACAGCGCATCCAGGACGACTTGGCGGCCCTGCGCATCGGCATCGACGCGTTCATCGTCCCTGATCAGCAGCCCTGGCGAGAGCAGTTCGAGCAGGAGGTCGCCGCCTCGATGGAGCGGCTGACGGCCCGGGGCGCGGTGCTGACGCGCACCGAGCGCGTGCCCCACTGCGCGGCGTCGGACCGCTGGGTGGTGGGCGGCTGGCTCCAGGGCCGCTGCCCCGAGTGCGGTGCGGGCATCGCCAGTTACTTCTGCGAGGAGTGCAGTGCGCACTTCCTGCCCGAGTCGGTCGTCGAGCCGCGCCCCCTGCTCGACGAGGGGCCGCTGACCTGGCGGGAGATCTCCAGCCTCTTCCTGCGGCTGCCGGACCGCGACCTCCTGGACGCCACGCTCGTGGACCTGGGCGTCGCCGACCGCTACCGGGCGACCGTGGCGCGCTTCCTGGAGCGCGACGGCCTGGCCGTACGGCTGAGCGCCCCGCAGACGTGGGGACTTCCGCTGCCCGCGGCGGAGCCGGACGTGCCGCGCGCTCTCTTCCCGTACGCCGGGATCTTCATGTTCGCCCGCCTCGCCGGCGCCGTCCACGGCCGGCTCTCCGGCACCGGCGTGAACGCCTTCGACCCGGACTCCGGGGTCACCACGATCACCACCCTCGGGGTCGACAACGTGATCCCCACCCTGGTCTCGATCGTCGGCACCAGCCTGCTGCACGGCGACATGAAGCCGTACGACCGGTGCCTGATCAACCACTTCTACCGGCTGGCCGGGCGAAAGTTCTCCACCAGCGCCCGGCACGCCATCTGGGCGGCGGACATCGCCGCGTCGCCCGCCATCGGCGTGGACACCGTCCGGTACCACCTCGCCGGGGCCGATCTGGAGTCCGGGGCGGCGAGCTTCGAGACGGCGGACTTCCTTCGGACCGCGAACGCCACGCTCGCCGACGGCCTCGGCAAGCGGATCGACGCCGCCTGGAGCCGGTTGCCCGAGGGGGCGCCGCAGGCGCCCGCCCCGGCCGTCGCCGACCTGCTGGAGTCCCTGCTCGCCGAGCAGTCCGCGGCGCTCGACGCCGCCCGTGTCTCGACCCGGCGCGCGGTCGCGGCGCTCGACCGCTGGTGCGCCGAGGACGCGGTCGCCCACGCGGCCGAGGACGGCGCCTACTGGTGGCTCAAGGGCCTGTCCCTGCTGGCGTTCCCGGTGATGCCGGACCTCGCCGAGCTCCTCTGGCACCGCCTCGGCGGCGCCGGGGAGCCTCGCGCGGCGGCCTTCCTCGCCAGGACCCCGGCCCACCGGGACCGGCCCGCGCCCGGCTTCGGCCGGGTGAGCGCCGCCGATCTGGACGCCTGCCTGCCCGACACCCTGCGACCGGGAGCGGACGCGTGACCGACCCGACCACACCGCTGTACGTCGTCCTCAACCGCTCAGGCGACGAGTTCGGCGAGTACCACCGTTTCCTCGACGGCCACCCCTGCCGGACGGTGTACCTCACCACGCCCGGCGGGCTGCCCGCGCTCGACCAGGACGGGGCGACCGAGGTCCATGTGCGCGACAGCCTCGCCCACGACGACCTGCTGCCCCTCGTACGGGAGATCGCGGACCGGCACGGCACGCCCGAGGCCGTCTTCGGCCAGTCCGAGTACGACATCCTGACAGCCGCCCGGCTCTCCGCCGCACTCGGCGTCCCCGGCGGCTACGGTCTCGGCCTCGTCGAGCGGTTCAAGGACAAGCCCGCCATGAAGAGCGCGGTGGGCGCGGCCGGACTGCGAGTTCCCCGGTTCCTGCGTCTCGACGACGCACCCTCGGCGGAGGCGGTCGTCGACGCCCTCGGCGGTCTGCCCCTGGTCCTCAAGCCGCGCGCCGAGGCGGGCTCCCAGGGAGTCACGGTCGTCCGCGGCGCCGACGAACTGCGCGACGCGCTGGGCCGCGTCGACCCCGCGGCGTACGAGTGCGAGGAGTACGTCGAGGGGGACATCTTCCACGTCGACGGCGTCCGCCGCTCCGGCCGCCTCCACTTCGTCACCGCTTCCCAGTACGTCCACACCTGCCTGGACTACGCACACGGCCGCCCGCTCGGCTCGGTCCTGCTCGACCCGGGCCCCGACCGCGACGAGCTCACCACGTTCGCCGACCGCTGTCTGCGGGCGCTCGGGCTGCGCGACGGCGCGTTCCACCTGGAGGCGATCCGACGTCCCGGAGGCGAGCTGGTGTTCCTGGAGGTCGGGCTGCGGCCGGGCGGCGCGCAGGTGCCGTTCCTGCACGTCGACCTCTACGGCATCGACCTGTTCGCCGAGGCGTTCCGGGCGGCCCTGGGCCTGCCCCCGCTGTGGCAGCCGTCCGAACCGGTCGGGCCCCGGGCCGGCGGCTGGCTCATCTACCCCGCTCCGCGCGAGCTGCCCGGACGGGTCGTCGCGCGTACCTCGCCCAGGTCGGCCGTCCCCGAGGTCTACCACGAGGAACTGCCCGCGATCGGGCAGATCATGACCGGCCCCGGCAGTTATGACGAGGGCTGCGGCATCTTCCGGTTCCGGGGGCGGAGCGCCGCGGGGGTGCGGGCCGCCGTGCACACCGCGATGGAGGTGTACGGGCTGCGGACCGAGCGGGCCGAGGGAGCTGGGTCGCATGGCTGAGGCACGCCGGTACGGCGCCGTGCCGCGCGCCTGGTTCCGGGAGACCCTTCCGGCCGCCGGGAACGCGCGCAGACTCGGCGTCCTCACACTCATCCAGTCTTTGGGGCTCGGGGTGTTCCTCACCTCCAGCGCCGTGTTCTTCACCCGGACCATCGGCATCCCCGCCCAGCGCGTGGGCCTCGCCCTGTCGGTCGCCGGGCTCTGCGGTCTGCTCTGCACCGTGCCCATCGGCCGACTCGCGGACCGGCTCGGCGCGGGCCGGGTGCTCACCGTCAACTTCCTGCTCGCGGCCGTCGGCTTCACCGCTTACTGCCTGGTGGACGGCTTCGCCGCCTTCCTCGCGGTCGCCTGCGCCATCGCGGTCCTGGAGACCTCGGCGGGCGCGCTCCAGGCGTCGCTCACCGACGCGCTGGTGGGCGAGACGGAGCGGGTCAGGGTGAGCGCGCAGATGCGCAGCCTGTTCAATCTGGGCTTCCTCGGCGGCGCCGCGCTGGCCGGAGCCGCCATCGCGGCCGGCACCTCGACCGCCCTGTACGCCACGGTCCTCGCCAACGCCGCCCTCCAGTTGGTCTCCGTCACCGTGCTGCTCGGGATGCGGCTGCCCGCGGGCGCCGGGCTCCGCTCCCCCGCCGCCGAGGCGCCGGGCGGGGTGCTGCGCAGCGCCGCGCTGCGGGACGTGCGCTATGTGGCGGTCGCGCTGGTCTGCGGCGCTCTGGAGCTGTATCACCCGCTGCTGACGGTCGGTCTGCCGCTGTGGATCGTCACCGGCACCGACGCGCCCGCACTGCTGGTGTCGGGCCTGCTGATCCTGGACACCGTCCTGGTGCTGTTGTTCCAGGTCGCGGTCAGCAAGGGCGCGCGTACCCCGGCGGGAGCGGCCCGTATGCTGCGCTGGGCGGGGTGGGCGCTGGGGGCGTCCTGCCTTGTCTTCGCGGTGAGCGGGGGGCACGGCGCGCTTCTGGACAGTGCGGCCCTGCTGGGCGGTGCGCTGGTGCTCGTCCTCGGCGAGCTGTACCAGGCGTCGGCGAGCTGGGGCCTGTCCTTCGGGCTCGCCCCGGCGGGCCGGCAGGGGGAGTACCAGGCGGTGTTCTCCCTGGGGCGCGGGTTCCAGCAGTTCGCCGGGCCGTGGCTGATGGCCTCCCTGGTCGTCGGTGCGGCGGGGACCGGCTGGCTGGTCCTCGCGGCGCTCTTCGCCCTGCTCGGGCTCGCCGCGCCGCCGTTGGTGCGCGGCTTGGAGAGGGCCCGCGCGCGGACGGAGCCGGCGCCGGCCTGAGCGGACCGGCCGGCGCACGTCCGGACCACATGTGTCACACCCCTACGACCGAAACAAGTAAGCGAGCGCACCATGACCGTTCAGCGACGACACGACCCGGACGAGCGCGGCTTCGCCAGCGACAACTACGCGGGTGCGCACCCCGAGATCCTTGCGGCGATCGCCCTGGCCAACGGCGGCCACCAGGTCAGCTACGGCGCCGATGTCTACACCGAGCGCCTCCAGGAAGTGGTGCGCGGCCACTTCGGCCCCACCGCGCAGGCGTATCCGGTCTTCAACGGCACCGGCGCGAACGTGGTCGCGCTGCAGACCATGCTCGACCGCTGGGACGCCGTGGTGTGCGCCGAGTCGGCCCACATCAACGTCGACGAGGGCGGGGCGCCCGAGAAGGTCGCCGGGATCAAACTCCTGACGGTGCCCGCATGGGACGGCAAGCTCACCCCTGAGCTGATCGACCGTC
Source organism: Streptomyces sp. CA-179760 (assembly GCF_050937045.1). Lineage (NCBI taxonomy): Bacteria > Bacillati > Actinomycetota > Actinomycetes > Kitasatosporales > Streptomycetaceae > Streptomyces > Streptomyces sp. CA-179760. The sequence continues at coordinate 1,305,118 of NZ_JBNJLZ010000001.1, forward strand.
AGGCATGGGGCTTCGAGGACGAGCACCGGGCCCGGCCCAGGGTCGTCTCGATCGCCCAGTCCACCGAGCTCGGCACCTGCTACTCGCCGGACGAGATCCGTGCGATCTGCGACCACGCGCACGACCTCGGCATGCTCGTCTACCTGGACGGCGCCCGGCTCGCCAACGCCGCCGCCACCCTCGGCGTGTCCCTGCGTGAGATGACCACCGACGCCGGCGTGGACGTCCTCTCGCTCGGCGGCACCAAGAACGGGCTGCTCTTCGGCGAGGCGGTGATCGTGCTCAACGAGGACGCGGTGCGCGGCATGGCCCACCTGCGCAAGACGAGCATGCAGCTGGGCTCCAAGATGCGTTTCATGTCGGTGCAGTTCGAGGCGCTGCTGGGCGGCGACCTCTGGCTGCGCTCGGCGGCCCGCTCCAACGTGATGACCCAGCGGCTGTACGAGGCGGTGCGCGAACTGCCGGGCCTGGAGATCCCCCGCCCGGTGCAGGCCAACCAGATCTTCGCCGTCCTGCCGCCGGCCGTCACCGAGCGTCTCCAGAAGCGTTTCCGCTTCTACACCTGGGACGAGCAGGCCGGCGAGGTCCGCTGGATGACCTCCTTCGACACCACCGAGGGCGACGTGGACGCGTTCGCGGCGGCGATTGCGCAGGAACTGGCGGCGGAGCGAGGCCAAGGACCGTCGGGCGCGCTGACCGTGGCCGAGCGCGAGGAACTGGTGCAACTGCGCCGTAAGGTCCGCGAAATGGAAGAGACGATCGAAGCGCTCGGGAAAGAGCCTGCCTTCTCCGCGAACCGCAAGACGAAGTAGCCGGCGGCGGAGCCTGGGAGGCCGGGCGAGCGCCCTGCCCCCCGGGCAGGAGAAGCACGAAGAGGTCGTCCGGTTCCAGGTCCCACTGCTCGGCAGGCCGCCGACGCGCATGGTCGGTGATCATGTTCGGGCCTGACGACATGGGACCCGGACCGGTCGCCTCCGAACCTCACATGCCCTTCCGCGGCACAAGGCACAGCGGTCACGGCCCGGAGCTCGCGGTCGCCGGCATCCGCGAGTTCACCAGCACGCGCACGTACTGCGTCACAGCCTGACCGGCGCGTACCTCGGTGGCTTCAGCCGTCCGAGGCGGCGAGGCTCCTGACCGTGCCGCGGATGGTCCGATGGCGGTACAGCTCCCGTAGCCGCAGCGACGGCAGACCGCGCGCGCGTAGTGCGGCGCCGATGCGGACGGCGAACAGTGAGTTGCCACCCAGCTCGAAGAAGTCGTCGTCCAGGCCGACGGGCGTGCCGAGCACTTCGCTCCAGATCTGCCGCAGCCGGTCGGTGAGGTCATCCTCGGCCGTGACGGGCTCGGCGCCCCGGGCCGGAGCGGCGGGCGTCGTGGGTGTGGGGAGCCGTGCCGTGTCGAGTTTGCCGTTGGCTGTCAGCGGCAGCGTGCCCAGGGCGGTGACTGTGGTGGGGAGCATGTAGTCGGGGAGGATGCCCGCGGCCCGCTTGCGGACTGTCACCGGATCGCCGCCGGAGAGGACCACGTAGGCATCGATCCTGGCGGTGGCAGCGTCGCCCGGGTCGTCGCGCCGCACCACCACGGCCGCCGCCCGGACCTCCGGATCTTCCAGCAGCACTGAGCGGATCTCGTCCAGCTCGATGCGGAAGCCGCGGATCTTGACCTGGCTGTCGATGCGCCCGAGGTGTTCGAGACGGCCGTCCGGGCGCAGGCGTCCCAGGTCGCCGCTGCGGTACATGGTGCCGCCGGTGTACGGGTCCGGGACGAAGCACCGGGCGGTCAGCTCTTCTTGGCCGAGGTAGCCGAGCGCGACCCCGGCCCCGCCGACGCAGATCTCGCCCGCCACTCCGGGTGGCTGCAGCCGTCCGGACGGGTCGGTCACATACAGGTGCCAGCCGGGCAGTGCCCGTCCGACGGAGCGGGTGGCGGCGAGCGCCAGTCGCCGGGTGAGGGTCTGCTCTGTGACGTGGACCGTCGTCTCGGTGATGCCGAACATGTTCACCAGTCGGCAGACCGACTCGGAGTGCCGGTCGAACCAGGGCAGCAGCATGCGCGCGTCCAGTGGCTCGCCTCCGAAGACGACCAGCCGGACCGCGACCCGGGTGTGGTCCACGTCGAGCAGTTGCGCGAAGGCCGACGGGGTCTGGCTGAGCACGGTGACCTTCTCGGCCACCAGCAGATCGCGGAAGCGGTCGGGTTCGCGGGAGACGAAGTACGGCACCACGACCAGCCGTCCGCCGGTCAGCAGGCACCCCCAGATCTCCCACACCGAGAAGTCGAAGGCGCTGGAGTGGAACCAGGTCCACACGTCGCCCGACCCCAGCCCGTACTCGTCGCGGGTCGCGTCGATCAGGGCGATCACATTGCGGTGCGGCACCTCGACGCCCTTGGGGCGACCGGTGGAGCCGGACGTGTAGATGACGTAGGCGGCGGCGTCGGGCGCGGTGGCCGCCGGCGGGACCGGGAGGTCGGCGAACCGCTGGGCGGCGTCCAGCAGTTCGTCCGGAGTGGCAGGCACGCAGCCCGTTACGTCCGGGAACTCCGGTAGCCGGGTGATCATCATGCGCAGCCCCGCGTCCCGTGCGGTATGGGCGATGCGGTCCGCCGGGTGGGCCGGGTCGACGGGTACGTACGTCGCGCCGGCCTTCAGTACGGCGAGCAGGGTGACGACGAGTTCGGCGGTGCGCTCCAGGCAGACTCCCACCCGGTCGCCGGCGCTGACTCCGCGCTCCCGCAGGCCGTGCGCCAACTGGGCGGACCGCGTGTCCAGTTCGCGGTAGGTCAGTCCGGCAGCGCCGTCGGTCACGGCGATGCGGTCCGGAGTCGCCGCCGTGATCCGCGCGAACTCCTCCGGCAGGGTCACCGGCGTGGTGACGAGTGTGTGGGGCGGGCGGCCGAGTGCCGCCACCCGGTCGCGTTCGGCCTCGTCGAGCAGGTCGACTTCTTCGACCGGGGTCCGGGGCGAGCCCAGCACGAGCTGGTGCACGCGTACGAGGTGCCGGGCGAACTGGGCGGCGATCTCCGTGGAGACGTACCCGCGGACGTGGTCGCAGCGCAGCCGCCAGCCGTCGGCGTCCTTGAACACCGACAGCGTGAGCGGGAACGGCGGTGCGAGGCACGGCACGTACGCGCCCGGAAGCTCCGCCTCGTCGAAGAGCAGACCGGCGAGTACGGGACCGTCCGCGGGTGCGGGCTTCAGCTCGCCGAGCGTGGGGGCCTCGGGGACGGTGAAGGAGCCGTGTTCGGTGCCTATGACCGGCGGGGTCTCGGCGTCGTAGCGGCGCAGGGTGATGGCAAGGGCCGTGAGCCAGCTCGCCTCGTCGCCTCCGTCGGCCAGGGAGAACAGGTGCGGGACGGTGAGGCCGTCGTCGCCCAGTCCCCACGCAGGGGCCGGCGCGGTGGCCGGTGCCTCGGAGGCGCGGTGGTCGGCCGCCGGTGCCGCGGGGGTCGCGTGGCCGGCCGGCGGTGCCTCGGTTATGGGATGGCCGGTCTCCGGCTCGACCGGCTCACCGGCCGCCAGCCGTGCGAGGGCCGCACGGTCCCAGCGGTCGCGCGGAGCCACCAGGATCAGGTCGCAGGGGCCGTCGGTGTAGCACAGCAGGACCCTGCGAAGTCCGTCGGCCGGGCGGGCGAGTTCGGTGGCGCGGCGGCGTTCGGCGAGCGGGTGTGCCGCCGGCACGGGCACGTCCTCGGTCCACAGTCCCGGAGGGGCCGTCGGATACGGCGAGCGGTCCGAGCGGATGCGCACCGCGTGGCAGCGGGCCGTGGGGTGAAGTAGGCCTGACACGGTCATACTCCTTGCTGGTCCGGCGAGTTGTTTCGGAAGTTGTTGCGGGGAGTTGTTCCGGAGGGCGGATGCGGGGCACGCGAGCTCAGCGGACGCTGAATCCGCCGTCCACGGTCAGGACCGAGCCCGTGATCTGCCGGGACTCGTCGGACGCGAGGAAGACCACCGCGGCGGCGACGTCCTCGGGCTCGATCAGCGCGTTCATCGGCTGCGCCTCGACGAAGACCTTCTCGTACTCGTCTGGCGGAACCTCCAGTGCCCGTGCGATCTCGGCGAGCATCCGGCCCTCGGCCTGGGCGTCGTCGCGCACCGACCCGGGGCACACCGCGTTCACGCGCACTTTCGTCGGCGCGTAGTCGAGCGCCGCGGCCTTGGTCAGCCCGACCACGGCGTGCTTGGCGGCGACGTACCCGGCGAAGTGCCGGTAGCCCACGAGGCCCGCGGTGGAGGCGATGTTGACGATGCTTCCGGCGCGCCGGGCGCCCATCGCCTTGCCGACCTCGCGGATCACCCGCCAGGCGCCGGAGAGGTCCACGTCGATCATCAGGGACCACTCGTCCTCGTCGATCTCGTGCACCGGCTTGCCCGAGGGCGCGGCGATGCCCGCGTTGTTCACGGCGACATCGATCCGGCCGAACCGGTCCTCGGCACGGGTCACCGCCTCCCGTACGGCCCGCAGGTCACGAATGTCGGCCTCGGCGGTGAGGACGGCCGCTCCCGCCTCCCGGCACAGCGCGGCCGTGTGCGCCAACTGCCCCGGGGCGCCCAGCGGGTAGGGCACACCGGGCAGGTCGGCACAGATGTCCAGCAAGGTGAGGTCGGCGCCCTCGGCGGCACAGGCGAGCGCGGTGGCCCTGCCGAGTCCGCGGGCGGCACCGGTGACGAGGACCGACTTGCCGTCGAGTCGCATCGGGTACTCCTTGAAGCTCGAGGAAGCGCGAACGGGTGGGGCTGACGGGCTGGGCTACAGGACCGTCGAGACGATCAGCCGGACCAAGGCGGGCGCGGCGTCGGTGAGGTACATGTGGCCGCCGGGGACCTCGACGTGCTCGAACTCGCGGCCCGCGACCTTGCTCCAGGACTCCGCGTCGTCGTAGTCGACGAGGTCGTCGTCCTCGCCCCGGACCACCGTGAGGGGTGCGTCCAGCGGGAGGCCGGTGGAGGGGACGTAGTTCTCGTGCATCTCCACGTCCGCACGGAGGGCCGGCAGGATCATCTCGCGCATCTCCGGGTCGTCCAGCGCGGGATGGTGGTAGCCGGCGAACTCGCCGACCTGGGCGAGGAACTCCTCGTCCGACAGACCGGTGGCCCGCCGCTCGCGGCCCCGGGCCGGTTCCGGCGACCCGCTGACGAACAGGTGGACCAGCTCGATGCCGGGCTCGGCGGCCAGCCGGTGGGCGAGTTCGTAGGCGAGCACCGCGCCGAGGCTGTGCCCGAAGAGGGCCACCCTGCCGCCGCCGGCACCGAGCCTGTCCCGCAGTTCGGTCAGGAGACCGTCCACGGCCTGGGGCACGTTGCGGTACGGCTCCTCGTCGATCAGCCATTCCCGGCCGGACATTTGCAAGGGAACGATTTCCACCGCGTCCCCGGCCAGCGCCGTCCAGGGCCGGTAGGTGGAGGCGCCCGCCCCGGCGTACGGGAGGCAGATCAGCTTGGTCGTGTCATGCATGGTCATGGATGCGGGTGTCTCCTTGGGAGTCGAGCGGGCCTGGTGGGCGCGAACCGTTGAGAGCGGGGGCGTCGGACGCGAGCAGGCCGGCGAGTTCCGCCGCCTCGACGGCGGTGCGCAGCGCGACGGCGGCACGTTCCGGGCCGGGCAGGCCGGGGCCGACCGGCATGACGTTGAGCGTGGTGGCACCGGCCTCGGCGAACGCCGCCATCCGCTCGGCGATCCGCTCCCGGGGCCCGAGCAACGAGGTGGCGTCGAGGAACGCGAGCGGAACGGCGGCCATGGCGCCGGGGTAGTCCCCGGCCAGGAATCTCTCCTGGACGGCATGGGCCTCGGGGCCGAAGCCCATGCGCTCGGCCAGCTGCGTGTAGTGGTTGTCCGTCCGGCCGCCCATGCCACCGAGGTACAGCGCGGCGTACCCCCGTACCCGGCGGGCGCAGGCCCGCCAGTCGGTGCCGGTCACCAGGGGGACGCCGGGGGCGATGTCGAATCCGTCGAGGGTGCGCCCGGACTTCGCGAGACCGGCCCTGAGCGATTCCAACTGCTGGGCGGCGTGGGCTGGGGAGAAGAACACCGGCAGCCAGCCGTCGGCGATCTCCCCGGCCAGTTCCAGGTTCCTCGGCCCGAGGGCGGCCAGATAGACCGGGATCCGCTCGCGCGGTGGCCGGATGGTGAGGGTGAGGGGCTTTCCGGGGCCGTCCGGCAGCGGAAGCGTGAAGTGGCTGCCTTCGTACGCCAGGGGCTCCCGGCGCAGTGCTCGGCGTACGAGGTCGACGTATTCGCGGGTACGGCCCAGTGGCGAGGCGAACCTGACGCCGTGCCAGCCTTCCGAGACCTGGGGGCCGGACACGCCGAGCCCGAGCCTGAGCCGTCCGCCGGAAAGGGTGTCGAGGGTGGCGGCGGTCATCGCCGTCATGGCGGGCGAACGGGCCGGGATCTGGAGGACCGCACTGCCGACGTCGATGCGGGAGGTACGGGCGGCGATCCAGGACAGCAGGGTGACGGCGTCGGATCCGTAGGCCTCCGAGACCCAGACCGCCGAGTAGCCGAGGTCCTCGGCCAGGGAGGCGAGGGGGAGGTTGGAGGCGTCGTTGCCGCCGGCCCAGTAGCCGAGGTTGAGGCCGAGACGCAGAGAGGGGACGGTCATGGGGGCTCCTGTACGGACGCGCGGGCCGGTTCCCGGGCCGGGCGCGGGGCTATCGGGAGGGGTGCGCGGCCGCGGTCAGCGGCTGGTGCGGGTGCGGTAGCGCCAGGTCGACAACGTGATGAAGACGGCGATGACCAGGACCGAGCAGCCCACGGTGTACAGCGCGGGGTGATGGGCGGGCCAGGAGTGCTGCACCGGGAAGCCGGGCGGGGCGGTGTTGCCGAAGAGGCGGCGCAGGGCGTTCGCCAGTGAGGTGATCGGGTTCCAGGCCGCCAGGGTGGCCAACGGCCCGGGCAGGGTCGCGCCGGAGACGAAGCCGGAGGAGATGAACGTCGCGGGGAACAGCCAGATCACGCCGAGGCTGCCGGCCACCTGGGCGTTCGGGGTGATGAGGGCGACGAACACGCCGATCCACGACATCGCGAAGGAGAACAGCAGCACCAGCAGGACGCCGGCGGCCACCTCGACCGGTCCGGTGTGCGGTCGCCAGCCCATCAGCAGCCCGCACACGGTGGTGATGGCGGCGCTCGCTACACAGGTGGTGAGGTCGGAGGTGGTACGGCCGAGCAGCAGGGCCACGCGGGAGATCGGCAGGGTGCGGAAGCGGTCGACCATGCCCTCGTCGAGGTCCCGGGAGAGCCCGACCGTGGTGAAGGTGGTGGTGAAGGCCACGGTCTGGGCGATCAGCCCGGCCACCATGTACTCACGGTAGGCCGTGCCGCCCAGGCTGTTGCCGAAGACGTACCCGATGAGCATCGCGTAGACGACCGGCTCCACCAGACACGAGATGAGCAGCCCCGGAGTGCGCCGCAGGTGCAGGAGATTGCGCAGGGCGAGGTCCGCGCTCTCCGCGACGACACGGAGTGCGGGGTTGCGCCTGGCGCGGGTCGGGACCGCGGTCGGGGGGAGGCCGGTGGCGGGTGCGCCACGGTGCGGGGAGCCGGTCCTGTGGACGTCCGTGGGCGCGCTCATCACGCCGCCGTCTGCCGGGCGCGGCTGGTCAGGCCGAGGAACACGTCGTTCAGGGTGCTGCGGCTGAGCCCGATCTCCAGCACCTCGACCCCGGCGTCCTGCAATGCGGTGAGGGCGCGACCCAGTGCGGCCGGGCCGTCGGCGGCGACCGCCTCCACACGCCGGGTACGACGGTCCACCGTCGGGGCCGTGCCGGTGGCCTGTGCGGCGGCCCGAGCCGCCGCGTCGAGCTGATGGTCCTCGGCGACACACGCCACGAGCCGGTTTCCGGCGGCTGCCTTCAGCTCGTCGCTGGTGCCCTCCGCCACCACCCTGCCCCGGTCGATCACCGTGATCCGGTCGGCGAGACGGTCCGCTTCCTCCAGATACTGGGTCGTGAGCAGGACCGTGGTGCCGCCGGCGACGAGTTCCCCGACCGCGTCCCAGGTGTCGAGTCGGCTCTCGAGGTCGAGTCCCGTGGTGGGCTCGTCCAGGACGACCACGGGTGGGGAGCCGACGAGGGCGGCGGCCAGATCCAGCCGTCGGCGCATACCGCCGGAGTAGGTGCTCGCCGGGCGTCCCGCGACGGCGGAGAGCCGGAACCGGGACAGCAGGTCATCGGCGGTACGGCGGGCCGTACGGCGGCCCACACCGCGCAGTTTCGCGATGAGGTAGAGGTTCTCGAACCCGGTCAGCGTGCCGTCGACAGTCGAATACTGGCCAGCCACTCCGATCGTGAAGCGCACTTTCTCCGGCTCGGCCGTCACATTCCAGCCATTGGCGAAAACTTGTCCGGAATCCGGCTTGAGGAGAGTCGTCAGGATCTTTACCAGCGTGGTTTTTCCGGCTCCGTTCGGACCCAGGAGGCCAAGCACTTCTCCCGGGCTCACCTGCAGGTCGACGCCGCATAAGGCGTGACTCTCCTGAAATTTCTTGCGTAAGCCCTGAGCGGCGACGGCCGGCGCGGTTTGGGTATGCACAGACCCGTTCTACGTCTGCCGACGACCGAAGTCGATCCAGGATTATTCAAGGATTCTTGTACGTTCCATGGCATTGTTTGAAGCTTGCTTTAATGTTTCAGTACTGGTTCTGGAATCACGAGTGCGTACGGTTTCTGCCGTGCCAGAATTACTCAGGACCCTGAGGGAACGGGCAGCGCGTGATCCGCAGCAGCCTGCCGTGACATTCGTTTCGGACGTCAGCGACATCAGACGCACGGTGCGCGACCGCGCACAACTCGATATGCACTCCCGGCGTATTGCCTCCTCGCTCCAGGAGCGACTCGTCCCAGGGGACCGGGCGCTGCTCCTCTACTCCCCGGGAATCGAATTCACCACCGCGTTCTCCGCCTGTCTCTACGCCGGCGTCATCGCCGTTCCCGCGCCACTCCCGGGCCGCTACCGGCACGAGCGCCGCAGGCTCGCCGCCATCGCACGCGACGCGGGGGTGCGAGCCGTCCTGACGCAGCGAAGCGATCTCCCGGACGTCGAGAAGTGGATCGCCGAGGAGGGTGTCGTCGGCGCGGTCTGCCAAGCGACCGACTCCGGTGAGGGGGACGTGGACGCCTGGACCGCTCCCGAGGTGTCCTCCGAGACCCTGGCACTGCTCCAGTACACGTCGGGATCGACCGGCGACCCCAAGGGCGTCATGGTCACCCACGGCAATCTGGTCGCCAATGTGGACCGGATGGTCCGCTTGTTCGGTAACGACAGCGGCACGACGTACGGCGGCTGGATCCCCCTGTACCACGACATGGGGCTGATCGGCCTGATGCTGCCCGGCCTCCTCAGCGGGAGCGGGTATGTGCAGATGGACCCCATGTCCTTCCTGCGCCGCCCGTACCACTGGTTGCGGATGCTGGACGCCTGCGACGTCGGATTCACCGCCGCACCCGACTTCGGCTACGAGCTCTGTGTACGACGGGTCACCGACGAGCAGCTCGCCACCCTCGACCTGTCCCGGCTCAAGGCCGCCGACGGTTCCGAGCCGGTCCGCGCCGACGTCGTCGCGGCCTTCACCGAGAGGTTCGCCGCCGCGGGGCTGCGGCCCGACGCGGTCATCCCGGTGTACGGCCTGGCGGAGGCGACTCTGATGGCCTCCGGCACCACCGGGCGGCCACCCCTGCGGACCACGGTCGACGCCACGGCACTCGAGAACCGGGAGCTCAGGCGGGCCGACGGCACGAACGCGTCCCGCGTGCTGATCGGGTGCGGCGAGCCCGCCGGGTCCGATGTGCTGATCGTCGATCCCGGCACCGAGGACGCCCTGCCCGATGGACGCATCGGCGAGATCTGGCTCAGCGGCCCCTGTGTCACCGCGGGCTACTGGGAGAACGAGGACGCGACGGACTCCACGTTCCGGGCGTACACAGGGGATGGACGCGGACCGTTGTTACGCACCGGCGACCTCGGCGGCCTGCTCGACGGCGACCTGTACATCACCGGCCGCCGCAAGGACGTCCTCGTCCTGCACGGGCGCAATCTGCACCCCTCGGACATCGAGTACGAACTACGGTCCCAGCACGAGGAGTTGGACGGCCTGCACGGCGCCGCCTTCATGGTCGGAGACGACGACGGAGTGGACCTCTCCCCCGCGATCGTCGCCGTGCACGAGATACGCGCCCACTGGGGCACCGAGCGGCTGAGCCAGATCGCGGTGGAGATGAAACAGACCGTGGCCCGGGAGTTCGGCGTGCCGGTGGCGGCCATAGCCCTGGTACGGCCCGGCGGAGTCCGGCGCACCACCAGCGGCAAGGTACAGCGCTCGGCGATGCGCGCCCTCTACCTCGCCGGCGAACTGGACACCCTCCACCTCGGAGAGGACAAGCTCCTCACCGAGGCCCTGGCCGAACACCGGCGGGTGACCGCGCGATGACCACCACGACCGACCTGGAGTCCCTGCTCGCCGCTCACGAGGGCGACGCCTTCTCGCCGGATGCGCTCGCCGAGCTCGACGCCCGTGAGGAGTTCCCCGGCGACGCGGTCCGCGTCCTCGACGACGCGGGGCTGCCCGCCCACTACGTCCTGCCCCCGGACGGCGACGTCAGCGAGACGGTACGGCTGCTGCGTGCCGTCGCGCGCCGCGATCTGACCGTGGCCATCGCGCACGGCAAGACCTTCCTCGGGACGGCACCGGTGTGGGTGGCCGGCACCCCGGACCAGGCCACCCGGCTGGCAGAGCGGGTCCGCGGGGGCGAGGCCGTCTGCTGGGGACTGACCGAGCGCGACCACGGCGCCGACCTGCTCGCGGGTGAGCTGGCGGCGGTTCCCGACACGGACACCGGGACCCGCGGCATCGGCGGCTGGCGGCTCACGGGCGAGAAGTGGCTCATCAACAACGCCACCCGCGCCTCCCTCGCCTGCGTCCTCGCCCGCACCGACCCGGCCGGCGGCGGACGCGGCTTCAGCCTCTTCGTCGTGGACAAGCGCCGCCTGCCACAGGGTGCTTGGCTGAGCCTGCCGAAGGTCCGTACCCATGGCATTCGCGGCGCCGACATCAGCGGCTTCGTCCTGGACAGTGCCCCGGTTCCCGCCGACGCCCTCGTCGGCGAGGAAGGCGACGGCGTCGCCGTGGTCCTCAAAACGCTCCAGCTCACCCGCATCGCCTGCACGGCGCTCTCCCTCGGCGCCGCGGACCACGCACTGCGGCTGGCCCGGGACTTCGTCTCCGGACGCGAACTGTACGGCCGCCGCCTGGCCGAAGTCCCGCACGTACGGCGCATCCTCGGCCGGGCCGCAGCCGCCGCGCTGACCGCCGAGGCGGTGAGCGCCCTCTCCGCCCGCTCGGTGCACACCCTGCCCGGGGAACTGAGCGCGATCTCGGCGATCACCAAGGCCTACGTCCCCGCGCTGACTCAGGAGACGCTCGGCTCGCTCGGCGAACTGCTGGGCGTACGCGGCTTCCTCACCTCACCGCCCGGCGGTGGCTTCGCCAAACTGGAGCGCGACCACCGCATCTGCGCGATCTTCGACGGCAGCACGGTCGTCAACCGCGCTGCCCTGCTCCACCAGATGCCGCGCCTGGTTCGTCAGTTGAGCCGTCGCCGCACCGACGCCGAGGGCCTGCGGGCCGCCGCCGACCTCACCGCGCCCCTGCCCCCGTTCGACCGGGACCGTATGACGCTGCTGTCCGTCACGGGCTGCAGCGCCGTGCAGGCCCTGCCGGACCTGGCGGAGCGCATCCGGGAGGAAGGGCCACCGCAGGCGGGCGCGCTCGTCGACCGGCTGCTCGCCGAACTCGCCCGGCTGGAGGCGGACTCGGCGGATTTCCTGCCGGTGGCGGGCGGACTGCCCAGCACCGCCTTCGGCCTTGCCGAGGCCTACGAACGCGCCTACGCCGCTGCCGCCGTGCTGCTGTTGTGGCGGGAGAACCCGACGCTGCGCACGGGACCGCTCGGCACCGGCGGCCTGTGGCTGCGGGCCTGTCTGACCGCCCTGCTCGGCGAGGACGCCGACGCCGGCGCGAGCGACAGCGACAGCGACAGCGACAGCGACAGCGACAGCGACAGCGACAGCGACAGCGACAGCGACAGCGATCATGACGTCTTCGACGCCCTGGCCGATGTCGTTCTCGCCACGCCCGAGACGGAGTTCACCCTGTGGGGAGGCACCGCATGACCACCGCCACGGGCCTGGCCCCCAAGCGCGCCGACGAACTGGACCACCTGCTCGGCGCCCTCTCCGACCCGGCCAACCCCACCGGCGCGAGCGCCGTCCTCGCCGCCGACGAGCGTGCCGAGACGCTCGCCGCCGGAGAGACACTGCTGCACGCCTACGGGCTGAACGCCGAGTTCGTACCCCCCGAGCTGGGCGGCCGTCTGGAGCGGGCCGACCATCTCGCCGAGGTCATGCGCGTCCTCTACCGCCGCGACCCCGCACTCGGCCTCGGCTACGGCGCCAGCTCGCTCATCGCCGGAGTCACCCTGTGGACCGCCGGCGACGAACGGCAGACCGAACACGCCGCCGGCCTGCTCCTCGACGGCCGGCGCATCGCCATCGCCTTCCACGAACTGGCCCACGGCAACGACATGGCCGGCACGGAGTTCGCCGCGCACACCGCACCGGACGGCGGCCTGCGGCTGAGCGGCCGTAAGGAGGTGGTCACCAACATCGCCCGGGCCGACGCCATGGTCGTCCTCGCCCGCACCGATCCCCGGCCCGGCCCGCGCAGCCACTCCCTGGTCCTCGTCGACCGGCCGAGCGTCGACCCCGCGCACCTCACCGACCTGCCGCGCTTCGGCACGGTGGGCATGCGGGGAGTCCAGCTCGGCGGCCTGAGCTTCGACGAACTGCCCGTGCCCGCCGCCGCGGTGCTCGGACCCGTCGGCTCCGGACTGGAGACCGCGCTGAAGGCCCTCCAGATCACCCGCACGGTCCTGCCGGCGATGGCCAGCGGAATCCTCGACACCGGACTGCGCATCACCGTCGACCACCTGACAGAACGTCGGCTTTACGGCGGCCCCGCCATCGCCATCCCGCACGTCCGCTCGGTTCTGGCCGGCGTCTTCGCCGACCTGCTGCGCGCCGAGGCGCTCGGCGCGGTCGGCGCCCGGGCGCTGCACCTGGTGCCCGGCGCGGCGGGCGTGTACGCCTCCGCGGTCAAGTTCGAGGTGTCCCGGCTGCTCCTGGAGGCCATGGACAGGCTCGCGGAACTCCTCGGCGCCCACTTCTACCTGCGCGAGGGACCGACCGCGCTGTTCCAGAAGCTGCTGCGCGACCTCGCCCCCGTCGGCTTCGGACACATCGCGCGCGCCGCGTGCCAGATGAGCCTGCTGCCGCAGCTCCCGCTGCTGGCCCGCCGCACCTGGGACCGTCCCGGCACCGAGGCGCCCGGCGACCTGTTCGCGCTCGACCGGGCGCTTCCGCCCCTGCGGTACGACCGGCTGGCCCTGCACGCCGCCGGCCGCGACCCGATCGCCGGTTCCCTGCACGCCCTGCTCGACGCGCCCTGGACGCCGGAGCACGCCGATCTGCGGGCCGCCGTCACCGCCGACCTCGCCGCACTGTACGAACTGGCCGCTGTGTGCGGGACGTTGTCGCCGGTGGACCTCGGTGTCGATGCCCGCCCCGAGCACTACGACCTCGTCACCCGGTACGTGCGCCTCCTGTCCCGGACCGCCTGCGTCCAGGTCTGGCGGCACGCCGGACCTGGGGACTTCCTCACCGACCCGGCCTGGGTGCGCGCGGCCCTGCACCGTTCGGCACCCGGCCCGCACCGGCCGGGCCCACTGCCCTCCCCGGTCGAGGACATGCTCTTCGACGAGCTTCTGGACCGCCGGGCCACCGGCCGCTCCTTCGGCCTGACCGGACGACCGCTGGCCGCGTACAGACCGTCCGTGCTCTGACGCCGCACACCACCTCAAGGCCGTACCCCGTGCCGCTGCGTGTCCGCAGCCTCGCCGGCGCGGGCTCCTGCCTCGTCCTCGCTCCGTCTTTCCTGCTTCTCCGCTCAAGAAGGAGACCCCTCATGACCGCTGGCAACCGTGACGTGCACATCTGGCTGACCGAGCGCGTGGCGACCTACCTGCGGCGTTCGCCGGAGGACATCGACACGTCCGTACCGCTGGCCGACTACGGACTGGACTCCCTGACGGCGCTCGCCATCACCGCCGACATCGAGGACGAGTTCGAGGTGACCGTGGACGACGCGCTGACCTGGGACCACCCCACGGTCGACGCGCTGAGCGCGGCTCTGTCCGGGCTGGTCGGCGGGAAGCAGGCCTGACGATGAACACCGCGCTCCCCCTGACGGCGGCCCAGCACGGGGTGTGGGTCGCACAGCGGCTCGCCCCCGACAGCCCCATGTACACCTGCGGCATCTACTTCGACGTCCCCGGACCGGTGGACCGCGCCCTGCTGGCCCACGCCGTGGAGCGGGCCGTGGCCGAGACCGAGGCCCTGCGGGTCCGCTTCCACGAGACCGACGGCGAGGTACGCCAGCTCCTGGACCCGTCCGTGACGGGCGAGTCGGCGTACGTCGACGTGAGCGGCGAGAGCGACCCGGCCGCTGCCGCGCGGGCCTGGACCGACGCCGGGCAGACACGGCCGATGCGCCTCGACGTGGACGGCGAGCGGCTGTTCCGGCACACCCTGCTGCGGCTCGGACCCCAGCGGCACTGGTTCCACTTCGGCTATCACCACATCCTCCTCGACGGCCGCGGACAGGTGCTGCACATGCGCCGGGTGCTGGAGACGTACTCGGCGCTCGCCGCCGGCGAGGAACCGCCCGCCTCCGGCTTCGCCGGCCTCGGCGAGGTCCTGGCCGAGCAGGACGCCTACCGCACCTCCGGGCGCCGGGAGCGCGACGCCGCCTACTGGCAGGGCGAGTTCGCGGATCTGCCCGACTCCACGGAACTCGGCTCAGGTACCTCCGGCCTCGCACCCAGTCTGCCCAGCGCGGCCGGCCGGCTGCCGAAGGGCGTGACCCACCGGCTGCGCGGCTTCACCGGGACCCGCTGGTCCCTGCCCGTGATCGCCGCCGTGGCCGCCTACACCCACCGCGTCACCGGCGCCCACGACGTGCTCGTCCGGGTGTTCATGGCGGCCCGGCTGAGCCCGCACGCCCTGGCGACGCCCGCCATGCTGGTCAACGAGGTACCGCTGCGCGTGTCCGTCGACGGCTCCACCAGCTTTGCCGAGTTGCTCGACCGGGTCGCCGCCCGCCTGGGCGAGGCCACCCGGCATCAGCGCTATCCGCAGGAGTCGCTGCGCCGTGACCTCACCGCCGCCGCCCACCCGGGCAGTCTCGGCGGGCCGTCCGTGAACATCCTGTCGTTCGCCTCCCCCCGCGTGCCCTTCGGCACCGTCGAGGCCGAGGCCCACCAGCTGGGCTCCGGCCCGGTCCGGGACCTGGCCCTGCACGCGTTCGGCGATCCCGGGGCCGCGGAGGGCATCGAGCTCGTACTCAACGCCCACCAGGGCCGCTTCACGCCCGGCACGGCGGCCGAGCACCGTGCGCGCTACATCCGGCTGCTGGCCGCCGTGACCGAGCATCCCGAGCTGCCGATCGGCGCGGTCGACCTTCTCGACGACACGCAACGGGAGCGCTTCCGCGCCCGGAACGCCACCGCACACCCGGCCGGCCCGCGCTCCCTGGTGGAGCTGTTCGAGGCCCAGGACCCGGCGGCCGAGGCCGTCGTCTGCGAGGGTGAGCGGCTGACGTACGGCGAACTCCACGCGCGCGTGAACCGTCTCGCGCACGCCCTGCGCGGGCGGGGCGTGGGGCCGGAGTCGCGGGTCGCGGTGCGCCTGCCCCGCTCGCTCGACCTGATCGTCGCGCTGTGGGCGGTGCTCAAGACCGGTGCCGCGTACGTGCCCGTCGAGACCGGCTACCCGGCCGAGCGGATCTCCTACGTCCTCGCCGACGCCCGCGTGTCGTTCGTGCTCGACGAGGAGAACGTACGGGTCCTCGGTGAGGGCGAGCCCGACTCGAACCCCGGCGTCGTCCCGCGGGGGACAGCGCCGCCTACGTCATCCACACCTCGGGCACCACCGGCCGGCCGAAGGGCACCGTCGTCACCCACGCCGGTATCGCCAACATGCTCGCCTGGATGCAGGACGAGTACCGGCTCACCCCGGCGGACCGGGTCGTGCACAAGACGCCGGTCGGGTTCGACGTGTCGGTGTGGGAGGTGTTCTGGACCCTCACCCGCGGCGCGGCCCTCGTCGTCGCCCGCCCCGGCGGCCACCGCGACCCCGCCTACCTCGCCCGCCTGGTCCGCGACGAGCACGTCACCGTCATCCACTTCGTCCCGGCGATGCTCGGCCCGTTCCTCGACGAGTACATCCCGACCGCTTCCCTACGCATGGTCAGCTGCGGCGGCGAGGCCCTGCCCGCCGGGCTCGCCGACCGCTTCCAGCGCGAGTGCGGCGCGCGGCTGCACAACTCCTACGGTCCCACCGAGTTCTCGGTGACCGCCACCTCCCACGCCTGCGCACCCGGCGAGCTTGTCACCATCGGCTTCCCCACCCACAACTCCCGTGCCTACGTGCTCGATCCGGCCCTGCAACCGGTGGCGGACGGTGTCACCGGCGAGCTGTACCTCGCGGGCGTTCAGCTCGCGCGGGGTTACTTCGACCGGCCGGGAGCTACCGCCGAGCGGTTCGTCGCCGACCCTCACGGCCCGGCCGGCACCCGCATGTACCGCACCGGGGACCTGGTGCGCCGCCGGGTGGACGGCGACCTGGAGTTCGTCGGACGGGCCGACGACCAGGTCAAGATCAACGGACAGCGCGTCGAGCCGGCCGAGGTCGAGGCCGTACTGGCGTCGGTGCCAGGCGTCGGGCAGGCCGTGGTCCTCGTCCATGAGTCCGCGGCGGGCGCCCGGCAGCTCATCGGCTACGTGACCGGCACGCCGGAGACCGACCCGCGGGCCCACCTCGCGGAACGGTTGCCCGCGCACATGGTGCCGGTGAGCGTGCTCGTGCTGCCGTCGATCCCGGTGACCCCCAACGGCAAGGTCGACCGCCGCGTCCTGCCCGTCCCGGACCGGCCGGCCGGCGGACGCGCGCCCGGGACCGCCACCGAACGCACCTTGCACGCCTTCGCCTCAGACCTGCTCGGCCGCCCCGAACTGGGCGTGGACGACGACCTGTTCGCCCTCGGCGCGGACAGCATCCACGCCATCCAGCTCGTCAGCCGGGCCCGCCGCCAGGGCCTCCACCTCACCCCCCAGGACGTCTTCGACCACCCGACCGTCGCCCGGCTCGCCGCCGTCGCCACCACGGCCCCGGCCACGCCTCCGCACGTCGAGGACGACCCGGTCGGCGAGCTCCCCGTGACGCCGATGGCCCGGCGCCTCGCCGAACGCGGCGGCCACACTGCCGGATTCGCCCAGTCGCTCCTCCTCGCCGCACGGCCCGGACTGTCGTACGACACGCTGGCCGCCGGACTCCAGAAGCTGCTCGACCGGCATGACGCCCTGCGCATGCGAGGCCGGCACATCCGGCCCATGGGCGCCGTACGGGCCGAGGACTGCCTGACCCGCGCCGGGGACGAGGACGTGGCCGGGCAGAAGGAGGCCGCCCGGCGCGCCCTGTCGCCCGACGACGGGGTGATGATGCGGGCCGTGTGGTTCGAGTCCGGCCGGCTGCTGCTGGTGCTCCACCACCAGGTCGTCGACGGAGTCTCCTGGCGCATCCTGCTGACCGACCTCGCCGAGGCGCTCGCCGACGGCGCACTGTCCCCGCCCGGGACGTCCCTGCGCCGCTGGGCCAAACACCTCGGCACGGCCCCGGACGACGAACTCCCACTGTGGAAAGACCTGTTGTCCGTCTCCGAGCCGGTCCTCGGCACCCGCCCGCTCGACCCCGCCGAGGACGTCCACGGCACCGCCCGCTCGATCACCGTCACCGTCCCGGCCGACCTCACCGGCACCCTGCTGACCACCCTGCCCGCCGCCTACCGGGCCACCCCGGACGACATCCTGCTCGCCGCGCTCTCGGCGGCCGTACAACGCCACCGTGGCGAAGGACCGGTCCTGGTCGACCTGGAGGGCCACGGCCGCGACCACCTGCCCGACGGGATGGATCTGTCCACCACCGTCGGCTGGTTCACCCGGATCCACCCGGTGCGCCTGGGCCCCGGCACCGGGATCGACGCCGCCCTGATCAAGCGCACCAAGGAGGAACTGCGCGCCGTCCCGCACGGCGGGCGCGGCCACGACCTGCTGCGCGACCACCTCGCCGGACTGCCCACGCCCCAGATCTCCTTCAACTATCTGGGGCGGCTGGACGCACGGGATCTCGGTGGCTGGCGCCTCGCCGAAGGCGAAACGGCCGTTCAACTGCTCGCCGACGACGACCTCGCCCTCACCCACGCCGTCCAGGTCGACGCCTGTGTCCGTGACGGCGCGCTCACCGCCGAGTGGACCTACCCCCGGGCGTCCTCACGGACGGCGAGATGCGCGCCCTCGCCGAGGCGTGGACCCGAGCCCTGGCCGAGCTGGCCGCGCACACGCGAGGCGGCCTCACTGTCTCCGACGTGCCCCACGTGCGGATCACCCAGGAGGAACTGGACCGCTTCCGCGGCGCCACGGACGTCCTGCCGCTCTCCCCGCTCCAGGAGGGACTGCTGTTCCTCGCGCTGTACGAGCCCGACGACCCGTACGTCGGCCAGCTCGTCCTGGAGATCGACGGCGGCTTCGATCCCGCGCGGATGCGGGCCGCCGCCACGGCCCTGCTGCACCGCCACCCCAACCTGCGCGCCGCCTTCCGCAGCCGCTCGGCGGGTGCCCCCGTGCAGGTGGTCCCCGCCGACGTCAAGGTGGACTGGGACGAGCGCGACGAGGACGACCTGGAGGCGTTCCTCGCCCGTGACCGGGCCCGTGGCTTCAGTGTCGTCCGGCCGCCCCTGCTGCGGTTCACCGCGCTCGGCGACCGCCTGGTGCTGACCCACCACCACCTGCTGCTGGACGGCTGGTCCCTGCCGCTGCTGGTGCGCGACCTGTTCACCCTGTACGGCGGCACCGAACTGCCCCCGGCCGCCCCGTACCGCGACTACCTGGCGTGGCTCGGCCGGCAGGACCACGACGCCTCCGCCGAGGTGTGGCGCCGGCAGCTCGCCGGCCTCGCCGCACCCACCCTGCTCGCCCCCGCCGACCGCACCTCGGACGAGCACGACGTCCACGAGCTCGTCCTGCCCGAAACGCTGACCGACGCCCTGTCGGCGACGGCCCGGGCTCACCGGCTCACCCTCAACACCGTCGTCCAGGGGCTGTGGGGCCTGTTACTGAGTGCCTTCACCGGCCGCGACGACGTCGTGTTCGGCGCGACCGTCTCCGGGCGCCCGCCCGAGCTGCCCGGCGCGGAGTCGATGGTCGGACTGTTCGTCAACACCCTCCCGGTCCGCGTCCGCGTCGACCGCGACGAGTCACTGGCCGCGCTGCTGGCCCGGCTCCAGCACGAGCAGCGGTCCCTCCACCCCCACCAGCACGCCTCCCTCGCGGAGATGACCCGCGCGTCCGGCTTCGACGCCCTGTTCGACACCGTCGTCGCCTTCGAGAACTACCCGATGAGCGACGGCATCGTGGCCGGCGGACTGCGCCTCGCCCACGCCGAGCTCGTCGAGCGCACCCACTACCCGGTCAGCCTGTCCGTCTTCCCGGAGGAGCGGCTGCGGCTGCGGTTCTCGTACCTCGCCGGTGCCTTCGACGCGACGGCCGTCGCACGGCTCGCCGGCCTCCTGGCGGACCTGATCGGTGGCGCGGCGGCCGGACTCGACGTCCGGACCGGTGAGCTGACCGCGGTGAGCGAGGACGACCGGCGGCTCGTCACCGGCGTCCGTACGGCAGAGGCCCCCGCGAGGACCGCCCCCACCGTCGGCGGCGGTGAGCCTCGCTCGCCCGAGGAACGGACGCTGTGCGCCATCGTCGCCGATGTCCTCGGCGTCGAACGGGTCGGTGTCGACGACGAGTTCTTCGCGCTCGGCGGCACCTCGATCCTGATGATCCGCCTGGTCCACCGGGTACGCGACGAGTTCGGCGTCGACCTGTCCCTGCGGGACCTCTTCGCCGCCCCGACCGTCGCGGGCGTCGCCGAACGCCTGACCCGGCTCTCCCCTCAGGCCAAGCGCCTCACGGCGGAGGAGCGGCCCGACCGTGTCCCGCTGTCGTTCGCCCAGGAACGCATGTGGTTCCTGCAGCGGCTCCAGGGCACCTCCGGCACGTACAACATCCCCCTCCAGATCCGGCTGACCGGCGCCCTCGACACCGACGCCCTCGCCGGCGCGCTGGCCGACCTCGTCGCCCGCCACGAGGCGCTGCGCACCGTCTACCCGGAGGACGCCGACGGCCCGCACCAGGTCGTCATGCCCCCCGAGACGCCGTACACCACGGAGGTCGTACGGGACGCCGCCCCCGACCTCGCCGCCGACGCCGCCCGCCCCTTCGACCTGACCCGCGACGTGCCCCTGCGGACGACGCTGTACGAGACCGGCCCCGGCACCCACGTGCTGCTGCTGGTCGTGCACCACATCGCGGCCGACGGCGCCTCGCTGCGCCCGATGGCCGAGGACATCACGTCCGCCTACCGTGCCCGCACCGGCGGCAGCGCATCCGGCTTCCCCGAACTGGCCGTCCACTACCCGGACTTCGCGATCTGGCAGCGCGGGACACTCGCCGCGGACCTGCCCCGCCAGATCGACTACTGGAAGCAGCACCTCGACGGCCTCCCGCCCGAGGTCACCTTCCCCGGCGACCGGCCGCGCCCGGCGGTGGCCACGCACCGCGGCGACCACGTGGAGTTCCCCGTCGGCCCGGAGCTCTACCAGCGGATGCTGGACCTGGCCGGCCGTACCCGCACCACCCCGTTCATGATCCTCCAGGCCGCCGTGTCGCTGCTGCTGACCCGGCTCGGCGCGGGCGAGGACATCCCGCTCGGCGGTGTGATCGCCGACCGGCCCGACTCGGTGCTCGACGACGTGGTCGGCGTCTTCATCAACACCCTCGTCTACCGCATGGACACCTCCGGCGACCCGAGCTTCGAGGAGCTGCTGGTCCGCGTCCGGGAGACGGGCCTCGCCGCCTACGCCCACCAGGGCGTCCCCTTCGAACGCCTGGTGGAGGAGCTGAACCCGGAGCGCTCCCGCTCGCGGCACGCCTTCTTCCAGGTGATGCTGGCCTGGCTGGACCTCACCGAGGCCCGCTTCGACCTGCCCGGCGTCACCGCCGACCCGGGCCCGGTGACCAGCGGCACCGCCAAGTTCGACGTGCACTTCGACTGCCACGTCCACGAGGACGGCGGGCTGCTGTGCCGCCTGGAGTACGCCACCGACCTGTACGACCGGCGCACGGCGGAGAGCTTCGCCGCCAGGTTCGTACGCGTCCTGGAGCACGTCACCACCGATCCCGCGCAGCGCCTGTCCGAGGTGGACGTCCTCGGGGCCGAGGACCGCGCCCTCGTCCTGCACGGCTGGAACGGCACCGGCCTCGCCTGGGACGACCCGCGTTCGATCGTGGAACGCTTCGAGGAGCAGGACCCGGACGCCGAGGCCGTCCGCTTCGAGGGCGAGCGCGTCACCTACGGCGAGCTGAACGCCCGCGTGAACCGCCTCGCGCACGCCCTGCGCGACCGGGGTGTCGGCCCCGAGTCTCGGGTCGCGGTGAAGCTGCCGCGCTCGGTGGACCTGGTCGTGGCGCTGTGGGCGGTGCTCAAGGCGGGCGCCGCGTACGTGCCCATCGACACCGGCTATCCGGCCGACCGGATCGCCTACATCCTTGAGGACTCCGACGCGACCCTGCTCATCTCCGACCGGGACGTGGACGGGTTCGACCGGATCGGACCCGAGAGCGGGGAGCGCGCGGAGAACCCGGGTGTGCCGGTGCACGGTGAGAACGCCGCCTACGTCATCTACACCTCCGGCTCCACCGGCCGCCCCAAGGGCACCGTCAACACCTACGCCGGCATGGCCAACCGCCTGTGGTGGATGCAGCGCGATCACGAACTGACCGCCAACGACCGGGTGTCGCAGTCCACCCCGGTGAGCTTCGACGTCTCCGTATGGGAGGTCTTCTGGACCCTCAGCCACGGCGGCACCCTCGTCGTCGCCCGCCCCGACGGCCATCGCGACCCGCTCTACCTGGAGCGGCTGATGAGCGAGCAGCGCGTCACGGTCGTCCACCTCAGCTCCTCGATGCTGGGCGCCTACCTCGCCGAGACCCGGCTGCCGGACTCGGTGCGCCTGGTCGTCTCCGGCGACGAGGCGCTGCCCGCCGAACTGGTCCGCCGATTCCACGAGCACGCGGCGAACGAGGCCGCCGTACTCCTCAACGCCTACGGCCCGACCGAGGCCGCCGTCGACGTCACCACCTGGCCGGCCGGCCCGGACACCGAGACCGTGCTGATCGGCGGCCCCGTCCCCAACACCCGCATGTACGTGCTGGACGCCGATTTGGCCCCGGTCGCGCCGGGCGTGCCCGGGGAGCTGTACTGCGAGGGCGTCCAGCTCGCTCGCGGCTACCTCGACCGGCCCGCCCTGACCGCCGAGCGGTTCGTCGCGAGCCCCTACGGCCCGCCCGGATCCCGTATGTACCGCACGGGTGACGTGGCCCGTTGGACGGCGGACGGCGAACTGGAGTACCTCGGCCGCGCCGACAACCAGGTCAAGCTGCGCGGCTTCCGGGTGGAACTCGGCGAGATCGAGGACGCGCTCGCCGACCATCCGGCCGTGGCCCAGGCCGCCGCGGCCGTCCACGGCCAGTGGCTCGTCGGCTACGTCGTCCCCGCCGACCCGAACACCCCGCTCGACGCCGCGGACGACATCCGCGACCGGCTCGCCGCCCGGCTGCCCGAGTACATGGTCCCGGCCCAGATCGTCACCCTCGACATGCTGCCGCTCACCCCGAACGGCAAGCTCGACCGCAAGTCCCTGCCCGCCCCCGACGTCACGCACACCACCGGACGCGCGCCGCGCACCCCGCAGGAGGAGATCCTGTGCGGGCTGTTCGCCGACGTGCTCGGCGTCCCCGAAGTGTCGATCGACGACGACTTCTTCGCGCTCGGCGGCCACTCCCTGCTGGTGACCCGGCTGGCGAGCCGCATCCGCGCCGCCCTCGACGCCGACATCGAACTGTCGGTGCTGTTCGAGGCGACGACCGTGGCGAGGCTCGCGACCCGGCTGGACGGCAACGGACCGCGCCGCCGTGGCATCACCGCACAGCCGCGCGACGGGCGCCTGCCGCTGTCGTACGCCCAGGAACGGCTGTGGTTCCTGCACCGCTTCGAAGGCCCGTCCCCCACGTACAACCTGCCGGTCGCGCTGCGGCTGACCGGCGACCTCGACGCCGCCGCGCTCACCACCGCCCTGGACGACCTGGCCGCACGGCACGAGGCGCTGCGCACGGTCTTCGCCGAGGACGGACACGGCGTCCACCAGGTCGTCCTGCCGTCCGTACCGGCGCTGACCGTCGTGCGGGTCTACGAGGAGAGGCTCGCCGCACGCATGGCCGAAGCTGTCCGTGCCCCGTTCGACCTCACCGCCCAGCCTCCGCTGCGGACCACCCTGTTCGACCTCGGCGCCGGGGAGTACGTGCTGCTCCTCGTCCTGCACCACATCGCCGGCGACGGCGCCTCCATGGCCCCACTCGCCCGCGACCTCGCCACCGCCTACGCGGCCCGGACCCAGGGTGAGGAACCCGCCTGGGTGCAACTCGCCGTCCAGTACGCCGACTTCGCGGTATGGCAGCGGCGGGCGCTGGGCGCGGCCGACGACCCGGACAGTGCCCTGGCCCGGCAGCTCGACCACTGGCGCGCCGCACTCGCCGGGCTGCCCGAGCAGATGGAGCTGCCCTTCGACCGGCCCCGGCCCGCCGTGCCCACCCACGGCGGCGACACGGTGCCCTTCGCCGTCGAACCCGACGTCCACGCGGCCCTGGTCCGGCTCGCCCGGGAGCACCACACGACCGTCTTCATGGTCGTGCACGCCGTCCTGGCCACCCTGCTGCACCGGCTCGGCGCGGGCGACGACATCGTCATCGGCTCCCCGGTCGCCAACCGCACGGACGACGCCCTGACGCCCCTCGTCGGCTTCTTCGCCAACAACCTCGTGCTGCGCACCGACCTGACCGGCGACCCCGACTTCACCGAGGTGCTGCGCCGGGTGCGGGCCGCCGACCTGGCCGCCTACGCCCACCAGGACGTGCCGTTCGAGCGGGTCGTGGAGGCGGTGAACCCGGCGCGCTCCACCGCCCGGCACCCGCTGTTCCAGACCGGCTTGAACTTCAACAACGCCGACCAGCAGGCGGCGTTGGACCTCGCCGTCGACCTGCCCGGGCTCACGGCGCGCGTCCAGCCGGTCGCGTCGCCCTCCGCCAAGTTCGACCTGTCGTTCTTCCTCACCGAGCAGCCCGAGGGCGGGGTGAGCGGGCTCCTGGAGTTCGCCACCGACCTGTTCGACCGCGACTCGGCCGCCCGGATCGCGGAGCGCTTCACCCGTCTGCTGGCCGCCGTCACCGCCGAACCCGGCCGCCCGGTACGGGAGTTCGACGTTGTGGACGACGACGAGCGGCGGCTGCTGCTCACCGAGTGGAACACCACCGGCCACGAGGTGCCGTCGGCCACCCTCACCGACCTGATCGAGGCCCAGGCCGCCCGCACCCCGGTCGCCCCGGCCGTCGTCTTCGGGGCGACCGAGCTGTCGTACGCCGAACTCGACGCCCGCGCCAACCGGCTGGCCCGGCACCTGATCGGCCTGGGCGCCGGCCCGGAGCGGTATGTCGCCGTGCTGCTGCCGGTCGGCGAGGACCTCCCGGTGACCCTGCTGGCGGCGCTGAAGACCGGTGCCGGCTATCTGCCGCTCGACCCGGCGCACCCGGCGGAACGGCTCGCCTTCATGCTGGGGGACATCGCGCCGGCCGCGGTGGTCACGACGGCTGGACTGGCGGATGCCGTTGGGCCGTTGACGGACGCACCAGTGATCCACACGGAAGATCCGGCGATCGCGGAACAGTCGTCCGCCCCGCTCACCGGAGTGGTCCGGCGGCCCGAGCACGCCGCGTTCGTCATCTACACCTCGGGCTCGACCGGGCGCCCCAAGGCGGTCGTCGTCGAGCACCGCTCGCTGGTCGCCTACCTGGCCTGGGCGACGCACGAGTACGAGAGCCTGCGCCGGCGCGTCCTGGTGCACTCGCCGGTCTCCTTCGACCTCACCGCCACCGGCATGTTCGGCCCGCTGATCTCCGGCGGCACCGTGGAACTGGTCCGCTGGACTTCGAGCGGCCCCGATCCCGACGCCGACGTCACCCGGCCCGACTTCGTCAAGGCCACGCCGAGCCATCTGCACCTGCTGGGCGTGGTGCCCGAGGAGTACTCCCCGGAGCGCCAACTCGTCGTCGGCGGCGAGTCGTTGCTCGGCGACGTGCTGGACGCCTGGCGCGCCCGGCACCCCGGGGTGACCGTCCTCAACGAGTACGGACCGACCGAGACGACCATCGGCTGCAGCCTGTTCCGCATCGACCCCGGCGCCCCGGTGCCGCCCGGCGTCATCACCATCGGCACCCCGGCCTGGAACACGCGGATGTACGTGCTGGACGCGCTGCTGCGCCCGGCCCCCGTCGGCACGGCGGGCGAACTGTACGTCGCGGGCGACCTCGTCACCCGCGGCTACCACGGCCGCCCCGGCCTGACCGCCGGGCGTTTCGTCGCCGACCCGTTCGGCCCGCCCGGATCCCGGATGTACCGCACCGGTGACCTGGCCCGCTGGACCGCCGCAGGGCTGCTGGAGTTCGTCAGCCGCGTGGACGACCAGGTGAAGATCCGCGGGTTCCGCATCGAACTCGGCGAGGTGGAGGCCGTTCTGACGGGCCGGCCCGGCATCGACGCGGCCGCCGTGGTGGTCCGCGAGGACACCCCCGGCGACAAGCGTCTCGTCGCCTACGTGGTGCCCGAGCCGGACCGCCCGGCGGACCCGGCCGCCCTGCGCACCGCCGCCGCGCGGGCCCTGCCCGACTACATGGTCCCCGCCGCCTTCGTCGTCCTGGAGACCCTGCCGCTGACCGCCAACGGCAAGATCGCCCGCAAGGCGCTGCCGGCCCCGGACCTCGGCTCGCAGGGCTCGGGCCGACCGCCCGCCGAGGGCACCGAGCGGCGCGTGGCGGACCTCTTCGCCGCCGTCCTCGGCGTGCCCGAGGTGGGCGCCGACGACGACTTCTTCCGCCTCGGCGGCCACTCCCTGCTCGTCGCACGGCTGGTCAACCGCGTCCGGGCCGGCCTCGGCGCCGAACTGTCCATCAGGGAGGTTTTCGAGCACGCGACCGTCGCCGGGCTCGCGGAACTGCTGTCGGGCCGGCCGATCCACGTCTCCCGGCCGCCGCTGGTCCGCCGGGAACGGCCCGAGCGGGTGCCCCTGTCGGCGGCGCAGCGGCGGATGTGGTTCCTCGACCGGCTCGACGGACAGGCGCGGACGTACACCATCCCCGTCGTCCTGCGGATGACCGGCGCCCTCGACAGGGACGCCCTGCGGGACGCCTTCGGCGACCTGGTCCGGCGGCACGAAGTGCTGCGCACGGTGATCGCCGAGGGGCCGGAGGGGCCTCACCAGGTCGTCGTCGACACAGAACCGCGCTTCGTGATCCGGTCGTACGAGCCGGCCGACTTCGACGCGGGTATCGCGGAGGCCGCCATCGCGCCGTTCTCCCTGGACCACCAACTACCGGTCCGTGCCGTGCTGTTCACCGACGGGGACCGCGAACACGCCCTGCTGCTGCTCCTGCACCACATCGCGGGCGACGGCGCGTCCATGCGGCCCCTCGCCGAGGACCTCTCCACGGCTTACGCCGCCCGCCTCGCCGGCCGCGCCCCCGACTGGGCCGCGTTGCCCGTCCAGTACGCCGACTACGCGCTGTGGGAGCGGGAACTGCCCGCCGACCGGGTCGACTTCTGGACGAAGGAGCTGGCCGGGATCCCCGACCAGATCGAGCTGCCCGCCGACCGGCCCCGGCCCGCCGTAGCCTCCCAGCGCGGTGGCACGGTGCCCTTCACCGTCCCGGCCGGAGTGCGGGAGCGTGTCGATGCGCTCGGCCGGGGCCGGGGCGCCAGCGCCTTCATGGTGCTGCACGCCACGCTCGTCACCCTGCTGAACCGGCTCGGCGCCGGCGACGACATCGTGATCGGCACGCCCGTGGAAGGCCGCCCGGACGCCGCGCTCGAAGACCTCGTCGGGCTGTTCGCCAACACCCTGGTGCTGCGCACCGACACCTCCGGCGCACCCACGTTCGAGGAACTCCTCGACCGGGTGCGAGCGGCGGACGTGGCGGCGTACGACCACACCGACGTGCCGTTCGAGCAGCTGGTCGAGGTCCTCAACCCGGCGCGCTCGCGCTCCAGGCACCCCCTGTTCCAGGTCATGCTGACGGTCAACCAGGAGGCCGTCGCACCCACGCTGCCCGGGCTTGAGGTGACTGTCGGGGACGTGCCCGGCGACCGGGCCAAGTTCGACCTGTCGCTGATGCTCGCCGAGAGCGGCGAGGGCGGCTGGTCGGGATGGGTCGAGTACGCCTCGGACCTGTTCGACCGTGCCACCGCCGAGAGCGTCGCCGCCCGCTATCTGCGCCTGCTCCAGGAGGTGACCGCCGACCCGGCGCGGCCTCCGCACGCCCTGCCCCTGCTCACCCCTTCCGAACGCGAGGACGCCCTCGTCCGCCGCAACGACACCGCCCGGCCCCTGCCGCGGGCATCGCTGCCGGAGATGTTCGAGGCACAGGTGGCGCGCACCCCGCACGCCGTGGCCGTCGTCGCGGACGGTACGGAACTCGCGGACGGTACGGAGCTGTCGTACGAGGAGCTGAACCGCCGCGCCAACCGGCTCGCCCGGCACTTGGCCGCCCTCGGGGCCGGACCGGAGACCGTCGTCGCCGTGGTGCTGCCTCGCCGCCCGGACGTGGTCGTGGCGCTGCTCGCCGTCCTGAAGACCGGGGCCGCCTACCTGCCGATCGACCCGGCCAACCCCCGCGCGCGAATCGACGCCCTGGTCACCGACGCGGGCGCCGCGATCGTGCTCGACGAGGACGCCCTCGCCGCCGCCCCGGACACCGGCGCGGACGGTGCCCCGGGCGTCCGCGTCCACCCTCGGCAGGCCGCCTACCTGATCTACACCTCCGGATCGACGGGCCGCCCGAAGGGAGTGGTCGTCGAACACGGCTCGCTCGCCGCCTATCTGAGCGAGGCCGCGGCGATGTACCCGGCCGCCACGGGCGAATCCCTGGTCCACACCTCCCTCGCCTTCGACATGCCGGTGACCACGCTGTTCACTCCGCTGATCACGGGCGGCCGGGTGCGGTTCGGGGAACTGGACGAGGACACACCCACCCCCGACCTGCTCAAGGTCACCCCGAGCCACCTGCGGCTGCTGGAGTCGCTGCCCGACCGCGTCAGTGACGCCCGAAACCTGGTCATCGGCGGCGAGGCACTCGACGGCACCGCCCTCCAGGCGTGGCGCGAGCGGCACCCCGAGGCGGTGGTGATCAACGAGTACGGCCCGACCGAGGCGACCGTCGGCTGTGTCGTCCACCGGCTCGAACCGTACGACGACCTCGCCGCGGGGCCGGTGCCCATCGGCCGCCCCATCGGGGGCGCGCGGGTGTACGTGCTCGACGACCGCCTCCAGCCCGTCCCCGACGGTGTGTGGGGCGAGTTGTACCTCGCCGGCGCCGGACTCGCCCGCGGTTACGCCGGGCGGCCCGGTCAGAGTGCCGAACGCTTCGTCGCCGACCCGTACGGCCCGCCAGGCACCCGTATGTACCGGGTGGGCGACCGGGCCCGCTGGAACCGTGCCGGGGTGCTGGAGTACGCCGGACGCGTCGACGACCAGGTCAAGGTCCGGGGCTACCGGATCGAGCCCGGCGAGATCGAGACCGCGCTGACCGCACTCGACGGGGTGGCCCGAGCCGCCGTGACCGCCCGCGAGGACCGCTCGGGCGACCAGCGGCTGGTCGCCTACGTCGTGCCGCGTCACGCCTCCAGGAGTGGCCTCTGCGAAGGCGGGCGCGGAACCGCGCCCCGTAGGGGGCTCGGGGAACCGCGCGACCAGCCCCCACTGGCCCGCAGTGAACGCACGGCCCATCCAGCGGAGCGCGTGGCGCCGCTCGACCCTGACGACCTGCGGGCCGAACTCTCCGCCACGCTGCCCGCCCACCTCGTACCGTCCGCGTTCGTCGAGGTCGACGCGATCCCGCTGAACGCCAACGGCAAGCTCGACCGCAGGGCACTGCCCGCCCCTCGGGACACCACCACCGGTACCGGTACCGGCCGGGCGCCGCGGACCGAACAGGAGGCCCTGCTGTGCGGGCTGTTCGCCGAAGTGCTGGGGGTGCCCGAGGTATCCGCCGACGACGACTTCTTCGCGTCGGGCGGTCACTCCCTGCTCGCCACCCGTCTGGCCGGCCGGATCGGTGAGACTCTGGCGGTCCGCTTCAACCTGTCTGCGCTTCTCGAAGCACCGACCCCGGCGGGACTGGCCCGCCACCTCATGGAGGGCGGCCCGCACGCCGCGTCATGGGTACCGGACTCGGAAGCCGAGCTGAGTGCCACCCTGCACTTCACGTCCGGCACATCCCCCGCCGGCCCACCCGACATGCCCCATGCCGGCCCGTCTGACGGTGACCCTCAAGAGATCCTGCTGACCGGAGCCACAGGGTTCATCGGAGCCTTCCTCCTGACCGAGCTGCTGCACCGGACCTCGGCGCGGGTGCACTGCCTCGTCCGTGCGCGGACCGACGCCGAGGCGATCGAGCGGCTGACCGGGGCCATGCGACGCTACGGCATCGGCCTCGGGCCGACGCCGGACGACCCGCGGCTGAACGTCGTCCGGGGAGAGCTGGCGGCAGTCGACCTCGGCCTCGCCCCTGCGGACTGGGCGAGGTTGCGCGAGCGGATCGACACCATCGTCCACAGCGGCGCACACGTCCATCACCTCTCGCCGTACACCCGGCTGAAAGCGGCCAACGTGGAGGGCACCCGGACCCTGCTGCGCCTGGCCGCCGAGGGCCGGCCGAAGGCGTTCCACCACCTCTCCACCCTCGGTGTGTTCAGGCCCGCCCAGGACTCCCGGCTGGTCACGGAGGATTCACCGATCGACGGTGAGAAACACCCCTTCGGGAACGGGTACGCGGCGAGCAAATGGGTCGCAGACCGGTTGGTGGAGCGTGCCTTCGAGCGGGGTGCCACTGGCGCCATCCACCGGCTCGGCCGTATCTGGGCGCATACCTCGACCGGTGCCGTCAGTCCGGACGACATGTTCTCCCGACTGCTCACCAGTTGCGCCGCGCTCGGCTGCCATCCGGCCGGACCGGGTCTGGAGGAAGCGCTGCTCCCCGTCGATGTCCTGGCCCGCGCCGTCGTGGAGCTGATCCTGACCGGGGCCGGAACCGCCCGTGTGCACCACCTCCACCACCCGCGCGGGGTCGGAGCCGGTGACTTCATGAGCGGGTACGACCGGATGCGCGGGACGGTCTCCGAAGCGGTCCCGCTCACCGAGTGGCTGCGGTGCCTGCGGCGCGCGAGCGAACGGGGACAGGACCTGCCGATCCTGCCCTACCAGGCGTATCTCGAAGAGCACGCGAGGAAGGCTCCGGACCCGCAGCAGCCGACTCTGGAGTTCGAGAACGAAAGGACGCTTCAGCGGCTGCGGGACTTGGCGGTCGCGATCCCGGACGTCGACGAGGCCGCGATCTCCCGCTATTGGGACTTCGTCGAGCGGTGAGGCGAGCCGCGCGGACCGGCCTCGGTGGCCCGGCTTCCACAGACCAGTGACCGTCCGTCGGCACCGAGGCTCGGCCGCAGCCCTCCGCATTGACCTGATTGACCGGCCACACCGCCCGGACCACCGGCCGCAACCGTGGCTCGACTCCCCCGCACCGGGAGGCGAAGCGCCTCCCGGCTCCCGAAAGGAACACCGACCCATCATGACCAACCCCTTCGAAAACCCCGACGGCGTCTACCGGGTCCTGGCCAACGACGAGGGCCAGCACTCGCTGTGGCCCGACTTCACCGCCGTGCCCGCCGGCTGGACCACCGTCTTCGGCCCGGACAGCCGCACCGCCTGCCTGGAGTACGTCGAGCGCGAGTGGACCGACCTGCGCCCCAAGAGCCTCGTGCAGGCCATGGGCGAGTGACACCGGCGAAAGGGGACACACACGTGAGCAGCGTCGACATGACGCAGGCACCGTACGTTCCGGCGAGCGCCGACGGCACGGTACGGTGCGACGCCCGCACCCTGGCCCGGCTGGGCCATGTGGCGGCGGAACTGCTGGACCAGGCGGGCGACCTGGTCGACGACCCGGCATGGGTGGCCCTCGCCCGGCACGCCTGGGAGGACGTCCCCGCCGAACTGCGGCGCACCGTGAGGGAGTTCCGCAGGTGTTCCGGCCCCGACGGCGCCCTCGTCCTCCGGAGGCTGCCCATCGGTGCCGCGCACCTGCCGCCGACCCCCATGGTGAGGGGCTCGGTCCAGCACAGCCCGTCGCTGCCGGCGGCGACGCTGCTGCTGTTCGCGGCCGGGCTCGGCGACCCGGCCGCGTTCGGGGCGGAGAAGTCCGGTGCCCTTGTCCAGGACGTGGTGCCGGTGCCGGGCCAGGAGGCGGTCCAGGGCAACGTCGGCTCGGTCGAACTCACCTTCCACACCGAGAACGCCTTCCATCCCCACCGGCCCGACCACGTGATGCTGCTCTGCCTGCGCCCCGACCACGAGGGTGTCGCGGAACTGCGCACCAGCTGTGCACGGCGTGTCCTGCCGCTGCTCACGCCCGGCACCCGCGAGGCGCTCGGCAGGCCCGAATACCTCACGGAGGCGCCACCGTCCTTCGGCCTGACCGGTGAGGGCACCGCGCACGCCGTGCTCACCGGAGACCCGGACGACCCCGACTGGTGCTTCGACGAGGCGGCCACCAAGGCGGTGACCCCCGAGGGCGGGGCCGCCCTCGCCGAAGTGGCCGAGGTGGCGCACCGGACATACACCGGGGTGCTGCTGCGCCCCGGCGACCTCGCCGTCGTCGACAACCGCGTCACCCTGCACGGCCGTTCGGCGTTCAGCCCGCGCTACGACGGCCGTGACCGCTGGCTGCAGCGGACGTTCGCGTTCAGCGACCTGCGCCGCTCCCGCGACCACCGCCCCGGTGACGGAACGGTGCTGGTCAGGTGACATCTCAAGTGACGTCGGCCCCCTACGCGTTACGAAATCCGATGGAAGGTACGCGCTGACATGACAGAGACCGCCCGGACGCCCGTCGCGGTGTTCGAACGTCACGAGTCGAACGTACGCAGCTACTGCCGCGACTTCCCGGTGGTCTTCGAGCGAGCCGCCGGACACCATCTGTGGGACACCTCCGGGCGCCGCTACGTCGACCTGCTGTGCGGGGCCGGCTCGCTCAACTACGGCCACAACCCACCCGCGATCGTCGAAAGGGTCACGGCCTACCTCAGGGCCGGAGGCCCGGTGCAGTCCCTGGACCTGCACACGGTGGCCAAGGCCGACTTCCTGGAGCGGTTCACGAACCTCGTCCTGGAACCGCGCGGGCTCGGCGACCACGTGACGCAGTTCCCCGGACCGGCCGGAACCCTGGCGGTCGAAGCCGCCCTGAAGCTGGCCCGCAAGGTCACCGGGCGCACCGAGGTGATCGCCTTCACCGGAGGCTTCCACGGCGCGTCCCTGGGAGCCCTCGCCGCCACGACCTCACCGCTGCTGCGCGGAGCGGCGGGGGTCCCGCTGACCGACGTCACCGTCCTCCCGTACGGCGATGCCCACGACGCGGTCGCCTCCCTGGACCGCGCCGAGGCCGCCGACCCGCCCGCGGCGATCCTGCTGGAGACGGTCCAGGGCGAAGGCGGACTCCACACGGCGCCCCGCCCCTGGCTGGCCCGGATCCGCGAACTCGCCGATACCACCGGCGCTTTGGTGATCGTCGACGACATCCAGGCGGGCTGCGGACGCACCGGTACCTTCTTCAGCTTCGAGGACGCCCCCGAACTCCGCCCCGACCTGGTCTGCCTGTCGAAGTCCCTCAGCGGAATGGGGCTGCCGATGGCGGCGCTGTTGATCCGGCGGGAGATCGACCGTTGGGCACCCGGCGAGCACAACGGCACGTTCCGTGGCCACAACCTCGCCTTCGTGGCGGGCTCCGCGGCCCTGGACCACTGGACCGACCCGCACTTCACCACCCACGCCGCCGAACTGACCACCGCGATCCGCACCAGCCTCGCGAGCATCACCGACGCCCTCCCGGTGGGTGCCGCCGAAGTCGTCGGCAAGGGAGCGATGAGTGGACTGAGGTTCCCCGCCCCCGGGACGGCCGGGCGGATACGGGAGGCGTTGTTCCGCGGCGGCATCGTCGCCGAGACCTCGGGGTCGGGGCATGTACTGAAGCTCCTGCCACCCCTGACGATCTCCCTCACCGAGTGGAAGAAGGTGGCGGACACTGTGGGCGACACCGTCCAGGTACTCGCTACGGCCTAGGTGTGCTGTCCGGGCGATCATGTGACTGCCCCGTGCCTGGGTTCTTTGTTGCGATCATGGGACGGGGCGATCTGACGGATGCCGCTTTCCCAGGCCTCGGCCGACGCCGCTGAGCCCTCAGCCCGAACCGGCGACCAGCGCCTCGCCGAGCGGGGTGCGCCGGTAGAGCACCGACCGTCCGGACCGGGCGCGGACGAGGAGCCCCGCGCCTCGCAGGATGGCGAGGTGGTCTCCGACCGCGCCGGGTGCCATGGCGAGGCTTCGGGCGAGGTGGCTGGTACTGGCCGGGGCGTCCAGCGCCAACAGCAGCCGGGCTCGGGCCCGGCCGACCAGAGCGGTCAGCGCGTCCGGTCGGGGGACGGTCGCCTGTTCGCCCCACAGAGCGGCGGTGCCGCGGGCGGGATAGACCAAGGTCCTGGGCCAGGGGTCTTCCAGGTGGGCGGCGATGTTCCCGACGAAGACCGAAGGGATCAGCAGGAGCCCGTCGCCGGCGAGGCGGACGTTTCCGACCGGGGGGAAGAAGCCGATCTCGATGCCGCCGGCGCGCCAGGCGATGCTCGGGTGCAGGCTCTCGATGGTCGTGGCCCATCCGTGTTCGCCGATCACACCCACCCGGTGCACGACATCGCGCTCACAGATCGCGCGCAGTTGCGGCCAGTCCGGGGCGAGCAGCTCGTGCCACGCCTGGTCCATCGCCTCGGCGATCCTGGAGACGGCGTCCGTGGAGTCCAGCACCGCGCGTACCCGGGGATCATGGGCGGACGGGCCGGTCGCGGTGGTGGCGAATTCGTGGCGGGCCGCTTCCAGCGGTGTGGCCCGGATCATGGCCAGGTCGTCTGCCCAGGTCTGGTGGAGACCGCGCGGGGGCGGTGCGACGAAGTTCGGTCCGGATCGCGGGGTGTGCAGGGCGAGGGCGGCGTCCAGTTCGGTCTCGCGGCGAAGCCGTTCGAAGGCCGGCAGGAGCCGGGCGGCCCAGGCTCGCGGCAGCGGCCGGTTCTGGCCGGCGAGCGAGCGCAGCAGCAAGCAGAGGTCCATCGCGGGCGACAGTGCGAAGCGGCTGCGCAGCAGGTCCTCGACGGAGACTTCGAAGCGGAGCACCCTGTGATGCTACGCCTGGCGTCTGTTCCGATTCGTCCAGCGACGAATCATTGGTGAGTGGCTCGGGCGCACGGCGAGGCTGGGCGTCATGACCCCAACCGCCGAACCCGCGCAGGTCAACCACCGTGCCACCTACGGGGAGGTGCTGGCCGAGCCGCGATTCCGGCTGCTCTTCTCGACCCGCGCCGTCGCGATCACTGCGGGCTCGCTGCGGATCACCACGTTCTCGGTGCTGGTCTCGGCTCTGCCGGCCGTCGCGGACCACGTACGGGATCTTGAGACCACGAACAGCCCATGGAAGGTTCATGCCACATGATCGATGAATTCGCGAAGGACAACCTGCACGGGAGACTGCGGCGGGACCGCGAGGCACTGCTCTGGAAACTCGACGGCTTGTCCGAGTACGACGCTCGCAGACCTCTGACGGCGACCGGGACCAACCTCCTCGGCCTGGTCAAACACGTGGCCACCGTCGAGGCCAGGTACTTCGGCGAGGTCTTCGACCGCCCTTCCCCGGAATCACTGTCCCGGTGGCAGGACTCCGACGGCAGCGATCAGTGGGCGACCGAGGACGAGACCCGCGATCAGATCATCGGGTTCTACCGGCGCACGTGGGAGCACTCGGACGCAACGATCAACGAGCTTCTCCTCGACGCCCCCGGCCACGTGCCGTGGTGGCCGGAGCCTTGTCCCAACACCAACCTGTTCGCCGTCATGGTCCATGTCCTCGGCGAGACCATCCGGCATGCCGGGCACGCCGACATCCTGCGCGAGGGCCTAGACGGCCGGACCGGGGTGCGCGCCGAGAACGAGCAGCGGATCGACGCGGAAGCCCGTGCAGCCTACTGCGCGAAGATCGAGCAGGCCGCCAGGTCGGCCGCACCGATCAAGGCTTAGTCGGGCTTATCAGGCATCCTGGCATCGGCTCGCACAGCGGGCGCAGGGCGCCGGCGGCGGCGGGCGAGCAGTCCCGCCACTGAGGCGGTCGTCCGCCGGCCGCTCGTATGGGCCGGTCAGGCTCGGTCCTGTGAATCCCATAACCCGGAACCAGATCATGGCCAGTGCACTCGTGATGATGTTCGTCCTGGTCGCGGTGGCGGCGACTGCGAACGACTGCGGCTCGACCGCTACCAGGCAAAGGCCTCCGGAGACGGTCCCGGTCCCGGGAAGATCTCGTCGAGCCCGGCCAGCAGCTCCTCGCTCAGATCCAACTCGATGGCGCGCAGGGCGGATTCGAGCTGCTCCTCCGTGCGTGGGCCGACGATCGGGCCGGTCACGCCGGGACGGGTGAGCAGCCAGGCCAGGGCGGCCTCGCCGGGCTCCAGACCGTGCTTGTCGAGCAGGTCCTCGTACGCCTGGATCTTCGCGTGTACTTCAGGACCGGACATGGCGCCCGCGGCTCGCCCCTCGCTGCGGCGACCGCCCTTGACCTCCTTCTTCAGTACGCCGCCGAGCGCACCGCCGTGCAACGGCGACCACGGGATGACGCCGAGGCCGTACTCCTGCGCGGCCGGGATGACCTCCATCTCGGCGCGGCGCTCGTAGAGGTTGTAGAGGCACTGCTCGCTCACGAGGCCGATGGTGCCGCCGCGACCGGCGGCGATCTCGTTGGCCTGGGCGATCTTGTAGCCCGGGAAGTTGGAGGACCCGACGTAAAGGATCTTCCCCTGCTGGACCAGTACGTCGATGGCCTGCCAGATCTCCTCGAACGGGGTGTCCCGGTCGATGTGGTGGAACTGGTAGACGTCGATGTGGTCGGTCTGGAGCCGCTTGAGCGACGCGTCCACGGCCCGCCGGATGTTCACCGCCGACAGCTTGTCGTGGTTGGGCCAGGCCGCGCCGTCCGCGCCCATGTTGCCGTACACCTTCGTGGCGAGGACGACCTTGTCGCGCCGCTCGCCGCCCTTCGCGAACCAGTTGCCGATGATGCTCTCGGTACGGCCCTTGTTCTCGGCCCAGCCGTACACGTTCGCCGTGTCGAAGAAGTTGATGCCCGCGTCCAGCGCCGCGTCCATGATCGCGTGGCTGTCGGCCTCGTCGGTCTGGGGACCGAAGTTCATGGTGCCGAGGACGAGCCGGCTGACTTTGAGTCCCGTGCGTCCGAGCTGCGTGTACTTCATGGACTGCACGCTAGTCGCGTGGAGTGCGCTCTAGGCAAGCACAACTCCGCGTCCCGCACCGCGGTGACACACACCTGCCACACGGCTTCCAGCATCCCGCCTAACCGCGCTGGTTCCCGATGGTGACGATGCCCTTCGTCCTGGCGCCGGTCCTGTTGTCGTAGAGGACATCGCCGGTGGACTTCTTCCAGATCTTGATGCGGAAGGTGTCCGGGCCGTCGGTGGCGGTGACTCTGAAGGCGTAGCCGCCCCTGCCGTCCACCGTGCCGGTGCCCTGGTAGACGGCCCGGGAGCCGTTCACCACGAGCCAGTCGGAGCCGGTCGAACGGAAGGTGAGCCGGGCGGGGCCGAAGACGAAGGTGGCCTTGCCTCTGGGGACGGTGGATCCCTTCCGATACTGGGCGCCCAGGGCGAAGGCCGCCTTTCCGGTCAGCCCCGGCCTGGCCGGGTAGGCGCCCGTCGGGGAGGTGATCGTGCCTGCGCCGGCGGCGGGTCCGGCGGCACGGTCGTAGACGATCAGCTCCGCGAGCGTGGTGGTGTCCGTGCCCTTGTCGTCGTCGGTGACCGTGACGACCGGGCGGTGGATGCCCGCGTCGTCGTAGACGTGTGCGGCGCGGCAGCCGGTGCCGGTGACCGTGCCGGTCGTCGGCCGGCCACCGTCCTTCCAGTCGACCGTGCAGGTGTGGCGGTCGGCCGTGCCCGGGTCGTCGAAGGAGGCGGTGACGACGGCGGCCTTGCCCACCGGGAGGGGCGAGCCGGGGCCCTTGGCGGCTGTGATCGCCGGGGCTGCGTTGGCGACCTTGACGGTCGCGGTGTCGGTGCCGCGTCCGCCGGCCAGGGTGACCTGGAAGGTGCCGTCGTCGGTGCAGGTGAGGGTCGTGCGGGCTGCCGCGGGGTCCTTGACGGTGCACGGGGCGCCGTCCTGGACGCTCCACTTGGGGGTTCCCGCCCCGGAGACGGTGCCGGCGAGCGTGATCGGACCGCCCTCGGTGCCCGTGGCGTCCGGACCGGCGTGGACGACGGTGACCGGGTCGATGCCGCCGAGAGTCGGGGCGACCTTCTTGATCAGGCCGTCGGAGTCGAACTCCAGCTTGTCGATGGTTGTTTCTCGGTGGGTGCCGTCGCCACCGGGGATGGCGAAGCGGTGGTAGGCGATGTACCAGTCGTCGGTGTTCGGGACGTGGACGACGGAGTGGTGGCCCGGTCCCTTGATGCCGAGGGAGAGGTCCTTCTCCAGGATCACGCCCTGCTTGGTCCACGGGCCGGTGGGCGAGGGGCCGGTCGCGTAGGCGACGCGGTAGTTCTCGTCCCGGGTGTCGTTCTCCGACCACATGAAGTAGTAGGTGCCCTTGCGCTTGATGACGAAAGTGCCCTCGTTGTAGCCGCTCGGGGTGATGTCCGTGACCTTCGAGGTGTCGATGGAGGTCATGTCGTCGCCCAGCGGGACGACGTAGGCGCGGCCGTTGCCCCAGTAGAGGTACTGCTTGCCGTCGTCGTCGGTGAAGACGGCCGGGTCGATCATCTGGCCGGGGAAGTCACCGGCCTTCAGCAGGGGCTTGCCCAGGGCGTCCTTGAAGGGGCCGGTGGGCGAGTCGGAGACGGCCACGCCGATGTTCGCGTCGGCGCAGAAGTAGAAGTAGTACTTCCCGTCCTTCTCGGTCATCGCCGGCGCCCAGGCCCTGCTGTCCGCCCAGCTGACGTCAGGCCCCAGGTCGAGGATGACGCCGTGGTCCTTCCAGTGGACCAGGTCCGTGGAGGACCAGGCCTTGAACTGTGTGCCGCTCCAGCCCTCGAAGCCGTCGGTCGTCGGGTAGATGTAGAAAGTGTCACCGAAGCGCACGATGTTCGGGTCGGCGTTCAGACCCGGCAGGACCGGGGTCTTCATGATCAGCGCCGAGACTTTCCAGGTGCGCTTCTTGCCGTCCGACCCGGTGACCTCGTACGTCACCGGCTTGGTGAAGTCGCGCACGCTGCCGGAGGCGGGGCTGATCGTCGCGCCCTCGGCCAGCGTGAACTCCGGTGCCAGCGCGGTGAGATCGGTGCCCGCCTTCATCGGCAGGGTGATCGTGCCGCTGCCGTTGTCGATGAGCGCGTCGACCTTGAGTGCCGGGTGCGTCACCTTGGCGATGCCCGCCGTGTTGCCGCTGAGTTCCATGACCTCGGTGCCGGTGAGGGCGCGGTCGTAGACGCGGAAGTCGTCGACCTCGCCGCCGAAGTACGGGTCGGCCGCGTACAGGGAGCGGCCGATGTAGCCGCTGTAGTCCTTGGCCGCGCTGTACAGCTCGGACGGCTTGATGGTGGTCGTGGTGCGGGCCGCCTCGACGCCGTCTGCGTAGAGGACCATCGTGCCGGTGGCGCCGTCCAGCGTCACCGTGACGTGCCGCCACTGACCGGGCGTGAGCTGCGAGCCGGCTGTCAGCTTCGACTCCGCCGACCAACTCGCTTTCGTGATGGCCGAGTAGAGGCTGGAGCCGCCGTTGGACGGAGTGGCGAACAGGTACTTGTCGCTGTCCGGGCCGAGCCCGAACAGCCACTGGAAGCCGCTGCCGCCCTTCCACTTGGCGTACGTCGACACGGTCACGCTGTCGGCGTTCTTCAGCACACCGTTCGGGATCTTCACGTACGGCGAGCTCGACGAGTCACCGGACATCTTGAACGAGCCGCCCTCGACACCGGTGCCGAAGTCGGGCGTGCGGACGTAGGTGCCGTGGTAGCCGTGGCCGCTGGAGTCACGGGCGATGCTGCCGCCCGTCTCGTCGAAGTCGTAGTGCAGCAGCAGATCGGCCGGAACGTCGGATCCCTGCTCCGACACGGTGACCTCGGCCCGCACCGGGATCGCGGCGCCGTTCGGCAGGCTGCCGGTCACCGTGAAGGTGC
Source organism: Streptomyces sp. CA-179760 (assembly GCF_050937045.1). Classification (NCBI taxonomy): domain Bacteria; kingdom Bacillati; phylum Actinomycetota; class Actinomycetes; order Kitasatosporales; family Streptomycetaceae; genus Streptomyces; species Streptomyces sp. CA-179760. The sequence goes on from NZ_JBNJLZ010000001.1 coordinate 1,344,708, forward strand.
CGGGCCGCGCGTACGACGACGCCGGCACGTCCGCCCAGTCGACGGAGACGGGCCGCTTGACGCCGTCGGCGTACTCGGCGACGACCGTGGCCGGCAGGACCGGGGCGGAGCCGACCCGGGTCTTCACCGACACGTCCTCGACGCTCTTCACGATCTGGTCGGGCTGGTAGGCGCGCAGCAGCCGGTCGTACTCGGCCTTGGTGACCGGCAGCACGGTGCCGTGGCGGGGCTTTGCGGGCAGGTCGTAGCCGGTGGAGGGGGTCCAGGTGCCGGAGTCGAGGTCGGTCGTCTCGAACGGGATGTAGCCGCGGCCGCCGAACTCGTCGAGGAACGCGTACCACTTCTCCTCGGTGTTGGACTTGAACACCAGTGGTCCCTCGGCGGCGTTCATCGCACCCCTGCCGATGCCCTCGGCGACCGGCGTCCAGGACGGGTTCAGGATCGAGTCGCTCTTCTCCTGGAAGATGAACTTGCTGTTGGGCGTGGAGGAGCTGTTGTTCCGCTCGTCCTTGGACAGCCGGTAGTACGTGCCGTCGTGCCGGATCATCGTGGAGTCGATGACCGAGTAGCCGCGGTCGATCCAGACCTTTGGCTCGCTGAAGGTGTAGAAGTCGCGGGTGGTGGCGTACATCATGCGGTTGTACGTGTCGCCGGAGTGGTCGGCGTTGTCGTACAGCTTCGACGCCCAGAAGACCACGTACTCGCCGCGCTCGGCGTCGTAGAACGCCTCCGGCGCCCAGGTGTTGCCCGCGCTGTCGGGTGAGACCTTGACCAGGCGCTGGTTCGTCCAGTGCACCAGGTCGGTGGACTCCCAGACCATGATGGACTTGCTGCCGGTGCGCTGGGAGGCGTCCCAGTCGCCGTTGCCGTAGATCCTGAGGTCGGTGGCGATCTGGTAGAACTTGTCGCCCTCCGGGGAGCGGATGATGAACGGGTCGCGCAGGCCCTTCTCGCCGAGCGTGGAGGTGAGGACCGGCTTGCCGTCGTTCAGCTCGCGCCAGTGCAGCGGGTCGTCGCCCTTGCTGAGGGCGGCGTAGAGCTGTTCGCCGTCCGAGGTGCCCTCGCCGGTGAAGTAGCTGAACATGTAGCCCTTGAGGGCCGCTTCGGCGGGCTGTTCGGGCACCTTGGCCGTCAGGACGCGGGTGGCCTTCGCCTCGCCCTTGGTGACGGTGGCGGTCAGCTCGACGGTGGTGGCGCCGTCGCCGTGCGCGGGGCGGTGGACCTCGCCATCTGCGGAGACGACGTCGGGCTTCGCGGAGGACCAGGTGACGGCCGTGCCGTACTTGCCGCTCTTGGGCAGGGTGAGGTTGCCGCGGGCGTCGTCGAGGTTGTGGACCGCGAGTGCCTCGGCGGCGTCGCGGGTGGCGGCATCGTCGTCGAGTGCGGGCCGGACCGTGATGTCGAAGGTCCTGGTGCCGGTCACGGTGCCCTTCTTCAGGGTCGCCGTGAGGGTGGCGCGGCCGTCCGGTGAGCCGGCCTCGGGGCGGGTCACCTTGCCGGTGTCGGACACCACGGACGGGTTGTCGCTGTCCCAGCTGATGGCGGAGCCGCCGGCCGGACCGGTCTTCGGCAGGTCCAGGTCGGCGGTGACGCCGCTGGTGTCGCCGAGGCTCAGGGCCTGCTTGTCGTCGGCGACGCCCTGTGTGGCGACGGGGAGGGAGAGCTGCTCGACCTCCGAGCCGGCCAAGGCCCGGTCGTACACACGGAAGTCGCGTATCCGGCCCTTGAAGAGCTTGTCGCCGTCGTAGACGGACTTGCCGATGTAGTTGGCCTTGGTGGTGCCGGAGCCGATGGCGCCGGGCGTGGTGGTGACCGAGGTGTTGCGGCCGACCTCGACGCCGTCCTCGTAGAGCACGCCCGTGGAGCCGGTCTGGGCGTAGGTGAGGTGCTTCCACACGCCGCGTGTCAGGTTGTGGGAGTCGGACGGCTTGGTGGTCTGCTCGGTCGACCAGTTGCCCGTCGCGACGGAGGTGCGGAGGGAGTTCCCGGTGGTGAACAGGTAGCCGTTGCCGCTGCCCGCGCTGGTGTTGCCGAAGCCGTAGAGGAAGTAGGGCGTGCTCTGGGCGGAGTCGATCAGTACGTCCATGGAGACGGTGATCGCGTCCATGCCCTTCATGACGTCGTCCGGGACCTTGATGTAGGTGTCCGACCCGTTGAAGGCGAGCCCCTGACCGGATGCCGACCAGTCGGCGGTGCCGCTGATTGTGCCGCTGCGGCCGTTGCCGGAGGCGTCGGTCACGGTTCCGCCGGAGCCCGCGTCGAGCTTGTACCACAGGGCCAGGCCGTCGGTGATGTCCGCGGCTTCTGCCGCCGGTGCCGCGGGCGCCGCCGGTGCCGCCTGTGCGGAAGCGGTGGGTCCGGCGAGGGTGAACAGCATCGACGCGGCGGTCAGTCCGGCGAGATGGCCCGCCAGGCGTCTCGCGCGGCTGCGAAGTCGTGCGCATCGTGCGACGTGCGTCATGTCGAGGTTCCCTGCTGAGGCATGGCTGATTGCGGGCAAGGCGGAACGCGGAACGAGGTGCCGACCGGGCGACGGCAATCTCTTGCCGTGGGCCTGCCGTTACACGCAGGTGACGTGTGTTGCGAGAGTCTCAGTCGACGCCCAGGGCAGCGTCAATAGGTTTCGAACAATGTCCGACAGGTCGAACAGATCCGACCGGGTCGCGGTGGTCGGCCCTCTCCTCGTCAGCCCACGCCCTTGCGACGGTCGCAGCGCCCACAGAGGAGTCGCAGGTTCTCCGCGGGTCCGGATCCCAACCTCGTCGGCCGCCCCGGACACCACCCGGACACCGCAGGTCAGCGGCCCGCGGCTGTCTCGGACGCCCCCGGACACCCGCACACCTTGTCCCGCCGGCCGGCCCCACCTCACGCTCGTGCCACCGACTTCTCGTGCCACCGACTTGAGGAGGAAGATCATGCGAATCCGACGCATGCTCGCACTCGCGGCAGCCACCGCCGCACTCACCACCGGTCTCGCGGCCACGCCCGCGGCAGCCGGCGACAACCCCGGCAGCGGCGAGGTCTCAGCCGCGGCGTGGACCCCCACGACCACACTGAGCGCTGCCCCGATCAGGAAGTGCTACGCGGCCACGTGCGACGTGGTCGCACGGACGAACGCAGGCGACACGGTGTACTGGAGCCACAACGCGTACAACACCCACAACAACCTCTGGTACTACGTCGAGTACACGTTCGGCAACGGCCATCCCAAGACCGTCCACGGCTGGATCTACTGCGGCAACGTCACCGCTCCCTGCTGAGCGTGGGTCGAACCGACCGTGACGGGGCCCGAGCCGTGTGACTCCGCCGGCGATTCCGCGAGCGGGCGCCTTACCGGACTGCCCGCCCGCGGTGCCGGAGAGCGAAACGGCGTCGGGTGTGGCCCCGGGAGAAGGTCCGACCCGAACCGTCGCCGGACACCTCGCCCTGCGCACAGCGGGGTTTTCGTCATCGACGGGTCGGAGAACATGACCTTGCAGAACCCGAAGGGACACGAACCCCATGACGGACTCGAACGCCGCCGCCCCGCCCGCCCTGTTCGACTACTCGCCCTGGCACTACTGGGAACGGGCCACCGCCGACGACCGCGCCCGGCAGCACCACTTCCAGCAGACACTGTGCGAGGCGGGCGACGAGTACAGCATCGGCGAGGACTGCTACGTCTCACCGCTGGCCGCGGTCCAGAACGAGCGCCTCCGGCTCGGCCCCCGCAGTTACATCGCGGCCGGCGCCTACCTGACCGGCACCCTGCGCGCGGGACGGGACTGCACCGTCAATCCCTACGCCGTGGTCCGCGGCACCATCGAACTCGGCGACGGTGTACGCATCGGCGCCCACACCTCCCTGCTCGCCTTCAATCACGGTTTCGAGGACCCCGACACCGAGGTGTTCCGGCAGCCGATGTCCTCCCAGGGCATCCGGATCGGCGACGACGTATGGATCGGCTCCCACGTCGTAGTGCTCGACGGGATCACCGTCGCCGACGGTGCCGTGATCGGAGCGGGCAGCGTGGTGACCAAGGACGTCCCGGCCAGGGCCGTAGTCGCCGGCAACCCCGCCCGCCTCCTGCGTCGACGCGGAGCACCTCCCACAGAACCCCACGGGACACCGACGGACCTGGCCGGCCGGCTCGCCGCGTTCGCGGACACCGCCCGCGCCCAGGCCGAGGACGTCATCGCCCGTTGCTTCGTGCCCGGACCCGACGGTGGCGGGCTCTTCGTCGACGCACCCGGCGGTCCGCCCACCGTGCGCGCCCAGTGCGACGCCGTGGAGATCGCCGACCTGCTCCTCGGACGCGCCCCGCTGCCGCTGTCCGCGGACGAGCAGATCGCACGACTGCGCTCCTGGCAGGACCCCCACACCGGCATCGTCGGCGCGCTCGACGAGGACGGACGCCAACGCCCTGTCGGCGCCCTCCCCTTCAGCGAGGAGACCGGTTACCACTTCCTGTGCGTGGGCTACGCCCTCGACCTGCTGGGCAGCGAGTTCGCGCATCCCCTGAAGGGCGTCGCCGCGCTGACCGCGGGTGACGTCGTCGAGCACTTGGAGGCTCTGCCCTGGCAGGAGAACCCCTGGTACAGCGGCGACTGGGCCGACACCCTGGGCACCGCCCTCATGTGGAACCGCGGCAAGGGAGTCCGCGGACAGCCCGGCGCGCTCGACGCCCTCCTCGGATGGCTGCTCAGCCACGCCGACCCGCACACCGGCCTGTGGGGCACACCCAGTGCCGCAGACGGTCTGATGCCGGTCGTCAACGGCTTCTACCGCGCCAGCCGCGGCACGTTCGCCCAGTACGGACTGCCCGTGCCCTACCCCGAGCAGACCATCGACTCCGTGCTCCGGCACGCCCGCGATGCCCGCTACACCCGCCGGGACAGGCAGACCGCCTGCAACATCCTGGACATCGCCCATCCACTGTGGCTGACCCGCGCCACCGGCCACCGCGCCGACGACGTCGTCACCCTGGCACGGCAACTGCTCGCCGACGCGCTCCAGCACTGGGTGGACGGTGAAGGATTCGCCTTCCGCGCCCCGCACCCCACCACCATGGGCGAGCGACAGACCCGCCCCGGCTTGCAGGGCACCGAGATGTGGCTCGCCATCGTCTGGTACCTCGCCGACCTGGCCGGCGTCTCCGACGCACTCGGCTACCGGCCGCGCGGCGTCCACCGGCCCGAACCAGTGCCGGTCAGCGCCCACGGGCACACCCATGCCGAGTGCCGTCTGTCGCAGCGCCGCCGCGTAGGTCGCGCGTCACCTTCCTGACATTCGGGGACCGGATCGCATGACCCCTCGCGGCACGGCCGGTTGAAGCTGGGGCGGGACCTCCTGCCGGGGTCCCGCCGAAGCCTTTGCAGGGTTACCCCGTGACCGGGGACTCCGCGGTGCAACCGCCGGCGGTCACCAGGCCCTTGGCGCTCTGCTCCTCGATCACCTTGCCCTTGTAAGTGATCTTGCAGGCGACCTGGGCACCTTCGGGGTCCGCCGCGACCGGCATGACCGCCGCCGGCATGATGCCGCGCAGCTCGACCGTCTTCTTCCAGGGCAGCTCGGGCCCGGACACCGACTCGATCTTCGGATCCGTGGCCTTGCCACCGCCGCCGTGGAACTCGATCGAGTCGACGTTCTTCCCCGTCACCTCGTAGGTGACTTCGTACGTCTCGTCCACGGCCTTGTCGACCTGGTCGACCGCCTCGGAACACGAACTGAGGCCGAGCGCGAGGCCGATGACGGCGACGGAACAGACGGCAGCGCGGATGGTGCGGTGCATGGAGATCCCCCCCGGATCGTGATGGTCGAGTCCGCAGCCAACCGCAAAGGGAAAGCAAAGTCAACTGCCATGCGGACCAATGAATTCGCAGGTCAAGGGACTGCCGCAAGCGACAGCGGTGCCCACCCCTCGACAAGGTGTCCGGGCGCAGGCCGGGCTTCCGGACGGGGTGTCAATTGTCCGGCCCCGAAGGGCGCGGCATGCTGCCCGAATGCCCCTGAAGACGATCCCTCCGCTCTCCCGGCGCGGCCTGCTGCGTGCGCTCGGTTCCGGTGCGGTGCTCGGCGGACTGGCCGGGTGCGGTGTGCCGGCCGCGTATGTACGGCCCGGTGACCGGGCCGCTGCCGATCTGTCCGCTACCGATCGGCGGCTGATCTGGGCGAACTGGCCGCTGTACATCGACACGGACGACGAGAATCAGGCGCGGCGGCCGACGCTGGAGGACTTCGAGAAGCGCACTGGCGTATCGGTGGACTACGTCGAGGAGATCAACGACAACGACGAGTTCTTCGGCAAGGTCAGCCCCGCACTGATGAACCATCAGTCCACCGGCCGCGATCTGATCGTCGTCAGTGACTGGATGTGCGCGCGGTTCGTGCGCCTCGGCTGGGTGCAGGAGATGGACCGGGCGCGGCAGCCCAACGTGACCAGGTACCTGGACCCGCAGTTGCGTTCGCCGGCCTTCGATCCCGGCCGTAGGTGCACGGTGCCGTGGCAGTCCGGGATCACCGGGATCGCGTACAACCGGCGCAGGACCGGCCGGGAGATACGGCAGGTCTCCGACCTGTGGGCGAGCGACCTGAAGGGCCGGGTCACGCTGCTGTCCGGCCTGGACGAGGCGTTCGCGCTGCTGATGCAGGGCAACGGAGTCGACATCACCGGGTGGACGGCCGACGACTTCCACACGGTCTGCGATCAGGTGGAGGAGCAGGTGAGCCGGGGACAGATCCGCCGCTTCACCGGCAACGACTACATCAAGGATCTGTCGAGCGGGGATGTGCTGGCCTGTCAGGCCTACTCGGGTGATGTGATCCAGCTCCAGGCGGACGACCCGGACATCGAGTTCGTCGTCCCCGAAGGAGGAGCCGAGCTGTGGGCCGAGTCGCTGATGATCCCCAACCTCGCCCGGCACAAGACGAATGCCGAGCGGCTGATCGACTACTACTACGACCCCGAGGTCGCCGCCGAACTCGCCGCCTGGGTCAACTACGTCTGCCCGGTCCCGGCCGCCCAGGAGATCCTCGCCTCCGCCAAGGACGAGGAGACTGCGACCCTGGCCGAGAACCCGCTGGTCTTTCCTGACGCGGAGCTGCGCGGCAGGCTCGCCGTCGCACGTGACATCACCTCGGTGGAGCGGGTGGAGTTCGGGAAGCGGTGGAACGGGATCGCGGGGCTGTAGGGCCTGACTGAGCCCTCCTCCCAGGTACCTGATCAGACCTCTCGGCCCCCTCCCCTTGATTGACTACCCCGAAGGGAATGTGGACGCTCGGCGTTGTCCCGGAAGTCCCCCTGAGGTGGATCTCCTGGTCGTCGAAGAAGATATGGGGGCGCAGTACATCCATGATCGAACTCTTGTCGATGCCACCGAGGAAGAAGGCGTCATTGACCGTTACTCCCCACTTGTTCAAACTCAGTATCGCGCGCTCATGCGCCGGTGCACTGCGGGCCGTGATGATGGATACATGGACGCGGATCGCGTAATTTTCGTCCTCCCCGCGGCATTCTTCCTCCCTTCGCTGCACTTTGTTGATTTCACGCAGGAAGTCGCGGAGCGGGCCCGCGTCGTGAGGGGTGGCGACGTTCATGGTCTCGTGGGCACGGAATCCTTCCATGCCGCCCTGCTGGAAGACACGCTCCGATTCATCGCCGGCGAGAACGCCGTCGAAGTCGAAGGCGATCCGCAGGTCCCTGTCCTCCGGGTCGTCGGCAACGACGGACCCGAGGACCCGCCCGGCAGGTAGCCCGGCGGCCACTGCTTCCCGTACGTCGCTCTCATCCGCGGACAGGAAGAGGGACATGTGCAGGGCGCGCATGAACTTGTACGGCGCCCGGCCCTGCATGAATATGGCACGGCTGATGGGCAGGCCGTGCGATTCTATGGACCGCATGACTCGAAGTCCCGTGTCAGGGTCGTTGCGGGAAAGGATGATCACCTCGACCAGCGGATCGCCTTCCGGGTTCAAGTCGTTCAGCGACAAGATGCGGCGAATGAAAGGGAAAGCGACACCTGGCTGGAGTGTGTTGCCGAGATTGGCCCGCTGATATACACGATATCCTTTCTCACCTTCCTGCCGGAACACGCCATCGGATTCTTCGAGGTCGAAGAGGGCGCTTGACGCTATCCCGATGACCAGCCGGTTCTCGAGACTGTAAGGCGGCATGGTGGTTCCCCCTGGTGAGAATTACGGTGAGCCGGGCGCCGTCCAGAGCTCGACGATGACCATGGCTCGGACGGAGGCTTGAACGTCCACACCGACACGGAATCCGAATCCCATGCCCGCCCCCTTTTTCCCGGGGGCACAGTGTGGCATTGACAGACGCTGCGGGAGAGCCCGCGCGACTCCGCCCCTGGGAAGTTCGCCCCCGCCACAGCCGGATCACGTCCTGGCCGGCCCCGCGTCGCCGGTCGACAGGGCCTGTTCCGCCCAGATGATCTTCCCGCGGCGGGCGTGGCGGGTGCCCCACCTCCGGCTGAGCTGGGCGACCAGGAGCAGGCCGCGGCCGCCTTCGTCGTAGGTGAGGGCGCGGCGCAGATGCGGTGCGGTGCTGCTGGTGTCGGACACCTCGCAGATCAGGTTGCGGTCCAGGATCAGGCGCAGTTCGATGGGCGGCTCGGCGTAGCGGATGGCGTTGGTGATCAGTTCGCTGACCACGAGTTCGGTGACGAACGCGTCCTCCTCCAGGTTCCACTCCTGCAACTGCCGGGTGACGCTGCGCCGGATCCGGGCCACCTCGGAGGGTTCCGGGGAAACGTCCCAGGTGGCCACATGGCCCGAGTCCAGGGCCTTGGTCCGGGCCAGCAGCAGCGCCACGTCGTCCTCCGCGCGGTCCGGGAGCAGGGCCTGCAGCACGTCGTCGCAGGTGCTCTCCAGCGAGGAACCCGCTCGGGCCAGCGTCTTGAGCAGGTCGTCGACTCCCTGGTCGATGTCGCGCCCGCGCGCCTCGACGAGACCGTCGGTGTACAGGGCGAGCAGGCTGCCTTCGGGCAGTTCGATCTCGGTCGACTCGAACGGCAGGCCTCCCAGCCCCAGGGGCGGCCCGGCGGGAAGATCGAGCAGAAACGGTTCGCTGCCGGGGATGAGCAGCGCCGGCGCCGGGTGGCCCGCGCGTGCCACGCAGCAGCGCCGGCTGACCGGGTCGTAGACGGCGTAGAGACAGGTGGCTCCGATGTCGGCGGCGGCGCTGCCGGGTGCGTCGTCCTCGCCCTCGGCCGAGAGCCGGTCCACCAGATCGTCCAGGTGTGTCATGAGCTCGTCGGGCGGGAGGTCGACGTCCGCCAGGGTGCGCACGGTCGCGCGCAGCCGCCCCATGGAGGCCGAGGCCTGGATCCCGTGCCCTACGACGTCGCCGACGACGAGGCCCACCCGGGCGCCGGAGAGCGGGATGACGTCGAACCAGTCGCCGCCCACACCGGCCTGCGCGCTGGCCGGCAGATAGCGCGAGGCGGTCTCGACCGCGGGCTGCCGGGGATGTCCCTGCGGCAGCAGGCTGCTCTGCAGGGTCAGCGAGGTGGTGCGCTCCCGGGTGAAGCGGCGGGCGTTGTCGATGCTCAGCGCGGCCCGGGCGGTGATCTCCTGTCCCAGGAGCAGGTCGTCCTCCGTGAAGGGTTCCGGATTCCGGTGCCGGGTGAAGGTGGCCACGCCGAGCGTGATGCCGCGGGCCCGCATCGGCACCGCCAGGACCGAGTGGAAGCCGAAGCGTCGCACCCGTTCCGCCCGGTCCGGCGCCTGGCTCTCCCACTTGGCCACCGCGGCCGGGGTCACCTCGTGGATCAGGGGTTGTCCCGAAGCGAGGACCTCGGCCGCCGGTGACACGTTCGGGTAGACCGCGACCGTGCCCAGCGGCACCACGGCTTCGGGGCAGCCCGGCAGCACCGACTGGTTGGCGACCCGGCGCAGCATGACCGGACTGGGCAGGGTCATGGCGCGCAGTTCCTGGTCGTCCTCGATGTCGGGGAGCAGGTCCACCGTGACGAAGTCCGCCAGTTGCCCGACGGCGACGTCGGCCATTTCCTGAGCGGTCTGGGTCAGGTCGAGGGTGGTGCCGATGCGGACCCCGGCCTCGGCGACCAGGGCGAGGCGCTGCCGGGCCAGGTGCTCCTCGGTCATGTTGTGGGCGGACAGGAGGACACCCCGGACCATGCCGTCGGGGTCGTGCACCGGTGCCAGGGTGACCGACCACAGACTCTCCCGCGGATCGCCGGACAGTTGCAGGGCGGCTCGCAGGTGCTGTCGTTCGCCGGTCGCAAGGACCCGCCGCATCGAGTCCTCGGTGCGGCGGCTCTCCGCGTCGAGGACGATCTCCGACACCCGTAGCCCGCGCATCTCGGCTTCGGTCAGACCCATCACGCGTTCCATGTCCGCGTTGGCCCGCAGCAGCCGCAGCTCCGTGTCGTAGAGCGCCGTGGTGCACGGGGACTGGGTGAGTGACCACCCGAGCAGACCGTCCTCCTCGGGTTCCGTACGGGAACGGGCGACCGGAGAGACCAGAAGCCACTCGGGGCCGCGGCCGTCGCCGGAGGGGTCCCGCTCTCGGCGGTGGGCCAGCAGGCTCACCCGGACGAGGCGGCCGTCCTTGTGGCGGAGGTCCACCGAGCCGTTCCACCGGCGTAGTCCCGCGATGATGGACCGCAGCGTGCCGGTGGGCGGCTCGTCGGCGAGCAGCACGGCCGCGGAAAGGCCCGTGACCTCCGGCTCCTCGTACCCCAGCAGCCGCCGCGCGCCTTCGCTCCACCCGGTCAGCCTGCCGTGGGCGTCCACGACCGCCGTGGCCGTTGCCGCCTCGCCGTCGGACCTCACCGGCTCCGCAACCGGTTCGCCCCCGGTGGTTCCCGGTTGCGTCATCGCGCCATCCTGCCCAAAGCAGCACCGGACCCTGATCGTTATACACGGTATTGATTGCAAACCAGGATAATTGAGTATTCATCCGTGGTCACCAGCTGAGCGGATCTCCGCATTAACCGTCGCCGTGCCGATCATGTCGCTCGGGGAAGCCCTAAGGGACTGTAAGGACTTGGCTCCCGGCGTTGAACTGCCCTGTTCGGGCCGTCGACTCTGTGTGCTTCCGGGCCGCAGACAAGGGAGTTCCGATGGCCACACAGACCACAGCCGAGCGTGCGCGCAAGCCGCGTCGCGACGAACGCAGGGTCGTCAGCAACATCATGCGCGGATCGATCGGCAATCTGATCGAGTGGTACGACTGGTACGCGTACACCGCGTTCAGCGTCTATTTCGCGTCCGTCTTCTTCCCTTCCGGCGACCAGACCGCGCAGCTGCTGAACACCGCCGCGGTGTTCGCCGTCGGCTTCCTGATGCGGCCGATCGGCGGGTGGGTCCTGGGCCGCTACGCCGACCGCCGGGGCCGCCGCGCGGCGCTGACGCTGTCGGTGACACTGATGGCGGCCGGTTCGCTGATCGTCGCGCTGACCCCGTCGTACGGCTCTATCGGGGTGGCCGCGCCGGTCCTCCTGGTCACCGCGCGGCTGCTGCAGGGGCTCTCGGTGGGAGGTGAGTACTCGACCTCCGCCACCTATATGTCCGAGGTGGCCACCCCCGGCCGCCGCGGCTACTACTCCAGCTTCCAGTACGTCACCCTCATCGCCGGGCAGCTGACCGCGCTCGGCCTGCAGATCGTGCTGCAGCAGGTGCTCAGCCCCGGGCAGATGGATTCCTGGGGCTGGCGGATCGCGTTCGTCGTCGGTGCCGCGGGGGCGGTGATCGTGCTGTGGCTGCGGCGCGGCATGGACGAGTCCGAGAGCTTCGAGCGCGCCGCGTCGGAGGACGAGAAGGAGCAGGACGGCCCGGCCCGCGGCAGCCTGCGGCTGCTGCTTTCATACCCGCGCCAGTGCCTGGTCGTGGTGGGCCTGACCATGGGCGGCACGTTGTTCTTCTACACGTACACGACGTACCTGCAGAAGTTCATGGTCAACACCAGCGGCATCGAGAAGCCTACGGCTGCCTGGATCAACTTCTTCGCGCTGCTCGTGTTCGTGCTGCTCCAGCCGGTCATGGGGCTGCTCTCCGACCGGGTGGGGCGGCGTCCCCTGCTGATCGCGTTCGGGGTACTGGGCACCGTGGTGGTGGTGCCCTCGCTCACTCTGCTGTCGCACACAAGCGACCCCGTGTACGCGTTCCTGCTCATGGTCGGGCCGCTGACCGTCAGCTCCCTGTACACATCGATCAGCGCGGTGGTGAAGGCGGAGCTGTTCCCGACCTCGATCCGGGCGCTCGGCGTCGGCCTGCCGTACGCGCTGACCGTGGCCGTCTTCGGCGGCACCGCCGAGTACATCGCCCTGTGGTTCAAGAAGGCCGGACACGAGAACTGGTACTTCTACTACGTGACCGCCTGTGTCCTGATCTCGCTGCTCGTCTACATTCGGATGCGCGAGACCTCCGACGCGTCGCCGCTGGACGAGGACGTGTCCCGGTCTCGCGACTGACGAGGCGGGAAGGAGGCGACCGTGCGGGTGCTGCTGGCCGAGGACGACGACGGTGTGGCGGGCGCGCTGACCGAGGCCCTGTACGACAACGGCCACGAGCCGGCCAGGGTCAGGCGCGGCGAGGACGTCCTCGCCCGCCACCGGCAGGCGGACCTGCTGCTGCTCGACCTCGGCCTGCCCGACCTGGACGGTCTGGAGGTGCTGCGCAAGCTGCGCGCGGTCAGCCCCCTGCCGGTGGTGGTGCTCACCGCGCGGGGCGACGAACGGTCGGTGGTGCGCGGCCTGCGGCTGGGCGCCGACGACTACCTGGTCAAGCCGGTCCGGCTGGCCGAGCTGCTGGCCCGTATCGAGGCCGTCACCCGCCGCGCCACGACACCCGCCGCACCGGCGTCGCGCACCGTCCGCGTCGCCGACGTCGAGGTCGACCTCGACGCGCGCCGGGTGACGGTCGGCGGCGCGGAGGTGCGGCTGACCACCAAGGAGTTCGAGGTCCTCGCCGCGCTGGCGGCCCGGGCCGGCACGGCGGTCAGCCGCCAGCAGCTGATGGACGAGGTGTGGGGCGACGCCTTCCTCGCCGTGTCCCGCTCGCTCGACGTGCACCTCACCCAGGTGCGGGCCAAGCTCGGCCGCCCCGAGGTGCTGACCACCATCCGCGGCTTCGGCTACCGCTTCGGCGACTGAGCCGGGTCTCTCACGGCAGGCCTGTTCATGCGCACCCGCGTCCTCACCGTGGTCCTGGCCTTCGTGGTCCTCGCCGTGGCCGGATTCGCCGTCCCGCTGCTGGCCGTCACCTCGGCGCAGCGCACCCAGCAGCTCGTCTCGGCGCGCACCGCCGACCTCGACCGGTTCGCCGGGCTGGCCGAGCAGGCCGCCGAGAGCGACGACACCGGCGCGCTCATCGCCGACGTACGCCGCTACACCGAGCTGTACGGCGAGGCCGTCGTGGTCGTGGACGCCCGCCGCGCCCCGGTGGTGCAGACGGGCGGCCTGCGCGCCGCCGACCCGGCCGTCGCCCGGCTCGTCGACGCGGCGCTGCGCAACCAGCCCGTCTCCCCCGGCGGGACGCTGCGGCCCTGGTCCCGGGCCGACCGGCTGCTCGCCCGTCCCGTGGGCACCGGCACCAGGGTGTCCGGCGCCGTGGTGCTGCGCGCCTCGGTGCGGGTCGCGGCGGACGACATCGCCCTGCGCTGGGCGCTGGTCCTGGCCGGCGCCGGGCTGTTGGCCGTGGCCTGTGTGCTGCTCGCCCGCCGGGCCACGCAGTGGGTCGTACGGCCGCTGCACCGTCTGGACCGCGCGGTCGGCACCCTGGCCGCCGGGCTGCCGCCCGAGCACGCGCGGGCCGGCGGCCCGCCGGAGCTGCGCCAGCTGGCCACCGGCTTCAACCGCATGGCCGACGGGGTCACCACCGCGCTGGAACAGCAGCGCCGGCTCGTCGCCGACACCTCGCACCAGCTGCGCAACCCCCTGGCCGCCCTGCGGCTGCGCATCGACTCGCTCCAGCCGCATCTGCGCACCTCCGCCACCCGCACCTACACGGGGGTGACGGCCGAACTCGAACGCATGGAGCATCTCCTCGACGATCTGCTCACCCTGGCGAACGCCGAGCACCGCGCGGGCGAACTGGCCGTCACGGACGTACACGAGTCGTGCTGCGACGCGACGGCGGTCGCCGCGGCCCAGGCCCGGTTGTGGCAGCCGGTGGCCGAACAGGCCGGAGTCCGCTTGGAGTTCGTCACCGGCCCCGCCGTCCTCATGGCCTGTCCGGAGGGAGAGCTGGCCCAGGTGGCCGGCATCCTCCTCGACAACGCGATCAAGTACGCGGGGAGCGGCGCGCGTGTGGAGACACGCTGCCTCACCGAGGGCCCGGACGCGGTGCTCGAGGTACGGGACGACGGGCCGGGCCTCGCGACCGCCGAACTCCCCCGGGCGGGCACCCGTTTCTGGCGCTCGGAACGGCACCGTGAGGTACGCGGCAGCGGCCTCGGGCTGGCGATCGCCGAGCGGCTGGTGGCCGGTCACGCCGGACGCGTCGAATTCACGGCGGCCGAACCGCACGGCCTGCGCGTTTGGGTCGTGCTCCCGAAGGGGCGCACCGTATGACCGGCCCCGGCCACGCCACGACCCGCCGCACCGCCCTGCGCGCCGCGCTCGGCGCGGCGGGCACCGGACTGCTCGCAGGCTCGGCGGCGGCCGACACGCGCCGCGCGGACAACGGCCCGCAGGGAGAGCTGCGGATCGCGACCGGCGAGACCGACGGCTTCTACGCCGCTTTCGGCCGACTGCTCGCCGCCCAGGTCGCGGCCGTCTACCCGCGACTGTCCTGCGAGGTGGTCAACAGCGAGGGCAGCGTGGACAACGTACGGCTGCTCCGGGCCCGACGGGCCGATGTGGCGCCGGCCCTGTCGGACATCGCGTGGGCGGCGTACGGCGGGACCGCCCCCTTCGGCCGCCGCGTCCCGCTGCGCGCGATCGGCCGGGTCTACGAGAACTACGTCCAGCTGGCCGTGCGCTCGGACGCGCCGATCCGCACGGTGACCGACCTGGCCGGCCGTACCGTCTCGCTGGGCGCGGCCGCGTCCGGCGGGGCGGTGCTCGGCGACCGGCTGCTGCGTGTCGCGGGCCTGATCCCCGGCACCGACGTACGGGTCCGGCATCTGCTGATGCCGGAGGCTGCGCGCGCGATGCGGGCCGGAACGATCGACGCCCTGCTGGTCGCCGGGGGCGTTCCGCTCCCCGTGTTGTCCGGGCTCGACACGCACCCCGGTATCCGCCTGCTGCCCCTGTCCGGCCTGCTGCCCAGGCTGCGGGCAGGCCTGGGCCCGGCGGGGTCGGGTCTGGAAGCGGTGTCGGTGCCGGCCGGGGCCTACCGGAAGACCCCCGAGGTCCCGACCATCGGCGTCGCCAACCTCCTGCTCTGCCGGCCCGACCTCCCTGCCCCCGTCGCCGCCGCTCTCACCCACGTCCTGGTCCGCCGCGCCACCCGCCTGGTCCCGGCCCCGGCCCTCGGCACACAGTTCCTCGACGCCCGCAGCCTGATCTCCACGGGCGCCGTCCCACTGCATCCGGGGGCGGTCGCCGCGTATCGCGAACTGCACGGCTGAGGGCCTGTCCGCAAAGTCCTGTCGTCAGCCCGGAGGGCGGGCCTGGCGACGCCGCCCCGGTCCCGTCCCTCAGCGGCCACGCGCGGGCTAAGATCCCGGTCATGGCCCTGACCATGAACGACGTGGACCGGTTCGAAGCTGCCAGGCCCCGCCTGGAGGCCATCGCCTACCGTCTCCTCGGTTCCGCGAGCGAGGCCGAGGACGCCGTGCAGGAGACCTTCCTGCGCTGGCAGGCCGCGGACATCGACCGCGTCGAGGTCCCCGAGGCCTGGCTGACGAAGGCGCTCACCAACCTGTGCCTCAACCAGCTCACCTCGGCCCGCGCTCGGCGCGAGACCTACGTGGGCCAGTGGCTCCCCGAGCCGGTGCTCGCCGGGGACCCCATGCTCGGCCCGGCCGACACCGCCGAGCAGCGCGAATCGGTCTCGTACGCGGTCCTCGCCCTGCTGGAGCGCCTCTCACCCAACGAGCGGGCGGTGTACGTCCTGCGGGAGGCGTTCGGCTACCCGCACCGGGAGATCGCCGGGATCCTCGACATCACCGAGGCCGCCGGCCAGCAGATCTTCCACCGTGCCAAGAAGCACGTCGCGGACGGCAGGGCCCGCACCGAGGTCGACGAGGCCGCCGCCCGGCGGGTCGTCGACGAGTTCCTCGCGGCCGCCACCAGCGGCCGGACCGAGCCGCTCGTGCGGCTGCTCACCCAGGACGCCATCGCGGTCGGCGACGGCGGCGGGAAGGTCCCGGCCCGTGCCAGGGCGTTCGAGGGTGCCCTCGCGGTCGCGAAGTTCATGCGGGGTCTGTTCAAGCCCGGCAAGGCCAAGCGCGACCTGGTCGGCGGATCGCCCGACGTCTACGCCACGACCGCCAACGGCGACCCGGCCCTCGTGGTCGTCCTCGACGGGCGGGTCATCGGCGTGATGTGCCTGGAGATCACCGCTGAGGGCATCGCCGCGTTCCGCAACCAGGTCAACCCCGACAAGCTCGAACGCGCGACCAGGCAGTGGGCGGCCACCGACCACGGCGATCCCCTGCTCAAGGTCTTCTGACACCGCCGACGGTGATGTGACGTGCTTCACACCGCGTTCCTGTCAGGAATCGGCGGGCCGCCCGGTTCAAGGGGCGAATCCCGCTCGAGACAGGAGCCCGAAATGCAGCACCGCATCGTCGTCCTCGGAGCCGGCTACACCGGAGCCATCGCCGCCGGCCGCCTCGCCAGGCGGCTGCACCGTGAAGACGTCGCCATCACCCTCGTCAACGCCGAGCCCGACTTCGTCGAGCGGGTCCGGATGCATCAGCTCGCGGCGGGCCAGGATCTCAGGCCCCGGCCCTTCGGTGAGATGTTCGCGGGTACCGGTGTCGAGCTGAAGCTCGCGAAGGTCACCGGCGTCGACGTCGACCGCGGGACCGTCGCCGTCGTCGACGAGAGCCGCCCCGGGGAACCGGAGACCGAGGAGCTGGAGTACGACACCCTCGTGTACGCGCTGGGCAGCGGCTGGAACGACCAGGGCGTCCCCGGCGTCGCCGAGCACGCCCACCAGATCGCCGGCCGCCCCGGGGCACTGCGGTTGCGCGAGCGCCTGGCCCGCCTGGATGCCGGAGAGCCGGTGGTGGTGGTAGGCGGTGGCCTCACCGGCCTGGAGGCCGCGACCGAGATCGCCGAGGCCCGCCCGGACCTCGACGTCGCCCTCGCCGCGCGCGGCGAACTCGGCGACTGGCTCTCGCCCAAGGGCCGCCGGCACCTGCGGAAGGTCTGCGGCAAGCTCGGCATCACGGTCCACGAGAACTCCTCCGTCACCGGCGTCGAGGCCGACCGCGTCATCACCGCCGACGGCGAGACGATCCCCGCCGCCGCCACCGTGTGGACCACCGGCTTCGCCGTCCACCCGCTCGCGCGGGCCACCACCCTGGACGTCACCGACACCGGCCAGATCCTGGTCGACGGAACGATGCGCTCGGTCTCGCACCCGGACGTGTACGCCATCGGCGACGCGGCCCTGGCCATGGGCCCCTGCGACAAGCCGCTGCGGATGTCCTGCGCCTCCGGCACCCCCATGGCATGGCAGGCCGCCGACGCCATCGCGGCCCGTCTGACCGGCGGGAAGCTCCCCACCGTCCCGCTGCGCTACTTCAACCAGTGCATCTCGCTGGGCCGCAAGGAAGGCCTGATCCAGTACGTCACCGCCGACGACCGCGCCGTCCGGGCTGCCCTGACGGGCCGGCTCGCCGCCGTCTACAAGGAACTGATCTGCAAGGGCGCGGCCTGGGCCGTCGCCAACCCGCTGCTCGGCCTGCCGACCCGCCGCCGCCGCGTCGTACCGCAGCCGGCCCGGACGGCCTCGCCGGTCAGGACAGCGGCCTGACGCGCACGGCAGCCCGACGGCCTCATGCCCCGAGGCCGTCGAGCAGCACGGCGAGCCCTCCCAGGAACCCCTGGTCCGCGCTGATGTTCCGGGCGTCTCGCGCGGTTTCGGTCATGTGGGGGAACTCGTCGGGCGGCAGCTCGGTGATGGCTGTCGTCCCCGGTCCGGACAGGGGCCCGAGGTGTTCCAGCTGGATCGCTCCGATGATGTAGCCGAGCAGGCCGCGCAGGGCGACGACCCGACGGTCGCCCTCGATCCCAGCCTCGGTGAGGATGGCGGTCACGGTCTCCGACCAGCGAAGTCCGCCGAGGGAGCGGTGCCGGTGGGTGATGGTCAGGGGGACGACCGCCGGATGGGCGCCCACGGCGCCGCGCAGGCGCCGCGCCATGACCTCGATCCGCTCGCGCCATGACGCGTCGGGATCCGGCGGCTCGGTGTCCACGGCGCTCAGTACGAGCTCGACGACGAGCCGTTCGAGCTCCTCGCGGTCGCGCACATACCGGTAGAGCCCCATGGTGCTCATGCCGAGCTCCTGGGCGACGGCGCGCATCGACAGCCCGGCGAGCCCGTGGCGGTCGATGACGGCGAGGGCGGCCGAGGCGAGCTGATCAGACGTGAGGGAACGGGGACGAGGCATGACGGTTGACAGCGTACGGCATACGCCTACGCTGGTAGGCGTATGCCGTACGCCAACAGAGGGAATGTCGATGCGCCTGTCCCGTAGTCCGGTGAAGCCTGGGTCCACCGTGAACGCACGCACGCTCACCGCTGTCGCCGGCGACGAGGTCGCCGTTCCCGACCCCGACCGGCTGGTCCATCTCCAGTTGCGGCGGTTCGCCGGCTGCCCGGTCTGCAACCTGCACCTGCGGTCGGTGACACGGCGGCACGGGGAGATCGAGGCCGCCGGTGTACGCGAGGTCGTGGTCTTCCACTCGCCCGCCGAGGAACTGTCGCCGCACACGACCGACCTGCCGTTCGCCGTCGTCGCCGATCCCACCAGGAGGCTGTACAGGGAGTTCGGTGTGGAGCGGTCGCCCCGCGCCCTGCTCAGCCCGCGAGCCTGGGGACCTATCGTCCGCGCGGTCCTCAGCGGCGTACGGGAGGTTGCCCGCGGGCGGGAGCACCTGCCCTCGACCAGCCCGCACGGCGGCCGGCTCGGCCTGCCCGCCGACTTCCTCATCGCACCCGGCGGGCGCGTCCTCGCCGCCAAGTACGGCGAGCACGTCTACGACCAGTGGTTGGTCGACGAACTGCTGGAACTGGCGGCCCGCACCCCGCGCACACCCCGTACGAATCCCGCGGCCCGGTGACCGAGGGCCGCGGACCACCCGGACGGCACCAGGTTCACAGCGAGGCGTTCTCCGACGCCGTCGCCCAGGCGAATCCGTCCGGGTCGGTGAAGGTCCCGGCGTCGCTGTCGACCGTGAGGCGGTGCGAGCCGGTGCCGTCGGGTGAGATGCCGACGAGCTTGGCCAGGCCCCCGCGCTTGTAGAGCGCCAGCTTGACCGGACCCGGCCCGGTGGCGAACTCGACGTACTTGCCGCCGAAGCTCTTCGCCACGGCGAGGCCGTGATCGACGTAGAACCGCTTGCTGGCCTTCACGTCCTCCACGCCGAGCAGGAGCACGATCTCGTCGATCTGCCGGGAGGCCGGGCCGGTGTTCTTCTTCGACGACGAGACCACCTGCCAGAGCGTCCCATCGGGGGCCTGTACGACGCCCCCGTAGCCCCAGAGCGACTTGGCGGCGGGTTTCAGGGTCTCGGCACCGGCGTTCACGGCGGCGTCGACGAGAGCGTCGACGTCGGCCGGCTGGGACATCACGAGCGACAGCGTGAACCCGCGGAAGCCGGAGGTCGGTGCCTGCGAGGCCCGCAGGCGTACCTGTCCGCCCAGGCCGAAGGCGGTGGTGCAGAAGCGTTCGGCGGCGGCGGGGTCGGACGCCTCGAGGGTGACGGATGCGATGGAAGTCATGCCGTCGACGCTAGAGCGGCTTCGGAACACACGCTTCTCGAATCCTGACCGGAACGGCGACCGGGCCGCGATGCCCGGCGTGCCGACGGCCCGGTCCGCGCCTAACGTGGGCCTGGCCAGCGCCGCCGCGGAGAGGAACGTCCCATGCCGGTCGCCCGGAGTCCCCTGCACGGCCGGACCGCCGTGGTGACCGGTGCGGCGCGCGGCCTCGGGGAGGCGATGGCCCGGGAGCTGTGCCGCCGGGGGGCGCGGGTGGCGCTGCTCGGCCGTGAGGAGCGGACGCTGGCCCGGGTGCGGGACGGGCTTCGGGGTGTGTCCGAGTGCTGGGAGGTCGATGTCACGGACGAGCGCGGGATGGCTCGCGCCGCCGACGGGATCCGTGCGCGGTTCGGGCCGCCCTCGGTGGTGATCGCCAACGCGGGGGTAGCCGAGGGCGGGCCGTTCGCCGAGGCCGATCTCGACGTCTGGCGCCGGGTCGTCGAGGTGAACCTCGTCGGCAGTGCCGTCACCGCGCGAACGTTCCTGGCGGACCTCCTGGAGACGCGGGGCTACTTCCTCCAGGTCGCGTCGCTCGCGTCCATCGGGGCCGCGCCGATGATGAGCGCCTACTGCGCGTCGAAGGCCGGGGTCGAGTCGTTCGCCCACGCGCTGCAGGCGGAGGTCGCCCATCAGCACGTGGGTGTGGGCATCGCGTACATCAACTGGACGGACACGGACATGGTCCGCGACGCCGACGCGCACCCGGTGCTGCGGGAACTGCGCGGCCACATGCCGGCGCCGGCGCGCAAGGTGTACCCCGTGTCGTATGTCGCCGGCCGGCTGGTCACGGCGGTCGAACGGCGCCGGCCGTCGGTCTACATGCCCCGCTGGCTGCGGTACACCCAGCTGGTGCGGGCGGCGATGCCGCCGGTCGTCACGCGGCTGTCGCGCCGTGAACTGCCGCGTCTCGCCGCCCGCGAGCCGTTCACGGCCACGGGGCTGCTCGGCGCCGGTGGCCGGGCCGACCAGGCGGCCGGCGCCGACGCTCCGCCCGGCTGAACGCCGGCTCGGCGGCGTCGTGCGTCCGTCGGCATCGTCGGGCATCCGTCGGCGGCGTCGTGCATCCGTCGGCCGCGACGAGTCCGAAGTGGTCGCGTGAGAGCGAATGCGGCCGGTCGCCCCGCCGCGACAGGCGCGGTCCCGCCGGTGCGGCCATGATCGAGGGAACGAGGCCGCACCGCCGGAGCGCATGCGTGGAGGAGCCGATCGTGGAGACGGACGGACAACGGGACGCACAGCCACCGCATTGTCTGGTGACCGGGGCGTCCGGGTACATCGGCGGGCGTCTGGTGCCGGAACTGCTCCAGGCCGGCTACCGGGTCCGGTGCCTGGCCCGCTCCCCCGGCAAGCTTCGCGATCACCCCTGGGCGGGGCACGCCGAGACGGTCCGGGGCGATGTCACGGACGCCGATTCGGTCGCCGCCGCGATGCGCGGTGTCGACGTCGCGTACTACCTGGTGCACGCCCTGGGCACCGGTCCGGGCTTCGAGGACACCGACCGGAGGGCGGCCCGGGTCTTCGCCGAGCAGGCGCGCGCCGCCGGTGTGCGGCGGATCGTGTACCTCGGCGGGCTCACACCCGAGGGCGTTCCCGAGAAGTCCCTCTCTCCGCATCTGCGGTCCAGGGCCGAGGTGGGACGCGTCTTCCTGGACGCGCCGGTGCCGGCCACCGTGTTGCGGGCGGCGGTCGTCATCGGGTCGGGTTCGGCGTCCTTCGAGATGCTGCGCTATCTGACCGAGCGGCTGCCGGTCATGGTCACACCCAGTTGGGTGCACACCCGGACTCAGCCGATCGGCGTGCGGGACGTGCTGCGGTACCTGGTCGGTTCGGCCTCGATGCCGGATGACGTCGACCGTGCGTTCGACATCGGCGGGCCGGATGTCCTCACCTACCGGGACATGATGGACCGGTACGCCAAGGTGGCCGGGCTGCGGCGCAGGCTCATCGTTCCGGTGCCGGTGCTCACCCCGAGGCTGTCCAGCCACTGGGTCGGCCTGGTCACCCCGGTGCCCGCCGCCCTCGCCCGGCCGCTGACGGAGTCGCTGCGCCACGAGGTCGTGTGCCGCGAGCACGACATCGCCCGGTACGTGCCCGACCTTCCGGGCCGGCCGCTGCCGTTCGACGCGGCGCTGGCACTGGCGCTGCGCAAGGTGCGGGAGGCGCAGGTCGTCACCCGCTGGTCGTCCGCCGCCGTGCCCGGGGCGCCCAGCGATCCGCTGCCCACCGACCCGGACTGGGCGGGCGGCAGCCTCTACGAGGACGAGCGGCACCTCCCGGTGGACGCGTCCCGGGAATCGCTGTGGAAGGTGATCGAGGGCATCGGCGGCGACAACGGCTGGTACTCCTTCCCGCTCGCCTGGACGGTCCGCGGCTGGCTGGACCGCTTCGTCGGCGGTGTCGGTCTGCGCCGCGGACGACGTGACGCCGAGCGCCTGCGGGCCGGCGACTCACTGGACTTCTGGCGGGTCGAGGAGATCGAGCCGGGCCGCCTGCTGCGACTGCGGGCCGAGATGCGCCTGCCCGGCCTGGCGTGGCTGGAGATGTACGCGGAGACGGACGACGCGGGCCGTACGCGCTACCGGCAGCGCGCCCTCTTCCATCCCCGGGGTCTGCTGGGTCACGCCTACTGGTGGTCCCTCGCCCCGTTTCACGCCGTCGTCTTCGGCGGCATGGCCCGCAACATCACCCAGGCCGCCGCCAAGGGCATGAGCGCGCGCCGGGCGGGTCCGCGTCCCGGCCGCATCCGGATCACGCGCCGCGACCGAAAAGTCAGGCAGTAGAGATCCACATCGCGATCCACATCGCACGGCACCCTCGGGAGAATCGCCATGACCGTCGCGGTCGTCTTGTTCACCTCGGATCTGCGGGTGCACGACCATCCGCCGCTGCGCGCCGCACTGGCGTGGGCGGACGAGGTGGTGCCTCTCTTCGTCCGCGACCCGGGTGTCCACGCGGCGGGCTTCGACGTGCCCAACCGCAGCGCCTTCCTCGCCGACTGCCTGGCCGACCTCGACGCCTCGCTGCGCCGGTGCGGCGGCCGGCTCGTCGTGCGCAAGGGGCCGGTCGTCCAGGAGGTCTGCGCGGTGGCCGCGCAGTGCGAGGCGACGGAGGTGCACATCGCGGCGGGCGTCACCGGCTACGCCCACCGGCGGGAGGAGCAGTTGCGGGACGCGCTGCGCGGGCAGGGCGTGGCGCTGCACGTGCACGACAGCGTGATCACGG
Source organism: Streptomyces sp. CA-179760 (assembly GCF_050937045.1). Lineage (NCBI taxonomy): Bacteria > Bacillati > Actinomycetota > Actinomycetes > Kitasatosporales > Streptomycetaceae > Streptomyces > Streptomyces sp. CA-179760. The sequence continues at coordinate 1,367,829 of NZ_JBNJLZ010000001.1, forward strand.
CCGTCGCGCCCGGCGCCGTGACGCCCGCGGGCAACGACCACTTCGCCGTGTTCACCCCCTACTTCCGCCGGTGGTCGCTGGAGCGGCTGAGGGACGTCTGCCCCGCGCCGCGCGTCGTCCGCGTCCCCGACGCCGTGCGGGGCGAGCCGCTGCCCTCCCGGGAGGAGCTGTCCGGCATCTCGCCGGGCCTGCCCAGTGGGGGCGAGACACCCGGGCGCGACCGGTTCGACCGGTGGGCCCGCAGCGGCCTTTCCGAGTACGAGGACCGGCACGACGACCTGGCGGGCGACGCGACCTCCAGGCTCTCGCCGTATCTGCACTTCGGTGCCCTGTCGCCGGTGGAGCTGGTCCAGCGGGCCCGCGAACGCGGCGGACCGGGCGTGGAGGCGTTCGTACGGCAGCTGTGCTGGCGCGACTTCCACCACCAGGTGCTGGCGGCCCGCCCCGACGCCTCCGGTCAGGACTACCGGACGCGGCACGACCGGTGGCGGTCCGAGGACGAGGCAGCCGAGGACATCGCCGCGTGGCGGGAGGGCCGCACCGGCTACCCGGTCGTCGACGCGGCCATGCGCCAGCTGCGCCACGAGGGGTGGATGCACAACCGGGCGCGGCTGCTGGTGGCGAGCTTCCTGGTCAAGACCCTGTACGTGGACTGGCGGATCGGCGCCCGGCACTTCCTGGACCTGCTGGTGGACGGCGACATCGTCAACAACCAGCTCAACTGGCAGTGGGTCGCCGGGACCGGCACCGACACCCGCCCCCACCGCGTCCTCAACCCGGTCGTCCAGGGCAAGCGCTTCGACCCGGCGGGCGGATACGTACGGCGGTGGGTGCCGGAACTGTCGGACGTGCCCGATGCCCGCATCCATGAGCCCTGGCGGCTGCCCGAAGAGGAACGGGCGCGGGTGGACTACCCGCAGCCGCTCATCGATCTCGGTGAGGGCCTGGCACGGTTCAAGCACGCGCGCGGCCGGGACTGACGGCGGGAGCGCCGCATGCACTGGCTCTTCGGTGATCAGCTGGGTCCGCGTTTCCTGCGGCCGTCGGAGGACAGCGGTCTCACCCGGGACACACCGCTGCTGATGATCGAGGCCCGGTCGGTGTTCCGGCGCCGGCGCTTCCACCGTGCCAAGGCGCACCTGGTGCTGTCCGCCATGCGTCACCGGGCTGCCGAACTCGGCGACCGCGTCACCTACATTCGCAGTGGCACCTACCGCGAAGGGCTCGCCCGGGCGGCGCGCGGACGGGCCCTGACCGTTCACCACCCGACCTCGTACGCCGCGCTGCGGCTGGTGCGCTCGCTGCCGCAGGTCACGACGGGCCCGGCGCGCGGATTCCTGGTGCCCATGGACGACTTCGCCGCGTGGGCCGACGGTCAGGGCGGCGGGAGCGTGCGGCAGGAGAGCTTCTACCGCTGGGTCAGGCGCGGACACGACCTGCTGATGGACGGTGACCGGCCCGTGGGAGGCCGGTGGAACCTCGATCACGACAACCGGCAGCCGCCGCCCCGTGACGCGGCCGCCCTGCCGGTCGACCGTCCCTACCGGCCGCGCGAGGACGGCATCGACGAGGAGGTCCGCCACGACCTCGACCGCTGGGAGAAGGACGGCGACGTGCGCTTCGTCGGGCGGGACGGGCCACGCCTGTTCCCCGCGACCCGCGCCGAGGCCCGGGCGGCACTGCGGCGCTTCGTCGAGCGCCGGCTCACCGCGTTCGGCCCGTACGAGGACGCCATGCTCGCCGCCGACCCCGTCATGAGCCACAGCCTGCTGTCGTCCTCGCTCAACCTGGGCCTGCTCGACCCCGCCGAGTGCGTCGAACGGGCCGAAACGGCGTGGCGCGAGGGGCGGGCGCCGTTGAACAGCGTGGAGGGCTTCGTGCGGCAGATCGCCGGCTGGCGCGAGTACGTGTGGCAGCTGTACTGGTACTTCGGCGAGGACTACCGGAACTCCAACGCACTGCGCCACACCGCCCCGTTGCCCAACTGGTGGAACGACCTGGACGCGGACGACGTGGAGGCGCGCTGTCTGCGCACGGTGCTGTCCCAGGTACGCGACACGGGCTGGACCCACCACATCCCCCGGCTGATGATCCTCGGCAGCTACGCGCTCCAGCGGGGCTGGGATCCGGCCGCGGTCACGGACTGGTTCCACCGCTGTTTCGTCGACGGCTACGACTGGGTGATGGTGCCCAATGTCGTCGGCATGTCCCAGTACGCCGACGGCGGCCGGATGACCACCAAGCCGTACACGTCCGGCGGCGCCTATGTGAACCGGATGAGCGACCTGTGCGGCTCGTGCGTCTACCGGCCCGCGGAGCGGACCGGCGCACACGCCTGCCCCTACACCGCGGGCTACTGGTCCTTCCTCGACCGGCACCGCTCCGGGCTGGAGCACAACCACCGCATGGCACAGGCGGTGCGCGGCCTGGACCGGCTCGTCGACCTCGCCGACGTGCGTCGCCAGGAGCGGGCCCGGGGTGACTCACCGCCCTGACACGACCGACTCCAGCACCGCGAGGGCCTCGGCCAGACCGGGAGGATGAGGCAGCCCGGCAAGGGTCTGACCGGCCCAGCCCGGGCCCAGGGTCAGGACGACCGGCTTCCTGCGGGCACCGCGCACCCCCCATTCCATCGCCGCCACGTGCTGAGCCAGCGGCCGGCTGGCCGTGGTGCGGGACTGCGCCCACAGGCCCACCGCGGCCGGGCCGGTCCGGCGCACCGCCGCGACGACCGATTCGACGGGCAGCGCGGCACCGAACATGCGTACCGGCAATCCGCGTTCGGCCAGTGCGGCGGACAGCACCTCCAGCGGCAGGGTGTGGTTCTCCCCCGGTACGCAGGCGAGCACCGTGGTGATGCCGGGGCCGTCGGCGACCACGGGTGGCGCGCTGCGCCTCAGCGCCCCGGAGACGTGCCACGACAGGAAGTGCTCCACCTCTACGTACTTCTCCCCCGAGCTCTCCCACTTGCGGCCGGTCGCCTGCAGGGTCGGCATGATCACCTCGGTCCAGGCGGTGACCAGTCCGTGGTCGGCGATGGCCGCCAGCAGCAGTTCGTCCAGAGCGGCGGCGTCGAGACGCAGGGCGGCACGGGCGATCCCCCTGGACTCCTTGCGCACATCTCCGAGCCGCATGCCGCTCCCTGCCCGGCTGCGGCCGCGGGGCGGCGGTGGCGGTGGCGGTGGCGGTGGCGGTGGCGGGAGATGCACGCGTGTGGCCGGGGCCGCGTCCGGCGGCGTATCACCGAGCGCCATGCGCGCGGCCTCGGCAGGGGGCAGACCGGTGGCCGTCAGGGCGCACATCCGCTCCAGGCGGGCCACGTCCCCGGCGGTCCAGCGCCGGTGCCTGCCGCCGGTGTGCGCGTCGGGACCGATGCCGTAGCGGCGGTCCCAGGAGCGGACCGTGGTGGGCGCCACCCCGAAGCGTCTCGCCACCTCTCCGGTGGTGAGCCCGCCGCGCCGCGGGTCCTCGTCGTGCCGGCTGTCGCCGTCACCTCTGGTCACGGGCCTCACTGTACGACGCACAAACGACGCATGTTGCCTGCGTCGTTTGTGCGTCACAAGACTGGGACGTGTGCGGACGGCCGCACATCGCGCATGGCAGGAGGAACCAGGCCATGACCATCGACACCCGAGAAGAAACCCGGTACGAGGACGAGCTGGCCCATGGCTTCCGTGCCGCCGACGAGGACGCGTTCGCCGCGGTCTACCGGCGCTGGGCGCCCCTGGTCCACACCATGGCCACCCGGTCGCTCGGCGACACGCACGAGGCCGACGACGTCACCCAGCAGGTGTTCCTGGGCGCCTGGCGCGGTCAGGCCGGCTTCCGCCCGGAGCGGGGCCCGCTGGGCGCCTGGCTCGTGGGCATCACCCGGCGCAAGATCGTCGACGCGCTGGCCGCCCGGACCAGACGGCTGGCTCTCGCCGATTCGCTCGCCCACACGGACGACACGCTCGGACGGGACGAGTCGGCGGCAGAGGACGTCCTGGACCGGGTCCTGCTGGTGCACGAGTTGTCCTGTCTGCCATGGCACCAGCGGCACGTGCTGTGCCTGGCCTTCTACGAGGACCTGACCCAGGCCCAGATCGCGGAACGGACCGGAATGCCCCTGGGCACGGTGAAGAGCCACGCCCGCCGCGGCCTGCAGCGGCTGCGCAGGGCGATCGAACCGGGCCAGGTCCGCTGGACGGGCGTCTAGGCGCGTCACCGGGCCCACCGGCGAAAGCCGGACGAAGCCACCGACGAAAGGTGCCGCCCCCGCATCCGCGGCGGTCGCCCTGCGCGAAACGACAGCGAGACCCCGCAACGTGCGGAGCCCATTCGAAGGGATGACCCCCATGACTTCCCGGACCTCTCTCGCTGTCGCCGCGTCGGCCGCCGCCTGCGCCCTGGCCCTGGGCGCCACGGCACCCGCCATGGCGGGTGCCGCCTCTCAGAACGAGGCCATGGTGTCCGTCTTCCACGGCATCCCCGGGATGACCGTCGATGTCTACGCCAATGGCGACGAACTGCTCGGCGACTTCAAGCCCGGCACGGTGACCGATCCGCAGGCCCTCAAAGCCGGGACCTACGACATACAGATCTTCGAAGCGGACCAGAACCCGGACGGCACACCCGCCCTCCAGAAGGAGATCAAGGTGCCCGAGGGCGGTAACGCCACGATCGCCGCCCACCTCACCGCCGCCGGCGAACCCCAGCTGACGGCCTTCACCAACGATGTCGCGCAGGTCGATGACGGCAAGGCACGTCTCACGGTGCGTCACGTCGCCGCAGCCCCGGCGGTCGACGTCCGCGCGAACGGGCAGCCGCTCTTCACCGGACTTGAGAACCCCAAGGAGGACACCGCCGAGGTCGCGGCGGGCACCGTGAGTGCCGATGTCGTGCTCGCCGGCACGGACACCGTGGCCATCGGCCCGGCCGACCTGCCCCTCAAGGACGGGACGGCCAATGTCGTCTACGCCTGGGGCAGCGCCGAGGACAAGAACCTGGCTCTGGCGACACAGACGCTCAGCGCCACGAAGTAGGTTCGGTGGGCCGGCGGTCCAGGAGGTAGCGCAGCCGCACATCACGACGGTCGGCTCCCCTGGCCGTACGGTCCGCGACGGCCGTTTCCCAGCAGGCCGCGAGGGCTTCCCGGAAGAAGCTGGAGGCGGACTCGTCGCGTGCGGCGGTCTCCACCAGGACCCGTTCCGGCTCGTGCGCGGACTCGCCGGAGCGGTCCCCGGCGTCGGCTCGCGGCCTGATGCGGTTGGGCAGACCGGCGGCTTGCGGCTCGGCCTGCCGCACGGACCGGGAGACCGCTGACGTGGCGGCCAGGATGATCTCGAGCTGTTCGGCGAAGTGTGGGCCGGGGAGCGGGATTTCGTAGCCGGGGTTGCGGGCGTATCCGGCGGCGACGGCGTTGGTGACGTAGGACTTGACCGCGGTGAACGCCTCGGTGCGGTCACGTGGGGCGGTCGGGGCCAGTCGGCTGAGGATGCGCAGGACCGTGGGAATGCTGGTGTCGACACCGAGGCCGCTGTCGGCCGGTGCGTCGTCGCCGGCCTGCTTGTGCCACAGGGCGGCCGCCTGCCTGTCGCCGAGCGCGAGGTGATGCAGGTGGAGGCAGTAGGAGGCGGCGGGTTCACCGGCCCCGGCGGCGTACTGCCACCAGAAGCGCGCACCGTCCCGCTCGTCGGCCAGTTGCAGGACGCAGCCCAGGATCCAGGCGCCTCGCGGGGAGGGCAGCTGTTCGGTGACGAAGTCGGCGAGCTGGCCGGGGGTGGAGTGGACGACGACGGCCTCGCACAGGGCCCGCAGGCTCCGGGCGGCGTTGTCGTCGGCCAGGTCGCCCCCGACGACGTCCCACAGCGGGGTGCCGTCCGGGGCGAAGGCCGGGTAGGCGGTGTCCTCGTACGGGACGGTGTCCGACGGCACGTGGGGGTCGTGCAGCAGGAGCGAGCGGGAGAGGAGATCGTCGATGGCGGTCATGGCGGGGTGCTCACTCCCGGTTGTCATGGCGGTGGTAGGTGCCTTCCAGGGCGCCTCGGGCGTGGTGGTCGATGGACTGGGTGATGGCCGTGGACAGGCCGACGACGTCGGGGATGGCGTCGGGGTGGATGCCGCACAGATAGCGCAGGACGGTGACGTCGAGCTGGTTCTGGGGCAGCCGGGCGACGGCGTCGAAGAAGTCTGCGAGCCGGCCGATGCGGGCGAAGCGGGCCGTCAGGTCGTCGATCCGGCTCTGGTCGACGGTCTGGAACGCCGCCGGGCGCAGATCGGGGTGTCCGGCCGGGTGAAGGTGCGCGCGTAACAGGACGCGGGAGCGCAGCAGCCGCCATGCGTGGCGGGGGACGTTGGGGCCGGCGACGGCGTCGTCCCAGCCCAGCCAGAGGATGTCGCTGGCCTCCGAGACGACCCAGTGGGCGCGCCGGTCGCTCTGCAGGAAGGCGCGGGCGTAGGCGGTGTAGGGGTGGCGCATGGCCTCGGTGAAGCCCTGATGTGCGAGCGGGGGCCGTTCCGGCGGCAGCGGCTGGACGGCGTGTATGCGGCTCTCGATCCAGGCGGGGTCCTTGGCCGCCTCACGTGCCGCCGCCGTCCACAGCCGGCGCAGCGGCCAGACGGGGATGTCCAGGGCCCGGACCACGCTGTAGGTGATCTCCCAGCCGGGGTAGTAGCCCTTGCCGCGCAGCAGTTCGCTGATGCGGGCCTTGGAGTAGCCGGAGCGGCCGACGAGGTCGTCGAGCGTGAGCCCAGTGGCGAAGAGCCTGTTGCGCACCGGCTCCAGCCAGGCCCGGTGGGAGGGGCCCACCTGCTCCCCGATCGACTCCGGTTTGCGGCCGCGCCTGCTCGGCGGTTCGCCGTCGGGCTGCTCGTACGCGGAGAAGGGGGTCATCGCACCGACTCCTCGGGCCCGGCCGCTATGGCCGTCGGGGCGGGGTCCACCGGGGTGTGGCGCGGGGACTGCGTGGCGTGGAGGGCGGCGACGATCTGCTGTACGAGCAGTCCGAGCGACGGCAGCAGCGCGGCCACCGCCGCGAGGTGCCCCAGCACGGTCATCACCGTGCTCCACGCGAAGACCGCCACCATCACGACGACGGTCAACACCTGCTTACTGGACATCGCACCTTGTCTCTCAACTCGAGGCGTCCGGAAGGCTCTTCCACGGCGGTGCTGAGGCGCTGCGGAGGAGTTGGACGTCAGCATGGTGTGTCGACCGCCGCACACTCAACGTGATCATGGAGTTACGGAACAATGCCAGCCGGGTGCCCCTGTGTCCGCAGCGCGCCGCACCGAGCCATGTCGGTCACAGGCACGTGCAAAACATGGCGGATCGAACGCTTTTGGAGGCGGAAACGTACTTCTCGTCGCGACACCGGGAGCAAGGCGCACCATGGAACGCGGACGCCTCCCCGGGCGTCGCACCTTCCAGTCCGGAAGGACGAGCGGTCCCTTCGTGCTGAAGAACGACCGGAGGGGACCGCACCGCTCCCGCCCAGACCCCGTGCTGGGCGGGAGCCGCCGGCACACAGCGCTAGCCGCGCTGCCGGCGCACCATCTCGGTGATCCAGACGGGCGCGAACGGGGATGTGCAGCCGGGGGACGTCGGATAGTCCTTGAGCACCTCCAGGCGTTCGCCGATGCCGATGGCACGGCTGCGGCACTCCGCGCGCTCGATCCCGATCTGGGCCAGGCAGTGGTTCATCGCCCACTGCAAGCGGTCCGGGGCGTCCTTCATCTCCGCCTCGATGGCGTCGAGCAGTCCCGCGAGGTCGAGGCCCTCGGGCTTCTTCGCCACGCGTTCGGCGGTCAGCGCCCAGCCGGCGCTCGCGACCACGGGATCCGGATCGGCGAACCAGGCCAGGCGCAGCTCCTCGGAGTGCGGGCTCTTCTTCACCACGTAGTTCACGAGCCAGTCGTGCACCTTGGGGATGCGCGCCTCGCGCAGCATGACGTCCAGTTCAGCACGCTCGAACGCCTTCGGGCGGCAGATCAGGATCGCCAGCAGTCTCGCCGCGGTGTCATCCGTCTCCCAGAGCCGGACCGCGAGTTCCTGCTGTGTCTTCAGCCGTTTCGCGAGCGCGCGCAGCTTGCCGAGGTTCACACCGTGATCGTCACCGTGCCTCTCGTTCACCGCGCGCGCCTTCGGGTCCTCGAGCGCGGCCAGCTCGGCCATCACCTCGGCGACCGTCGCCCCGGGCTGCGTCGTCTCGGCCACCTCGGCCTCCCGTCCCTCGCGAGCGGCATTCACCCTACGACGGAATCCGGCTGCCGCGGTGCCCGCGATCAGCCCGAGTGCCCCCAGTCCAGTCGGTCGGCCAGCCCCGCGGCGGTGAAGGCGGCCTGGAGTTCGTCGCGGCCCTCGGTGAAGTGGGTCCAGCTGTCGTAGTGGACGGGAACGACCCGGCGGGCGCCGAGGATCCGCGTGGCTTCGGCGGCTTGGGCGCTGTCCAGCACGAGGGTGCCTCCGTCGAACAGGCCGGCGAAGCGGGGTGCGCCCGCGAAGAGGACGGCAGCGTCCACCGGTCCGAGACGCTCGGCGATCTCCCTGACCGCGTCGAGGGAGGCGTTGTCACCGCTGACGTACACGGTGGGCAGTCCGTCTCCGGTCAGGACGAATCCGACGACCTGTCCGGTGATCGCCTCGGTCTCCTCGCGCGGACCGGGGCCGTGGATGGCGGGGACGCCGGTCACGGTGACCGTGCCGCCGTCGGGGCGGTCCAGCTCGACCGGTTCCCAGTCGGCCAGCCCCCTGGCCTTGCCGCCGAGCCGCTTGCCGCCACCGGGGGTGGTGAGGGTCAGCGGTACCTCGGCGAGCAGGGCCCGGCCGGCGCGGTCGAGGTTGTCGGCGTGCTCGTCGTGAGACAGCAGGACCACGTCGACGGGGCCGAGTTCGGCCGGGCTGCCGGAGGCAGGGGCGGTCTTGGTCAGGCCCGGGCCGCCCGGCTCCGGGTAGTCGCCGGGAGCGTCGAAGGTGGGGTCGGTCAGGAACCGCAGGCCGCCGTACTCGAAGAGAGCGGTCGGGCCGCCGAAGACGCGGACGGGGAACTGCTCACGGGTCGTCACTGAAGGAGCCACAGAAGAAACACCTCACGGATGGAGTCGGTTTATCCGTGAGAGACCGTAGCACGCCTCTCACGGATACGGGCACGCCGTACCATGAGATCCATGGATGTGAACGCCGCCGCCGGATTCGCCGAACCAGCCGTGCCCCCCGCGCCGGGCGAGGAGCAGCACCTGGCCCTCGCCTTCGCCAACAGCGCCATCGCCTCGCCCGGCGGAAGGATCACCGACTTCCTCGGCACACCGGGGCAGGCGAATCAGTGGCTGGCGGACCGCGGTCTCGCCCCCGTGGACGCGGGCCTCCGGGAGATGTGCACGGCACAACTGCGGTCGCTGCGCGAACAGATCAGGTCGTTGCTCGCCTCCCGCGTCGAGGCGCTGCCGGCCCTGCCCGCCGCCCTGTCGGCCGTCAACGACGCCATGACCAAGGTGCCCACCGCCTCGCTGCTCCAGTGGGACGAGAAGAACGGCCCGTACCGCGCGCCCCCGCACCCGACCACCGAGATCGTCGACCACGCCCTGGCGACCCTGGCCGCCGACGCGGCCGACCTGCTCACCGGCCCCGACGCCGAGCGCCTCACCGCCTGCGACTCCCCGCCCTGCGGCCGCTATCTGCTGCGCCACGGCCGCCGCCACTGGTGCTCGACCCGCTGCGGCGACCGCGCACGCGCGGCCCGCGCCTACGCACGCCGGACCCGGGCCGGGGGCGCAGGTGCAGGCGAAGGCGGGGGCGGGTCCGGGGCCGGGGCCGGGGCTTCCACGCTCGGGACGCACCCGGGGGGTGGGTGAGGCCCCGTCATCCGGATGTGCGGTCGCTAGGGTGGGCCGTGTGGAGCTCCTACACCTGCGCTACTTCGTCGCCGTCGCCCAAGAACTGAACTTCTCCACCGCGGCCCGCAAACTGCACATGGCGGCTTCCCCGCTGAGCCGGCGGATCAAGGATCTCGAGAGCGAACTCGGGCACCGGCTGTTCGACCGCGACACGCACAAGGTGAGGCTCACCGCCGCCGGTACCGCGCTGCTGCCGATCGCGCGCGGTGTTCTGGAGCAGGTCGATTCCATCCGGTGGCGACTGGACGAGACGGCCCGGCCACGACGGACCACCTTGCTGCTCGGTGTCCCCAGCGGCATCCATCCGGACCTGCGCGAACGGATGGACACCCTCGCCGAACGGGTCGGCGACCGGTTCGAGATCAAACGCTGGCCGGGCGGCACCGACCGGCTGGTCGACGCGGTGTGCGACGGACGGCTCGCGCTGACACTGGCCCGGCTCCCGGTCGGCGGCGACCCCGCCCTGGAACAGCTGCCGGTGATGTCGGAGCGGCTCGGCGCGGTCGTGCCCAGGGATTGTTTCCCGGGGCGGGAGTCGGTCGCGCTCGCGGAGCTGGCCGAACTCGCCTACGCCGGCTCACCCACGGCCGTGACCAACGCGTATCTCCGCGGACTCGACCAGCAACTGTCCGATCTCGGCATCAAGAAGCGAATCGAACTCAGCAGCGTCACCTTCGACGGAGTTTCCGAGATAGTGGCCAGCGGGCTGGCATTCTCCATTTCCATGCTGGATTCCAGAAGCCCGGTACAGAATTACCGTCTGGATAATGTGACGGTCCTCCCCTTCTCTGATTTCCATCCGACACTGGAGACCGGCCTGTTCTGGCGCAAGGACCGAGCTGATGGCGGTGACCTGGAAGAAGTCGTCGCCACCGCCCGCGAAGTATTCGCCGAACCTCTGCACGCCTGAATTCCAGGAACACCTCCCGAAAAGGCGGTATGACCACTGCGGTCATACCGCCTTTCGTTCTTTGGTCATTCCGTTCGAGACCCACCCTTGCTAACTTAGTTTCCAGATACACACATGCGGCGAAGCTAGGAGTGAAGGTAACGATGACGGAAATCACGGACACCACCGCCGGCCCCCTGGACGGCGTGCGCGTGATCGACCTCTCGACCGTGGTGATGGGCCCGTACGCCGCCCAGATCCTCGGTGACCTGGGCGCCGACGTGATCAAGATCGAGTCGCCCGCCGACACCGTGCGCGTGGGCCACTACCGCACCACGCCGGGCATGACCCCGCTGAACCTCAACGTCAACCGCAACAAGCGGAGCGTGACCCTCAACCTCAAGGACGAGACCGACCGGGAGCGCGCGCTCGAACTGGTCGACACCGCGGACGTGCTGATCACGAACATGCGGCCCGGCGCGCTGCACCGCCTGGGTCTGTCGTACGCCGAAGTCGCCGCCCGCAACCCGCGGCTCGTGTACGCGCACGCGCAGGGCTTCCGCGGCGACTCGGACCGCGCCGGTCACGCCGCCTACGACGAGACCGTGCAGGCCGCGTCCGGTCTGGTCGACATCGCCGACCGCGCCCTGGGCGAGCCCGTCTACCTGCCGACCATCATCGGCGACAAGGTCTCCTCCCTGACCATCGCCTACAGCGTGCTCGCGGCCCTGCTGCACCGCGACAGGACCGGCCGGGGCCAGCAGGTCGAGATCCCGATGACGGACACGCTGATCGCCTTCAACCTCGTCGAGCACCTGGCGGGACACACCCACGTGCCCGAGACCAGCCCCACCGGCTTCCCGCTGTCGATGCTCAAGGGCCACAAGGCGGTGCGCACCAAGGACGGCCTGGCCTGTGTCATCCCGTACAACCCGCGTAACTACCGTGACTTCTTCTCGGCCGCCGGGCGCCCGGACCTCGCCGAGGACCCGCGCGTCGGCGGGGACGCCATCGACAGCGCCGACCACGAGGAACTCGCCGAGCTGATCGGCGTGTGCGCCCCGGCGCTGACCACCGAGGAGTGGGCGGAGGTCTGCGCCAAGCACAGCATCCCGATGGCCCCGGTGCTGGAGCTGGAGAACGCCCACGAGGACCCCTACGTCCGTGACGGCCACCTGCTCGACACCGTGGAGCACCCGACCGAGGGCACCGTCCGCACCATCGGCATCCCGGTGCGCTTCTCCGCGACCCCCGGCTCGATCCGCCGGCTGGCGCCGGTCGCGGGCCAGGACACCGAGGACGTCCTCGCGGAACTCGACGCCGCCCGCTGAGCGCCGCCGCCCTCCCCCCCCATCTCGCCGTCGGGGAGCGGCCCGTGCTCCCCGACGGCCGTCACAGAAGGACAGAAGGACAACCATGAGCACCCCCGAAACCCCTGTCGTACGGACCGAACGCATCGGCTCCGCCCTGCTGATCACCCTCGACCGGCCCGAGGCCCGCAACGCCGTGAACGCGGCGGTGGCCGCCCAACTGACCTCAGCGCTTGACGAGTTGGAGGCCGACCCCGCCCTGCGGGCCGGTGTCCTGACCGGTGAGGGCGGGACCTTCAGCGCCGGCATGGACCTCAAGGCGGCGCTGCGCGGCGAGTCTCCCGAGGTCGAGGGCCGCGGGTTCGGCGGACTGACCGAGTCAGAGCCGGCCAAGCCGCTGATCGCCGCCGTGGAGGGCTTCGCCATGGGCGGCGGCTTCGAACTGGCCCTGGCCTGCGACCTGATCGTCGCGGCCGAGGACGCCCGGTTCGGCCTGCCCGAGGTCAAGCGCGGGCTGATCGCGGCGGGCGGCGGCGTGATCCGGCTGCCCAAGCGGATCCCGCACCACCTCGCCATGGAACTGCTGCTGACCGGCGAGCCCGTCGACGGTCGCCGCGCCGGCGAACTGGGCCTGGCCAACCGGGTCACCGGCAGCGGCCGGTCCGTCGCCGAGGCGCTCCGGCTGGCCGAACGGCTCGCCGAGAACGCCCCGCTCGCGCTCGCCACCGTCAAGCGCGTCGTCCGCGCCGCCGACGGGGCGCCCGACGCCGAGGCCTTCGCCTTCCAGCGCGAGCAGATGAAGACCCTGATGGCCTCCGCCGACGTCCGCGAGGGCATGACCGCCTTCGCCGAGCGCCGCCCCGCGCGGTGGACGGGGCGGTGAGGCGACATGCGTGCCGAGGACGTACGACAGCACGTCACCACCCCCCTGAGCAGCCCGGCGTACGCGCCGATGGTGCCTCGGTTCACCGACCGCGAGTACCTCAACGTTGTCTACCGCACCGACTCCGAGGCACTGCGGGCGGTCGTCCCCGAGCCGCTGCGGATCGACGATCCGCTGGTCCGGTTCGAGGTCATGAAGATGGGCGACGTCAGCGGCTACGGCCCCTACACGGAGGCCGGGCAGGCGATCCCCGTCAGCTTCGAGGGCGAGCGGGGCGAATACCTGCACGCCATGTACCTCGACAACTTCCCGGCGACCGCGTCCGGCCGCGAGGTCTCCGCCTACCCGAAGGTCATGGGCTCCCCGGCGCTCCGCGTCGACACCGGCGCGCTCGTCGGCACCCTCGACCACGGCACGCAGCGGGTGGCCACCGCGACCATGGGCTACAAGCACCACGAGCTGGACCGGGACGAGGCGGCGGCGCAGATCACCGTGCCGACCTTCATGCTCAAGACCGTTCCCGGCTACGACGGTCTGCCGCGTGTGCAGGAACTCGTCCGCACCCGCATCACCGACCTCACCGTCAAGGAGGCCTGGACCGGCCCTGCCCGGCTGCAGCTCTTCCAGCACGTGCTGGCCCCGCTGGCCGACCTGCCGGTGCTGGAGGTCGTCTCCGCCAGCCACATCCTCACCGACCTGACGCTCGCGGGCGTCGAGCCGGTCCACGACTACCTGAAGGGAGCCCTGTCATGACCCGCGCCTTCCGTACGGCCGCCGTGATCGGCGCCGGGACCATCGGACTGTCCTGGGCGACGCTGTTCGCCGCGCACGGCCTGACCGTCAAGGTGACCGACCCGCGGCCGGACCTCGCCGAGGCCGTCGCCGAGGCCCTGGACCGCAACGCCCCGCATCTGGCCGCCCGTGGCCTGGACGTGACGGACCTCGCCGACCGGGTGCACATCGCGGCCGATGTCGCCGAGGCGGTCCGGGACGCGGACGTCGTCCAGGAGAACGGCCCCGAACGGGTCGAGTTCAAGCGGGACCTCTTCGCCACGCTGGTCCGTGAGGCACCCGACCACGCGCTGCTGCTCAGCTCCTCGTCGGCGATCCCGTCCAGCGCGTTCACACGCGAACTGCCGGACGAGGCCGCCGCCCGGGTCCTGATCGGCCACCCCTTCAACCCGCCGCACCTGGTCCCGCTCGTCGAGGTCGTGCCCGGGGAGCGCACCGGGGAGGACGCCGTGCAGGACGCGGTGGACTTCTACGCCTCGGTCGGCCGCACTCCGGTCGTCGAGCGCAAGGAGATCCCCGGCTTCGTCGGGAACCGGCTGCAGAACGCGCTCAGCCGCGAGGCGGTGTACCTCGTCGAGCAGGGCGTGGTGACCCCCGAGGACCTCGACAAGGTGATGACGAACTCGCTGGGCCTGCGCTGGGCCACGGTCGGGCCGTTCCTCGGCTCGCACCTGGGCGGCGGCCCCGGCGGCTACCGGCACATGGCCGAGCACATCGGGGCCTCGATGAAGCAGATGTGGGCGGGCCTCGGCACGCCGTCGCAGAACGAGGAAGAACAGGAACGGCTCATCGAAGCCGTGGAAAAGGCCTACGGCTCCTCCACGTACCCGGAACTCACCGAGACGCGCGACCGCAGGCAACTCGCCGTGCTGTCCGCCCTGGACGGCGCCGACAAGGAGGAGAACTGAGATGACCACCTTCATGGAACCGCTCGACGACCAGCTGACCGCCGACTTCTACGGCTACGAGGCCCTGCTGCCGGACGAGGAGCGCAAGATCCTCCTCAAGGCCCGCGCCCTCATGCGGGACGAGGTCAAGCCGCTGGTGAACGAGAACTGGGCCAGGGACCGCTTCCCCACGGAGCTCATCTCGCTGTTCCGCGACAGCGGCCTCGCCGGGCTGCCCTACGAGGGCTACGGCGAACACCGCCCGGCCGTGAGCAACCTCCTGAGCGGCATGCTCGCCCTGGAGATGACCCGCACCGACGCCTCCGTGTCCACCTTCTTCGGCGTCCACAACGGCCTGGCGATGTACTCCATTCACTCGGGCGGCGACCAGGAGCAGCGGGACCGCTGGCTCCCTGAGATGGCCGCGATGGACAAGATCGGCGCGTTCGCCATGACGGAACCGCTCGGCGGCTCCGACGTGGCGGGCGGCATGCGTACGACCGCCCGGCGCGAGGGCGAGAGCTGGGTCCTGAACGGCGCCAAGAAGTGGATCGGCAACGCGACCTTCGCCGACTACGTCGTGGTCTGGGCCCGCGATGTCGACGACAACCACGTCAAGGGCTTCGTCGTCGAGAAGGGCACGCCCGGCTTCGAGCCGGTGAAGATCGAGGGCAAGATCGCCTTCCGGATCGTGGAGAACGCCGAGATCACGCTGACCGAGGTCCGGGTGCCGGAGGCGAACCGCCTGCGGAACATCAACTCCTTCCGGGACGTCGCCGAGATTCTGCGCGCCACCCGCAGCGGAGTGGCCTGGCAGGCGTTGGGCGTGATGGTCGGCGCCTACGAACTCGCCCTGGACTACGCCCGGGAGCGCCGCCAGTTCGGCCGCCCGATCGGCGGCTTCCAGCTGGTGCAGGACCTGCTGGTCAAGAGCCTGGGCAACATCACGGCGTCCTGGGGCATGCTGGTTCAGCTCGCCCGGCTGCAGGACGCGGGCATCTTCCGTGACGAACACTCCGCGCTGGCCAAGGCGTTCGTCACCTCCCGGATGCGGGAGGTCGTCGCCTGGGGCAGGGAGATCTTCGGCGGCAACGGAATCCTGCTGGAGCACGACATCGCCCGGTTCTTCGCCGACGCCGAGGCCATCTACTCCTTCGAGGGCACCCGCGAGATGAACACCCTGATCGTCGGCAAGTCGATCACAGGCCAGAGCGCCTTCGTGTGACACATGCGGCAACAGTGAACCCCCAGGTCCTTCGACCTGGGGTTTTCTCATGGCGCCACCTTGATGCCATCATGCCGCCATGGACCTCACGCCCTATGTCGACACACTCCGCCGGGAACTCGCGGTGGCTGCCGAAGCCGGTGGGGAGGACGCCCGCGAGCTGGCCGAGCGGCTGACCGCTCCGCTGGAGTCGGCGGCCCGCCTGACACTGCTGAACGTGCTGTCCGCCGCCATGGACGAGGTCACGCGCGAACTCGCCCCCGGCTCGGTCGACGTACGGCTGCGCGGGCTCGACCCCGCCTTCGTCGTGACACCGCCGCCGGCCGGCGGCTCTTTCGAGGAGCCGGACCCGCGCCCGCAGCCGCCGAGGGCACCGGCACCGGCCCCTGCGCCCGCCGACGACGACAGCACGACCGCGCGGATCAATCTGCGCCTGCCCGCCCACCTCAAGGGGCGCGCCGAGGAGGCCGCCGCACGCGAGGGCCTGTCGGTCAATGCCTGGCTGGTGCGCGCGGTGAACGCGGCCGTGGAGAGCGACGGCACCCGGGCCCGCTCCACCGAGTCGACCCGCGGCGGCGGCAACCGCTACACCGGCTGGGTGCGCTGACGCCCTCCCTCGACATCCGTCGCGCCACGGGCTGAGAAGGCCGAGGCCGCCGCCGAGTACCGTGCCGTGCTCGCCCTCGGCGACCGCGTCCCCGCGGACGTACGGGACGAGGCGCACGCGGGACTGGCCGCCCTGGCCGCGGGCCGGCCGGCACCGGCCGGCCCGCTCGTGCAGTGAAGGGCGGGCCGGTGCCCGGAGGCTAGTAGTGCTTGCGGCCCGTGGTGGAGGCGAAGCCCAGCCAGGTGTGGCGGTTGTTCCACCAGCACCAGCCGACCTTCGGGGCCTCGCGGCGCTCACGGCCGTCGCGGCCGGTGCCGTTGCTGATCCAGATCGCCGGGGTGCGGGCGTCGAACGTGCCGTTCGGCTTGCGCAGCCGGGAGCCGATGGTCATGAAGCACAGGTTGCGGTCCAGGACGTCCTGTTGCTGGAGCACCCAGTGGATGCCCTCGGTGAGCAGCAGCGGGGTGCGGTCCTCCTTCGTGAGGGCGGGCAGTGCCTCGTCCGGACTCCAGTTACTCATGTGGTCACCGCGGTCGAGGCCGGTGAGGACGTAGAGCGGTGAGTCGGGCAGCTCGACGCCGGTGGGGGTGAACTCGTCGACGTCGGACATGTCGACGACGACGAAGCCGGGCTTGCCCTCGCGGCGGAGCAGCGGTGCGAGGGCGGAGGCGGGCGCCCGGTCCGGGTGAACGGCGAGCAGGGCGCCCTCGCTGCCCACCGAGGCCTCGGCGTCGGCCGCGTACGTACGGATCTCGGCGGCCGGCAGGCCCGCGATCTCGTGCACCCCCGTCTCGATCAGTCGCTCTGCCTGCGCGGTCAGGGCCGGGAGTACGGGCAGAACGGCGGTGGTTCCGGGCGTGGTCTCGGGCACGATGCTCCCTGGGTCGGCGGCGTGAACATCGATGCAACGCGGCGAATCGCCGGGACGTTCCCGGACTCAGGCATCGAATCGGCCGGACAGACCGTTCTCCCGCCACTCACGGGGCGTGACACCATAGGCCGCCCGGAAGGCACGGCTGAAATGGCTGGGGCTCACGAAGCCCCAGCGCCGGGCGACGGTCGCGACCCCGTGGGCCGGGGCCGGGGACAGCAGCAGATCCTTGCGGCACCGTTCGAGGCGCTGCGTCCGGATCCACTCCCCCACCGTGACGCCCTCCAGCTGGAGCTGGAACGACTTCTTCTCCCAGGTGATCTACCTGGTCGAGCCGGAGACCTACACGCTCCAGCTCGGGCTGAGGATGTTCGTCGACATGGACGGCAGCGCCATGTTCGGCCCCATGTTCGCGATGTCCGTCCTCACCCTGGTTCCCGTGCTGTTGTTCTTCCTCGCCTTCCAGCGGATGCTGGTGGAGGGCGTGCAGACGACCGGCCTGAAGGGCTGAGAGGACAACCCGCCATGACCCGTACGTGGTTCGCCCGCTTCGCCGACTGTCTGCTGCTCGGCGTCCTGCTGTTGCTCGCCTCGCTGCCGGTGGTCACCGCGTTCCCGGCGCTGGTCGCGGGATGCGCGGTGCTGCGCGAACAGGCCGGTGACGGCGCGGGGGTGACGGCCAGGAACTTCCTGAGGCGGTTGCGTGCTGTGCTGAGATCGGGTCCCGCCGTGTGGGCCGTGCCCACCGCCGCACTGGCGCTGCTGTGGCTGGACGCGCTGGCCCTGGACGCCCGGGGCCCCGGCCCCGGTGCCGCCTTCGCCGCCGCCGCAGCGGTCCTCGCGGCGCTCGGTCTGCGCTGCGCCGCCGCCTGGCGTGAGGGAACGCCCTGGCGTGCGACGCTCACCGTCGTGTTCCGGTCTGTGCCGCGGTACCCGCTCGCGCCCGTACTGCTCGCCGGGGCCGTCGGCGCCGCGGTCGTGCTGCTGGCCCTGACGCCGGTGGTGCTGTTCGTCGTTCTCGGCCCGCTGGCCCTCGCCGCGACTGCGGCGGACGCCTGGCGGCCCGTGACGCCCTGAGCCACCCCGTACGTTCCCCTCCCCCTCAACCGAAGGAGACCTGCATGTCGTCCGACACCGCACGCCGCCGAGCAGCCGTGGTCGGCCTGGGTGCCCGCGCCCGGCTGTTCGCCCAGGCGCTGGCCGGTCCCTACGCGGACCGGTTCGAACTGGCCGGCTTCTGCGATGTCAACTCCCACCGCATGGCGGTCCACAACGCCTGGATCGCGGACGCCCGCCCGGGGCTGCCTCCCGTACCGGCGTACCCGGCCGACGACTTCGAGGAGATGCTGCGCCGCGAGCGCATCGACCTGGTCGTGGTCTGCACGGTGGACCACACCCACGACCACTACATCGTGCGGGCCCTGGAAGCGGGCTGCGACGTGGTCACCGAGAAGCCCATGACCACGGAGGCCGAGAAGGCCCGCCGCATCCTGGAAGCGCGGCGGCGCACCGGGCGCGAGGTCCGGGTCGCCTTCAACTACCGCTACAACCCGGCGCATTCGGCCGTACGGGAACTGATCTCCTCCGGGGAGATCGGCGAGGTCGGCTCGGTGCACTTCGAGTGGCTGCTCGACCTGCGGCACGGCGCCGACTACTTCCGCCGCTGGCACCGCGACAAGGCCAACTCCGGCGGCCTGATGGTGCACAAGTCCACGCACCACTTCGACCTGGTCAACTGGTGGCTGGGCACCCGTCCCGAGACGGTCTTCGCACAGGGCGGCCTGTTCTTCTACGGCGACGAGGCCGGCCGGCGCCGGAACCTCGCCCAGGAGTACGTCCGCGCTCATGGGTCCCCGGCCGCCGAAGCCGACCCGTTCGCCGTGCACCTCTCCGACTCGTCCGTGCTCAGCGCGCTGTACCTGGACGCGGAGGCGGAGGACGGCTACCACCGCGACCAGAACGTGTTCGGGCCCGGGGTGACGATCGAGGACGACATGGCGGTGCTGGTCCGGTACGCCACCGGCGCGACCCTGACGTACCACCTGACCGCGTACTCCCCGTGGGAGGGCTACCGGGTCGCCTTCAACGGCAGCCGGGGGCGCCTGGAGCTGCTGGTGGAGGAGTCGACGTGGACCCGCCCCCGGGTGGGTGTGAACGGCTCCGACCCCGTTCTGCACGGTGCCGAGGCCGAGGACACCGCCGGACGTACCGAGCTGTTGCTGCGCCCCTTCTGGGAGGAGCCGCGCGAGATCAAGGTGGCGAGCGGCGAGGGCGGGCACGGCGGCGGCGACGTGCGCATGCTGGAGGATCTGTTCGGCACGCGGGCCCCGGACCCCCTGCACCGCGCGGCGGACGCGGCCGACGGGGCCCGTTCCCTGGTCACCGGTCTGGCCGCGAACCGCTCCTTCGAGACGGGACTCCCGGTGCGGACGCGGGACCTGCTCCCTCCTGACTGATCGTTAATTCATCGCACGGCGCGTCCCTGGCGTGACACGATCGGCCGCATGGATGGATTCTTGATGCCTGATCAGATCGAGGCCCGAAAGTTTCGTGCGTTCGCTGCCGCCGTCGCCGCGGGTCGTGATCTGGGGCTCACGGTGACCGACGCGACGGTGATCTACGACGTGTTCTCCGTCGTGGTGCATCTCGCTCCGTCGCCGGTGGTGGTGCGGGTGCCGACCGTCCTGCCGTCGTACTCCGACCCCGGCTTCCAGTCGGCGCGGCAGCGGATGGAGCTCGATGTCGTGGCGTGGCTCGCGGAACAGGGGCACCCGGTGATTCCGCCGAGCCCGCTCGTGCCGCGGGAGCCCGTACAGCGGGACGGTTTCTCCATGACGTTCTGGCAGTTCGTCGAGCTGGACCAGAGCGCCGAGCCGGATTACGCGCACAACTCCGCGCTGGTCGCCGATCTGCACGCCGCGCTGCGCGAGTACCCCGGTGAGCTGCCGTTCCTGTCCGCGGCCGAACCGCGGTTCGTCTCCGAGGGGCTTGCCGTGCTCGAAGGCCGGCCCGACCTCCTGGAGCCGGCCGACCTCGACCGCGCGCGGCGCGAGTGGGAGATCCTTGAGCCTGTCGTCAGCTCCCGCGCGGCATTCGAGGCGGCGTTCCCCGGCATCGACTTCCAGCCGGTCCACGGGGACTCCCCCGCCGCCAACATCGTCTCCACCGCGGACGGCGAGCTGTACTCCGACTTCGAGCTGACCACGCTCGGCCCGGTCGAGTGGGACCTGGCGGCACTCGGCCCCGAGTGCGAGGCCGCGTACAACACGGCCGCCGAACGCCGGGGTCTGCGGCAGCTCGACGAGGGCGTGCTGCGCTTCGTCAACGCCGTGGGCATGTCCCGCGCGGTGGCATGCCTCGCCCTCGCCCCGCAACTGCCCCTGCTCGTGGAGGCGCTGAAGCCGGCGGTCGAGCAGTGGCGGACCATGCCGTTCGCGGGTGGCCTGGGAGCCGGGTGACCGGGGCTCCGCTCACTCCGGCAAGGGCCGGTCGTCGACCACGTGCTTCATGACGAGGGTGGACGTCAGCCGCTGGATGCCGGGGAGGCGGGCGAGCTGCTGGTCGTAGAGCTGCTGGAAGGCGGCGAGGTCGGTGGTGGCGACGCGCAGGAGGTAGTCGGGGTCGCCGAACAGGCGCTGGGCCTGGAGCACGTGCGGGACGGCGGCCACCGCCTCCTCGAAGGCGGTGACGGTGTCGGCGTCCTCCCGGCGCATGGTGACGAAGACGAGGGCCTCGAAATCGAGGCCCACGGCGGACGGGTCGACGACCGCGCGGTAGCCCCGGATCGCGCCCTCGCGTTCGAGATCGCGCAGGCGGCGGTGGCAGGGGGAGACGCTCAGCTTCACGCGCGCGGCCAGCTCGGTGACCGTGAGACGGCCGTCCAACTGCAGCTCGGTAAGAATTTTCCGATCCAGGGCATCCATGGAGAAGATTCTGCCCCAGATCCCGCGATCAAGGAGAAAAGAAGGGAACACTTTCGGGCAGATCCGGCCTAGCCTTCCTCTCGCAACACTGCACGCGAGAGGGGCCGATCCATGGAAACGACGACGCTGGCGGCATTTCTGGCCGTGGATCTGCTGCTGATATTCACCCCTGGCGCGGACTGGGCCTACGCGATCTCGGCGGGTCTTCGGGAGCGGTCGGTCGTGCCGGCGGTCGCCGGGCTGGTGGCCGGATACGCCGGATACACACTGCTCGCGGTCGCGGGGCTGGTGGTGATCGTGGCGAGCTCGGGGACGCTGCTGACCGCGCTGACCATGGCGGGGGCCGGCTATCTGGTGTGGCTCGGCTGGGGCGTGCTGCGGCAGCCGGCCGTCCTCGAGGCATCCGAGGCGGAGGTGGTGGCCACCTCCGGATCCTCCCGGCTGCGAACCATGCTCAGGGGCGCCGGGATCTCCGGCCTCAACCCCAAGGCCCTGCTGCTGTACTTCTCGCTGTTCCCGCAGTTCATCGACCCGGCGGGCGGCTGGCCGGTCGCCGGGCAGACCGGCCTGCTCGGCACGTTGCACATGACCGCCTGCGCCGTCGTCTATCTCGCCGTCGGCGTCCTCGCCCGCACCGTCCTCAGGACCAGGCCCTCCGCGGCCCTGGCGGTCACGCGCGTCTCCGGTGCGATGATGATCGCCATCGGGGGTTTCCTGATCGTGGAACGCCTGGCCGGCTGACGAAATCCACCCCCGCACCCGGTGCCCGCCACCGAAGGAGAGCAGAAGGCGGCACAGCTCGCCCGCGGTCACGTCGAGGGGTTCGAGCGGGCGGTTCGAGCGGCCATCTGACAGCGCGACGAGAGGCCCGGGGTCCCTGGGTCTCAGCCCGGGCGGGGCCGTCCCGCCGACGTGGCCCACAGGTGCGGGGCGATGTCGCCCTCGGGGAGCTGGGCGATCATGTAGTGGACACAGCGTTCGATTCTGACCCGCCGCAGCCGGGCCGCCTGATCCACCCCACCGGGAGTCGCGATAGCGGGCGCCCTGTCGGGGTACCCGCCTCCGAATATGGTCAGATGCGAATAGAAAGGGCATAAAACAGGTCGGGGTCACCTGCGGAGGCACCGTGGAGGGACGCGTACCGGAGGATCTCGCGGTCGTCGTCGACGCCCGCGGGGCGATCATGGCCTGGAGTGACGGCGCTCGCCGCCTGCTCGGATACGACGCCGCCGAGATCGTGGGCAGGTCCGTCACCGAGCTGCTCACCGCCGACCTCCCGGAATCCACCCGGCGGCATGTGGCCGACCGGCAGCGCTGGGCCGGCGAGGTGGCGCTTCGGCACCGGGAGGGCCACCGAGTCGTGGTGCGGCTGCAGGGAACACCGCTGACGGACACCGGCCGCGAGCGGCTCTGGCTGGTGACCGGCATCGCACCGGCGCACACGGCGCGGCGGGCCGAGCCCGGAGCCCTGGCCTTGTGGGACCTCACGCTCTCCCAGCTCCCGGTACCGGTGGCGGTCTACGACCGTGAGGCCCGGCTCGTGGCCGCCAACGAGGTCATGACGCAGGTGATGGGCCGGACCGAGGACGAGATGAGGGGCCTGACCCTGTGGGAGATCCACCCCACCTGGCCCTTCGACGAGTACGACCGCCTCCAGCGGGAGGTGCTGCGCACCGGCGAGATGATTTTCCACGAGGAGCACGGCCTGGCCCCGGGCGAGACCCGGCCGCACGCCTGGTCCATGTTCATGTCGCCGTTGAAGGACGAGACCGGCACGGTCCAGGGGCTGTCGGCGACCGTGTTCGACACCACGGAGCAGTCCTGGGCGCGCCGCCGGCTGGCGGTGCTCAACGACGCCAGTCTCCGCATCGGGAGCACGCTGGACGTGGCCCGGACGGCGGACGAGCTGGCCGAGGTGGCGGTGAGCGGGTTCGCGGACTTCGTCACCGTAGACCTGCTGGAATCCGTCGCCCTGGGGGACGAGCCGGAACCGCTGCCGCCGGACGCGCCGGTCACCGTACGGCGCACCGCACAGCGGTCGGTGCTGGAGGGCTGCCCCGAGTCGGTGATCCCCTCCGGGGACACGACCCTCTACCCGGTGGGCACGCTGCCGGTGCGGACGCTCGTCGCCGGCCGGGGCACGCGGCACCGGCCCGGGGAGCCGGGGATGCGGGAGTGGATCAGGTCCTCGCCCGCCCGCGCCGAGTCCGTGACCACGCACATGATCCACTCGGTGATGATGGTGCCGCTGCGCGCCCGGGGGGTGACCCTGGGGCTGGTGCACTTCCTGCGGCACCGGACCCCGGACCCGTTCAGCGAGGACGACCTGCTGCTCGCGGAGGAGATCGTGGCCAGGGCGGCGGTGAGCGTGGACAACGCCCGCCGCTACACCCGGGAACGCCGTACGGCTCTGGCGCTCCAGCGCAGTCTGCTGCCCGACCGGCCTCCGGAACTGGCGGCGATGGAGGTCGCCTACCGCTATCTGCCGACCGGTTCCGGGGCGGAGGTCGGCGGCGACTGGTTCGACGTGATCCCGCTGTCCGGCGCCCGGGTCGCCCTGGTCGTGGGCGACGTGGTGGGCCACGGCATCCACGCCTCGGCCACGATGGGCAGGCTGCGGACCGCCGTACGGACGCTCGCGGATGTCGATCTCGCCCCCGACGAGCTGCTCACCCAGCTGGACGATCTCGTCCTGAGGCTCGACCGGGAAGAGGGCCCGGATGTGCGCGGGCGCTCGGCGGAGGCGTCGGGTCAGGTCGGAGCGACCTGTCTGTACGCCGTGTACGACCCGGTGTCCCGCCGCTGCACCATGGCCCGCGCCGGGCACCCGCAGCCGGCGCTGGTCACACCCGACGGCGGCGTACGGTTCCTCGATCTGCCGGCCGGACCGCCGCTGGGCCTGGGCGGCCTGCCGTTCGAGGCGAGCGAGGTGCGGCTGGAGGAGAACAGCCTTCTCGCCCTCTACACCGACGGGCTGATCGAGGCCGCCGACCACGACATCGAGGTCGGGCTCGGCCTGCTGCGCCAGGCACTCAGCAACCCCGTCGAAGCGCTCGAGGAGACCTGTGACCAGGTGCTGCGCACCGTGCTGGCGGGCCGTTCCGCCGACGACATCGTGCTGATGCTGGCCCGGACCGCCGCGCTGGACGCCGGGCAGGTGCACACCTGGCAGCTGCCACCGGACCCCGCTGCCGTGGCCCGGGCGCGCAAGCTGGCGGGCGGGCAACTGGCCGCCTGGGGACTGACGGAGGCGGCGTTCACCACGGAGCTGATCGTCAGCGAACTGGTCACCAACGCCCTGCGCTACGGCGGCGCCCCCATCGAGCTGCGCCTGATCCGCGACTCGACCCTCATCTGCGAGGTGTCCGACGGCAGCAACACCGCACCCCACCTGCGCCGGGCCCGCGTCTTCGACGAGGGCGGACGCGGACTGCTCCTCGTCGCCCAGCTCTCCGACCGCTGGGGCACCCGCCAGACCCCCACGGGCAAGACGATCTGGACGGAACAGCCGCTGTCCGGCGGGACATGAGCCGGGGCTACCGGGTGTCGACGATGCCGCCCGTCACGGCGATGACCTCACCGACGGTGCAACCGGAGTCGGCGTCGGAGGCGAGGTAGACGCACGTCGGCGCGATCTCCTCCGGCTGGGCCGCGCGTTCCAGCGGGGCCTCGCTGCCGATGTGGGCGAGCCCGTCCGGCGGCATGTCCGGGTCCGCCCCGTTGAGCGGCGTCCAGGTCGGGCCCGGCGCGACCACGTTGGCACGCACCCCCCGCTTGGCCAGCTGCACGGCGACGGACTTGGTCAGGGTGATCAGCGCGGCCTTGGACGCCGCGTAGTCGATCATCGTGGTACTGCCCGGTTCGGACACGACCTGGGGTGCGGATTTCCTGCTCGGGCCGCAAGAGCTTCCCCTTCACCGCTGCCGTCCACGGCGATGCTCACCTGAGGGCCGCGCCGTTCTTTCCGGCACCGCGTTCCCAGCACGGCGGCAGGCCTGTTCCGCATTGCCCGGAAGGGGCAATGTACCGGGATCGGCATGCGGGCAGTCACGACGGGTACTCCGACGATCTTGCAAGCCCGGCTTCGAGCCGGACGCCGACGGAGGCAGAGCCGTGTCTGATGAGACGGTGAAGAACGTGTTCGTGATCGGGCTCGACGAGGCCAATCTGCCGACCCTCCGGCAGGTTCCGGGAGCTCAGCGGTTGCGTTTTCACCAGTTGCTGACCGTCGAAGAACTCCAGGTCGGGGAGGTACACCTGCCCACGTTGCCGGACAAGGCCCAGGGCGTGCTGGACGCCTTCGACGGGAGCATCGACGCGATCGTCGGCTACTGGGTCATGAACGACCGGGGCACGGTCCGCTTCGACGACATCGGCGTCGAGGCCGGCCTCCGCGCCCACGAGCGCTACACGGCGATCGCCGACGACTTCACCTCGGCCTCCGGCGAGTCCACGTGGACCATGCGGTTCCAGCGGGACGACTGGGACGTACCGGTAGTGACGCACACCCAGCTCCGGTGCGACGAGACGGACTTCTTCGTGGACGCGACCCTTCACGCGTACGAGGCCGACCGCCGCGTCTTCTCCCGCACCTGGAACGAGAAGGTGCCGCGCGACCTGCTGTAGAAACGCGCCGGCTACGCGGGACGGCCCGGCAGGTCACTCTCGGTGTGCGTCACGAAGTCGTCCACGAGCCGGTGGAAGAGCACCGCGAGCTGCCGCAGTTCCTCGGGTGACCATGCCGCCAGGGCCAGCTCCATGCCCTGGCGGCGCACCCGCCGCATGCGATCGGCCGCGGCCAGACCGGCCTCGGTCAGCCGGACGCGCTGGGCGCGGCGGTCGTCCGGGTCCGGGACGCGGGTCACGTAGCCGGCCCGCTCCAGTTGCCGAAGCTGCCGGGTGACGTGGGACGCCTCCACCGACAGCCGGGCCGCCAGCACCCCGGGCCGCAGCGGCTCGCTCTCGGCGACGTACCGCAGGATCGCCACGGCGGCCCGGTCCAGCGAGAGTCCCGACTCGGCCATCAGACGCTCGTGCTGCCGGGACCGGCCGGCCAGGTACGTGATGCGTGTAAGGGCCTGCTCGATCTCGGCCAGGGCCGTCGAGGCGGGCTCCGCCACGGGATGGGGTGTGGGCATGGGAACAGATTAAAAAAGTTGCTTGACTTAGGCAAGAAGAATCTGCTTGCCTAAGTCAAGCAACCGCGCTGTCCCGTCGCTCACGGAGGCTTCCATGTCCCACCCCGTCGCCGGCCACGCGAAGGCCGGATCACCCGCCCCACCCAGACCGAACGCCGTGGTCGCGGTACTGGCCTTCGCCGGGATCGTGGTCTCGCTGATGCAGACCCTGGTGATCCCGATCGTTCCCGAGCTGCCGAGGTACCTGGACGCCTCCCCCGCGAACGCGGCCTGGGCGATCACCGCCACCCTGCTGGCCGCCGCCGTCGCCACTCCGGTCGTCGGCCGCCTCGGGGACATGTTCGGCAAGCGCCGCATGCTGCTCGTCAGTGTCGTGCTGCTGGTGTCCGGCTCGGTCGTCTGCGCCCTGAGCGACTCGCTCGTCCCGATGATCGTCGGCCGAACGCTCCAGGGCCTGGCCGCGGCCGTCGTCCCGCTCGGCATCAGCATCATGCGGGACGTCCTGCCCGCCGAGCGGCTCGCCGGCTCCACCGCCCTGATGAGCGCCTCCCTGGGGGTCGGCGGCGCCCTCGGCCTGCCCGCGGCCGCCTTCATCGCCGACCGCTACGACTGGCACATGCTGTTCTGGATCTCCGCCGCCCTCGCGGTCGTCGCCCTGGCGCTCCTGGTGCTGATCGTGCCCGAGTCGAAGGTCCGCACCGGCGGCAGTTTCGACCTGCTCGGCTCCCTCGGCCTGTCCGCCGCACTGGTGTCCCTGCTGCTCGCCGTATCCAAGGGCGGCGACTGGGGCTGGACCAGCGGCACGACGCTGGGGCTGTTCGGTGCCGCGGTCGTGGTCTTCCTGCTGTGGGGACGGTACGAACTGCGCACCGCGCAGCCGCTGGTGGACCTGCGCACCACCGCCCGCCGCCAGGTGCTGTTCACCAACCTCGCCTCGGTCGCGCTCGGCTTCTCGATGTTCGCCATGTCGCTCGTCCTGCCGCAGGTCCTCCAGCTGCCCGAGCAGACCGGCTACGGGCTGGGCAGGTCCATGCTGGCCGTCGGCCTGATCCTGGCCCCGCAGGGACTGGTGATGATGGCCATGTCCGTGGTGTCCGCCGCCCTCACCAAGGCCAAGGGCCCCAAGGTCACTCTGATGATCGGCGCGGTCGTCGTGGCCGCCGGGTACGGACTGAGCCTCGTGCTGATGTCCGAGGTCTGGCACATCATGCTGGTCGCCTGTGTCATCGGCGGCGGTGTCGGCTTCGCCTACGGGGCCATGCCCGCCCTGATCATGGGCGCGGTGCCGGCCTCCGAGACGGCGGCGGCCAACAGCCTCAACACCCTGATGCGCTCCATGGGAACGTCGTTCGCCAGTGCCCTCGCGGGCGTCATCCTGGCGCAGCTGACCACCGACTTCGGGGGCACGCCCTGCCCTCGGAGAACGGCTTCAAGACGGTCATGGCCATCGGTGCCGGCGCCGCCCTGCTGGCCCTCTTCTTCGCCTCGTTCCTGCCACGACGGCAGGCAGCCGGCGAACCGGCCGGGCCGGCCGAAGCCCCCGCCGAACCGGCGGAGATCTCCGGAGCGCGCTCCTAGTGCGGGTCCGCTGAGACGCCGGCCCCTGGACGGCCGTGGTGCAGCCCGCTGCACCCCCGGTCCGGGAGCGCGCTCCCTCGTCGCGGCACACGGCGGACGGGATCGTGGTGAGCAGGTCGGCAACTCCGAACCCACCCTTCCCTCCCCCGCATTCCACCCCGAGAGGTACCTCCATGTCCGCGCTCCTCGCCACCGTCAAATCGTTCGTCGCCAACCTGCTGCTCTGGAGCTTCTTCACCGTCGGTCTCGGCGCCGCCCTGGGCGCCGGTGCAGCCCTCGACGGCACCGGGAAGGACGTGGCGACCATCGCCGGGTCCGCCGTCGCGCTCGTCACCGGTACGCGCCTCGCGAAGAAGCCGAAGATCAAGGGCTTCCTGTCCAGGCCGGGCACGCTGTGGTTCCTGTTCCTGTTCAACGGGGGTGCTGCTGTGGCGATGTATCTCGCCCTGGACGGTGTGAAGGCCATCGCAGCCGCTGCCGCCATGGGGCTGGTCTCCCTCGGCGCGGCCGGCGGGATCCTCGCCAACCACCGCGGTGCGGCCCACGCCTGAGGCTCCGCGTCCGCACCGGTGTCCGAACTCTGCCCCTTCCTAACCCCACTTCACTTCAATTCACTTCACTGAGGAGACGTCATGTCCGATGCCCCGTCCTGCCCCGTCACCGGCGCCACCGGCCCGCTGCCCGAGTACCCGCTGCCGCGGGCGGCGGAGTGCCCACTGGCTCCGGCCCCGGTCGCCCAGGAACTGCGGGACCGGAAGCCGATCACCAAGGTGCGGATCTGGAACGGCACCACGCCCTGGCTGGTCACCCGCCACGCCTACCAGCGGGCCCTGCTGCCCGACTCCCGTGTCAGCGACGACGACCTCGATCCCGGTTTCCCGTACGTCAACGCGCACCGGGCGGAGATCGCGCCGGTCACTCCGCGGCTCATCACGAACACGGACGCTCCGGAGCACACGCGGTTGCGGCGGACCGTCAACGGACCGTTCGTGGTCAAGCGCATCGAGAAGATGCGGGAGCCGGTGCAGAAGATCGTCGACGAACTCGTCGACCGGATGCTCGCGGGCCCCAACCCGACCGACCTGCTGGGGGCGCTCGCGCTGCCGGTGCCGTCGCTGGTCATCGCCGAGCTGCTCGGAGTGCCGTACGCGGACCACGACTTCTTCCAGCGCAGCAGCAGCCTGGTTCTGGACAGTTCGGCGGCACCGGAGGAAGCCACGAAGGCCAGCGGCGCTCTGGCCGCCTACCTGGACAACCTCATCAAGCTGAAGACGGCCGACCCGGACGACGACGTGCTGTCGGAGATGGCCGGCCGCGTCCAGGCCGGCGAGATGACGCACACCGAGGCCGTCCACATGGGCGTCGCGATGCTGATCGCCGGTCATGAGACCACCGCGACGATGATCAGCCTCGGCACCCTCGCCCTGTTCCAGCACCCCGGCCAGCTCGCCCTGCTGCGCGAGACCGACGACCCGAAGCTGGTCGCGAACGCGGTGGACGAGGTGCTGCGCTATCTGTCCATCGTCCAGACCGGCGTACGCAGGGTCGCCAAGGACGACATCGAGATCGGTGACGTCGTCATCCGCAAGGGCGACGGCATCATCTTCGACCTGCACGCCGCCAACTGGGACCCGGAGGTCTTCCCCGAGGCCGAGCGGCTGGACATCACCCGCCCGGCCCGTATCCACCAGGCGTTCGGCTACGGCCCGCACCAGTGCCTGGGCCAGAACCTGGCCCGCCTGGAGCTCCAGGTCGTCTACGGCACCCTCTACCGCCGCATCCCGACCCTGCGGCTGGACGCGGCCGTCGAGGACCTGGAGTTCGACCACACCGGGACCACCTACGGCGTGCACAGCCTGCCCGTGGCCTGGTGAACCCTCCCTCTCCCCTCCTGAAGGAACAAGAGATGACAAGCATGCGTGTGGAACTGGACGTGCCGAAGTGCGTGGCGTCGGGGCAGTGCGTGATGGCCGCTCCTGACGTCTTCGACCAGCGGGAGGACGACGGTGTCGCGATCCTGCTGGCGGAGCGGCCCGGCGAGGAGCTGCGCGGTGAGGTGGAGGAGGCCGTGGCGATCTGCCCGGCCGCAGCGATCCGGCTGGTGGAGTCGTGAGGCGCGTCGTGGTCGTCGGAGCCTCTGCCGCCGGGCTCGCGGCGGCCGAGACGCTGCGCCGGGCGGGCTACGACGGCACGCTCACCCTCGTCGGTGACGAGCCGCGCGCCCCGTACGACCGTCCCCCGCTGTCCAAGCAGATCCTCTCCGGGGAGTGGAGCGCCGAGCGGCTGCCGCTGCGCCGGCGGACCGACCTCGACGCCCTCGGCCTCGACCTGCGGCTGGGGTCGGCGGCGACCGGGCTGGACATGACGGACCGTACGGTGTGTCTGGCCGACGGGGAGTCAGTGCCCTACGACGGGCTGATCGTGGCCACCGGGGTGCGTCCCCGGCGGCTGCCCGGTGACGGTGGCGCACACGTGCTGCGCACCCTGGACGACGCCCTGGCGCTGCGCGAGCGGCTGAAGCCTGATTGCCGGCTGGTCGTGGTGGGCGCCGGGTTCCTCGGCGCCGAGGCTGCCGCGGTGGCCCGGGGGCTCGGCGCCCGGGTGACCCTGCTGGAACCGGCTCCCGTGCCGCTGGCGCACGCCGTCGGCACCGAGGTCGGGCAGGTGCTCTCGCGGGCCCACCTCGACCACGGCGTGGAGCTGCGCACCGGCGTCACCGTCGCCGAGGTGACCGACGGGGGCGTGCGGCTCGCGGACGGCGAACCGGTCGAGGCCGACGAGGTCCTGGTCGCCGTCGGCTCGCTGCCCAACACCGAGTGGCTGGCTGGCAGCGGGCTGCCGGTCGGCGACGGTGTGCTCTGCGACGCGTACTGCGCGGCCGGGCCGGGTGTGTACGCGGCCGGTGACGTGGCCCGCTGGGACAACCCGCTGTTCGGGACGTCGATGCGGATCGAGCACCGTACGAACGCCGCCGAGCAGGGCATGGCCGCCGCCCGCAACCTGCTCGCCGAGCCGGATGCGCGCAGGCCGTTCGCGCCGGTGCCGTACTTCTGGTCCGACCAGTACGACACGAAGATCCAGGCGTACGGCCATCTGCGCGGGCACGACGAAGTCGCGGTCGTCGAGGGGGACTTGGCCGAGCGCAGGTTCGTGGCCGCCTATCGCACCGGCGAGCGGCTGACCGGCGCCCTGGCGGTCGGCATGCCGCCCAAGGCCGTCCGCGGCTGGCGGCAGGCCATCGCGGGCGGGACGGCCTGGAACGACGCCGTACCGGCCGCCGGCACCGGGGCGGCCTGACCTTCGGCACATCGACCCCGGGCGGGGGCGGCCCTGTCGCCGCCCCCGCCCGTTCAGCAAGGAGATCGCAGATGGAGGACCAGATGCAGAACCGTACGGACGACCCCCGTGACGTGGTCGTCGTCACCGGAGCGGGCGGGATGGGAACGGCGGTCGCGCGCCGCCTGGGCAGTGGACGGACGCTGATCCTCGCCGACCACTCGCGCGAGCGGCTCGATCAGGTGGTGGCCGAGCTGAGCGCCGAAGGGTACGCCGTGCAGGGCGTACCGACCGATGTCTCCGACCGTGCCTCGGTCGAGGAACTCGCCCGGACCGCGGCGGTGCAGGGACGGATCACCGCGGTGGTGCACACCGCCGGGGTCGCCGCCGCGACGGCCTCGGTCCGCAGGATCCTCGACGTGGATCTGCTCGGCACGGTGTACGTGATCGAGGCATTCGAGAAAGTGGCCGTCAGAGGCACCTCGCTCGTCTGTGTCGCCAGCCTGGCCGGGCACATGGCCTCGGTCGGCGCCGAGGACGAGGCCGCCCTGGCGACGGCTCCCGCCGAGGAACTGCTCGGTCTTGACGCCGTGACGGCCCTCGGCGACGACGCGACCGCCGCGTACATCCTCGCCAAACGCGCCAACCACGTCCGCGTGCAGGCCGCCGCCCTCGCCTGGAACCGGCTCGGCGCCCGCGTCAACACCCTCAGCCCCGGTGTCATCGCCACCGCCATGGCGAAGGCGGAGGCCGACTCGGACGCCGACGGACACATGCTCAAGATGCTCGACGCGTGCGGCGCGGGCCGGCCGGGCACGCCGGGCGAGATCGCCGACGCCGTGGCCTTCCTCACCGGCCCCGAGGCGCGGTACGTCACCGGCACCGATCTGCTCGTCGACGGCGGGCAGGCGGCCTGGATCCGCCGGCACATGCGGCGCCCCTGATGACGGTGGCCGGCCCGGCCTTCCGGTCACCGGCCCGGCGCGCCTGAGCGCGGCGTCGTGGCAGGCCGGGCGGGCCACGCTCCAGCTGTTCACCGCCGCGCCGCCGGCCTTCGGCCTGTACCTGTTCATCACCGTGCTGCTGCTCACGGCGATCGCCGCGGTCTCCGTCGTCGGGGCGTGGATGGCGGGTGAGGCGCTCGGCCTGCCGCCCGGCGACAGCGGTCACCGCAGGGTGCCGGCCGTACTGGCGTATCTGAACGGCCGGTGCGTCAGCGTGGGGTCGTGGCGGGCCGGGCCAGCCGCTCGTCGATGACGCCGATCACGTCCGGCGCGTGGTCGATGAGGAAGAAGTGTCCGCCGGGGTAGCGCTTCATCTCGAAGTCGCCTTCGGTGTGGGCGCTCCAGGCGCGTACCTCGTCGTGGCTCGCCTTGGGGTCGTCGTCTCCGGTCAGGGCGGTGAGGGGGCTGCGGAGCCGGTGGTCCGACGCCCACACATAGGTCTCCACCGCTCGGTAGTCGTTGCGCAGGGCCGGGAGGATCATGCGCATCAGCTCCTCGTCTCCGAAGATCTGCTGGTCGGTGCCGCTGAGCCCGCGCAGTTCGGCGATGATCCCGGCGTCGTCACGCCGGTGCACCCGCTCGTCGCGGTGGCACGACGGAGCGCGGCGCCCCGAGACGAAGACCCGCTCGGCGAATCGCCCGGCCCGCTCCAGCCGTACGGCGACCTCGAAGGCCACGGTCGCTCCCATACTGTGCCCGAACAGGGCGAAGGGGCGGTCCACCGTGCGCGTCACGGCCCGGCTGACAAGGTCCGCGAGACCGTCGATGGTGTCGATCATGGGCTCGTGGTGCCGGTCCTGACGGCCCGGGTACTGGACGGAGAGCACCTCGACCCGGGGGTGCAACGCCTGGGCCACCGGCCGGAAGAAGGACGCCGAACCGCCCGCGTGGGGCAGACAGACCAGCTGTACGGGGGCGTCGGGGCTCGGGAAGAAGCGTCGTATCCACGGATCGGTGGCGGTCATGGGGCCTTCCTGTTCTCATGCTCGGAACGACTTCTCATGCTCGGAACGACATGCTCGTACCGATTGCCAAGATAGACGGACCGACCGGCCAGGAGGGATCGCATGACGAACCACCCCACCCGCACGGAACGTGTCGAACTGACCCCGGCCGCCGAGGAACTGCTGCGGCGGCTGGCCGGGACCCACGGGCCGGTGATGTTCCACCAGTCCGGCGGCTGCTGCGACGGCAGCGCCCCGATGTGCTACCCGCGCGGCGAGTTCCGGGTCGGCGCCTCGGACGTCCTGCTGGGGCAGGTCGCCGGGGACACCCCGTTCTGGATGAGCGGGGACCAGTACACGTACTGGTCGCACACCCATCTCACGGTGGACGTGGTCCCCGGCCGCGGCAGCGGCTTCTCCCTGGAGGCCCCGGAGGGCGTCCGTTTCCTGATCCGCTCCCGGCTGCTCACCGACGAGGAACTGCGGCACATCGAGGCGGAGCCACCGCTGCCGACCGGGGCGGACGAGCCCGGCCGGGCCTGAAGGGCTCGGTGCGCGCGTCGCCGTAGGGTGGTCGCATGTACACGACGCGGGTCTCGGGCCATGTCGACGCGGCGCGTCCGGCCGTCTACCGGGCCCTGGTGAGCGCGGAGGCGATCGCGCGCTGGCGGGTGCCGGACGGGATGAGCAGCGAGGTGCACGAGTTCGATGCCCGCGAGGGCGGCAGGTTCCGTGTCTCGCTGACGTACGACGCGCCGGACGCCACCGGGAAGTCGGCCGCGCACACCGACACCTACCACGGCCACTTCGCGCGGCTCGTGCCCGACGAGCAGGTGGTCGAGGTGCTCGCGTTCGAGTCCGCCGACCCCGCGCTGGGCGGCTCGATGACCATGACGACGACGCTCACCGACGCGGAGGGCGGCGGCACGCACGTCCTCATGGTCCACGAGGGCATCCCCGACGTCGTGCCCGCCGCGGACAACGAGACGGGCACGCGCATGGCCCTGGCGAAGCTGGCCCGGTTCGTCGAGTCCGGCCCGGACGCCGTCTAGGGCGCGGGGCATCGTTCGCCGAGGTCCCAGAACAGGCCCGCCATGATGCCCAGCCCTTCTCGGGCCACCGCTCCCAGCAGGTGTTCGTCGGGGGCGTGCTGGGAGCAGGACGGGTGGGAGTGCGGGATCCAGACGGTGGGCAGGCCGAGGATGTCCGCGAAGGCGTCGTTGGGGAGCGTGCCGCCGAGGTTGGGCAGGATCGCCGGTTCCTTGCCCGTGGTGCGGCGCAGGGAGTCCACGGCCCAGCCGACCCACGGGTCGTCGGGGCTGAGGCGGGTCGCGGGGACGGCCTGCAGCACCTCGACGTCGACCATGGTGAGGCCGTGGGCGTCGAGGTGGTCGCGGACGATGCGTTCGAGGTCGTGCCAGGGGGTGCCGACGACGAAACGGAGCTGGACATCGGCATGGGCGGTGCCGGGGATGGCCCCGACGGGCTTGGCGGGGTCGCCGGCGGCCAGGGTGAGGACTTCCAGCGTGTTCCAGCCGAAAACGCGTTCGGCCGGGGTGAGGCCCGGCTCGCCCCAGTCGGTGTCCACGTCCGGGTCGTCGTCCCCGCCGCCCACGGTGAGTTCGGCCAGGGCGGCGGCGACGGGCCCTGGCAGCGCGGGCGGTCGCAGTCCGTCCACGAGAATGCGGCCCCGGGCGTCGACCAGGGTCGCCAGGGCTCCGGCGAGGACCGTGGCGGGGTTGCGCAGGGCGCCGCCCCAGTTGCCCGAGTGGTGGGCGCCCTCGCGCAGCGCCACGCGCAGGCGGAAGTTGGCGGCACCCCGCGAACCGAGGAACAGGGTCGGGCGGCCGGCCGCGAGGCGTGGCCCGTCGGAGGCGATCAGCAGGTCGGCGGCCAGGTCGTCCTTCAGCCGGCGGCACGTCTCGTGCAGGCCCGGTGAGCCGGACTCCTCCCCGGTCTCGACGAGTACCTTCAGATTGAAGCCGAGCCTGCCTCCGCGGGCCGCCAGGACCTGCTCGAGCGCGGCCAGGTTGACGGTGTGCTGGCCCTTGTTGTCGGCGGTGCCGCGCCCGTAGAGGCGGTCGCCCTCGACGACGAGTTCCCAGGGGGACAGGCCGGTGCGCCACCGGTCGTCCTGGCCGGGGACGACGTCACCGTGGCCGTAGACCAGGACGGTGGGCAGGTCGTCGGCCTCGTGCCGGTGGGCGAGCAGAAACGGCCCCGCGCCCGGCAGCGGATTGTCGACGATCCGTACGGTCGCGCCCAAACGGCTTACGGCCGGGGCGAGTTCGTCGGTGAGGTAGGTGCGCAGCGGGCCCGTGCCGTCGGGCGGTGGGCTCTGGGTCGGGGAAGCGACCCGGCGCCGCAGGTCGGCGAGGAACTCCCCGAGTCGTAGTAGGCCTCGGCCAGGCCGATGGCGGTCTCACGTGTCGTCATGTGCTGCACTCCCACTGGTCGCTGTCCCGTTCGAGCGTCGGCATGCGGTCCCGCCCTTGGTCCGCCGGTCCGGGCGCGTTCGCCAGGCGGCCGTCCTCCCGGTCGAGCCAGTGCCGCCGCAGCGCCCGGAGCACCACGGAGACGTCGAAGGAGAGCACCCCGGGAAGGTCCGCCACATCGCGCGTGAGGAACGCGGCGAGGCCCGCCTCGTCGCGAAAGACGCCCTGGTGGACGACGGAGAAGGGGCCCGCGTTGGTCGACACGTAGCGGGCGGAGGGGTGCCGGGCGAGTGTCCGGGCGGCCTCACCCACTCCGCTCGGTGACACGGTCAGAGCGACCACCGCCTCCAGGGCGTAGCCGAGCAGTCCGGGCTCGATCTCCACGCGGGGCCGGATCAGTTCGCGCTGGAGCAGGGACTGGGTGACGCGGTAGGCGGTGGACCGGCCGATGCCGAGCTCCCGGGAGACCTGGGCGGCGGTCATGCGGCCGTCGGCGGCGAGCAGCCGCAGTGTGCGCAGTTCGTCGCCGGCGAGGCGGGCGGGCCGGTCTGCGCCGTCCGGTGCGGCGTCGCCGTCCTGCGCCGCGTACTCGGCGAGCAGCCGGTGCTGGTCCGCCGTCAGCCGGGGCAGCCGCCAGGAGTCGGACTTGGTGTCGGCGCGCAGGACGAGTGCGGTGCGGGTGGAGTGCACGCCGGGGAGTGCGGCGACGCGCCGGGTGAGCAGGTCGTGGGCGTCGGTGCGGCGAGTGGGCTGGACGACGCAGTAGACGTCGGCCTGCCCTGCGGTGACCGCGACATGGGCCGTCTCGGGCAGGGCGACGAGCCGCCGGGCGACGTCGTCGGTGCGTCCCGGCGCCGCGGTCACCCATATGTGCCAGGGCGTGCCCTCGCCGGACACCGACAGGTCGACCTGGCCGATCACCCGCAGCAGCCGGTTCGACTCCAGCCGGGCCAGCCGCCGTCCCACGGTGCTGGCCGACACACCCAGTGCCTGGGCCAGCAGGCTGAGCGGGGCGCGCGGCGCACGCTGGAGCGCGGCGACCAGATCGAGGTCGTCGTCGTCCAGGGCGTTCTCCACGGGGTCCATCAGCGCCCATCCCTTCATGGAACGAATCCGTCAACCAGCGGCTTCACGCGACCGATACGACCGCAACAACCTTTTCACTTGCATGATTTCGTCAGGGCGTCGTCAATAGGGGTGTGACCACCACCACTTCACCCCCACCGCCTGACGCCCCCTCGAAGCAGCTCTCCCGGCTGCTCGCCGTACTCGGTCGCATAGAACGCCTCGGCAACAGACTCCCCCACCCCTTCTGGCTGTTCGGAGTGCTGAGCGTCGTACTGGCCCTGGTCAGCTGGCTCCTGTCGGCGACCGGCGCCTCCGCGCTCAATCCGGCCACCGGCAAGACGGTGGGGGTGCGCAGTCTCGTCTCGGGCGAGGGGCTGCGGATGATGATCTCCGACGCGGTGACCCACTACGCCACGTTCCCGCCGCTCGGCACGATCCTGGTGGTCATGCTGGGCGTGGCCGTCGCCGACCGGTCGGGGCTGCTGCCCGCGATGCTGCGGGCGGCCGTCGCCCGGGTCCCGGCCCGCCGGCTGACGTTCACGCTGGCCTTCACGGCGATGGTCGCGCATGTCGCGTCCGACGCGGCCTATGTGGTGCTGGTGCCGCTGGGCGCGATGGCGTTCCGGGCGGTGGGGCGCAGCCCGCTGCTGGGCGCCGTGGTGGCGTTCGTCTCGGTGGCCGCCGGCTACGACGCGAGCCCGCTGGTCACGCCGACGGACGCGGTGCTGTCCGGGCTCACGACGGCCGCCGCGCACACCGTCGACCCGTCGTACGTGGTCAACCCGCTGTCCAACTACTTCTTCTCCCTGGTCTCGTCCGTCGTCCTGGCCCTGGTGATCACGGTCGTCACGGAGAAGGTGATCGCCCGACGGGTGGCGGCGATGCCTCAGGAGCCGGAGCCGGAGGACGTCCCCGAGGGCGCGGGCGAGGTCTCCGAGGGTCTGACGCTGCGCCCGGAGGAGCGCAGGGGACTGCGCAACGCCGGCCTGGTGCTGCTGGCGTACGCGGCGCTGGTCGTGGTGGTGATGGTCCCGGCCGGGTCGCCGCTGCGCGGCGAGGGCGGCAGCATCGTGCAGTCGCCGGTGCTCACCGGCATCGCGGTGGTCCTGGCGGTGGCGTTCCTGATCGTGGGCGCCGTGTACGGGCGGACGGTGGGGACGGTACGCAGGGGCCGGGACATCCCCGACCAGATGGCGCAGGGCCTGCGCGAGATGGCGCCCATCCTGGTGCTGTTCTTCGCCATCTCCCAGTTCCTGGCGTACTTCAAGTGGACCGGTGTCGGCGAGGTCCTGGCGATCCGCGGCGCCGGCCTGCTGAAGTCGGCCGGCATCACGGGACCGGTCGCGTTCCTCGGCGTCCTGCTCATCTGCACGGTGATCAACCTGTTGGTCACCAGCGGGTCCGCCCAATGGGCCCTGGTCTCCCCGGTGTTCGTCCCGATGTTCATGCTGCTCGACATCCCGCCCGAGGTGACCCAGGCGGTGTACCGCATCGCGGACTCGTGCACCAACGCGGCGACGCCGATGAGCGCCTACTTCGTCATGACCCTGAGCGTCGTACAGCGCTACCGGCGCTCGGCCGGCATCGGCACGCTGCTGTCGCTGACCCTGCCGCTGTGCCTGGTCATGCTGGTGGCCTGGACTCTGCTGTTCTACGCCTGGTGGGCGCTGGGGATTCCGCTGGGCCCGGGCGTACCCGTCCGCTGACCGCCGTGCCGCATCGCTGTACGTACGACAAGGAGCGCGCATGTCCCTGACCCGTGTCGAGTCGCTGGCCCGGGCCGCCCTGCCGGAGATCACCGGTGATCTGCGGACGCTGGTCGAGCTGGAGACACCCAGCGACGACAAGGCGCTGCTGACCGCCGGGCTCGCCGCCGTCGAGGCCTGGACGCACCGCCGGCTCGGCCCGCCGGACGAGTCACGGCGCCATGACGGCGGCGCCCACGGCGACATCCTGGAGCTGCTCCACCGGGGCACGTCGCCCGCGGTGGTGCTGGTTCTGTGCCACTACGACACGGTGTGGCCGGCCGGCACCCTCGCCGAGTGGCCCTTCCGGGTGAGCGAGGACGGCCGGGCCACGGGGCCGGGCGTCTTCGACATGAAGTGCGGCCTGGTGCAGGCGGTGTGGGCGCTGCGCCTGCTGCGGGAGCTGGATCTGCCGCGCCCTTCGGTACGGCTGCTGCTCAACGGCGACGAGGAGGTCGGCAGCCCGGCCTCCCGGCCGGTGATCGAGCGGCTGAGCGAGGACGCGACGGCCACGCTGGTGTGCGAGGCGTCGGCCGGGCCGGAGGGCGCGCTCAAGACGGCCCGCAAAGGGGTCGGTCTGTTCGAGGCGACGGTGGAGGGCGTGGAGGCGCACGCGGGTCTCGACCCCGACAAGGGTGCCAGCGCCGTGCACGCGCTCGCCGAACTGGTCACCCGGATCGCCGGGCTGAGCTCGCGGGAGCGTGGGACGACGGTCAACGTCGGGCTGATCGGCGGTGGTACGGGGCGCAACGTCATCGCGGGCCGGGCGAGCTGCGGCATCGACGTGCGGATCACCGACCCCGCCGAAGCGGACCGCGTCGACGCCGCACTGACCTCCCTCGTCCCCTCCGATCCCCGGGTGCGGGTCGCGGTCACCGGCGAATGGAACCGTCCCCCGATGGTGCCGGCACCCGCCTCGCGACTCCTGTTCGAGCAGGCGCGCGCGGCAGCGGCGGAACTGGGGTGGGCGCTGCGGGAGACCGCCGTGGGTGGTGCGAGCGACGGCAACTTCGTCTCCGCGCTGGGCCGTCCCGTCCTCGACGGCCTGGGAGCGGTGGGCGACGGCGCCCACGCCCGGCACGAACACGTCCTGCTGGACCATGTCCCGCCGCGTACCGCGCTGTTGGCCGGGATTCTCCTGGCGGCAGCCGTTTAGCGGGACCTCCCGTCGCTCCACCCTCCATGTTCATGCCAGGCACACAGAACGACAGCGGCGAGCTACAGGAGCACAGCCGGAACACGGATTCCTCCGTGCACAGAAATTCATTGACCAACTGAATGCACGCAGCAATCGTGAGGCACTCGACGCCCCTCCGTGCTTCCGTGCGCCCCTATGGAGAAAGGATTCGGCGAGCCGTCGGCAGATTTCACTGGGCAGGACTGAGGCATGCGTCAAATCGACGCGACCGCACCACAATCCCGTGTGCCGACCGAGGCAGGTGGTATTCGATGAGCGGCTCCGTTCCCGGACCGGCCCGAAATTGGACAGTGGGCACTGCTCCAGGCATATTCCCATTCCTGGGCCACGGTATCGACTTGGTCCGTCGCCCGCTGGCTTTTCTGGAATCTCTGTCCGCGCACGGGGATCTGGTCGAAATACGCCTGGGTCCGCAGCGTGCCTGGATGGCCTGTCACCCGGATCTCGTCCACCAGGTACTCGCGGACCCGGAGACGTTCGACAAGGGCGGCCCGCTCTACGACCGGCTGCGGATACTGCTGGGGGACGGCGTCGGCACCTGCCGCCATCAGGATCACCGGCGCCAGCGCAGGCTGCTCCAGCCCGGCTTCCGCAAGGCCCGCGTCGCCGGCCAGGTGCAACTGATGGGCGAGGAAGTGGAGTCGGTGTGCCGCGGATGGCGGAGCGGGCAGGCGGTCGACGTCAGCGCGACCATGATGGATCTGTCGACCCGCGTGATCAGCCGCCTCCTCTTCTCCGACTCGCTCGACGCCGCGACCGCCACCGAGATGCGCGAGTGCCTTGCCATCGTGGTCCGCGGCATGTTCGTCCGGACGGTCATGCCGGTCGACGCTCTGTTCCGTGTTCCCACTCCGGCGAACCGGCGCTACCGGCACGCTTCCGACCGCCTGCGCGCGATCGTCGACGCGGCTGTCGCCGAGCGCCGGCGAGGCGCCTGCCGGGACGACCGGGACGATCTGCTGGGCACCCTGCTGGCGGCCGCGCGCGGGGAAGGCGGGGAGAAACCGATCACCGATCAGGAAGTCCACGGCCAGGTGATCACGCTGATGTTCGCCGGCGCCGAGAGCACCGCCCTGTGCCTCTCCTCGGCCTTGGAACTGGTGGGGCGGCACCCCGAGGAGGAGCGCCGTCTGCACTCCGAGGTGGACACCGTGCTCGCCTCCGGACGGCCGCCCGGCCCCGACGAACTGGCGCGCCTCGTCCACACGCGGTCCGTCCTCACCGAGACACTTCGCCATCGCCCTCCCGGCTGGCTCTTCACCCGCGTCGCCACGAAGGAGACGGAGCTCGCCGGGCACCGGCTCCCACGGGGCACCACGGTCGTGTTCAGCCCGTACCTCCTGCACCACGACCCCGCCCTGTTCCCCGACCCCGACCGCTTCCTCCCGGCCGCTGGCTGCCCGGGCAGGCCGTCGCCCGCCCCGGAGCGATGATCCCGTTCGGGGCCGGCCGCCGGAAATGCATCGGGGAGACACTCGCCCTGACGGAGGCCGTGGTCGCCGTCGCGTTCATCACCCGCCACTGGCGGCTGCGTCATCTGCCCGGTTACGAGGAGCGGCTGCGTCCGGCGGCGTCCCTGGGGCCGCGGGGACTGGTCATGACCTGCGAACAGCGCGTCAGGAGGCCGGCGGGCACAGCTGCCGTGCCCGTCGCCCACAACTCCCGAACGGCAGGTGGCAACGATGTCCACGACGCATGAGGAAATAGCGCTCGCCGCGCAGGACGGAATGCAGGCGGTCGATCTGCGGGAACTGATCGACGCGAACCTCTACATGCCGTTCCCGTTCGAGCGCAGTCCTCACGCTTCCGAAGCGTCGGCGGGCGTCGACACCTGGCTGAGCGCATGGGGGCTGACCGACGACCCGGCCGTGGCGGCCATGATCTCCTATACACGCCCCGCCGAACTCGCCGCCTGCAACAGTCCGTCCATGGATTCCGGGCTCCTCCAGATCGTGGCCAATCAGATCGCCTACCAATTCGTCTTCGACGACCGGGCGGAGGACGTCGGCCGGCGCTCGCCGGGCCGGCTGCTGCCCATGCTGAGCGAGAGCGTCGCGATCCTGCGGGACGGCCGGCCGCCCGCCACCCCGCTCGGGGCGGCCCTGGCCGACCTGTATCGACAGGTCCGCGAGCGGTGCACACCCGATCAGGCCGCACGATGGGCCTGGCACAGCCGTGAGTACGTGCACGGCCTCCTGTACGAGGCGGTGGCCCAGGCCCATTCCGACCCGGTGGGCAGCGGGCTGTGCCGGTCCATACGCTCCCTCATCGCCGGCGTCGAGCCGTTCTACCCGCTGTGCGAGGCCGCGCAGCCGTGCGAACTGACGCCGCAGGAGATCCATCACCCCGTCATGCGACGCCTGAGCCGGTTGTCGGCCGACGCGGCGGTGTGGATACCCGACCTCTTCTCCGCGGTGAAGGAACAGCGCGCGGGCGGCATGATCAACCTGGCCCTCGCCTACCAGCGGAC
This sequence comes from Streptomyces sp. CA-179760, assembly GCF_050937045.1. Lineage (NCBI taxonomy): Bacteria > Bacillati > Actinomycetota > Actinomycetes > Kitasatosporales > Streptomycetaceae > Streptomyces > Streptomyces sp. CA-179760. The sequence continues at coordinate 1,409,945 of NZ_JBNJLZ010000001.1, forward strand.
GCACCGGTGCTCCCTCCCGGTGGCCGTCACCCTGGCCGTACGGCACATCAACCGCACGATCCACGAGTTCGAGGAGCTCTACGGTGAGATCAGGCCGGAGCTGAGTCCCTCCGGCGTCGGCTATGTGGAGGGCATGGCCGGCTGGATCCGCGGATGCTACTTCTGGTCCCGGACCGTGCCGCGGTACGCCGACACGATGGCGGCACCCGCAGAGCTCTGACCGTTGACGCGACCGGTCGCCTCCCCCCTCAGGACTCCCGAAAGGGGCGGAAACGGGCCACGCTACCCCGAAAGGCGGGGATCCAAAGCGCTGCTGCGGGAAATTCACTCGCCCTGTCTACCTCCTGTTACGACCAGGCCAAACGACCTGTTTCTGGGCGTACGCTCGCCCCGTCCAGCGGGGAGCAACGACAGGAAGCGGTGGATCACATGGCCCATGGGCTGCGGCAACCGATCACCGAACACCGGCCTCTCCTCGAACGCGACGAGGAGCTCCGGGCCATCGACCGCGCACTGGCGGGGCTCCGGGACGCCGTCGACGGCGTGCCCCGGGTCCCGCGCGGTGGGCTGCTCGCCTTCACGGGTGAGGCCGGGCTGGGCAAGACGACCCTGATCGCGGCGGCGCGCGCCCGCGCCGCCGCACTGGGGTTCACGGTGTTCTCGGGCAAGGGCGGCGAGAACGAGCAGGGGCTGGCGTTCCGCGTCGTCCGCCAGGTCATGCAGCCCGTCCTGGCCCAGATGAGCGGGACTGAGCGCCGGGACTTCCTGGGCAGTTGGTACGACATCGTCGGTGCCGCGCTCGGTCTCGAGGCGACGGACACCGGCCGGATGCCGGACCCGACCGGAGTGCGCGACGGCCTCGACTGGGTCATGACGCGCCTGACGATGCTGAACGCGCCCGTCGTTCTGCTCCTGGACGACCTGCACTGGGCCGACACCGAATCCCTCGACTGGCTCGCCTCCTTCGCGCCCCGGGTCGCGGACCTCCCGCTCCTGGTCGTCGTCGGCTACCGTCCGCATGAACTCCCGCCCGACGCGACCTCTTTCCGTACGCTCGTCGAACGCCACGAGCAGCGCCCGCACGTCCTGTCTCCGCTCGGCGAGGCCGGCGTGGCGCGGATCATCAGGGAGGAAGTGGGCGAGGAAGCCGAGGACGAGTTCTGCGGCGAGTGCTGGACGGTCACCAACGGAAGCCCCTTCGAGGCCGTCGAACTGGCCATCAGGCTCCGCGAGCGGCGGCTGCGGGGGACCCAGGACGAGGTGCCCGTGATGCGGGACCTCGCCGCGGCGGTCAAGGGACCGGGCCTGATCGAGCGCCTCAAGCGCCTCGGCCCGGGCACGGTCCGCTTCGCGTGGGCCGGGGCCGTCCTGGGCGGTCCCTTCGAAGCGGAGGCCGCCGCGGATCTCGCCGTGGTCGGCAGCGCGGAGGCCGTGGAAGCGACCGAGAAGCTGCGCGCCTGCCGCATCCTCAGGGACGCCGACGAGGCGGTGGGCGCCCTGGAGTTCGTCCATCCGCTGATCGCCACGACGGTCTACCGCGACATCCCCTCGGGCCTGCGCGTCGGCATGCACGACGCGGCCGCCAACGCCGCACGGACGGTCGATTCCGATCCCACCGCCGCCGCCCGCCACCTGCTGGAGGTGCCCTGCGACGGGCGGCCCGAGACGGTCGCGTGCCTGCGCGCCGCCGCGGGTGAGTACCTCCGCGCCGGCGCCCCGGAGGCCGCCCGGCGCGTGCTGACCCGTGCGTTGCGGGAACCGCCGCCCGCCGAGGACCGCGCCACTCTGCTCCACGAGCTGGCCGGCTCGACCTTCCTGATCGATCCCACGGCCACGGTGAGCCATCTCCGGGAGGCGCTGAAGGAACCCGGAATCGACCCCGGCCTGCGCGCCTCCATGGTCTACCGGCTGACCCAGGCGCTGGCCCACACCGACCGGCTGACCGAGGCCGCGACCGTGGCCGACGACGAGGCGCGGCGCGCCACCAACCCGCGCGTCAAACTGCGCATGCAGGCGGATCACCTCGTGTGGAGCGCCTTTCGCGCCGATGAGTCCGACTCCCCGCCCGCTCGCGCCGGCTGGCGAAGCTGGCCGACAAGCTGACCGGCCGGGGCCTGGAGGAGCGCTACATCCTCGGTCTGCGGGCGTGGGACGCCCTCGTGCGCGGCGAGTCGCGGCGAAGCGCCCTCGGGTATGCCGAGGAGGCGCTGAGCGGAGGGATGAGCTGGACCGACGAGAACCGCGGCTTCGAGGTGCCCGCCGCGGTCGCCCTGCTGTTCATGTACTGCGACCAGCCGCGGCGGGCCGAGGACCTGTTCGCCGACGGAATGGCCGAGTGCGAGCACCGGGGGTGGCGTGGCTCCCATCTGGCGCAGGGCCAGACGCTGCTGGGCTACATCCGCTACCGCCGGGGCTGCCTGCCCGAGGCAGAGGAACTCGTCCGCGCCGGGCTGCACACCGCCGAGCGCGTCGAAGGAGCGGTGCCCGCCCAGTGGTTCGCCATCGGCATCCTCATCCAGATCCTGCTGGCCCGCGGGCGGACCACCGACGCGCGCCGGCTCGCCGACACCTACCACTACGGCGACGTGGTGCCCAACGCCGTCATCTTCCCCGACCCCCGCACGGTCTACGCCGAATTGCTCCTGGCGGAGGGCCGACTCTCCGAGGCGGCGCGTCTGTTGTCCAAGGTCGGGGACTGGCTGGAGGGGCGGGACTGGCACAACCCGTCGTGGTGCCCCTGGCAGCTGGGACTGGCCTCGGCACTCGCCCGCACCGCTCCCGACCAGGCGGTGCTGCACGCGCAGGACGCCACCAAGCGAGCCCGCGACTTCGGCGCGGCGTCCGCGATCGGCCAGGCGCTGCGGGTTCAGGCGGAGGTGACGGGCGGGCAGGCGGCACTCGAGCTGCACACGCAGGCCGTCGATCATCTGGAGCGGTCGCCCGCGGCGTACGAACTGGCCCGTGCCCTGGTGGGCCATGGCGCCGCGCTGGTCCGCAGCGGCCGGCTGCACGACGCCGCCGACCGGCTTTACCAGGGGCTGGAGGGAGCGGTGCACTGCGGTGCCGAGGGGCTGGCCGACCGGGCGAGGCGCGAACTCTCCGCCGCGGGACTGCGCCCGCTGCCCCTGCGCTACGCGCAGACGGACATGCTGACGGGCCCGGAACGCCGGGCCGCCGAGATGACGGCCCAGGGCCACCCGGCGCCGGTGGTAGCGAAGGACCTGCGGATCACCGAGCAGGGCGTACGGCAGCTGCTGTCCTCCGTGTACCGCAAGCTCGGCACGGACACGGCGGGCCTCGCCGACGCCCTGGAGAACTGCGCCCGGCCGGGGCGGTAACGGGCCCGGGGGCGGGCCTCACATCGGGCCGGGGCCCGCCCCGCCTTTGAGGCGTTCCAGGTCGGAGGGGCGGACCTGGATGACGATCAGGGCGATCAGCGCGGCGATGGCGGTGAAGATCGCCGCCATGATGAAGGCGGCCGAGACGCCGGCGGTGAGGATCTCGTCGGACCAGGGTTTGGGCAGTTGCCCGGTCTGTTCGAACCGCAGGCGCTCGGCCGGGGTCGCCTGCCGGAGGAAGTCCGGGATCTGCTTCTCCGCCTCGTTGGTGCTGGCCGTGCCGTACATCGTGACCAGGATGGACAGTCCGAGCGAGCCGCCGACCTGCTGGGTGGCGTTGAGGAGTCCGGATGCCGCGCCGGTCTCCGGTGTGGGCACGTTGGACAGCGCCATGAGGGTCAGTGACACGAACTCCATGCCCATGCCGAGGCTGAAGACGAGCATCGGGCCGAGGACACTGCCCGCGTAGGTGGAGTGCACATCGGTCAGGGTGAGCCAGGCGAGGCCCGCCGCTGCCAGGATCGCGCCCACCACCATGAACGGTTTGGGCCCGTAGACGGGCAGGAAACGCGAGGCCAGTCCGGCGCCGACGGCGATGACCGCGCTGACCGGCAGGAAGGCCAGCCCGGCCGCCAGCGGGCTGAAGCCCAGCACGTTCTGCACGAACAGCGTCAGGAAGAAGAACATGCCGAAGATCGCGGCGGCGAGGCACAGCATGATGCCGTAGGTGCCCGCCCTGTTGCGGTCGGCGAACATGTGCAGGGGCGTGATGGGCTGTCTGGAGCGTCGCTCGATCAGGATGAAGGCCGCCAGGACGATGACCGCCCCGGCGAACGAGGCGAGGGTGAGCGGGTCCCGCCAGCCGTCCTGCGCGGCTCTGATGAAGCCGTAGACGAGCAGCACCATGCCCGCGGTGGAGGTGAGCGCGCCGGTGATGTCGAAGCGCCCGGGGTGGCGTTCGGACTCCCTGATGTAGCGGGGCGTGGCCAGCACGATGAGCAGGCCGATGGGCACGTTCACGAACAGCACCCACCGCCAGTTCAGCCACTCCACGAGCATGCCGCCGGCGAGCAGGCCGATCGCGCCGCCGCCGGCCGACACCGCGGCGAAGACACCGAAGGCGCGGTTGCGTTCGGGTCCTTCGCGGAAGGTGGTGCTGATCAGGGCGAGGGACGTCGGGGAGGCGATGGCGCCGCCGACGCCCTGGAGGGCGCGGGCGCCGAGGAGTTGGCCGGCGTTCTGGGCGAACCCGCCGAGCAGGGAGGCCAGTACGAAGAGCAGCACTCCGAAGACGAAGACGCGCCGCCGGCCCAGGATGTCGCCGGCCCGGCCGCCGAGCAGCAGCAGGCCGCCGAAGGTGAGGGTGTAGGCGTTGACCACCCAGGACAGGCTGGTCGTGGAGAACTCCAGCGAGCTCTGGATGTGCGGCAGCGCGATGTTCACGATGGTGATGTCGAGGACCACCATCAGCTGGCAGGAGGCGATGACGAGCAGCGCCATCGCGTTACCGCCACCACCGGTGTCCTTGGTGGTGGTCGCCTGTGGTGAAGCCGGCTGCGGGCTGCTGCCTGCGGTGTCCACCGTTCGACGGTACGCCCGCCCCCTGGACCTCACCACTCGATCACCGTCAGCTCCTGCGGTTGCCCCCGCGGGCCCTCACGCGCTTCCCGGGATCTCTGACGAGCGTCCCAGGGCGAGGCGCCACGCGACACCACCGTTCGTCACGCGTGCGGCGTGAGACCGTCATCCCGCGACCGGGGGAAACGGCGATACGAGGTGGGCGTTCCGGCCGGTCGCCGGGCCGGCCGTGCGGTCAGCGGCCGCCGCGGATCAGACCGGTCAGATAGCGCCACAACGAGGAGCGCTGCCGGGCGGACGGATCCGGCAGGACCTCCTCCGCCACCCCCTTGCGGGGTCGTCCGCCGCCGGGCGCGCGGGCGCCGAGGCGAGTTCGTACCGCACGGGCAGCGAGCGCAGGCCCCGCATGAACGGGGAGGAACGCCAGGGCAGTTGGTCGGCCGGCAGCGCGAGGTCGAGGTGGTCGAACCGCTCGAACAGGCGGCCCACCCCGGCCGCCGCGACCGTCGAGGCGAGCTCCCGGGCCGGGCACTGGCGTGGGCCGGCTCCCCAGGACAGATGCGCCCGGGTGCTGATGGTGGTACCGGAGGCGACGTGGTCGGCGAAGAGCGGGTCGGCGTGCGCGGCACCCGGGGAGACCCAGACCGGGTCGCCGGCCCGGATCGTGTAGTTGCCGAGCGGGGTGTCCTGGGCCGCGAAGCGCGGGACGAAGTTCACCAGGGGTGGCTTGCGCATGACCACCCGGTTCATGCTCTCCCTGACCATCCCGGCGGACAGGCTGGCGCGCACGCTGCTCTCCCCCGAGATGACCTCGACGACGGTGTTGGAGATGAGGATGCCGACGTGGTCGGAGGTCATGCCGAGCAGCATGAACAGCTCGCGGGCCAGATGGTCGAGCGAGAGGTCCGGGTGCGCGGCCAGCAGGTACGAGGGGAAGTCGTCGCCCGGCTTCTGGAGCTTGCCCGCGGCCAGTTCCGCCAGGGTCGCGAGCAGGCGTTCCAGCGCGGCCTCGGCGTCCGGGCCGGCGTCGAGCACGCGCCACATGTCCATCAGCGCGTCGTCGCCCTGTGAGCCGGGGAAGCCGAGCAGATGGCTCGCCACCATCAGCGGGAGCGGCCGGGAGAACTGCGCGGACAGGTCCGCCACACCGGTCCTGCCGCCCTGCCCCACCAGGGTGATCAGCTCGTCGGCGTAGGCGGTGACGGCGGACTTCAGGCGCTTCGCCTGCGGGTGGCGCGGGTCCTGGAACGGCTTGAGGGCCACGTCCCACGCGGACCGCAGCGGCCGGTAGCCGGGGCCGCCCTGGATCAGGATGTGGTTGACCTCCAGGGACGGGCCGAGCGGCCAGTCGGCCGGCACCCTGCCCTCGGAGCGGGCCCGCCAGTTCTCCAGCCCCTTCGGGAAGCCGTCGTTGTCCTGGAGCACCTGGAGCGACTCGCGGTAGCCCAGGACCAGCCAGGCGGGCACGCCCAGGAGATCGACCGGCGCGACCGGGCCGTGCTCGTGCCGCAGTCGCTCGTAGACGAGCGAGGGACGTGTCTCGTAGTCCCGGGTCAGCAGCGGTTCGGGGCTCAACCCCTCCAGCCGCGTGTCGTCCAGGTCCACTGATCCGCCGTCACCCCACTGGGATTCCATCGTCTTGCCACCCCTCCGACACGCCCCGTACCGGCACCCCATCAGCCGGTAACCGGAAACGGTGGGGACCCTACCCCAGGGCGAACTCGTGGGTAACGACGGGGTGGGGTGACGTGGCGGGGTGACGGGAGCGGCCCGGCGGCGGGGCGGCGTGGATCAGGCGGCCGTGTAGCCGAGTTGACGGCGCATGTAGGGCGTCATGAGCGTTTTCGCCTTGGCCAGGGTGGTGGTGCGGCTGCCGAGGACGGCGGACTCGCCGCCGGGCACGGGCAGCACGGTCAGTCCGTCGGCCGGGCCGAACGGCACGATGAGCGGGGTGCGCTGGATCGGCCGGTAGAAGCGCGGCTCCTTGCGGTGCTTGCCGGAACTCTGCAGGTAGGCACGGATGTTGTGGGCGGCGATGTCCGCCTGGGCGAGGGCGGCGGGGGTGATCTTGAGCTCGCTGACGTCGTTCACGTCGCCGACGGCGAACACGTCGAGCTTTCCCTCGACGCGCAGCGTCCGGTCGACCTTGACGTGTCCGTCCCTGTTGAGCCAGTCGCCGAGTCCGGCCAGGCGGAGCCAGAGCGTGTTGGGGGTGGTGCCCGTCGCCCAGAAGGAGAGGTCGGCCTCGATGACGGCGCCGCGGGCGTCGCGGTAGGTGCCGAAGTCGTTGCCGGGGGACATGAAGGCGTCGAGCCGCACCTCGACGTCATGCGACTCCAGCCAGGCCAGGGCCTTGCGCCCCGGCCGGGTGCTGCCCGTGGAGTCCAGCAGCGCCGGCCCGGAGTGGGCGAGCGTGACCCGGGCGTCGGGGCGGGCGAGGCGGACCTCGGCGCTGAGTTCCACGCCCCGGGGCCGCCGCCGACGACGAGGACGTGTTCGGCCGCGGCGACGCTGCGCTGGTGTTCGGCGAACGACTTGGCCGCCTCCTCGGTGGTGGTACCGGTGAAGCGGGCCGGCTCGGGGTAGTCGGCGCCGGTGGCGATCACGACGACGTCGTAGGGCAGCCGCTCGCCGGTGGCGAGGACGACCTGCCGCTCGGCGGTGTCGATGCGGACGCACTTGCCCGCTACGACCCGGCCGTTGCCGAGCAGCCGGTCGTACGGGATGAAGGGGGTGTGGGTCCACTCGGGGCGGACACCGGCACGCAGGGAGGCGACTCGGTGGAAGAAGACCTCCTTGCGGTCCACCAGGGTGACCCGGGCGAGGCCGTCCAGCCGTTTCGCCAGCCGGACACCGGCGTAGCCGCCACCGATCACCACTACGTCGCCGTCGTACACACCGAGTCTCCTGTGCCTGGTGGGGGGTGCGAGTGCCGCCGCGGACGGGCCCCGCTCGGATCGACCCCCGGCGGCCACTCGACTGACGGTGAGATTAGCGTTTGAAAGTTAAAGGGATTCTGAGGTTCCGTGCATGTTCCGTGAAGGGATCGGCACCCTGAGCGCCCGTCACTTCCCCCAGATCTTCCGGTACGCCTCCTGGTAGCCCGACGGATCCCAGGTCGTGGCGCCCTCGCTGTTTCCGGCGGTGGCGATGTGGACGGGGGCCGTGTACCCGCTGGCCGGACGGTCCGCGAAGGCGCGGTTGAACTCGTCGACGATCTGCCAGCCCTGGAGGGTGAGCGGTTCGGGCACGGTGGCGGCCTGGTACTGCTCGCTGTCGATGCGCTGGAAGGCGGACGGGTCGCCGTCGCCCGCCCCGATGTTGAAGGGCGGGCCTGAACCCTTCTCCCCGGCCGCACGGAAGGCGGGGCGGCGTCGGCGAAGTACAGGTCGTTGATGGCGACGGAGTGGGTCCAGCGTTCCTGGAACCGGGAGAGCAGGGAGGAGATCTCCCGGGGGGTGCGGCTGCTCGCGTCGGGGATCGGGATGTTCTTGACCGAGAGCAGCTTCACACCCGAGCAGGCGGCGAGTTCCTTTCTGATCAGGTCGGACTTGTTCCTGGCGAAGGGGATCGAGGCGTCGGTGATGACCACGACCCCGGCGCGGCCGTCCGAGTCGGAGATGATCCACTGCGCGCTGATGCGGGCCACGTCCTGGACGCGGGTGGTGACGTTGGTGAAGAGGTCGGGCCGGCGGCTGGGGCCGGGCTCGGGGACCGCGTGCCAGCCGATGAGCGGGATGCCCTGCGCGTTGGCCCGCGCGGCCTGCTGTGCCGTGGAGTCGGGGTCGAAGCCGCCGATGACGATGCCCGCGGGCCTGAGGGCCACGGCCTCGCTCATGGCCGCCTGGATACCGGCCGGGGTGCCTCCGCCGTCGATCACCCGGACGTCCCAGCCGATGACCCGCGCGGCTTCCCGCACCCCCTTCGCCGCGCCCGCGACGCCGGGATTGGTCATGGTCTGGGCGACGTAGACGATCGTCCTGCCGGACACCGCCGCGGGGCCGCTCGTGGGACCGCCCCAGGGGGTGTCGGTCCGCTCCGCCCGGGTGACGGCGGCCTGGGCCCTGGCGTGGACGGTGGGGCAGCCGCTCGGGCCCGTGGCGGTCTCGTCCGCGCCGTCCGAGGAACCGCGTTCGCAGCCGACCAGGGCGGCCGCCGTCGCCAGCAGGGCGCAGGAGGCGAGCCGCGCGGTGCGGACCGCGGGGGCGTGCTTGTGGTTGCGGTGCACGGGAGCTCCTGTGAGGGGATCGACGCGGCGGGACCTGCCGGGAGTCGCGGGACGTACCGGTGGGGCACGGGTCGTGCCGGGCGTCAGGGGGGTGTTCCCGCCGTTCCGGCCTCGGGCGTCGGGGAGGACGGGGGCGGGGGCGGCGCAGCGGGCGAGTCGCGTGCCGCGGCCCCGCCGCGCAGCCTGCGCCGGGCGGCGTATCCGGCCAGGCCCACGGCGATGAGCAGGGTGCCGCCGTGGAAGAGCGGAACCGTCCAGAACTCGGCGCCCAGCTGGGCGATGCCGGTGAGGCCGACGGCGAGGACCGCCACGGCGACGACGGTGCCGAGGGCGTTGGGCCGGCCGGGTTTGATCGCCGTGGAGCCGAGGAGGGCGCCGACGAAGGCGGGCAGCAGATAGTCGAGGCCGACACTGGGGTTGCCGATCTGCTGCTGGGAGGCGAGCAGCACACCGGCGAAGCCGACGATCAGCCCCGAGGCGGCGAACGCGTAGACGGTGTACTTGCGGGTCGGGATGCCGACCAGGTCGGCCGCGCGCGGGTTCGACCCGACGACGTACAGGTACCGGCCGAGCGGCAGCCGTTCCAGCACCAGCCAGAGGACCCCCGCGAGGGCGAGGACGTAGAAGGCGGGGACCGGAAGGCCCAGGAACGAGGAGTCGTAGAGGTCGGTGAACGCGGGCGGGAGGCCCTGCGGGCCGGGGACGACCCGGCTGCCGTCGGTGATCCAGCCGGTCACGGCGTACAGCATGCTGCCGGTTCCCAGGGTGGCGATGAAGGAGTCGATGCGGCCGAACTCGACGATGACGCCGTTGAGGACGCCCACGACCAGGCCTCCGGCGATCACCGTGAGGCAGGCGAGCGGCCAGGGCCAGGACTCGTTGACGATGAGCTGCAGCACCATGACGTGGGCCAGGCCGATGCCGTAGCCGATGGAGAGGTCGAACGCGCCGGTGACGATGGGGACCATGGCGGCGAGCGCCATGACGGCGGGGATCGACTGGTTGGACAGGATCGAGTCGAGGGTGTCCAGCGTGGGGAAGGTGTTCGGCAGGGCGAGGGAGAAGACCAGGTAGAGCACGGCGGTGAGGGCGAGCAGGCCGTAGGCGCCGATGTGGTGCCCGCCTGGCCGGCGCGGTCTGGTCCGGGGGGTCGTCATGGGTTCGTCGCGGCGGTGGACGGGGGCATGGCCGAGGCGGCCCGGGTGAGCCCGGCGACGGTGAGCGCCCTGCCGCTCAGCTCGGCCGTCACCGACCCGCGGACGAAGACCAGGGTGCGCCGGCACACGCTCGCGACCTCCTCGAAGTCGGTGGACAGGAGCAGGACCGCCAGGCCTGCCTCCAAGGCCTCGTCGAGCAGGCGGTGGATCGCGGCCTTGGCGCCGATGTCCACGCTCGCGGTCGGCTCCTCGAGGATCAGCAGCCGCAGGTCCGTGCGCAGCCAGCGGCCGATCACGACCTTCTGCTGGTTGCCGCCGGAGAGCGTGGCGATGGGGGTCTCGCTGTCGCGGGGGCGCACGGAGAACCGGTCGATCAGAGCGGCGGCCGTGGCGCGTTCGCGGCGGGGACCGATCCAGCGCGGTCCCGGCACGCCTCCCGCGCGCGGGTTGGCCAGGAGGTTCTCCCGCACGCTCAGCTCGGCGAGGCAGCTCTCCCGGAGCCGGTCCCCCGGCACGAACCCCACACCGAGGGCGACGGCCTCGGCGACCGTACGGGGGTGGTACGACAGCCCGTGCAGCACGGCCCGCCCGCCCAGGACCGGCCGCGCCCCGGCGAGGGCCCGGCCCAGGTCCATGTGCCCGGCGTCCGAGAGCCCGACCAGCCCGAGCACCTCCCCGCGCGCGAGTTCCAGACTGACGGGTCCGGCCAGGGGGGTGCGTACGGAGTCGAGGGTCAGGACGGGGGGTGCGCTTGCCGCCGGGGGCGTGGGTGGGTGAGCAGGAGCGGTGCGGACGGCAAGGGGGTCCTCCTCGCCGACGATGTCCTGGACCAGGCGGGCCGGGCTGTGGCCCCTCAAGCTGCCGTGGCTGACGAGGCGACCGTCGCGGAGGACGGCGAAGGTGTCGGCGACCTGGTAGACCTCGTCGAGGCGGTGGCTGACGTAGAGGACGGCGTGGCCGCGGTCGCGCAGGTCGTGCAGGACGTGGAAGAGCCGGGCGCTGTCCGTGGCGGGCAGGCGGGCGGTGGGCTCGTCGAGGACGATGAGCTTCGCGCGTGCCGCCAGGGCCCTGGCGATGGCGACCAGCGAGCGGTCGGCCGGTGCGAGACCGGAGACCGGGGCGTCGGGGTCGAGGTGGGCGACGACGCGCAGGGCGTCGACGCAGCGCTCCCGGGTGCGGCGCCAGGAGATCAGCCCGGTCCGGCGCCCGTACCCGGCGGTCAGGGCGATGTTCTCGGCTGCCGTCATCCACTCCACGAGACCGAGGTCCTGGTGGATGAAGGACATGCCGCGGGAGGCGGCGGGACTGCCGAGCGGCTGCCCGTCCACCGTGATCTGCCCCGCGTCGGCGTGATGGACTCCGGCGAGCACCTTGATCAGCGTCGACTTTCCGGCCCCGTTGGGCCCGAGGAAGGCGAGCACGCTGCCCGCGTGCACATCGAGGTCGACTCCGGCCAGCGCGACGGTCCCGCCGAACCGCTTGCTGAGCCCGCGGATACGGACCAAGGGCTCCGGTCCGAAGGGCGAAGCCGCCTTCGCCGGTGTGTCGGGAGCGTCGCGCACTCGATCAAATTACAGCATTTCGGGCATTTTGCCGGACGTTAGGGCTCCGACCGGGCGCTGGGGCTCCGACGGAGCGCTGCGGCTCCAGCCGGGCCGCGTACGCGTCACGCGGCGTCGAGCCCGCATTCGGCCCAGATGACCTTGCCCTCCGGGAGGTAGCGCGTGCCCCAGCTCTGCGAGAGTTGCGCGACGAGGAACAGCCCGCGTCCGCCCTCGTCGGTACTGGCCGCCCGGCGCAGATGCGGAGCGGTGTTGCTGGCGTCGGAGACCTCGCAGATCAGGGCGTGGCCGTACAGCAGCCGTACCCGGATGGGCGCGGCGCCGTGCCGGATGGCGTTGGTGATCAGCTCGCTGAGGATCAGCTCCGCGGCGAACGCGGTCTCCTCGAGCCCCCACTCGGTCAGCCGCCGCATGGCGTCCGCGCGGACCTCGCCGACGAGTGCCGGGTCGGCGGGCAGCTCCCAGGTGGCGATCCGGTCGGCGTCCAGGGCGTGGACGCGGGCCACGAGCAGGGCGATGTCGTCGTGCGGGTGCGCGGGCGCCACGGTGTCCAGGACCGCCTGGCAGGTGTCCTCGGGCGCGCGCTCCGGGTGGGCCAGGGCCGCACGCAACTGCTCCAGGACCACGTCGACGTCGCGGTTGCGGTCCTCGATGAGGCCGTCGGTGTAGAGGACCAGCTGACTGCCCGCGGGGAGGTCGACCTCGACGGAGTCGAAGGGCAGGCCCCCGAGGCCGAGCGGGGGCCCGGCCGGGAGGTCGGGGTAGGTCACGGTGCCGTCGGGGTGGACGAGCGCGGGCGGCGGGTGCCCGGCGCGGGCCATCAGGCACCGCTGCGAGGCCGGGTCGTAGACGGCGTAGAGGCAGGTGGCGCCGATGACGCCGGCGCCCTTGCCGTCGGGGTCCTCACGGTCCAGGCGCCCCACGAGGTTGTCGAGGTGGACGAGGACCTCGTCCGGGGGAAGTCGAGCTCGGCGAAGCTGCGCGCGGCGGTGCGCAGCCGGCCCATGGTGGCCGCGGAGAGCATGCCGTGGCCGACGACGTCGCCGACGAGGAGCCCGACGCGGGCACCGGAGAGGGGGATGACGTCGTACCAGTCCCCGCCCACGTCGGACTCGGCCGGCAGATAGCGGTGGGCGACCTCGACGGCGTCCTGGTCGGGCAGACCGTGCGGGAGCAGCCGGCGCTGCAGGGCCAGGACCATGGTGCGTTCATGGGTGTAGCGCCGGGCGTTGTCGATGGACAGGGCGGCCCGGGTGGCGAGCTCCTGGGCCAGCGAACAGTCGTCATCGTCGAAGGAGCCCCCGGCGCGGTAGAAGCTGGCGATGCCCAGGAGGACACCGCGGGCGAGCAGGGGCACCGCGATGAGCGAGTGGACGTGGGACAGCAGGCGTGCGGTGTGCTCGGGGTCCTGGGCGAGCCAGCCCGCAGCGGCCTTCAGATCCGGTTCCAGCACCGCCTCGCCGCTGTTCAGACAGCGCAGCTGGGGTGAGGTCGGACCGAAGTCGATGCGCTTGCCCGGCGGGGTGAAGGGCAGGCCCTCGCGTACGCCGTACAGCACCGTGCGGCGCAGGTCGGCGAGGGGATCGGCGGACTCCTCGCCGCGCAGGACGGCGTCGGGCAGGTCGATGGTGACGTAGTCGGCCAGTCGCGGGACCGCCGTCTCGGCCAGTTCCTCTGCTGTGCGGCGCACGTCCAGGGTGGTGCCGATGCGGGCGCTGGCCTCGGACAGCAGCTCCAGCCGCCGGCGCGCGGCCAGGGCGTAGGCCCCGACGTGCGGCTCCCCCAGCATCACGAGCCCTCGGGCCGGGAAGGGTGCCTCGGTGCGATCGTCCCCACCGTCGCGGCCTCCGTTGTCCCCACCGTCGCGGCCTCCGTCGGCCTCGGCGTCGCGACGCACGTCGGCCGCGACGGCGTCGCCCGGCCCGGTCGCGGCGGTCCCGCTGGGGCCGTCGGAGCCCCGTTCGCCGTTGGCCGCGACGGAGTCGCCCGGCCCGTCGGCGACGGTCTCGCCAAGCCCGGCGGCACTCCGATCGCCGTCGTCCGTGACGCCCCCGCCGGGCTTCCCTGCCCCCCGGCCGCCGTCGGCCGAGAGGACCGGGCCGGGTCCGGCGGGGCGCCCGGACGGGAGGGTGAGCGAGGGCCGGGCGGCCATGGGGGCGCCCGGGACGGCGGGAAGGGCCGGCAGTCCGTCGGCCCGTGGCGGGAGGAGGAGGGAGCCGCTCACCGAGAGGTCGTGCGGCACCGCCTCGATGGCGACGCCCCGCACCCCGGACGCACTCGTCATCGGGCGGCTCACGAGCGTCACCCGCCGGCCGTCGGGAAGGGTCACATCGACGGCGGCTCGCTGTGCACGGGAGATCAGCTCGGCCGCCTTCTCCCGCAGGACCGCCTGGTCACGAGGGTGGAACTCGTGCACCGGCGCACCCGCCGCGGGGCCGCCGCGCAGGCCGACGGCCCCGGCCCCCGGCGCGGTCGCCAGATACGCCCGCAGCAGCGCACGCTCGTGCGCGGAACTCTGCCCAGCAGCCGCCGCTCGATGGCCTCGGCCGCCCGGCGGATCGCCTCGGCCAGCGCGGGGCGGTCGAAACCGCGCGGATAGCCGAAACACAGGACGCCCTCGATGCGACCGCTGAGCGGATCACGGACGGGAAGCGCGACGCAGGCGCTCTGCTGGGCGCGTTCCGCGAAGTGCTCGGCGCCGTGGACGCGGATGAGCTGCCGCTCCGCGAGGGCCAGACCGATGCCGTTCGTGCCGGCGACCCGCTCGGCGAACACGAACCCGGGGACCCGCTGGATCGCCGGCAGGTTCCTGGCCATCGCCGGATCCCCGAAGCGGCGCAGCAGGACCGTCCCGTTCGCGTCCGCGACCGAGATGTTGACCTTGCTGCCGGAGAAGGCGGACTGCAGCCGGTCGAGCACGGGAACGGCCGCGCGGACGATACGGCCCCCGGGTCGAAGTCGTCCCGGTAGGGGAGGTCGGACTCGTCCGGCGACAGGCCCAGGGTCCGGCAGCGCTGCCACGAGTCCAGGATGGACGTCCGTACGCCCGCCTCGACGGACTCGCCCTGGAGAAACCGCTCGCGAGGACGGGCGGGCCCCGTGCCGTCAGTCGCACGCCCCGCCGGCTTGGGTTCCTCGCCGGACCGAACCACGCTTCGCCTCACCTGCGCCTGCGGTGAATCCGCTCATCGGAAAGAATCGTGCATTGATGAGGATACGGGCATTGCGGTCATGAGTCACGATTCGCTTGACCCGTCAGGGCAGCCGCCCTGAGCCCAGGAAGCTCGAGCGCGGTCCTCTCGGTTCGTTGCCGGGGCCATGGGCTCCACAAGGGCCCGCCACCGGATGAGGGGGCGGCCAGCCGGCTGCGGAGTAATCCCCCCTGGCCTCAACGGCGTTGCCCCCCACCACGCGATCAGAGTGGGGCCGGTCTCATGTGCGCGGCCGACGGTCAGGCCGGAGCGATGAGCACGCCGGGAAGGTCACCGGCCTTCACGGCGTCCTGGTCGATGGCCACACCCGTATAAGCGCCCACGGCGGTGAACACCAGCTCGGGCAGGTGCTCCCCATGCTCCTCGAAGTACGCGACGACCTCGGCCTCGCTGGCCTCAGCCATCGACGGGAACACCGCGCCCGCGGCACTGAGGGCGGCATCGAGGGTGGAGCCCTGCCCGGTACCGGTGCCGAATTCAGCCCGGTACGCGCAGGCATCGGGCGCATGGATGATCAGGGCCGGGGGGCTGAAACGGCTGGCGGTCAGGCAGAGGACCTCTTCACCCTCGCGGGGAAGCATCGACTCGGCCTTGCCTTGGCAGCCGGTCGCCCAGGTCGCCATCCCCCAGTCCTCGAGCACGTACGTCCACTCACCGCACATGCCGTACATGGCGCGGTTGAGGCGGGGGGAGGCCTGGCCCGGCTGCCCGGCCGGTGCGCGCACCTCGCTGCACGGGGTGCGCGCGGCCAGCTCGTCGAAATCGGCGCCCAGGCTGATGAGGAACTCGTCCGTCTCCACGCCTCGGGCCAAGGTCAGCGAGATGTCGCCGAGCATGCCGGGCACGGCCGATGAAGGGGTGTGGTGGTGTGCGCCCATCCACGCGATGCCGTCACTCATGCCGGTCAAACTATCGACCTGGCGCCTGCCCGTCCTGCATTCGCCTTCCGATGACGTATGCGCACCAAGCCGGTGGATGCGGGGCCCGTCCGGCTACGTCAGGGCGCTCGCTCCTCCTGCGAGCCACACTCGAAGGTGTGGTCGCCCCGGCCCTGGTGCCGATGCTCATGCTGCTCGGCACCAGCCCGGCCACCACCATGGCGCTCTACCGGGTCGCCGACTCCTGTACGAACTCCATCACCCCGATGAGCACCTCGTTCACGCTCTGTGTCGGCTACCTTCAGACCCTGCGCCGCAAGGCGGGCATCGGCACCCTGGCCTCCTTCACCCTGCCCGTTGCCATGATCATGCTGGTGGTCTGGGTGCTGCTGTTCTTCGCCTGGTACCTGCTGGTGGCCGGCCCTCCGCGCTGTCGGAGCTGACGGCTGCCGCCTGTTCTTTCCCCGTACGGTGCCGCTCGCGGCGAGCCTGGACGAGGAGCTCGCGGCCATCGCGGCGCTGCCCGTCGAGGACTCAGTCGAACTGGTGGCGCCCGGGATCCTCGGCTCAGCCGGGCTGCGCGTGCCGCCGGCCCACGAGCTGCGGGCCGGCACCGCCGCCGCCGAGGACTACGCACGCCGTTGCCTGCCGCCGACTGGCGGTCCTCCCCAGCCTTCGGCCGGGGGGACCCCATCTCGCTTCGCTCGCCGGCGGATGTGCTCACCGAGTTGCTGCCGACCGCGGCCCGGGTCGGGCCCGGGCAACGGGTACGGCTGGACAAGCTGCAGATCGACGAGGTGAGGGTGGCCCCGCGGCCCCTCGTCCTCGTCCCCTCCGCCCGGGTGTGGCCGCACCACCCCGGCCGGGGAGCTGACCCTGCGGGATCTGCACGCCCGGCTGATGGCGCTGACCTCGCCCGCCCGGATGGTGCTGTGCCGCCATCTGCTGGGCGAGCCCATCACCACCTCGGAACTCGCCACCCGGCTCGGCTCCAGCGAACCGCAGGTCTCCCGAGCCCTGCGGACCTTGCGCGACGCAGGCCCGGTGCACTCCACCCGGGACGGCGAACTGGTGCGGCACCGGCTCGCCACGGACGTCGTGCAGCGACTGGGCCACGATGTCCTCGCGACCGTGGCGCGGTGAACCGACGGCCGTCCTTGCCTGTCACACCTCTCCCTGGTCGAAGCGCGGGCCCGAGGACGTCTCGCCGCGCGGCCGGGGCGGACGCGTCGGGTGGTCCACAGCAGCGGGCGCCCGTCGGCGGGGCGCGCGTACTGGTGGCTGCGGGTCAGGGTGCACAGCTCGTTCCCCGCCCGCATCGCCGAACCGGCACCGAACCGGCACCGAAGTCCTGATCCCTCCCGGCCGTCCCATGAGGCTGGACGACGGAGCGACTGGGTTCACTGTCAAAGGATGGTTGTTGCAATTCGTCCGAAAGGACCCAATTCACGCAAGGACCTGCGCACGAGGCCACTCGGACAGGGAAATCGCAACTTCGACATGGCTCGCAGAGGTAGCTACCTTCGTCTGTCTTCGGCGGTCGCCGGACGGTCGCCCAGGGTTCCTTCAGGCTGGGCAGCCCCAATCAGGGAGAGACGCATGCCCCAACTTGCTCTGTACACATTCGGTGTCCTGAAGTCACCTCTCGTCGATCCCGGACCTCTCACGCGCGAGTTCTACGACGTTGGTGAGACCGTCTACCGCCAGATCAGTCGGCACCCCGGATACCTCGGGCATGCTGAAGCGGCAGACGGTGACCGGGGCGCGCTCTTCGAGGCGGACTGGGGTGCGTGGGGAGAGTTCGCCGTACCGGCTTGGTACGGCAAAGGCCAGACGCTGGAGACCACCGCCCTGGCGGCGACCCTCTCGCGCTGGACCGGCCTGGGCCCCGCCTTCGAAGCCGTCTACACCGGTCTGCACCGTGAGGCGCTGAACAGACGTCACGACTGGTTCGAGAGGACAGGGCACCCGAATCACGTGTTCTGGTGGGTCTGCGACGGCGTGATACCCACCTGGCGGGACGGGGTTTCCAGGCTGGAGCACCTCCACGGCCACGGCTCCGCGCCGCACGCCTTCACCTTCCACGACTCGTTCGCCCCGGACGGAACTCCGACCAGGATCCGAGGCATCGGGCCGACGAGCGACCAGGTTCGCTGACGAGGAAGCCTGCACGACTGGATTCACTGAAAAGGCGCCGCCCGCGGATGGTCTGCCAGCGGCCGGCTTCTTCCTCCACGACCCGCGTCCGTGCAGCGGCTCGAAGTCAGCGCTGCCCCACCGGACAACTCCCAGCGCCGTCCAGTACACCGGACGCCTCCTGTGCCGGGCCCTCACCGCCGGCATGGCCACCAGCGCCGCCGGGCCGCGGCCCGGACGTGGCGGGCGAGGGCGGCTCACGCTGCTGTGGTGTTGTCCAGCCGCAGTGCCTCGCGCAGCCAGTCGTCCGCGGAGCCCGGGGTCGGCTGCGGGCTGCCGCCCGGCGGAGTCAGGACGATGGCGGCGAGTTCCCAGTACCGGTCCAGGCGCGCCTCGGCCGACAGACGGGCGGCGAGCGAACGGCGGAACTCGCGTGTGTCACGGCTGCGGTAGGCACTCGCGTAAGCCGCGACGTAGGCATCCAGAGCCTCGCCCGGATCTGGGTCGTGTGCCCGGCGCAGGTGGGGGGCCGCGATGTCGAATGCTTCGATGAGGCCCGCATACAGCAGGGCGGCGCCGCGGGGTCCCGCCACGCGGTGCACGACCGGCTGGGGCTGCCGACCGCCCGGGCAGGGAGCCGTCGTCATCGCGTGCAGCCGGGCGAAGGCGAGTACCTGGGACGGGTGCGGCTCGTCGGGTGGCTCGGGGACGGCCGCCTCCAGGAATGCCGCAAGCGCCAGGCGCGGCATCCGCGGTGGCAGCCAGGTGCGCCAGAAGCCGGCCAGTGGTGCGGTGCTAGGAGGGGTGTTCAGCGCGCCGATCAACCTCAGCCGGCCGGCGCGCTGAGCCGGCGGGCAGTCCCGCACCAGTTGGAGTGCCGCTTCCCGCCAGCGCAGGACCTTCACCTCACGGCCGAGCTCGCTCAGACGGCTGTCGAGGGCGCTCTCCAGGGCCCGGTCGGCCGCGTCGTCGCCCTCGATGACTCGGCGTATCTCGGGCAAGGGCAGGTCGAGGGTGCGCAGGGAGCGGATCAGCCGCAGTCGGTCCAGTGCCTGGGGGCCGTAGCGGCGGTGTCCTCCACTGCTGCGAGCGGCTTCGGGGAGCAGACCCTGGTCGGAGTAGAAGCGGACGGTCTTCACGGTGGCTCCGGCGCGCTCGGCGAGCTCCCCGATGCTCCACAACAGCTCATGCGTACCGGACAGTTGAACCTCCCTTAAGGGGAGCTCCTACGGTACCGGTGCGCGGGCGGGGCAGACGCCGTGGCCCGCGAACGATGGCGTACGCGACCGGCGTGGCGTCATGTGACGAGTCCGGGGAGGGCTTTGTGCAGGTGTTCATCATGGTGGCGGGTGCGTTCACCGGGGCCCAAGTCTGGCAGGAGACGGCAGCGCGGCTGGTCGCGGCGGGCAGCGCGGCGCACGCGGTCCCTCTGACGGGCATCGACCCGGCCCGGCCCGGCCCGCCGGCCCACGTCAATCTGGAAACGCACATCGAAGACGTGATCGCGGCTGTAGACGCGGTGGACGTGACCTCCGGGCGGGAGATCGTGCTCGTCGGTCACGACTACGGGATCCACCCGGTGCTCGGCGCCGCCGACCGGCGGGCAGAGCGCATCGCACGCGTCGTGTACCTGGACTGCGGAATGCCGCAGAACGGTGTCCCGGCGCTGGCCGCCGTACCGGACCAGGCTCTGCGCGCGCGCTTGGCCGAACGCGCCGAGGCAGGCGAACGCGAGGGTGTGCTGGCGCCACCGGCCCCTGACGAGTGGGAGCGCTGGGGCAGCACCGACGGCGTCGGCGAGGCAGCCCTGGAGCGGCTGACCGCCCTGGCAGCGCCTCAACCGTTGGGCACCCTGACTCAGCCGCTGCGGCTGGCCGGAGCGGTGGCCGCGATTCCCGTCACCGGCGTGCTGTGCGCCCGGAACGGCGCCACCATCGACCTGGTGCAGATGCGCGTCGACTTCGGCGACCCCGCGCTCGCTGTTCTGACCGAACCTCAGACCACCTTCTTCGAGCTTCCCACCGGGCACTGGCCGATGCTGTCCTGCCCTGCCGCGCTGACAGACGTCCTGCTGCGGGCCGCAGCCGGTGAGGGGCACCGCCTGCGGCCGACCGGCGACGATGCGCCATTGCCCGCCCACCTGCGCCCGTTCCCGCTGGACCTGCCCGAGCTGCCTCGCGACCGCCAGGGTCATGTCGATCTGTACGTCCCCGACGGCGAGAGCCCGCGACCGGCCGTGGTGTTCGTGCACGGCGGACCGGTACCCGCCGGAGCACGGCCGCGCCCGCGGGAATGGCCGACCTTGGTGGGATATGGCCGCCTGGCCGCCACCGAGGGCCTGGTAGGCGCGACCCTCGACCACCGCCTCCACGACCTCGCGGACTACGAACGCGCCGCCGAGGACATCGCCGCCGGGGTGGAACTGGTGCGGGCCGACGCCCGGGTGGACGCCGACCGGATCGCCCTGTGGTTCTTCTCCGGCAGCGGCCTGCTCACCGCGGACTGGCTGGCCCAACCCCCCGCCTGGCTGCGCTGCCTTGCCGCCTCCTATCCCATCCTGGCCCCCCTGCCCGCCTGGGGCTGACCGGCAGCCGCTTCCACCCCGCCAGGGCGGTCGGACGGGCGGGGTCCCTGCCCGTCGTCCTCCTGCGCGCCGGGCGGGAGACACCGGAGATCGCCGCGACCGTCGAGGCGTTCGTGACCGCGGCCGACGACTGCGCGGCGCGACTCGAACTGGTCGACGTCCCGAACGGCCACCATGGGTTCGAAACCCTCAACGCACCGGAGGAGACACGCCCGGCCCTGCACCACGCGATGCGCTCGGTGGTCACCCACCTGACCAGGTGACCCCCATCGGGTAGCGACTGCCGAACGGCGGGTTCAGGGCGGCGGCGCTGTCGCACTCCCCGGACCCGCCGTGGGCGTCAGCGCAGCGGCTTGTCCAGGACCGCCTTGCGGTGGCTGAAGGTCTCGAGGGAGTAGCGGCCGTGATAGTTGCCCATGCCGCTCTCCCCCACCCCGCCGAACGGCAGGTCGGAGACGGTGAGATGGGCCAGCGGCAGGCCGTGGCCCAGTCCGCCCGAGGAGGTCTCGGCGGCGAACCGGCGCCGCGTCTCCCCGGACTCGGTGAAGACGTACAGGGCGAGCGGCTTGTCCCGGTCGTTGATGAAGTCGATCGCCTCGTCGAGGCCGGGGACCGTCACGATCGGCAGGATGGGGCCGAAGATCTCCTCCCGCATCACGGGCGCGTCGGGGTCGACGTCGGCCAGGACGGTGGGCGCGAGGTACTTCGCCGTTCGGTCACTCGTGCCGCCCACGACGGTGCGGCCGGAGTCGAGCAGGCCGGTGAGCCGGTCGAAGTGCCGTTCGTTGATGATCCGCCCGTACTCGCCCGAGTCGGCCGGGTCGCTGCCGTACAGCGTCTTCACGGCGTTCGCGAGCAGCGGTTCCAGAGCCGCCGCGGTCCCCGGATCGGTCAGGACGTAGTCGGGAGCGACGCAGGTCTGTCCGGCGTTGAGGAACTTGCCGCGGGCCAGCCGGTCCGCGACGACGGTCAGGTCGGTGTCACGGTCGACGAACGCCGGTGATTTACCGCCGAGTTCGAGGGTGACCGGGGTGAGGTGCTCGGCGGCGGCGCGCAGCACGATACGGCCGACCGTGCCGTTGCCGGTGTAGAAGATGTGGTCGAAACGCTCGGCCAACAGGGCCGTGGTCTCGGGAACCCCGCCTTCGATCACGGCGACCGCGTCCGCGTCGAGGTAGGCCGGCATCAGCCGGGCCATGACGGCGGAGGTGGCCGGGGACAGCTCGCTCGGCTTGGCGACCACCGCGTTGCCCGCGGCCAGGGCGCCGACGACAGGGGCGAGCAGGAGCTGGGCCGGGTAGTTCCAGGGCGCGATGACGAGGACGACGCCGAGCGGGTCGTACTGCGTCCAGGCCGTCACGTCCGCGCCGAGGTGGGCCGGGGTCGGGGCGGGCTCGGCGCTCAGCCAGCCGGCGAGGTGGTCGAGAGTGTGGTCGATTTCACGGACGGTGAAGTCGATCTCGGTACGGTAGGCCTCGGTGGCGCTCTTACCCAGGTCGGCGTGGAGGGCGGCGGCCACGTCCGCACCGTTCTCCGTGAGCATGTCGCGCAGTCGGCGCAGTTGGGCCGTGCGCCACTCGACGGGCTTGGTACGGCCGGTGCGGAAAGTGGCACGCAGGCGGGCGACGACGTCGGCGGGCTGCTCAGGGGTGGAGTGGCTCACGGGTACCTCACAGGATCACAGTCGGATGTATATACCAACCTTCTGACCGCTCCCCTGGATTCCATCGTTTCCGCCCCAGATTCGTGCCACGCGTCACAGCAGGTCGAGTCCGCCCGCCGATGTTCGAACTGCCGGCCGTCCGGCTCCGCGACCTGGGCGCAGCCACGGACCGCGCTTCGGTGGGACCGGCGGCCGAAACCCAGGACGATCTTGGTTGCCCTGGGTCAACCCAGAAAACTCAAGCGCACCCTGCCGCTCGGGGGGTCCCTGTCGGCGTCCGCCAAACTCCGTTGAGGCAACCGTCACGAGACCCACCGGGCTCCACCCACATGATCGGGAATGGAAGTCCCCAAGATCTCCCAGCGACAGCCGTGAACGTGCGCGCGCTCCTGCACAGCCTCGTCTCCGCCGACCTGGGAGGTTGCCAATGGCCTCGCGCAGGGCTGGTGACTGCCTTACCTCGGGAGCTGCACACCGAGATGGGTATCGTCGCGGTGGACCACGAAGGCGGCCCGCGCCCTTGGCGGAAAGGCGCGGGCCGGGCAATGCGAGCCGGGTGTCGGCCTACGTGTCCACGAGGTACTTGATGTCGCTCACGACGTACTCCCCGTAGTGGAACGCGTTCCCCAGTGCCTCCAACCTCGCGTACTGCTCCCTCGACAGATACAGGTACTCCGGGGACAACGAAGCACTCTTCATGGGCAGAGCTCGCAGGAGCAGCCTGAGAGCGAGATCGGGAGTGCAACTGCGGGCGCACTCGGCCAGTGCATCCGTCACCTCCGTGTCCAGGACGCTCCTGAACTCGTGCACTTCCGCGAGGACGTCACCGGCCAGCTCCACGCCCCCGTACCGGTCGGCTTCGGAGAGAGCCGGGGTGTCCGCGCGGCGGGACAGCCACGCATCGCACACCCCGATCACCTGCCGCATCCACTCGTCGCCTTCCCCGACATGGCGCTGGAAGAAGGACTCCGTCGCTTCCGCGCCCCCCTTCCACAACGCCTTGATCTGGGCCGAGGTGAGATGGTCGAGGAGCAGCCGGGCGTCACGCCGCACCGACAGCACGGCTGCCGGCTCAAGCTCCTCCACGAACTCGTTGGCCACCGCTTCTGCCGGCGTCGAGGCGTCGAGCTTCCAGTCCTGGTGGAAGAATCCCATGATCCACGGGACGCCGAACATGAACTCCGTGTGTCGCTCCATCACATGTCACCCTGGGTAGCCGGTGAAGACGTAGAAGCCACTCTTATGACCGGGGGCGCGTTTCAGGACGAGGGTGTACCGGTTTCCGGCCTGGGTGACCGTCCTTCCGTCCGGATGGGCGACCCAGCCGAGAGAGTTTCTCGCTCCGAACGTACCGGTCAACGTCTTCTTCTGATCCGAGCCACGAAGCCACCTCGAGATCTCCCCTGCCTTGTTGACGACCGCGTAGTCCACGACCTGCTGTGCCGTCTGCAGGTCGATGAACACACTGACTTTCTCACCGTCGGCCTGGGCCATCGCGAGCGCTTCGGCCTGGTCCTGGTCCACATGCTTCTTGAGAATGTGAGCCTGGCCGGGGAACCGGCCTTCGTCGGCGATGAGGTCGTTGCAGTTGTGGACCAGGACCGGCGTGTCGTCCGCCACGGCGTAGAACGTGTGCAGGCCGGACACGGTCAGGTCGTACACGGTCCGGGGCGTCGCATCGTCCCGGTCACGCAGTGCGGTGACCGTGCGAAGCGTGCCGTCCGGCGTGCGCAGGCGGTCGCCGGTGCGCAGGTCGGAGGCGAGAGTCCAGCCGCGGCCGACGACGAAGACCTGGTGACCCGGTGTACTCGTGAGACTTCCCCCATCCGCCAGGATGATGTCCAGCAGGTCCTCGGTGGTGTGGGAGAACGTGCGGGTGACCGTCTCACCCCGTGTGGTTCCGGTTCCGGGGTCGGTGGCCAGGAGCAGGTCGCCGAACCGCACCTCCCGGATCGGCTTGCGGCTGCCGTCGGCGAGGACCACTTCGGTTCCGCCGGGGAAGCTGTTGGTCCGGCAGGCCGTCCGCGCCTCCTCGAACCTGTCCACCGTCCGCTCGATGTCGGCGAGGGTCTCCGGGTCGACGTCCAGTTCCTTCAGGGACTTCAGCGCATCGTCGACTCCGTCCCCGCGCCGCAGGGCGGTGTTCAGGGCACGGACCGCGTCGGCGATCTTCTCGAAGGTCTTGCCCGGGATGAAGTTGGACGCGGCCCAGGCGCAGTCGCCGTAGCTGCCCGAGCCGTCACCGTTCAGCTTGTGGTAGCAGCCGGTGAAGTCGCCGATGATCGAGTCGTAGAGGCCCTTCCACAGGTTCTTGGTCGCCTCCCAGGAGGAGACCTTGACCGTCTTGGTCAGGTTCGGGAACGTCTTCGTGGTGAGGAAGAACGTGTCCTCGGCGGGGCAGCCGGACTCGGTGGCGGGCACGTCCGGGTTGGCGCAGAGGTAGTAGCTGACGACGGCGTCGAAGGTGACCTCGTACACCAGGTCGCACGGAAGGCGCGAGCAGTCGTCGGGCAGACGCTGCGGGTCTCCCTTCTGCTTGAGGTCGTCGATGACGGAGAAGACCCCGCCGACCCCGGTGCCCGCGCCCGCCTGCACCTGCTTGTTCGCGTCCTCGCGGCCGGCCTGGTCGGCCGCCTGCTGGGCCGAGTCCGCGTACTTCTGGGCGTCCTTGGCCGCTTCCTCGGCCTCGGTCGCGGCGGCATCGGCGCGTTCGGCTGCGTCGCGGGCGTCCTTGGCCGCCTGCTCGGCCTCCGAGGCCGCGGCGCGGGCCGCTGCGGCGTCGAGGGCGGCCTGGTCGGCTGCGTCGCGGGCGTCCTTGGCGTAGCCCTCGGCGCGGCCGGCTGCCTTGTCGGCGGCGGCTGCGTCCTCGGTGGCCTGGCGCTGGTACTCGATCGAACGGGCCAGTGACTGGCTGGCCTTGGACGCGGCCAGGGCGGCGTCGGCGGCGTAGCCGAGGGCTTCCTTGGCGTAGCCGCGTGCGTCGGCCGCGTGCCCTGCCGCGTTGGCCGCGTGCTGGTAGGCGGCCTTGGCGTCACCCTTCGCCTGCTCGGCGAGGGCCTTGGCGGCGGCTGCTTCCTCCTGGGCGTTCTTGGCGTGGGCGTCGGCGACGGCCTTCTGCTGCTCGGCGATCGACTTCGACGCCTGCCCGGTCAGGACGACCAGTCCGGCGGCCGAGTCGGTGGTGACGTAGGGCGAGCCGAGCTGGATCGCGTCGTTGGCCGGCTGGGCGACCTGCGCGGCCGCGTTGCCCGCGTCCACCGCGGCCTGGGCGGTGACGTGGGCGAAGCCTGCTGCCTTGGCCGAGGCCACCACGGCCTTGGCTGCCTCCTTGTTCGCCTCGTCCGCCTGGGACTTGGCGGTCTTGGCGTGCTGTTCCGCCTCATCGGCCAACTCGACAGCCGTCTTCGCCTCGGCGGCGGCGTGCGCGGCGGCCTTGATGGCATCGGCCACAGCGGCGGTCGAGGTCTTCACCGCGGCATCCGCCCGCAGCTTCGCCGCCTGAGCAGCGTCCGCGTGGGCGCGGGCGCGCTTGGCGGCCGCCTCGGCACGGGTGGCGGCAGCGTCCGCGTCCGCTGCGGCCTGGGTTGCGGCGTCGGCCTCGGAACGCGCCCTGCCCGCCGCGGCTTCGGCATCGTCGGCGTGTCCGTCCGCCGCGTCGGCAGCCGCCCTGGACTCCTTCGCGTTGCTGTCGGACTCGTGGGCCTGGGCGTACGCGTCCTTGGCCGCGGCCTTGGCCCGGGCGGCGTTGGCCTTGTGCTCGGCGTCCCACGCATCGTCCCGCTTGGCCTTGGCGTTGTCGCGGGCCTCGACGGCGGCGTTCTTCTTCTCGACCGCGGTGCCTTCGGCGGCTTCGGCCTTCTCCTTGGCCTCCTTCGCGTTCGACGCTTCCGCCTGGGCGTTCTCCTTGTGGCGGGCTGCCTCGGCCTGCTTGGCCTCGGCGGTCTCCTTCTCCGTCTTCGCGGTCTTCTCTTCGGCTTCCGCGGCCAGCCGCTCGGCGTGCGCGTCGGCCGCAGCCGCCTTCGCGTCACCCTCCGCCTTCAAGGCGACGGCGAGCTTGGCCTCGGCGGTCTCCTTGTCCTTCTTGGCGTTGTCGCGGTGCACCTTCGCGGCGTCCGCTGCGGCCTTGGCCTGCCACTCGGCCGCCTCCGCGGCCTTCTTACGGAACTCCGCCTTCGCCTGCGCGGCCTGAGCCAGCGCACGCTGCGTGATCGTCTCACTGTCCGCGGCCGCGGCACGGGTGGCCGCCTCAGCGGTCTCACCGGCCTTCACCATGGCCGTCAGCGCAGCCGCCGCACCCTTGGTGACCTGCGCCTTCTGCTGACCCACCAGCAGACCACGACCCCGCGGAGCACCCGCCTGGTCAGCGATCGTGTAGGCGGCCTGCTCGGCGGTGTCGGAAGTGGTGACGGCCTTCTGCGCTGCCCCAGCTGGGCCTTCAGCACAGCGAGCTGCTTCTTCGCCGCCGCCTGAGCGGCCGTGACACCGGCCTTGGCCTTGTCGAACTGTGCCTTCGGCGGAACCGTCCCGGTGTGCCCGGACGGCTTGATTCGGTACTTCTGCGAGTTGCCGCCGGAGCACGTCCACAGCCGACCGTCAGTGCTGTTCGTGAAGTTGGCCAGGTCCAGGCACTTGTCCGTGGCGGTGTTCTTCAGGGCCGTGGCGGCGCGCAGGTTGTACTCCCACGTCTGCGCCGGGGAACTGTTGCACGTCCAGATCTGGATCTTCGTGCCGTTCGCCTCGTTGGTCCCCGACACATCAAGGCACTTCAGGGAGTTGACGTTGCGCAGGTGCAGGCCCTTGTCGTCGCCGTAGACCTCCCACTGCTGCTGCGCCTTGCCGTTGCAGGTGTAGATCTGCACCGGCGAACCGTTGGTCTTCGCACCACCCGGGATGTCGAGGCACTTGCCCGACGCGCCCGGCACCTCGATCACCGCCGGCGCGTCACCGACGTAGCCGACGCCGCCCGCGGACCAGTAGTCCTGCCAACGCGTGAGGTGGTCGGCCGTCCAGGAGTGGCCCAGCATGTCGCCCAGCGCCTTCGCGCCCGCGGCCAGCGCCGTGGTGGCGTCCTTGTTCGCGCCCAGGATCTGGTTGCGCTGCGCGGTCTGCGAGGAGACCTCCTGCTGCCACTCGGCGGCGGCCGTCGAGGAGATGTCGCCCAGCACCTTGCTCGGGTCGATCGGGTCACGCCACGCGCACGCCGAGAACCGGCTCTTCAGGTCCTCGACCGCGATGCGGTACTCCGCCGTGCCCGGCTGCGGGGCCGTACGGGGGAAGCCACCGGAGGCGAGGAAGAGACGGGCGTTGTCCGCGCCGGTGGGCTCCAGCGACCAGTCGGACAGGTGCTCGAAGGCGGCCTGCTCGGCGAGCGCACGATTCCACTCGTCACTGGGAAGGCCCGGATCCGGGTCCTTGCCGTACAGCGGGGCACCGAGGTCCTTCACGGCCTTGACCGTCGCCGCGTCAGCGCTCGGGGTGGAGTCCTGGTAGAAGTCGTCCTCGTCCTTCCAGAACCGCTCCGCGGTCCACTTCGTCAGGCCGGTCTGGCCATAGAAGTCGTCCTTGCCGTCATTGGCCGTTCCAGGAGGCCAGTGGAAGCCGGTCTCGGTGAAGCCGGCCGGAGTGGTCAGCCCGGTAAGGGGCTTGCCCCACCCGTCCCGCAGCGTGTTGAGGGCGTTCAGCTCCTTGCTCGCCGCGTCCTTGTCCTTCTGGTACGCCGCGGAGAGCGGGGTGTTCTCCCAGTGGTCCCGGTTGGCCAGCTCACGCAGCTTCGCCGGAGTCTGGTTGAGACCGTCCTGCGCCGTCGTGGCCATCGACGGCCCACCCAGGCGCAGCACATCGGCCATCAGGCACTGGTCCTGCCGCAACTGCTCGGCAGCCGTGTCCTCGTTCCAGTCGTACGAGTCGTTCGCCGCCGCGGACTTCGCCGCGGTCAACTGGAGCACGTCCGGCTGGACAGCCAGACCGCTCAGCACGGAGACGGCCACGACGGACGTGACGGCGGGAGTGAGGAAGCCGGATTTTCTTGATCTGGTACTGGTTCTGGAGCTGAAGAACCCTGGTCTCGGGCGCAACAGAGCATCCCTTCATCGCAAAGGAAGGCAGGCGGGGGCGACGACCGTCCCAAGAGGCGGAAGCGACAGGTGAGATCAGGCCGTCGTCTCGGTACGGAGACCGGAGAAAAGGGCGCAGCAGACTGGAACGGCATGCGTGACGTGCCGGAATCGCGGCATGACGACCAACCTCTCCCCGTGGCGACACCGTTCCCCCGGCCGCCGGTTGACACGCGCGATGGCGGAGTGGTCAGAAGCCGCCCGTCGCGACGATCACCATACGCGCACATGAAAGGGACAGGACAAGTCACATCTTGATGTCGGAGTTGGCTGGCGCAAACGTGCCAGTCGAGGCTCACGGATCTCGACGTGGACAACTTCCGTGCTCAAGCTCGGGATTACCTGTGAAGCAGACGTGAAGGCCTGTCAAGTTGGCGCGATTACCGCATCAAAATTGACCGGAAGTTACCCATGGTCGACCGACCAGGTCACGGATTCGCCGGAAGTACGGCCACGTCGGTCGCCTCACTGGGGACCCTCGCGCGATGTGGGAGAGCAGTCGTTGGACTGCCGGCCCGTCCCCGTCGACCTTGAACGCGGAGACGTCCGGTCGGGCCCCTGGAGGAGCGGCACCGTGGAAGAACCCGGGCACCTGACCAGGCTGCGGCTGTCCGCAACCACAGTTGTGGGACGGCCTTGGGGTGCTGAGGGCTGAACGGGTGTGGACAGAGACGTTCACGGGGCTGCGGATGACCCAGTTCGCGCGGGGCGTCGAGAGCACCGGGCTGTCGGCGGCGTCCCGTGCCGGCGGGCATTGGAGACACCCCGTTTCACCGGTCACCCCGGTCACCCCGGTCACCCCGGTCACCCCGGTCACCCCAGGAAACTCAACCTCACCTGACGGTTGGGATTGTCCTTATTGGTGTCCACCAGACAGACCGACTGCCACGTGCCCAGCTCCAGCCGGCCGTCCAGCACCGGCAGGGTCGCGTGGGGCGGGACGAGGGCGGGCAGGACGTGGTCGCGCCCGTGGCCGGGGCTGCCGTGCCGGTGCTGCCAGCGGTCGTCGGCGGGCAGCAGCGTGTGCAGCGCGGCCAGGAGATCGTCGTCGCTCCCGGCACCGGTCTCGAGGACCGCGATCCCGGCAGTTGCGTGGGGCACGAAAACGTTGAGGAGGCCGTCGCGCCCGGCGGCCGCCTCGCGCAGGAAGGACTCGCAGTCGCCGGTGATGTCGACGACCTTCTCCGTGGAGCCGGAGGTGATGTTCAGGACTCGGGTGGTGAAGACATCTGACATGCCTCCATCCTGACGCACCCACGGGGGTTCACCAGGTCACGCCGGACCGAGTGGCGATACCGGCGTCCACTGGACGAGACACCGTTGACCGTGCGCATGCCACCTGGCTAGGTTCAGCCGCATGTTGCGTTCAGCCCTGCTCACCACGCGCGGTCACATCGACCTGCTGCGGGTGGCCTCCGCCGCGTGTCGCCGCGGCTGCTGACGCCCTTCCTTCTCCTCACCCTTCCTCACCTCGCCTTCGTCGCACCTGTCCGCCGATCGCTCCTGATCCCGTGGGCGCGGCGATGACGAGGCGTGCCTCCAACGGCCCTCGCTCTCCCCCTGTGGAGCCCCTTCATGAGCATCAGCCATGCCCCGCCGAGGTCATCGGCACCCGACATTTCACCCAAGTCGGTCTCTGGCCTCGATCTCCAGCCCCTCGTCCCCACCTCCTCCCGCCGCACCCGCGTCCCCCGCTGGCTGCGCCGCGCCACCGGCCCGGCCCTGCTGCTGGTGTTGTGGCAACTCCTCAGCGGCACGGGCGCGTTGCCGCCGGACGTGCTGGCATCGCCCGGCCGTATCGCCCAGGTCGCCGGGGACATGGTCGCCGACGGTTCGCTGCCCGCGGCCATGGGCACCTCACTCCAGCGAGTCGCGGCCGGGCTGCTGTTCGGTCTGGTCGTCGGCACCGGACTCGCCCTGCTCTCGGGCCTGTTCAGGATCGGCGAGGACCTCGTGGACGCGCCCCTGCAGATGCTGCGGACCGTGCCGTTCGTGGGTCTCATCCCGCTGTTCATCATCTGGTTCGGCATCGGCGAGGCCCCCAAGGTCGCCATCATCACGCTCGGCGTGACCTTCCCGCTCTACCTCAACGTCTACGCCGGCATCCGTGGCGTGGACGCCCAGTTGATCGAGGCCGGGGAGTCCCTCGGACTGTCGCGATGGGGCCTCGTACGGCATGTCGTGCTGCCGGGTGCGCTGCCGAGCGCGATGACCGGTCTGCGCTACTCCCTCGGCATCGCCTGGCTCGCACTGGTCTTCGCCGAGCAGGTCAACGCCGACTCCGGCATCGGGTTCCTCATGGTGCAGGCGCGGGACTTCCTGCGGACCGACGTGATCGTGGTCTGCCTGGTCGTCTACGCCTTCCTCGGCCTGCTCGCCGACTTCATCGTCCGCTCTCTCGAAAAGGTGCTGCTGCAATGGCGACCGACGTTCACCGGCCGGTGACCCCCCAGGCCGTCCATGTCGACGGGCTCACCCGCTCCTTCGACGGCCGTGCCGTCATCGAGGACCTGCGACTGGACGTCGAGCCGGGCGAGTTCGTGGCCCTGCTCGGCCGCAGCGGCTGCGGCAAGTCGACGCTGCTGCGCATCCTCGCCGGGCTCGACCGCGACATCGAGGGCAGCGTCCTGGTTCCGCGCCGCAAGGCCGTCGCCTTCCAGGCACCGCGGCTGATGCCGTGGAAGAAGGTGTGGCGCAACGTCCTGCTGGGTCTGCCCGGCAAGCCCGAACGGGCCGTCGCCGAGCAGGCCCTCGACGAGGTCGGCCTCGGCCGCCGCTCGGACGCCTGGCCCAAGACCCTGTCCGGCGGCGAAGCCCAACGCGCCTCCCTGGCAAGGGCGTTGGTGCGCGAACCCGATCTGTTGCTGCTCGACGAGCCGTTCGGCGCGCTCGACGCGCTCACCCGCATCAAGGTTCAGCGGCTGGTCGGCGAGCTGTGGCAGCGCCGGGGGTGCGCGGTGCTTCTCGTCACCCACGACGTGGAGGAGGCCGTCCTGCTCGCCGACCGCGTCCTGGTGATGGACAACGGCGTCATCGCCCACGAGCAGCACATCGACCTCGACCGTCCCCGCGGCATCGCCGACCCGCGCTTCGCCACGCTGCGCGCCGGCCTCCTCGAACGCCTGGGCGTCGAGGAGGCGGCAGCCGAAGCCGCCTGAACCGCCCCGCGCACCTCATGTACGACCCCGTACGACCGAAGCCGCCTGACCTGCGCGAACCTCTCACGCACGACCCGTACGACCCACACGAACGGAACCGCCATGCGACGACGCCTCGCCCCCGCCGCCCTGCTTCTCCCCCTCGCCCTTCTGCTCTCCGCCTGCGGCGGGAACTCGGCCGCCGGCACGTCGGACGGCGGCACCGACGGCCAGGGCGACGTCACGATCGACGTCGGTGACCAGAAGGGCGGTTCGGAGGCCATCCTGCGGGCCGCGGGGGAGCTGAAGAACCTCGACTACAAGATCAAGTGGTCCACGTTCACCTCCGGCCCGCCCCTGCTGGAGGCCGTCAACGCCAAGGCCGTCGACATCGGCGGCGTCGGCAACACCCCGCCGGTGTTCGCGGCCGGGGCGGACTCGAAGATCAAGGTCGTCGCCGCCTGGCACGGCACATCCAAGGGCGACACCATCCTCGTCCCGAACGACTCGCCGCTGAAGGACCCCGCGCAGCTCAAGGGCAAGTCGGTCGCCGTCGCCCAGGGATCCTCCGCGAACTACCAGCTGGTCGCGAACCTGAGGAAGGTCGGGCTGAAGCTGAGCGACGTCAAGGTCAAGTACCTCCAGCCGGCCGACGCGCTCGCCGCGTTCACCGCCGGCAAGGTCGACGCCTGGGCGGTGTGGGACCCGTACACCTCGCAGGTGCTGAAGGCCAAGCAGGGACGGGTGCTGTCCGACGGCGACGGTGTGACCAACGGGCTCACCTTCCAGGTCGCGGCACCCGACGCGCTCAAGGACAAGAAGAAGGCGGCCGCCGTCAAGGACTACCTGGAGCGGCTGCGGCGCGCCTACACCTGGGTGTACGACCACGAGGAGGAGTGGGCGAAGGTCTGGGCGAAGGACACCGGGCTCCCCGAGGACGTGGCGCTGGCGGCGGTGAAGCGCACCTACACCACCCGGGTCGAGGTCGCCGTCGACAAGCCGCTGATCGCCTCCGAGCAGGAGATCGCCGACACGTTCACGGCGTTGAAGCTGATCCCGCGCAAGGTCGACTTCGCCGACTTCACCGACACCCGGTTCAACGGCGACCTGCCGCCGTCGACCACCGCGCCCCGGCCCTCGGAAGGCTCGTGACCTGACCTGACCGTGCGGGAAGATCCAGGCCTCCGACACGGTTGGCAGAAGCGTGAACAACACACGCGAGGTCGAGGTGGTCGTCATAGGCGCCGGTCAGGCCGGTCTGGCCGGCGCCTATCACCTGCGGCGAGCCGGTTACGAGCCGGACCGCGACTTCGTCGTGCTGGACCACTCCCCCGGGCCCGGCGGCGCCTGGCAGTTCCGCTGGCCGTCGCTGACGTACGGCAAGGTGCACGGCATGCACGCGCTGCCGGGGATGGAACTCACCGGCGCGGACCCGGCGCGGCCGTCCGCCGAGGTGATCGGCGACTACTTCGACCGCTACGAGCGGACCTTCGGCCTGCGGGTGCGGCGCCCGGTCGACGTACGGGCCGTGCGCGAGGGCCCCGGCGGGCGGCTGCTTGTGGAGACCTCGGACGGAGTCTGGTCGACGCGGGCGCTGATCAACGCGACCGGCACCTGGGACCGGCCGTTCTGGCCGCGCTATCCCGGGCAGGAGACCTTCCGGGGACGGCAGTTGCACACCGCGCGGTACCCCGGTCCCGAGGCGTTCGCCGGGCAGCGGGTCGTCGTGGTGGGGGCGGCGCGTCGGGCACGCAGCACTTGCTGGAGATCGCCGCGCACGCCGCAGCCACCACCTGGGTGACGCGGCGCCCGCCCGTCTTCCGTGCGGGGCCCTTCGACGAGGACGCGGGCCGGGCGGCGGTCGCGCTCGTCGAGGAACGGGTACGGCAGGGGCTGCCGCCGAGGAGCGTCGTCTCGGTCACCGGGCTGCCGCTCAACGACGCGATCCGGCGGGGCATCGAGGACGGGGTGCTCGACCGGCAGCCGATGTTCGACCGCATCACGCCGACCGGCGTGGACTGGAAGGACGGCCGGCACCTCGATGCCGACGTCATCCTCTGGGCCACCGGCTTCCGGCCCGCCGTCGACCACCTCGCACCGCTGCGGCTGCGCGAGCCGGGCGGCGGCATCCGCGTCGAGGGCACGCGCGCGGCCGCCGACCCGCGGATCCACCTCGTCGGCTACGGACCGTCGGCCAGCACGATCGGAGCGAACCGGGCCGGCCGGTCGGCCGTCCGCGACATCAGGCGACTGCTGACACCAGAGCCGGCCGCGGCGTGACAACGACGGACGTGACGTCGGCTGCGGGCCGTCCACGGCCGGTCGAGCGCGCGCGGCGGAGCCGCACATCGACGCGGCTCCGCGCCCCTATGGGGCCGCTGTGCCCGTGCTCTTCGCCTGGGTGTTGAACTCCGCGACATTGCGCTGGTGTTCCGCGTAGTCCGCGGTGAAGCGGGTGTCGCCCGGCCGGACCGTGACGAAGTACAGCCAGTCGCCCGCGGGCGGGTTGACGGCGGCGTGCATCGCCTCCTCGCCCGGGTTGTCGATCGGTGTGGGCGGCAGGCCCATGCGCTGGTACGTGTTGTAGGGATTGTCGATCCGGGTGTCGCTCTCCGTCGTCCGCAGGGTTGAGCGGCCCAGCGCGTAGTTGACGGTGGAGTCCATCTGGAGCGGCATACCGCGCTCGAGGCGGTTGAAGACGACTCGGGCCACCTTGCCCATGTCTGCCGTGGTGGCCGCCTCCGCCTGGACGATGCTGGCGATGGTGACGGCCTGGTAGACGTTCATCGCGTTGCGCTGCGCCCCCGCTGCGATGGGCGCGCCGTTGAACTTCTCGTTGGCGGTGTCGACCATCCGCGCCAGGAGCTTTTCCGGCTTGGCCTTCCAGGGGAGCGGATAGGTCGCCGGGAAGAGGTACCCCTCCGGGTTGCCGTGTGCGTCGTCCGGCAGTTTCGTGGCGACCTTCGCGACGGACTTCTTCGCGCTGCCGGCGGGCAGGGCGAGGGCCTTGTCGACGGCGGCGTAGACCTGGCTCGCGCGCCAGCCCTCCGGGATGACCAGGGTCGCGGTCCGGCCACCGCCGTCCCCGGGCCCCAGAATCAGCAGCGGCACCGCCACGGCGGTGCCGACCAGGACGGCTCCGGTCGCGACGAGGACGATACGGCCACGGCGCGTCAGTCGCATGGCGCTTCGTGGCGGAGTGTTCGGCTGCATGCGGGCACGGTAACCCGCATTTCGCCATAAACCTGGCATATCTTCAGTTTGTCGGTTCCAGTTGGGCATCCCGGCGTACGAGCGCCGCGTACCGCCCGTCCCGCTCCAGGAGTTCCTCGTGGGTACCGCGTTCGACGGCGCGCCCCGAGTCGAGCACCACGATCTGGTCGGCACGCCGCACCGTGGACAGCCGGTGGGCGATGGTCAGCGTGGTGCGGTTGGCCGACAGGGCGTCGATGGCCTCCTGGACGGCGGCCTCGGTCCGGGTGTCCAGGGCACTGGTGGCCTCGTCGAGGATGAGGACCGGTGGGTCGCGCAGAATCGTGCGCGCGATGGCCAGGCGCTGCTTCTCACCGCCGGAGAAGCGGTGGCCGCGCTCACCTACGACGGTGTCGTAGCCGTCGGGCAGGGACGCGATGTGGTCGTGGATCTGCGCGGCCCTGGCCGCCCGGGTCAGCTCCTCGTCGGTGGCGTCGGGCCTGGCGAAGCGCAGGTTGTCGGCGAC
This sequence comes from Streptomyces sp. CA-179760, assembly GCF_050937045.1. Taxonomy (NCBI): domain Bacteria; kingdom Bacillati; phylum Actinomycetota; class Actinomycetes; order Kitasatosporales; family Streptomycetaceae; genus Streptomyces; species Streptomyces sp. CA-179760. Next base: position 1,445,249 of record NZ_JBNJLZ010000001.1, read on the forward strand.
CGAGGCGTGGAAGAGGTACGTCTCCTGCGAGACGACGCCGACCGCGCGCGCCAGGGTGTCGAAGTCGAGGTCGCGGACGTCGGCCCCGTCGAGGGTGACGCGGCCGCCGGTGACGTCGTAGAGCCGGGGCACCAGATAGCCGAGCGTGGACTTGCCGGCGCCCGTGGAGCCGACGAGGGCGAGGCTGCTGCCCGCCGGGACGGTGAGGTCGATGGCGTCGAGGACCGGTCCGCTCTTGTCGTCGTAGCCGAAGGAGACGTTCTCGAAGCGGACCTCCCCCTTGATGCGGTCGAGACGGACCGGGTCCGGGCGCTCGGTGATGTCGACGGGCAGGTCGAGGTACTCGAAGATGCGCTGGAAGAGGGCGAGCGAGGTCTGGATCTGCACACCGGTCGACAGCAGGCTCACAGCCGGGCGGAACAGGCCCTGCTGGAGCGAGACGAACGCGACGATCGTGCCGATGGAGACCTCGGGGCCGCCCAGCTGGAGGGCCATGCCCGCGGTCCAGTAGATGACGGCGGGCAGGGCGGCCATCACGATCGTGATCACGGCCATGCGCCAGCGGCCGGCCATGTTCGACCGCACCTCGAGGTCGACGAGCTCCTCGGACTCGTCGGCGAAGGACTTGGTCAGCGAGTCGGAGCGGCCCATCGTGCGGCCGAGCAGGATGCCGCTGACGGAGAGCGACTCGGTGACCGTGGCCGCCATGGTGGCCATCTGCTTCTGGCGCTGGGTGGTGATCTTCCGGCGTTCTCTGCCGACGCGGCGGCTGATCCACACGAACACCGGCAGCAACAGCAGCGAGACGACGGTCAGGCGCCAGTCGAGGGCGACCATCGCGATGATCGTCGCGACCACGCTGGTCAGATTGGAGACCAGAGAGGTCGCGGTGGAGGTGACGGTGGCCTGCATGCCGCCGATGTCGTTGGCGATGCGGGACTGCACCTCGCCCGTGCGGGTGCGCGTGAAGAACGCGAGGGACATGCGCTGGAGCCGGCCGTAGACGGCGGTGCGCAGGTCGTGCATGACGCGCTGGCCGACCGTCGTGGAGATCAGGGTCTGCAGCACGCCGAAGACGCTGGTGAGGACGGCGCTGAGGATCATGCCGAGGGCGAGCAGGCTGAGCAGGCCGGTGCGCCGCTCGGGGATCGCGACGTCGAGGATCTCCTTCAGCATGAAGGGCGTGGCGACCGAGACCAGCGAGGCGGCGCCGACGAGCAGGCCGACGATCGCGAGGCGGCCTCGGTAGGGGCGGAAGAGCCTGAGGATGCGGCGGACCTGCCGGGGCTGCTCCTTCGAGCCGTCGGGTGGGGTCCAGCGGCTTTCGTGGTCGGGAGGCATGGGCTCCTTCGAGAGCGGTACGGCACCGGCGGGCGCCGGGCGGGTCGGATCGTAGCTCATTGTTACCTATACTCACAATGAACTACATCCTGATATTGTTCCCGCATGACCACGCCCGACTCCGACGGCCTGCTCGCCGAGCAGTTGCTGCGGCTCACCCGCCGGGTCCATCGCATCCAGAAGCGCCATCTGGAGCAGCGCGACCTCGGCATCACCCCGGCCCAGTCCCGGCTGCTGCGCACCCTCGCGCACTGGGGCTCGCCGCCGCGTATGGCCGATCTGGCCGAGCGCCTGGAGGTGGTACCCCGGGCCGTGACGACGCTGGTCGACGCGCTGGAGGCGAGCGGAAAGGTACGGCGAGTCCCGGACCCGGCGAACCGGCGGGTGATCCGCATCGAGCTCACGGACGACGGGCATGGCGCCCTGCGCGAGCTGCGGGCGGCGCGCAGATCGGCCGCGGAGGAGATCCTCGCACCGTTGACGGAGGGTCAGCGCGCGGCGCTCGGGGGGCTGCTGGACACGTTGATCGACGGGGCGCCGATCGGGCGATGCTGAGGGCTGCGCCGATCGAACGGGAGACGGCCCTGCGGGGGTGTGAGCCTCGCCCGACCACACGGGCGCCGACCCCACGGCGCTGAGAGCCTCGCCCACCGAAGGGACACCGGCCCGACGGGAGGGGGCTGGCCGATCGGCTGGGAGCCAGTTGGCGGCGCCGAGAGCTTCACCCGTCAACCAGGCACCAGCCCGGCGGGACGAAGCACCTCGCCGATCGACCGGGAGCCGGCCGGCGGCGCCAAGAGCCTCACGGGCGCCGGCCCGGTGGCGTCGAAGGTCTTGACGGTCGGGCGGGAGCCGGTGTGGCAGAGGGGCTGAAGTCCCGTGACGACACCGCGCGCGAAACGGGCCGCGGCCGCCGCTCGTTCTGCTGGAGCGGCGGCCGCGGCGCGTTCGGTTTCGGTCAACCGACCTCGGGGGCCGGCTCCTTGGGCTTCTGGGTGGGGATGGCCGATGCCGGGGTCTCGGCCGTCGTCGGCTCTACCGCCGGGGCCTCGGCGGCGGCACCCTTCCCGCCGTCACCCTCGTCGTCGCCCTCCGGCGGAGCCGCGTAGTCCCCGTCGAGCGTCTTCTTCGCCCGGTCGGTGTCCAGGGCCCCCTCCCAGCGGGACACCGCGAACACGGCGACGCAGTTGCCGAGCAGGTTGGTGACGACACGCATCGAGTCCATGATGCGGTCCACGCCGAGCAGCAGGGCGACCGCTCCGGCCGGAATGGCGCCCAGGGAAGAGGCGGTCGCGGACAGGGCGAGGAACGCCGAGCCGGGGATGCCCGCCATGCCCTTGCTGGTCAGCATCAGCACCAGGACCACGGTGACCTGCTGGCCCAGAGTCAGGTCCACGCCCACCGCCTGGGCGATGAACAGCGTGCCGATGGACAGATAGAGCGAGGCGCCGTCGAGGTTGAAGGAGTAGCCCGTGGGCAGCACCAGACCCACGGCGTCGTCGCGGGCACCGGCCCGCCGCAGCTTCTGCATCACACGCGGCATGACCGCCTCCGTGGACGCGGTACCGAGCGCGAGCAGCATCTCCTCGCGGATGTAGCGCAGGAACTTCCAGAGGCTGAGCCCGGTCACCAGGCGTAGCGCGACGGCGAGCAGCACGATGAACAACGCCGCCGCGACATAGCAGAGCACGATGAGCTTGGCGTACGTCTTCATCACGCCCAGCCCGTAGTTACCGACGAGATGGGCCATCGCGCCGAACACCGCGATCGGCGCCAGTCGCATGACGAAGCCGACGACCGCGAAGATGACTTCCTGGGCCTGGTCGATCGCGGGAAGGATCTTCGGCACCTTGGTGTGCCCGAGGTGCAGCAGGGCGGCGCCCACCAGACAGGCCAGGATCAGGACCTGGAGCAACTCGTTCTCGGCGAAGGCTCCGACGAAACTCTCGGGCAGCGCGTGCAGGAGGAACTCGGACGTCGAGGGCAGATGCTCGCCGCCGGTCGTCTTCTCCACTGCGGAGGCGTCCAGCGAGGCGGGGTCGACGTTCATGCCCTTGCCGGGCCCCACGACGTTGGCGGCGAGGAGACCGATGACCAGGGCGACCGTGGAGGCGATCTCGAACCAGATCAGGGCCTTGACCCCGATCCGGCCGAAAGCCTTCAGGTCACCGGCCTTGGCGATGCCGACCACGACCACGCAGAACACCAGCGGCGAGATCACGGTCTTGATGAGGCGGGTGAAACCGTCGCCGAGCGGCTGGAGAGCCGTGGCCGTGTCCGGCCACAGCTTTCCGACGACGATTCCGAGAACGAGCGCGCAGAGAACCTGCGCGAAAAGCGAGGTACGCAGTGTGCGTGCGACACGTCGCGGCAGAGACGGTACGGACGGTGGCACGGAGCCTCCTTGGGGGACGGACTACACAGAGGCCGGAGGGGACTTCTGCGATACGGAAAGGCGCTTCCGTAACCGATCACTCTGGAGGCTGTCTTGATCGCGCACAAGACCGCAATGTTTCGGCCACGTAAAAGTGGCCTAAGTGATGCATGTCACACCGGCCACACGGGCCCCGTCAGCAGCGGTCGCGGTCTCCTGTGAGCACCCCCTGCACCGTGCTCAGGGTGCGGTCGTAGCAGCCGTGCGAACCGTACAGCCGGTAGCGCTCACTCGTGGTGCCGACCGCGTGCCGCTGGTCACGGGGCACGTTCGCCGTGTACGTGGCATCGCCCGAGTACGAGTCGTCGAGGCGCGACCAGGCGGCGCGCCGGCCGCCCCGCGACTCGACGGCAGTGGCGCGGTCGCCGAGGGTCAGCACGGTGCGCAGCCGGTCGCCCGCTCCGACGGTGGTCGTGCCGTCCATCGTGTAGATCCGGTGCGTGCGTGTGCTTCGGGCCGGTCCGCGCCCGTCGACGGTCACCGACTCGTCGTCCGTCCAGGTGGCCTCGAGCCCGTCGCTCGTCTCGCCGTCGGTCCAGCGGTGCTCGGAGGTGTGGGCGAGCGAGCGGCCGACGGTCGTGGTGACGCGGCCGTGCGAGGTGTCCACGTATCCGGCGACGGTCAGCCGGTGCGCGCCCTCGGTGTCCACCTGGTGCTCCGAACCGGGCGTGTAGGCCGAGGAGTCGGTGAGGTCGCCCTCCCGGTGCACGGTGAGCTTTCCGGTGACCTGGGCGCGCCGCTCGTCCTGCCAGACGAGGACGTTCACGGGTGTGCTCCAGCCGGCCTGTCCCTCCGGCACACCGACGACCGAGACCTCGACGCGATGCGGCCGGCCGTCGTTGAGGAGCCCGGCGAAGGGGGTGAGGTCGTAGGTGATCGGCTTGATGTCGAAGGCGCGCGGGCCCGGGGTCACGTACCAGAGAAAGGGGTTGGACCAGCCGCCGGTCCACACGGTCGGAAAGGGCGTGGCGATGCCCGCGAGCCGGCCGTCCACGCGGATCTGGACTTCCCGGTAGGGGCCCTCCCCGGCCTTGCAGGAGTACGGCGCGGGATCGGGCACCGACAGGTACCAGTACTCCTCGCAGCCGCCTCCGGAGCCGGTGGCGTACACCTCGGCGACGACGCGCTCGCTGTTGCGCGGGGTGGTGAGGGCCGAGTCGCCGTCGAGGGTGAGGACCCGGTCGGGGCTCTCGCCGTCCGGGCGGCCTTCGTAGAACGTCAGCGTGACCTTGACGTCGAGGACGCCCGTGTAGGTGTCGTCGACGACGTTGCCGATGAGCATCTCGACGTCCTGGGGGCCTCGGAAGGTGTCGCCGTAGCGCGTGACGTCCTTCTCCACGGACCACTGGATGCCGTCGGGCGAGGGCTGCGGCGTCGACGTACGGAAGATCTCGACCCCGCCTACGTGCAGATAGCCCAGCCGGTCGTACTGGCGCCCCTTGACCTTCCCGTCGAGCCGCAGCACCACCTTGCTCCACCGGTCGCCGCAGCCGCCGGGCGGGGTGTACCTGCCCCGGTACGGGGTGAAGTCGCGGAACTGCGCCTGGGCGACGGTGACTTCGCAGGACCTGCCCGTAGGCCTGCCGACGGGCGGGGCGGCCGTGACCGGGTCGTGCCAGTCGGTGCCGAACTCGGCGGGAACATCGGCGGGGACGTCGGCCGCCCGGGCGGGACCGGTTCCGAGGAGGGTGCTCGCCAGGAGGGTCGCCCCCGCAAGCATGGACATGACTATCCGTCTCTTCATGGCCGGTGTTCTACGGGGAGTCCACCGCCTCCGCAATGAGCAACCGCCCGTCGGGCAGCGCCGTTCCCACCCCTGTCGGCCGGTTCCCGTCGGTGGGCCGCGCACGCGCCGTAAAACCGGTTGCCTCCGACCATGCCGCGACGCGAACCTGTCACGGTTTGCTGCCATCGGCCGAACCTCCACCCTCCCCCTTCCCCATCCCCCTGACACGAGCCACTGGGACGTCATGCAGATTCAAGACCTTCCCTACGCCGACCCCGGCGTACCGGACGCGCGTTCGGGTCCCCGATTCCTGTGGTGGCTCTTCCGGAATCAGCTGGGCGGACAGCTCAAGTCGCTGGCCTGGGGACTACTGCACTTCGCCTCCGTCGCCACGCTGCCGTTCTGCGTCGGTGTCGCCGTGCAGGCCGTCGTCGACCGCTCCGGCGCACGGCTCGCCCTGGCGGGCGGCCTGCTGGCACTGGCCTGCGTCGGCAACGCGGTCGGCGACACCTTCCTGCACCGCACCGCCATCACCAACTGGATCACGGCGGCCGCCCGCGTCCAGCAACTGCTCGCCCGCAAGGCCGCCCAGCTGGGCTCGGCGCTGACCCGGCGCGTCGCGGCCGGTGAGGTCGTCGCCGTGTCCACGGGTGACGTCGAGAAGATCGGCTGGTTCGTGGAGGCCTGGTCGCGGTTCACCGCGGCCTTGGTCACCATCGTGCTGGTCTGCGTCGGCCTGGTCGTCTACCAGCCCGCGCTCGGCGTGGTCGTGGCCGTGGGCCTGCCCGTGCTGGCACTCGCCGTGCTGCCCCTGCTGCCCCGCGCCACCCGGCGGGCCGACACCCAGCGCGAGAAGGCCGGACGTGCCACCGAACTCGCCTCGGACACCGTCGCCGGTCTGCGCGTGCTGCGCGGCATCGGCGGCGAGGAACTGTTCCTCGACCGCTACCGCAGCGCCTCCCAGGAAGTCCGGCACGCGGCCGTGCGCAGCGCCCGGATGTGGTCCCTGATCTCCGCGATCCAGGTCCTGCTGCCCGGCCTGCTGCTCATCGCCGTCGTCTGGCACGGCGTGCAGCTGGCCCGCCAGGGCCGGATCACCGTCGGCGAACTGGTCACCGTCTACAGCTCGGTGATGGTCCTCACCTATCCGCTGCGGCACTTCGAGGAGATCGCCATGGCGTACGCCTTCTCACGGCCCTCGGCCAAGCGGGCCGCGGGCGTGTTGTCGCTGGAGCGGGCCACGGACACCGCCGGGTCCCGCGCCGCCGAGGTCCCCTCTGGAGAGCTGTACGACCCGGAGACCGGGCTGCGCGCGTCCACCGGCCGGCTCACCGCCGTGGTGTGCGGCGACCCGGACGCGGCGGGCCGGCTGGCGGAACGGCTGGGCGGGCACCCGTCTCAGGCGGGCACCGCGGTGCTGCTGGGAGGTGTGCCGCTCGACGAACTCCCGCTGGCCTCGGCCCGTACGGCCGTCCTCGTCCAGGACAAGGACCCGGTGCTGCTCTCCGGCTCGCTGCGCGAACTGCTCGATGTACCCGCGTCGGGTGCCGTGGAGCCGCGGGAGGCGCTGGCGGCCGCGCAGTGCGACGACGTGCTGGCGGCGCTGGTGCAGGGTTCGCTGGACGCCGCCGACCCCATGGACGCCCGGATCACCGAACGCGGCCGGTCCCTGTCCGGCGGGCAGCGCCAGCGGCTCGCGCTCGCCCGGTCGCTGATCACGGACCCGGAGGTGCTGGTCCTGGACGAGCCGACCTCGGCCGTCGACTCGCACACCGAGGCACGGATCGCCCAGGGCGTGCGGGAGCTGCGCGCGGGGCGCACGACCGTGGTGTTCACGTCCTCCCCGCTGCTGCTGGACCGCGCCGACCGGGTCGTGTTCCTGCACGACGGCGAGGTCGCCGCGGTCGGCGCCCACCGCGAGCTGGTGCGCGCCGAGCCCCGCTACCGGGCGGTCGTCACCCGCGAGACCGAGGACGAGGCCGCCCTGGACGGCGCGGCCGACCTGACCGACGTACTGGCTGAACTGGAAGAGATCGAGGAGAAGGCATGATCGGCGTCGCGCCACCGGCCTACGACCCGGCGGCCCCGACGACGGCGAACACCCTGCCGGTCGGTGCCCCCGCGACCGTCCGCGCCTACGCGGCCGAACTGCTGCGCCGGCACCGCCGGGCGTTCCTGCTGCTCGTCGCCGTCAACACGATCGCCGTCATCGCCTCGATGGCCGGTCCGTGGCTGCTGGGCGGGCTCGTGGAGCGGGTGTCCGACGGGGCGCGCGACCTGCGGCTGGAACTCACGGCGGGGCTGTTCGTGGCCGCGCTGGCCGTCCAGGCGGCGTTCGTCCGTCAGGTGCGGCTGCGCGGCGCGATGCTCGGTGAGCGGATGCTGGCCGACCTGCGCGAGGACTTCCTCGTGCGGTCGGTCGGGCTGCCGCCCGGTGTGCTGGAGCGCGCCGGGACCGGGGATCTGCTGTCACGGATCACGACGGACATCGACCGGCTGGGCAACGCCATGCGCGAGGCCGTGCCGCAGCTGTCGATCGGCGTGGTGTGGGTGGTGCTGCTGATGGGCGGGCTGGTGGTCACGGCGCCGCCGCTGGCGCTCGCCGTGCTGCTCGCCCTGCCGCTGCTGGTGGTCGGCTGCCGCTGGTACTTCCGGCGGGCGGGAGCCGCCTACCGCTCGGAGTCCGCCGGGTACGCCGCGGTGGCCGCCGCGCTCGCCGAGACCGTGGACGCCGGCCGTACGGTCGAGGCGCACCGCCTCGGTGCCCGCCGGGTGGCGCTGTCCGAGCGGCGGATCAAGGAGTGGACGGCCTGGGAGCGCTACACGCTGTGGCTGCGGTCTGTGCTCTTCCCGGTCATCAACGTCACCCACGTGACCGTGCTCGCCTCGGTCCTGATGGTCGGCGGTGTGTTCGCCCTCCAGGGCTGGATCGACGTCGGCCAGCTCACGACGGGGGCGCTGATCGCCCAGATGCTGGTCGACCCGGTGGGCATGATCCTTCGCTGGTACGACGAGCTGCAGGTGGCCCAGGTGTCGCTGGCCCGGCTGGTCGGCGTCCGGGACATCGAACCGGAGGCCGGTGACGCCTCGGTGGCCCCTGACGGACGCCATGTGCGGGCCGACCGGGTGCACTTCGGCTATCTGGAGGGCGTGGACGTCCTGCGCAAGGTGTCCCTGGAGGTCTCCCCCGGCACCCGGCTCGCTCTGGTCGGGCCCTCGGGCGCGGGCAAGTCGACGCTGGGCCGGCTGCTCGCCGGGATCTACGCGCCCCGGGACGGCCGGATCACCCTGGGCGAGGCCGAGCTGTCCCGGATGCCGGCGGAACGCGTCCGGTCCCACGTCGCCCTGGTCAACCAGGAGCACCATGTGTTCGTCGGCTCCCTGCGCGACAACCTCCGCCTCGCCCGGACCGACGCGGTCGACGCCGAGCTCTGGGCGGCGCTGGGCGCGGTCGACGCGGACGGCTGGGCCCAAGGGCTCGACGACGGCCTGGACACCGAGGTCGGCTCCGGCGGCCTGGCGCTCACTCCGGCCCAGGCCCAGCAGATCGCACTGGCCCGCCTGGTCCTCGCGGACCCGCACACCCTGGTCCTGGACGAGGCGACATCCCTGCTCGACCCCCGAGCCGCCCGCCACCTGGAACGCTCCCTGGCCCGCGTCCTCGACGGCCGCACCGTCGTCGCCATCGCCCACCGCCTCCACACCGCCCACGACGCGGACGTCATCGCCGTCGTCGAGAACGGCCGCATCAGCGAACTGGGCAGCCACGAGGAGCTGGTGGCGGCGGAGGGGGCGTACGCGGCGCTGTGGAGGTCCTGGCACGGCTGACGCACCGGCCGGTCCGGCCGGTCCGGCCGGTCCGGCCAGGGCTCGGGGGCTCGGGGGCTCGGCGGCCGGTGCCCGGCCGGTGGGCCGAGGGCGCTGGTCCCGACCCGTTCGGCACGCTCGGCGCCGACACGCGTGACGCGCACGAGCGGCCGAGCCCCGGGTCCTGCCGACTGGTCCGGGCTCTGCCACGGGGCAGGGGCGCCCCGCGTCGGCGTCTGCGAGCGGCAGGCCGGGCGCGGTCCCGGGTGCCTGGGCTGCGAAGCCCCCGGCAGGGGCCCGTGGCGTTGCGCGGGGACGAGACCGGGTGGAAGGCTGGAAGCAGGCACCGGCTCGGGGAACGCCCGGGAACCGGAGCGGTTCGGCGGCGGGCGGCGCCAGTGCTCCGTGCGGCGGCGGCCCGGCGCGGGCCCCGGTGAGAACGGGCCCGTCCCCACCCCCTGGAGGTACCCGTGAACAGGTCCGACGGTTGGGGAGACGATGTCTACCAGCCGGATCAAGACGAGCAGAGAGAGGACACCGGTCTGCTCGACGCCGAGGACACCCTGCTGGACGACGGCGTCGACGATCCCCTGGACCGGGGCTGGTCCCCTCCCGAGCGGCCCTGGGCCGTCGAGCACCTCGGTGTGACGGCCGCCGAGCGGCACGAGGGCGAGACGCTGGACCAGCGGCTCGCCGAGGAGCTGCCGGACGCCGCGGCCCCCGACGGTGACGGTCTCGGGGACTGCCAGGGCACCGACGGGGAACTCCTGGACAACGAGGTCGGCGACGTCCGCTCCGGCCGGCTCGTGGCACCCGACGAGGGGGCGCACGAGGACGAGGAGAGCGCGCTGGTCGCCATGGACGTGGGCATCGACGGCGCCGCGGCATCGGCCGAGGAGGCCGCCGTGCACGTCGTGGACGAGGACACCCTCTCCGGCTGATCCGAAAGCCCGCCCGAGCCGCACGAGGAGCATCCATGCAGCAGGACAAGCACCCCGACTACCACCCCGTCGTCTTCCGCGACCGGACCGCCGGATACGCCTTCCTGACCCGGTCCACCGCGACCAGCGGCGAACGCATCGAGTGGGACGACGGCGAGACCTACCCCGTCGTGGACGTGGAGATCTCCTCGGAGAGCCATCCCTTCTACACGGGCAAGGCCCGCACGGTGGACTCGGAGGGCCGGGTCGCCCGGTTCGAGCGGCGGTACGGCGGCACCTGAACCCGAGCGCGAAGCCGCGGAACGCTCAGATGAAGTTGAGCGCCGCCGCGCCGCCCACCCCGCCGAGCAGCATGAACACCGGCATCAGCACCCTGAGCTCGACCCAGCTGCCCGCCCGGAACCGCAGGGCCTTCGGCGGCCCGAGCGGATACCAGCGCTTGCGCCCCACCGGTATCGGCCACAGAATCGGGCACCCGGACACGGTCAGCGCGTCCCCGATGTCGTGGACGATCGCCCCCAGCACGACCGGCAGCCCCAGCCACAGGTACTCCTGCCCCGGCGCCGTGAACAGCCAGTCCGCGCCGTTGCCCGGCTTGTCCAGGACGCCCGCGAGGATCCACGCCGTGGTCGCGGCCAGCAGCCACACCAGGACATCGCTGCTGGAGCCGCGCGCCGCCCGCCACAGCAGCCCTTCGATGGCCAGGACCAGGTGCACGAAGAGGATAGCCAGCACGCCCCACCGGTCACTGGTGATCGCCACGGCAGAGGTGCCCGCACCGATCAGGACCGCCCACAGCCAGGTGTGCGTGAGCGTCCGGTGCCCGCCGGAGCGGCGCGGGTCGCCCTGCTTCTTCGTCGCCTTGTAGACGGCGTACGACAGCTTGTCCACGATCTCGCACAGCCAGCGCGACAGGGGCCCGAAGGACCGGGAGATGGTGGCGGCCTTGTGGTCGAGGTCCGGGGCGAGCGCGGCACCGGCGCAGATCAGGGCACCCACGAGGAGGACCGGCCAGGGCATCGGATGCCCGGCCGCGGCGGCCGCGGCGCCGACGCCGAGCCAGGCGGCGGCGCCCGACAGTGAGTGTGCTGGTCCCATCATGGCCGTTGCCGCCCCATTCCTCGTGTGCCGCTGTCCAGTTGACCGGGTGCGCTGACGTGTCGTCGGCGACCCAGCGTAGCGTTCGTGATCTTCGAGCCCGCAGCCGATTCCCCCCTCGGGCATCAGGCCAGGCAAGATGGGGGCGTGACCCTCATCGATCAGCTGCCGCGGACCCCCGACCCCGACGCCCTGTACGAAGCCTTCGAGTCATGGGCCGGCGAGCGGGGTCTCACGCTCTATCCCCACCAGGAGGAGGCGCTGATCGAAGTGGTCTCCGGCGCGAACGTGATCGTGTCGACGCCCACCGGTTCCGGCAAGAGCATGATCGCGGCGGGCGCGCACTTCGCCGCGCTGGCCCGCGACGAGGTCACCTTCTACACGGCTCCGATCAAGGCGCTGGTGTCGGAGAAGTTCTTCGAACTGTGCAAGATCTTCGGCACGGAGAACGTCGGCATGCTGACCGGCGACGCGTCCGTGAACTCCGACGCCCCCGTCATCTGCTGCACCGCCGAGGTCCTGGCCTCGATCGCGCTGCGCGACGGCAAGGACGCGGACGTCGGCCAGGTCGTGATGGACGAGTTCCACTTCTACGCGGAGGGCGACCGCGGCTGGGCCTGGCAGATCCCGATCCTGGAACTGCCGCAGGCGCAGTTCGTACTGATGTCGGCGACGCTCGGCGACGTCTCCTTCTTCGAAAAGGACCTCACCCGCCGCACCGGCCGCCCGACCGCGGTGGTCCGCTCGGCGACCCGTCCGGTGCCGCTGTCGTACGAGTACCGCTACACCCCGATGACCGAGACGCTCACCGACCTGCTGGAGGCCCGGCAGGCGCCCGTCTACATCGTGCACTTCACGCAGGCGCAGGCCGTGGAGCGGGCGCAGGCGCTGATGAGCATCAACATGTGCTCGAAGCAGGAGAAGGAGCAGATCGCCGAGCTGATCGGCAACTTCCGCTTCACCACGAAGTTCGGCCGCAACCTCTCCCGCTACGTCCGGCACGGCATCGGAGTCCACCACGCGGGCATGCTGCCCAAGTACCGCCGCCTGGTGGAGAAGCTCGCGCAGGCCGGCCTGCTGAAGGTCATCTGCGGCACTGACACGCTCGGCGTGGGCGTCAACGTCCCCATCCGCACCGTGCTGTTCACCGCCCTCACCAAGTACGACGGCACCCGCGTACGCACCCTGCGGGCCCGGGAGTTCCACCAGATCGCCGGCCGCGCCGGGCGGGCCGGTTTCGACACGGAGGGCTTCGTCGTCGCGCAGGCGCCCGAGCACGTCGTCGAGAACGAGAAGGCGCTCGCCAAGGCGGGCGACGACCCGAAGAAACGCCGCAAGGTCGTCCGCAAGAAGGCACCGGAGGGCTTCGTCGCCTGGTCGGAGCAGACCTTCGAGAAGCTCATCGGCTCCGAACCGGAACCCCTGGCCTCCCGGTTCCGGGTGACGCACACCATGCTGCTCTCGGTGATCGCCCGCCCCGGCAACGCCTTCGAGGCGATGCGCCGCATGCTGGAGGACAACCACGAGCCGCGCAAACAGCAGCTGCGGCACATCCGCCGGGCCATCGCGATCTACCGTTCCCTGCTGGACGGCGGCATCGTCGAGAAGCTCGACCAGCCGGATTCCGAGGGCCGTATCGTCCGCCTCACGGTGGACCTCCAGCAGGACTTCGCGCTCAACCAGCCGCTGTCCACGTTCGCGCTCGCCGCGTTCGAGCTGCTGGACCCCGAGTCCCCGTCGTACGCCCTCGACATGGTGTCCGTCGTGGAGTCGACGCTCGACGATCCGCGGCAGATCCTGGCCGCCCAGCAGAACAAGGCGCGCGGCGAGGCCGTCGCCTTGATGAAGGCCGACGGGGTGGAGTACGAGGAGCGCATGGAGCGCCTCCAGGACATCACGTACCCGAAGCCCCTGGAGGAGCTGCTCTTCCACGCGTACGACACGTACCGCAAGAGCCACCCCTGGGTCGGCGACCATCCGCTGTCACCGAAGTCCATCATCCGCGACATGTACGAACGGGCGATGTCCTTCACGGAGTTGGTCTCCCACTACGAGCTGGCCCGCACCGAGGGCATCGTGCTGCGCTATCTCGCCAGCGCCTTCAAGGCCCTCGACCACACCGTCCCGGACGACCTCAAGTCCGAGGACCTGGAAGACTTGATCGCGTGGCTGGGCGAGATGGTGCGCCAGGTCGACTCCAGCCTGCTGGACGAGTGGGAGCAGCTCGCGAACCCGGCGGAGATGACGGCCGAGGAGGCCCAGGAGAAGGCCGACGAGGTCAAGCCGGTCACCGCCAACGCGCGCGCCTTCCGGGTGCTGGTCCGCAACGCCATGTTCCGGCGGGTCGAGCTGGCCGCCCTCGACCAGGTCGAGACGCTGGGCGAGATGGACGGGGAGTCCGGCTGGGACGCCGACGCGTGGGGCGAGGCGCTGGACAAGTACTTCGACGAGTACGAGGACCTCGGCACCGGCCCCGACGCCCGCGGCCCCAAGCTGCTGCTGATCGAGGAGGAGCCGGAGAACGCCCTGTGGCGGGTCCGGCAGATCTTCCACGACCCGAACGGCGACCACGACTGGGGTATCAGCGCGGAGGTCGACCTGACCGCCTCCGACGCGGAGGGCCGCGCCATCGTCCGCGTCACCGACGTCGGCCAGCTGTGAACGGCCGGACCGCAGCGAGCACAGGAGAATCCCACTCATGACGACGAACCCGGCCGAGAGACTCGTCGACCTGCTCGACCTGGAGCAGATCGAGGTCAACATCTTCCGCGGCCGCAGCCCGCAGGAGTCCCTCCAGCGGGTCTTCGGCGGCCAGGTGGCGGGCCAGGCCCTGGTCGCCGCCGGCCGCACCACGGAGGGCGACCGCCCCGTGCACTCGCTGCACGCGTACTTCCTGCGCCCGGGCATCCCGGGTGTGCCGATCGTCTACCAGGTGGAACGGGTGCGCGACGGGCGGTCGTTCACGACCCGCCGGGTCACGGCCGTGCAGCAGGGCCGCACGATATTCAACCTCACCGCCTCCTTCCACAAGCCGGAGGAGGGCAGTTTCGAGCACCAGCTGCCGCCGGCCCGCAAGGTCCCGGACCCGGAGTCGCTGCCCACGGTCACGGACGAGATCCGGGAGCACTTGGGCGCGCTGCCCGAGCAGTTGGAGCGCATGGCCCGCCGCCAGCCCTTCGACATCCGCTACGTGGACCGGCTGCGCTGGAGCGCCGAGGAGGCCCGGGACTCCGAACCGCGCAGCGCCGTGTGGATGCGCGCGGTCGGGCCGCTGGGCGACGACCCGCTCGTCCACACCTGCGCCCTCACCTACGCCAGCGACATGACCCTCCTGGACGCCGTCCGCATCCCGGTCGAGCCGCTGTGGGGCCCGCGGGGCTTCGACATGGCGTCCCTGGACCACGCGATGTGGTTCCACCGTCCGTTCCGCGCCGACGACTGGCTGCTGTACGACCAGGAGTCGCCGATCGCGGTCGGGGGCCGCGGTCTGGCCCGGGGCCGGATCTACGACACCGAGGGCCGGCTGGTCGTCTCCGTCGTGCAGGAGGGACTCTTCCGCAAGCTGGACTGACCGGTCCGCAGCCCGCCCGACCTGGCTTTCCGCCGCTCGGGGCACGCGCGCTCCGGCACTCCGTTCGCGCCCGTGCCCCGATCCGGTGACCATGGCAGGAGGAGGAGGCACCGCAGGCGTCACACGCCCGCCGATCCGGGAGGTGGCCACGCTGCACACCGTGCTCCCCGTCCTCTTCGCGATCTGCGCGGCCCTCAGCAACGCCGTCGCGACGGTGCTGCAACGCAAGGCGGCGCTCACCGTCCCGCGCTCCCAGGGGCTGCGGGCCGGGCTGATCCTCGATCTGCTGCGCCGGCGCGTCTGGCTGGCCGGCATCCTCGCGGTGATCGCCGCGGCCGTCTGCCAGGCGCTGGCGCTGGCGACCGGACCGCTGACGATCGTGCAGCCGCTTTTCGTGCTGGAGCTGCCACTCACCCTCATCGTCGCCTCGCTGCTGATGCACCGGCATCTGCCGGGCGTGGGCTGGCTGGCCGTCGCGGTGGTGGTGGCCGGACTGGCGGTGGCGCTCGCCGCCGCGTCCCCCTCGGGCAATCGCACCCATGTGGAGCTGGACCGCTGGATCCCCGCGCTCGCCGTGTGCGCGGGCGCGGTCGTCGTCCTCGCGCTCGCCGCCCTCAAGCGCCCGGAGGGCCGCGCGCGGGCGGCCTGCCTGGGTGCCGCGACGGCGATCAGCTACGCGGTGACCGCCGCCCTGATGAAGGCCGCCACCCACATCCTCGACGATCAGGGACTCGTGGCCTTCCTCACCGCCTGGCAGACCTATGCCTTCGCCGCGACCGGTGTGTGCGCGCTGTTCCTGCTGGAGAACGCGATGCAGGCCGGCCCGCTGGTCGCCTCGCAGCCCGCGCTCACCCTCGGTGACGCGCTGGTGAGCCTCGCCCTCGGCATCCTCCTCTACGAGGAGAGCATCCGTTCCGGCTGGTGGCTGCTGCCCCAGCTGTTCGGTGTCGCGTTGATCGCCGCGGGGGTGCTCGCCCTAGCGCGGATTCCGCTCACCCGGTCGCTGGTGGCTCCGGGCGAGGCTCCGGGCGAGGAACGTCAGACAGCGGGAGCACCCTGAACCGAGGAGGTCACGATGGAGCGTCTCAGTGAACAGGTGGCGATCGTCACCGGTGGGGCCGGGGGCATCGGAGCCGCGGTGGCCCGCGCGCTCGCGGCCGAGGGCGCCTCCGTGGTGATCGCCGACATCCGGGACACCGAGGGGGCGGACCTGGCGGCCGAGCTCGGTGGTTCGCGCTACCTGCACCTGGATGTCACCCACGAGGACGACTGGCAGCGGGCCCTCGCCGAGACAGAGCGGGACCTGGGTCCGCTCTCGGTCCTGGTCAACATCGCGGGGGTCGTCGACTGGGGCACGATGGAGGAGCAGAGCCCCGAGTCGTTCCGCCGGGTCGTCGACGTCAACCTCACGGGCGCCTGGCTGGGCATGCGCGCGGCGGCACCGTCGCTGCGCCGGGCCGGGGGCGGCGTGATCGTGAACATGTCCTCCCTCGCCGGGCTGACCGCCTACGCCGGTGTCGGGGCGTACGCGGCCAGCAAGTGGGGTCTGCGCGGCCTGACGAAGGTCGCCGCGCTGGAACTCGCGCCCGACCGGGTCCGGGTCTGCTCCGTGCATCCCGGCGCCATCCGCACCCGGATGACGGCCGGCTTCGGCGACGCGTACACCGCGGGACAGCCCATTCCCCGATTCGGCGAGCCCGAGGAGGTCGCCCGGATGGTGCTCTTCGTCGTCGCCGAGGCGACCTTCTCGACGGGCTGCGAGTTCATCGTGGACGGCGGCATCCTGGCCGGGGCGCCGGCCGTCTTGACTCCCACGGACTGACCTGGTGTTTCACAGCTGACTCCCACAGACTGATCCGGTGTTCTCAAGGGTTCTGCCGGATCACCCGCCCGGCTGGCAGTGCGGGCACCACACCGTGCCGCGGCCTCCCATACGCGTCCTGCGCAGGCCGGTGCCGCAGCGTGGGCACCTCGGGTCGGGGTCGTCGCGGTGGCCGGTGAGCCAGGAGTCACGCGGCGGGACGCAGCCGGCGGTGACGGAAGAGCGCAGGGTGCGGCGCATCTGGCCGTACAGCCGGCGCCGATCGGCCTGGGTGAGATCACGCGCCGTGCGGTCGGGTCGCAACCGTGCTCGCCAAAGGATCTCGTCGGCGAGCAGGTTTCCGAGACCGGCGAGAACGGACTGGTCGGTGAGCGCGGTCTTGAGATGCCCCGGCGTGTGGACAGGACGGCCTCGAAATCCGTCCGCTCCACCGCCAGTGCGTCGGGGCCCTGCCCCCGGAGCATCCGGTCGACGTCAAAGTCGTCGCCCGCCAGCCAGATTCCCTGGAGTTTGCGCTGGTCACGGAAGCGCAGCTGGCGGCTGCCGCTCAGTGTGAACAGCACACGGTCGTGCGCCTCGACGGCATCATCGGGATGGCCGCAGACCAGCCGGCCGGTCATGCCGAAGTGCAGCACGAGGGTCGGGCCGGCGCCGGTGCGGGCGAGCAGCCACTTCCCGTGCCGCTCCGGCGTGCCGAACCGCCGACCCTCCAGCGCGTCCCGCAGTCTCCGGGCACTTACCCCGTGCAGCACGCCCGCGTCCCGCACGTCGACACGCCGGATGATCCGTCCCCTCGCACAGGACTCGAGCACCTGCCGGAAGCCTTCGACGTCGGGGAGCTCGGGCATCGCCGGCGCGTCAGGATTCCTGCAGGACGGACAGCACGTTCCCCGCGGGGTCGGTGAACCAGGCGATCAGCGGGCCACCGCCGCGGAAGATGCCCTTGTCGTCCGCCTTGAGGTGGTCGTAGTGCTCGAACCGGACTCCTTTCCTGTTCAGCTCGTCGACGGCGGCCTCGATGTCGTCGACGGGGAAGTTGAGGATGGTGTACGTCGCCGGGGTGTGGTCCTCCTTGGGGTAGACCAGGGTGTCCCGGTCACCCGCGATGTGCAGGAACAGCAGGCCGTTCTCCTCCGACACCCGGAGTCCGAGGGTGTCGCCGTAGAACGTCCTGGCCGCGTCGATGTCGTTCACCGAGAACCCGCTGAACGCTTTCGTCGTACCGAACATGATCGCCTCCTGGAATCATCTCCTCAGAATTTCGACCGGGACGCATCCGGAAACTCATCGCTCTTCACCCTGGACGTCGCAGGCCTCTGCGGTGCAGCCATCCCAGAAGGCCGTGTGAAGGGGTGCGGTCCGGGGGCTCGGGAGGGCCCCCAGCCGGAACCGGGGTGGGCGCGGTCGGCACTGCCGGTGGTGTCGGGGCCGGCGGCTCCAGGGCTGGACCCGGTGCCGCGTGTTGCCTTCGCGCCGTCTCCATCGTGTGAGCCAGGTCCGCCAGGAACCAGGCCACTTCGTCCGGCTCGCTCGCCGTCATGAGCGTCTCGGCCCGTTCGGCGGCGGGTGAGCCGGGTGCGCCGTGCGCCGGGAGGCGGGGACGGCGGCGGTCCAGGTAGGCGCGTTCGTAGGGGTCGGCCACAGCGTCCGCCACGTCGGTGGGGTCGAGAAGAGCGGCGACGGCCGCCGCGCGCGCCCAGGCGTCGTCCCCGGCCTGCCGCGTCAGGAACCCGATGTGGCGTCCCCGCCAGTTGCGGGGCCGCCGGTCCAGCCCGTCCTTCTGCCCTTCCCGGATCTGTGCGGGTGTGCGCCCCTTCAGCAGCCGGGCGTTGCTCCCCTCGGCCGCGAACTGCCGGAGTTCCTCGGCGAGATACAGCCAGACGACCGCCCGGTAGCGGTTCAGGTAGAACTTCACCGGCACGAGCAGGCCGAAGCGGGCGAGACTCGTGAATCTGGCGGGTGTCACCCGCAGAAGACCGGCGCCCTCACTGGTGCCGACGGTCGCGACGCGCCCGCGCAGCGCGTCCGGGAAGCGGTCCTCGGCGCGCAGCCGGTCGATCTCGGCGCGGGCGACGCGTGGCCCTCCGCCCCCTTCGTCGGGGACGGTCCGGATGAGCCCGAGACTCACGGCGAGATCGAACTCACCGCGCTTGAGGTCGAGTTCGCGGGCGGCCCGGCTCGGAGCGCAGGTGAGGCGGTCGAGTTTCGCGATGGTGCCTGACATGGTCGGTCTCCCCCGTGGAGTCGGCGGCTCACGCCGTGTGCGGTCACCGTGAGAGAACCGTAACCGCTCCGGCGCTCTGCGTGACGAGCCTGTGGATAACTCCGTGAGGGAAGACGAATCTGCAGGTCAGACGTCCGTGGTCGGTTTCAGTTCCGGCTGGCGGGCATCCACGTCGAGATGCTCGCCGACCCGGTTGACCAGAAGTGTCATCTCGTACGCGATCTGGCCGATGTCGGCCTCGGCGCCGCTGAGGACGCACAGACAACTGCCCGTGCCGGCCGCGGTGACGAAGAGCACCGCGTCGTCGAACTCGATCATCGTCTGGCGTACGCTGCCCGCGCCGAAGTGCCGTCCCGAGCCCTTGGCCAGGCTGTGCAACCCGGACGACACGGCCGCGAGATGCTCCGCGTCCTCGCGGCGCAGTCCCGTGCTCGCCCCGGTCACCAAGCCGTCGTTGGACAGGACCAACGCGTGCCGCACCTGGTGGACGCGCTCGGTCAGGTCGTCCAGCAGCCAGTCGAGTCCCTGGTTCTGCGCCATGTTCCGATCTCCCCGTTTTCTCCCCGTGCGATTCTCCCCTGGCCGGAGGATCTCCACGCCAGCCTTCCCCACGACCGCTGCCGGGGCAAGGAGGATGGGAGCCATGGCAGAGAAGATGACCGATGCGCAATGGCGGGAGTTCGTTTCCCACGGCACCCGCACCGCGAAGCTCTCCACCGTCCGGGCC
The DNA here is from genome assembly GCF_050937045.1 of Streptomyces sp. CA-179760. Classification (NCBI taxonomy): domain Bacteria; kingdom Bacillati; phylum Actinomycetota; class Actinomycetes; order Kitasatosporales; family Streptomycetaceae; genus Streptomyces; species Streptomyces sp. CA-179760. Next base: position 1,464,940 of record NZ_JBNJLZ010000001.1, read on the forward strand.
GACGGGAGTCCGCACGTGGCCCCGATCTGGTTTCTGCTGGACGGGGACGAGGTGGTGTTCAACACCGGCGAGAACACCGTGAAGGGGCGCAATCTCGCCCGTGACGGCCGGGTCGCCCTGTGCGTGGACGACGACCGGCCGCCGTACTCCTTCGTGGTGGTCCAGGGGCGTGCCCGACTGGTGAGCGACCTCGACGAGGTGCGGCTCTGGGCCACCCGCATCGGCGCCCGGTACATGGGCGAGGACCGCGCCGAGGAGTTCGGCGTGCGCAACGGCGTCCCGGGCGAGCTGCTCGTCCGTGTCGCCGTCGACCGGGTCCTGGCGGAGCGGGACATCGCGGACTGACCGCGGCCGCCTCGCGTACCTCCGGTCAGCCGACCGAGTCGAGGAGCCGGGCGGTGTGCATCCGCCCGGCGTACTCGACCAGCCTGATCAGCACCTCCTTCCCCGAGTCGCGGTCCCTGGCGTCGCACAGCACCACGGGCGTCCCCCGGTCGAGGTCGAGGGCGCGCGAGACATCCGGGGCGCTGTGCTGCCGGGCGCCCGCGAAGCAGTTGACGGCCACCACGAAAGGGATGCGCCGGTGCTCGAAGTAGTCGATCGCCGGGAAGCAGTCCTCCAGGCGGCGGGTGTCCGCGAGCACGACCGCGCCGAGCGCCCCCTGGGACAACTCGTCCCACAGGAACCAGAACCGATCCTGGCCCGGTGTGCCGAACAGGTACAGGGAGAGACCGGACCGGATGGTGATGCGCCCGAAGTCCATGGCGACGGTCGTGGTGGTCTTGTGGTCCAGGCCGTCCGTGTCGTCCACCGACTGCCCCGCTTCACTGAGCAGTTCCTCGGTGCGCAGCGGCCGGATCTCGCTGACGGCGCCCACCAGCGTGGTCTTGCCCACGCCGAATCCGCCGGCGACAAGGATCTTCAACGCCAGCGCGGCGGAGTCGCCGCCCGAGGCGTCGGAGTGCTCGGAGACCATTGATCACTTCTCTCGTGTCGGGTGGGGTGTGCGGTACTGGTGGGGTGTGCGGTCCTCGGTGGGGTGTGGGGTCCGCTACAGCGCCCTCAGGCCCGCGATCACCTCGCGCAGGATCCGTTCGTCGGGCAACTGGGCCGGCGGCACGGGGAGGCTGACGGTGACGCAGCCGAGTTCCAGGAGGTCGCCGAGGAGGACCCTGATCACACCCACGGGCAGGTCCGCGTCGGCGGCGAGTTCGGCGACCGACTGGGTCTCCGAGCGGCACAGGTCGAGCAGGGTCCGGTGTTCCGGGCCGAGCGGGGCGTCGTCCACGCCGGGCGCTCCGGGATCCAGGGTGACCAGGGCGATCAGGTCGAACCGCACGCCGGTGGGGCCGGGCCGGGTGCGTCCGCCTGTCATGGCGTAGGGGCGCACGAGAGGTCCGGCCTCGTGGTCGTACCACTGGCTGGCCTGCTCGCTCAGGGTGCCGGTCATGTCCTCGGTCATCTGTGCGGACCGCTCTCTCGGCTCATCCGGCGGCGGGCGGCCGCGCGCCGGCACGAGGGGCCGTGCCGAGGTGCTCGCCGACACGTTTGACCAGACGGGCCATCTCGTACGCCACGAGGCCGATGTCGGCTGTCACGGCGGTGAGAAGAGCGAGGCAGGAGCCGTCGCCGGCGGCGGCCACGAAGAGGAACGCCTCGTCCATCTCCACCATGGTCTGGCGGACACCACCGGCACCGAAGTGCCGTCCCGCTCCCTTGGCGAGGCTGTGGAAGCCCGAGGCGACCGCCGCGAGGTGTTCGGCGTCCTCGCGGCGCAGGCCGGTCGAGGCGCCCACCGCGAGGCCGTCGTTGGAGAGGACCACGGCGTGCCGTATGTCGCTGACGCGGAGCACCAGATCGTCCAGCAGCCAGTCGAGTTCGCCGGAGCGCCGGGCGGAACGCGTGCTCGGGTCCTGGATCATGCGGGGTCTCCTTCGCTGCTGTCTCTGCCCGTCGCGGGGCCGGGAGTGGTGGCGCGTCCGGGTTTCCTGCCGCCGCCGCGTGCCCAGCCGTCGCGGTACGCCGCCATGCGGTCGCGTACGACTTCGGGCGTGCGTTCGTCGTCCCGGGGGCCGGCGTCGGCGGCGGTTCCTCGGGGCGCCCGTCACGCAACTGGGGGGCGAGACTGGCCTGTCGTACGCGACGCGGGAGGTCCTCGGAGCCTTCGGGCTGCTCCTGGGGTCGGTGCAGTCGCAAGGTGGCGACTCCTGGGGGTGCGGTGTGGCTCGTGGTCTCGGCCGCGGCCGGTACGGGGGCCACGAGGGCGCGCCGGTCGGCCGGTGCGGGGACGACGTCCCGGAGCGGGGTGTCGTCGGACACGCGTGCGTGGGCGCGGTCCTCGGGCCGCGGCGGGTGTGCCGCCTCATCGGGGGATCGTTCCGTCGCCGCGGTGTGCAGGAGGGCGGTGGGCAGCAGGACGACGGCGGTGGTGCCGCCGTAGGGCGAGGTCTTCAGGTGGACCTTGACGTCGTGCCGGGCGGCGAGCCGGCTGACCACGAACAGGCCGAGCCGGTCGCTGTCGAACAGGTCGAGTGCCTCGGACTGCTCGATGCGGCGGTTGGCTTCGGCGAGGGTCTCCTGGCCCATGCCGAGGCCGCGGTCCTCGATCTCGACGGCGTAGCCGTTGCCGACCGGTTCGCCGGTGACGCGCACGCGTGTGTGGGGCGGTGAGAACTGGGCGGCGTTCTCGATGATCTCGGCGAGCAGGTGGGTGAGGTCGGCGACGGCCGTGCCGATGACGGCCGCTTCGGGGAGTTGCCGTACCTCCACGCGCGCGTAGTCCTCGACCTCGGAGACGGCCGCGCGGACCACGTCGGTCAGGACGACGGGCATGCGCCAGGCCCGGCCGGGGGCGGCTCCGGAGAGGATGATCAGGCTCTCCGCGTGGCGCCGCATTCGGGTGGTGAGGTGGTCGAGGCGGAAGAGGTCGCTCAGCTCGTTCGGGTCGTCGGAGCGGCGTTCCATGCTGTCGAGGAGGCTCAGCTGGCGGTGGACGAGGATCTGGCTGCGGCGGGCGAGGTTGACGAAGACTCCGGAGATGCCACTGGCGAGCTCGGCGCGCTCCACAGCGGCCCGCAGCGCGGCACGGTGGACGGTGTCGAGGGCTTCGGCGACCTGCCCGGCCTCGTCCCCGGCCGGCGGTCCCGGCGGTGCCTCGGCGCGGACGTCGATCTCCTCGCCCGCGCGCAGTCTCCGCATGGCCTCGGGGAGTTTGCGCCGGGCGATCTCCAGGGCGCCGTTGCGCAGGCTCACCAGTTCCACCACCAGGCCGCGTCCGATGCGTACGGAGATGACGAGCGAGGCGGCGACAGCGGCGAGACCGAGGAGGACGGCGGCGCCGGCCGGGGTGAGCAGTCCGCGGGTGAACGGGTCCGCCCGTTGCGCGACGCCGCGCGCCGCGTCGTCCTCGAGGGTGCGCATGCCAAGCTGGACGCGCGCGTGGACGGTGTTCCAGGTGCTCTCGGGCACTGTCTCGACCGCTTTGGCGCCGGGCCCGCGGGCGAGGATGCCCTCCTCGGCGCCGCTCAGGCCCTCGTAGGCGCTGCTGTCGGCGAGGGCCTTCCACACGGAGCGTTCGGTACCGTGCAGGTCCGCGACGGCCGACGCGGTGAGGGTGCGGCGCAGGTCGACGGCGCCGGTGAAGAGCCGGAGCCGCTCCCCGGCGAGGGTGCCGGAAGGGCGGGCACTCGCCAGCACCGCGTCCTCCTGTGCCAACGCCTCGCCCGCGCGGGCGAATTCGAGCAGCACGCGCGCGTCGGATCCGAGATCGGCGTCCTGGATGCCGGTGAGGGCACCGCCGGCGCCGAAGGCCGCCGAGATGGTCCGGGTGTAGCGGCTGTACGTCTCGGCCCATCCCACCCGCCGGTCTTCTACCGCGGCCCGCAGCGGCAGCAGTCGCTCGGCGCTCGTGACGAACGCCTCCAGCCGGCGGGCGACTCCGGCGGGCAGTTCCTCGCTGTCGGCGACGGTGTTGTCCTCGCCGAGCCGCAGTCTCGCGACGGCGCGGTCGGTGCGCCGCGCGAGCTCGTCCAGTTCGCCGGACGGTACGGCCGACGGGTCGGTGGCGTGGCGTACCGCGGCCGCGCGTTCGGCCTGGAGGGCGGCTACCGCCGCGGAGACGGGGGCGCGGACCATGGCGTCCACGCGCTGGACCTGCCGCAGCCGGGACACGTCCTGGGCGGTGGTGACCGTGGCGTAGGCCCACAGGGCCAGGAGGGAGACGACCGGCACCATCAGCAGGCAGACGATCTTGGCGCGCACGGTGCGCGGACGTATGTGCCAGCGCTCCGCGCGCGTGACCGTCCCGTCCGGTGCGGCGCCGAAGGGCGCCTCCGGGCCCTCGTCGGCCGGTGGTCCGGCGTGCGCGCGGCGACCGCGCGCGGGCGGGGGCGGCGCCTCGGCGCCGGTTGTGGGCGTCCTACGGGGTGTACGCATGGACTCCTCGCTCGGGAGTGGTTCGGGCCGGGCGCGGCAGGCTCGGAGACGGCCTAGGGAGCGACGCCCTCGACCGGCCGCTGGGCCGAGGCGGACGCCTCTCGCTCGCCTGCCGTCGGCGAGAGCGCGACGAAGGCCGAGGTCAGGAAGAGGTAGGACCCGAGGCCGACGGCGAGGGGGAAGATGAACTGCATCGCCGTGGCCCCGGGCAGTACCGCCCCCGAGGGAGTGACCCGCACACTCACCGCGAACATCCCGGTGTAGTGCATGCTGCTGACGGCCGCGCCCATGATCAGGGAGGCGATGGTGACCGCGACGGGCGACTTGATGTTGAGCGCCGCCCACAGGGCCGCCGTCGCCGCGACGACGGCGATCAGGACGGAGAGCCCGACGAGCACCGGGTCGTAGGTCACATCGCCGTGCAGACGGACGGCCGCCATGCCCAGGTAGTGCATGCTCGCGACGCCGAGGCCGGTGGTGAGGCCGCCGAGGAAGAGGGCCCGGCCGCGGTCCCGGCCGTAGCCGACGGCGAAGACGCCGGCGCAGACGACGACCATGGCGACGAGCAGGCTCAGCAGCGTGAGCGGCACGTCGTAGCGGATGTCGGTACCGGTGACGGCGAAGCCGAGCATGGCCACGAAGTGCATGGTCCAGATGCCGGTGCCGATCGCCGAGGCGGCCGTGACGAGCCAGTTGCGACGCGAGCGCCCGGTGGCGGCAAGGGCGCGGACGGTGCAGCGCAGCCCGAGCGCGGCGCCTGTGCAGGCCATCGCGTACGACAGCGCGGGGGTCAGCCACCCCAGGGCGGCGTGGTCCAGGTGTCCCATGGCCCCGGGACGCTAGACCCGGCAAGGGCGCGTGAAGGGGGCGCATTTCGAAAGGTGTTGGAATATGACGCAAGGATGTACCGGAACGATCGCATCACGCTCGAACATGTGCACAGAGGCGTCATCCCTGCCGGTGAGGAATCATGCGGTGCATGAGCGACGACCAGACGCGTGTCCAGGAGTTCTTCACCCCCCGTGCCGCCGGCTGGGACAGCAAATTCCCGGACGACGGTCCGGCCTACGCGGCAGCGGTGGCCGAGCTCGGACTGCGCGCGGGCTACCGGGTGCTCGACGCGGGGTGCGGCACCGGACGGGCCCTGCCGCCGCTGCGTGCCGCCGTGGGGCCCTCGGGGGCGGTTCTCGGGGCCGATCTGACCCCGGCCATGCTGCGGGAAGCCGTACGGGCCGGGCGGGGCCGCGACGGGCAGCTGCTGCTCACGGACGTCGCCGCGTTGCCCTTGCGCTCGCGGTCGCTGGACGCGGTGTTCGGGGCGGGACTCGTCTCGCACCTGGCGAGTCCGGCCGAGAACCTGCGCGAGCTGGCGCGTGTGGTGCGCCCCGGTGGTGTGCTGGCGCTGTTCCATCCGATCGGCAGGGCGGCACTGGCCGCCCGCCACGGCCGCCCGCTCACCCCGGACGACCTGCGGGCCGAGCCCAACCTCCGTCCACTGCTGGCCGGTTCCGGGTGGCGCATGACGTCGTACGTCGACGAGGACACCCACTTCCTGGCGCTCGCCGTCCGCGAGGACTGAGCTGCCGCGTCACCCGCCCTCGGTGCCCGTCGCCTCCGCGTGCCGCACGGGGCAGCCCCGCAGGCCCGGGAGCGGACGCGTGCCGAGGTCGGCGAGCCGGTATCCGTACGGGTAGCCCTTGATCTCCCAGTTCTGGCGGGCGAAGTGCGGGGCGCGCCGGGGCGCCATGAGACGGACGGCGCGCCCTCGCAGCCGCACCGCGCGCCGCACCCACGCGCGCGTGGCGGGGCTCGGCGGGGTGTAGCGGAAGGCGTGCAGGAGCGAGTCGTCGAGCAGTGCGAGGGTCGTGGTGCGCAGCAGCGGTGCGAGCGGGCGCGGGTACCAGGACGCCATCACGTCGAGCGTGGCGTCCGAGACCCGCCGGGCTTGCGCGTCCCAGGCGAAGTGGGCCGCCTCGTAGTCGTCGAGGCAGGTCTCGAACTCCTCGTAGGTCCCGGGGATGTCCTTGATGCCCATGTGCCGGCCCAGCGTGCCGTAGTGGACGGCACTGGCGACGATCTCGTGGCGTGACATCCTGCGCCACCCGTAGGCGTCGATCCACCGTTTGGGCATCACGACGAATGTGCAGAGCACGTAGCGCATGTCGTCGTCGCTGATGTCGTAGCTGCGGTGCATCTGGTTGATGCGGCGGATCGCGGTCTTCCCCTGGTCGCTGCCGAACCCGTGCTCGACGACGGCGTCGAGGAGCAGCGAGGTGTCGTCGTAGCGCTTCTGCGTCCGCTCCGTGAGCTCCGCCGTCCGCGCGAGCAGCCGGCCGATGCTCGGGACGGCGTAGGTGCGGTACAGGGCCAGTTCCAGGGCGCGGGTGAAGTCCCAGGGGAACTCGTACGCCACGCTCAGCCGGTAGATCTCCGTGGCCTCCTCGTACGGGTCCATCCGCCGGATCTGCACCAGCCGGTCAAAGCGCTCCACCGTGCCGTCCCCCTTCTGCCACAGGTTCACCAACTTTACGTTGGGGGCCGGGAGATGAAAGATCAGACACAACAACCGCACAGGGGGAAGGTGGTCAGTATGTGGGGCAGGTTCCGCAGGGCCGGGGGAAGAGTGGCCGGCGCCTTGCGCTCGGAGGCCAAGGCCGACGGGGACAAACGTCCGCACAACCTGTTCGAGGCCGCCGCGGTCTATGTCGCGGCGGGCGCGGAGGACGACCAGGAGCGGGCCGACGAGGCGGCCGGCTGGGTATCGCCGGAGGCCCTGTCGTTCGGGGTGAACGAGCTGGCCTGCCGGGCCGTCAACGCGCTCGCGCGGGAACGCGGCGAGTCGCCGCGGACCGTGGCCCGCGAGTTGCTGGGGCTGCCGACGGCGCCCTGAGCACGGTCCGGACGGCCGATTCGCCCCGTCCGCCGGAAAACTGCAGCTCGGGTGCGCTTGCGGGGCCGTGACAAGCGGCTTCCGCGCGCACTAGGGTGCGCGCGGTTGGACGAACCGATGGGGAGGCTGGGATGGCCGGGACGGACGAGGACGTCGTCGCCGCCGCGGACGACGCGCTCTATGTGCTCACGGCGGTATTGCTGACACCTGCGAAGTTCCCGAGCGTCCTCGGCGACGACTATCCGGAGGCGTGCGCGGCGCTCGGGCTCGCACCGCTCGCCGACGGGTACGGGCTGGTGCTCGGCCAGGACGGCGACGGCTCCCGGTGGACCGTCGCCATCGACGACGTCTCCCTGGTCGCCGTCGCGATCGCCTCCTGGGACTGCGGCATGGAGTACGAGCTGTCGCCCGACGAACGCTCGGTCGTCGCGGCGCTGCCCGGCTGGCCGCTCGCGGTCGCCGTCGCGGCGCCCGGGGTGCCCGCACCGCACGATCCCGCTCCGGAGGCCGACGACCGGCCACCGCTGGCTCCGCCGGACACCACCGTCTGGGGGCCGGCCCAGCGGCGCCTGGGCGCGGACGAGATCGCGCTGCAGTGGGCCACATGGCGGGAGCAGGTCGACGATTCGCCCCTTCCGGCACCGGTGCCCACGGGGACCCCGGAGCCCTCGGACGAGCCGGAGCGCTCGGACGGGCCGGGTGACGAGGGCGAGGTGGCCGACGCCCAGGACGGGAGCGGGGAGAACGGCGGGCCGGGCCACAGCGGTATCCGGCGGGTCCTCGCGGAGGCCCGCACCTACATCGACTCGCCGCCACCGCTGGGCCGGGTTCGGTCGTCGTTCGCGACGGCCGACGCACGGACCCTGCGGGCGGACGGCCCGGGCTGGTCGCTCGTGGCCAGGACCGACGACATGGCCTTCGTGCTGCTCGACGAGGAACCCGGCGAGGTCCTGCCGGTGGGCCGTGGGCCGGAACTGCCGGGACTCCTCGAAGCGCTCGACAAGATGGCCGTACGGCCGAACTGATCCGGCTGACCCGGCCGATCCGGCCGATCCGGCCGATCCGGCCGATCCGGCGACAGCCTTTGACCGCGCCGGGTCAGCATCTCAGCGGCCGATCTCCTTACGGGTGGCACGGCGCAGCCTGCGGCGCTGCGACGGGTCCAGCATGAGATACGCGGCGGCCGGGACTCCCAGGATGATCAGGAGCGATGCCCACCAGGGCAGCCAGATCAACAGGATGAGCCCGACTGCCACACCGCCTGCGGCGATCTTGGTGTTATTGGACATGACTGTCGCCTCCTTCGCGGCCACTGCCGCTCTCTGTCTCGAAAACGGGCCCGCGCCTGCGGCGGTTCCTGACCGCGACCCTGAGACATCCCTGAGGTGCGCCTCCTACACACCCCTGATCTCCTCATAGTGACCCAGCTCATACTCCAGTCATACCCGTATGCGCCAGACGTGCTGTACCCTCGGCGACTCCTACCCACTAGTCAAGTTTGAGGAATCAGCCATAGCCGAGCACTCGACTCCCCCGGCACCCTCCTCCACACCTTCCGTCATGTCCTCAGAACTGGCCGACTGCCGCGCCGTTTTCCTTCCCGGCGACCCTGCCCGCACCGGCGGCATCGCCTTCTGGCGGCCCGACGGCGAGGCTCCTCCGGTCGTGGCCTCGGCGACCGCGGCATCTGCGCCCGCCACCACGAACCTGACCGTCGCCGTGCCCGGCGGCGACGGGATCGAGGTGGAGAGCGTGTCCGCCCTCCTGCTGCCGGTGCACGCGGCCCTGCCGGTCCTCACCCGCGCGCGGGTCGGCGCACAGGGGCACCGGTCCACCCTGTTCTGGGGCGCCGCGGCCGTGCGCGCCCTGCACCTCGTGGCGCGCGGGCTGCTGTTGCCGGGGCTGTCCCGGGCGACCACGACGCCTGGCGCGCGGGTCCCCTGCGCGCCCACGACGCCGAGGCCGTCCGCCGGCTCGCCGCCGCGATGCCGCCCGAGGCGCATGCCGTTCCGCTCGCGGGCCCGGGGCCGCTGCGGCTGCCCGACCCGGAGCGGCTCCTGCGCGCCTTCCTCGACGCCGTCGCCGACGCACTGCCCCGCTCCCCCGCCGCACCGCTGGTGACCGGCGGTGCCGCTTACGCGTCGCCCGAGCCGGTGCACCTGCCCGAGCAGCGCGCCTGGGCCGCCGACGTCGCCGCGGGCCACGACGCGGGCGTACGGCTGTCGCTGCGGATCGAGGCACCCGGTCTGACGGACACGGTGGCCGACGCGGACCTCACGTTCCGGGCCGTGCTCCAGGTGCACAGCGTGAGCGATCCCGCGCTGGTCGCGGACGCAGCCGACGTCTGGGCCGGTGCCAGGGGCGAGGCCTTCGGCCCGCGCGCGCGGATGGACGCCCTGCTCGCGCTGCGCCGCGCGGCCAGGGCCTGGGACCCCCTCACGCCGCTGCTGTCGGCGACCGTTCCGGACGCGGTCGAACTCGCCGACGAGGAGGTCACCGCGCTGCTCGGCGCGGGCGCCCGCGCACTGGCGTCGGCCGGAGTCGACGTGCACTGGCCGAAGGGGCTGACCCGCGAGTTCACCACGCGCGCGGAGGTGGGACCGGTGGGCACCTCCGGGGACGGGGACGAGGAACAGGAGTCCGGCAGGTCCGTCGCCGCCCTGCCGTCGTTCCTGTCCGCCGACGCGCTGCTCGCCTTCAACTGGTCGTTCGCGCTGGGCGACCGACGGCTGAGCCGCGAGGAGCTGGACCGGCTCGCCGAGGCCAAGCGCCCCGTGGTGCGGCTGCGGGACCAGTGGGTCCTGATCGACCCTCAGGAGGTTCGGCTCGCCCGCTCCCGGCAGGACCACAAGGTCACACCGGTCGACGCGCTGGGCGCGGCGCTGACGGGCTGGGCGGAGGTGGACGACAGCCGGGTCGAGGTGCGGCCCACCGGATGGCTGGCGGCCCTGCGGGAGCGGCTCACGGACCCCGAGGCGGCCCAGCAGCCAGTGGAACAGCCCGCCGACCTCGCGGCCACCCTGCGGGACTACCAGCGTCGGGGCTTGACCTGGCTCGCCGGCATGACTTCCCTGGGCCTCGGCTGCTGCCTCGCCGACGACATGGGGCTCGGCAAGACGATCACGCTGATCGCCCTGCACCTCCACCGTCAGACCGACGCCGCGTCCGCCGGGCCCACCCTGGTGGTCTGCCCGACGTCCCTGATGGGCAACTGGCAGCGGGAGATCGAGCGGTTCGCGCCCGGCACCCCCGTGCGGCGCTTCCACGGTGCGCGGCGCAGCCTCGACGACCTGGCCGACGGGGAGTTCGTGCTCACCACGTACGGCACGATGCGCCTGGACGCCCCCCGGCTCGCCGGGGTGGCATGGGGGCTGCTCGTGGCGGACGAGGCCCAGCACGTGAAGAACCCGTTCTCCTCGACCGCTCGGGAGCTGCGGGCCATTGGCGCACGCGCGCGCGTGGCGCTCACCGGCACCCCGGTGGAGAACAACCTGTCGGAGCTGTGGGCGATCCTCGACTGGACCACTCCGGGGCTGCTGGGCCGGCTCGGCACGTTCCGCAGGCGGTACGCGGAGGCCGTCGAGGGCGGTCGGGACCCGGCCGCCGCCGACCGGCTGGCCCGGCTCGTACGGCCGTTCCTGCTCCGCCGCCGCAAGGCGGACCCGGGAATCGCGCCCGAGTTGCCTCCGAAGACCGAGACCGATCACGCCGTCTCCCTCACCCAGGAGCAGACGGGTCTGTACGAGGCGGTGGTGCGCGAGGCGCTGGCGGAGATCTCCGGCGCCGGCAGCATGTCGCGACGCGGCCTGATCGTGAAGCTGCTGACCGGCCTCAAGCAGATCTGCAACCACCCGGCGCAGTACCTCAAGGAGGAGAGCCCGGTGATCGCCGGACGCTCCGGGAAGCTGGAACTGCTGGACGAACTGCTCGACACGATTCTCGCCGAGGAGGCGGGAGTGCTGGTCTTCACGCAGTACGTGCAGATGGCCCGCCTCCTCGAACGGCACCTGGCCGCCCGCGGCACGCCGTCGCAGTTCCTGCACGGCGGGACGCCCGTCACCGAGCGCGAGGCCATGGTGCGGCGCTTCCAGGACGGCGAAGTGCCGGTGTTCCTGCTGTCGTTGAAGGCGGCGGGCACCGGTCTGAACCTCACCCGGGCCGAACACGTCGTGCACTACGACCGCTGGTGGAACCCGGCCGTCGAGGCGCAGGCCACCGACCGCGCCTACCGCATCGGCCAGACCCGGCCCGTGCAGGTGCACCGGATCATCGCGGAGGGAACCATCGAGGACCGCATCGCCGAACTGCTTGTCCGCAAGCGGGAGCTGGCGGACGCCGTCCTGGGCTCCGGAGAGGCGGCGCTCACGGAGCTGACGGACGCGGAGCTGGCGGAACTGGTCGAACTGCGAGGGGCGCGATGACCCGGTACGACGGTGACATGGAGCGTACGTTCGCGGCATTGCCGCCCGCGCACGGACGCGGCTTCGCGCAGACCTGGTGGGGCCAGGCGTGGCTGAAGGCGCTGGAGGACACGGCACTGGACTCGGCGCAGCTCAAGACGGGCCGCCGGCTCGCCCGCGCGGGAGCGGTCGGCGCGGTGTCGGTGCGCCCGGGACGGCTCACGGCCGTCGTCCAGGACCGCGACCGCACGGCGCACCGGGCCGATGTCCTGCTGGAGGAGCTCTCGCCCGAACAGTGGGACCGCTTGCTGGACATGACGGTGGAACGGGCCGGGCATGTGGCGGCGCTGCTGGACCGGGAGATGCCGCCGCATCTGGTCGAGGACGCGGCGGACGCAGGCGTCGAACTGCTGCCGGGCCTGGGCGATCTGGAGCCGGAGTGCGACTGCGGCGCCTGGGACCACTGCGGGCACACGGCGGCGCTCTGCTACCAGGTGGCGCGGCTGCTGGACCAGGATCCGTTCGTCCTGATGCTGATGCGGGGCCGCGACGAAGCCGCCCTGCTGGACGATCTCCAGATCCGCGGAGGCGGTTCCGCCGCGGAGCCCTCCGTGCCGGAGGGTGTGGACGCGGACGAGGCGTTTGCGGCCGGTGACATCCTGCCCCCGCTGCCGGCCCTGCCCGGGCTCCCCGACGAGCCGGGGGTGCCGCCGTCCCTGGACACCGGGACGCCGCCCGCTCCCGGCATCGACCCGGACGCGCTGGAGTTCCTGGCCGCTCGGACCGCCGTACAGGCCCACCGCCTGCTCGCGGAGGCCCTCCGGGGCACCTCCGACGCGGAGCTGACGCTGACGCAGGACGCGGTGCGGCTGGCCGCGGGCGATCCCGGACGCGAGGTGGCGGACCGTCTCGCCGACGGGTCGGGACGCGGCCGGGAGGGACTCGAAGCGGCGGTGCGTGCCTGGCACTTCGGCGGTACGGCCGCGCTGGCCGTGCTCGACGAGGAGTGGTGGGTGGAGGGCGAAGCGCTCGCACGCGCGCGTGCCGCCCTGGAGGCGGCCTGGGACACGGACGAGCGGCCGGAGCTGCGGGCGCGGGGCAACCGGTGGACGGTCGTCGGCGCATCGGTCCAGCTGCGCCTCGGCCGGGACGGCCGATGGTGGCCCTACGTCGAGGAACGCGGCCGCTGGATGCCCGCGGGAGGAGCCGCACAGGATCCGGCGACGGCCCTGACATCGGCGGATCCGGCCGCCGGAGAGGGATCCGCTCCGGAGGAGGCGCCCCTACGGCAGTAGCTCGCCGGTGTCCAGGGACGGGAGCAGCGATTCGAGATCGCTGGGCAGATCGCTCGGCAATCGGCTCGGAAAGCCCGACGGCAACCGGGTCCGCAGTTCGCTGGGCAGCTCACTGGGCAGCTTCGTGGGGATGCCGTAGGACGGGGCGGGGGTGCGGCTCGTGCTCTCGGCGGGCTGCTTCCCGTCCGGCGAGTCGTCGCCTGCCCTCGCCATCAGCACCACGGCGGACACGGCGGCGAGGGCCACCAGCACGGTGAGCAGGATGAACAGCGGATTCCGCCGCTGAGGCGGTACGGACGGCATGGCCATACCGACCAGGGTCACCGTGCACCGCTCAAGGCGCGAGCGGTGCACGGGAGTTGCTACGGACTCATGGCGTGGATCGCATGATTCCGTAGCATTCCAGGCGGTTCGGTCGGCGCACGCACAGGCACGCGCACAGGCACGCGCACACGGTCATCCGTACACGGTCATCCGTACACGCGCGCGAACTCAGCCGCGCGCCCCCAGCAGGTGGTCCATCGCCAGCTGGTCCAGGTGCTCGAAGGCCATGCCCCGCGCGGCGGCCGCGTCGACGTCGAAGGACTCGAAGGCCGACCGGTCGGCGAGCAGAGCCTGGAGGCCGTCCGCGGCGGTGGGCTGGGCCAGCTCGTCCAGGCGGGCCGCGCGCAGCGCCTCCTGGACCTCCGGGTCCGCGCGGAAGGCCGCGGCGCGGTCCTTGAGGATGAGGTAGTTGCGCATGCAGCCGGCCGCCGACGCCCACACCCCGTCGAGGTCCTCGGTCCGCGGGGGCTTGAAGTCGAAGTGCCGCGGGCCGGTGTAGCCGGCCGACTCCAGCAGGTCGACCAGCCAGAACGCGGCACGCAGATCGCCGGCTCCGAAGCGCAGGTCCTGGTCGTACTTGATGCCGGACTGGCCGTTGAGGTCGATGTGGAACAGCTTGCCCGCCCACAGGGCTTGCGCGATTCCGTGCGGGAAGTTCAGCCCGGCCATCTGCTCGTGCCCGACCTCGGGGTTGACGCCGTACAGCTCCGGGCGCTCCAGGCGCTCGATGAACGCCAGGGCGTGCCCGACGGTCGGCAGCAGGATGTCGCCGCGCGGCTCGTTCGGCTTGGGCTCGATCGCGAAGCGCAGGTCATACCCCTGGGAGGTGACGTACTCGCCGAGCAGGTCGAAGGCCTCCTTCATCCGGTCCAGGGCGGCGCGGACGTCCTTCGCGGCACCGGACTCAGCGCCCTCCCTGCCACCCCAGGCCACGTACACCTGGGCGCCGAGCTCGGCGGCGAGGTCGATGTTGCGGATGGTCTTGCGCAGCGCGTAGCGGCGCACGTCGCGGTCGTTGGCGGTGAACGCTCCGTCCTTGAAGACCGGGTGCGTGAAGAGGTTGGTGGTCGCCATCGGGACCTTCATGCCCGTGGCGTCCAGGGCCTGCCGGAAGCGCTTGATGTGGGCCTCGCGCTCGGTGTCGCTCGAGCCGAACGGGATCAGGTCGTCGTCGTGGAAGGTGACGCCGTGCGCGCCGAGCTCGGCCAGCCTCTGCACCGACTCGACCGGGTCGAGGGCACGCCGCGTGGCGTCGCCGAAGGGATCCCGTCCCTGCCAGCCGACGGTCCACAGGCCGAAGGTGAACCTGTCCTCGGGGGTGGGCTGGTAGCTCATGCCGCGGCTCCTCGTTCGCTGAGACTATTTCGTCATGGCGATTTACAAATTAGTATGCGAGCACCTCTCTGGGAAGAGACAACCCCCTCTGGGAAGAGACAAGGTGTCGCTGAACGAGAGAAGCAGGACCGGAGAAGGACGAGAGCAGAGGGAGAAACCCGATGTCAGCAGCCGAGGGTCCGCTCGTCGTCGGCGTGGACTCGTCCACCCAGTCCACGAAGGCCCTGGTGGTCGACGCCGCCACCGGCCGGGTCGTGGCGAGCGGCCAGGCCTCGCACACCGTCTCCTCGGGGGCGGGCCGCGAGAGCGATCCGCGCCAGTGGTGGGACGCGTTGTGCGAGGCCCTGCGCCAGTGCGGTGACGCGGCGCACGAGGCCGCCGCGGTGTCGGTCGGCGGGCAGCAGCACGGCCTGGTCACCCTGGACGACCGGGGCGAGCCGGTGCGTCCGGCCCTGCTGTGGAACGACGTGCGCTCAGCGCCGCAGGCCCGTCGGCTGACTGAGGAACTGGGCGGCGCGAAGTTCTGGGCCGAGCGCACCGGGAGTGTCCCCGCCGCCTCCTTCACGGTCACGAAGTGGGCCTGGCTGGCGGAGCACGAACCGGAGGCGGTCCGGGCCACGAAGGCCGTGCGCCTCCCCCACGACTACCTCACCGAGCGGCTCACCGGGCAGGGCACGACCGACCGCGGCGACGTCTCCGGGACGGGCTGGTGGGCGTCCGGGACGGAGTCGTACGACGAGGAGGTCCTGGCGCACGTGGGGCTCGACCCGGCCCTGCTGCCCCGTGTGGTCCGGCCCGGGGAGGTGGCGGGCACGGTGCACAGCCACGATCTGCCGTTCTCCAAGGGCACTCTGGTCGCGCCCGGGACCGGCGACAACGCGGCGGCGGCGCTGGGCCTCGGGCTGCGTCCGGGCGTGCCGGTGATGAGCCTCGGCACCTCGGGCACGGTGTACGCGGTGTCCCGGCACCGGCCCGCCGATCCGAGCGGTACCGTGGCGGGCTTCGCCGACGCGCGCGGTGACTGGCTGCCGCTGGCCTGCACCCTGAACTGCACGCTCGCCGTCGACCGCGTGGCGACGCTGCTGGGTCTGGACCGCGAGGCCGTCGAACCCGGAACGGCCGTCACCCTGCTGCCCTACCTGGACGGCGAACGCACCCCGAACCTGCCGAACGCCTCCGGCCTGCTGCACGGCCTGCGCCACGACACGACCGGCGGCCAGCTGCTCCAGGCCGCCTACGACGGTGCCGTGCACTCCCTGCTCGGCGCGCTCGACCTGGTCCTGGACCAGGACGCCGACCCGGCGGCGCCCCTGCTGCTGATCGGTGGCGGCGCCCGGGGCACGGCCTGGCAGCAGACCGTAAGAAGGCTGTCGGGGCGTCCCGTGCAGGTGCCCGAGGCCAAGGAGCTGGTGGCGCTCGGCGCGGCCGCGCAGGCGGCCGGGCTGCTCACCGGGGAGGACGCGGCGGCCGTGGCACGCCGCTGGGACACCGCGGCCGGGCCGGTGCTCGACGCCGTCGAAAGGGACGAGGAGACGCTGGCCAGGATCGCCGGGGTACTCTCCGACGCGGCCCCGCTGCTGGAGCGGCCCACCGACACCCACTGAGGACTGGCGTCAGGCATGACCGCACCGCCGCACGAGGCTCACTCCGCCGGGCCGGGCCGCGCGCTGCCCGACACCCAGCAGGGCATGCGCCGCCGCAACCTCGCCCGGGTCCTGCACACCGTCCGCGCCGAGGGGCCGCTGTCCCGGGCCGCCGTCGCCTCGCGGATCGGGCTGACCCGGGCAGCGGTGTCGACGCTGGTCGACGAACTCGTCCGCTCGGGTCTGATCGAGGAGCTGGGGCCGGAGCGGCCCGGACGAGTGGGCCGCCCCGGCTCCGCGCTCGCCGTCAGCGGACGCGGCCCGGCCGGGATCGGCGCGGAGATCGGCGTCGACCATCTCGCGGTCTGTGCCGTCGACCTGCGTGGCACGACCAGGGCGCGGGCGATACGGCAGGGCGCGAACCGCGGCCGCTCCCCCGGGCCCGTCACAGCCGAACTCACCGAGCTGATCGGCCGGGTCGTCGCCGAGGCGGAGGGCGAGGGTCTGTGGCCCGCCGGTCTCGCCGTGGCCGTACCGGGCCTGGTGGCGCGCGACGCCCGGACCGTCGTACGCGCCCCCAACCTCGACTGGCACGACACGGACCTCGGTGCCCTGCTGCCGGCCGACCTGCCGCTGACGGTGGACAACGAGGCCAACTTCGGAGCGCTCGCCGAACTCTGGCTCCAGGACGGCACACCACGCGACTTCCTGCATGTGTCGGCGGAGATCGGCATCGGTGCGGCCGTCGTCGTGGACGGCGGACTGCTGCGCGGAACCCGTGGCTTCGCGGGCGAGTTGGGCCACGTGCCGGTCCGGCCGGACGGGCCGGCGTGCGCGTGCGGCGGGCGCGGCTGCCTGGAGCAGTACGCCGGCGAGGAAGCGGTGCTGCGTGCGGCGGGCCTGGAGCCGGACGAGGACCGCGTGGGACTGCTCGCGGGACGGGCCGCCGAGGGCGACGAGCACGTACGCCGTGCCCTGCGCGACGCGGGCACCGCGCTCGGTGTCGCCCTGACCGGGGCGGTCAATCTGCTCGACCCCGAGAGCGTGGTGCTGGGCGGGGAGCTGTCCGCTCTCGCGCCCTGGCTGCTGCCCTCGCTGCGGGAGGAGCTGGCGCGGCGCACCGCGGGCCCGGCCTGTCCCGTGTCCGTGTCACGGCTGGGCCCGGAGGGACCGCTGCTGGGGGCCGCGCACTCGGTCGTGCGGGCGGTGCTGGACGATCCGGCGGCCGTCGCCGAGCGGGCCTGAGCACCGGCCGGCGACGGACGGGCGGACGAACCCGGGCGGGGTCCTCCGGACTGCCTCGCCCGGCCCCGAATCACCCGATGGTGTAGGCGAGTTATCCACAATCAACGACCCTTCCACCGAATCACGCCGCTCCCCTCTGACGGTCCGGCAGGCGCCGTAACGTGATGATCCGTCGAAGCGAAAGGCATCCCGTCATGGACCAGACAGCACCGCTCCCCGGCAGGCGAGGCATCCTCGTGGGCGCCGCCCTCACCGCCGTCCCGTACGTCCTGCTCCCCGGCGCACGGGCCGCGGCCCGGCCCCAAGCCCCCGACCACCCCGCGGCCGAGTGGCACCCGGCGACCGGTGCCAACTACACGGCGTCGAACCGCCCCCGCGGCCATCCCGTCGACCGCGTGATCATCCACGTCGCGCAGACGACCTTCGCCGGCACCCTGTCCATCTTCCGGAACCCCAGAAAGCAGGTGTCCGCGCACTACGTGGTGCGCTCGGCCGACGGCCATGTGGCGCAGTGCGTGCGCGAGGCCGACATCGCGTGGCACGCGGGGAACTGGGACTACAACAAGCGCGGCATCGGCATCGAGCACGAAGGCTGGGTCGACCAGCCCGCGTACTTCACCGATGTCGCGTACGAGGAATCGGCCCGGCTCACCGCGGCGATCTGCGCGCGGCACGGCATCCCCCGGGACCGTGAACACATCATCGGCCACCACGAGGTACCGGGCAGCGACCACACCGACCCGGGCCACCACTGGGACTGGAAGCGCTACATGAGACTCATCAGAGACGCCGCCAGAGATGAGGCCGCCCGAGCCGCACCTCCCCCGTCAGCTCTCCCCCGTCATCCCTCCCCCGGCCCCTCCCCCCACCTCACGTCCCGGTTACAAAGCGCTCAACCTCTGGTTGCGGCGCGGTAAGCGCGCGACGATGGGGCCATGACTCTGGCCCAGCGCGCCATGCAGCGCCTGCAGGCCTGGCCCGACCTGATGCCGGGCCCGGCGAGTTGCGGTACCGGACAGGCGCTCCGTTCCGTCCGTGACGAGATCCTCCACTTCCACTCGGCACGGGACGTGGACCTCCACCTCACCCGCCGGGCCATCCAGCGCATCCACTACGACCTCGCCGGTTCGAGCGCGATCCACCTGGTTCCCGGATCGTCCTGGGTGACGGTCCACCTCGACTGCGAGGCGGACGTCGACCTGCTGCTGAGTCTGGTGAGCATCGCGCTCAAGGCCCATCAGACCCCGCCCACCGCCGACGAGCCGCGGCCCGCCGGATGCAACTTCCACCGTGTCAGGGTGCTTCCGCGCGACGCCGTCGCGGGCGGCTGAGCCTTGGTGACACCGTCGGAGGATGCGCACCGTCTGTCTCGGACTTGGCCTCCGCCGGCCCGTCCCGGCCTTCGACCGTACTGGTCGCCATCGGCAGGACGCGCGCGGGTGACGACCGCACCGCCGTGTACCGCGCACTCGCCGACTTCTTCGTCGTCCCCCTCCTGCTGGAAGCGCTGACAGCGGGATTGGTCTGTGCGAGCGGATCGCCGCAGACCTGGCCCACCGCATCGGGCCCGGCGGGCAGTCGCCTGTCCTCGCTCGCTGCTCCGAAGGAACACTGCGGCGCATCGCAGACAACCATCCGCAGCGCGGTCTCGGGCGCCGCCCGGTAGGTGGCTCCGCGCCGACGGGAGCGGTCACACCGATCGGCAGCGCGTAGAGGCTGGTGCTGTCGGCCCACCAAAACGGGGCATCCAGGAGCAAGACCCGGCAGTCACCGTCCAGATCGATGCGGATTCGGGTGGCCGAGCCGGGACAGTTGTCGGCGCGGACCACAGTGCGGCCGGCGCGCAGGAGTCGGACTCGCTTGGCGGGCTGGCGCTTCAGTGTCAGGGCCCCGCTTCAGATGGAGATCACGATCTTTCCGCGCGTGCGTCCGCGCTCGGCGTGCATGTGAGCGTCGACGATCCGCTCCAGGGGGTAGGTCTGTTCGACACGGGGTGTGTAACGGCCTTGCCGGCCCAGTTCCGCAGCCGCGGACAGGAGAGTGGAGTCGTTCTCCGCGTTGACCACATGTGTGCCCAGGCGCTGCCCGCCTGCATGGTCGGCGACCGTCGCAACGTGCGACGGGTCGCCCGTGATCGCGACGAGGTCGGCCAGGGATCCGGAGGCCGCGGTGTCCAGCGCGATGTCGACGCCGTTCGGAGCGAGAGCGGACAGGCGACGCGCGAGGCCGGGGCCGTAGGTGGTGGGAACGGCGCCGAGAGAGATGAGGAACTCGTGATTGCGTTCGCTGGCTGTCCCGATCACGGCAGCACCTCGTGCCACAGCGATCTCGACTGCCGCGCTACCCACGCCCCCGGCGGCGCCCTCGACGAGAAGGGTGCGCCCCGCGAGGGAGCCAAGCGCGTTCAGGCCACGCATCGCGGTCACGGACGCGAGGCCGGCACCCGCAGCCTGCTCATCGTTCCACGTGCCGGGGACGTGGGCCCAGGCCGAGAGGATGACCAGCTCTGCGGTTGAGCCGCTGACACCGCCCAGCCCGAAGACACGGTCGCCGATACTCACCCCCTGCACTCCATCACCGACTTCGTCGACCACGCCGGTGGCGTCGCGCCCGGGAACGGCGGGCAGCTCCAGAGGAATCAGCTGACGCAGGGAGCCGGCGCGCAGCTTCCAGTCAATGGGATTGACACTGGCCGCCGCGACGCGGACACGGATCTCACCAAGCCCGGGTTGGGGGTCGGGGGCCTGCTCGATCACAAGGCTCTCCGCTCCGCCGTATTCGTGAAAGCGGGCTGCACGCATAATGCCCTTCCTTACCTTTATAGGTCGAAATGATGGTGTTCGCTGGACGCCCGTTACTCCGATGAGGTGCATATCGGCACGCTGGCTGCCTTCTGGCCAGAGGAGGCCGGGCGCGGATCGGTGAGGCGGGCGGCCACCCGCCCCGAAATCCACGATCCTGCCCGTCGTCGGAATTTCTTCCGTTGAGTCGATGCTCCGGAAGATATCCAGAAGGTCGGTCACCATCTGGATACCAAGACCGGACACGGGAGACCCTCGATGACGCCACGGCCACCGCTGCCACCCGACTTGTTCGACGAGCTGTGTCCGTCCCCGCTGTTGCCTTTCCGGTTCGGTGACAAATGGGCCTCCATGGTCCTCCTCTGCCTGGAAGACGGCCCGCGCAGATACTCCGAACTCCGCGTGCCACTGGGCCGCGTCACCCCAAAGGCGCTCACTCAGTCGCTCCGAGGCTTGGAGCGGAACGGGTTCGCGTCACGCACGGTGCACGCCGACCCGAAATTGCGGGTGGAGTACGCGCTCACACCGCTGGGCCGCAGCCTGCTGGAGCCGCTGGACGCCGCGTGCCAATGGGCGGTCGAGCACTGGGACGAGCTGCTCGACGCCCGCGAGGGCGGCATCTCGTCCATCGGCTGACCCGACCCGCGTTGGCACGTTCCGCGCCGGACGAGCCACACCTCTGTGTCGACTCGGCGAATCGTCAACAGCGGTGTCCGCAGCGCAGCCGTAGCGGGCAGCCCGGTACGGAACTTGAACACGATGCCCTCAAGCACCTGCCGCTGATCCCGCAGTCGGCTGCCCATGACGGCGGGCAGTTCGGATGCCGGTTCCAGCCTGCCGATCGACCACACACCCGCGCACTACACGCCGTACGCCACCGGAACGGACGGCAGCTGAAGCACTGAAGCACCCGGAGGGGTGTGTTTTTCCGACTTTTTCCGCGTAGTCGGGAGTCAGCCGTACCCCTGTGCCCCGACGTCTGGTCCACTTCCCTGAGGACTTCTGACGAGGCATCAGGGGGTACGGTGACAGATCGGCACAAGCGGCGCGGAGCAGGCAGAGCGGTTCTGGCGTTTCTCACGGTGTTGGGCGCACTGGCCGGTGCGGGTTCGGCGGGGGCGGCTGAGGCCGACGCCGTCCAGAAGCGCGTCCGTGTCGCGCCGGGCGTCACCTACGAGCACTTCGACATCCAGGCGGCCAAGGGTGTGACACACGCGCATGTGCTGAAGGTCGACCTGGGCAACCCGCGGGTACAGGTCGATCTGCTGTACCCCGGGGCGGTGGCGTCCCGCGCACCGGTCTCCCGGATGGCCGACGCCCAGGGGGCCGTCGCCGGGGTCAACGGCGACTTCTTCAACATCACCGAGACGCAGCACCCGGGCGTCGAGGCGACCGGTGCGAGCGTGGGCCCGGCGATCACGTCCGGGCGGACCCTCAAGGCGGCCGTGCCGAACGGGCAGCGGTTCGGCCCTGAACTGCCGCCCGGGACGACCACCGAGGACGTGTTCGGTGTGGGCACCGACGGACGAGCCCGGCTGGACCGGCTGGCCCTCGACGGCTCGGTCCGCGCCTCCGGGACGCGGCTGCCGCTCGGCGGGCTCAACCAGTACGCGCTGCCGGTGGGTTCCGTCGGCGCGTTCACCTCCGAGTGGGGCAGCGCCTCCCGGGTGCGCGCCACCTGCGGCACGGACACGGACCGGGCGGCTCCGTGCAGCACGGACACCTACGAGGTGACGGTCCGCGACGGCAAGGTCGTATCGGCCGCCGACACCCCTGGCGGCGGTCCCATCGCCGCGGGGACGACCGTGCTGGTCGGCCGGGAGGCGGGCGCCCAGCGGCTGCGGAAGTTCTCCACCGGCGAAGCGGTCGAGATCGAGCACAGTCTCGTCGCGGCCACGAGCGGCGTCCCGTACCGTCTCGCCCTCGGCGGCTACCCGGTCCTCTCGGGCGGCCGGCCGCTGCCGGGTCTGGACGACAGGACGTCTGCCGTCCGTACGGCCGTGGGGCTCGCCGACGAGGGGCGGCGCATGCTGCTGCTCGCGCTGGACGGCGGCACCGCCTACCGCAGCGGACTGACGATCGCCGAAGTGGCCGACACCATGCGGCGGCTGGGCTCACAGGACGCCTTGAGCCTGGACGGCGGCGGGTCGTCGACACTGGTCGCCCGGAAGCCGGGCGCGAGCACCGTGTCCGTACGCAACCACCCCAGCGGCGGCGCCGAACGCGCCGTCCCGAACGGCATCGGCGTGTTCTCGGGTTAGCGGCCTCAAGACGTCATCTCAAGGCCTCAGGCTGCTGACGATCTCCGCCGTCGCCGTGATGCCGCTGTGGATGGTGGGGGCGATGCTCGTGCTGGCCAGGTAGAAGCCGAGCAGCAGGCAGACCAGTGCGTGGGAGACCTTCAGCCCGCCGTTGCGCAGGAAGATCACCGCAAGGATCACGAGCAGCAGCACCACAGAGATGGAAATGGCCATCGTCAACTCCTCCGCCACGCCGCCCTATCCGATTCACGGCGTTCGGCCGCAAGTGTGGCGTAGCGGAGGGTTCGTCCGGTGGGCTGACCTGTCCGCCGAACGTGTGATGTCCTACGCGGCCCGGCGGGCGTCCAGGAACGCCTCCAGTCCGGCGAGGTCGTCGGTGTTGAGGTGGTCGACGTCCGCGGCGAGCAGTTCGTCCCACACCGCGTCACGGGCGGGCCCGGCCAGATCCGGGGTCGCCCAGAACCGTACCTTCTGCCCCCGCGCGTGCGCTGACCGGACGATGCCCCGCAGCTTCTCCCGCTCGGCGTCCGGGAACGCGCCCCCGCCCTGCCAGGTGAAGTTGAGCGTCCAGTTGTCGCTGATCAGCGGGATCAAGGAGGCCGGCGCCTGGCTGCCGAGGTCGGCGAGGCGGCCGTCGTAGAAGGCGCGCCGGACGCTCTGGGCCTCCATGGGCGCGCGGGCCGCGCGGTCGCCGGAGATCACGGCGGTGACCGGGCCGGGAAGGACACGGCCGTGGGCGTACGTGGTGAACAGGTGCCGGTAGCGACGCAGATGGCGGTCGAGCTCGAGGTACGTCGACGAGCCCTCGGTCTTGATGTCGACGAGGAGCTGCAGCGAGCCGCGGTACCCCCGGTACACGCGGCCCTTGTTGGCCCGGACGCGGGCGGCGAGCGGGTCGAGGTAGAGGGACTCGAGAGTGCGGGACGGGTCGAGGTCCCCCGGGTCGTGGGCGACGAGGAGCTGGTCGCCGACCAGGTAGATGTCGGCCTCGACGCTGCCGAACCTGTGGTCGAGGGCGTCGGACAACGGGCGTGGGTGCTCGTAGTCGTTGTGGGCGTGGGCGCGCCACAACGGGCGGCACCGGTGCCGTCGTTCGCCGGCCACGGCCCGGGGGGCGGGGAGGGCGACCGAGCCCGCCAATGCGGCGCCAAGGGTGCTGAGGACTCTGCGACGGGTGGTGAGGGCCATGCGCTGCCTCCCTGGAAGTGCCGGACGGGAACCCTGCGAGTATGGGTCCCCGCCCGTCCAAGAGGCAGAATCATGCACCGAGTTGGCCGGACTGCCGCCCCGCGTTCATGTCACCGGAGCGGGCACACGAAGAAGCCCGCCCCGGGTGGGACGGGCTTTCTCCGGGGGTTCCCGGGCTGTTTCCTCGCGTCGACCAGGTACGCCCAGGTGTACGTCAGGGGGCCGGGAGGTCGACGAGTCCGGCCAGGGCCTCGCGGTGGGCGCCCGCCGTGCCGTAGGCGATCGAGTCGGCCTTGGCGCGCTTCAGGTACAGGTGCGCCGGGTGCTCCCACGTCATGCCGATGCCGCCGTGCAGTTGCACCGCCTCCTCGGCGGCGTGCACGGCCACGGGTGCCGCGAAGGCCTGGGCGACGGTGACGGCCACCTCGGCGTCCTCGCCCCTCGCCAGCGCGTCGGCGGCGTTGCGGGCGGCCGCGCGGAGGTTGACGACCTCCAGCCAGAGCTGGGCCAGCCGGTGCTTGAGCGCCTGGAAGCCGCCGACGGGCCGGTTGAACTGCTTGCGTTCCTTCAGATAGCGGACGGTCTCCGTCAGCGCCCAGTCGGCGAGCCCGAACTGTTCGGAGGCGAGCAGTCCGGCTCCGGCGGTCAGCGCCCGGCGTACGGCGGGCTCGGCGTCGCCCAGCAGACGGCCCGGTGCCCCGTCGAACGTGACGGTCGCCAGCGGCCGGGTCAGGTCCAGGGACACCTGGGGCGTGACGGTTGCCGCCGTGACGTCGACCGCGTACAGGACACCGTCGTCGGCGGGCACCAGCAGGACGTCCGCCACGGCCGCGTCCGCGATGCCGGTCAGTTCGCCGTGCAGATGCCCGTTCTCGTGCCGGACGACCTTGTAGGCGGTGCCCGGTGCGACGCTGAGGGAGACCGCGAGGGCGCCGATCCGCCGCCCGGACGCCAGGTCGGCGAGCAGGTCGTCGGCGTCGCAGGCGAGCAGTGCCTCGGTGGCGACGACGGCGCTGGTCAGGTAGGGCACGGGGGCGACCGCGCGGCCCAGCTCCTCCAGGACGACGGCGGCTTCGCGGTGCGTGGCGCCCTGGCCGCCCTTCGCCTCGGGCACCAGGAGCCCCGCGAGGCCCATGCCGTCGGCGAGCGCCTTCCACGCCTCACGGTGGTGAGGGGTGTCCGACTCGGTGCGGGCGATCACGCCGGGCGCGTCGCAGTGGTCGGCGAGCAGGTCCCGTACGGCGGCCCGCAGCGCCTCTTCCTCCTCGGAGTAGAGAAGATCCGTCATCGGGCCAGGTCCTTCCAGGCGACGTCCTTGTCGGTGCGCGGTTCGGCGGGCAGGCCGAGGACGCGCTCGGCGACGATGTTCAGCAGGACCTCGGTGGTCCCGCCCTCGATGCTGTTGCCCTTGGAGCGCAGATAGCGGTAACCGGCCTCGCGGCCGGTGAAATCGACCAGTTCCGGGCGGCGCATGGTCCAGTCGTCGTACAACAGGCCCTCCTCGCCGAGGAGTTCCACGTCCAGGCCGCTGATCTCCTGGTTGAGGCGGGCGAAGGCGAGCTTCATACCGGCGCCTTCGGGACCGGGCTGGCCCACGACGAGCTGCTGGCGCAGCCGTTCGCTGGTGAGCCGGGCGACCTCGGCCTCGACCCAGAGCTTCAGCAGCCGCTGGTGCAGGTCGTGGGTGCGCAGCTCGGGCCGCTCGCGCCAGGTCTGGGAGACCGGGCCGATCATGCCGCCCTCGCGCGGCAGCCGCATGCCGCCGATGGCGACACGTTCGTTGTTGAGCGTGGTCTGAGCGACCCGCCAGCCGTCGCCGACCTCGCCGAGGCGGCGCGCGTCCGGGATCCGGACGTCGGTGAGGAACACCTCGTTGAACTCGGCCTCGCCGGTGACCTGCCGCAGCGGCCGCACCTCGACGCCCGGGTCGGTCATGTCGCAGACGAAGTAGGTGATGCCCCGGTGCTTGGGCACGTCCGGGTCGGTGCGGGCGATGAGGATCGCCCAGCGGGCCACATGGGCGCTGGACGTCCAGACCTTCTGCCCGTTGATCACCCAGCCGTCGCCCTCCCGGACGGCACGGGTGCCGAGCGCGGCGAGGTCGGACCCGGCGCCCGGCTCGCTGAACAGCTGGCACCAGACCTCCTCGCCCACCCAGAGGGGCCTGAGGAACCGCTGCTTCTGCTCCTCGGTGCCGTACTTGAGGATCGTCGGCGCGGCCATCCCGAGGCCGATACCGATCCGCCGCGGGTCGTTGTCGGGCGCCCCGGCGGCCTCCAGTTCGGCGTCGACGACGGCCTGGAGTGAACGGGGAGCACCGACTCCGCCGAGGCCCTCCGGGTAGTGCACCCACGCAAGGCCGGCGTCGAAACGGGCCCGGAGGAAGTCCAGGCGGTCGGTCGAGGCCGGCGGGTGTGCGGCCAGCAACTCCCGTGTTCGGCCGCGCAGTTCCTCGGCGCTGATCCCACTGCGCTGCTCCGCGCTGGTCATGCTGCTGCCTCCTCCATGACGACGGCGATCCGTCCGGTGGTCAGGCCGTCCGCGACCTTCTGCACGGCGGCGGCCGCTCCCGGGAGCGGGACGCGCTCGCTCACCAGCGGCTTGATCGCGCCCCGGGCGGCCAGCTCGGTGAGCTGCTCGTGGCAGTGCTGGACCAGCTTCGGGTTCTTGGTGTTGTAGAGGCCCCAGTGCAGGCCCATGATCGAGTAGTTCTTCACCAGGGCGTGGTTCAGGGCCGGGCTGGGGATCGTGCCGCCGGCGAAGCCGACGACGATGATGCGTCCCTCGAAGGCGACGACCTTGGCGGACTGGGCGTAGGCCTCGCCGCCGACCGGGTCGTAGACCACGTCGGCGCCCCGGCCGCCGGTGGCCTCCTTGACGGCGGCCACGACGTCCTCGGCACGCCGGTCGATCACGACGTCGCAGCCCAGCTCACGGGCGACGGCCGCTTTCCCGGGGCCGCCGACGACACCGATGACGGTGGCGCCGGCGGCCTTGCCGAGCTGCACGGCCGCGCTGCCGACCCCTCCTGCGGCAGCGTGGACGAGCAGGGTCTCCCCGGCCTCCAGACCGGCCCGGCGGTGCAGTCCGAACCAGCCGGTCTGGTAGCCGATGTGCAGGGCCGCGGCTTCCGCGTCGTCGAGGGCGTCCGGCGCGGGCAGCAGGGCGGCGGCATCGGCTACGGCGTACTCGGCGAAGCCGCCGTGCGGCAGCGCCGGGTTGGCGATCACCCGGCGGCCGTCCTCGGTCTCACCGCAGATCTCCACGCCCGGGGTGAACGGCAGCGGCGGCCTGACCTGGTACTGGCCCCGGCACAGCAGGGCGTCCGGGAAGTTGATGTTCGCGGCGCGCACCTTCAGCAGGACCTGGCCGTCGCCGGGCACCGGCCGCGCCACGTCCGCCAGGCGCAACACCTCGCCCGGCTCACCGTTCTCGTGCACTTGCCATGCCTGCATGCGGGGCCTCCACGGGACTGCGTCGACTGCGTCGTCTGACCGGGGTCGGTTCGCATACTAAGCGGTCGCTTGACGATCAGGGAACAGTCATCGGGTCATGACTTCCTGGGCCGCGCCCGCACATGCATCCGCTCCCCCTGCGGTCCGAACAGGCTGAGGAACTCCACGGGCCCCTCCCCCGTCGACCCGAACCAGTGCGGCACCCGCGTGTCGAACTCGGCGGCCTCCCCCGCCGTGAGCACCACGTCGTGCTCGCCCAGCACGATGCGCAGCTTCCCGGACAGTACGTACAGCCACTCGTAGCCCTCGTGCGTGCGCGGATCCGGCTCCTGCCTGCGCTTCGGCTCCAGCACCTTGTAGGCCTGGAGGCCGCCGGGCTGGCGGGTGAGCGGCCAGTGGGTACGGCCGCCCATCACGATCGGCTTCGCCCGCACGCGCGGGTCACCCGTGGGCGGGGCACCGACCAGCTCGTCCAGCGCCACCTGATGGGCGCGCGCGATCGGCAG
Source organism: Streptomyces sp. CA-179760 (assembly GCF_050937045.1). Lineage (NCBI taxonomy): Bacteria > Bacillati > Actinomycetota > Actinomycetes > Kitasatosporales > Streptomycetaceae > Streptomyces > Streptomyces sp. CA-179760. The sequence continues at coordinate 1,492,657 of NZ_JBNJLZ010000001.1, forward strand.
CAGCAGTTCCAGACTGGGTTTACGCAGTCCGGACTCCAGCCGCGACAGGGTGCTGACGGAGATGCCGGTGGTCTCGGAGAGCGCCGCCAGGGTCACCTCCCGCTCTTTGCGCATCTGCCGCAGCCGGGGGCCGACGCCCGCGAGTACCTCGTCCGTGGTCATGGTCGTATTGCAGGTTCGGCAAACATGTTTGTCAATCCCGCGGGCCCGCGGCCACGCTCGGCAGTGGAGGTGGTCACATGACCGAGACGTACACCGAGACGTACACCGAGAAGTACGCAGTCGTGGTCGTCGGCGGCGGCGCCGCGGGCCTGTCGGCGGCACTGGTGCTGGGCCGGGCCCGGCAGCGCACGCTGGTCGTCGACGCGGGCGAGCCGCGCAACGCGCCCGCCGCGCACATGCAGGGCTTCCTGACACGCGACGGCATGCCGCCCGCCGAGTTCCTCGCGATCGGCCGGGAGGAGATCGCGCGCTACGGCGTGGAGCTCGTGCGGGACCGGGTGGTGGAGGTGGAGCGGGGCGAGGACGCCGCCGTGGAGCGGGGCGAGGACTTCACCGTCGTACTGGCGGGCGGGCGCACGGTACGGGCCCGGCGGCTGGTCGTCGCGACCGGGCTGAAGGACGAGCTGCCGGCGGTCCCCGGGCTGGCCGAGCGGTTCGGCCGGGACGTGCTGCACTGCCCGTTCTGTCACGGCTGGGAGGTGCGCGACCAGCCGTTCGGCGTGCTCGGCACGGCCGCCAAGAGCGTGCACCAGGCTCTGATGGTCTCCCAGTGGTCGAAGGACGTGCGGTTCTTCCTGCACACGGTCGCCGAGGAGGAGCTGTCCGACGAGGATCTGCGCCGGCTCGCCGCGGCCGGGGTCGACGTGGTGCCCGGCGAGGTCGCGGGGCTGGTGGTCGAGGACGACCGGCTCACCGGCGTCCGGCTCGCCGACGGTACGACGCACGCCCGCTCCGTGCTGTTCGTCGCCCCGCACGCCGTCCCGCGGACCGGCCTGCTGGAACAGCTCGGCGCCGAGCTGCAGGAGACGCCCTTCGGCGCGTACCCGGTCATCGACCCGACCGGTCTGACGACCGTGCCGGGCGTGTGGGCCGCGGGTAACGCGATCGGCTTCGCCGAGCAGGTCGTGCACGCGGCGAGCGGCGGCTACCGGGCGGCGTCCGCGATCGTCGGGGATCTGCTGATGACGGACCTGGACGCGGTGGCCGGGCTGTAGACGGGCCGCTGCCGGCTGTCGGCGACCAACGGGTGACGGACCCGGACGCGGCCTGCGAGTTCCCGGTGGGCCGCGACACCAGGTCCGCGGGGCGCGCGGTGAACTCCGCCCGGAGAGCCTGGACGCTTCCGTGCGGGTGCGGGAGCGCCACCCCGCTGTCATCGGCGACCTGCCGATGACCGGACCTCGGCACCGCCGCCCGGGTGTAGGAGCCCCGCCCACGGTGCACCATGGCTGCATGCTGCTGCACCGGCTGGCCCGAGTGTCCCAGGAGGTCGCCGCCACCTCGGCGCGGTCCCGGAAGACGGCGCTGCTCGCGGAGCTGTTCCGGGACGCGGAGGCGGACGACGTGCCGATCGTCATCCCGTATCTGGCGGGACGGCTGCCGCAGGGCCGGATCGGCGTGGGCTGGAAGGCGCTCAGCCGCCCAATCGCCCCGGCCGCCGAGCCGGGCCTGACCGTGCGGGAGGTGGACGCGCGGCTCGCGGAGCTGAGCAAGGTGTCCGGCCCCGGCTCCCAGGCGGAACGGGTCCGGCTGGTCGGGGAGTTGATGGGCGCGGCCACCGAGGACGAGCAGCGGTTCCTGCTCGGGCTGCTCACCGGCGAGGTGCGGCAGGGCGCGCTGGACGCCGTCGCGGTCGAGGGACTGGCCCAGGCGACCGGGGCACCCCCGGCGGACGTCCGGCGGGCGGTGATGCTCGCGGGCTCCCTCCAGGCGGTGGCCGAGGCACTGCTCGCGGACGGCCCCGCCGCCCTGGACCGCTTCCGCCTCACGGTCGGCCGCCCGGTCTGGCCGATGCTGGCGCACAGCGCCTCCTCGGTGGCCGAGGCGGTGGACAAGCTCGGCGCGTGCGCGGTCGAGGAGAAGCTGGACGGCATCCGCGTCCAGGTGCACCGGGACGGCGACACGGTACGGCTCTACACCCGCACCCTCGACGACATCACCGACCGCTTGCCCGAAGTGAGGGCCGCCGCGCTGGAGTTGCGGGGCGAGCGGTTCATCCTGGACGGGGAGGTGATCTCCTTCGACGAGGGCGGGCGCCCCCGCTCGTTCCAGGAGACCGCCGGTCGCGTCGGCTCCCGCACGGACGTGGCGACGGCCGCCCGCGCGGTCCCCGTCTCCCCCGTCTTCTTCGACGCGCTGTCCGTCGACGGCCGCGACCTGCTCGACCTGCCGTTCGCCGAGCGGCACGCGGAGCTGGCCCGGCTGGTCCCCGAGCCGATGCGGGTGCGGCGCACGACGATGTCCGGCCCGGACGACGTGGGCACGGCGGAGGAGTTTCTCGCCGAGACCCTGAAGCGCGGCCACGAGGGCGTCGTCGTCAAGGCGCTGGAGGCCTCCTACAGCGCGGGCCGGCGCGGCGCGTCCTGGCTGAAGGTCAAACCGGTCCACACACTCGACCTGGTGGTGCTGGCCGCCGAGTGGGGCCACGGCCGCCGCACCGGCAAGCTCTCCAACCTCCACCTCGGCGCCCGCACCGCCGACGGCGGCCTCGCCATGCTCGGCAAGACCTTCAAGGGCATGACCGACGCCCTGCTGGCCTGGCAGACCGAACGGCTCCAGCAGCTCGCCGTCGACGACAACGGCTACGTCGTGACCGTACGCCCGGAACTCGTCGTCGAGGTCGCCTATGACGGCCTGCAACGCTCCACCCGCTATCCGGCCGGCGTCACCCTCCGCTTCGCCCGCGTGATCCGCTACCGGGAGGACAAGCGCCCGGAGGACGCCGACACGGTGGAGACGCTGCTGGCCGCGCATCCGCAGGTGCATCCGTGAGGCGCAGCGCGGGCCTGCTGCTCTTCCACCACACCGACGACGGCCCCGAGGTGCTGCTCGGCCATATGGGCGGCCCGTTCTTCGCCCGGCGCGACGCCGGGGCGTGGACCGTCCCCAAGGGCGAGTACGAGCCCGACGAGTCCGCCTGGGCGGCCGCCCGCCGCGAGTTCGAGGAGGAACTGGGGCTGCCCCCGCCCGACGGCGAGGCCATCGACCTGGGCGAGGTCCGGCAGACAGGCGGCAAGATCGTCACGGTGTGGGCGATCGAGGCGGACCTCGACCCGGCGACGATCGTGCCCGGCACGTTCCGGATGGAGTGGCCGCCGAAGTCGGGACGGCTCCAGGACTTCCCCGAACTGGACCGGGTCGCGTGGTTCGCCCTCGACCGGGCCCGCGAGGTGATCGTCAAGGCGCAGGCGGCGTTTCTCGACCGCCTGGCGGAGCACTCGCCCTGAGGAGACGCTCCCGCGTTGCGGTCCCCTCCGCCGCGCGGGAAGGTCGAGACACAGCCCGCTCCGAGGGAGGTCAGCCATGCCCATCGCAACGGTGAACCCGGCGAACGGCGAGACGCTCAAGACGTACGAGGCCATGGGCCAGGAGGAGATCGAGCGCCGGCTCCAGCTCGCGGAGGCCACGTTCCGTACGTACCGGACGACGACGTACGACGAGCGCGCCCGGCTGCTGAACAAGGCCGCCGACCTCCTCGAAGAGGATCAGAACGACATCGCCCGCGTGATGACCACCGAGATGGGCAAGCCGGTCAAGCAGGCCCGGGCCGAGGCAGCGAAGTGCGCCAAGGCGATGCGCTGGTACGCCGAGCACGCCGAGGAGCTGCTCGCCGACGAGGAACCCGCCGCCACCGATGTGAAGGACTCGGGTGCCTCACGCGTCCGCGTGCGCTATCGGCCACTGGGTCCGGTGCTGGCGGTGATGCCGTGGAACTTCCCGCTGTGGCAGGTGATCCGCTTCGCCGCGCCCGCGCTGATGGCGGGGAACGTGGGCCTGCTCAAGCATGCCTCGAACGTCCCGCAGACCGCCCTCTACCTGGAGGACCTGTTCCACCGGGCGGGCTTCACCGAGGGCGCTTTCCAGACCCTGCTGATCGGCTCCGGCGCGGTCGACGAGATCCTGCGCGACGAGCGGGTCAGGGCGGCCACCCTCACCGGCAGCGAGCCGGCGGGCCGCGCGGTGGCTTCCACCGCCGGCGAGATGGTCAAGAAGACGGTACTGGAGCTGGGCGGCAGCGACCCGTTCGTCGTCATGCCCTCCGCCGACATCGACAGCGCGGCGAAGGTCGCGGTGACCGCACGGGTGCAGAACACCGGGCAGTCCTGTATCGCCGCGAAGCGCTTCATCGTGCACACAGATGTCTACGACGCCTTCGCCGAGCGTTTCGCCGAGGGCATGCGGGCGCTGAAGGTCGGCGACCCCACGGCCGAGGACACCGACGTCGGGCCGCTCTCCAGCGAGCAGGGCCTGCGCGATGTGGAGGAACTGGTCGACGACGCGGTGCGCGTGGGTGCTCAGGTGCTGTGCGGTGGCGAACGGCCCGAAGGGCCCGGCTGGTACTACACGCCGACCATCCTCGCCGGCATCACCCGCGAGATGCGCATCCACCGGGAGGAGGCGTTCGGCCCGGTCGCCACGCTGTACCGGGCGGCAGGCCTCGACGAGGCCGTTCTGATCGCGAACGACTCGCCCTTCGGGCTGAGTTCGAACGTGTGGACGCGGGACGAGGCCGAGGTGGACCGGTTCGTACGGGACCTGGAGGCGGGCGGTGTGTTCTTCAACGGGATGACGGCCTCCCATCCGGGGTTCCCGTTCGGCGGGGTGAAGCGGTCCGGGTACGGCCGTGAGCTGTCCGGGCACGGAATCCGGGAGTTCTGCAACATCACGACCGTTTGGCACGGTGCGTGAGTCTTGCGGGGCTACGATCACGTCTGTGAACCGCGAAGTGACTCTGCCGTTGATCGTCGACGACCACGGGACCTTGCAGGTGGCTGCGGCGGATGTCAGCAAGCTGTTGCGGACGCTGGGGGGTCGGTGGGTGCGGTTGGTGGAGGCCGGGGAGTCGGGGCTGGACGAGGACACGGTCGCGGCGTTGACGATCGAGCTGGCGAAGTTGGCCGACCGGATCGATGTGGCTTGCATCGCGCACAGCAGTGGGGGTGCGACCTGAGCTGAGCGGCTGCGGGTGCGGGTGCGTGGGGGCTGATCGCGCCCACGCGGCGGAGCCGCATATCGATACAGCCCCGCGCCCCTAAGGAATCGCACTCAACGCGTTCCAGAACATGGCCTCGTAAGCCTGAAGCAGACGGCCGTATCGGTGTGCTCGGGGCTCGTCCAGGTTCCCGGTGTCCAGGTCCGCCTGTACCGCCGCCACGGCCCTCTCGTTCAGCTCAGGGGCCGGGTCCGCGAAGAAGTCGAAGAAGGCGCAGGCCTCTTCCGTGAAGGCGTAGTGGGCTCGTAGGGCCTTGGCGATCGTCGCGCAATAGCCGCTCCATGCCGAGAAGTTGGCCGTCAGGGCCAGGACGACGTCCGCGGGTGAGCCGTTCAGGGAGAGCCAGGCGACGTACGCGGGGTAGGCCTGGCAGCCGGCGATCGGTTCGTACGACGCCGTCGTCGCGTCGTCCACGCCGCACGCCTGCGCGAGTGAGGGCAGCAGCTCTTCCGCCAGTGCCTCGCCCTCCACGAGGCTCCGGAAGAAGGCCGCGGCCTCGGGGGTGGTGACGAGGGAACGCTCGGCCAGATGGAGGAACGCGCGGCGGTCCGCGGGGATCACCCAGGACTGTTCCAGGGCCAGGGCGGCGAGAGCGGTCCGGGATGCCGTGCCGTGGGCGATCCGGGGGACCAACGGGTTGGACCGCGGGTCCGGGGCGAGTCGGGTGGTGGTCTTCCGCAGCAGGTCCCGGGCCGTGCGCGTCATCGCGTCCTCCGTCGGTGAATGTCTCGGGACAGGTCTGCCCCGAGCCTGGCACGGGGTCCCCGATATGGAGCAGTCCGACGCGAAGTCGGCGTCCCACCGGGTGATCGTGGATGGACCACCCTCTGAGGTGAACCACCTTCTGACCGGGAGGCGAAAGGCCTTCCGGGAGGCGAAAGCAGGCACGGTTCATGGCGACTTTGTGCAGACCCTCGGTGTCCGTTCCAGAGCACGTGATCACGATGGAGGAGACGCTTGAGCTGGCGCGGGAGCGCCACGCCGATCACCCCCAACTGCCGCTGGCCCTCCGGCTGATCGAGAACACCGGCGTACGCACGCGGCACATCGTCCAGCCCATCGAGGAGACCCTGAAACACCCGGGGTTCGAGGACCGCAACAAGCTCTACGAGGCCGAGGCGAAGGCACGGGTGCCCTCGGTCATCCAGGAGGCGCTCGACCACGCCGAGCTGCTCACCACCGACGTGGACGTGATCATCTACGTGTCGTGCACGGGTTTCATGATGCCCTCGCTCACGGCCTGGCTGATCAACGAGATGGGCTTCGACCCGACCACCCGGCAACTGCCCATAGCCCAGCTGGGCTGCGCGGCCGGCGGTGCGGCGATCAACCGGGCCCACGACTTCTGCACTGCCTACCCCGAGGCCAACGCGCTGATCGTGGCCTGCGAGTTCTGCTCGCTGTGCTATCAGCCCACCGACATCGGGGTCGGCTCGCTGCTGTCCAACGGCCTGTTCGGTGACGGTATCGCCGCCGCCGTGGTCCGCGGCCGGGGCGGCGAGGGCGTCAGCCTGGAGCGCAACGGCTCGTACCTGATCCCGAAGACCGAAGAGTGGATCATGTACGACGTACGGGCCACCGGCTTCCACTTCCTGCTGGACAAGCGGGTGCCTGCCACGATGGAGCCGCTTGCCCCGGCGCTGAAGGAGCTGGCGGGAGACCATGGCTGGGACGCCTCCGACCTGGACTTCTACATAGTCCACGCGGGCGGGCCTCGAATACTCGACGACCTCAGCACCTTCCTGAAGGTCGACCCGCACGCCTTCCGCTTCAGCCGGGCCACGCTCACCGAGTACGGCAACATCGCCAGTGGCGTCGTCCTGGACGCACTGCGCCGGCTGTTCGAGGAGGGCGGCGCCCAGCACCGGGCACGCGGGCTGCTCGCCGGGTTCGGACCCGGCATCACCGCCGAGATGACCGTGGGCCGCTGGCACCGCGCGGACGAGACGATGTGACATGAGCGAAGAGACGATCACGGAAACGCTGCCCCCGGTCCGGGACTGGCCCGCGCTCGATCTGTCCGGCGCGGACTTCGACCCGGTCCTGCGGGAGCTGATGGACGAGGGCCCGGTCACCCGCATCAAGCTGCCCAACGGCGAGGGCTGGGCCTGGCTGGTCACCCGCTACGACGACACCCGGATGGTGACCAACGACCCGCGCTTCAGCCGCGAGGCCGTCATGGACCGGCAGGTCACCCGGCTCGCACCGCACTTCATCCCGGCCCGTGGCGCGGTCGGCTTCCTGGACCCGCCGGACCACACCCGGCTGCGCCGCAGTGTCGCCGCGGCGTTCACGGCACGCGGGGTGGAGCGGGTGCGCGAGCGGTCCCGCCGCATGCTGGCGGAACTGATCGACGAGATGCTTCAGGACGGCCCGCCCGCCGACCTCACTCAGGCCGTGCTCAGCCCGTTCCCCATCGCGGTCATCTGCGAGCTGATGGGCGTCCCGGCCGCCGACCGGCAGGACATGCACCGCTGGACCCAGCTGATCCTGTCCTCCTCGCACGGCGCCGAGGTCAGTGAGAAGGCCAAGCAGGAGATGAGCTCCTACTTCGCCGATCTGATCGGCGTGCGCGAGGGCAGCACGGGCGAGGACGTCGCGTCCCTGCTCGGCGCCGCCCTGGGCCGTGGCGAGATCACCCTGGAGGAAGGGGTGGGACTCGCGGTGCTCCTCCAGATCGGCGGCGAGGCGGTCACCAACAACAGCGGCCAGATGTTCTACGTCCTGCTGACCCGGCCCGACCTGGCCGACCGGCTGCGCGCCGAGCCGGGGATCCGCCCCGGGGCCATCGACGAACTGCTGCGCTGGATCCCCCACCGCAACGCGGTCGGCCTGTCGCGGATCGCCCTGGAGGACGTGGAGATCAAGGGCGTGCGGATCCGGGCGGGCGACGCGATCTATGTGTCGTACCTGGCCGCGAACCGCGACCCCGACGTCTTCCCTGACCCGGAGACGATCGACTTCCTGCGCAGCCCCAACCCCCATGTGTCCTTCGGGTTCGGCCCGCACTACTGCCCGGGCGGCATGCTGGCCCGGCTGGAGTCGGAGCTCCTGGTCGACGCGCTCCTCGACGGCGTTCCGGGCCTGCGGCTCGCCGTACCCGCCGAGGAGGTGCCCTTCAGGAAGGGCGCGCTGATCCGCGGGCCCGAGGCCCTGCCCGTGACGTGGTGAGCGGGCGATGACGGCGACGGAAGGACTGCTCGTACCGCCCGGCCACGGCCGGGTGGTACAGGCCCCTGCCCAGCACGTCACCTTCAAGGTGACCGGCTCGCACTCACGGATGGCCTCCACCTTCGAGGTGGTCGTGCCGCCGGGCTTCGACGTCGGCGCCCATGTGCACACCCGCAGCGAGGAGTTGTTCTACGTGCTCGAAGGCGAGCTGGACGTCCTCGCCTTCGAGCCGCGGATCCGCACCCCCGACAACTGGCAGAAGTGGGAGTCCACTTCGGGCAGCCGGGTGGTGCGCGCGACGCCGGGAACGGTGATCGTCGTCCCCCCGGGCTGCCCGCACGCCTTCGCCAACCCGACCGGCGAGCCCGCCAAGATGTTCTTCCAGGCGAGCCCGCCGCCGGATCACGAGCGGTACTTCGAGGAACTGCTGGAGATCCTCGGCAGCGGGGGCCCGCCCGATCATGCGGCGATCCAGGAGCTACGGGCGAGGTACGACATCGAGCAGCTGACGCCGCTCAGACATGGTTAGCGGATGGGAGTGCCGGCCAGGGTCCGGGCGATGACCAGTCGCTGGATCTCGCTCGTCCCCTCGAAGATCGTGTAGATCGCGGCATCCCGGTGCATCCGCTCCACCGGGTACTCCCTGGTGTAGCCGTTGCCGCCCAGGATCTGGATCGCCTGGCCGGTGACCTTCTTGGCCGTCTCGCTCGCGAACAGCTTGGACATCGAGCCCTCGGCGGCGGTGAACGGCTTGCCGTTGACCGCCATCCAGGAGGCACGCCAGACGAGGAGCCGGGCCGCGTCGATGGACGTGCGCATGTCGGCGATCTGGAAGGCGACACCCTGGTTGTCGATGATCGGGCGGCCGAACTGCTCACGGGTCTTCGCGTAGTCCAGCGCGACCTCGTACGCGGCCCGGGCGGTACCGACCGCCATGGCGCCGACGGCCGGTCGCGAAGCCTCGAACGTGGCCATCGCCGCGTTCTTCACGCGCTCCCCGCCCTGCTTGGCCTTCTCCCGGGCACGGGCGAGCCGCTCGTCCAGCTTCTCCTTGCCGCCGAGCAGGCAGGAGCCGGGAACGCGCACGTTGTCCAGGACGACCTCGGCGGTGTGCGAGGCGCGGATGCCGTGCTTCTTGAACTTCTGCCCCTGGGCCAGACCGGGGGTGCCCGCCGGGACGATGAAGGAGGCGTGCCCCTTGGAGCCGAGCTCGGGGTCGACCACCGCGACCACGACATGGACGTTGGCGATACCGCCGTTGGTCGCCCAGGTCTTGGTGCCGTTGAGCACCCATTCGTCCTTGGCCTCGTCGTACGCGGCCCGCGTGCGCATGGAGGCCACGTCGGAACCCGCGTCGGGCTCGGAGGAGCAGAAGGCGGCGACCTTCACATCGTTGGCATCGCCGTACATCTGGGGGATCCAGGTGCCGATCTGCTCCTCGGTGCCGTTGGCGAGGACGCCGACGGCGGCGAGGCCGGTGCCGACGATGGACAGGGCGATGCCCGCGTCGCCCCAGAAGAGCTCCTCCATCGCCATCGGTATGCCGAGGCCGGTGGGGTCGAAGTACTGCTGGGCGTAGAAGTCCAGGGAGTAGATGCCGACCTTGGCGGCCTCCTGGATGACCGGCCAGGGAGTCTCCTCACGCTCGTCCCATTCGGCGGCCGCGGGGCGGATCACGTCGGCGGCGAAGCCGTGCAGCCAGTCCCGGACCTCCTTCTGTTCGTCGTTGAGCTCCATGGTGAACTCGGCCATGTCGTCCCCTCCAGCGGCGGCACACGTGCATGTTACTTGCGGTAACACCATCCTGTTACCGGTCGGTAGTCGAAGTCAACTCCTACCGACCGGTCGGCACCCGTTCGATGTGCGGTGCATGCTCGGGTGTTAGTTTGCGCTGGCGTCATCGAATCAGCACGGGTGGGGAGAGCACATGGACACCACGCAGCGGACGGATCAGCAACGGTCCGCCGACCGCCGGCGGCGTGAGCTGCTGGAGGCCGCCGACCGGGTGGTGCTGCGCGACGGCCCGCAGGCCTCGATGAACGCGATCGCCGCTGAGGCCGGCATCACCAAGCCGATTCTGTATCGCCACTTCGGCGACAAGGGCGGACTTTACGCGGCCCTTGCCAAGCGGCACACGGACGCGTTGCTGGACTCCCTGCGAGCGGCGCTCGACGCGCCGGCGGACCGGCGGGAGCGGGTCGAGGCGACGTTGGATACGTATCTCACGGCGATCGAGTTGCGGCCCCAGGTGTACCGGTTCCTGATGCACCCGGCGGAGGGGAGCCAGCTGGGGGATCAGGGGTTCGATGTCGGCAAGCACAGTGCGCCGTTGTTGCGGCGGATGGGTGAGGAACTGGCGCAGGTCATCGAGGACCGGCTGGATCTCGGACCGGGCGGGCAGCAGCTGGCGCGGGTTTGGGGGCATGGGATCGTCGGCATGATGCACGCCGCCGGGGACTGGTGGCTGGGGGAACGGCCTTGTTCTCGTGCGGAGTTGGTGCGGAGTCTGGCGGACCTGTTGTGGGGGCGCCTTGCGGCTGCGGGAGACAAGGTCGGCGGCCCGGGGTTCTGATCGTTGCGTTTCGGCTGATGGCCGGTGGGGGCCGTTCGCGCCCACGCGGCGGAGCCGCATATTGAACACAGCCCCGCGCCCCTGAAAGAAGGCACATCACCCTCACCGGCGCCATGAAGCCCGGCTCACCTGGCGCATCAGCTTGCGGTGGCGTCTGCCCGTCAGGTGGTCCGCGTAGATGCGGCCTTCAAGATGGTCGCACTCGTGCTGCAGGCAGCGGGCGAAGAAGCCCGTGCCGTGGACCGTGACGGGGTCTCCGGTCACCGTGAGGCCCTCCACCACCGCGTGGTCGTAACGTTCCGTGCCCGCTTCCAGGCCCGGCAGGGACAGACAGCCCTCCGGGCCCCGGATCACCACTCCGTCGGCCTCGACCAGGCGCGGGTTGACCACATGGCCCAGGTGGCGGACGTCCTCGTCGTCCGGGCAGTCGTAGACGAAGACCCGCAGCGACTCGCCGATCTGGTTGGCGGCGAGGCCGACGCCCTGGGCGGCGTACATGGTCGCGAACAAATCCTCGACGAGCCGGGCCAGTTCGGGGCCGAAGTCGGTGACCTCCGCGCAGGGCGTGTGCAGGAGCGGGTCGCCGTGCAGCGTGAGGGGTCTCACGCTGCCGTGGGCGCCGGGGATGGGGCTGTGTCGCATGGCGGCAAGAGTAAGGTCCTTGTCGGTCCGCGCCTTCCACACGAGTTCGCCACAGTGCCGCGGTTCGGGAGTGCTAATGGATCTCGATAGGCTGAGGTCCACACCACGTGGCCGTCAGGCTTCAAGGCGCGGCGCGTACGCAAGGAGGATCGAGAACTGATGGCAGGCAACTCGGACCCGCTCTCGCCGCGGGCCAAGCTGGCCGTGACCGCGGGCAAGGCGGTCGCAGCGGCATCCCGTGCCGCAGGACGCGGCAGCGGTTCGGTGATCGGCGGCCGGGTGGCTCTCCGGCTCGACCCCGACCTCCTCGCCACGCTCGCGCAGAACCTGGACGTGATCCTGGTCTCGGCGACGAACGGCAAGACCACCACCACCCGGCTCATCGCCGAGGCACTGCGGGCGGCCGGACCGGTCGTCTCCAACGCGCTCGGCGCCAACATGCCGGCCGGCATCACCTCGGCGCTCGCGGGCAGCTCGGACGCCCGGTACGGCGTGATCGAGGTCGACGAGAAGTACCTCGCCGGTGTCGCCCGGGACACCGCCCCGAAGTGCATCGCCCTGCTGAACCTCTCCCGCGACCAGCTCGACCGGGCCGCCGAGACGCGGATGCTCGCCGAGAACTGGCGGGAGGGACTCGCGGGCTCCAAGGCCGTGGTCGTGGCCAACTGCGACGACCCGCTGGTGGTGTGGGCGGCGTCCTCCTCCCCCAATGTGATCTGGGTCGCCGCCGGGCAGATGTGGAAGGACGACGCCTGGTCCTGCCCGTCGTGCGGTGGCGTGATGCAGCGCCCGGGCGACGACTGGTTCTGCGGCGAGTGCGGCTTCCGCCGTCCGACGCCGAGCTGGGCGCTGTCCGGCGACCACGTGCTCGACCCGCACGGCTCGGCCTGGCCGATCCACCTCCAGCTGCCCGGCCGCGCCAACAAGGCCAACGCCGCCTCCTCGGCCGCCGTCGCCGCCGTGTTCGGGGTACCGCCCCAGGTCGCGCTGGAGCGCATGTACCAGGTGCAGGCGGTGGCCGGACGGTACGACGTCGTCCAGTTCCAGGGCCGTGACCTCCGGCTCCTGCTCGCGAAGAACCCGGCCGGCTGGCTGGAGACGTTCTCGCTGATCGACCCGCCGCCGACCCCGGTGATCCTCTCCGTGAACGCGCGCGGCGCCGACGGCACCGACACCTCCTGGCTGTGGGACGTCGACTACACGCGCCTGACCGGCCACCCGATCTGCGTCGTCGGCGACCGGCGGCTGGACTTGGCGGTGCGCCTGGAGGTCGCCGACCAGCACTTCCAGGTCTACGAGAACCTCGACCAGGCCGTGGCGGCGTGCCCGCCGGGCCGCATCGAGGTCATCGCCAACTACACGGCGTTCCAGGATCTGCGCCGCCGCGTCGGCAACTGAGCACGAGACGTCAGGGGACTTTTGTGAGCGACAACCAACTGCGGGTCGTCTGGATCTATCCCGACCTGCTCAGCACCTACGGGGACCAGGGCAACGTCCTCGTCGTGGAGCGCCGGGCCCAGCAGCGCGGCCTGGACGTGGCCCGGCTGGACGTGCGCAGCGACCAGCCGATCCCGACCTCGGGCGACATCTACCTGATCGGCGGCGGCGAGGACCGTCCGCAGCGGCTCGCGGCCGAGCGGCTGCGCCGGGACGGGGGTCTGCAGCGGGCCGTGGGGAACGGCGCCATCGTGTTCTCGGTGTGCGCCGGCTACCAGATCCTCGGCCACGAGTTCATCAACGACCTCGGCCAGCGCGAGCCCGGCCTCGGGCTGCTGGACGTGGTGTCGGTGCGCGGCGAGGGCGATCGGTGCGTCGGTGACGTGCTGGGCGACGTCGACGCGCGCCTCGGCCTGCCCCCGCTGACCGGCTTCGAGAACCACCAGGGCGTGACCCACCTGGGCCCCACCGCCCGCCCGCTCGCCCGGGTGCAGTTCGGCAACGGCAACGGCACGGGCGACGGCACGGAGGGCGCGTACAACGACACCGTCTTCGGCACGTACATGCACGGCCCCGTGCTCGCGCGCAACCCGCTGATCGCGGATCTGCTGCTGAAGCTGGCGCTCGACGTCAACGCGCTGCCGCCGACCGACGACCGCTGGTACGAGGCGCTGCGCGACGAGCGCATCGCGGCTGCGCAGCAGCCTGCGTAGACACAGCTGCGCAGCAGCCTGCGTAGACACGGTGTCGCAGCCTGCCCGAGGTACGCGTCAACCTGCTGGTCAACAGCCCGTCTGACGGCACATCCGCACAGGTGAGCGGGGTAGTCCAGCAGGCGGACGCACGGTTCGGTCCCGCCCCTTCCTGACGCTAGGGTGGCGGGAATTCGAGCCGGACAACGTGGTCCGGTCCCCGGCCCACGTTGAGAAGGTATTTCGGGCTATGCGTATTGGTGTCCTCACGTCCGGCGGCGACTGCCCCGGCCTGAACGCCGTCATCCGGTCCGTCGTACACCGCGCCGTCGTGGACCACGGCGACGAGGTCATCGGCTTCCGGGACGGCTGGAAGGGCCTCCTGGAGTGCGACTACCTCAAGCTCGACCTCGACGCGGTGGGTGGCATCCTCGCCCGCGGCGGCACGATTCTCGGGTCCTCCCGGGTCCAGCCCTCCCATCTGCGGGACGGTGTGGAGCGGGCCAAGGGTCATGTCGAGGAGCTCGGCCTCGACGCGATCATCCCCATCGGCGGTGAGGGCACCCTCAAGGCCGCCCGGCTGATGTCGGACAGCGGTCTGCCCGTCGTGGGTGTACCGAAGACCATCGACAACGACATCGCGGTCACGGACGTCACCTTCGGCTTCGACACGGCCGTCGGGGTGGCGACCGAGGCCCTGGACCGGCTGAAGACCACCGCCGAGTCCCACCAGCGGGTCCTGGTGGTCGAGGTCATGGGGCGGCACACCGGCTGGATCGCACTGCACTCCGGCATGGCGGCCGGCGCGCACGCCATCGTCGTCCCCGAACGGCCCTTCGACATAGAGGAACTGACCCGGCGGGTCGGCGAGCGGTTCGAGGCGGGCAAGCGCTTCGCGATCGTCGTGGCGGCGGAGGGCGCGAAGCCGAAGGCCGGGAGCATGGAGTTCGACGAGGGTGGCAAGGACATCTACGGGCACGAGCGGTTCGCCGGGATCGCGCGACAGCTGTCCGTGGAGCTGGAAGGGCGGCTGGGGAAGGAAGCCCGGCCCGTCATTCTCGGGCATGTGCAGCGGGGTGGTACGCCTACCGCCTACGACCGGGTGCTCGCCACGCGGTTCGGGTGGCACGCGGTGGAGGCCGTACATCGCGGGGAGTTCGGGCAGATGACCGCGCTGCGGGGGACCGACATAGTGATGGTGTCGTTGGCCGAGGCCGTGAAGACGCTGAAGACCGTGCCGAAGGATCGGTACGACGAGGCGGAGACTGTTCTCTGAGGTCGCTGCAGTCGGTCGAGTGCGGGTCGTTCGTGGCTTGTCGCGCCGTTCCCCGCGCCCCTGAACCCTGCCCCCGGTCGCTTGTCCGGCCGGGGGCGGTTCTACTCTTGTGGGCGGACAGATTGCTGCACACCCCCACGAAACAGGAGCCGGCGGAATGGATCACAGCGGGCACGGCATGACCATGGATCTGCCGCCGTTCACGCTGGGCCGAGGACTGGAGTGGTCGGCCGACCCGTTCTTCCTCGTCGCCTGCCTGCTGGGACTGGGGCTGTACGGGTGGGGTGTCGCGCGGCTGGCGCGGCGCGGGGACAAGTGGCCCGTGGGGCGGACGGTCGCCTTCGTCATCGGTGTGCTGACCGTCGCGCTCATGATGTGCACCAAGCTGAACGACTACGGCATGGTCATGTTCAGCGTGCACATGGTGCAGCACATGGTGATCAGCATGGTGTCGCCGATCCTCGTCCTGCTCGGCGCGCCGATCACGCTGGCGCTGCGCGCGCTGCCGCCGGCGGGCCGCGGGCGCAACGGCCCCCGCGAGCTGCTGCTGATGTTCCTGCACAGCCGGTACATGCGGATCATCACGCACCCGGCGTTCACCATCCCGCTGTTCATCGCGAGCCTGTACGGGCTGTACTTCACGCCGCTCTTCGACACCCTGATGGGCTCCAAGCCGGGTCACATCGGGATGATGGTGCACTTCTTCGCCGTCGGGCTGGTGTTCTTCTGGCCGATCATGGGCGTGGACCCTGGGCCGCACCGCCCCGGCTACCTGATGCGGATGCTGGAGCTGTTCGCGGGCATGCCGTTCCACGCGTTCTTCGGTATCGCGCTCATGATGGCGTCCGAGCCGATGGTCGGGACGTTCGAGAACCCGCCCGCCTCGCTCGGCATCGAGGCCCTCTCCGACCAGAACGCGGCGGGCGGCATCGCCTGGGCGTTCAGTGAGATCCCGTCCGTGCTGGTGCTGATCGCCCTGCTGTTCCAGTGGTACGCCTCCGACCAGCGCCAGGCCAGGCGTAACGACCGGGCCGCCGACCGCGACGGGGACAAGGAGCTGGAGGCGTACAACGCCTATCTGGCCTCCCTGAACGCGCAGGGGCGCTGAAGCCGCTCTCGCAAGGACCGTGCGCGCCGGGCGTCCGCCAGGCACCATGGAGGCATCGGACCACGAGGAGGGTGTTGCGATGCCCGGTTCCACGAACGGTTCAAACTCGACCAAGACCATGGGAGTGCTCACCCTCGGCGGCCTCGTCATGGTGACGGCCTACACGGTGGCGCTCGGAAGCAACGGCTGGCTGTGGTTCGGCTGGGTCGTCCTGGGACTGATCACCCTCGGGCTGGTGGTCACCGGCACCACCCGCAGTACCTGACAGCTCACTCCCGGGTCATCCGGCCCCCCGAGTGCACGCCCGGCTGGTACTTCGGGATCCGGACGGTGATCTTCATGCCCGCGCCCGGGGCGGTCTCGATGACGAGGCCGTAGTCGTCGCCGTAGACCTGGCGGAGCCGGTCGTCGACGTTGGAGAGGCCTATGCCGCCCGAGGGGCTGACCTCGCGGGCGAGGATGCGGCGCAGCAGGTCGGGGTCCATGCCGGCGCCGTCGTCCTCGATGACGACGAGGGCCTCGGCACCCGCGTCCTGGGCGGTGATCTGGATGCGGCATTTGTCGGCTTTGCCCTCCAAGCCGTGTTTGACGGCGTTCTCCACGAGCGGCTGGAGGCAGAGGAAGGGCAGGGCGACGGGCAGCACCTCCGGGGCGATCTGGAGGGTGACGGAGAGGCGGTCGCCGAAGCGTGCCCGGACCAGCGCCAGGTAGTGGTCGATGGCGTGGAGTTCGTCGGCGAGGGCGGTGAAGTCGCCGTGCCTGCGGAACGAGTAGCGGGTGAAGTCGGCGAATTCCAGGAGTAGTTCGCGGGCGTGCTCGGGGTCGGTGCGGACGAACGAAGCGATCACCGCGAGCGAGTTGAAGATGAAGTGCGGGGAGATCTGGGCCCGCAGCGCCTTGATCTCGGCCTCGATGAGGCGGGTGCGGGACTGGTCGAGGTCGGCCAGCTCCAGTTGGACGGAGACCCAGCGGGCCACCTCGCCGGCCGCCCGGACCAGGACGGCCGACTCACGAGGCGCGCAGGCGACGAGGGCGCCGTGCACCCGGTCGTCGACGGTGAACGGGGCGACGACCGCCCAGCGCACCGAGCAGTCGAGGATGTCGCAGGTGAGGCGGAAGGCCTCGCCCCGGCCGGTCTCCAGGGCTCCCCCGAGGCGTTCCATGATCTGGTCGCGGTGGTGGGCGCCGTCGCCGTCCCAGACCAGGACCTGTTCGCGGTCCGTGAGGCAGAGGGCGTCCGTGCCGAGCAGGGAGCGCAGTTTGCGGGCGGACCTGCGGGCGGTCTCCTCGGTCAGGCCGGCCCGCAGCGGGGGCGCGGCGAGGGAGGCGGTGTGCAGGGTCTCGAAGGTGGCGTGCTCGACGGGGGTGCCGAGGCCGCCGAGGCTCTTGGCCCCCCGCGCGGTGCGCCGGCCCAGCCAGACCCCGGCGGCCAGCACCGGGAGCACGGCGACGCACAGACCTGCCAGGAATCCGCTCATGGCGTCTTCACCTCCGTGCGCAGTTCCTCGGGCAGGTGGAAGCGGGCCAGGACGGCCGCCGTGCCCGGGGGCACCCGGCCGGGGGTCACCAGGGAGACGAGGATCATGGTGAGGAAGCTCAGCGGTACCGACCACAGGGCGGGCCAGGCGAGCAGGGCGTGCAGTGCGCCCTCGCCCGGGTAGCCCGCCATGGTCGCGGCGACGGCGAGCAGGGCGGAACCGCCGCCGACCAGCATGCCCGCGGCGGCGCCGGGCGGGGTCAGCCGCCGCCACCAGATGCCTAGGACCAGCAGCGGGCAGAACGAGGACGCGGACACCGCGAAGGCGAGCCCGACGGCGTCGGCGACCGGGAGCCCGCCGACGAGGACGCTCGCCGCGAGGGGCACGGCCATGGCGAGGACCGTGCCGAGCCGGAAGTGCCGTACGCCCCGGGACGGCAGGACGTCCTGGGTGAGCACGCCCGCGACCGCCATGGTCAGCCCCGAGGCCGTCGACAGGAAGGCGGCGAAGGCACCGCCCGCCACCAGCGCGCCCAGCAGGTCCCCGCCCACTCCCCCGATCATGCGGTCGGGCAGCAGCAGGACGGCGGCGTCCGGGTCTCCGGTGAGGGTGAGCTCGGGGGCGTAGAGACGGCCGAGCGCGCCGTAGACGGGTGGCAGGAGGTAGAAGGCGCCGATCAGGCCGAGGACCACGACGGTCGTGCGGCGGGCGGCGACGCCGTGCGGGCTGGTGTAGAAGCGGACCACGACGTGCGGCAGGCCCATGGTGCCGAGGAACGTGGCGAGGATCAGCCCGTACGTGGCGTACAGCGGGCGTTCCCCGCGGCCCTCGTCCTGGGAGGGCGACAGGTCGCCGCCGCCGCTGCGCTCGGCCGCGGGGACGGTCGTCCCCGCGGCGAAGGTGAGGCGGGTGCCGCTTTCGATGTGGTGGGTACCGGCGGGGAGTTCGAGGCGGGTGCCGGTGTGCGTACGGCCGTCCACGGTGCCGTTCACCGTGACGGTCAGGGGTCGGTCGAGCGTGAGGGCGATGCTGTCGTCCACGTGCACGACGCGCTGCTCGCGGAAGGTGGCCGGTTCGTCGAAGGCGTGGCGCGGTGCTCCGTCGTGCTGCCAGGCGAGGACCAGGAAGAGGGCGGGAACGAGCAGGGCGGTGAGCTTCAGCCAGTACTGGAAGGCCTGCACGAAGGTGATGCTGCGCATGCCACCGGCGGCGACGGTGGCGGTCACGACGACGGCGACGATCACTCCGCCGAGCCAGTCGGGCGCCCCGGTCAGCACGGTCAGGGTCAGTCCGGCGCCCTGGAGCTGGGGCAGCAGGTAGAGCCAGCCGACGCCGACGACGAAGGCACCGGCGAGGCGCCGTACCGCCTGGGAGGCGAGGCGGGCCTCGGCGAAGTCGGGGAGGGTGTAGGCGCCGGAGCGGCGCAGCGGGGCGGCGACGAAGAGCAGCAGGACCAGATAGCCGGCGGTGTAGCCGACCGGGTACCAGAGCATCTCGGGGCCCTGGACCAGGACGAGGCCGGCGATGCCGAGGAAGGAGGCGGCGGAGAGGTACTCGCCGCTGATGGCGGCGGCGTTGAGGCGGGGGCCGACGGTGCGGGAGGCGACGTAGAAGTCCGAGGTGGTGCGGGAGATGCGCAGGCCGAAGGCGCCGACCAGGACCGTCGCGACGACGACCAGGGCGACGGCGGGTATGGCGTAGTTGGAGTTCATGGGTGCGGTTTCTGCGGCTTCAGCGGTCTTCGACGAGGCGTACGAAGTCGCGTTCGTTGCGCTCGGCGCGGCGGACGTACCAGCGGGCCAGCAGGACGAGCGGGACGTAGAGGCCGAAGCCGAGGACGGCCCATTCGAGGCGGCCGGTGCCGGGCGTCGCGGCGAACAGCAGCGGCAGCGGGCCGACGAGCAGTCCGAGGATCGCGAACACGGTGAGGGCGGCGCGCAGTTGGGTGCGCATCAGGGTGCGGACGTAGGTGTGGCCCAGGGTGGTCTGCTCGTCGATCTCGGTGCGCGGGCGGTAGTAGCCGGAGGCCTGGGGGTACCTCCCGCGCGAGCGGAGCCGAGCGTGGGGACGGTGCGGCGGGGCGGGGCGGTGACGGTGACGCGGCGTTCGGTGTGGTCCTGGGGCACGGTCACGGCCTCCGCATGAGCAGGTCGCGCAGTTCGCGCGTGTGGCGCCGGCTGACCTGGAGTTCCTCGGAGCCGACGAGGACGCTGACGGTGCCCGCGTCGAGGCGGAGTTCGCCGATGTGGCGCAGGGCGACGAGGTGGCGGCGGTGGATGCGGACGAAGCCGCGGGAGCGCCAGCGCTCCTCCAGGGTGGACAGCGGGATGCGGACCAGGTGGCTGCCCTTGCCGGTGTGCAGCCGGGCGTAGTCGCCCTGGGCCTCGACGTGGGTGATGTCGCCGACGGCGACGAAGCGGGTCACGCCGCCGAGTTCGACGGGCAGGTGGTCGGGGTCGGGTTCGTGCACGGGTATGGGCGGGGCGGCGCCGCGCAGTTCGGCGGCGCGGCGGACGGCCTCGGCAAGGCGTTCCTTGCGGACGGGCTTGAGGACGTAGTCGACGGCCTTGAGGTCGAAGGCCTGGACGGCGAAGTCCTCGTGGGCGGTGACGAACACGACGAGCGGGGGCCGGGCGAAGCCGGTGAGCAGCCGGGCCAGGTCGAGGCCGTCGAGGCCGGGCATCTGTATGTCGAGGAAGACGACGTCGATCGCCTCGGGGCCGCCGGGGCCGGACTCCAGGGCGCGGTTGATGCGGCGCAGCGCCTCGGTCGCGTCGCCGGCGCCCTCCGCGCTGCCGATGCGGGGGTCCGCCTGCAGCAGGTAGAGCAGCTCCTCCAGCGAGGGGCGTTCGTCGTCGACAGCCAGGGCGCGCAGCATGAACCCGGAGTGTAGGGGCGATCCGCACGTCTGGACATGTGCCGGGGGTGCACGTTCCCGCTGGATACAGTGCCCGCATGAACAGCAGGTCCACGCCGTTCGACGAACTCGACCGGAAGATCATCACCGCGTTGATGGCGAACGCCAGGACGTCCTTCGCCGAGATCGGCACGGCGATCGGGCTGTCGGCCACGGCGGTCAAACGCCGGGTCGACCGGCTGCGCGAAACGGGTGTGATCACCGGTTTCACGGCCACGGTGAAGCCGTCTGCGCTGGGCTGGCGCACGGAGGCCTATGTCGAGGTGTACTGCGAGGGCGCGGCCCCGCCGCGGCGGCTCGCGGAGGTCGTGCGGGACTACCCGGAGATCACGGCGGCGATGACCGTGACCGGCGGCGCGGACGCGCTGCTGCATGTGCGGGCGCGGGACGTGGAGCACTTCGAGGAGGTGCTGGAGCGGATCCGCCAGGAGCCGTTCATCCGGAAGACGATCAGCGTGATGGTGCTGTCGCATCTGCTTCCGGAGAGTCCGGAGGCGGGAGCCAGCCATCCGGCGCCCGAATAGTCCCGGACGTCGCGCAGCAGACGTGCGCTGAGCTGCCTCAAGACGCAGCGTTCCTGCGTGGAGACGCAACTGATGTTTCTTGTGGACCGCCTCCGTCACTTCCTACCTTGGTGTCAACCCTCAGTCACACACCGTTAGGAAGCGGAGGTACCCCTCTGTGCCCGACTCCCGTGTGCCGCGCCGGCGGCGCTATCTCGTCTGCGAACCCAGACACTTCGCCGTGCAGTACGCGATCAACCCCTGGATGCACCCCGACGAACCCGTCGATGTCATCCGCGCCCTGGACCAGTGGCAGGCGCTGGTCGACGCCTACCGGGTCCACGGCCACACCGTGGAGACCGTGAAGCCGGTCCCCGGACTGCCCGACATGGTCTTCGCGGCGAACTCGGCCGTCGTGGTCGAGGGCCGGGTGTTCGGCTCCCTGTTCAAGGCGCCGGAGCGCCGCCCCGAGTCCGTGCCCTACGAGGCGTGGTTCAAGTCGGAGGGCTACGAGGTCTACCACCCCGAGTCGGTCTGCGAGGGTGAGGGCGACCTGGTGCCGGCCGGCCGCTGGATCCTGGCCGGGACCGGGTTCCGCACCACCCGTGAGGCTCATCTCGAGGTACAGGAGTTCCTCGGGGTGCCGGTGATCAGCCTGACGCTGGTGAATCCGTACTTCTACCACCTGGACACGGCGCTGTTCGTCCTCGACGAGGAGAATGTCGCTTACTACCCCGAGGCGTTCTCGCCCGGCAGCCGGGAGCTGCTGGCCCGGCTGTATCCGGACGCGGTGCTCGCCACCCACGAGGACGCGATGGCGTTCGGGCTCAACTCCGTCTCCGACGGGCGCCACGTGTTCATCTCGCCGGGGGCGACGGGCCTGGCCGGGCAGCTCGCCGACCGCGGTTACGTCCCCGTCCCCGTCGACCTGTCCGAGTTCCAGAAGGCCGGTGGCGGCATCAAGTGCTGCACCCAGGAGATCCGGGAGATCCGCTCATGACCGCACCCGTCCGCATCGAGGGCTCGAAGGGGACGCGGGGCTCGCAGGAGCTCATCCGCGCCGAGGAGCCGGTCCTCGCCCACAACTACCACCCGCTGCCCGTGGTGGTCGCCCGCGCCGAGGGCACCTGGGTGGAGGACGTGGAGGGGCGGCGCTACCTCGACCTGCTGGCCGGCTACTCGGCGCTCAACTTCGGTCACCGGCATCCGGCGCTGATCGAGGCGGCCCACCGCCAGCTCGACCGGCTGACGCTCACTTCGCGCGCCTTCCACAACGACCGGCTCGCCGAGTTCGCCGAGCGGCTGGCCGCGTTGACGGGCCTGGACATGGTGCTGCCCATGAACACCGGCGCGGAGGCGGTGGAGAGCGCGGTGAAGGTGGCCCGGAAGTGGGCCTACGACGTCAAGGGCGTGCCGGACGGCCGGGCGACGATCGTGGTGGCCGCGGACAACTTCCACGGCCGTACGACGACGATCGTCAGCTTCTCCACGGACGAGACGGCGCGGCAGGGCTTCGGTCCCTTCACGCCGGGCTTCCGGGTCGTGCCGTACAACGACCTGGCCGCGCTGGAGGCGGCGGTCGACGAGACGACGGCGGCCGTGCTGATCGAGCCGATCCAGGGCGAGGCGGGGGTGATCATCCCGGACGACGGCTACCTGGCCGGCGTGCGCGAGCTGACGCGGCGAGAGGGGTGCCTGTTCATCGCCGACGAGATCCAGTCCGGGCTCGGCCGTACCGGCGGCACGCTGGCGGTGGAGCACGAGTCGGTCGTGCCGGACATGGTGTTGCTGGGGAAGGCGCTGGGCGGTGGCATCGTGCCGGTGTCGGCGGTGGTGGCGCGCCGGGAGGTCCTCGGGGTGCTGCGGCCGGGCGAGCACGGCTCGACGTTCGGCGGCAACCCGCTGGCGGCCGCGGTCGGCACGGCGGTGGTCGAACTGCTGGAGACGGGCGAGTTCCAGCAGCGCGCGACCGAGCTGGGCACGACCCTGCGGGACGGTCTGACCGAACTGGTCGGCAAGGGCGTCGTCGGCTTCCGCTCGCGTGGCCTGTGGGCGGGTGTCGACATCGACCCGGCCCTCGGCACCGGGCGCGAGGTCAGCGAACGCCTCATGCGGGAGGGCGTCCTGGTCAAGGACACCCACGGCTCCACGATCCGCCTGGCACCGCCGCTCACGATCACGGGCGAGGAGCTCGCGGGGGCGCTCGCGGCGCTGGAGAAGGTGCTGGGGTAAGGGAGCGCGACAGCCGCCCGCGGCCGCCCCGACCGGACCTGCACAAGCCGCCCCCGTAGGCGGGAAGGGTGAAGATGGGGGCAAGAGGTGGTAGACCACTCTCAGCGACAGAGAGGTCGGCCGTGGGCCCACACGAGGAGTACGGGTTTGCCCGGCGGCGGTTCGACGTGGCCGACGCCGTGCCCCTGTTGCTCGATCCGCAGGGCATGGTGACGGGCTGGACCGACGACGCCCGGCGGCTGCTGGCATACCCGGCAGCCGAGGCGGTCGGCAGGAAGCTGTCCGATCTGCTGGCCGCCGAGGACGCGGAGCGCGTGCCGGACCTGGTCGAGCGCTGCCGCAGGGACGGCGGCTGGGCGGGGCTGCTGACGGCCCGCCGCAAGAACGGGCAGCCGGTGCGGGTCATGGCCCGGATCACCTCGACCGAGGAGACGCCCGGCGGCTCGCGCTGGCTGGTGCTCCTGTCGGAGCTGGGCCAGGCTCCCGGCTGGGACATGAGCCGCGCGGTGCTGGAACAGATGGTGGCCGGCGCCCCCGTCGGCATCGCCATCGTGGACACCGAGCTGCGTTTCGTGTGGTCCAACACCGCATTGGAGCAGTTCGGCGGCGGACCGGCACGGCGACGGCTCGGCCTGCGCTTCGCGGACGTCCAGCCGGGCATGGACGCCCAGGCGGTCGAGGCGCAGATGCGGCACGTCCTGGAGACCGGCGAGGCGGTCGTCGGGTACGAGCACGTAGGTCATGTGCGGTCGGCTCCGCTGCGCGAGACGGCGCACATGCTGTCGTTCACCCGGCTCGAGGACGACCGGGGGCACCCGATCGGCGTGTACTACACGGTCGTCGACATGACCGAGCGCCACCGCGCGCGGCAGCGGCTGGCACTCCTCGACCGGGCCGGCGAGAGCATCGGCCGCAGCCTGGACCTCATGCGCACCGCGCAGGAACTGGCCGACGTGGTCGTGCCGGGAGTGGCCGACTTCGTCACCGTGGATCTGCTGGAGACAGCACTGCGGGGCGCGGAGCTGGCTCCCGGGCCGCTCGCGGACACCGATGAGGTGGCACTGCGCCGCGCCGGCCAGCGGTCGGTGGCGGACGACCTCCCGGAGGGCGCCCTGCGGGTCGGCGACGTCGCGACGTACCTCGCCGGGTCGCCCCCGGTCCGCTGCCTGACCACGGGACGGTCCTGGCGCGCGGACCGGCTCGATCCGGTGACCCGGGAGTGGGCCACGGACCTCCCGGAGGGCCGCCGGACCTTCACGTTCCTGGAGCTGGACCTGTACAGCGTGATGACCGTGCCGATCCGGTCGCGGGGCACGACCCTGGGCGTCACCAGCTTCTTCCGGCGCCACCGCCGGGAGCCCTTCGACGAGGAGGATCTGCACCTGGCCGAGGACCTCGTCGCTCGCGCGGCCGTCTGCCTGGACAACGCCCGGCGCTACACCCGCGAGCGTGACGCCGCCCTCGTCCTGCAGCGCAGTCTGCTCCCCCACCGGCTGCCCGAGCAGGACGCCGCCGAGGTGGCCGCGTGCTACCGGCCGGCCGACGAGCTGACCGGCCTGGGCGGCGACTGGTACGACCTCATCCCGCTGTCCGGCGGCCGCGTCGCGCTCGTGGTGGGCGAGGTGCCCGGGCACGGCATCGACGCCGCCGCGGCCATGGGCCAGCTGCGGACCGCCGTGAGGACGCTGGCCGCACTGGATCTGCCGCCCGAGGAGGTGCTGGCGCACCTCGACGACCTGGTGGCGCGGTCGGCGCGGGAGCAGGGCGTCGAACCGGGCGCGGGCGACAGCGGGCGGTCGTCCGTGGGCTCCGGGTGCCTGTACGTGGTCTACGACCCGGTCGACGGCGGCTGCACGATGGCGGCCGCGGGCCACCCCGCCCCGGCCGTGGTCGCGCCCGACCGCACGGTCACGTTCGTCGATCTCCCGCAGGGGCCGCCGCTCGGCGTGGGCGGCCCTCCCTTCGAGGCGGTCGAACTGTCCCTCGCGGAGGGCAGCACGCTCGCCCTGCACACCGACGGGCTGCTGGCCCGGGGCGAGACCACCTGGGCCGTCGACACGGGCCGGGAACGGCTGCGCAGGGCGCTGGAACAGGCGGGCCCGCTCGAGTCGCACTGCCTGACCGTGGTCGACGCGCTGGTCCCGGCGCGCCCGTACGACGACGTGGCCCTGCTGATGGCCCGGACGAAGCGGCTCGGCACCGAGCAGGTCGCGGCCTGGGACCTGCCCTCCGATCCGGCCGTCGTCGCCGACGCCCGCCGCACGGCCACCCGGCAGCTGGCGCACTGGGGTCTGGACGAGCTGGTGTTCACCACGGAACTGGTGGTGAGCGAGCTGGTCACCAACGCCATCCGGTACGCCACCGGCTCGATCCGGCTCCGGCTGATCCGGGAGCGCGCCCTGGTCTGCGAGGTGTTCGACGGCGGTGCCACCGCGCCCCATCTGCGCCATCCCCGTACGACGGACGAGGGCGGGCGCGGACTGCTGCTGGTCTCCCAGCTGACCCAGCGGTGGGGCACCCGGTTCGTCCCCGACGGGAAGATCATCTGGGCGGAGCAGTCGCTCACGGACGTCACGGAGTGAAACACGGGCCAGGTACGGCCATACCGTGTGAAAATAGTGTGATCCCGGCAGTGGTGAGGCGACCATGACGGATTCGGAGATCGACTACGCGGCGGTGTTCCAGGCCCTGCCCGGCATGGTGGCGCTGCTGACGCCGGAGCTGGTGTACGCGGACGTCAACGAGGAGTTCGTCCGGGTGTCCGGCCGCTCCCGCGAGCAGCTGATCGGCCGCTATCTGTTCGACGTCTTCCCCGACAACCCCAATGACCCGGCCGCGACGGGCATGCGCAACCTGGAGGCCTCGCTGTACCGGGTCCTGGCGACCGGGGAGCGCGACGCCATGGCCCTGCAGCGCTACGACGTCGAGGATCCCGAGCGCCCCGGGGAGTGGGAGGAGCGCTACTGGAGTCCGGTGAACGCGCCACTGCCCGGCCCCGACGGCAAGGTCGGGCTGATCCTGCACCGCGTCGAGGAGGTCACGGAGCTGATCCGGGCCCGGGGCCGCTCCGGGGGGAGCCGGGGCAGCCGGGCCCGGGTCCTGGAAGCCGAGCTGTACACCCGCGCCCGTGAGCTTCAGGAGCTCAACGACCGGCTGCGTCAGGCGCACTCCCGGGAGCGGGAGGTGGCCCTGGCCCTGCAGGAGGCGATGCTGCCCGCACCCCGGCAGGTGGGCCACCACCGGGCGGCCGTCCGGTACCGGCCCGCCGTGGGCGCGCTCAACGTGTGCGGGGACTGGTACGACCTGGTCGATCTGGTGGGCGGTGACCGGATCGGCGTGGCCGTGGGCGACGTGGTCGGTCACGGACTGGCGGCCGCCGGCGTCATGGGACAGCTGCGCAGTGCGCTCAGCGCGGCCTCCCGGGTCGCCGCGGGGCCCGCCCAGGCCCTGGACGTACTGGGGCGCTACGCCCACGTGATCGACGGGGCCGAGTCGGCGACTGCCGTGACGACCTTCATCGACTGCGTCCGGCAGGTCATCACCTACAGCAGCGCCGGCCATCCGCCGCCCGTGCTGGTCCACCGCGACGGACGCACGGAGTTCCTCGACCAGGCCACGGACACGCCGCTCGACGCCCGCCCGGACCCGATCCCGAGACCCCAGGCCGAGACCACTTTCGTGCCGGGCGCCACGCTCGTGCTCTACACCGACGGCCTGATCGAACGGCGTCGGGAGGACATCGACACGGGCCTGGACCGGCTCGCCGACGCCCTGCGCGTCCACCGGGACCAGGATCCCGAGACCCTCGCCGACACCGTCCTGCTGGAACTGCTGCCGTCCGGCGGCGCCACCGACGACACCGCCCTGGTCATCGTGCGGCTGTGACCGGGGGTCTGTCGCCCTACAGCCGGTTCCGTCCGTGATCGAGCAGCCGGACGCGGTCCACGTTCTGCCGGTCCTCGGTGTCGCCGCTGGGCTCGCCCGCGAACCACGCGTCGAGGATCTCCGTCAGCAGCGGCTCGGACGTCAGCCGCAGGCTGAGCGCGAGGACGTTGGCGTCGTTCCAGCGGCGGGCCCCGTCGGCCGTGTAGGCGTCCGTGCACAGCGCGGCGCGCACGCCGGGCACCTTGTTGGCCGCGATCGAGGCACCCGTGCCGGTCCAGCAGCACACCACGGCCTGGTCGGCCGTCCCGTCGGCGACCTCGCGGGCCGCGGCCTCCGAGCACACGGCCCACTGCGGGTCGCCGCCGGAGCGCAGCGCGCCGTGCGGGCGCACCTCGTGCCCCCGGCCCGCAGCGCGGCCACGAGGGCGCGGGCGACGGGCTCGTCCATGTCCGAGGAGACAGAGATCCGCATGCTTCGCAGACTACTCGCCCGGGCCGCAAGAACCAGCGGTTGGCCAGGCACCCTTCACATCCCGGCCATGCCACCCGTTCGGCTTGCCGATCACCCGGACGGACCAGCACGCTGATCCCGCGGCCCTCCCCAGCCGCATGAGCACCACCGGACACCCCGCCTGCCTGACTGACCGTCAGTCAATAGGTGAAGGATCGACGCGGTCCCGCCGCACGAGGTGCCCGGCGGCTGCGCCTGCACCTACACTGGCACCCCACGACACGCCGGTTGACCTGCTGGAACGCGGCGGTTGAGTTCACCGCCAGAGTCGAGGAGCGCCCGCTTTGTTCTACTACCTGCTGAAATACGTGCTGCTGGGCCCGCTGCTGCGACTGGTCTTCCGCCCTCGAATAGAGGGTCTGGAGCACGTGCCGTCGGAGGGCGCCGCCATCGTCGCCGGCAATCACCTGTCGTTCTCGGACCATTTCCTGATGCCCGCGATCCTCAAGCGGCGCATCACCTTCCTCGCGAAGGCCGAGTACTTCACGGGACCGGGCCTCAAGGGCAGGCTGACGGCCTTCTTCTTCCGCAGCGCGGGGCAGATCCCGGTCGACCGGTCGGGCAAGGACGCGGGCCAGGCCGCGATCCGCGAGGGCCTCGGCGTGCTGAGCAAGGGCGAGTTGCTCGGCATCTACCCCGAGGGCACGCGCTCGCACGACGGCCGGCTCTACAAGGGCAAGGTCGGTGTGGCCGTGATGGCCCTCAAGGCCGGCGTCCCGGTGATCCCCTGCGCGATGATCGGCACTTTCGAGGCCCAGCCGCCCGGCAAGGTCATTCCCAACATCCACCCCGTCGTGATCCGTTTCGGCAAGCCCCTCGACTTCTCCCGCTATGAAGGCATGGAGAACGAGAAGGCCATCCTGCGCGCCATCACCGACGAGCTCATGTACGCGATCCTCTCCCTGTCGGAGCAGGAGTACGTGGACCAGTACGCGGCCGTCGTGAAGGCCGAGGAGGCCGCCGCCGCGAAGGAGCGGAAGTTCCCGCGCATGCCGCTCAGTTGAGGCCTCTGCTGTCGGCAGAACCGCAGGTGGCCCGGCCCTCGGCCGCCATACGGTCGTCGTATGACACGTGCTGTGGTGATCGGGGCGACGGGACAGATCGGGCGGGTGGCCGTGGGCGCGCTGGCCCGGGACGGCTGGGAGGTGACAGCCGTCTCGCGGGGCGGCGGCCGGGACCCCCGGTGGCCGGACGGCGTGCGGGCCGTGCGGGCCGACCGGGAGGATGACGCGGCGCTGTCGGCGGCGGTCGGTGACGGCTGCGACGTCCTGGTGGACATGGTGGCGTTCGGCGCCGGGCACGCACGGCAGTTGACGGGGCTGGCCGGGCGGGTCGGCTCGGCCGTGGTGATCTCCAGCGTGTCCGTGTACGAGGACGACCGGGGCCGCGGCTTCGACACACAGAGCGAGCCCGGGGGCTTTCCCGAGTACCCGGTGCCGCTGACGGAGGACCAGCGCACGGTGCCACCGGGCGACGCCTCGTACAGCACCCGGAAGGCGGCGCTGGAGCGCGAACTCCTCGCGGCGGGCGACCGGTTGCCGACCACGCTGCTGCGCGCGGGCGCCATCCACGGAGCGTACTGCCAAGGCCCGCGGGAGCTGTACGTGGTGAAGCGGAACCTCGACGGCCGGAAGCGGCGCGTGCTCGCCTACGGCGGCGAGAGCCGGTTCCATCCGGCGAGCGTCCACACGCTCGCCGAGCTGATCCGGCTGGCCGCCGCCCGGCCGGGTGCCCGCGTCCTGAACGCCGTGGACCCGGACGCGCCGACGGTGGCCCGGATCGCGGCGGAGATCGACGCGGTGATGGGTGTGAAGACCGAGGACGTGCTCGTGGACGGCCCACCGCCCCCGTCCGGCGTGGGCGACACGCCCTGGTCGGTACCGGCGCCGGTGGTGTGCGACATGTCGGCGGCGGAACGCGAGCTGGGCTACCGGGCGGTGGTGCGGTACGCGGACACCCTGCCGGAGACGATCGCCTGGATCGAGGAACAACTCGCCGGGCGGGACTGGCGGGAGGCGTACCCGAAGATGGTCCAGGCGTACGGCGACCTCTTCGACTACGCGGCGGAGGACGCCTGGCTGGCGGAAAGGGACGGCTGAGGGGGCGGCCGGACGACCGCCCCCCACTGTGACTACGGCTTGGCCGTGACTACGGCTTGGGCGTGGCGTGCGGTGCGCAGGTCACGTCGCGGCGGTCCAGCTCGCCGGTGAGCAGGTAGGTGTCCACCCGCTCGTTGACGCACGGGTTGACCAGCCCGGCGACGCCGTGCGAACCGGCGTCCTTCTCGGTGATCAGGCGGGAGCCCTTGAACCGCTTGTGCAGTTCGACGGCGCCCTCGTACGGCGTCGCGGCGTCATGCTCCGACTGGACGATGAGCACGCCGGGCAGGCCCTTGCCGCTCTTGACGTTCAGCGGCGTGTGCTGCTTGGCCGGCCAGGTGGCGCACGGCAGGTTCATCCAGGCGTTGGCCCAGGTCATGAACGGGTGGTCCCGGTGCAGCCGGGTGTTGTCCCGGTCCCAGGTGCGCCAGCTCGTGGGCCACTTGGCGTCGGCGCACTCCACGGCCGTGTAGACGGCGTTGCCGTTCTCGGCGGAGGCGTTGCCCGCGGTGTCGGACAGGTCGGGGGCCGCGGCGTCGATCAGCGCCTGGGTGTCTCCGGCGGCGTACTTGCTGAAGACCGAGGCGACCGGGGCCCACGAGGAGTCGTAGTACGGGGCGCTCTGGAAGAAGGAGATCAGCTCGGCCGGGCCGACGACCCCGCCGAGGGGGTTCTTCTTCGCCGTGGCGCGCAGCTCCAGCCACTTGGCCTGGACGTCGGCGCGGGTGGTGCCGAGATGGTAGGTCGCGTCGTTTTTCGCGACCCAGTCCTGCCAGTCCTTCCAGCGGCCCTCGAAGGCGACGTCCTGGTCCAGGTTGGCCTGGTACCAGATCTTGTCCCGGGACGGGTTGACGACGCTGTCGACGACCATCCGGCGCACATGGCCCGGGAAGAGGGTGCCGTAGACGGCGCCCAGGTAGGTGCCGTAGGAGACACCGAGGAAGTTGAGCTTCTTCTCGCCGAGGGCGGCGCGGATGACGTCGAGGTCGCGCGCGGTGTTCGGCGTGGTCATGTGCGGCAGCATCGCGCCGCTGCGCTCCTGGCAGCCCTCGGCGTACTCGCGGGCCAGCTTGCGCTGGGCGAGCTTGTCGGCCTCGGAGCCGGGCACCGGGTCCATCTTGGGTGCCTTGACGAACTCCTGCGGGTCGACGCAGGAGATGGGCGCCGACTTGCCGACGCCACGCGGGTCGAAGCCCACGAAGTCGTAGGCCTTGGCGGCGTTGGCCCACACCGGGTTCTTGCTGGTGACCCGGGCGGGGAAACGCAGTCCGGAGCCGCCGGGGCCGCCGGGGTTGTAGAGCAGCGCGCCCTGCCGCTCGGCCTTCGTGCCCGTGTTGCCGATGCGGTCGACGGCGAGCTTGATCTGCTTGCCGTGCGGCTTGGCGTAGTCGAGCGGCACGGTGACGTACCCGCACTGGATCGGCTTGGCCAGGTTCCAGTCGGCGGGACAGTCCTGCCAGTCGACACCGGCCTTCGCGGCCCGGGCGGCGGCGACCGCGGCGCCCCTCGCCTCACGGTCCTGGCCGTGGCGGGTGCCCGAGCTCGCGTTCGCCGTGGGCGCCGCGACGGCGCCGGCTATCAGCGTGGCCGTGACGAGTGCTCCGGCCGAACCGAGCGCCGCCACCCGCCTCTTCGGTCTCGTACCCCTCAAGGGGGACCTCCCCGTACATCGTTGCGATCAGTACGGGGATCCTCGCGGCTGTGAGGTCGCTGAGAACAGGGTCCGTCGCGCTTCTTTGCCAATCCGATAAACGGAGAACGGCTACTGTTCTACGGACGCCTGAACGAGCGTTACGCGAGGGACGCCAGTGCCTCGTCGAGCAGCCGCCGCAGCCGCAACGCGTCCGGCGCCACGGCGGTCACCAGCGCGGCGGGGCCGGCGAGCGGCACGACCGTTGCCCCCTCCCCCAGCGCCCGGGCCGCCACCGGCCTGTCGGCGAACTCCGGCCGTACGACGATCAGTTGCCCGACCGCCCGGTGCCCCGCGAGGACGGCGGGCCCGTCCCAGCCGCCCGGCGCGCCGGGCCCGCAGGCCAGCTCCTGGTCGAGCGTCACCCGTTCGGCGATCCGTACGGTCAGACGGCTCGTCAGCCGTCCGGGTTCCTCCCCGGCACGCCCGAGCACCTGCTCCTCGCGCAGCACGAGCCGGGCTGTGGCGGCGAGGTCGACGCGGGTCGTGACGTACAGGTCGCTGCCCTGGGCGGAGATCAACTGCTCCGGCAGCCAGAGCAGTTCGGCCCCGTCGGCCACCTTGAGCCGCACGTCGTAGCGTGCCTCGCGCTTCGACTGCCCCGGCAGTGCCATGGTGGCGGCGGCCGACCCGACCGACAGCCGGGCCTCCTCCTCCACCCGGGCTTCCACCGTGAAGTGGTCGCCGCCGAGCGGCCCGCTCATCGCGCCGACGAGCATGACCCGCGCCTCGGGGCCGGCGGCCCGGGTGCGCCGCAGCGCCAGGGGCCCGTCGCTCTCCAGCACGGGCAGGGAGGTCCCGCCCCGGCCGTCGTCCCGGGCGACGATCCGCGCGACGGACCGCACCCCGCCGCCGTGCGCGCTCACGCCGTCCACGCGGCCAGCTGTGCCCGCACCCACGCGGCGACTTCCGATACTCCGGCCTCGCTCCGCAACGACTGGAAGACCACCGGCAGTTCGGCCCGCTGCGCCTTGGCGTCGGCGGCCATGCGCGCGAGGTCCGAGCCGACGTGCGGTGCGAGGTCGGTCTTGTTGACGATGAGCAGGTCGGCGGTGGTCACGCCCGGCCCGCCCTTGCGTGGGATGTCATCGCCCCCGGCCACGTCGATCACGAAGATCTGCGCGTCGACCAGCCCCTTGGAGAAGGTCGCGGTGAGGTTGTCCCCGCCGGACTCCACAAGGACCAGGTCCAGTGGCCCGACGGCGTCCTCCAGGTCCTCCACCGCTTCCAGGTTGGCCGAGATGTCGTCCCGGATCGCGGTGTGCGGGCAGGCGCCCGTCTCCACGGCGGTGATCCGCTCGGGCGGCAGCACGGCTTCCCGGAGCAGGAACTCGGCGTCCTCCCGGGTGTAGATGTCATTGGTGACGACCGCGAGCGACAGCTCGTCCCGCAGCGACCGGCAGAGCGCGGCGACGGTGGCGGTCTTTCCTGACCCGACGGGTCCGCCGAGGCCGATGCGGAGCGCTCTGCGGGTGCCGTCAGGTCGACGGGCGTCGGCACTTACGGCGGTGGGGGCGTCGTGGTTGTGGTCGAGGTGCATGTGCGGCTCCTGGTGGGGAGGGTCCTGGTTCGGGGCGACCGGGTTCGGGGTGGCGGGCGCGAGTTTCGGGGTGCGGGTGGGTGGGGGTTTCTCGCGCAGTTCCCCGCGCCCCTTCAAGGGAATCGTCCCGCTCGGCGTTGTCGGCAGGCAGCTACGAGGCGAACAGGCGTACCGGCCACCCCGCGTGCGCCTCCGCCCCGATCTCCAGCAGCGGTGCCGACGCGGCGGGCAGCGCGTCGACGCCTTCGTCGACCACCCTCCGCGCCGCCTCCACCGCCCGGTCCACGACCCGGTCCAGCTCCGGCGCCAGCCGGGCCAGCACCCCCGTCGCATCGAAGGGGTCCAGGCTCAGCAGCCGGACCGTCGCCGTGGCCGGGCCGCTCACGCTCTCGTAGGCCGCGCAGTACGCCGCGTCGACCGGTCCCAGTCCGGCCGCCCGGGCCGTCAGGCCGAGCACCACCGGCTGATGGGCGCCCTTGGGGAACTCGCGTGCCAGCGCGTCCAGTTCGGCGGACGGCCAGGTGGAACGGGCGGCTCGCATCAGCTGGCGCCCCAGCTTGCGCGCGGCGACCCGCAGCGCGGGCGAGGGCGTACGGGCGTCCGCGGCACGGTCCAGCGCGACGGGGTCGATCCCGAGCGCCGCGGCGGCGGAGAGTGCCGCGGCCACCGATCCGGCCGTGTGCAGTCGCCCCCGGCAGAAGTCGGCGAGGGTCGTCGCC
Source organism: Streptomyces sp. CA-179760 (assembly GCF_050937045.1). Lineage (NCBI taxonomy): Bacteria > Bacillati > Actinomycetota > Actinomycetes > Kitasatosporales > Streptomycetaceae > Streptomyces > Streptomyces sp. CA-179760. Next base: position 1,526,343 of record NZ_JBNJLZ010000001.1, read on the forward strand.
CCCTTGATCCGCCCGGCCTTGACCGCGGCCTCGGCCCCGCCGGAGTGCGCGTGGCCGCCGGCGGGAAAGCGGCCGTCGGCCAGGACGAGGAGTGCGCCCCTGGACATCAGAAGAGGAAGTAACGCTGGGCCATGGGCAGTTCGGCCGCGGGCGCCGCCTCGACCGCTTCCCCGTCGATGTACACCGCGAAGCTGTCGGGATCGACCCGCACGTCCGGGCGCGCGTCGTTCTCCCGCATGTCGGCCTTGGTGACACCGCGCGTCGACTCGATCGCCGCGAACCGCTTGCCGAGCCCCAGCCGGTCCGGCAGCCCGTCCTCGAGCGCCAAGGGGGCGACGAAGTTAAGGGAGTTGGCGGCCGGTGCCCGCCCGATCGCCCCGTACATCGGGCGCGGCAGGATCGGCTGCGGCGTGGGGATCGAGGCGTTCGCGTCGCCCATCTGCGCGTAGGCGATCTGCCCGCCCTTGATGACGAGCTGCGGCTTGACGCCGAAGAACGCCGGCTCCCACAGCACGAGGTCGGCCAGCTTGCCGCTCTCGACCGATCCGATCTCCCGGGCCAGGCCCTGGGCGAGCGCGGGGTTGATCGTGTACTTGGCGACATAGCGACGGACCCGGCGGTTGTCGGCGCGTCCGTCCCCGGGCAGGGCACCCCGGCGCCGCTTCATCACGTGCGCGGTCTGCCAGGTCCGCATGACGACCTCGCCGACGCGCCCCATGGCCTGGGAGTCGGAGGAGATGATCGAGATCGCGCCCAGGTCGTGCAGCACGTCCTCGGCGCCGATCGTGGACGGCCGGATCCGGGACTCGGCGAAGGCCAGGTCCTCCGGCACAGCCGGATTGAGGTGGTGGCAGACCATCAGCATGTCGAGGTGTTCCTCGGCGGTGTTGACAGTGAACGGCCGGGTCGGATTGGTGGAGCTCGGCAGTACGTACGACTCGGACACCACGGTCATGATGTCCGGCGCGTGCCCGCCGCCCGCGCCCTCGGTGTGGTACGCGTGGATGCCCCGCCCGGCGATCGCGGCGAGCGTGTCGCCGACGAACCCGGCCTCGTTGAGCGTGTCCGTGTGGATGGCGACCTGGATGCCGGTCTGCTCGGCGACGGTCAGCGAGGCGTCGATGACAGCCGGGGTCGAGCCCCAGTCCTCGTGCAGCTTCAGGCCGAGCGCGCCGCCGCGGATCTGCGACAGCATCGCCTCGTGCGAGACGGTGTTGCCCTTGCCGAGCAGCCCGATGTTGAGCGGGAAGGCCTCCATCGCCTCCAGCATCCGGGCGAGATGCCAGGGGCCGGGGGTGACGGTGGTGGCCTTGGAGCCCTCGGCCGGGCCCGTGCCGCCGCCGACGAGGGTCGTGATGCCCGACGAGAGCGCCTCGTCGGCGATCTGCGGGCAGATGAAGTGGACGTGCGCGTCGATCGCGCCGGCCGTGAGGATCCGCCCGTTGCCGGCGATGATCTCGGTCTCCGGGCCGATGACCAGGTCCGGGTGGACGCCGTCCATGGTGTCGGGGTTGCCGGCCTTGCCGATGCCGGTGATCCGGCCGTCGCGGATGCCGACGTCGGCCTTGACGATCCCCCAGTGGTCGATGATCACCGCGCCGGTGATCACGGTGTCCGGGGTGCCCTCCGCTCGCGTGGCACGCGCCTGGCCCATGGACTCGCGGATGACCTTGCCGCCGCCGAACACGGCCTCGTCACCGGCGCGGCCGGGGCCGCCGGAGCGGTCCTCCTCGATCTCGACCAGCAGGTCGGTGTCGGCGAGCCGGATGCGGTCGCCGGTCGTCGGGCCGAACAGGTCGGCGTACGCGGCACGCGAGATCTCAGGCATCGAGGGCACCTCCGGTCTCACCGCGCAGACCGGGCACGACACGGGCGCCGGTGAGCGGAACGAGTTCGACGTCGACGGGGATCCCGGGTTCGAAACGCACGGCCGTGCCGGCGGCGACGTTCAGCCGCCTGCCGCGGGCCGCGGCGCGGTCGAACTCCAGGCCGGGGTTGGCCTCGGCGAAGTGGTAGTGGGAGCCGACCTGGACGGGCCGGTCGGCTGCGTTGAGGACGGTCAGCCGGGTGACCTCGCGGCCCTCGTTGTAGGCAATCGGGTCCTCGGCGAAGAGGATCTCTCCGGGAATCACGGCGGCTCCCCGTCAGACGATCGGGTCGTGGACGGTGACGAGCTTGGTGCCGTCCGGGAAGGTGGCCTCGACCTGGACGTCGTGGATCATCTCCGCGATGCCCTCCATGACGTCGTCCCTGGTGAGCAGCTTGCGCCCGGAGGACATGAGTTCGGCGACGGTACGGCCGTCACGGGCGCCTTCGAGGATGTGCGAGGTGATGAGCGCGACCGCCTCGGGATGGTTCAGCCTCAGCCCGCGGGCCCTGCGCTTCTCGGCCACGTCGGCGGCGACGTGAATCAGCAGTCTCTCTTGCTCGTGCGGGGTCAGTTGCACGTCCCACCTCACAGTCCTCGCTCCGGACCGTGCGGGGCCCGGCTGCCGCAGCCCCGGGGAAAAGCCCTGGTGGCGTGGCGGCAGGCTAGTTGGACCGGGTTTCGGGCACGTTAACCGAGCTGTGATCCTTCAGGCCTGTGAGGCCCGCCCGGAGAGCTACGCCGGGTTGGCCCCCCGATGTTCCGCCGCGATCCCGAACCGCTGCCGTTCGCGGGGAGCGGACGCGACGTCGCGGACCGTGGACACGGCGCTGATCACCTGCTCCTCGGCGGTCTCCGCGAGCTCCTGGGCCTCTTCGAGTCGGCGCAGGTCATCGGCCGAGACGAGGGCGACGAGCGGCTTGCCGTGCCGGGTGACGACGACGCGCTCGCCGGCGTACACCACGCGGTTGATCAGGTCGGCGAGCTCAGCCCTGGCTTGCGTCACCGGAATCTCGTAGGCCATGACCCCATCATAACGTGACGTACGTCCTGTACATTTTTTACAGAGGAAGTTGTCGCCGGAGACAGCTCTGCCGCGAGGAGGGGTTCGCCATGACCCGACCGTCCGCCCGTCACGTACTGCCCGAGTTCACCGAACGCACGAGTTCCGGGCAACGGACCATGGACCCGTACTCGAAGCTGCTGGAGGAGCGGATCGTCTTCCTCGGAGCTCCGGTGGACGAGATCTCGGCGAACGACGTGATGGCCCAGTTCATGTACCTCGAGCACCAGGCCCCGGACCGCGACATCCAGCTCTACATCAACTCCCCCGGCGGCGCGTTCCACGCGATGACGGCCCTCTACGACACGATGCGCTACGTCACGTGTGACGTGGAGACGGTCTGCCTGGGCCAGGCCGGGGCGGCCGCCACGGTGCTGCTGGCGGCGGGCACGCCCGGCAAGCGATCCATGCTGCCGGACGCCCGCCTGGTGATCCATCAGCCCGCCCTGCCCGAGCCCGTCCAGGGACAGGCCAGCGATCTGGCGATCCAGGCCGACGAGCTGACGCGGATCCGGACCCGCATGGAGGAGATGCTCGCGCGGCACACCGGCCGCACCCGGGAGCAGGTGAGCGAGGACATCGAGCGGGACAAGATCCTTACCGCCCGGGAGGCGGTGGAGTACGGCCTGGTGGACCGGATCGTGCCCAACCGCAAGGCCACCATGGCCGCGCCGACCGGAGAGTGAGCCGCCGGTGCTGCCGCCCGAACTGCCTCCGCTGCCCGCGCTGACGTGCGCGGAGGCCGAGTTGATCGACCGTTACCTCGAGGTCGTGGACCTGCTCGGCCGGATCAATCCGGCGCTGCACGGCGACACCTACCGCGGGCTGCGCGCCGCCCAGGCCCTGGTCGGCAAGGCGACCGCGCTGCGTGACGCGCTGGCCTTGATGCACCAGCGCGGCGAGACGGAACTGCACGCCGAGACGCTGGCCCGGGCGCTGCGGGTGCTGGACGGCGAGCGCCGCACCGCCCGTGTCACCCTGCCCCCGGAGTCCGTCGGCTGACGCGGAGCCGGCGGATCCGTCGGCCCGGACGCTCCCCCTGTCGACGCGGCGTCCGGGACTGAGTCGAAACGAGCCAAACGACGTACCGCTGTTCGGAGTAGACGGGACACCAATTTTTGGACCGTCACGGTTGCGCGGCGCGCGGGGCGGAGAGTCGGAATGGGACATTCCATCGCTGGTCCGGGGCTTTGCGGCGGGGTAGACACCCGGTCGAACACAGACGTGTCCACCCGAACGGGTGAGTGGTGAGTAACAACACAAATCCCCGGTTCCGTTGGGATTTCATGACAACCATCAGTCAAGATCCCTGACTGACGACAAGCCCCCGCCACAGCGGCGGGGCGATCCGGGCGGACGCCGAGTCCTGCCGCCGCCTGGATGACCGGTCGACAGGAGTGGATCGGCAGGAGTGGAGGACCCAAGCACGACGGGTCGCCGGGACGGTCACGCCATGACCGGAGCCGAGCAGCCCTTGGGGTGAAGCCGCGTCAGCGGCCGGGCAACTTCGCCAGCCCGAATCCGACAGGTCATCCTTCACAGGCGGCTGACGAAGGGTTGCGCATGACTGCGCTCAATCGTGTCCCGTCGCTCATGGTCCGGGCCGGTACGGCCTCGGCCCTCACCATCGCCGCCGTGGGCGGCTCGATCGTGGCCCCCGGCTTCTCCTCCGAGGCAGCGGCGGCCACGCCGGCGACCAAGGCACTCCAGATAGCGGCCTCGAAGAAGGGATCGCCCTACAAGTACGGCGCCACCGGCCCGCACCGGTTCGACTGCTCGGGCCTCACGCTGTACTCGTTCAAGAAGGCGGGCAAGAAGCTGCCGCGCACGGCCGCCCAGCAGTACAACAAGACCCGCCACATCTCCGCGGGGAACCGCAAGGCGGGAGACCTGGTGTTCTTCCACTCGGGCCGGAACGTGTACCACGTCGGTATCTACGCGGGTAAGAACAAGCTCTGGCACTCCCCCAAGAGCGGGGACGTGGTGCGGCTGCAGAAGATCTGGACCAAGAGCGTCTGGTACGGGCGCGTGAAGTGATCCGCCCGGCGTGCGGCGGCGTCTGAGCCGCGCCGCCGCACGCCGGGAGCGTGACACGCGCTGAAGTGGTTACCCGTCGCGTCATGGCCGAGCACAGTCCCTGCACCGCACGCGGCGAGACACCACTGCAGCGCGCCGACCGCAACTTCGTCGAGCTGCTCCAGGAACTGCGGGTCACCCAGACGGGCGTACAGATCCTGTTCGCCTTCCTTCTGTCGCTGGCCTTCACCTCGCGTTTCCCGTCCCTCGACTCGGTCCAGCGCTTCACCTACGTCAGCACGCTGCTCCTGGCGGTCCTGGCGGCGGCGCTCTTCACCGCGCCGGCCGCGCTGCACCGCTCGCTCTTCCAGCAGGGCGCGAAACCCCGCATCGTGCAGGTCTCCTCGCGACTGGCCACGACCGGCCTGATCGTGCTGGTGTTCGCTTTCAGTGGTTCCGTGCTGCTGGTGGTGGACGTGACGACCGGCCGGGCCGGCGGGATCGCCGCGGGGGCGGCGACCTTCCTGGTCTGCGTCGGACTGTGGGGCGTGCTCCCCCGGCTGGTGCGGCGGGCGGGGCTGCGGGGGGCGGTGAACGGCGGCTGCGAGGAACCGGAGCCGGCTGTCGAGGAGGCGGCGTCCCAGGACACCCTCAGGATTCCCGCACCGCGTCGGGAAGGAGCGTCGCGCCGGGAGGTTCCGCTGCGGCGCAGGTGACAGGCTTTGCGGGGAGGGTGCGGCGCGGACGCCGCCACGCCGGTGAGTGTGCGCGCTCGGGGCCGGCGCGCAGCGCTGAGACTACGGCTCCTGCTGTCCCGCCGCCGTCATGGGCTGGGCCGGGACGGTCCACGGTAGTTCGACCGAGATGGTCTTGCCGCCCTCGCGGGTGGGGCGGATCCTGAGCCTGCCGCCGCATTCGGCGGTCAGCCAGCGGATGATGACCAGGCCGCGGCCGTTGTCCTGCTGGACGGCGGCGGGGAGCCGTCTGGGGAACCGCGGGTGGCTGTCCGTGACACCGATGTGCAGCCGTTCGTCGCGGTCGAGCACGACGTCCACCGTGAAGGTGGGCGACTGCCCGAAGGTGTGCTGGACGGCGTTGGTGGCGAGCTCGGAGATGATGAGCCGGACGGTGTCGGACACTTCCGTGTCCGCCGGCAGGCCCCACTCCGCCAGCGTGTCCACCACGTAGACCCGCGCCGCGGAGACCGAGGCGGGATCGCTCGGCAGAGTGACGGATGATTCCAAATGGTCTGCCATGGCGACGTCGCCCCTTTCCCGCGGGACCGCAACCCGACACGGAGCGGACGGTTCGAGTACGGTCCCGGACTGGTGCTTCGCCGCCAGAGTGCCACCAGAACACCCGCGAAGGGCGGCGATCCACCAAGATATGCATATATCTGTCGCCCAAAGCGGTGAACTCTACGACGCGAGACCGTATTGGGGTGGCTCGGAAGGAGTAAGGAGAAGCCCATGCAGCACGGTCCCGCGGTGCGCCGCCGGAAACTGGGCGCCGAACTGCGCGCGCTGCGCACCTCGGCGGGTCTCACCAGCGGTGAGGCGGCCCGGCTGGTGGGCTGGCACCAGTCCAAGGTCAGCCGGATCGAGACGGGCACGAGCGGGGTGAAACCGGCCGATGTGCGGTTACTCCTCGACGCCTACGGTGTTGCGGACTCCCAACTTCGCGAGCTGCTGCTGGTGTTGGCGGGGTCGGACGACGGGAGTGGCCGGCACCACTGGTGGCACGCCTACCGCGGGGTGCTGCCGCCGACCTACCGGGACTTCATCAGCCTGGAGTCCCAGGCCACGGCGATGCGCACGCTGGAGACCACCGTCGTCCCGGGACTGCTCCAGACGCCCGAGTACGCGCGTGCGGTGACGAAGGCCGCCGTGGAGGGACTGCCGGAGGACCGGCTCGACACGCTGGTCGAGGTGCGACTGGCCCGGCAGGACGTGCTGCGCGCGGATCCGCCGCTGGAACTGAGCGCCGTCCTGGACGAGGCCGTGCTGCGGCGGGAGGTGGGCGGGCCCGGGGTCATGGCCCGGCAGCTGGAACGGCTGGTCGAGGCCGCGCGCCTGCCCCAAGTGCGGCTCCAGGTGCTGCCGTTCGCCGCCGGGGCGCACATCGGGGTCACCGGCCCTTTCGTTGTTTTCTCATTTTCGAGCACTTCTGATCTGAACGTGGTTGTTCTCGACCACTTGACGAGTAGCCTCTACCTCGAACGGAAAGAAGACCTCCAGGCCTACACGGAGGCCTTCAACGCCCTTCAGATCCACGCCCTTTCGCCCGAGGACTCGTTGGATTACATCGCCGGGACAGCCGCCGGCGCGTAAGGAGGCACCATGCGTGCACTGCCTCGTCATGTCCCCTCAAGCACCGAACTGCACGGTGTGCGGTGGTTGCGCAGCAGCTACAGCACCGGCGCGAACAACTGCGTCGAGACCGCGCGTCCGGACACCCCGCCCTGGGCCGGACTGCTCGCCGTGCGCGATTCCAAGGACCCGGCCGGGCCCGCGCTGCTCTTCTCGTCGAGGAGCTGGGCGGAGTTCACGGCTGCGGTCGACCGCATGTGACCGTTTGTGATCGGTCCCTCGCCGTTCAGTCCGACATCCTTCAGTCCGGCCCCGTTCAGACCGTCATCGTGCGACGCCCGGCCGTGTCACGCCGACTCATGGCCGCGTCTCGCCGATCAGCCGTACAGCGCGTTCGATCTGTTCCCCGGTCAGGTCCGCGCGGGCGGTCAGCCTGAGTCGTGAGATGCCGTCGGGCACGGAAGGAGGACGGAAGCAGCCCACGGCCAGGCCCGCCGCGCGGCATTCGGCCGCCCAGCGCACGGCGTCCTCGGGGGAGGGCGCACGCACCGAGACCACCGCGGCGTCCGGACGTACCGCTGCCAGACCCGCGGCGGTCAGGCGTGCGTGCAGTTCGCCCGCCACCGCGCGGGCCCGTGCCGCCCGTTCCGGTTCGCGGCGCAGCAGCCGCAGGGCCGCCAGGGCCGCGCCCGCCGCCGAGGGGGCGAGGCCCGTGTCGAAGATGAACGTCCGTGCCGCGTTGACCAGGTGGTCGATCACCCGGGCGGGGCCGAGGACGGCTCCGCCCTGGCTGCCGAGCGACTTGGACAGTGTGACCGTGACGACGACGTCGTCGGCGCCCGCGAGCCCCGCCGCGTACGGGGCTCCTCGGCCGCCGTCGCCGAGGACGCCCAGGCCGTGGGCGTCGTCGACCACCAGTCCGGCCTCGTGCTCCCGGCAGGCCGCGGCGAGCGCCGCGAGCGGGGCCGCGTCGCCGTCGACCGAGAAGACCGTGTCGGACACCGTGATCGCCGCGCCCTCGTGTGCCGAGAGTGCCTTGCGCACGGCGTCCGGCTCGGCGTGCGCCACCACCTGGGTGGTGCCGCGGGCCAGCCGGCAGCCGTCGATGAGCGAGGCGTGGTTGCCCGCGTCGGAGACGATCAGAGAGCCGTGCGGGGCCAGCGCGGTGACCGCCGCGAGGTTGGCCGCGTAGCCGGAGGAGAAGACGAGGGCCGCCTCGGCACCGCAGAATTCGGCCAGTTCCCGTTCCAATTCCGCGTGCAGTTCGGTGCTGCCCGTGACGAGCCGGGAGCCGGTCGAACCGCCGCCCCAGACCCGCGCGGCACGGGCCGCGCCCTCGGTGACCTCGGGGTGGCGGGCCAGCCCCAGGTAGTCGTTGCTCGCCAGATCGAGGAGTGGTGAGGCGGCCGGACGGGGGCGCAGAGTCCGTACGAGTCCGGCGCGGCGGCGCACTCGCGCCTGCTCGTCGATCCAGCCGAACGCCATGGGTGGTCCTCCGGGAGATTTTGTAGGCAGTGCACAGACACTAGCGGGACCACCAGCAGGTCAGTATGTGGCAATACCCACACCTCGAAGCGACTCTGTTGTACGAACTCTCCTTGGCCCGGAGCGGGTCCGTAGGACAGGATCGGCTCTCATGGACCTGCTGAACACGCTGGTGGACAAGGGGCTTCGGCGCGAGCTGCCGACCCGCGAAGAGGCACTTTCCGTCCTCGCGACATCCGACGACGACCTGCTCGATGTGGTGGCCGCGGCCGGGAAGGTGCGCCGGCACTGGTTCGGCCGACGGGTGAAACTCAACTACCTCGTCAACCTGAAGTCCGGCCTGTGTCCCGAGGACTGCTCCTACTGTTCGCAGCGGCTCGGTTCGAAGACGGGGATCCTGAAGTACACCTGGCTCAAACCCGACCAGGCCTCCGACGCGGCGGCGGCCGGGGTGGCCGGGGGCGCCAAGCGCGTGTGCCTGGTGGCCAGCGGGCGCGGCCCGACCGACCGGGACGTGGACCGGGTCTCCGACACGATCAAGGCGATCAAGGACAACAACGAGGGCGTCGAGGTGTGTGCCTGTCTCGGGCTGCTCTCCGACGGTCAGGCCGAGCGGCTGCGCGAGGCCGGCGCCGACGCCTACAACCACAACCTCAACACGTCCGAGGCGACGTACGGGGAGATCACGACCACCCACACGTACGCCGACCGGGTGGACACGGTCGGCAAGGCGCACGCGGCGGGCCTGTCGGCGTGCTCCGGGCTGATCGCCGGCATGGGCGAGAGCGACGAGGACCTCGTGGACGTCGTCTACTCGCTGCGCGAGCTGGACCCGGACTCGGTTCCGGTCAACTTCCTGATCCCGGTCGAGGGCACCCCGCTGGCCAAGGAGTGGAACCTCACCCCGCAGCGCTGCCTCAGGATCCTGGCGATGGTGCGTTTCGTGTGCCCGGACGTCGAGGTGCGTATCGCGGGCGGCCGGGAGGTCCATCTGCGCTCGATGCAGCCGGTCGCCCTGCACCTGGCCAACTCGATCTTCCTCGGCGACTACCTGACCACCGAGGGCCAGGCGGGCAAGGCCGACCTGGAGATGATCGCGGACGCCGGCTTCGAGGTGGAGGGCACCGACCAGGTGACGCTGCCCGAGCACCGCGGCGGTGGCTGCCACGACGGCGGCGGGGTCTGCGGTTCCGAAGGCAGTGGAGGCTGTGGTTCCGCCGACGCCGCCCCGGAGGTCTCGGAGGCCCGTACGGCCGCCGAGGCCCGGACCGACCTGGTCGCCGTGCGCCGCCGGGGCGCCGGGACGGACCTCGCGCCCAATGCCTGAGCGGACGGTGCCCGAGCTGACGGTGCCGGAACTGCTGGAGCTCGACCGGCGGCATGTGTGGCATCCGTACGGCCCCATGCCCGGACGGCGGGAACCGCTCGTCGTGGAGTCGGCGAGCGGGGTGCGGCTGCGGCTCGCCGACGGCTCGGGAGAGCTGGTCGACGGCATGTCGTCCTGGTGGTCGGCGATCCACGGCTACAACCACCCGGTGCTCAACGAGGCGGCGCGCGGGCAACTGGAGCGGATGAGCCATGTGATGTTCGGCGGGCTCACCCACGAGCCCGCCGTACGGCTGGCGAAGCTCCTTGTCGACATGTCGCCCGACGGCCTCGAGCATGTCTTCCTCGCCGACTCGGGGTCCGTGTCGGTCGAGGTCGCGGTCAAGATGTGCCTGCAGTACTGGCGTTCGCTGGGCCGTCCCGGCAAGCGGCGGCTGCTGACCTGGCGCGGCGGCTACCACGGGGACACCTGGCAGCCGATGTCGGTGTGCGATCCCGAGGGCGGGATGCACGAGCTGTGGACCGGCGTGCTCCAGCGTCAGGTGTTCGCGGACGCGCCGCCGGCCGAGTACGACGAGGCGTACGCCGAGCACCTGCGCACGACGGTCGAGCGGCACGCCGACGAACTGGCGGCGGTGATCGTCGAGCCGGTGGTGCAGGGCGCCGGCGGGATGCGCTTCCACTCCCCCGCCTATCTGCGGGTGCTGCGCGAGGCGTGCGACGCGCACGACGTGCTGCTGGTGTTCGACGAGATCGCGACCGGGTTCGGCCGTACGGGCGCGCTGTTCGCGGCGGAACACGCGGCCGTGACGCCGGATGTGATGTGTGTGGGCAAGGCGCTGACCGGCGGTTATCTGACCATGGCGGCGACGCTGTGCACCGCGCGGGTGGCCGACGGCATCTCGCGGGGCGAGGTGCCGGTGCTCGCGCATGGCCCGACCTTCATGGGCAATCCGCTGGCCGCGTCCGTGGCCTGTGCCTCGATCGAGCTGCTGCTCGGGCAGGACTGGCTCGCGGAGGTCAAGCGGATCGAGGCGGGGCTGCGGGACGGGCTCTCGGCGGCCTCGAAGCTGCCCGGTGTGACGGACGTGCGGGTCCTCGGTGCCATCGGGGTCGTACAGCTGGACCACGCCGTGGACATGGAGGCGGCCACGGAGGCGGCCCTACGCGAGGGCGTGTGGCTGCGGCCGTTCCGCGATCTGATCTACACGATGCCGCCGTACGTCACGGGCGACGCGGACGTGGCGCGGATCGCGCGGGCGGTGTGCGCGGCGGCGCGGGAGGGATGACATGCCGGTACTGGTGATCACGGGCACGGGCACGGAGGTCGGCAAGACGGTCGTGACCGCGGCCGTCGCCGCGGCGGCGAGGGCGGCCGGCCGTTCGGTGGCCGTGCTGAAGGCCGCCCAGACGGGCGTACGGCCGGACGAGCCGGGGGACGCCGCCGAGGTCGCGCGGCTCGCGGGCGCCGTGACGACGGCCGAACTCGCCCGGTATCCCGAGCCCTTGGCGCCGGCCACGGCCGCCCGCCGGGCCGGTCGCGCCCCGGTGCACCCGCAGGAGGTCGCGGAAGCCGCCGCCAAGCTGGCCACCGAGCACGACCTGGTGCTGGTCGAGGGGGCGGGCGGACTGCTCGTACGGTTCGACGCGGCCGGCGGCACCCTGGCGGACGCGGCCCGGCTGCTGTCGGCGCCGGTGCTGGTCGTGGCTCCGGCGGGGCTCGGCACGTTGAACACGACGGAGCTGACGGCGCGTGAACTGCGCTCCCGTGGGCTGGACCTGGCCGGGATCGTGATCGGGAGCTGGCCCGCGGCTCCGGATCTCGCCGCGCGCTGCAATCTCGAGGACCTGCCGGACGTGGCAGGAGCGCCGCTGCTGGGCTCCGTGCCCGCCGGGGCCGGGGCCCTCTCCCCCGCCGCCTTCCGGTCGGCCGCGCCGCACTGGCTGGCGCCTCGTCTGGACGGTACGTGGGACGCGGAGGCGTTCCAGGTGAGGGAGGCGCCCCGGGCGTCCTGAGTCCGGGCGGGCGCGCGATGAAACCGGCGCGGGCGTGATCGCGTGTTGAACTACGTACGTGATCACCCCTGGAGGGAACGCCTTGCACGCGACACACTCACGTCTGTCCCGCCGCACCGCCCTCGCCGTGGGCACGGCCGCCGCTCTCTCGCTGGGCGGCACGGCCCACGCGTCACCCGCTACGGGCGGTGTCACCGCACGGCTGAGGGAGCTCGAGCAGAAGCACACCGCACGGCTGGGCGTCTACGCCCGCAATCTGCGCACGGGACGAACCGTGGCCTACCGGGCGGACGAACGCTTCCCGATGGCCTCGGTGTTCAAGACGCTGGCGGCAGCGGCCGTCCTGCGCGACCTCGACCGCGACGGCGAGTTCCTGGCCAAGCGGATCCACTACACCCAGGACTACGTCACGAAGTCGGGGTACTCCCCCATAACCAAGGAAAACGTGGCGACCGGCATGACCGTCGGCGAACTCTGCGATGCCACCATCCGCTTCAGCGACAACACCGCGGGCAATCTGCTGCTCGTGGAGCTGGGCGGGCCGGCCGCCGTCACGCGCTTCTGCCGCTCGGTCGGTGACCGGGTCACCCGGCTGGACCGCTGGGAGCCCGAGCTCAACAGCGCGGAACCGTGGCGAGTGACCGACACGACGTCCCCGCGCGCCATCGGCCTGACCTACGCCCGTCTGGTGCTCGGCGACGCTCTGGAACCCCGGGACCGCGCACGGCTCACGGACTGGCTGCTCCGCAACACCACGAGCGGCGAGAAGTTCCGCAAGGCGCTGCCCGCGGACTGGCTGGTCGCCGACAAGACCGGCGGAGGACGGTACGGCGGCAACAACGATGTGGGCATCACCTGGCCGCCGGACGGTCCACCGATCGTGATGTCCGTCCTGACCACCCAGCCGGAGGAGGACGCCCCGGCCGACAACCCGCTGGTCGCCGGGGCCGCCGCGGTGCTGGCGTCGGAACTCGGCTAGGTGTGCGGGTGAGGGGTCTGCGGTCGTGGGACGCCTGGCTCGTCGCGGGCGCCGTCGGCGTCACCGGCCTGCTGGCCCTGCACTCCGCCGTGCCCAACGGGGTCGGGCGGGCCGGAAGCCTCCTGGAGACATTCCTGCCGTGGCTGGGCCTGGCCGTGCCTCTGCTGGGCTGTCTCGCCGCGCTCAAGCGGTCGAAGGCGGGGCTGCTCGCCTGTCTGGCCCCGGTGGCCGTCTGGTTCTGGATGTTCGGCGGGCTGTGGTTCTCCTCGCCCACGAAGTCGTACGACCTGACGGTGGTCCAGCACAACGTGGCCGATGACAACGCGGACCGCTCCGGCACCGCACGGGCCCTGCTCGCCACGGGTGCGCAGCTGGTGGCCGTCGAGGAACTGACACCTGCCGCACGGCCCGCCTACCAGGACGTCCTGGGCGCCTCCCGGCCGCACCGGGCGGTGTACGGCACGGTGGGTCTGTGGTCGGCCTGGCCCCTGTCGGACGTGCGGCCCGTGGACATCCGGCCCGAGGGCTTCCCGGAGAGCTGGCAGCGCGGGCTGCGGGCCACGCTGTCCACGCCCGGCGGGAAGGTCGCGGTGTACGTGGTCCATCTGCCGTCCGTCCGGCTGGGCCCGACGGGTCTGGACTCTGCGGCCCGTGACGAGAGCGCGGCACTGCTCGGGGCCCGGATCGCGGACGACCCGGCCGGCCGGCTCCTGCTGGTGGGCGACCTCAACGGCACGGTGCGGGACCGAGGACTAGGACCGCTCACCTCTCAACTGGACGCCCCTGCCTCGGGGTTCGCGTTCAGCTGGCCGGCTTCCTTTCCGGTGGCGCGGATCGACCAGGTGCTGGGGAGAGGAGCCGAGGTGACGGAGGTGTCCGCCCTGGACGCGACCGCAAGTGACCACCTTCCGGTGCTCGGCCGGGTCCGTCTGGGCTAGGGCCTGTCGTTTGGATCAGGTCGCAGGAAACTGACGGTTCCTCGTAATCGCCGGTGAGCGGGGTCTGGTGCGTGCGGTTGCAAGGCGGAGGAGGGCGGCGATGCGGAGCATCGGCAACCGACGACAACGCGGCAGATGCGCGTGCCGGACCCCGCGTCTGCGGCGTGATCCGAACGACAGGCCCTGGTCGCGTTGTCCGGGGCAGGGGTGCGGCGGGACCTCGCGGGGGACAATCCCGGTAGGTCCGCCTAGCAGGGAGGTCCCCCATGCCGCTCCGCTCCGGCAAGGTGCCGCGGGATGCCGTGCACCATCCGCTGTTCGCCCGCTACTACGCCCGGATCAGCGTCGCCGCCGAAACCCGGATGGGCATGGGCCGGGTGCGCGGGAGACTTCTCGACGGGCTGTCCGGGCGGGTGCTCGAGATCGGCGCGGGCAACGGGCTGAACTTCGCGCACTACCCGGGCACCGTCTCGGAGGTCGTGGCCATCGAATCGGAGCGGCGGCTGCGGAAGCTGGCCGTGGAGGCCGCCCTGCGCGCCGAGGTGCCGGTGGACGTGGTGCCGGGTGCGGCCGAGGCGCTGCCGGTCAAGAGCGAGGGCTTCGACGCGGCGGTGGTGTCGCTGGTGCTGTGCAGCGTGCGGGACGTGCCCCGGGCGCTCGGGGAGCTCCGGCGGGTACTGCGGCCGGGCGGTGAGGTGCGGTTCTTCGAGCACGGCCGGGGCGGTGGCCGGGTGATGACCTTCAGCCAGCGCGCGCTGGACCGGACGGTGTGGCCGGCGCTGAACGGCGGCTGTCATCTGTCGCGGGAGCCGGTGCGGGCGCTGCGCGACGCCGGTTTCGAACTAGGCCCCTACCGGCAGGTGCTGATGCCGGAGCAGGGGCCGACGCTGCCCGCCTCGTACTGCGTGCTGGGCACCGCGTTCCGCCCGCTCGGCGGCTAGTCACACCGTCACAGGCTCCACTGCCGCAGCTCCTGCTCGATGTCCCGCACTGATGCCTCGCCGCCCTTGACCAGCTTGGCGAGGTCGCGGACCTGCTCGGGCGAGGTGACGACCTTGGCGCCGCTGGCCACGAGGTACGCGTAGGCGACGGCGGAGGCGAACAGCGCGTTGGAGCGCTCCAGCGCGGGGACGTGGATCAGCAGCTGGAGCAGCGCGGCGGCGCGGGCGTGCGGGCTGTCGTAGACGGGGACGTCGAATATGGCGGCCTGGTGGCGTGCGACGGCGGCGACGAGGGCTCCCCAGTCGGTGACCTGGGGGTCTCCGGGGGTCTTGTGCTCGGCGAGCATCAGCAGCCAGGCGAGATCGATCTCGAGGTTGTTCAAGGGATCAGTGACGACCTTCGCGCGCGCCCTCACGGTCGACGCCGAATTCATCGGCGAAGACGGACTCGTACTGCTTCATGAAGTCGGCGGCGGCCTCCACGAAGGTGTGGCCCACCTCGCCGGTGTCCTGTCTGACCAGCTCTTCGATGTAGCGGTTGACGCTCATGCCGCGGGCCAGGGCGCGTTCGCGGGCGGCTCGGGCGGTGCCCTCGTCCACTCGCACGTTCAGCTGGGTCTTCGCCATACCTCGACGCTAGCGCGAGGGTGCTAGCACCGGCAAGGCCGGGACTCCGACTCGCGGAGGATACCGAGTGTGGGCCGCGTCACATTACCCTCGGGCAAGACGACGAAGTCCGGACATCCACACCGAGGAGGCGGCCTTGTCCACACCTGCTGCGGAGCACACGCCCGGCCTCGCGTCGGCCGACGGGATCGCGGCCCGCGCCCGCGGTCTGACCAAGGCGTACGGCTCCGGCGAGACGGCCGTGCTCGCGCTGGACTCGGTGGACGTGGATGTCGCGCGCGGCAGGTTCACCGCGGTGATGGGGCCGTCGGGCTCCGGGAAGTCCACGCTGATGCACTGCCTGGCGGGGCTCGACACCGTCTCGGCCGGCCAGGTGTGGCTCGGCGACACGGAGATCACGGGGCTGAAGGAGCGCGAGCTGACGCGGCTGCGCCGGGACCGGATCGGGTTCATGTTCCAGTCGTTCAACCTCATCCCGACCCTGAACGCGCTGGAGAACATCACCCTGCCCATGGACATCGCGGGCAGGAAGCCCGACGAGAAGTGGCTGGACCAGGTCATCGACACCCTGGGCCTGCGGGACCGGCTCAGGCACCGGCCGTCGCAGCTCTCCGGGGGCCAGCAGCAGCGCGTGGCCTGTGCGCGGGCCCTGGCCTCGCGGCCCGAGCTGATCTTCGCGGACGAGCCGACCGGCAACCTCGACTCGCGCGCCGGTCTGGAGGTGCTCGGCTTTCTGCGCGAGGCGGTGGACCAGCTGGGCCAGACGGTCGTCATGGTCACCCACGACCCGGGCGCCGCCGCCCACTCGGACCTGGTGCTCTTCCTCGGGGACGGACGGATCGTGGACGAGATGGCGCGGCCGACGGCGGAGGCCGTACTGGAGCGTCTGAAGCGGTTCGACACGATCCGCACCCGGTTCGAGGACACCCCGCCCGCGGCGGGGCCCGACGGCTCCCCATCCACCGAGGAGAACTGACCCGTGCTCAAGGCGACCCTGAGAAGCTTCCTGGCACACAAGGGGCGGCTGCTGCTCTCCGCGCTCGCCGTCCTGCTGTCCGTCGCGTTCGTCGCGGGCAGCCTGATCTTCTCGGACACGGTCAGCCGTACGTTCGACCGGCTGTTCGCCTCCACCGCGGCCGATGTCACGGTCAGCCCCAAGGAGGACCTCGACGAGGCCGTGCCCTCCGGCCGGACGGCCACCCTGCCGGCCGCGCTGGCCGCACGCGTGCGGCAGGTCGACGGGGTCGCGGCGGCGCGGGCCGAGGTGGACGTGGACGGCCTCACGGTCGCCGACGACAAGAACGAGCCGGTGGGCCCGACCACGGGGGCTCCCACGCTCGGCACCGCCTGGAACCCGACCGAGCGCAGCCCGGTGGAGCTGACCTCAGGTCACGCCCCCCGCGGCCCCGCCCAGGCGCTGCTCGACTCGGAGACCGCGGGCCGCAAGGACGTGCACATCGGTGACACCCTCACCGTGATCGCGCCGCCCGGTTCGTTCAAGGTCCGGGTCGTCGGCATCGTCACCTTCACCACCACCAACCCCGGCGCCGCCCTGGTCTTCTTCGACACCCGGACCGCGCAGACGAAGCTGCTGGGCAGCCCGGGGGGCGCCACCAGCATCTCGGTCGACGCGGCGAAGGGCGTCAGCGACGCGCAGCTCAAGCAGCGGGTGGCCGCCGCGCTGGGCGCGCACACCTACGACTTCCGGACGGCCGGCGAGCAGGCCGAGTCGGACGTCGAGCAGTTGGGCGGCTTCCTCGACGTCATCAAGTACGTGATGGTCGGGTTCGCCGGGATCGCCGTGCTGGTGGGGGTGTTCCTGATCGTCAACACCTTCTCCATGCTCATCGCCCAGCGCACCCGCGAGCTGGGGCTGCTGCGCGCGCTCGGCGCCGACCGGCGCCAGGTCCGCCGCTCGGTCCTCGTCGAGGCCCTCCTGCTCGGCCTGGTCGGCTCCACGCTGGGGCTCGCGGCCGGGATCGGGCTGGCGGCCGGGCTCATCGAGCTGATGGGCCTGCTCGGCATGAACATCGACGCCGGCGAGATGGTCATCGGCTGGGTGACGCCCGTGACTGCGTACGTCGTCGGACTCGGGGTAACCTTCGTCGCCGCGTACCTTCCGGCGCGGCGGGCCGCGGGGGTCTCGCCGATGGCCGCGCTCTCGGACGCGGAGGTCGCCGGGGTGGGCAGGCCCCTGCGGGTGCGCGCGGTGGCGGGCGCGGTGGTCGGGGCGGCCGGGGCGGCGGCGCTGGCGGGCTGCGCGGCGTCCGAGCAGACCTCGTCGGCGGCGTCCCTGCTGGGGCTGGGTGTCGTACTGACCCTCATCGCGACCGTGATCGCGGGTCCGCTGCTGGTGCGCCCGGTGATCCGGGTGCTCGGTGCGGCCTTCCCCGCGCTGTTCGGGTCGATCGGCCGGATGAGCCAGCGCAACGCCCTGCGCAATCCGCGCCGTACGGGTGCCACGGCGGCGGCCCTGATGGTGGGTCTCGCCCTGGTGGGCGGGATGTCGGTGGCGAGCGCCTCGATGACCAGGTCGTTCGACCAGCAGATCGACAAGACGCTGGGCGCCGACTTCGTGATCCAGAACACCAACTTCCTGCCGTTCCCGCAGGAGGTCACCGACGAGGTGCGCGGCACCGAGGGGGCGGGCCTGGTCGTGCGGGGGCGGTTCACGCCGGTCGCGGTGCGGCTGCCGGACGGCGACCGGGTGGAGACGACCGCGGCGGGCTACGATCCGCGGCTCGACGAGGTCGCCGACATCACGTACGCGCAGGGGGACTCCGCGGCGGCGCTGGCGGCCGGGCGCCTGGCCATGGACCGGGACTTCGCGCGCGACCACGGTGTACGGGTGGGCAGCACCGTCCCGGTGGAGTTCCAGGGCGGCCGCAGGGCCGAGCTGAAGGTCGGGGCCCTCACCGACCAGGACTCCGCCGAGGGGTTCGGCACGCAGGGCGGGCTCTACTTCGGCCTCGCCACGCTGGAGCGGTACGCGCCGGGCGGGCAGGACTCCGCGCTGTACGTCAACGCCGCCCCCGGCACGAGCGACGACGACCTGCGCGCGAACCTGGAGCGGACCCTGGATCCGTATCCGCAGGTGCAGGTGCGGGACCTGGCCGACTACAAGCAGCTGGTGCACGACCAGATCGCCGTCCTGCTGTATCTGGTGTACGCGCTGCTGGGTCTGGCGATCATCATCGCGGTGCTCGGCGTGGTCAACACCCTCGCCCTGTCGGTCGTCGAACGCACCCGGGAGATCGGGCTGCTGCGGGCGATCGGGCTGGCCCGGCGTCAGCTGCGGCGGATGATCCGGCTGGAGTCGGTGGTCATCGCGGTGTTCGGCGCGGTCCTGGGACTGGCGCTGGGGCTGGTGTGGGGCGTGTGCACGCAGCAGGTGCTGGCGCTCCAGGGCATGACGGCCCTCGCGATCCCGTGGGGCACGATCGTCGCGGTGGTCATCGGCTCGGCGGTGGTGGGCGTGGTGGCGGCGCTGCTGCCGGCGTTGCGTGCATCCCGCATGAATGTACTGGCGGCCATCGCGCACGAATGATGGAATCGCGGCAGTCACTCAAGTCCCTGCTCGGTGAGGAGAGTTCATGCCGCGCCCGTTCCGTTTCGGAATCAACATGCTCACGGCCGCCCCTGGCGAGGAGTGGCGCGCCAAGTGCCGCCGGGCCGAGGAACTCGGCTTCGACGTGATCCTCGTCCCCGACCATCTGGGCATGCCCGCGCCCTTCCCGGCGCTGGTGGCGGCGGCCGAGGCGACCGAGCGGCCGAGGCTCGGCACCTTCACGCTCAACGCCGGTTTCTGGAACCCGGCGCTGCTGGCCCGTGAGGTGGCGACGACGGACGCGCTGACGGGCGGGCGCCTGGAACTCGGGATCGGCACCGGCTACGCACGGGACGAGCACGAGTCGGCCGGGCTGCCGTTCGGCTCGCCGGGCGAGCGGGTGGACCATCTGCGGCGCACCGTGGAGGAGTTGGAGCGCCTGCTGGCCTCCGAGGAGCACCAGCCGCGCGCGGCGCAGCGGCCGCGGGTGCCGCTGCTGGTCGGCGGGAACGGCGACCGGATGCTGCGGCTGGCCGCCGAGCACGCCGACATAGCGGCGTTCACCGGTGCGCGCACGGCGCCGGGCAGCACCACCGGGCAGTTGACGCCGATCAGCCCGGACGACCTCGAAGAGCGCGTGGCGCGGTATCTGAAGTTCGCGGAGGGCCGCGCGGAACCGGCCGAGCTGAACCTGCTCGTGCAGGTGGTGATCGGCACCGAGGACCGCGAGGCCGCCATCCAGCCGTTGCTGGACCGCGTACCGGGCCTGACGGCGGATGAGGTACTGGACCTTCCCGTGACCCTGGTCGGCACGCTGGATGAGATCACCGCCCAGGTCCTGGCCCGGCGCGAGCGCTACGGCTTCACGTATCTGACCGTCCTGGAACCGTACATGGAGGTGTTCGCGCCGGTCATCGCGCGGTTGCGCGGGGCCTGACGGCCGCGTCCTGGCGCCGGCCGGGCCGGCTAGCGCGTCACGCGGTGGCGGAGGTAGACGACTCTCGAAGCGAAGCTGCGGGTCTCGACGAGTTCGAGATCCACCCGGCGCTCGTGCCGGGGAAAGTACGGGATGCCACCGCCGACCAGCACCGGATAGACCATGGTCCGGTACTCGTCGATCAGGCCCGCTCCGGCCGCCTCGGCGGCGAGAGTCGCGCCGCCGATCGCGATCTCGCCCTCCCCCGGCTCGGCCCGCAGCCGCTCGATCTCCTCCGCCACGCCGCCTGAGGCCAGGCGGGCGTGGCCCCGCACCGTCGACAGCGTGGTGGAGAACACCACCTTGGGGAGCGGATTCCAGAGCGCGGCCCATTCGTGCCCTGCGGCGTCGAGCGAGGGGTCCTGGTCGGCGGTCTCCCAGTACAGCATCGTCTCGTACAGCCGTCGTCCCATCAGGTGGACGCCGACCTCTCGGATCTCGTCGATCCAGAAGCGAAAGACCTCCTCGTCGAGCCCCCAGTCGAAGCCGCCGTCCGGTCCGACGATGTAGCCGTCGAGTGACACGCTCATCGAGTAGGTCACGCTGCGCATCAGAAGTCCTCCTCGGTACCGGGTTCGACCGGCGGTCGCCGATCGATGCATCCGCCCTCAAAGCTTGAACACAATTTGCACACCCTCTCTCCATACTGGCCCCGATGGTCTAGATTGACCGTGCTTCAGCTGTTCGGGCACGAGGCGACCCTTAATGATCAATAGGTCCAGCGCTGCGTAAAGCCGGTGGGACGGGCGAGTCCACTGCCGCCGGGGTGGGTTGTTCAGGCAGCCCTGCGAGCGCTGGAATGTCATGCGCACGACGAGGGGGGCGGGGGCCTCCCCGGGGGAGAACGGCGCGGGGGCGGGGGCCTCCCGGAGGGGAGGAACAGTGTCGGGCGAGCACGTCGAGCCACTGGGGACCTGGGGGGTTCTGTGCGGCAAGGGGGATTAGCCAGCCCGTATCCGTCAGCACGCGGGCAGCTGGCGGACGGGGCGATCGATCAGCCCGCGATCGACTGGGAGCAGCGGTACCGCCGTACCGTGATCACCACCGATACCGTGGCCACCGCCTTCGTGGTGGCGGCGATCGGCAACTTCTTCGGGGCGCGGGACGCGGCCAACTGGCACGAGAAGTGGGGAATCCTCGCATTCGGCACCGAGCTGCTGGTACTGGGGGCGCTCGCGGTGGGCCGGGCGTGGGCGCCGGCCGTACTGGGCCAGGGCGCTGAGGAATTCCGCCGGCTCGGACGCTCGCTGTTCGCGGCGACCGTCGTACTCGCACTCGGCGGCATCGCCCTCACCTCGCGCAACATCAAGCTCTGGATCTTCGTCGCGATCCCCGCGATCGCGCTCGTCACCATGATCGCGCGGTATCTGCTGCGCCTCTGGCTGCACAAACAGCGCAAGGAAGGCCGGTGTCTGAGACCGGTGCTCGCCGCCGGGAGCCCGGCCACCGTGCACGACCTGATCACCCGGACCCGCAAGTTCCCGCACCTCGGCTGGCGGGTGGACGCGGTCTGCACGACGGACGGGCTCGGGCCCGACGGTGACCAGCTGGACGGGGTGCCGGTCGTCGGCCGGCTGGCGGACGTCGCGGGCCATGTCCGCCGCGACGGCTACCGGGTCGTCGCGATCACACCGGACCCGCACTGGTCACCGGACCGGCTGCAGCGGCTGGCCTGGAACCTCGAAGGCAGCGACGCCGAGATGGTCGTGGCCCCCGTGCTGATGGAGGTGGCCGGACCGCGGCTGCACATCGACGCGGTGCTCGGGATCCCGTTGCTGCGGGTCAGCATGCCAGCCTTCACCGGGGGCCGCCGGGCGGTCAAAGGGGTCGTCGACCGGATAGGCGCAACGTTTCTGCTGATGTTGTTCGCGCCGCTGATGGTGTGCGTCGCGCTGCTCGTGCTGGTGGACAGCCGGGGCGGGGCGTTCTACCGCCAGCGCAGGGTGGGCAAGGACGGCCGCGAGTTCACCATTCTCAAGTTCCGCACCATGGTCGCCGGGGCGCACGGGGCACGTGCCGGGCTGGCCGACCGCAACGAGGGCGCCGGCCTGCTCTTCAAGGTCCGCCGGGATCCGCGGGTGACCCGGGTGGGAGCGGTGCTGCGCCGGTACTCGCTCGACGAGCTCCCGCAGCTTTTCAACGTGCTCACCGGGTCGATGTCGCTCGTCGGGCCGCGGCCTCCGTTACCTGAGGAGTCCGCGGCGTACGGCCCGGACATCCGGCGGCGGCTGCTGGTCAAGCCCGGGCTCACCGGCCTGTGGCAGATCAGCGGACGCAGCGACCTGTCGTGGGAGGAGGCGGTCCGGCTGGACCTGCGCTACGTGGAGGACTGGTCGCTCGCCCTGGACACAGTGATCTTGTGGAAGACGCTGCGTGCGGTGCTGCACGGCCAGGGGGCTTACTGATGCGCGGGCGTCGCCGTAGGGCCGGCGCGCGGATCGCAGGCCGTCAGGGCCTGCCTGGGGGGAGGAACGAGTCATGAGAGTCAGCGTTTTCGGGCTCGGCTACGTGGGCTGTGTGTCGGCCGCGTGTCTGGCCAGCATGGGCCACGAGGTCATCGGGGTGGACGTGAACCAGGTGAAGGTCGACCTGGTCAACGACGGCAAGGCCCCGGTGGTCGAGGAACGGATCGGCGAGCTGATCGCCGAGGTCGTGCGGACCGGGGCGTTACGCGCCACCGGCGACGTCCGCGAAGCGATCATGAGCAGTGAGGTGTCGCTGGTCTGTGTGGGCACCCCGTCGGAGCCCAACGGCAGCCTGTGCACCACGTACTTGGAGCGGGTCACCGAGGAGATCGGCGCCGCGCTGGCCGAGGGGCCCGAGCAGGGAAGCCGGCACACCGTCGTGTTCCGCAGCACCATGCTCCCGGGCACCTGCCTGAACCTGCTGGTGCCGATCCTGGAGAAGTCCGTCGGCGGCACGGCCGGGGTGGACATCGGGGTCGCGGTCAACCCGGAGTTCCTGCGCGAGGGCACCAGCGTGCGGGACTTCTTCGACCCGCCGAAGACCGTCATCGGCGAGCTGGACCCGGCGAGCGGCGACGCCGTGACGGCGCTGTACGAGGGCCTGCCCGGCGAGGTGTTCCGGGTTCCGGTCCCGGCGGCCGAGGCGATCAAGTACGCGGACAACGCGTTCCACGGCCTCAAGATCGGCTTCGCGAACGAGCTGGGCGCGGTGTGCCAGGCGCTCGGGGTGGACTCGCACCAGGTGATGGACGTGTTCCTGGCCGACCGCAAGCTGAACATCAGCCCCGCCTATCTGCGGCCCGGCTTCGCCTTCGGAGGCTCCTGCCTGCCCAAGGACCTGCGCAGCCTGGTCCACGCGGCGCAGCGGGCCGACGTCTCGGTTCCCATCCTCGCCCACGTACTGCCCTCCAACTCCGACCATCTGCAGCGCGCGGTGGACCTGGTGGAGCGCACCGGCAAACGCCGGGTGGGCCTGTTCGGCCTGTCCTTCAAACCCGGCACCGACGACCTCCGCGAGAGCCCGCTCGTCGAGCTGGCGGAGAGGCTCTTCGGCAAGGGGTACGACCTGAAGATCTACGACGCCAACGTGAGCCTGTCCCGGCTGATCGGCGCGAACCGCGAGTACATCGAGACCCGGCTGCCGCACCTCGCGCAGCTGCTCGCGGACTCGGTCGACGAGGTGCTGGAGCACGCCGAGGTCTGCCTCGTCGGGAGCAGCGATCCGGCCGTGATCTCGGCACTGCCCCATGGTGACGGCCCGGTGATCGTCGACCTCATCCGCCTTCCCGACGCCGAGGCGCGCCGGGCCGAAACGGGGTACGTGGGCCTTGCCTGGTGACACGTCGTTCAGTGAGACCACCGTCGGCGACGGGACGAACCGGCGCGCGCTGATCCTGGTGGAGAACCTGTCCGTGCCGTTCGACCGGCGGGTGTGGCAGGAGTGCACGACGCTGCGCGACGCGGGCTGGGAGGTGCACGTCATCTGCCCCCGGGGAAGCAAGCGGGACACGGAGCCGGAGGCGGTGATCGACGGGGTGCGGATCCACCGCTACCCGTTGCGCGCGGCCACCGGAGGCCCGGCCGGCTACCTGCGGGAGTACGGATCGGCCTTGTGGCACACCCTCCGGCTGGCCCGGAAGGTCGGCCCGGTCGACGTGGTCCACGCCTGCAATCCGCCCGACCTGCTGTTCCTGCCGGCACTGTGGATGAAGAGGCGCGGCGCGCGGTTCGTCTTCGACCAGCACGACCTGGTACCCGAGCTGTACCTCTCCCGGTTCGACCGCGGCGAGGACCTGCTCTACCGCGGCGTGTGCGCGCTGGAACGGCTGACGTACCGGGCCGCGGACATCGTGCTCGCCACGAACGAGAGCTACCGGGACGTCGCGGTGCGCCGGGGCGGCCGGCGGCCGGAGGACGTGTTCGTGGTGCGCAGCGCGCCCGAGACGGACCGTTTCCGACCGGTGCCGCCCGAACCGGAGTTGAAGCGCGGCAAGTCTCATCTGCTCTGCTACCTGGGCGTCATGGGCCCTCAGGACGGCGTGGACTACGCCTTGCGGGCCCTGGCGAAGCTGCGCGACGAGCTCGGGCGGACCGACTGGCACGCGGTGTTCGTCGGCGCCGGCGACGCCTTCGACGCGATGGTGGAGCTGTCCCGGCGGCTCGGGCTCTCGGAGCAGGTGCAGTTCACCGGGCGCATTCCGGACGCCGATCTGGTGCGCTACCTGTCCACCGCGGACGTGTGCCTCTCCCCCGACCCGCGTAATCCGCTCAACGACGTGTCGACCATGAACAAGGTCCTGGAGTACATGGCGATGAGCCGGCCCATCGTCTCGTTCGACCTCCGGGAGGCGCGCGTCTCCGCCGGTGACGCCGCCGTCTACGCGCCCGCGAACGACGAGGCGAAGTTCGCCGGGCTCATCGCGCTGCTGCTGGACGACCCGGAGCAGCGGGCCCGGATGGGCAAGATCGGCCAGGAGCGGATCAGCGGGCCGCTCTCCTGGCGGAACTCGCAGGCGTCGCTGCTCGCCGCCTACGCCGCTGCCTGCCGTGACCACGCTCCGGTGTCGCGGACGACCCGTAACAGGCAGGGATGAGGCAGCACAGTTGAACGATGAAACGATACGCCTGGTCACGATCGGGCGGATTATCCGTCGGCGCGGGCGGCTTCTCCTCTTCCTCGCCGTGCTGGGCGCGCTCGTCGGCTACGGCACCTCCTTGCTGTTCCCCCCGCGCTATACGACGTCGGCCTCGGTACTGCTGCCGGGCGCGTGGGAGGAGCGCGAGCTGCTGACTCAGGCACAGATCGCGAGCAGTTCGGTGGTGGTCGACCGCGCGGCCGCCACGCTCGACTGGGCCGGGGTGAGTGGCGGCGAGCTGCGGGACCGCGTGAGCGCCGAGGCCGCCGACGGGAACATCATCAAGATCTCGGGCACGGGCGACACCCCGGAGCGCGCGCAGCGGCTCTCCGACCAGGTGGCCCGGCAGTTCGTCGCCTTCGCCGCGCGGATCGCGGGCGAGGACACCGACTCCGAGGCGGCGGCGCGGCCCGAGGCACTGCGGCAGATGGTGGTGCGGACCAGCCGCCGCATCACCGAGCTGGCCGACGCGGCCGATCCGGGACAGACCGTGGAGAGCGTGCAGACCCGCACCGAGCTGGCGAAGCTGCGCACCACGCTGCAGGAGGCCATGAAGAAACTGGACGAGGCCGACCCGGCTGCCGGCAAGGCCAATATGGTCGTCATGGGGCCGGCGGCCCGGCCGGACGGCGAGGCACCGCCGACGAGGACGCAGCTCGTCGGCGGCGGAGCGCTGCTGTTCTTCCTGCTCGCTGTCATCGGTCATCTCACCGCCGCGCGGACGAGTCGCCGGCTGCGCGGCGAACCGGAGATCGCCGCGGCGCTGGGATCGACGCCACTGGGGACCGTCGACGTTCCCGCTGAACTGCCCGCGCACCGGCCGGAAGACGATGGCCCGCGGGCCCGGATCCGCCGGCTGCTGGGCGTCGACGTCCGGTGGGACCTGCCGAGTCCGCGGACGTCCGGCGACGAGGCCGGGAGGCAGCTCCGCTACCGGCGGGTGTGCGCCCGCATCCGGGAGCAAGTTCCCTCCCCCGACGGCTGTTGGTCATTGTCCCGGACGGCGACGAGATCGCCCACCGGGCCGCCGGGCAGCTCGTCGCCGAGGCCGAGGGCGATCCACAGCTGCGGGTGGTGAGGGCGTCGGCGTCCCAGCCGATCGTGCCCGACCGTGGCCACGAATCCGGCGCCCTGGTCCTGCTCAGCGCGGGCAGCCGCACCGCAGGGGAGCTGTCGGGCATCGCCGAGGCGTGCGCGGACGCCCGGCACGAGGTCGTGGGCATCGTCGTCGCCGGTACGGTCCGGGCCCGTCCCGCGCGGTCCGCCGGCCGTCCCCGGGATGCCGCGCCCGCGCTCCCGGTCGGCGACAACGCGGCAGGAGGTTCGGTGTGACGACGACGAGTACGACGTCGGAGTCGTCGGCCGCCGCCCCGCTGCTGGACCTGCAGGCACTGGTGGTGGCGGTGCGCAGGCGGCGCCGTCTCTGGAGCTCCATGGCGCTGCTCGGGCTGCTCGTCGGCGCGGCGGTGGCGATCCTGCTGCCGCCGCCACCGACCGCGGTGACCAAAGTGCTGGTCGCGCATCAGGAGGACCAGCCGAACGACCCCGGAACGCTGATCCGCACCGACGTCGAACTGCTGCAGACCACGCGGATCGCCGGCCAGGCCCTGCGGTCCCTCGGGTCCCCGGAGAAACCGGAGGACTTCATGCGGGACTACGCGGGGACCGGCCTGACCAACAACCTGCTGCAGATCGACGCGACAGGTGACAGCGACGCGGAAGCGGTGGCCCGCGCCGAGGCGCTGGCCGACGCGTTCGTCGCGGACCATGTGAAGCGGATACGGGAAGCCGCGAACGCCGAGGCCAAGACCCTGCTCGACCAGCGTGACCGGATGCGGGACGAACTCGCCCAGGTCAACAAGACGATCGGAGACGGACCGCCGCAGAGCGACCCGAAGGCGTCGGCGGACATGGAGTCGCTCTTCGCCCGCCGGGCCGAACTCACCTCGCGGATCACCGACTTCGGCCAGCGCGCCGCGGAGGCACGCATCGGCACGCCCCAGCTCGTCGCCGGCACACAGATCGTGGACGCCCCGCACGCGGTGCGGCACTCCCTGCCCAGGACCGCCGCCACCAACGCCGCGATCGGACTCGTCCTCGGGCTGGTCCTCGGGCTCGCGGTGGCCGCGGTCGGCACGGTGGTGGCGGACCGCCCGGTGCTGCGCCGGGACATCGCGGCGAACCTCGGCGCCTCGGTCATCGCGGAGCTGCCCCGTACGGCGCGGGCCAGGATGTGGCAGCGCCGACGGACCAGGGCGACACGCGAACGGCTCACCACGACCCTGTCCCGCACCGTACAAGGCTCCGCGGAACCGGTGTCGCTGCTGGAACTGGGCTGCGCGCGCGGCACGAGCGCGATCGCCCTGGACCTCGCCGGGGCACTGGCGGCACAGGGGCCGGTGGCCGTCGTCGACGGTCTGCCCGGCCGGCAGCTCGCGGGCCGCCGCCCGAAGCCGGGAGACCCGGCCGTGGTCAACGGCGATGAGGCCGCGGCCGTGCCGCAGCGGGAACTACGGCTCGGCGTCGGCTCGGTGACGCCCGGCACGGCGTGGACCGACCTCCGGTACCTGGGCACCCGGACCGTGCTCGTCGTCCGTGCCGGGCACGGCAGCGCGGCGTGGCTGCACACCGTGGCACGACAGCTCGCGGACCAGCGCATCTCGGTGCTCGGCGTGGTGCTGATCGACCCCGATCCGCGCGACCGGACCGACGGCACCCTGTGGGACGGCCCGCACACGGCGCCGCGCGGCCCCAGCCAGCGGCCGGCCCGGCTGAACGGCGGGGGTACCTCGCACGCCGTTCAGGCAGTGGGGGAGGGACGGCGGCCGACGGAGCGACTCCCGATCCGGGCGGCGGGAGTCCCGGACAGCGACCAGGAGGGACGGTAGGACATGTGTGGCATCGCGGGCACGTACCGATGGCCGGACGGGAAGATCGTGACCGACCGGCTCACCGACACCCTCGCCCACCGCGGGCCGGACGGGGCGGGCCGCTACGGCCACCCCGTCGGTGACGGCGAAGTGCAGCTCGGGCACCGCCGGCTGTCCATCATCGACCTGTCCGAGACCGGCGCCCAGCCGATGGTCTCGGACGGCCTCGCCCTGACGTACAACGGCGAGCTGTACAACGCGCCCGAGCTGCGTGCCGAACTGGCGGCCGCCGGGGTGCGCTTCCGCGGGACCTCCGACACCGAGGTGCTGCTGGAGGCCTGGCGGCGCTGGGGCACGGACTGCCTGCCCCGGCTGCGCGGCATGTTCGCGTTCGGGATCTTCGACGAGCGGACCGGTGAACTGGTCCTCGCCCGCGACCAGTTGGGCATCAAGCCGCTGTTCCTGCTCCGGCGTGGTGAGGGCCTGGTGTTCGCCTCCGAGCTCAAGGCGCTCGCCGCCGCCACCGGCGGGACACTGGAGGTGGACCATGCGGCGCTGGTGGCCTCGCTCCTCTACTACTGGGTGCCGGACTCACGGTGCGCGTTCCGCGAAGCGGAGAAACTGCCGCCGGGGAGCTGGCTCCGATACCGGCCCGACGGCCGGGTGGAGCGCGGCCGGTACTGGCAGCTGAAGGACGTGGCCGCCGAGGGCCGGGAGCGGGCCCGGAGCGGCGAGCAGCCGGACCTGGCCGCCATCGTCGAGGAGTCGACCCGGCGGCACATGCTCTCGGACGTGCCCGTGGCGGCCTTCCTCTCCGGCGGGCTCGACTCCAGCTACCTGACCGCTCTGGCGGCCCGCGAACAGCCCGGGATCTCCGCGTACACCATCGGATTCCGCGCCGAGGACGCCAAGTTCGAGGCGATGCCCGACGACCTGCGTTACGCCCGGCAGGTGGCCGAGCGGTTCGGCGTCGACCTGCGCGAGATCGAGATCGCCCCGGACGTGCTCGACCTGCTGCCGCGGATGACGTACCACCTGGACGAGCCGATCGGCGACCCCGCCGCGATCAACACCTTCCTGATCTGCCAGGCCGCCCGGGAAGCCGGGGTCAAGGTGATGCTCTCGGGGATGGGCGCCGACGAACTGTTCGCCGGGTACCGCAAGCACCTGGCCAACCTGATCGCGCTGCGCTATCAGCGGGTTCCGCGGCCGGTGCGGCGCGGGGTGTACGCGGCCGTGGACCGGCTGCCGGTCGCCACCAGCCGCCGGGGGCTGCGTTCTGTGCGGTTCGCGAAGCGGTTCCTCTCCTTCGCCGATCTGCCGGAGGAGACCGCGTTCCGGCGCAGCTACACCATGTACGACCAGGACGAGCTGCTCGGCCTGATCAACCCGGATCTGGCCGGCACGGTCGACGACGTGCTCACCGAGCACCGGGACGTCTACGAGGACAACCACCTCGACGACTTCGTGAACCGCATGTGCCTGGGTGACGCCCGGATGTTCCTGCCGGGCCTGAACCTCACGTACACGGACCGCTCCAGCATGGCCGCGTCGACCGAGGTGCGGGTGCCGTATGTGGACGTCGAGGTGGTCAAGGCCGCCTTCGCCTTCCCCGGCGATCGCAAGATCGTCGGCCGGCAGGGCAAGGCCGTGTTGAAGGAGGCGGCCACCTCGATCCTGCCCAAGGAGATCGTCTACCGGCCCAAGGGCCTGTTCAGCGCCCCGCTGCGGGCCTGGATGAGCCGGGATCTCGCGCCGCTGGTGCGCGAGGTGATCAACGACGGCGAGCTCGTCCGCTCCGGGTTCCTGCGCCGGGACGCGCTGCGGCGGATGGTCGCCGAGGACGCCGCCGGGCAGCAGGACTTCTCCAAGCACCTATGGCATGTGCTGACCCTCGAGTACTGGTACCGCAGCGCGACTTCTGGGGAGATCGAGTGAAGCAGGTCGTACAGAACTACAAGAGCGGCGAGCTGGCGGTGCTGGACGTGCCGGTGCCGGGGTGCAAGCCGGGAGGTGTGCTGGTCCGCACCTCCTACTCGCTGATCTCCACCGGGACCGAGCTGATGAAGGTGTCCGAGGCCGGCATGTCGATGCTGGGCAAGGCGCGTTCCCGGCCGGACCAGGTGGCCAAGGTCATGCAGAGCGTGGCCACCAACGGGGTGCCCGCCACCTACCGCAAGGTGATGGGCAAGCTGGACTCCTACACGCCGCTCGGCTACTCGCTGTGCGGGGTGGTCGAGCAGGTCGGCGCCGGGGTCGACGATGTGAAGGCCGGCGACCTCGTCGCCTGCGCCGGCAACGAGCACGCGCTGCACGCCGAACTGAACTGGGTGCCGAAGAACCTCTACGTCCCGGTGCCGGACGGCCTCGAACCGCGGCACGCGGCCTTCGGCACCGTCGGGTCGATCGCGATGCAGGGCGTCCGCCAGGGCGAGCCAGGGCTCGGCGAGGTGGCTCTGGTCATCGGCCTCGGGCTGATCGGGCAGCTGGTGGTGCAGCTCCTCACCGCCTCGGGAGTGCGCGTCGTCGGCGTCGACCCCGACCCGGTGCGCTGCGAGCTCGC
Organism: Streptomyces sp. CA-179760; assembly: GCF_050937045.1. Classification (NCBI taxonomy): domain Bacteria; kingdom Bacillati; phylum Actinomycetota; class Actinomycetes; order Kitasatosporales; family Streptomycetaceae; genus Streptomyces; species Streptomyces sp. CA-179760. Next base: position 1,556,967 of record NZ_JBNJLZ010000001.1, read on the forward strand.
CGAGCGCATGGGCGCGGCTGCCTGCGGCGACCCCGAGTCTGCGGCCGTGGAAGCCGCCGTCGCCGAACTCACCGACGGTCACGGCGTGGACCAGGTGTATCTGGCCGCCGGCGGCGGCAGCAACCAGCCCGTCGAGCTGGCCGCGCGGCTCTGCCGGGACCGCGGCCGGGTCGTCGACATCGGCAAGTGCCGTCTGGACCTGCCGTGGAACGCGTACTACGAGAAGGAGCTCGACGTCCGGTTCTCCCGCAGTTACGGCCCCGGGCGCTACGACCCGGAGTACGAGCTGGAGGGCCGGGACTACCCGATCGGCTATGTGCGCTGGACCGAGCGCCGCAACCTGGCGTGCTTCCTCGATCTCGCCGCCCGCGGCAGAGTCGACGTGGAGCCCCTGGTCTCTCACATCGCCGGCTTCGACGACGCCGTCGAGACGTACCAGCGCCTGAAGGACGGCGAGTTGAAGGCCGTGGCCGTGCTGTTCAGGTACCCCGAACAGGCAGTGGAGGCCGAGGCTCCGGCCCTGGCCGTTCCCCCGGTGAACGTGCAGCGGAGTCCGGCCCGTGCGGCCGGGACGCCGGTGCGCCTGGCGTTCGTCGGCGCGGGGAACTACGCGACATCGATGCTGCTGCCGCACCTGGCCGGGCGCGACGGCGTGGAGTTGTCCACGGTCGTCACCACGACGGCGCTGTCCGGGGCCAACGCGCAGCGGAAGTTCGGCTTCGCCGAGGCGACCACCGATCTCGACGCAGTGCTCGGCGACAAGTCCGTCGACGCGGTGTTCGTGGTCACCCGGCACAGCTCGCACGCCGAGCTGACCCGGAGGGCGCTGCTGGCCGGCAAGGCCGTGTTCGTGGAGAAGCCCCTGGCCCTCACCGAGGACGAGCTGGCGAGTGTGCTCGCCGCGGTGGAGGAGTCCGGCAACGACCGGCTGCAGGTGGGCTTCAACCGCCGGTTCGCGCCGCTGCTGCGGGAGGCGAGGACGCGTTTCGGCGCCCGGACCGGGCCGGCGAGCCTGCGCTACCTTGTCAACGCCGGCCGGCTGCAGCACGGCAGCTGGTATCTCCGACAGGGCACGGAGGGCTCGCGCTTCGCCGGCGAGGGCGGGCACTTCATCGACACGGCGAGCTGGCTGCTCGAGGCCGACCCGGTCTCGGTGTACGCGGTCGCCACGTCCGGCAACGACGATCTGCAGGTCGTTCTGCGCTATCCGGACGAGTCCACCGCCACCATCAGCTACGTCACCACCGGCGCGCCCGGCTTCCCGAAGGAGACGCTGGACCTCGTCGCGGACGGCAAGGTGCTGCGGCTCGACGACTTCGTCCGTGCCACGGTCCACGGCCGCAAGCGGTGGGTCAGTTCGCGGCTGCCCAAGGCCCGGGACAAGGGGCAGAACGCCGAGCTGGCCGCGTTCGTCAAGGCCGTGCGGACCGGCGGTCCGATGCCGGTGCCGCTGGAGTCGCTGGTCGCCACCACGTCGGCCACCCTCGCCGTGCGGGCCGGTCTGGCCGGCGGCGCGCCGGTGACGTTGGCGAGGACGCGATGACCGTGATCTCGGGGAGTCCGGGCTGGTACTTACGGCGGCTGTCCCGGATGGGGCCGCGGGAGGTCGGCGGCCGGGCGGGCGACGTGGTGCGCAGGCGGTTGTGGCGGTCGGCGCGGCCGGACTGCCCGGGCGTGACCGGCGCCCGGTTCACCGCGGTACTGCCCGCCGGGACGATCGCCGCGGTGCCGCCGGACGCCGCGAAGCGACTCGTCGCCGAGGCGGACCGGCTGATGGCCGGGCACGCCACGTACTTCGGGGTGGACCGCGACGACCTGGCCGACCCGGACTGGTGCTACGACCCGAAGACCGGGCGCCGGGCACCGGAGGGCTACGCCTTCGATGTGCCGTACCGGAGCGAGGACGCGGTCGGGGACATCAAGCAGATCTGGGAGCCGTCCCGGCATCAGTACCTCACCGTGCTCGCCGCCGCCTACGCGCTCACCGGGGACGAGCGGTACGCCGAGCGCGTGGCCGCGCATCTGCGGTCGTGGTGGACGGCCAACCCGCCGCTGCGGGGCGTGCACTGGATCAGCGGCATCGAGCTGGGGATCCGGCTGCTGTCCTGGGTGTGGATCCGCCGGCTGCTCGACGGCTGGCCGGGCGCGGCCGCGCTGTTCGAGGGCAATCCGGTGGCGCTGAACCAGATCTGGCACCACCAGCGATGGCTGGCCGCCTTCCCCAGCCGTGGGTCCTCGGCGAACAACCACGTCATCGCCGAGACGGCCGGGCAGTTCGCAGCGGCCTGCGCGTTCGGGTGGTTCCCCTCCTCGGCGCGCTGGCGAGCCGACGCGCTGCGGTCGCTGGAGCGGCAGCTGCGCGGCAACACCTTCGGCTCCGGCCTCAACCGCGAGCTGGCCACCGAGTATCACGGGCTGGTACTGGAGCTCGGCCTGGCGGCGGTGGCCGAGGCGGATGCCGCCGCCGTGCCGGTCCCCGCGTCGATCCGGCTGGTGCTGCTGCGGATGACCGACGCGCTGGCGGCCGTCGTGGACAGCCGGTTGCGGCCGCCGCGCCAAGGGGACGCGGACGACGGGTACGGACTGGTCGTGGACGGGGCGGGCACCGATCGCTGGGGCTCGCTGCTGGCCACCGGAGACGCCGTGTTCGGGCGGCTCGCCTGGTGGCCGGCGGTGACCGGCACCGATGTGCGCACCCCGCTCCTTGCCGCGCTCATCAAGCCGTACGCGACGAAGGCGACCGCACGCCCGGTGAGCCGGCCGGCCCATTTCGCCGACGCGGGCATGACCATCCTGCGCGGTCCCGGGGAGATCTGGTGCCGCTGCGACGGTGGCCCGCACGGGTTCCTGTCCATCGCCGCGCACGCCCACGCGGACGCGCTGTCCGTGGAGGTCCGGCACGACGGGGTCGACGTGCTCGCCGACCCGGGGACGTACTGCTACCACGGGCAGCCCGAGTGGCGGCAGTACTTCCGGTCGACCCTCGGCCACAACACCCTGGAGCTGGACGGCGGTGACCAGTCCGTCTCCGGCGGCCCGTTCCTGTGGACGCGGCAGGCCCGTAGCCGCGTCCTGTTCGCGGACACGGCCGATGACGGCATGGCCCGCTGGAGCGCCGAGCACGACGGCTACCAGGGGTCTGTGCACCGTCGCCGGGTGGAACTGACCCCCGTGAGCCAGGAGTTGAGGGTGGTAGACGAGGTGCGCGGCCCGCGCCGGGGCGTGCGTCTGGCGTTCCACCTCGGGCCGGCGATCACGGCGGACCTGGCGGGGAACCGTGCACTGCTCTCCTGGACCCGGGACGGCGAGGACCGCTCCGCGACGCTCGATCTGCCCGGGCAGCTGTCCTGGCGGGCGCATCGCGGCGAGAGCGACCCGCCGCTGGGCTGGTACTCCCCCGGCTTCGGGCGCAAGGAGCCTTCCACCACGCTGGTCGGCACCGGCTTCGCCGACGGCGGGCAGGGGTTCACCACCGTCCTCACGTTCCACGGCTAGGGGGAGCGTGGGGATCAAGTGGCGGCACCGGGTGTTACCGGCGGTACCGCTGGCGCTGGCCCTGCTGACGGCGACCGGCTGTGAGAGCACGCCGGGCGCACGGCCGGAGCCGGCCACCGCGCCGTCCACGTCCTCGGCCACGGCCCGTTCCGTGGCCCGGGTGTGCGCCGAGCCCGCGGCCGGGCCGGCGAAGGCACCGGCGGGCGCGGTGACGGTCGACCCCGCGGTGACCGGCGACCTGGCCGCGAAGACGAAGAGCAACCCTCCGAACACCACGTTCTGGCTTCGACCGGGCAAGCACAGGCTCGAGCCGGACCGCTACGCCCAGGTCATCCCCAAGAAGGGGAACCGCTACCTCGGCGCGCCGGGCGCGGTGCTCGACGGCCGGAAGACCAACCAGTACGCGTTCGGCGGCACGGCCCGCGACGTCACCGTCCGCCACCTGACCGTGCAGGGCTTCGTCGCGCCGCACAACGAGGGCGTGGTCAACCATGACTCGGCCGACGGGTGGGTGATCGAACACGCGACGATCCGGAACAACTCCGGCGCCGGGCTGATGGCCGGTGCCCGCCAGCGGGTCCGCGCCAGCTGTCTGCGCGACAACGGGCAGTACGGCATGAACGCGTACAAGGCCAAGGGCCGTATCAGCGGCCTGGTGGTCGAGGGCAACGAGATCGTGGGCAACAACACCGACGACTGGGAGCGGCGGCGGGAGGGCTGCGGCTGCACCGGAGGCATCAAGTTCTGGGCCGTCGACGGCGCCGACGTGCGCGGCAACTGGGTGCACGACAACCGGGGAGCCGGGTTGTGGGCGGACACCAACAACAACGACTTCCGCGTCGAGGACAACGTGCTGGAGGGCAACGACGGTGCCGCGCTGATCTACGAGACCAGCTACAACGCGGTCATCCGGGAGAACACGATCCGGCGGAACAACCGGGTCGAGGGCCGCAGGTCCGCCGACCGCGGCGACACCTTCCCGTTCGCGACCGTCTACCTGTCCGAGTCCGGCGGCGAACCCCGGATCCGAGCCCGCACGGACAAGATCGAGATCTACCGGAACGTGCTGGAGAACAACTGGTCCGGGATCACCCTGTGGGAGAACGCAGACCGGTTCTGCAACAGCCCGGCCAACACCTCGTCCGGTGACTGCACGCTGCTGGTGAAGGACACCGACCGCTGCGCGCGGCCGGGGATCGCCAGGGCACCGCTCTACGCCGACTGCCGGTGGAAGACCCAGCGGGTGGACATCCACCACAACCGCTTCGTGCTGGACACGTCCGTCGTCGGGTGCACGGTGAAGTGCGACCGCATGGCAGTGCTGGCCAACTACGGCACCTATCCGGACTGGTCGCCCTACCAGGGCGAGCGGGTGGCGGAGGCGATCACCCGCGAGCAGCACAACCGCTGGCACGACAACGTCTACGTCGGGCCGTGGAAGTTCGTCGCCCACGACCCGAGCCGGGTGCTCGACTTCGGGCAGTGGCGGAACACGCCGTACCGGCAGGACGCGGGCAGCACCTTCCGCGCGCGGGACGGTGATTGAGATGGCCACGTCCCAAATGCCGAAGATCGTCGGTACGGCCTGGGGGCTGCTGGTCCTCAACACGCTCGGCTCGGCCGGGGCGAAGACCATCGTCCCGCTGCCGCGCTCGCTCATCCAGATGGTCACCATGGGCGCGCTGGTCGCCGCGTTCGCGCTGGCGCTCGCCGTCAATGTCCGGCTGCGTATCCGGGCCAGTGCCTTCGTGTTCCTGCTCACCCTGCTGCTGGTGGTGAGCGTGATCTCCAGCGCGAGCCTGGAGTCCGGGTTCGGCGCGCTGTTCCGCTGCGCCCGGCTGGCCCTCTTCGTCACCACGCTGTGGCTGCTCAGCCGCTGGTGGGACGGCGGCCTGACGTTCGTCCGGCACCACATCCGGATGTACTTCGCGGTCCTCGGGTCGGTGGCCGCCGGCCTGGTCATCTCACCGGGCGCCGCCATGCCCGAGCTCTACGGCGGGCGGCTGGTCGGCGCGTTGTGGCCGCTCACCCCGCCGCAGATCGGACAGTACGCCGCGGTGATCATCGGGCTCACCGTGCTGCTCGTGCTGGGCCGCCGGACCGACAGGGGCAGTGCGGCGCTCGTCATCGTGCCGGCCCTCGTCCTGCTCGCCCTGACCCATACCCGGACGGCCACGCTCGGCCTGTTCACCGGGCTGGCGCTGGCGATCGGCTCGCTGGTCCTGACCAGCGCCGCCGCCCGCCGGTTCTTCGCCTGGGCGGTGGTGTGCGCCGCCGTGGCCGCGGTGGGGTTCAGCTCCGCGCTGCAGGCGTGGTTCCTGCGCGGGCAGAGCCAGGAGAACTTCACCAGCCTCACCGGCCGGGCCAAGGTCTGGAACGCCCTGCTGGCGGCGCCCCGGACGACCTCGGAGCAGCTGTTCGGCGCGGGCCTGGGCGACAAGTCGTTCGGCGGGCTGCCGATCGACAACAGCTGGCTGGCCGTCTACCACGAGCAGGGCCTGACCGGCGTCGTCCTGGTGGCGGCGGTCATCGTCGTGCTGGGCGGCGTCGCGTTGCTGCGGCCTCCGTCGCTGCAGAGGGCCTGCGCGATCTTCCTGATCAGCTACTGCGCGATCGCGTCGTACACCGAGGCCGGGCTGGGCGACGCCTCGCCGTATCTGCTGCATCTGGCGGTGGCGGCCTCGCTGCTGGCGGCACCTGCCGAGGCCCCTGCCCTCTCGACGCCCGAAGTCCCCGAACGACGTGTCCCGCGATGGGCCCGGACATCGGAGGTGACCTGAGCATGCACGGCCTTCATGTGCTCGTACTGCACAACCGCTACGCCTCGGCGCAGCCGAGCGGGGAGAACAAGGTCGTCGACCAGGAGGTGGCGCTGCTGCGGGGAGCCGGCCACCGGGTCGGGGTGTTCGAGCGGCGCAGCGACGACATCGCCGCCCGCTCCCTGCCGGGCAAGGCCGCGATACCGCTGCTGGTGCCGTGGAACCCCAAGGTCCGCTCGGAGCTCGCCGCCCGGCTCCGCACCGAGCGGCCGGACGTGGTGCACATCCACAACGTCTTCCCGCTGCTGTCGCCCGCGGTGCTGGCCGCCTGCGCCGACGCCGGCGTGCCCGCCGTCGCCACGCTGCACAACTACACCCAGGTCTGTCCGCCGGGCACGCTGCAACGGGACGGCCGGCCGTGCACGGCGTGCGTCGGGTCGACGCCGCTGCCCGCCGTCCGGCACGGCTGCTACCGGAACTCGCGGCTGGCGACGGTGCCGCTCGCGGTCAGCCTGTCGGTCAACCGGCGGCGGTGGTGGTCCGGCGTGGAGCGGTTCTTCTGCATCTCCGCGGCGCAACGCGACGTCCTGGTGCGGGCCGGCATGCCGCCCGAGCGGCTGGCGGTGAAGCACAACTTCGTGCCCGAACCGGGCACCTGCCGCGAGGGCGCCGGCGAGCATCTGCTCTGTCTCGGCCGGCTCGCGGAGGCCAAGGGCGTGCGGCTGCTCATGGCCGCGTGGGACGAGGTCGCGGCGAGCGGCGGTGTGGGCGTGCCGCTGGTGATCGCCGGCTCGGGGCCGCTGGAGCCGGAGGTGACCGCCTGGGCGGCGGGCCGGGACGACGTGCGGTACGTCGGCCTGTACGACACGGCGGAGTGCCAGAGGGCCATCGCGGGTGCCGTCGCCGTGGTGGCTCCCTCGACGTGGCTGGAGGCATTCGGCCTGGTCGTCGTCGAGGCGATGGCCGCGGGGGTCCCGGTCGTCGCCGCCGGTCACGGCGCCTTCGTCGAACTCGTCGAGGACGGGGTGACCGGGCTGCTGCACCGGCCGGGCGACACCGCCTCGCTCGCGGAGAGCCTGCGCCGGATCACGGCAGGGCAAGCCCGCAATCAGGAGATGGGCCGGGCGGCCCGGCGGCGGTACGAGCAGGGCTTCAGCCCGGCCGTCGGGCTGGAGCGCCTGGTGGAGGGGTACCGCTCCGCGATCGCGGGTCGGACGGAATCAAGGGGGACCGAATCAATGGGGGGCAGTAAATGACACGATGCAGACTCTGCGGCTCGGCGGCGCTGTCGAGCGTCGTCGATCTCGGGGCGACACCGCCCTGCGAGAGCTTTCTCGCCGCGGACCGACTGGACCAGCCGGAACCGGCGTACCCGCTGCACCTGCGGGTCTGCACCGACTGCTGGCTCGCGCAGATCCCGCCGCTGATCACGCCGGAGGAGACGTTCAAGGAGTACGCGTACTTCTCCTCGTACTCGACGTCCTGGGTGGAGCACGCGCGCACGTTCGTCGCCGACGCCGTACGGCGGGTGGGTCTCGGCACCGACGGCCCCGACGTCTCCGAGGCCTTCGTGGTCGAGGTCGCGAGCAACGACGGGTACTTGCTGAAGCACGTGGTGGACCGGGGGATCCGCTGCCTGGGCATCGAGCCGTCGGTGAACGTCGGCGCCGCGGCGCGGGACGCGGGTGTGCCCACGCTCTCGGAGTTCCTGAGCCCGGACACCGGCTCGGCCGTCCGCGCCGAGCACGGCCCGGCGGACCTGGTCGTGGCGAACAACGTGTACGCGCACATCCCCGACGTGGTCGGGTTCACCCAGGGGCTGCGCGCCCTGGTCGCCGACGACGGCTGGGTCTCCATCGAGGTGCAGCACCTGCTGACCCTGATCGAGGAGAACCAGTACGACACGATCTACCACGAGCACTTCCAGTACTACACGGTCGCCTCCGCGATCCGCGCCCTCGCCGGCGGCGGACTCACGCTCGTGGACGTCGAGTTGCTGCCCACCCATGGCGGCTCGATCCGGCTGTGGGCCCGGCCCGCCGAGGTGGCCGGTGAGCCAACCCGGCGGGTAGCCGATGTGCTGGCCCGGGAGAAGGCCGCCGGGCTGCAGGAGCTGTCCGGGTACAGCGAGTTCTCCGCCCGGGTGGCCAAGGTGCGCCGGGACCTGCTGCGGTTCCTCATCGACGCGGCCGAGCGCGGCGAGACGGTCGTCGGCTACGGCGCCCCGGGCAAGGGCAACACCCTGCTCAACCACTGCGGCATCCGGCCCGACCTGCTCGCGTACACGGTCGACCGGAACCCGTACAAGCACGGCAGGTTCACCCCCGGCACCCGCATCCCGATCCTGCCGCCCGAGCGGATAGCCGCCGACAAGCCGGACTACGTGCTCGTCCTCCCCTGGAACCTGCGGGCCGAGCTGGTCGAGCAGCTGTCCTTCGTGCACGACTGGGGCGGCCGGCTGGTCTTCCCCATCCCGGAACTGAGCATCGTCGAACCGAGCATTGTCGAGGTCAAGGCATGAAGGTCGTTCTGTTCTGCGGCGGTTACGGGATGCGGATGCGGAGCGGTGCCGCGGACGACGTGCCCAAGCCGATGGCGATGGTCGGCCCCAGGCCGCTGATCTGGCACGTCATGCGCTACTACGCCCACTTCGGGCACAAGGAGTTCATCCTGTGCCTCGGGTACGGGGCCCATCACATCAAGGACTTCTTCCTCAACTACGAGGAGACGACCTCCAACGACTTCGTGCTGCGGGACGGGCGCACCGAGCTGCTGTCCACCGACATCGCCGACTGGACGATCACGTTCGCCCAGACCGGCATCGAGTCGCCGATCGGGGAGCGGCTGCGCCGGGTGCGGCACCACCTCGACGGCGACGAGATGTTCCTCGCCAACTACGCCGACGTGCTCACCGATGCCCCGCTGCCGCAGATGATCGACCGGTTCGCCCGGCGTGACGCCGGTGCGTCGATGATGGTGGTGCCGCCGCAGTCCTCGTTCCACTGTGTGGACCTGGGCGAGGACGGCCTGGTGGGAGGCATCACCGCGGTGAGCGACATGCCGCTGTGGGAGAACGGCGGCTACTTCGTGCTCCGTCAGGAGGTCTTCGACCACATCCCGGAGAACGGGGACCTGGTCGCGGACGGATGCGCCCGGCTGGCCAAACAGGGGCGGCTGGTGGCGCATCAGCACCGCGGCTTCTGGAAGCCGACCGACACCGTGAAGGAACGGGCCGCGCTCGACGAGGCGTATGCCCGCGGCGACCGCCCGTGGGCCGTGTGGGAGCGGGACAGCGTCGGAGCCGGGGCGTGATCCGGCTCGGGGCAGGGCCCCTGGACCGGATCGTCGCGGTGGGCGCGCACTGCGACGACATCGCCATCGGCGCCGGCGGCACGCTGCTGACGCTGTGCCTCGCGCGGCCGGGTGTCCGCGTCGACGCGCTGGTGCTCTCGGGCGGGGGCGGCGAGCGGGAGCAGGAGGAGCGGGCCGCGCTCGCCGCCTTCTGCCCTGGCGCCGACCTGCGGCTGACCGTGCTCAAGCTGCCGGACGGCCGGCTGCCCGCGCACTGGGAGGAGGCCAAGGCCGCGGTCGAGGAGCTGCGCGAGCGGACCGAGCCGGACCTGATCCTCGCCCCGCGTACCGAGGACGCGCACCAGGACCACCGCGGCCTGGCGCGGTTGCTGCCCACCGCGTTCCGCGACCACCTCGTACTGGGCTACGAGATCGTCAAGTGGGACGGCGACCTCGGCCGCCCCACGGCGTACCAGCCGCTGTCCCCGGAGACCGCCGAACGGAAGGTGCGGCTGCTGCAGGAACACTACCCCTCGCAGCGGCACCGGCCCTGGTACGACCGGGAGGCCTTCCTCGGTCTCGCGCGGATCCGCGGCATCGAATGCCACGAGCGCTACGCCGAGGCGTTCGACGTCACCAAACTCACGCTCCATCTGGGGGGATGAACCATATGCGCGTACTGCTGACCGGACATCAGGGCTACCTGGGCACCGTGATGGCCCCGGTCCTCACCGCCGCCGGGCACGAGGTCGTCGGGCTTGACGCCGGCCTGTTCGCCGACTGCGTGCTGGGCCCGTCGCCCACGGACCCGTCGGGGCACCGCGTCGACCTGCGCGACGTCACGGCCGACCACGTGGCCGGGGTGGACGCCGTGATCCACCTCGCCGCGCTGTCCAACGACCCGCTGGGATCGCTGGCGCCGGAGCTCACCTACGACATCAACCACCACGCCTCCGTAAGGCTGGCCCGGCTGGCCCGCGACGCCGGGGTGCGGCGCTTCCTGTACGCGTCCACCTGCTCGGTCTACGGCGCGGCAGGCGGTGACGACCTGGTGGGCGAGGAGGCCCCGCTGCGCCCGGTGACGCCGTACGCAGAGTCCAAGGTGCGGGTGGAGGACGACCTGCACGCGCTGGCCGACGGCGACTTCACCCCGGTGTTCATGCGCAACGCCACCGCCTTCGGCTACTCCCCCAGGCTGCGCGCCGACATCGTGCTGAACAACCTGGTGGGCCACGCGCTGCTGTCCGGTGAGGTGCTCGTGCTCTCCGACGGCACGCCCTGGCGGCCGCTGGTGCACGCCGCCGACATCGCCCGTGCCTTCACGGCCGCGCTGACCGCGCCGCGGGAGGCGGTGCACGACCGGGCGTTCAACATCGGCAGCGAGACCAACAACGTCACGGTCGCCGAGATCGCCGAGCAGGTCGCCGAGGCGGTGTCCGGCTCGAAGGTGGTGATCACCGGGGAGAACGGCGCCGATCCGCGGTCGTACCGGGTGGACTTCTCCCGGTTCCGCTCCGCTGTCCCCGGCTTCGACTGCGAGTGGACGGTGAAGCGGGGCGCGCTCGAGCTCGCCGACGCCTACCGCGAACACGGCCTCACGAAGGAGGACTTCGACCGGCGGTTCACCCGGCTCGCCGTGCTGCGCGCGGCGTCCGACGCCGGTGCCGTGGACGCCACCCTGCGGTGGCGCCGATGACCGCTGCCGGCGAGGAGATGCACGCCCTGGTGGAGCGGCTCTACCCGCTCTGCCGGAGCATCACCGGCGACGGGGTGCGCGCCACCCTGGAGATCGTCGGCGAGTACGTCCCGCTGCGGGTGCACGAGGTGCCGACCGGGACGCAGGTGCTCGACTGGACGGTGCCGCGGGAGTGGAACATCCGGGACGCGTACATCGCCGACGCCTCCGGCAACCGGGTCGTCGACTTCGCCGCGTCCAGTCTGCACGTGCTCGGCTACAGCGTGCCGGTGTCTCGGACCATGCCGCTGTCCGAGCTGCGCGAACACCTGCACACCCTGCCTGACCATCCCGGTTGGGTGCCGTACCGCACCAGCTACTACAAGCCGGAATGGGGGTTCTGTCTGGCCCAGGAGACCCTGGACGCGCTGCCGGACGGCGACTACGAGGTCTGCGTCGACTCCACCCTCGCGGACGGCCACCTCACCTACGCCGAGCACGTGGTGCCCGGGCAGGTCGCCGACGAGGTGATCGTCTCCTGCCACGTCTGCCACCCGTCGCTGGCCAACGACAACCTGGCCGGCATCGCGGTGGCGACGTTCCTGGCCCGGGCGCTGGCGGAGGAGAAGCCGTACCACACCTACCGGTTCGTCTTCGCGCCCGGCACCATCGGGGCGATCACCTGGCTGGCCCGCAACGCGGAGCGGATCGACCGGGTCAAGCACGGCCTCGTACTGGCCTGCGCCGGGGACCCGGGGCAACTGACGTACAAGCAGAGCAGGCGCGGCGACGCGGAGATCGACCGGGTGATGGCGCATGTGCTGGCCGTCTCAGAACGCCCGCACGGCATCACCGAGTTCACTCCGTACGGCTACGACGAGCGGCAGTACTGCTCGCCCGGGTTCGATCTCGGCGTGGGCTCGCTCAGCCGGACCCCGTACGCCGGATACCCCGAGTACCACACCTCGGCGGACGACCCGGACTTCGTCTCCCCTGAGGCGATGGCGGACACCCTCGCCGTCTGCCGCGAGGCGTTCTCCGTGCTGGACCGCAACCGGCGGTACGTCAACCTCAGCCCCCACGGCGAACCACAGCTCGGCAGGCGCGGTCTGTACGACTCGCTCGGCGGCCGCAGCGACGCGAAGCAGGCCCAGATGGCCATGCTCTGGGTGCTCAGCCTCTCCGACGGCGAGCACGGTCTGCTGGACGTCGCCGAGCGGTCCGGGCTGCCGTTCGACACCGTCGCCGCCGCGGCCGATGCCCTGCACGGCGCCGGGCTGATCAAGGCATGACGCCGATGACCACCGAGGAGGAGAATCCCGGGACAGCGCCGACGGCACCCGCCGGATCCGGGCGGCGGGCCTTCGTCGGCCGGCTGTCCTGGGGACTGGCCGACCAGGCGGCCTCCAGCATCAGCAACTTCGCGGTGGGCATCTACGTGGCGCGCTCGCTGGGGGTGAGCGCGTTCGGCGTGTTCAGCCTCGCCTGGGTGACGTACGGCGTGGTGCTCAACGTCTCGCGCGGCCTCGCCACCGATCCGCTCGTGGTCCGCTTCAGCGGAGTGCCGGACGCGTCCTGGCGCGGGGCGGTGGCCCGGTCGTCGGGCACCGCGCTCGGCGTCGGTGCCGCCATCGGTGCGGCGTGTCTGGCGGTCGGACTCGCTGCCGGTGGCAGCGTGGGGCCCGCGTTCGCCTGTCTCGGCGTCATGTTGCCGGGGCTGCTGCTCCAGGACGCCTGGCGGTACGCGTTCTTCGCCGCGGGCACCGGACGGAAGGCGTTCGTCAACGACCTCGTGTGGGGCGTCGCGCTCGTCCCCGCCCTGGTCGTGGCGGCCCGCGCGGGCAGCGTGGCCGCCTTCGTGCTCGCCTGGGGAGCTTCCGCCACGGTGGCCGCGGGGTACGGATACGTGCAGTGCGGCATCCTGCCCCGGGTGACGCGCGCACGCGCGTGGCTTCGCGAGCAACGCGACCTCGGCTACCGGTACCTGGTCGAGAACGTCAGCCTCAGCGGCGCGAGCCAGCTGCGTGCGTACGGGCTGGGCGCGATCGTGGGGGTCGGCGCGGTGGGCGCGGTCCGGGGCGCCGAGCTCCTGCTCGGCCCGTTCCTCGCCGTGCTGATGGGGCTTTCGCTGGTCACCGTCTCGGAGGCGGCACGGGTGCTGCGACGGGCCCCCCACCGACTCGGCAGGTTCTGCCTCCTGCTGGGGGGCGGGCAGGCCGCCGCCGCGCTGCTCTGGGGCGGGGCACTGCTCCTGATGCCGGACCGGCTCGGCGAGTTCGTGCTCGGCGGCGTCTGGCACTCCGCCGCGGAGCTCATCGTGCCGGTCACCCTCGGCGTCGCGGGCGCCGGCCTCGGCACCGGCGCTGCCGCCGGGCTGCGTGCGCTCGCCGCGGCCCGGCGCAGCCTGCGCTGCCAGCTGTTCGCCTCCGCCTGCTACGTCGCCGGCGGGCTCGGCGGCGCGGTCCTGGGCGGCACGGTCGGCTCGGCCTGGGGCGTCGCCGCCGCGACCGTCTGCGCGTCGGCCATGTGGTGGCTGCATCTGCGGTCCGCCCTCCGCGAGCACCAGCACCATCCCATCCCGGAAGTGAGGACGTCATGACCGCCCATCCCCGGCTGAGCATCGGCCTGCCCGTGTACAACGGCGAGCAGTACCTCGCCGAATCGCTCGACGCTTTGCTCGGCCAGACCTACGAGGACTTCGAGCTGGTCGTCTCCGACAACGCCTCGACCGACGGGACCGAGGACATCTGCCGCAAGTACGCCGCGCAGGACTCACGCGTCCGCTACCTCCGGCTGCGCCGGAACATCGGGGCCGCGCCGAACCACAACTACGTGTTCACCGAGTGCCGCGGCGAGTTGTTCAAGTGGGCCTCGCACGACGACCTCTACGCCCGGGACCTGCTGCGGCGCTGTGTGGAGGCGCTGGACGCGCGGCCGGACGTGGTCCTCGCGCACTCCGACCAGGCGGTCATCGACGGCGAGGGGCAGGTGAAGGTCCCGTACGAGTACGGGCTCGCCACCGCCTCCCCGCACGCGCCGGAGCGCTTCCGCAGCTTCCTGTTCGAGCCCGGCGGTGACGACTTCTACGGGGTGATGCGTGCCGACATGCTGCGCCGGGTGAAACCCCACGACAGCTATCACCACGCGGACCGGACGTTCGTCGCCCAGATCGTCCTGCAGGGGCCCTTCCATCAGGTGCCGGAGCTGCTGTACTTCCGCCGCGACCACCCCACCCGCGCCGAGCGGGCGAACCCTTCCAAGCGTTCCCGGTGCGTCAACCTGGACCCGCGCCGGGCGGGCCCGCTGCACCCGACGCCCCGGCTGCTGGCCGAGTACGTCCTGGGCTTCGTCTCGGCGATTCAGCGGGCGCCGCTCTCCGCGGCCGACCGGCGCGCCTGTTACCGCCACCTGGCCGCGTGGACGACCAGCCGGGTGCGGCCGGGCGCCGGTGAGCGGGTCGAGGACCGCGCCCCGGTCGGCCCGGCCGGGCTCACCGTCTCCGTCGACGACCTCGTCGCGGGGCGCGAGGGGCGGCGGACATGAGAACTCCCGTACGTGTCGGGGTGTTCGGCCTGCTCGGCTCAGGCAACCTCGGCAACGACGGGTCGCTGGAAGCCGTACTCGGGTACCTCCGCGCCGAGCATCCGAAGGCGGTTGTGGACGCGCTCTGCGGCGGGCCCGAGGTCGTCACGGCTCGGTACGGGGTCCCCGCGACGCGGCTGCACTGGTACCGCGGGGAGTACCGGACCGCGTCCCGTGCGGGCTCGATCGCGGGGAAGGGGCTGGGCAAGCTCGTCGACGTGGTCCGCACCGCCGCCTGGGTACGCCGGCACGACGTGGTGATCGTGCCGGGCATGGGTGTCCTGGAGGCCACGCTGCCGCTGCGGCCCTGGGGCTTTCCTTACTCCCTGTTCCTGCTCTGCGCGACCGGCCGGCTGCTCGGCACCCGGGTCGCGCTGGTCGGCGTCGGCGCCGCCCCGATCGGCGATCGTCCGACCCGGGCCCTGGTGCGCTGGTCGGCGCGGCTGGCCGCGTACCGGTCGTACCGGGACGCCCCGTCCCGTGACGCGATGCGGGAGATGGGCGTGGACACCGCGCGCGACGAGGTCTACCCGGACCTCGCCTTCGCCCTGCCGCCGCCGGCGAGCGGGCCGTCGGGCCCGCCGGGCCTGGTCTGCGTCGGCGTCATGGACTTCCACGGCGGCAACGACGACCGCGCCCGGGCCGAGGAGATCCACCGGCGCTACCTCGACGGGACGACCCGCTTCGTCCGCGCGCTGGTCGAGGACGGCAGGACGGTCCGGCTGCTCACCGGCGACGCGTGCGACGCGCCGGTGGTCTCCGCGATCCTCGACGCGGTGGACTCGCCGCTGGTCACCGCCGCCGAGGCGGCCTCGCTGGCGGACCTGACGAAGGAGACGGCGGCCGCCGACACCGTGGTGGCGACCCGGTACCACAATCTGATCTGCGCGCTGAAGTCCGGCACGCCGACGCTCGCACTCAGCTACGCGGCGAAGAGCGACGCGCTCATGGACCGGATGGGCCTCGCCGCGTACTGCCACCCGGCCCGCGAGGTCGACGCCGACCGGCTGCTCGACCAGTTCCGGGAGTTGGAGAAGCGCTCGGCGGAACTGCGCCGGACCCTCGCCGAGCGGAACCGGATCATCGCCCGGCAGCTCGAGCACCAATTCACCGCCCTGACCGCGGTCTTGTCCCCGGCAGCCGCCCACGCCCGGCAGGAGACTTCATGAGAGCGACCCCAGTCCCGGAGATCGCCGGCGCGTACCTGTTCGAGCCGACCCCGTACGCCGACGAACGCGGCTTTTTCTGCCGCACCTTCGACGCCGACGTGGTCCGCTCGGTGGGACTCGACCCGGACGCCTTCATCCAGGACAGCGTGTCCCGCTCGGTCCGGGGCGTGCTGCGCGGTCTGCACCTGCGCTCCGGCGCCGGCGAGGCCAAGCTCGTGCGGTGCTCGTACGGGAGGATCTTCGACGTCGTCGTCGACCTGCGGCCCGACTCCCCGACCTACCGCAACGTGGCCTCCTTCGACCTGTCCGGCGAGACGCAGGTGACCCTGTACATCCCGGCGGGATGCGCGCACGGCTTCCAGGCGCTGACCGAGACCGCCGACACCTCGTACCGGATCGACCGCCCGCACGATCCGGCCGAGGACGTGACGATCGCCTTCGACGACCCGGAACTCGCCATACCCTGGCCGCTGCCGGCCACCTCGATGTCCCAGCGGGACCGGGAGGCACCGAGCCTCGCCGAGGTCCTGAAGCAGGAAGAAGGGTGAAGTTCGCGTGGACACCGAAGAGTTCCTCCTCCCCCGGTCGCGGCTGGCGAACGAGCGGCTGCACGCCATGGTCCCCGGGGCGCGCACACCTACGCCAAGGGCGACGACCAGTACCCCGAGAACCTGGCCCCGGTCATCAGTCACGGCCGCGGCGCCCACGTGTGGGACGTCGACGGCAACCGCTACATCGAGTACGGGTCCGGCCTGCGGTCGGTCAGCCTCGGCCACGCCCACCCACGCGTGACCGAGGCGGTGCGGCGGGAGATCGACCGGGGCAGCAACTTCGTGCGGCCGTCCATCGTGGAGGTCGAGGCCGCGGAACGCTTCCTGGCCACGGTGCCGACGGCCGAAATGGTGAAGTTCGCGAAGAACGGCTCCGACGCCACCACCGCCGCGGTGCGCCTCGCCCGCGCCGCCACCGGTCGTGCCCGGGTGGCCCTCTGCGCCGACCATCCGTTCTTCTCCGTCGACGACTGGTTCATCGGCACCACGCCGATGGCCGCGGGCATTCCCGCGGCGACCACCGACCTCACCGTGGCGTTCCCTTACGGGGACCTGGAGGCCACGGAAGAACTGCTCAGCCGGTACCGGGACGAGGTCGCCTGCCTGATCCTCGAACCCGCCACCCACGCCGAGCCGCCGCCCGGCTACCTCGCCGGACTGCGCGAGCTGGCCGACCGGCACGGCTGCGTCCTGATCTTCGACGAGATGATCACCGGCTTGCGCTGGTCCGAGGCGGGCGCCCAGGGCCTGTACGGCGTCGTCCCCGACCTCTCCACGTTCGGCAAGGCGCTGGGCAACGGGTTCGCCGTTTCCGCGCTGGCCGGGCGGCGCGAGCTGATGGAGCGGGGCGGGCTGCGGCACTCCGGCGACCGGGTGTTCCTGCTGTCCACCACACACGGTGCGGAAACGCACTCGCTGGCCGCCGCGATGGCCGTGCAGACCACCTATGTCGAGGAGGGCGTCACCGCGCGACTGCACTCCCTCGGCGAGCGGCTGGCCGCCGGTGTCCGCGACGCCGCGGCAAGCATGGGTGTCAGTGACCACGTCGTCGTCCGGGGCCGGGCCAGCAACCTGGTCTTCGCCACCCTCGACGAGGTCGGGCAGCCGTCGCAGGAGTACCGCACGTTGTTCCTGCGGCGGCTCCTCGCGGGCGGGGTGCTGGCCCCGTCGTTCGTGGTGAGCAGCGCGCTCGACGACGCCGACATCGATCGCACCGTCGACGTGGTGGCCCAGGCATGCGCGGTGTACCGGAAGGCACTGGACGCCGGGGACCCCGCCCCATGGCTGGCCGGGCGGCCGGTGAAGCCGGTGTTCCGCCGCTCGGTTTGAACCTGACGCGCGGTCAAAGACGGTCCCGGCGACCGGCGCCGGCCACCCGGTCGACCAGCCACGCGGTCGCCGGCACCACGGAAAGCGCGGTGCACAGGCCGCCGAGTACGTCGGTCGGGTAGTGGGCGCCGAGGGCCACCTGCGCCCAGCCCATGGCGGCACCGGCGACGAGCCCCGAGCCGAGCACGAGCACCGTGCCGGCCGTCCTGCCGAGGCCGAGCCGGCCGGTCGCGAGCAGCGCCACCGCGAGGGCGAGCGCGGTGAGGAAGGCGGTGTGCCCGCTCGGGTAGGACAGGTTGTCGGCGCCGTGAATGGTGCGTCCCACCAGGGGCTTGAGCAGCTTCGTCGTCCCCACGGTCAGACCGGCGCCGGCGACGACGAGCACCGCCGCGCGCGGATGCCGAAGCAGCAGGCAGCCCGTCGCGGAGGCCACGACCAGCGCCGCCGCTCCCAGGGGCTCCCCCAGGAAGTCCGTGGCCAGAGCGAGGTAGCGCCACGGCGGCCGCACACCGTCCACCGCCGGCTGGATCCACCCGTCCACCGTGCCGGGTTCGCCGTGCCCGGCGTACAGGACCCCGAGCGCCGCGACCACCAGCGCGGCGAGGACCGCGATCAGCCCGAGCCACCCGCGCGGTGCCGGGGGCAGCACCGCGGGCGCCGACCGGTGGGCAGCCATGACCTCTGGGCGCCAACTCCCCACGAACGAGCCCCCCGTCGTGTCCGACCCGGCCCGCGCGAGCGCCGTCGGTCTCCGGCTGTCACCCTAACCAACATGCGGTTCCCCGGTACGGAAACCGGTTCGCCAGACAGGCCGGCCGTCTGCTTGGCTCGCCCCATGAGCGATCTTCACATCCGCTGCGCGGCCCTCTCGGACATCGACACCGTGCTGCGGTTCTGGCGCGAAGCCGCGGAAGGCACCAGCATCAGCGACGACCACGACGGAGTGGCCCGCCTCATCACGCGGGATCCCGAGGCCCTGATCCTCGCCGAGCGCGACGGTCGCCTCACAGGCACCGTCATAGCCGGCTTCGACGGATGGCGCTGCTCCGCCTACCGGCTGGCCGTACACCCCGGTCACCGTCGGCAAGGCATCGCCACCGCCCTGCTCGAAGCCGCCGAACAGCGCTTCGCGGCCCTGGGCGGGCGACGCGTCGACGCCATGGTCCTGGAAGTCAACGAACAGGCCCACCACACCTGGGCCGCGGCCGGCTACCACCGCGAGGACCACTGGCGGCGCTGGGTCAAGCCCCTCATCGGCTAGGGAGTGTCTCCTGCCGCCGCGAGAACCCCGGCCACGAGCCGCCGGGCGTAGGCGGCGTCGAGGCCGTCCGGGCGGAAGAGGATGCGGTACATGATGGGCGCGACGACCTGGTCGATCACGGTCTCGACGTCGGGTGTCCGCTCCCCGCGCCCGGCCGCGCGGGTGAGGACGAGGCCGATCTGCTCGGCGGCGTAGGCCGAACACTGGCCGGCGTTGCCGCCGTCCGGGTCGCCGAGCAGGGCGTCGCGGATATAGGCGCGGCCGGCGGGTGAGGCCATCTCGTCCAGGAACTGCTCGACCCAGGCCGTCAGGTCGGCCGGCAGGGCACCGTGGTCGCCGGGCGTGGTGTCGGGCCGCAGCCGCTCGACCGCCACGTCCGACAGCAGTTCCTGGAGGTCGCCCCAGCGGCGGTAGATCGTCGACGGTGTCACGCCCGCGCGCTGGGCGACCAGCGGCACCGTCAGGGCATCCCGGCCCATCTCCGCGGCGAGTTCGCGCACGGCGGCGTGCACCGATGCCTGGACCCGGGCGCTGCGGCCGCCGGGGCGCACCATCTGTCTGCTCACGGCCCCCACCTTAAAGCGAACCCTTTGCGTCTGGGGTGGTGCTCATTCAGGCCGCCGACGCGAGCTCGCGGGCGGGCCGGGTCTGTTCGTAGGCGTGGCCGACCCGCAGGAGCTGCCGCTCCCCCAGCGGCCGGCCGAGGAGCTGCATGCCGATCGGCAGGCCCTCGGTGTCGTGGCCGACCGGTACGGACAGGGACGGCACGCCGGTGATGTTGGCGGGGGCGGAGAGCCGCACATAGGCGTCCGAGACACCCTCGACGGTGCCGTCGGACCAGGTGATCGTCTCCTGGCCGGCCCGGACCGCGGTCGCGGGGAGGGTGGGGGCGGCGATCAGGTCGACCTCGCGCAGCATGCTCGCCCACTCCTGCCGCATGAGGGTGCGGGAGCGCTGGGCCCGCAAGTAGTCCCCGGCGGGCATCAGTTCGCCGGCCTCCAGGAGGATGCGGACGTCGGCCTGGTACAGCTCGGGGACCGTGCGCAGGGTGCTCTCGTGGTAGGCGGTGGCCTCGGGCACCATCAGCCCCCACTGGGTGGCCTGGATGTAGCGGGTCATGGGGATCTCGACGCCGACGAGCCGGGCACCGAGGCTCTGGAGCCGGTCGATCGCGCTCCGGACGGCGGCTTCCACCTCCGGGTCGACGTGGTCGAAGTACCAGGTCCGCGGCACGCCGATCCGCAGTCCGGTCAGGTCGGTGCCCTCGGCCGGCCGGTGCTCCACCGGGGGTGTGGCCAGGGAGGCGGGGTCGCGGGGGTCGTGACCGGCCAGGGCGTCGAGGACCAGGCCCGCGTCCTCGACGGTGCGGGTGATCGGGCCGACGTGATCCAGGGACCAGGACAGCGAGGTGACGCCGTGGCGCGGGACGAGGCCGTAGGTCGGCTTGAGGCCGACGACCCCGTTGAGCGCGGCGGGCACCCGGATGGATCCGCCGGTGTCGGTACCCAGGGCGAAGGTGGCGGCGCCCGCGGCGACGGCGACCGCCGATCCGCCGCTGGAGCCGCCGGCGACCCGCTCGCGGTCCCAGGCGTTGCTGGTCTGCGGGGTGGTCAGCCCGTAGGCGAACTCGTGGGTGTGGGTCTTGCCGACCAGGACGGCTCCGGCCGCCGACAGGCGTGCGGCGACGGTGCTGTCGGCGTGCGCGCGATGGCCGGCCCGGACCCGGGAGCTGGCCGACGTCGCCGTTCCGGCGGCGTCGATCAGGTCCTTCAGGCCCATCGGGATGCCGTGCAGCGGACCGCGGTGCCGGCCGGCGGCGATGTCCTTCTCGGCCTGGCGCGCGGCCCGGCGGGCATGCTCGGCGATGACGGTGACATAGGCCCCGAGCCGCGGCTCGACCTCTTCGACGCGCTCCAGCACGGAGTCCGCCAGCTCGACGGGGGACAGCTTCCGCGCCCGGATCGCGTCGGCGGCGGCGCTGAGGGTCAGTTCACACGGCTGCATCGTGGGCCTCCTGTGCCGCACGGTAGGCGGCAGCGGGCGGGGTGTCGCCGAAGTCCAGCTCGCGGAGGACGGCGACGACGGAGTGGATGTGGTCGGCGGTGGCCGCGACGGCGGCGTGGCGGTCGGCCGGCAGGACGAGCCCGGCGCGGTGGGCCCAGCGGGCCGCTTCCGGGGGTGTGAGTTCGGTGCGGGCCATGGACTCCCTTTCGCAACAAAGGCTAACCGTTTGCGTTAGTGGACTGTAGGACCTACAGTCCACTAACGCAAACAGATTGCTTTAGTCATCCCTAGGAGAGACCGATGGCCACCTGGACCGTGGGCGACCTCACCGTCCACCGCATCGACGAGGTCCTGCTGCCTCCCGCCACCGGACCGTGGCTGCTGCCCGACGCCACTCCGGACGTCGTCGCGGGACAGGACTGGCTGCGCCCCCACTTCGCGGACGGCGAGGGCGTCCTGCGCCTGGACAGCCACAGCTTCGCGTTCACCGCAGGCGGGCTGCGCGTCCTGGTGGACACCGGCATCGGCAACGGCAAGCAGCGGGCCGATCCCGCCTGGCACGACCTCGACACCGACTACCTGCGGCGCCTCACCGCCGCCGGTTTCCCCCCGGACTCGGTGGACTTGGTGATCCTCACCCACCTGCACGCCGACCACGTCGGCTGGAACACCCGGGAGGTGAACGGCGCATGGGTACCCACCTTCCCCCACGCCCGCTATCTGACCTCCCGTGTGGAGCGGGAGTTCTGGGCCGGGTACGCCATGGACGAGGCACGCGCGCAGATGTTCCGCGACTCCGTGATCCCGGTGGAGGAGGCGGGACGGCTCGACCTCGTCGACGTCCCCGCCGAGGGCGTCGAAGCCGTCCCGGGCCTGCGCCTGATCCCGACCCCGGGACACACCCCCGGCCACCTCGCCGTCGAACTGACCAGTCGCGGACGGACGGCACTGATCACCGGCGACTGCGTCCACCACCCCGTCCAGCTCGCCCACCCGGGCGTCGGCGCCTGCGTCGACATCGACCCGGGACAGTCCGAGGCCACGCGCCGCGGGCTGCTCGACTCGCTCGCCGGCACGGACACCCTTCTCCTGGGCACCCACTTCGCGCCACCGACCGCCGGTAACGTCGTCGCCCACGAGGGGGCCTACCGGCTCGCACCCGTCCCCGCCGACTCGCCCTGAGCACTCCGGCGGAAGGACTTTGCCCATCCTTTACCCTTGGATGGCCACTCGGTTCTGCATGAAAGGTTGTGAGCGTCCGCCCATGGGCGTGCCTCCCAGTGCGCGACACCGCGCGTTCCGCCCCGTCCTGGAGAACCATGGAACGGGGGTGAACCGATGACCGAAGTGCTCCTCCTCCTGGCGGCGATCCTGCTCTCGCTCGCCTGCGGCGCCTTCGTGGCAGCCGAGTTCTCCCTCACCACGGTGGAGCGCGCCGAGCTGGAGCGGGCGGTGGAGCGCGGCGAGCGGGGCGCGCAGGGCGCGCTGAAGGCCGTACGGAGCCTGACGTTCCAGCTGTCCGGGGCGCAGCTCGGCATCACCGTCACCAACCTGGTCGTCGGCATGCTCGCCGAGCCGTCGATCGCCGCGCTGATCGCCGGGCCGCTGGAGGACGCCGGTGTCTCGCGGTCGGCGTCGCACAGCCTCGCGCTGGTGCTCGGCACGGCCGCTTCCACGGTGTTCCTGATGGTCGTCGGCGAGCTGGTGCCGAAGAACTGGGCGATCTCCTCGCCGCTGACCGTCGCCAAGACCGTGGGCAACGCCCAGCGCTGGTTCAGCGCCGCGTTCCGGCCCTTCATCACCCACCTCAACAACACGGCGAACCGGGTGGTGCGCCGGATCGGAGTGGAGCCGGCCGAGGAGCTGGCCTCGGCGCGCGGGCCGCAGGAGCTGGCGGCGCTGGCCCGTCACTCGGCCAAGGAAGGCGCGCTGGAGGCCGACACCGCCGAGCTGTTCGTGCGGACGCTGAACCTCGCCGACCTGACCGCGGAGAACGTGATGACGCCCCGGGTGCAGGTCGTCGCCCTGGAGGTGCAGGCGACCCTGGAGGACGTGGCGAACGCGACCCGGGCGACCGGGCTGTCGCGGTTCCCCGTCTACCGCGGCACCCTCGACTCGGTCGTCGGGACCGCGCACGTCAAGGACGTACTGGCGGTACCGGCCGAGCGCCGGACCCGGATCTACGTCTCCGAGCTGATGCGCGAACCGCTGCTGGTCCCGGAGACCCTCACCGTCGACCGGCTCCTGGACCGGCTCTCCGGCAAGCGCACGATGGCCGTCGTGATCGACGAGTACGGCGGCACGGCGGGCGTGGCCACCCTGGAGGACATCGTCGAGGAGGTCGTCGGCGAGGTACGCGACGAGCACGACCCGCACGAGCTGCCGGACCTCGCCGCGGCCGGCACGGACGAGGCCGGCCACGCCCTGTACTCGGCCGACGGCTCCGCGCGCGTGGACCACCTGGAGCGGATCGGACTGCGGGCGCCGGAGGGGCCGTACGAGACACTCGCCGGTCTGGTGGCGACGGTGCTGGGCCGGATACCGGCCGTCGGTGACACCCTCGAGGTCGCCGGCTGGCGGATGGAGGTCCTGGACGCGGCGGGCCGCCGGGCGGCGCGCGTCCGGCTGCGGGCGCCGCTCGACGACGAGAAGCCCGACGAGAAGGACGAGAAAGGAGCGGAGCTGTGACCGCGGTACAACTGCTCATCGGTCTGGCGACGCTCGTCGTCAACGCCTTCTTCGTCGGCGCCGAGTTCGCGCTGATCTCGGTGCGCCGCAGCCAGATCGAGCCCCACGCCGACCGGGGCGACCGGCGCGCCAAGAGCGTGCTGTGGGGCCTGGAGCACGTGTCGGCGCTGATGGCGGCCGCGCAGCTCGGCATCACGCTGTGCACGCTGGTGCTGGGTGTGGTGGCCGAGCCGGCGATCGCGCACCTGCTGGAGCCGGTGTTCCACGCGGTGGGCCTGCCCGAGGGCGCGGGGCACGCGGTGTCCTTCGTGATCGCGCTGTCCCTGGCCACGTATCTGCACATGCTGCTCGGCGAGATGGTGCCGAAGAACATCGCGCTCGCCGAGCCGGTGCGCAGCGCGCTGGCGCTCGGCCCGCCCCTGGTGGCGCTGTCCCGGGCACTGCGCCCGGTGATCTTCACGATCAACGCCTTCGCCAACACCCTCCTGAAGCTGCTGCGCGTAGAGGCCCGGGAGGAAGTCGCCGCCTCCTACTCGGACGCCCAGATAGCGCAGATCGTGAAGGACTCCAGCGAGGCCGGCCTCATCGACGACCGCGCCCAGGAGCGGCTGCACGACGCACTGGAACTGGGCCGCCGCCCGGTGCGCGACGTGGTGCTGCCGCTGGAGAGGGTGGTGTACGCGAGCGTGGGCGTCACCCCGGACGAGCTGGAGCAGCTGACGGCGGAATCCGGTTTCTCCCGCTTCCCGGTGGTGGACGAGGGACGGCGGATCGTCGGCTATCTGCATGTGAAGGACGCCCTGGACGCCGTCGGGCGCGAGGTGCCGTTCCGGCTGCGGGACATGCGGCCCATCGCACGCGTGCGGGAGCACACACCGCTGGACGACGTCCTCACCGCGATGCGCGGCAGCCGTACGCATCTCGCGGCGGTCCTCGGTGAGGACGGGCGGCTGGCCGGCCTCGTGACCATGGAAGACGTACTGCGGGAGCTGTTCGGCCAGCGCACGTGAGGGGGCTCTCACCGGCCGACCGACTGCTGGGTATGTGCACGGGATATCATTTCCGTCGCCATGCACACGAATCCCACCCACAGCAGCCTCGTCGCGGTCGGCGACTCCTTCACCGAGGGCATGTCGGACCTGCTGCCCGACGGTACCTACCGCGGCTGGGCCGACCTGCTCGCCGCACGGATGGCGGCCGGCACACCCGGCTTCCGCTACGCCAATCTCGCGGTGCGCGGCAAGCTGATCCAGCAGATCGTCGACGAGCAGGTGGCCGTGGCGGCGGCCATGGAGCCCGATGTGATCACCCTGGTCGGCGGGCTCAACGACACACTGCGGCCCAAGTGCGACATGGGCCGGGTGCGCGCCCTCCTGGAGGAGGCCGTGGAGCGGCTGGCCCCGGCGTGCAAGCAGCTCGTGCTGATGCGCAGCCCGGGCCGCCGTGGTCCCGTCCTGGAGCGGTTCCGGCCGCGCATGGAGGAGTTGTTCGCCTGCGTCGACGAGCTCGCCGTCCGGCACGGCGCGCTCGTCGTCGACCTCTACGGCGCCCCCTCGCTCGGTGACCCCCGGCTGTGGGACGTGGACCGGCTGCACCTGACGGCCGAGGGCCACCGCCGGGTCGCCGAGGCCGTGTGGCAGACGCTCGGCTACGAGCCCGAGGACACCGAGTGGCGCACGCCGATGCCGACGACGCTGCCCCCGGGCTGGGTCATGCGCCGCTCGGCGGACGTGCGGTTCGCCCGGCAGTACCTGCTGCCCTGGATAGGCCGCCGTCTGACGGGCCGCTCCTCGGGCGACGGCCTCCCGCCCAAGCGCCCGGAGCTGCTGCCCTACGAGCTGTAGGCGCTCATGGACACGCGGGTGATCAACCTGAAGGGCCGGCTGCACGACTTCGGCCCCCGGCTGGAGTACGCGCCCGCGGACGTGGTCTACGTCGGCCGCCGCTGGACCCTCGGAGGCTGGGACGTGCCCCGGCACCCGCTGTACAACCCCTTCGCCTGCGACACCCCGACGAGGAAGCGGGACGGCACGCGCGCCGAGGTCATGGCGGAATACCGGGCGTACCCGCGGGAGCGGCCGGATCTGCTCGTACTGGTGCCCGAGCTGCGCGGCAGGACGCCGGCCTGCTGGTGTGCGCCGGAGCGGTGCCACGCGGAGTGCCGGCCGAGGCCGCCGAGCGCCTCTCGTAGGCAGGTTCTCGCAGGTTCTCGTAGGTTCTCGTAGGTTCCGACGAAAGGGCCGGTGCGCTGGCCTGCACGAATCGCCAGTAGAATCCGTCCACGTGACTTCCGCTCCCGCCAAGCCCCGCATCCCGAACGTCCTCGCCGGACGGTACGCCTCCGCCGAGCTCGCCACGCTCTGGTCCCCCGAGCACAAGGTGAAGCTGGAGCGGCAGCTCTGGCTCGCCGTGCTGCGCGCCCAGAAGGACCTCGGGATCGAGGTGCCGGACGCGGCGCTCGCCGACTACGAGCGTGTCCTCGACACCGTCGACCTGGCCTCCATCGCCGAACGCGAGAAGGTCACACGGCACGACGTGAAGGCGCGGATCGAGGAGTTCAACGACCTCGCCGGGCACGAGCACGTGCACAAGGGCATGACCTCCCGTGACCTCACCGAGAACGTCGAGCAGCTGCAGGTCCGGCTCTCGCTGGAGCTGATGCGCGACCGCACGGTCGCCGTCCTGGCGCGTCTGGGCAAGCTGGCCGGCGAGTACGGCGAGCTGGTCATGGCCGGCCGCTCGCACAACGTCGCGGCGCAGGCCACCACCCTCGGCAAGCGCTTCGCGACCGCCACCGACGAACTGCTCGTGGCCTACGGCCGCGTCGAGGAGCTGCTGGGCCGCTACCCGCTGCGCGGCATCAAGGGCCCGGTCGGCACCGCGCAGGACATGCTGGACCTGCTGGGCGGGGACGCCGCGAAGCTCGCGGAGCTGGAACAGCGGATCGCCACCCACCTGGGCTTCTCGCAGGCGTTCACGTCGGTCGGCCAGGTCTATCCGCGCTCCCTGGACTACGAGGTCGTCACGACGCTGGTGCAGCTGGCGGCGGCGCCGTCGTCGCTGGCGAAGACGGTCCGGCTGATGGCCGGGCACGAGTTGGTCACCGAGGGCTTCAAGCCGGGCCAGGTCGGCTCCTCGGCGATGCCGCACAAGATGAACACCCGCTCCTGCGAGCGTGTCAACGGCCTGATGGTGATCCTGCGCGGCTACGCCTCGATGACAGGCGAGCTGGCGGGCGACCAGTGGAACGAGGGCGACGTGTCCTGCTCGGTGGTGCGCCGGGTCGCGCTGCCGGACGCGTTCTTCGCGCTGGACGGTCTGCTGGAGACGTTCCTGACGGTGCTCGACGAGTTCGGCGCGTTCCCGGCGGTCGTGGCCCGGGAGCTGGACCGGTACCTGCCGTTCCTCGCCACCACCAAGGTGCTGATGGGCGCCGTGCGCGCGGGCGTGGGCCGGGAGCTCGCGCACGAGGCGATCAAGGAGAACGCCGTCGCCTCCGCGCTGGCGATGCGCGAGCAGGGCGCCGAGCGCAACGAGCTGCTCGACAAGCTCGCCGCCGACGCGCGCATTCCGCTCGACCGCGCCCAGCTCGACGCGCTGATGGCCGACAAGCTGTCCTTCACGGGTGCCGCGGGCGACCAGGTCGCCACCGTGGTCGCCCGGGTCGAGGAGATCGTGAAGCAGCACCCCCGGGCCGCGGGCTACACGCCCGGCGCGATTCTCTGACGCGCCGCATGGCGCGCTTCACGCCCGAGGAGCTGGAGGCCGCCCGCGACCGTGTCGTGCCCGACGTGGTCGCGGACGGTCTGCGGGTGCTGTTCTGCGGGATCAACCCCGGTCTGATGACGGCCGCGACGGGCCATCACTTCGCCCGCCCGGGCAACCGCTTCTGGCCGGTAATGCACCGGTCGGGCTTCACGCCCCGGCAGCTGAAGCCTTCCGAACAGCGGGAGTTGCTGTCGTACGGGCTCGGCATCACCAACGTAGTGGAGCGGCCGACCGCCCGGGCCGACGAGCTGAGCGCCGAGGAGTACCGGGAGGGCGGGCGGCTGCTCACCCTGAAGGCGCAGCGGCTGCGGCCGGGCTGGCTGGCGGTGGTGGGTGTGACCGCGTACCGCGCCGCGTTCGACGACCGGAAGGCTCAGGTCGGGCCGCAGTCGCGGACGTTCGGGAACACGCGCGTGTGGGTGCTGCCCAACCCGAGCGGGCTGAACGCGCACTGGACGGCCGAGACCATGGCGGAGGAGTTCGCACGGCTGCGGGAAGCCGCCGGGAGCTGACCCCCTACGGCGGGTCCGCCTCCGTGACCAGGGCCAGCAGGTGCGCTTCCTGTGCGCCGTCGCGGTCGGCGACCGCGACGGCGACCCAGCGGCCGGAGCCCTCCACCTCCCAGAGGTAGGCCACACCGGCGCATGCGCCGAGGTCGGCCCACGGCCGGGGTATTTCCTCGTGCTCGGTTCGCAGCAGGACGGTCTGCAGGTTGTACGCAGGCGTGTCCCCCCAGCGCGAGGCGAGAAGCTCGTAGACGGCGTCCCGGTCCTTCTCGAACTGGTCGACCGTCACCGCCCGGGTCGCCGGATCGCCGTAGGGCCCGCTCTCTAACACCGCGACGTGGTAGCCGGGCCCTGACGTGCCGACGTCCGACGGGCCGTGCTCCGCCGGAAAGGGGCGGTAGCACAGCTCGTCGACGAGGGCGATGTGCCGTGCGATGTTCATGGGTCCAGTAAACCCGCACCCACTGACACTTGGCGCGGCATCAACCCCTTGCCGGTCAGGCGTCCCGGCGGCGCACGCTCCACGCTCCCGCCAGCAGCACGGCGGCCGTCCAGAGGGCGGTCACCGCGAGCCCCGACCACGGACCGAGGGCGCCGTCGTAGGTCTCCCTCAGGACCACCTGCCCCGCCTTGTCGGGCAGGAAGTCGGCGACGGTGCCCGTCGCGTCGCTGATCACGAACCCCACGACGAGGATGAACGGGATCAACAGCGACAGGGTGGCCACACCACTGCGCAGCAGGGCGGCCAGCCCGGCGGCGAACAGGGCCATCAGCATGAGATAGACGCCGCAGCCCACGACGGCGCGCACCTGCTCGCCGGCCCCGAGACCGTCGGCTGCCGGCCCGAGCCCCGCCCGCGCCACGAGGAGAGCGGCGAGAGCCGCCACCAGCCCCACCAGCAGGGCCGGTACGGCGATGACGGCCGCCTTGGCCGCGAACCACCGGCCGCGCTGGGGAACCGCGGCCAGCGAGAGCCGGAGCGCCCCCGGGTGGAACTCCGCCGACACGGCCATGGCGCCGAAGGCGATGGCCGCGATCTGGCCCGGTACGACACCTGACAAGGCCGTGAACAACGGGTCGAACCCGGGGTCCGACGTATCGGAGACACCGGCGATCGCGGAGAACGCCGTGGTCGCGGCGAAGAGCGCCAGCAGGGCTCCCGGCAGCGAGCGGAGCGTGCGGATCTTCAGCCATTCGGAGCGGAGTACGGGTGTGAGTTCCATGGTTCAGGCCTCCTGGGGCTGTGCGGTGAACTCGGTCTCGGCGGACGTGAGGTCGAAGTAGGCCTGCTCCAAGGTGCCCTCCTCGGCCGCGAGTTCCAGGACCGGTACACCCGCGGCGGAGGCGATGCGACCGATGTCGTCCACGTGTGCGTGGTGCACGGTCCAGTGGCCGTCCGCGTGCTCCTCGGCCTCGTGACCGTGCCGGGCCAGGGCGCTCCGCAGGGCGGCGGGATCGCTCGTGCGGATCCGGACGCACGGCTGCACGCGTGCGTGGATGAAGTCCCGCATCGGGGTGTCGGCCAGCAGCCGGCCCCGGCCGAGGACGACGAGGTGGTCGGCGAAGGACGCGGTCTCGTTCATGAGATGGCTGGAGACGAGGACCGTGCGGCCCTCCCCCGCGAGCCGGCGCAGCAACTGCCTGATCCACACGATGCCTTCGGGATCGAGACCGTTGGACGGCTCGTCGAGCATGACCACCTCGGGGTCTCCCAGCAGGGCGGCGGCGATGCCGAGTCGCTGCCGCATGCCCAGGGAGTACGTCCGTACCCGGCGCCGGGCCACCGACGCCAGGCCGGTCTCCTCCAGTACCTCGTCGACGCGCCGGTCCGGTATGCGGTTGCTCGCCGCAAGGACACGGAGATGGTCGCGGGCGGTACGGGAGCCGTGCGCGGCGTGCGCGTCGAGCAGGGCGCCCACGTGGCGCAGGGGTTCGCGCAGGGCCGGGTAGGCACGGCCGCCGATGGCCGCCGAACCGGCGGTGGGCCGGTCGAGGCCGAGCACCAGCCGCATGGTGGTGGACTTGCCCGCGCCGTTGGGACCGAGGAAGCCGGTGACACGGCCGGGCAGCACGCGGAACGTGAGGTCGTCCACGGCACGCCGGGTGCCGAACTCCTTGGTGAGGTTCTGGACGTCGATGCTGGTCATGGCAGCAGCGTGACTCTTCGTCCGGGGCGCGGGCCTCCCCCGGTGGTGGAGATCGTCTCCCCCGTGCGGGGGAGGTTCGTCGTCAGTGGCGGCTGGCACGATGACGCAATGGTCCGCATGCTGCGCCCGTTCACACGGGCGGTGACGTACACGCGTTGGCTGCACATGGTGATGACCATCGTGTGGCCGTCGATGTGGCTGTTCATCGCGGAGGCGTGGTGGACCCAGGCCACGGCCGCGGCCCTGCTCGGGCTCGCGGGCCTCGTGCCCGTCACGCGGGTCGTGGAGGGGTTCCAGGCCAGACTGCTGCTGACCGGCCATGGGCAGGACGGCGAGCGCGCGGAGATCGTGACCACCCCGTCGGTCACGTGGGCCGACCGCGGGCGGACGGTGGTGTGGCTGGAGGCGCGGCTGTGCCTCGGCTGGATCATGGCCCAGGCCTCCGTCCAGTTGCCCCTCCTCGGCGTCGACCTGCTGACGACGGGGCTCCGTCACGGGCCCGCCACTGACGGGTTCATAGCCGTCGAGGGCCACTCCTGGTGGCACGCCCTGCTCGCACCCGTGCCGGTGCTCCTGCTCGGCGTGATCGTGGTGTGGTCGGGCCACCTCGTCACCGTGCTCGCCGTGCGGCTCCTCGGCCCTTCACCCGCCGAGCGGCTCACCGCGCTCGAGGAACGCACCGAACAGCTCCTGGAACGCACGCGTATCGCCCGCGAGTTGCACGACTCCATCGGACACGCGCTGACGGTCGCCGTCGTGCAGGCGGGGGCCGCGCGCGCGGCGGGCGATCCCGCCTTCACCGACCGGGCCCTGGGCGCCATCGAGGAGGCAGGCCGGGCCGCCCTGGAGGACCTGGAGCGCGTGCTCGGGATCCTGCGCGCATCGGGGAAGCCGGTGAACGGCAGGCCGACCCTCGTGGACGCCGACCGTCTGCTGGAGTCCGCGCGCGCCTCCGGCGCGAAGGTCGACGCCGAAGTGACCGGCCCCGTGGACACCGTGCCCGGGCCGGTGTCCCGGGAGGGCTACCGGATCCTCCAGGAGTCTCTGACCAATGTGCTGCGGCACGCGGGTGCGGTGCCGGTGCGGGTCCGCGTCCGTGCCGCCGGCGACACCCTCGCCCTCGAGATACGCAACCCGCTGGCGGCGCCGGTACCCGGCCCCGGACGCGGCAGCGGCCTGCGCGGCATACGGGAGCGCGCCGCCCTGCTCGGCGGACGGGCCAGGACCGGCCCCGACGAAGGCGACTGGCAGGTCCATGTCGAACTGCCGTTGAGTTGATCTACGCTGACCGGATGCCGGTCACCGTTCTCCTCGTCGACGACGAACCCCTCGTACGCGCGGGACTGCGGGCCGTGCTGGAGGCACAGCCCGACATCGAGGTCGTCGGGGAGGCCGCGGACGGGGCGGCGGTGATCCCGCTCGTGCGGCAGCTGCGGCCCGACGTGGTCGCCATGGATGTGCGGATGCCGCTGCTGGACGGTATCGAGGCCACCCGGGCGCTGTTGCGGACGGTCGACGAACCGCCGCGGATCCTGGTGGTGACGACCTTCGAGAACGACGAGTACGTGTACGAGGCGCTGCGGGCCGGGGCCGACGGTTTTCTGCTCAAGCGGGCCAGGCCGGCCGAGATCGTGCACGCGGTCAGGCTGATCGCCGAGGGCGAGTCGCTGCTCTTCCCTGCCTCGGTGCGCCGGCTCGCCGCCGAGTACGGCGACGACGGCGGGAACCGCGCGGCGCGGGCCGTGATGGAGCGGGCCCAGCTCACCGAGCGCGAGGCCGAGGTGCTGCGGCTGATGGCGCGGGGGTTGTCCAACGCGGAGATCGCCGCCCGGCTGGTCGTCGGGACGGAGACCGTGAAGTCGCACGTCAGCGCGGTGCTGGCCAAGCTGGGAGCGCGGGATCGGACCCAGGCGGTGATCGCCGCGTACGAGTCGGGGTTCGTGGCGCCGGGCTGATCGGTGAGGGCCGGTGCCGGACCCTCGCCGGAGCGCGCCACGCCGAGTACGATCCGGCCAACACGCGCGCGACCTGGGAGGACGGACGGTGGGGCGGCTGACCGGCGGGGATCCCTCGCTGCTGCGAAGGATCAACTCCGCGGTGGTGCTGCACGCGCTGCGTGCCACGGACTGCGCGACACTGACCGAGATCACCCGGGTGACGGGGCTGTCCCGGCCGACCGTCGAGGGCGTCGTCGAGGGGCTCATCGAGGCCGGGCTCGTCGTCGAGAAGGCGGCCGAGGAGGGTGCCGCCCGGCGGCAGGGGCGCCCGGCGCGGCGGTTCCGGTTCCGGGCGGAGGCCGGGCATCTGCTGGGGCTGGAGATCGGACCACACCGAGTGGCCGCGCTGCTGGCCGATCTGGACGGCCGGGTGATCGGCTCCCAGGCCAAGGACGTGGCCGAGACGGCGGGGGCCGACGAGCGGCTGGAGCGGCTGCGCGGGGCGGTCGCCGAGCTGCTGCGGCGGGCCGGTGTCGCACGGGGCTCGCTGCGGGCCGTGGGCGTGGCGACGCCCGGGATCGTCGAGGCGGACGGCACGGTGCGGCTGGGCACCGCGCTGCCGGGGTGGACGGGGCTGCGGCTGGGCGAGCGGCTGAGCCGGTCCTTCAAGTGCCCGGTCCTGGTCGAGAACGACGCCAACACGGCTGCCGTCGCCGAGCACTGGAAGGGCGCGGCCACCGAGTCGGACGACGTGGTGTTCGTGCTCGCGGGGCTCAGCCCGGGCGCCGGTTCGCTGATCGGGGGCGGCTGCACCGGGGCTACGGCGGGGCGGCCGGCGAGATCGGCGCACTGCATCTGCTGGGCCGGGAGGTCACTCCGGAGACCCTGCTCTCCACCACCGACGAACCCCTGCACCCGCTCGACGAGCAGGCGGTCGCCGAGGTCTTCGGGCAGGCCCGCGAGGGCGACCAGCGGGCCCGCGCGGCCGTCGACCGCTTCATCCAGCGCCTGGTCCACGACGTGGCGGCCCTCGTCCTCGCCCTGGACCCGGAACTGGTCGTCATCGGCGGCTGGGCAGCGGGCCTGGACGGCGTCCTGGACCCCCTCCGCCAGGAACTGTCCCGCTACTGCCTCCGCCCCCCTCAGGTCACCCTCTCCCGCCTCGGAGACGCGGCAGTGGCGACCGGCGCGCTACGCCTGGCCCTTGACCATGTGGAGGAACAACTTTTCGCGGTGGAACAAGGCCCGCTTTTTTAGGGGCGCGGGACTGTGTCGATATGCGGCTTCGCCGCGTGGGCGCGAGCAACCACAACGAACCCGCAGCCCCCGGCTCACCACACCCCCACGGCGCAAAGGTTCAGGACGCCCGCTGCTCAGGCCCGTCATGAATCTCCACCCCACCCGAATCACCGAAGGTCAACCGGCACGTGTCAGCGCGATACGTCGCGACCGAAAGCGCAGCCGTACGCCCCTCGGACACAAAACGAGTCGTGACGACAAGGACGGGCGCCCCCGGCAGCCGATCCAGCTCCTTCGCATCATCGGCGCCGGCAGAGCCGAGCTCCACCGCGTTCTCCTGCCGCCCCAGCTCCAGCCGCTGCAACTCCCGCAGCACCGCACGCGCGCGCGCCGCTCCGGACGGAGCGTCGATACCGGAGAGCTCGGGCACCGACGACCGCGGAATGTGGAGCAGTTCGGCGGCCACCGGCCGGCCGTTCGAGACACGGGAGCGGCGCACGACATGGACGGCCTCGTCACGCCCGGTGCCCAGCGCCTCGGCGACAGCCGCCGACGGCACCGCCGCCACGCAGTCGACGGGCTGCCAGGCGTCCTCGGAGCCACCGGGCCAGGTGTGCGGGCCCGTACCGAGGGAGACGCCCATGCGCGGCGGCGCCACGGTCGTACCGACACCTCGGCGGCGCTGCAGCCTGCCTTCCAGTTCGAGCTGCTCCAAGGCCTGGCGGAGCGTGGCGCGGGCGACGCCGAAGCGGGCCGCGAGGTCCCGCTCGTTGGGCAGGATCTCCCCCACCGAGAATTCCGAGTCGAGCGCTTCACTGAGCACGGTCTTGAGATGCCAGTACTTCGGTTCCGGCACCGATTCCAGCTGCGTGGTCCCCACCCTGTCCTCCGCGATCGCCGTGGTCGGCAGCGTTTTAGCGCCCTTGTTTTTTAAAGGTTGTTTCACTTCTCTGCGACCATAGGACGGCCCTGATACTTGGTCAAGACCAATGGCCGGGAACGTTCACGGGGCGTTCGCGCGAGGCCTGCGGGGGCCACGGGTGCGGCGGCTACTCGGCGGCCAGCGACCGGAGCTTGTCGGGGTTGCGCACGATGTAGACCGCTTGGACCCGCCCGTCGGCGACGTCGAGCTGGAAGACGGAGTCGGGCTTGTCGCCGGACAGGACCAGCATGGCCGGGCCGCCGTTGAGCTCCAGGAAACGCACGGAGAAGTCCGGGACGTCGCCCTTCCGCGCGGCGCCGACGAGGAAGCGGCCCACCTTGTCCGCCGTCCGGAGGACCCGCAGCGGCGCCCGCGCCTTGCCGCCGCTGTCGCCGACGAGACGGACGTCCGGGGCGAGCAGCGCCATCAGCCCTTCGAGGTCGCCGTCGGCCGCCGCGGCGAGGAACCGTTCGGTGAGGTCGCGGCGCTGGGCGGGGTCGACCTCGTAGCGGGGCCGGCGCTCCTCGACGTGCTTGCGGGCCCGTCCGGCCAGCTGGCGCACCGCCGGTTCGCCGCGGTCGAGCATGGCGGCGATGTCGGCGTACGGGAAGCCGAAGGCCTCGCGCAGCACGAACACGGCGCGCTCCAGCGGCGACAGCGACTCCAGCACGACGAGGACGGCGAGGGAGACGGAGTCGGCGAGCACGGCACGCTCGGCGGTGTCCGGCACGGTGTCGCCGAAGTCGGTGACGTACGGCTCGGGCAGCCATGGGCCCACATACGTCTCCCCGCGCGACTTGATCTGGCGCAGCCGGTCGATGGCGAGGCGGGTCGTGATCCGTACGAGGTAGCCGCGCGGTTCGCGCACGTCACCGCGGTCGCTGCCCGACCACCGCAGCCAGGCCTCCTGGACCACGTCCTCCGCGTCGGCCACGCGGCCCAGCATGCGGTAGGCGACGCCCAGCAGGACGGGGCGGTGCGCTTCGAAGAGGTCGGTCGCGGTCTCGGTGGTCACGGCTCCATCCCAGCCGACCGGTACGGCCCTGTCCAGGCGGAATCACACCTTCCCGGACAGAATGGGCGACAGGACGCCGGTGATCGCCGGCGGGGTTCCCGGAGGTGGCGATGCGGTACGCGGTTCTGGGCACGGGCGACGTCGGGCGCACCCTCGGCGGCCGGCTGGTGGAACTGGGGCACGAGGTGCGGCTCGGCTCGCGTACGAGGGACAACCCGGTGGCTCTGGAGTGGGCCGCGGCCGCGGGTGCCGGGGCGGCGGCGGGGACGTTCGCGGAGGCGGCGGCGTTCGGTGAGGTCGTGGTGAACGCGGTGGGCGGGCGGGTGGCCCTGGCCGCGCTGGAGGCGGCGGGGGCGGAGAACCTCGGCGGGAAGGTCCTCGTGGACGTCTCCAACCCGCTGGCGTTCGAGGAGGGCGAGCTGCGGCTGTCCCCCGCCGAGTCGGACAGCGTGGGCGAGCAGATCCAGCGGGCCTTTCCGCACGCGCGCGTGGTGAAGACGCTCAACACCGTCAACTGCCGGGTGATGGTGGAACCGGGGCTGGTTCCGGGCGAACACAACGTCTTCGTCTGCGGGGACGACGCGGGCGCCAAGGAGCAGGTGACGGCCCTGCTCGGGGAGTTCGGCTGGCCGCGGGAGCGGGTGCTCGACCTCGGTGGCATCCGGGCGGCGCGCGCCGTGGAGATGTGGCTGCCGCTGTGGGTCGGCCTGATGCAGAAGTTCGGGCACGCCGACTTCAACCTGGAGCTGCGCCGGGCCCGTTGAGCGGCCCGGGGCCGTGAAGGCGGCGACGACTCGGGGCTACCCGCCGGTAGCAATTGCTGACAAGCTGTCTACAGCGTCCGTCAGCGAGTACAGCCGAGGAGCACCCCATGTCCGCCACCGTCTCCTTCAAAGTCGCCTCCGCGCGCGGCGAGCAGAACGTCACCCTGTCCTACACGCGCCGGGGCAGCGGCGACCCGTTGCTCCTGCTGCACGGCATCGGCCACCACCGGCAGGTGTGGGACCCGGTGATCCCCGCGCTGGCGGCCGAGCGCGATGTGATCGCCGTGGACCTGCCCGGGTGCGGCGAGTCGCCGGCGCTGCCGGACGGTATGGCGCACGACCTGCCGACGATGAACACCGTCCTCGTGGCGCTGTGCGAGGCGCTGGAGATCGAACGGCCGCATGTGGCGGGCAACTCGCTGGGCGGTCTGCTGGCCCTGGACCTGGCCCGGGCCCGGCTCGTCCGCTCCGTCACCGCGCTGTCCCCCGCCGGATTCTGGAACGAGGCCGAGCGCCGCTACGCCTTCGCCGTGCTGATGACGATGCGGCAGATCGCCCAGCGGATGCCCCTGCCCCTCGTCGAACGGCTGGCCCGCCCGGCGATCGGCCGCACGCTGCTGACGAGCACCATCTACGCCCGCCCGGGCCGCCGTGCGCCCGAGGCCGTGGTCGCCGAGACGCTGGCCCTGGCCCGGGCGCAGGGGTTCTCCGAGACGCTCCGCTCCGGCAGGACGGTGCAGTTCAGCGACGACATCGTGGGCACGCCGGTCACCGTGGCCTGGGGCAGCCGGGACCGGCTCCTCATCCCCCGCCAGGGCGTGCGGGCCAAGGGTGTCATCCCCGGGGCCCGGCTGGTACGGCTGCCGGGCTGCGGCCACGTCCCGATGAACGACGACCCGGCCCTGGTAGCCAGGGTCGTCCTCGACGGCAGCCGCTGACCCGTACCGAGGCTCGCGCGCGGCGAGGAGCCTCTAAGGTCTCGCTTCATGAGGCCACCGCAGAGCGCCCCGGGCACCGGTGCCGCGTCCGCGGCCTGGGAGCTGCTGCTCCCCGCCGCCGCGGCACCGGCACGCACGCGGGGCCGGTCCCTCCAGGCGGCGCTGCGCGAGGCGGTCCGCTCGGGCCGGCTCGCGCCGGGCACGCGGCTGCCGTCCAGCCGGGATCTCGCGGCGGACCTGGGGGTGTCGCGAGGGCTGGTCACGGAGGCGTACGAGCAGCTGACGGCCGAGGGCTATCTGCGCAGCGGCCGGGGAGCCGGGACCTGGGTGGGCGCGGCCGTACGGGCCGCCCGGCCGCGGGCGCAGGACCTCGCCCCGCGCTCCCCGGGTGCCCGCGCGGACTTCGTGCCCGGCACGCCGGACCTGTCGCTGTTCCCGCGCTCGGCGTGGGCCGCCGCGCAGCGCGACGTCCTGGCGGAACTGCCGCACCAGGACCTGGGGTACCCCGATCCGCGCGGGCTGCCCCGGCTGCGCACCGCGCTGGCCGCACTGCTCGCCCGGCGGCGGGGCGTGGTGGCCGACCCGGAGCGGATCGTGGTGGTCTCCGGGGTCGCCCAGGCGACGACCCTGCTCGGCTTCGCGCTGCACGCGCGCGGGGTGCGCACCGTCGGAGTGGAGGACCCCGGCAGTCCCCAGCACGACGCGCTGTACGCCTCGGCCGGGGTCACCGCCGTGCCGCTGCCCGTGGACGGCGACGGGATCGTCCTGGAGCCGCTGCGGGCGTCGGGCGTACGGGCCGTGGTGACGACTCCGGCCCACCAGTTCCCCACCGGCATCGCCTACTCGGCCGACCGCCGCGCCGGGCTGCTGAACTGGGCACGCGAGGTGGACGGCATAGTCCTGGAGGACGACTACGACGGCGACTTCCGCTACGACCGCGCCCCCGTCGGCGCGCTCCAGGGCCTGGACCCGGACCATGTCGCCTACACGGGCTCCGTCAGCAAGTCCCTCGCGCCGGGGCTGCGGCTGGGCTGGCTGCTGGTGCCCGAGTCCTGGGCGGAGGAGATCGTCGAACGCAAGCGCACCATGGACCTCGGCCACCCGGCCCTCGACCAGGCCCTGTTCGCCCGGTTCCTGGAACGCGGCGACTACGACCGCCAGCTGCGCCGCTGCCAGCGCGCCTACCGCGAGCGGCGTGACGCGCTGGTCGCCGCCCTGGAGGAGCACTTCCCCGGCTCGGAGGTGTCCGGGATCGCCGCGGGCCTGCATGTGATCGCCACGCTGCCGGAGCGGTACGGCCCCGAAGAGCGGTTCCTCGCGCGCGTGGCGGAGGCCGGGGTGGCGGTCCGCCCGCTGTCGTCCTGCACCCACCCGCGGACCGGGGGCGCCGAGACGAAGAAGGTGCGGCTCGTCCTGGGCTACGCCCATGTGCCGCCCGCCCGGATCGCCGAGGGCGTACGCCTGATGGCGCGGGCGGCCACCGGGTGACTCCTCCGGGCTCGCCCGTGCGTGCCGGTTCCCCCGCCCATGGGGTCAGTTGTTCACTTGGGGTTCGTGTGTGCGCTGCGGCGTGCCAGTAGTTGTGGCTCTGCACACTGGCCGGATCCCGTCCCTGGAGGCGTATCCATGTCACACCGTCCGTTCCCCGGGCGCCGTAGCGTCCTGCGGGGCTCCCTCGCCGCGTCGGCGGCCCTGTCCCTGCCCACCGCGCTCGGAGCGGCGCCGGCCTTCGCCCGGTCCGGGCGCCCGAAGGCGGGGTGGGGCGTGCAGGCGGGAGACGTGACCTGCGACTCCGGGCTGGTGTGGGTGCGGTCCGACCGGCCCGCCCGGATGATCGTCGAGACATCGGTGACCGAGTCGTTCCGCAATGCGCGCAGATGGCACGGCCCGCTGCTGGGCCCGGGCACGGACTTCACCGGCACGACCCCGCTGCGCGGACTGCCGTCCGGCGAGCAGATCCACTACCGGGTGCTGCTCGCCGACCCGGACGACCCGCGCCGCACCGGCGAGCCGGTCACCGGCAGCTTCCGCACCGCGTCCGCCAAGCGCCGCGACGGTGTGCGGTTCGTCTGGTCCGGCGACCTGGCCGGGCAGGGCTGGGGCATCAACCCGGAACTCGGCGGCTACCGGATCTACGAGGCGATGGGCGCCCTGGACCCGGACTTCTTCCTCTGCAGCGGCGACAACATCTACGCCGACGGCCCGCTCACCGAGACCGTGGCCCTGCCCGACGGGCGGACCTGGCGGAACATCACCACCGAGGAGAAGGCGAAGGTCGCCGAGACCCTGGCCGAGTTCCGCGGCAACTTCCGCTACAACCTCCTGGACGAGAACCTGCGCGCCTTCAACGCCCGGGTCCCGTCCATCATCCAGTGGGACGACCACGAGGTCACCAACAACTGGTACCCGGGTGAGATCCTCGGCGACACCCGGTACACCGAGAAGAACGTGGACGTGCTCGCCTCCCGTGCCCGCCAGGCGTTCTCGGAGTACTTCCCGATCTCGACACTGCGCCGCCCGAGCGGCCGGGTCCACCGCGTGCAGCACCACGGCCCGCTGCTGGACGTCTTCGTCCTGGACATGCGCACCTATCGCAACGCCAACTCGCCGGACGACCAGCCCACCGACGCGCAGGGCATCCTCGGCCGCGAGCAGCTGGAGTGGCTCAAACGCGAGCTGTCCCGCTCCCGCGCGGTGTGGAAGGTGATCGCCTCGGACATGCCGATCGGCCTGGTCGTCCCGGACACCGGTGACGGCAAGCCGAACATCGAGGCGGTCGCGCAGGGCGACCCCGGCAAGCCGCTGGGCCGCGAGCTGCAGATCGCCGAGCTGCTGCGGTTCATCAAGCACCGGCGGATCACGGGCACGGTGTGGCTGACGGCCGACGTGCACTACACCTCGGCGCAGCACTACCAGCCGTCGAAGGCCGCCTTCACCGACTTCGAGCCCTTCTGGGAGTTCGTGTCGGGTCCGCTCAACGCCGGTGCCTTCCCGGCGAACACGCTCGACGCCACCTTCGGTCCGGACCGCGTGTTCCTCAAGGCTCCGACGACCGCCAACGTCTCGCCCGCCGACGGCTACCAGTTCTTCGGCGAGGTCGACATCGACGGCGGCAGCGGCGAACTGACGGTCCGTCTGCGCGAGCAGGACGGCACCGTGCTGTTCACGCGGGTGCTCCAGCCGGGCCGGGTCGGCCAGTAGGTTCCGGTGGGTCCGGCAAGTACGGAGCGCAACGTTTGAAGCGTCGACAAAGGGGGCAGACTGCCCCCTTTACCCGCCAGACACAAAGAGTTCGCGATCACGCAACACCGTTCCGTCACAGTGGGTGCATGACGCGAAAAGTGACTGAAGCGACGCACTCGAACAACAACTGCCGCCCCGACACCACGATGCGGCGGTTCACCACGGCGTTCCGGGCCTGGCGGACACGACGCCACGAAAACGCGCCGCCGCCGGACCATACCGAGTCCCCGGCACCGGAGCCGGTGCCGGGGGCGAGCACGCTGTGGCGGATGCGGACCACGGTGCGGGACGAGCCGGGGTCGCTGGCCGCGCTGTGCACGGCCCTCTCCGGGCAGCGCGTGGACATCCTGAGCCTGCAGACCCACCCGCTGGCGGACGGCACGGTGGACGAGTTCCTGCTGCGGGCCCCGGGCGAGCTGCCGGCGTCCGGGATCGCCACGGCCGTCCGGACCGCCGGCGGCACCGACACCTGGATCGAACGGGCCGACGCCCACGACCTGGTGGACGCGCCGACCCGGGTCCTGGGACTCGCCGCCCGCACCGCCCTGGACGCCGCGGAACTGCCGCTGGCCCTGCGCCAGTTGCTGGGCCGCTGCACGATCCGCTCCCAGCCCGCACCCGCCGGCGGCGACCGGGCGCCCGGCGTACCGGTCGAGGGAGCCCTCGACGGCACCGTGCTGCGCCTGCGCGCCCCGGAAGGCGGAGTGATCACGGTGGAGCGGCCGCACCTGCCGTTCACCCCGACCGAGTTCGCCCGGGCCAGGGCCCTGGTGGAACTGGACACCCGGCTGGGCCCACGCGTCCCGCACGGCCGGGACGTGCTCACCCTCGCCGAGGGCGCCGACATCACCGTGCGCCGGGCCGACACCCGTGATCTGGAGCCGGCCCGGGCGATGCACGAACGGTGCTCGGACCGCACGCTGAGGCTTCGCTACCACGGTCCGGTCGGCGATGCCGACCGGTATCTGAACCACCTGCTCAGCCCCCGCTTCGGCCGTACGCTCGCGGTGCAGACCGCGTCGGGGCGGGTGGTCGGGCTCGGGCACCTGCTGTGGGACGGGGACGAGACGGAGGTCGCGCTGATCGTCGAGGACGCTTGGCAGCGGCGGGGTGTGGGTGCCGAGTTGCTGCGCAGGCTGGTGGCCATGGCGGTGGACGCCGGTTGCGGGAGTGTGTATGCCGTGACGCAGGCGTCCAACACGGGCATGGTCGCGGCGATGCGGGGGCTGGGGCTTCCTCTCGACTATCAGGTCGAGGAGGGGACGCTGGTGATCACGGCGCGGCTGGGTGAGCGGGTTGCGTCGCCTGCGGGTGAGTTGGGGAGTGCCTCAGCGCCGTAGGGGCTTTCGTCCGTCGGCGGGTGCGGGTGCGCTGTGGCTGATCGCGCAGTTCCCCGCGCCCCTAGGAGGGACCTGTCCAGGTCCGCCCAGAGGTCCTCCACGTCCTCCAGGCCCACCGACATCCTCAACAGCCGGTCGCTCACCCCGGCGTCGCGTCGGTCGTCCGCGTCCACGATGCGGTGGCTGATGGACGCCGGGTGCTGGATGAGGGTGTCGACGCTGCCGAGGCTGACGGCGGGGGTGATCAGGCGGACGCCGGCGATGACCTCGTGAGGATCGCCGTACACCTCGAAGGAGACCATCGCGCCGCCGATGCGCGGGTAGTGCACTCGGGCTGTCCGCGGGTCGGCGGCGAGGCGGCGGACGAGTTCGGCGGCGTTGGCGGAGGCGGCCCGGACCCGTACGGGGAGGGTGGACAGTCCGCGCAGCAACAGATAGCCCGCCAGCGGGTGCAGCACGCCGCCCGTGGCGAACCGCACCTGGCGCAGCCTGCCCGCGAACTCCTCGTCGCAGGCGATCACGCCCGCCAGCACGTCCCCGTGCCCGCCGAGGTACTTGGTGGCGCTGTGCAGCACCAGCCGGGCACCCTGCTCGGCGGGGCGCTGGAGCACCGGCGTGGCGAAGGTGTTGTCCACGAGCAGCGGCACCGAACCGCAGGCGTGTGCGACGGCCCGCAGGTCCACCTCGGCGAGCGTGGGGTTGGCCGGGGACTCCACCAGGACCAGCCCGGTGTCCGGGCGCAGCGCGTCGGCGATTCCGGCCGGGTCGGTCCAGGTCACCTCCGACCCCAGCAGCCCGGCGGTCAGCAGATGGTCGCTGCATCCGTAGAGGGGGCGTACGGCCACCACGTGCCGCAGCCCCATCGAGGCGCGGACGAGCAGGACGGCGCTCAGCGCGGCCATGCCGCTGGCGAACGCGACCGCGGCCTCGGTGCCCTCCAGACGGGCCAGCGCGGTCTCGAAGCGGGCGACGGTCGGATTGCCCAGCCGCCCGTAGACGGGCGGGCCGTCCGGCTCCGAGCCCGTGGCGGCGAACGCGTCGATCCGGGCCGCCTCACCTCGGCTGTCGTACGACGGGTAGGTGGTGGACAGGTCGATCGGCGGGGCGTGCAGCCCCTGCCGGGCGAGGTCGTCCCGGCCGGCGTGCACGGCCTCGGTGGCGAGAGCTCTCGATGCGGTACCCGTGTTCATGCCCATGTCCATGGAAGGGAGGGTGAACACTGACCGGTTCTGTATGGAGGAATGCCGTGTTACGTTCGGTCGATGGCCGAATCTGTCGTACTGGACCCGGTGGATCTCCACCTTCTGCGGCTCTTGCAGAACGACGCCCGGGCGACGTACCGGGATCTCGCCGCGCAGGTCGGCGTGGCGCCGTCGACGTGTCTGGACCGGGTGACCCGGCTGCGCCGCTCCGGCGTGATCCTCGGGCACCGGCTGGAGCTCGATCCGGCCAAGCTGGGGCGGGGCCTGGAGGCGC
Organism: Streptomyces sp. CA-179760; assembly: GCF_050937045.1. Taxonomy (NCBI): domain Bacteria; kingdom Bacillati; phylum Actinomycetota; class Actinomycetes; order Kitasatosporales; family Streptomycetaceae; genus Streptomyces; species Streptomyces sp. CA-179760. Next base: position 1,600,066 of record NZ_JBNJLZ010000001.1, read on the forward strand.
TGCTGTCGGTGCAGGTCAGGCCGCACCGGCGGGAATTGGTGGGGCCGTTCGTGGAGCGGATCCGCGCACTGCCGGAGTCGCGGACCGTGTTCCACCTGACCGGCCCGGACGACTACCTCGTCCATGTCGCGGTCGCCGACATGACCGACCTGCAACGGCTCGTGCTGGACGAGTTCACCTCGCGGCGGGAGGTGGCGCGTGTGGAGACCCGGCTGATCTTCCAGCAGTGGGAGTGCGGACCGCTGCTGCCGCCTTCGCCCTCGGCTCAATCGGGATGACGTGCGCTTGTCGTCGTACGAGGATGGCGGCATGTCTGAGATCAAGAGCCCGCTGCCCCGTGAGGTCGCCGACGCCTACGTCGACGAGCTCGTCGCCCTCGACCCCATCACCGGCACCTTTCTCGGCGTGAAGGAGAGTTCGAGCAGGCTGCCCGACACGTCGCCCGCGGGCCAGGAGGCGTCCGCGGAGCTGGCGCGCCGGACGCTGGCCCGGCTGGACGAGGCCGAGCGGCTGCCCGGCGCGGACAGTGAGAGCGAACGCCGCTGCGGTCGTCTGCTGCGCGAGCGGCTGGGCGCCGAACTCGCTGTGCACGACGCCGAGGAGAGCCTGCGTTCCGTCAGCAACCTGAGCTCCGTCGCCCATGCGGTGCGACAGGTGTTCACCGTGACGCCGGCGCAGACGGAGGAGGACTGGACGGCGATCGCGGAGCGGCTGCGCGCGGTGCCGGCCGCGCTGGAGGGATACCAGGAGTCCCTGGCGCTCGGCCTGGAGCGGAAGCTGTACGGCGGGCCCCGCGCCACGGCCACGTTCGTGGATCAGCTCGGCGAGTGGGCCGACGCGGACGGCAAGGGGCAGGGCTGGTTCGAACAGTTCGCGGCGGCGGGCCCGGAGTCCCTGCGGTCCGAGCTGGACACCGCCGCGCGCTCGGCCACCGAGGCCGTCCTGCGGCTGCGCGACTGGATGCGGGACGTGTACGCACCGGCGATCGAGGGCGCGCCGGACGTGGTGGGCCGGGAGCGGTACGCGCGCTGGGTGCGCTACTTCAACGGCACGGACCTCGACCTGGACGAGGCGTACGCCTACGGCTGGTCCGAGTACCACCGCCTCCTCGGCGAGATGAAGGCGGAGGCCGAGAAGATCCTGCCGGGCGCGGCCACGCCGTGGGTGGCGCTGGCTCACCTGGACGAGGACGGCACGCACATCGAGGGCGTCGACGAGGTGCGGCAGTGGCTCCAGTCCCTGATGGACGAGGCGATCGAGGCACTCGACGGCACCCACTTCGACCTGGCCGAGCGTGTCCGCCGGGTGGAGTCGCGCATCGCCCCTCCGGGCAGCGCCGCGGCCCCGTACTACACGGAGCCCTCGGACGACTTCTCACGCCCGGGATGCACCTGGCTGCCGACCATGGGCAAGACGCGTTTCCCGGTCTACGACCTGGTGTCGACCTGGTACCACGAGGGCGTGCCCGGCCACCACCTCCAGCTGGCCCAGTGGAAGCACGTGGCGCAGGACCTCTCCCGCTACCAGGCCGGTGTCGGCATGGTGAGCGCCAACGCCGAGGGCTGGGCGCTGTACGCGGAGCGGCTGATGGACGAACTGGGCTTCCTGACCGACCCGGAGCGCCGGCTGGGGTACCTGGACGCGCAGATGATGCGGGCCGTGCGCGTCATCATCGACATCGGCATGCACCTGGAGCTGACCATCCCGGACAACTCCCCCTTCCACCCCGGGGAGCGCTGGACGCCCGCTCTGGCACAGGAGTTCTTCGGCTCGCACAGCAGCCGCCCCGCGGACTTCGTGGAGAGCGAGCTGACCCGGTACCTGTCCATGCCGGGCCAGGCCATCGGCTACAAGCTCGGCGAACGGGCCTGGCTGCTGGGCCGTGAGAACGCCCGCGCCCGGCACGGCCACGCCTTCGACCCGAAGGCGTGGCACATGGCGGCCCTCTCCCAGGGCTCGCTGGGCCTGGACGACCTGGTGGACGAACTGTCGCGGCTGTAGGCGCCGTCAGCGGCGGAAGCCGCCCTCGGAGTCGATGACCTGACCGGTGACCCACTCCGCCTCGTCCGTGGCGAGCCACGCGATGAGGCGGGCCGGGTCGTCGGGCATGCCCCACCGCCCGGCGGGGAAGCACGCCTCGACTGCCTCGTACGCCTCACCGGTCAGGTAACCGGTGTCGACGGGACCGGGGTTGACGGTGTTCACCGTGATCGCGCGCTCGGCGAGCGTCGTCGCCAGGGAGCGGGTGATCGAGGCGAGGGCGCCCTTCTGGAGGGCGTAGGCGATCTCGCCGGGCATACCGCTCGCGATGTCCTGGCCTGACGTCATCATCACGACGCGGCCCCCGGGAGCCGGTGGCCGCAGCCGGGCGTGTGCCTGGACGAGCAGCAGAACCGAGCGGGTGTCGACCGCCCAGTGCCGGTCGAGCATCGCCGCGTCGATCTCGTCCAGAGAGCCGTCGGATCCGCTCTGCGCGTGGTTGGCGACGAGGATGTCGAGCCGCCCGCCGAGCGCCTCGGCGGCCCGGGCGACGAGTTCGCCGGGCATGGCCGGGTCGGCGAGGTCACCGGGCCCGGCGACGACCCGTGCCTCGGGGTCACCGAGTGCGCCGCGCACGGATTCCAGGACGTCCTCGGGCCGGTCGGCGCCCCAGGGCATGTCCGCATCGTGCGGCACATGGTGATGCAGACAGACACTCGCCCCATAGGCGGCGAGCCGACGCGCCACGGCATGCCCGATGCCGGCGCGCCGACTGGCCCCGGTCACAAGGGCCGTACGGCCACGCAGGGGCAGGGGGTCGCGGCGCAGTTCTTCGGGGCTGGGGTGAGGAAGTCGAGGCATACGATCATCGTGGCCGGGCCACTCGGACGACGCACGCGAATATCGCCCTGCTCGGGGGCGCGGGGCTGTGCTGACATGCGGCTCCGCCGCGCGGGCGCGATCAACCACAGACAACCCGCACACGCCGAACGGCCACTACCCACGGCTACCTGGGCGCCACCAACCGAAGCTGCACCAGCCCCAGCCACGTCTCAGGCCCCGGCTGCACCCGAGCCGCCCGAACCGCATACTTCCCCGGCTCCAGAACGACCCGCACACGGTCGCTCCCCGCCGGCTCGCCTCCAGGCCATGCCGCGTCGAACAGAAGCACCGGCCCGGGCACGTCCCAGCTGACCTCCGGCTCCCACTGCGCCGTCGCGACAGCGCCGGGCACGCTCGCCAGCAGCTCACCCTCGGAATCGCCCGCACACCACCGCACGAAGACGCCCTGGTCGGGCAGATAGGCGGTCGAGGCCGGCTCGTCGCCCAGCACCAGGGCCGTGCAGTCACCGACCGGCAGCAGCCCGACGTGTCCGTCCACCTCACAGGCCCGGTCGTAGTCGGACGCCGTCTCCTCGCCGTCCGCACCCGCCCAGAACGGCAGAACCGTCTCGGGCACCGCTATCAGCGGTCCGCCGCCCGACTCCACCCACTCCACCGTGCCCGGCTCCGCGTATCGCACCATGAGCCAAGAACCTACAATGCGAACCCTCGCCGCCGGGCCGGGGTTAGGGCCTCCCCACAATTCCCTCTAAGTCCCGCGCTGCCGCAGCACCGATCCGGACCGGCCCTTCACGACCTCCAGCTGTGCGTGGATCCGCCGTCGCAGGTCGGCCACATGGCTGACGATGCCGACGCTGCGGTCGCGTTCGCGCAGGGAGTCGAGGACGTCGAGGACCTCGTCGAGGGTCTGGTCGTCGAGGCTGCCGAAGCCCTCGTCGATGAAGAGGGTGTCCAGCCGCACGCCGCCCGCCTCGTCCGTGACGACGTCCGCGAGGCCCAGGGCGAGGGCGAGCGAGGCGAAGAACGTCTCGCCGCCCGACAGAGTCGCCGTGTCCCGCTCACGGCCGGTCCACGCGTCGACGACATGCAGTCCGAGCCCGCTGCGCCCGCGCCCGGTGCGGTCGTCGGAGTGGACGAGGGTGTAGCGGCCGGACGACATGCGCCGCAGCCGTACGGTCGCGGCGGCGGCGACCTGTTCCAGCCGGGCCGCGAGGACGTACGACTCCAGGCGCATCCGGCGTTCGTTGTCGGCCGAGGTGCCGGCGGTGAGACCTGCCATGCGGGCGACCCGGTCGTACTCCTCGCGCAGCGGCGCCAGTCGGCGTACCGATGTGGTCGCCCGGGCGGACAGCCGGTCGAGTTCGGCGCAGCGCCGGGCGGCGGCGTCATGGGCGGAGGCGGCGTCGCGGGTCCGCCGGACCGCGGCGGAGGCGGCCCGCTCCGCGCTCTCCGGGTCGGCGGGGCGCTGCCGGGCGGCTGCCGCGGTGTCGGCCTCGGCGAGGACGGCCCGGGCGGCGGCCTCCTCGGTCTGCCAGGCGTCCAGCCGCCGTTGCAGCTCTCGGTGGACGGCGTCGTCGAGGAGGGCGTCGGCCGCGGCCTGCGGGGTCTCGAAGCCGGCGCGGAAGGCGGCGTCGGCGAGCCGGGCGTCGGCGTCCTTGAGCCGCTGGGCGGTGTCCTCGGCGGCGCGGGCGGTGTCGGCGGCGTCCGTGAGCAGCGCGGTCCGCCGCTCCAACTGCGCGGCTCGGGCGGCGACGCTGTCCAGGGTGCCCCTCGCCCGCTCCAGTTCCTCCTCCAGTCCGGCTCGTTCCCGGTCCAGCCGCTCCCGGTGTCCGACCCGGGCGGCGGTCCGCACGGCGGCCTCCTGCCGGGCGGCGACACGCCGTTCCTGTTCCTGTCCGGCCTGGCGCAGTCGCTCCCGCGCGGAGTGCAGTTCGGCGGCGCCACGGCGGGCCTGCTCGTACTGCTCCTCCAACTCCTGAGCCTCATCGGAGAGTTGCCCGGTGGGTGTGTCACCGGCCTCGGCGGTGGCCGCCGCCAGCGCCTCCCGTACGTCGCCCAGCCGCCGTTCCTCCGCGGTGCGCTGTTCGTCGGCCCGCTGGTAGGCGGTCAGGGCGTCTTCCTCGGCCTCGCGGTCGACGTGCCCGGCGTCCTTACGGGCGGGGGCGGGGTGTTCGGTGGCACCACAGACGGCGCAGGGCTCGCCGTCGGTGAGGTGCGCGGCCAGTTCGGCGGCGATGCCGGTCAGGCGCTGTTCCTTGAGGTCGAGCCAGTGCTGCTTGGCCCGCAGCATCCGCTCCCGTGCGTCCCGGGCCCGGGCGACGGCCTCGTCGGTGTCCTGGGTGAGCCGGTCCCGCCGCCGGGCCGCCGCCAGCCGCTGCCGCGCGGGCTCGCGCCGTACGGCGAGCTGTTCGGCGAGGGAGGCGGCCCGCTGCGCGGACTCCACCCGGTCCTCGAGACCGGTGCGGGTCGCTTCCCAGCCGTCGAGCCAGTCCTCCGCCTCCCGCAGGACGTCGGCGTCGGCGCGCTCCTGGCGGTCCAGGCCGGCTCGTTCGTCGAGGAGCTGGGCCAGCCGTCGCTCGGCGCGGCGGGCCGAGTCCAGCCCGCCCAGTTCCTCGGCGGCCCGGCGCGCGGCCGTGGCGAGTCCGGCCGCGCCCGCGTCGGCGAAGCTCCCGGGCAGCAGGGCACGCGCGCGTGCCTCTGCGTCGGCGGCCCGCCGGTGTTCGGCGTCGGCGGACTCCCGCAGGTCCAGGGCGGGCGCGACCTTCTCGGCCTTGCGGGAGCGCTCCATCCGCGCCTGCGCCTCCCGGTAGGCCTCGGCGCCCTCCTCCAGCCGCGCTGTCCGTTCCCGAGCGTCCGCGAACCGCTTCTGCAGCCGGGCGAGTTCGCGTACGTCGTCCAGGGCGCGGCCGGCGGCGGCCTGCGCGGACTCGGCGGCGTGGAGCGTGCACTCGGCGACGGTGAGCTGTTCGCGTGCGGTGCCGCGGGCGACGGCGGCGGCGCCCAGCACGGCCTCGGCCAGCCCGGGTTCGCCGGGACCCAGGTCCGGCAGCTCCATGGCGTCGCCCGCGGCCTGCTGCATCCGGTGGGCGTCGGCCAGCAGGTCGGCGTCCCCGTCCCGCACCTGGGCCTCGGTGGCCCGGCGCCGCTCGGCGAGGCGCTTCTCGACGTCGGCGAAGCGACGGGTGTCGAACAGGCGGCCGAGCAGTTTGCCCCGGGCCTCGGCGTCGGCACGCAGGAACCGGGCGAAGTCGCCCTGCGGCAACAGCACGACCTGGCAGAACTGCTCCCGGCTCATGCCGAGCAGCTGGGTGACCTCCTCGCCGATCTCCTGGTGAGAGCGGCTGAGGTCCTTCCAGGCCGCGGCTGTCGCGTCGTACTCGCGGAGCCAGGTCTGGGCCTTGTCGAGTGTCGTGCCGGTCCCGCGTTTCTTGGGGCGCTCCCAGGGCGGCTGCCGGGTGACCTCCAACCGGCGTCCGGCGACGGTGAGTTCGAGGGCGACCTCGGTGCGGGTCGCGGGTGCGGCGTGGTCGCTGCGCAGGGTCGCGCCCTGTCCGCCGCCCTGCCGGGCGCCCGGCACCGAGCCGTACAGGGCGTAGCACACGGCGTCGAGGACGGACGTCTTGCCTGCGCCGGTCGGTCCGTGCAGCAGGAACAGGCCGGCCGTCGACAGCTCGTCGAAGTCGACGGCCTGGGTGCCTCCGAAGGGTCCGAAGGCGGTGACCGTCAGGCGGTGCAGCCTCACCGGGCCACCTCCCGTACGGTCTCGTCGGCGCGGACCGCGTCGAACGCGTCCCGCAGCACGCCCTGTTCGTGCGTGTCGGGTCCGGCGCCGCGCACATGGGCGACGAAGTCCTCCGCGATCTGCTGCTCGCTGCGGCCGGCGAGGCGCCGGGCGTAGGACACGTCGGGGTCGGCCTCGGTGCGGTCGGGGTCGAAGACGAGGCTGAGCGTGTGCGGGAAGCGCTCGGCGAGCCGGGCCATCGGGTCGGCCGGGCGGACCGGGTCGGTGAGCGTCGCCTCGACCCACGACTCCTCGTGCCGTGTCTGCCCCGGGTCGGCGAGCAGGTCGTCCAGCGTGCCCCGGATCCGGGCGAGGGGGCGCGGCACGGGGCAGTCGACGCGCTCGGCTTCGACCGACCCGTCGGCGTCCAGGTCGACGAGCCACATGCTCTTGCGGTGCCCGGCCTCGGAGAAGGAGTAGGGCAGCGGGGAACCGGAGTAGCGGACGCGCTCGGTGAGGGTCTGGCAGCCGTGCAGATGCCCGAGCGCCACGTAGTCGACGCCGTCGAACACGCCGGCGGGCACGGCGGCGACGCCGCCGACGGTGATGTCCCGTTCGCTGTCGCTGGGCTCTCCGCCGGTGACGAAGGCGTGCGCGAGGACGACGGAGCGGGTGCCGGGCGCGCGGGTGGCGAGATCGGCGCGGACCCGGTCCATGGCGGCGGCGAGCACGGCCTCGTGTCCGGCCTTCTCCACGCCGAACTCGTCCTTGACCAGGGCCGGTTCGAGATACGGCAGGCCATAGAAGGCGACCTCCCCGTGGGCGTCGGCCAGCACCACCGGGGTACCGGCCACCGCCGCCTCGGTCCGCAGATGGACGCCGGCCCGCCCGATCAGGCCCGCGCCGACCCCCAGACGGCGGGCCGAGTCGTGGTTCCCGGAGATCATCACGGTCGGCACGCCGAGGTCGGCGAGCCGGTGCAGGGCGTCGTCGAACAGCTCGACCGCGGCGAGCGGCGGAACCGCCCGGTCGTAGACGTCCCCCGACACGACCACCGCGTCCACGGAGCGCTCCCGCACGGTCGCGACGAGATGGCCGATGAACTCGGCCTGGGCGTCGAGCATGTTCACCCGGTGGAACGACCGGCCGAGGTGCCAGTCGGATGTGTGCAGCAGCCTCAAGACACCGCTCCGACCCGCATGTCTCCCCCTGCCGCCCTCGGCAACCAGCGCGAACCGGCACGGTTCGCTGTCAGACCCACCACGCTAACGCGTGCGGGCACCTGATCCACCACGAACCTCGGCCCGCCACTGCCTTCGGTGGAGATTCGGCGGACATATCGGTATCTGGGTCCCGGCACTGTGACGGCCACCGAGCCGGCCCCGGCCGGGCTCAGCTCTCCACGCTCTCGTGCCCCACATGGGAAACGCCCCGCACATCGAGTTGATCCTGCACATCGTCGAGCAGTTCGCGCAGCAGCCCGGAGAGCGCTTCGCGCCGCTCAATGCCCAGGCGTTCCAGGAGCTGCGCCTCGCGGGCGAGCACCCGGTCCACGGTGCGCTCCACCAACTCGTGTCCGGCCGGGGTCAGTTCGACCAGGACCGCGCGGCTGCGGCCCGGGGCGGGGCGACGGGTGACCAGGGCGTCGCGCTCGGCGCGCGCGACCCGCTGGGAGATGGCCCCGCGGTGACCAGGGAGTGCGCGGCGAGGTCCCGGGTGCTCAGGGTGTAGGGCGGCCCGCTGCGGCGCAGCACGCTGAGCAGGTCCAGGGTGGCCGGGTCGACCCCCGCCTCGGCGAGCACCCGCCGGCGGTCGTCACCGAAGTGCTTGGCGAGCTGCCAGATCCTCGTGACCACGCCGATGGAGCCCACCGGGGTCTGGGGCCGCTCGCGACTCCAGGCGGCCGCGATGGCGTCCGCCGAGTCCTCCCCCGCCGCCGGACGGCCGCTTTCCTCTGATGCCTTCATGAGCTCACCCTCCACACCCGCCTGCTACATTTAGATCTGAATTTAGCACTAAACAAGCGCCCTGCGGCGCACTGCCGAAACCGAGTGGTGATATGCGCACAGAGACACGGAAAGCTGGTCCGAACGCCGGAGCGGAGGCCGGGGCCGGCACCTCGACCGGCCCTCCCCGGGCCACCGGGCGGGACTGGGCGGGACTCACGGTGGTCCTGCTCGCGATGTTCATGAGCCAGATCGACATGTTCATCGTGAACGTCGCGGCTCCGGGGATCCAGGCGGACCTGAACGCCGGGTTCGGCCAACTCCAGTTCGTCATCGACGGTTACGTGATCGCCTACGCGGCGGGCATGGTGACCGGGGGCCGGCTCGGCGACCGGATCGGCCGCAAGCACGCCTTCCAGTACGGGGTGGCCGCCTTCACCCTGACCTCCCTGCTGTGCGCGCTCGCGCCCGGCCCGGCCACGCTGATCGCGGCCCGGGTCCTGCAGGGCCTGTCGGCCGCCGTGATGACACCGCAGGTACTCTCCCTCATCCGCGCCGTCTTCGTGCACGAGCGCGACCGGGCCCGGGCGGTCGGGGCCTACGGCGCCTCCATCGGCGCGGGCGTCATCGCCGGCCTCGTCGGCGGCGGTCTGCTGCTCGACCTCGACGTGGCCGGTCTGGGCTGGCGCATGATCTTCCTGATCAACGTGCCGATCGGCGCGGCGATCCTGTGCGCGGCCGTGCCCGCCGTCACCGAGAGCCGCAGCGCCGATCTGCCGCGGCTCGACATCGTCGGCGCCGTCTTCACCGCCGTGCTGCTGCCGCTCGTGCTCATCCCGCTGGTCCTCGGCGGTGAGCACGGCTGGCCCTGGTGGACGTACGGCTGTTTCGCTCTCGGCGCGGCCGGCACCGTGGCCTTTCTGCGCTGGGAACGCCGGACGGAGGACCGGGGCAACGACCCGCTGCTGTCGAGTCGGCTGCTGCGGGCCAGGGGCTTCCCGCTGAGCATGGGCACCGTGCTGCTGTTCTTCTCCGGCAACGCCGGGCTGTTCCTGGTCCTCACCTACCACCTCCAGTCGGGCCTGAAGCTGACGCCGCTGGCCGCGAGCATGGTCTTCGTGCCGCTCGGCCTCGGCTTCATCGCCGCCTCGGCGGCCTGCCGCAGGCTCGCCGCCCGGTTCGGTATCGGGGTCTCGGTGGCGGGCGGGCTCGTCATGGCGGTCTCGCTCGTGGCCGTGCCCGCCGTCACGGGCCTGGACGGCACCAGCCAGGCGATCGGGCTCGCCGCGGTGACGGGGGTCTCCGGATTCGGGCAGGGCCTGGTCGTCGCGCCCCTGGTGGACACCGTCCTCTCCCGGGTCCACCCGGACGACGCCGGCGCCGGATCGGGTGTGCTGAACACCGTCACCCAGGCGGGCATGGCCTTCGGTGTAGCGGTCATCGGGGCCCTGTACCGCGGCTTCCTGGGTTCCAGCCCCCAAGCGCCGGGCCCGGACACCGGCCCGGCCGACTTCGCGGAGGCCTTCGGCCTCACCGCGTACGTCCTCGCGGCACTCGCCGTCGGCACCGCGCTGCTCGCCGTGCGGCTTGGCCGCGTCCCCGCCACCGCGCGAACCGCGGCGGGTGCGGACGCCGAGGGTGTCCGGTTCCGGGACGACCGCCCCGCCGCGCACCCGGGAGAACTCGCGGGCGCCGACGCGCGCGACAGCGACGCCGGCCGCGTCCACCGAACGGACCGGTAGCCTCCGCCCGCGGCAGGCGACCCGGCGTTCACCGCTCCGTCCCTCTGCCGTCCGGCCGGGGCGGCGGGGCGCGTTCCTGTGCGCGACGGCCCCGACGGCGCTCCGCGGGCCGTCGCGCTCGGCCGCCGGGCAGGCGGCTGACCGCGCGTCAGGCGTCGCCGTACGCCTCTCCGCCCGGTTCGAACCCGGCCGTACCGGCGGTCGTGTCGGCGAGCCATGCCCGGAAGGCCTCCACATCCGCGTCCGGGAGGGCGATCTCCATCGTGACCGCCTCGCCGTAGCGCACGTCCCGTACCTCGCGGCCCGTGGTGCGCAGGTCGTTCTCCAGTTTGCCCGCCCGCTGGTGGTCGACGGTGACGGTGGCCAGGCGGAACCTGCGGCGGGTGCGGGTGCCGAGGGTGTCCAGGGCCTCGCCGACCGCTCCGCCGTACGCCCTGATGAGACCGCCGGCGCCGAGCTTGACCCCGCCGAAGTAGCGGGTGACGACGGCGACGACGTACCGCATGTCGCGGCGCAGCAGCATCTGGAGCATGGGGACACCGGCGGTGCCGCCGGGTTCGCCGTCGTCGCTCGCCTTCTGGACCGAGGCGTCGGCGCCGATGACGTAGGCCCAGCAGTTGTGGTTGGCGCCGGCGTGCTCCTTGCGGACCGCGGCGATGAAGTCCTGGGCCTCCTGCTCGGTGGCAGCCGGGGCGAGGGCGCACAGGAAGCGGGAGCGGTTGACCTCGGTCTCGTGCACGCCCGCGCGGGCGACCGTGCGGTATTCGTCCTGCATCCGGCCAGCCTATGCGGGCGCCCGTCAGCGGGCCGGACCGGTCCGCCGCTACTTCTCCCTACGGCCCCGGGGCACGATCACGGACGTGAGCAGGGCGGTGCCGGGGGTGAGGGACCGCCAGGCCGTGCCGTGCCAGGACAGGACGGCGATCGCCGAGGTGGGGAACTTCGTACGAACCCGCTCCAGGGTGTCGTCGAGGCCGTCGGCGGCGAGTGCCAGGACCAGTTCCTCCAGGCCGGGGTTGTGCCCGACCAGCAGCAGTGTCTCCACCTCGGCGGGCACCTCGTGCACGACGGCGAGCAGGCCGGAGGGCCCCGCGGCGTACAGCCGCCGGTCGTGGCGGACCGGCGGGGGTGTGCCCCACTGGCCGGCGGCCAGGTCCCAGGTCCGGCGGGCGCGTACGGCCGTGGAGCACAGCGCGAGGTCCGGCAGGCAGTCGGCCTCGGCCAGGGCGCGCCCGGCCGCGGGGGCGTCCCGGCGGCCGCGCGGGGCGAGGTGGCGTTCGTGGTCGGCGACGTCCACGGGCCAGGCGGACTTGGCGTGCCGCAGGACGACCAGGCGGCGCAGTGGGCCGGTTCCGGCGCGCTCGATCATGAGGGTGATCCCAGGTCGCGGGTGAGGTCGAGACCGAGGAGCCGGTCGGCGTACGCGTACGTCTCGAAGCGCGCGCCGTCGGGCAGCTCCGGGTCGCTCTCGACTCGGTGCAGGACGTCCAGTACCCGGGGCACGTCCAGATCATCCTCCCAGGCGTCGCGCAACCGCCCGCGCACCTCGTCGGGAACGGGCCGCGAGGGGAGCCGGGCCCAACGGGCGACCGAGCCGCGCCACCGGGCGAGGATGGCCCGTGCCTCGTCCAGCGCGGCCGCCTCCAGCCGGGCGGGGGCACTGTGGTGCCGGGCGAGCAGGGCGAGACGCAGGACGCCGGAGCCGGTGCGGGTGTCGTCCGGCATGCCCGGACCCTCGGGATGCGCGGGGGCGACATCGATCCGCACACCACCGGTCGCCGCCCCGCCTTCGACGGCCACATGGACGACCTGGGCCTCGCCCAGCCCGGCGCTCACGTCAGGGCTGTCCTCGAACGGCCGGATGCCGAGGGCGGTGGCCTCCGCCCGCAGCTCGGCCTGTCGCCGTCCCCCGGTCAGCAGCGCCCACACCGGTGTGCCGCCGAGCTCCAGGGCCCGGACGAGCAGGTCGGCGACGAGCAGCACCCGCAGGTTCGTGGTGTCGGAGCCGGGCGCGTGCACTTCGACACGGGTCAGGCCCCGGCGAGCCGGGGCGGCGTCGACCGGCTCGCCGGTACGGGCGTCGATGATGCGCAGCACGAGGCGAGCGTAGGCGGGTGGAGGGGCGCACGCGGGCAGGTTCGGCGTTTTCCGGTCACCGTGGCGAGAATTGCCCCACCCATGGCAGCCCCGCCACCCGGACCAGGGGCCTCAGGCCAGCGTGCCCAGAAAGCGCACGTGAGGCCGCTGCTCGGGCCCTTCACGGCTGACGGCGGCCCGCACCCCGTACACCTCCGCGATGAGCTCCTCGGTCAGGACGTCCCCCGGAGCGCCGCCCGCCACGACCGTCCCCCCGCGCAGGACGACGACCCGGTCGCAGTACATCGCCGCGAGATTGAGGTCGTGCAGCGCGACGACGGTGGTGACCGGCAGACCCGTGACCAGGGCGAGCAGGTCCAGCTGGTGATGGACGTCGAGGTGGTTGGTGGGCTCGTCCAGGAGGAGCTCCCGGGGTTCCTGCGCGAGCGCGCGGGCGATCTGCACCCGCTGGCGTTCGCCGCCGGAGAGAGTGTGCCAGGGCTGGGCGGCCCGGGCCGCGAGGCCGGTGCGCTCCAGGGCGGCGTGGATCGCCCGCTCGTCGTCCGCCGAGGCGGGTGTCCAGGCCCGGCGGTGCGGGACCCGGCCCAGCCGTACGACGTCCAGAACCGTCAGCTCGACCTGTGTGTCGGCCTGTTGCTCGACCATGGCGAGGCGGCGGGCGACGGTGCGGCGGGGCAGGTCGCCCAGCGGGGTGCCGTCGAGGGTGACGACTCCGGCGGTCGGTGTGAGCAGCCCGGCCAGCAGCCGCAGCAGCGTGGACTTGCCGGAGCCGTTGGGGCCGAGGACGCCGACGGTGGAGCCGGGTTCGGGCGCGAGGGCGACGCCGTCGAGGATGAGGCGTCCGTCGGTACGGCGGCTGACCCGGTCGGCCCGGAGCCCGGCTCTCACCGGCGTTTCCGTCTCACCGGTCTGTGTCCCGGTCACCGCACCCTCCGCGTCCGGTAGAGCACCGCCACGAACGCCGGCACCCCGATCAGCGATGTCACGACCCCCACCGGCACCTCCTGCGGATCCAGGACCGTCCGGGCCAGGGTGTCGACCCAGACCAGGAACACCGCGCCGGCGAGGGCGGTGACCGGCAGCAGCCGGGCGTGCCCGGGTCCGGTCAGCGCCCGGGCGGCGTGCGGCAGGACCAGCCCGACGAAGCCGATCGCCCCGGCGGAGCTGACCAGGGCGGCCGTGAGCAGGGCCGTGACGCACAGCAGCACCAGGCGGGTGCGGGCCACGGACACCCCGAGCGCGGCCGCCGCGTCCTGCCCGAAGGAGAAGGCGTCGAGGGTACGGGCGTATGACAGGCACACCACCAGCGCCACGGCCAGGACGGCGAAGCACAGCCATACGTCGGTCCAGCCGGCCCCGCCGAGTGAGCCCAGGAGCCAGAACAGCACGCCCCGGGTCGTCTCGGCGTCGGCGGCGGTCAGCACCACGAAGGAGGTGAGCGCGGAGAAGAGCTGCATGGCGGCGACGCCCGCGAGGACGACCCGGTCGGTCGTGTCGCCGAGGGTGTGACTGAGCAGCAGGACCAGGGCGAAGGAGACCAGGGCGCCGAGGAACGCGCCCGCGGACACCGAGACGGCACCGCCGCCCACGCCCAGCACGACGATGACGACCGCGCCGGTGGAGGCGCCCGAGGACACCCCGAGCACGAACGGATCGGCGAGCGGGTTGCGCAGCAGCGACTGCATCACCGCCCCGCACACGGCGAGTCCCGCCCCGCACACGGCCGCGAGCAGGGTGCGCGGCAGCCGCAGCTGCCAGACGATCCCGTCCCGGATCGGCGTCAGGTCTGAGCTTCCGATCCCGAGGTGGGACGCGACGACGGACCACACGTCCCCGACCCGGAGGTCGGCCGGTCCGATGGTGATCGCCAGGGCCACGGAGACCACCAGCAGCAAGGCACCCCCAAGGCCGAGGGCCGGTCCGCGGAGGGTCACTTCACGAGCCCGAACTCACGCAGTCCGGCCGCGACCTTCTCCACACCCTCGACCGTGCGGATGGTCGGGTTCATGGCCTGCCCACTGAGCAGCACATACCGCTTGTGCTTGACCGCGTCCATGTTCTTGGTGACCGGGTTGGACTCCAGGAAGGCGATCTTACGCTTCGCCGACTCGGCGGTCTCCGAGTCGCGGGTCAGGTCACCGATGACGAGGACGTCGGGGTTACGGTCGGCGACCGTCTCCCAGTTGACCTGGGGCCACTCCTCGTGGGTGTCGTCGAAGACGTTCTTCGCGCCGAGGGCGCGGGTCATGATGCCGGGCGCTCCGCAGCAGCCGGCCAGGTAGGGCGACTCGGAGTTGGCGAACCAGTACAACAGTGAGACGCCGGAGGCGTCGACGCCCCGCGCGGCCTTCTTCATCCGCTGCTGGAGGGAGGCCACGAGCTTGTCGCCGCGGTCCTTCACTCCGAACACGGTGGCGAGGTCCCGCACCTCGCCGTAGACGGCGTCGATGCCCAGCGCCTTGTCGCGCTTGCCGTCACCGCCGCCCGAGTTGTCCTTGCCGGCGCAGTCGGACGGGGAGACGTACGTGGGCACGCCGAGCTTCTCGAACTGGTCGCGGGTGGCGACGCCGCCCTTGCCGAGGGTGGAGACGAAGGACGCGGCGACGAAGTCGGGCTCGGAGTCAAGGACGCGCTCGAAGGAGGGGTTGTTCTCGGCGATGCGCGGCACCTTCGCGTTGGCCTTCTCCAGCCCCTTCATCACGGGGTCGGTCCAGGTGGCCGTGCCCGCCATTCGGTCGGCGAGGCCGAGGGAGAGCAGGATCTCGGTGGTGCCCTGGTTGAGGGAGACGGCGTGCCGGGGCGCCTTGTCGACTCGGACCTTCCGGCCACCGTTGTCGAGCGTGACGACGGCTTTCGTGGTGGTGGGCTTCGAGCCCCCGCAGCCGGTCATGAGCAGGGAGCCGGCCGCGAGCAGGACGGCGGCGCGGGCAGGTCGGGCGAGGGGCAAGGAAACCAGTCCTCAGACGTCGAGGGCCCGATCGCGGAGCCCGGTCGTACGGTGCTCCCCCACCGCCGGCCGGCCGCGGGGGCTGCCAGCAGGTCTTCGGACTCGGGTTCACCCGGTGCGGGGCGCCTTCCCGTACGACATCGAGCCGTTCAGTGGCCGCGGCCCCGCCCGTCCCCCTCACCGCTGCGCGTCAGTTCCGGATTCGCACCGGATTCCCTGACCCACGTACATGGGTTCGACTGGCCTCGGCAAGCTATCACGGTGGCCATCGGGGAATCACCCCGCGCCCCGCGTCGTTGGCCGGACAGCAGCTCTTCCACGACTCCCGAGGAGGCCGCCGGTGTACGGCGACGACGCAACGGTCCGCAGGATCCTCACCGAGCTCGGCGACACCTGGGCCGTGGTCGGCCTGTCGTCGAACCGGCAGCGCGCGGCGTACGGCGTCGCCGCGGTGCTCCAGCGGTACGGCAAACGCGTCGTGCCCGTGCACCCCAAGGCGGAGACCGTGCACGGCGAGCAGGGGTACGCGAGTCTGGCGGACATCCCCTTCGACGTGGACGTCGTGGACGTGTTCGTGAACAGCGACCTCGCCGGTGCGGTCGCGGACGAGGCGGTCGCCAAGGGCGCGGGGGCGGTGTGGTTCCAGCTCGGCGTCGTCGACGAGCCGGCGCACGACCGCACCCGGGCCGCGGGCCTGGAGATGGTGATGGACCGCTGTCCCGCGATCGAGATCCCGCGGGTCGGGTGACGTTCACGTCCGACGCCCCCGCTCCCATAATGAGCGCATGACCCACGCCTCCCCGCCCGCGGACTCAGATTCCCCCCGCCGTTTCCCGGTCGTCGTCGTGGGCGCCGGTCCCGCCGGGCTGACCATCGGCAACATCCTGCGGGCCGCCTCCGTGGACTGTCTGGTGCTGGAGACCGAGACCCGGGAGTTCATCGAACAGCGGCCCAGGGCCGGGATCATCGAGGAGTGGGCAGTACGGGGACTGGAGAAACGGGGCCTCGCCCGGAGGCTGCTGGACCGCGCGGAGCTGCACACCGCGTGCGAGTTCCGCTTCGACGGAGAGCGGTACCGGTTCCACTACGGCGAGATGACGGGCAGTCACCACTTCGTCTACCCGCAGCCGTTGCTGGTGACGGACCTGGTGCGCGAGTACGCCGACGTGCGCGGCGGGGAGATCCGCTTCGGGGTCCGCGACGTGGAGCTGCACGACCTCGACACCGACCGGCCGTCCGTGTCGTACACCTGCCCCGACACGGGTGAACAGCGGGTCGTGCACTGCGACTTCGTGGCCGGCTGCGACGGGGCGCGCGGAGTGACGAGGGCGTCGCTGCCGCCGGATCGGGTCCGGGTCGCGCGGCACGACTACGGCATCGGCTGGCTGGCGCTGCTCGCCGAGGCGCCGCCGTCCGCCGACTGCGTGCTGTTCGGCTGCCACGAGAACGGCTTCGCGGGGCAGATGCCCCGCAGCCCGGAGGTGACCCGCTATTACCTCCAGTGCCCGCCGGGTGACGACCCGGAGAACTGGCCGCACGAGCGCGTCTGGGCGGAGCTGCGGCAGCGGCTCGGGGCGGCCGGCGTGCCGCCGCTGACGGAGGGGCGGCTGATCGAGAAGCGCGTGCTGGACATGCACGACTACGTGGTCGAGCCGATGGTGCACGGCCGGCTCCACCTCGCGGGCGACGCGGCCCATCTGGTCGCCCCCATCGCGGCCAAGGGCATGAACCTCGCCCTGCACGACGCCTTCCTGCTCGGCGACGCCCTGGTGGCCCGCCTGACCACGGGTGACGAGAGCCCTCTGGCCGGTTACGCGCAGGCGTGCCTGCGGCGCGTGTGGGACTACCAGGAGTTCTCGCAGTGGCTTTCCGAGGTGTACCACGGCACGGCGGCGGGCGACCCGTTCCGCGCGGGCACCACGCTCGCCCGGCTGCGCCGCCTGTTCACCTCACCCACGGCGGCCGCGGCCTTCGCCGAGCAGTATCTGGGGACAGCCGCGCGGTACTGACTCAGTCGTGCGGGGGACGGTCGCTGAGACGGTGGTCGGCCACGTTCAGCGCCTCGTCCACCAGCCGGCGCAGATGGCCGTCACGGAGTGAGTAGATCACCCGGCGGCCCTCTTTGCGCGTGTTCACCAGACCCGCGAGGCGCAATCGCGCCAGGTGCTGGCTGACGGCGGGCCGGGCCGCCCCGCACTCCTCCGTGAGGGTCGTGACGTCGGCCTCCGACCTGGTCAGTGCGTGCAGCAGGGCGAGGCGGGTCCGGTCCCCCAGGAGGGCGAGGAGTTCGGCGGCGAGCGCGAACTGTTCCTCGCCGGGGCTGCGCGGGTGCGCATCGTGCGCAGGTGACAGGTGCATGCGTGCGCTCATACGCACATAATGGCGCTGTGGGCGTGTGCACGTCCACTCCCGCGCACCGGAAGGGACCCACGTGAGCGACCGGCACGAGCACTCCCACCCTCACCACCACCGGCACGGCGTGCGCCACCGGCTGTCCCACCTCCTCACCCCCCACTCCCACGAGACGGCCGACAAGGTCGACCCGGCCCTGGAGTCCTCGGCTCGTGGGATGCGGGCGCTGTGGGTCTCGCTCGCGGTGCTCGGTGTGACGGCTCTGGCCCAGGCGCTCGTGGTGGCCGTCTCCGGCTCGGTGGCGCTGCTCGGCGACACCGTGCACAACACCGCGGACGCGCTGACCGCCGTACCGCTCGGGATCGCCTTCGTGCTGGGCCGGCGCGCGGCCACCCGCCGCTTCACCTACGGCTACGGCCGGGCCGAGGACCTGGCGGGGCTCGTGATCGTGCTGACGATCGCCGCGTCCGCCGCCTTCGCGGGGTGGACGGCGATCGACCGCCTCCTCGACCCACGTCCGGTCCAGCAGGTTCCGGCGGTCGCCGTGGCGGCCCTCGTCGGGTTCGCGGGCAACGAGTGGGTGGCCCGCTACCGCATCCGGGTGGGCCGCGCGATCGGCTCGGCCGCGCTGGTCGCCGACGGACTGCACGCCCGCACCGACGGCTTCACCTCACTGGCCGTGCTGCTGGGTGCCGGCGGCTCGGCCCTGGGCTGGCACCTGGCGGACCCGATCGTGGGGTTGGCTATCACGGCGGCGATCGCGCTGGTGCTGCGGGACGCGGCGCGTGAGGTGTTCCGGCGAGTCATGGACGCGGTCGACCCGGCCCTGGTGGACCGGGCCGAAGCCGCCCTGACCGAGGTCCCCGGGGTGCGCGCGGTGGGCGAACTGCGGCTGCGCTGGATCGGGCACCGGCTGCGCGCCGAGGTCGCGGTGGTGGTGGACGGCGCCGTGACGGTCCGTGAGGCCCACCGCATCGCGGTCGACGCCGAACACGCGCTGCTGCACGCCGTGCCCCGCCTCACCGCCGCCCTGGTCCACGCCGACCCGGAGCCGGTCCCGGGTGAGGCCGACCCGCATCTCGCGCTGGCCCACCACACGCCGGCGTAGCTCAGGAGATCCCGAGCCCCTCCAGCACCACGGCACCCGGCAGTTCCGCGAACGCCTTGCCCGGGACCAGCAGCTTGCCGCGCCGCCGGCCGCTGCCGACCAGCACGTACGGCAGGTCGACGACGGCCGCGTCCACCAGCACGGGCCA
Organism: Streptomyces sp. CA-179760; assembly: GCF_050937045.1. Lineage (NCBI taxonomy): Bacteria > Bacillati > Actinomycetota > Actinomycetes > Kitasatosporales > Streptomycetaceae > Streptomyces > Streptomyces sp. CA-179760. Next base: position 1,618,950 of record NZ_JBNJLZ010000001.1, read on the forward strand.
GTTGCCCGGCAGTCCGACCGGGGTGATGCCGCCGTACTCCATGCCGGTCTCGCCGGTCGCCGTGTCCATACCGGCGAACGAGGCCTTGCGGGCGCCCAGTTGACGGCGCACGACGCCGTTCACATCGACCCGGGTGGTGGACGGTACGACGCACGCGGCGAGCGTGGTCTCGCCGGCGCGCTTGCCCGCCACCACCACGCAGTTCGCGGACCGCTCCAGCAGGTCCCGGCCGTAGTGCTCCACGAAGACGGCGGTGTCGGCCCACTCGGGGTCGGTGTCGACGTAGAGGATCTGCTCGGCGGGGACACTGCCCCGCCAGTGGCGTACCGCGTCCGCGACCGGGCCGGTGAGTTCGTCGAGGCAGACGGGGGCCGGACGGGCGTCGTCGAAGTGTCCGATGGGTGCGCGCATGACCGCACGCTAACAACAGCGCACGGCCTCGGGCCGGGCGTCTCAGGACACGGGCGGCACCGAGACGGCCATGATCATCTGCATCGGCACGTCGCCGGTGTTGCCGTACGTGTGCGGGACGTTGGCCTCGAAGTGAACGCTCGAACCGGCGGGCACGCGGTACTCGACACCGTCGGCGGTGAGGGTCAGCTCCCCTGCCGTGACATGGAGCAGTTCGGTCGTGCCGGCGGGGTGCGGGTCCGAGGGGCTGCTCTCGCCGGGCATCAGCCTCCAGTCCCACATCTCCAGCGGGCCGGGCGCCTCGGTGCCCGCGAGCAACCGGTTGTAGCTGCCGGCCTCGGTGTGCCACAGCCGTACGGTCTGCTCGGCGGGGACGACGTGGACGTTCGGGCCCTTCTCGTAGTCGAGCAGGGTCGTGATGCTGATGCCGAGCGCGTCGCCGATCTTGACGACGGTGCCGAGGCTGGGGTTGGTGCGGGCCTGCTCGATCTGGATGAGCATGCCGCGACTGACACCTGCCCGGGCGGCGAGCACGTCCAGGGTGAAGCCGCGCACCGCGCGCCAGTGCTTGACGCTGCGCGCCAGGGACTGGGTCAGCAGCTCGAGGTCCGACACATTCCGTCCAATATTTTATATTCCACAGTACATCTGAGTGCACTATGGTGTGGTTGACCTGATCGTTCACTGAACTGTACTGCGAGGCTTCCGGACCATGACAGCACTCTTCGCCCTGGCCACCAGCTTGCTGTGGGGACTGGCCGACTTCGGCGGCGGACTGCTGACCCGGCGCACACCCGCGCTGACGGTGGTCGTGGTCTCGCAGTCGATCGCTGTGGTCGTGCTCGGCGCGGTCGTGGTGGCGACCGGCGGCTGGAGCGAGGCGGGGCCGCAACTGTGGTTCGCCGTGGCAGCCGGGCTCGTCGGGCCGGTGGCGATGCTCGCCTTCTACAAGGCGCTCGCGCTGGGCCCGATGGGCGTGGTCTCACCGCTGGGTTCGATCGGCGTGGCCGTGCCGGTCGGCGTCGGCCTGATGCTGGGCGAGCGCCCCGGCCTGCTGCAGTTCGTCGGCATCCTGGTCGCCGTCGCCGGTGTCTGTCTCGCCGGCGGTCCCCAGTTCCGCGGCGCGCCCGTGCAGCGCCAGGCCATCGCTCTGACCCTCCTCGCGGCGTTCGGCTTCGGCGCGGTGATGGCCCTGATCGCGGAGGCGTCGACCACGCTCACGGGGCTCTTCCTCGCGCTGTTCGTGCAGCGGGTGACAAACGTGACCGCCGGAGGGCTCGCGCTGCTGGTGTCGGTTCGGCGCGGATCGCCGGCCCTCCCGGCGGACGGCTTTCCCTGGCGTTCCCTGCCCGCGCTCGCCTTCGTCGGCCTCGCGGACGTCGCCGCGAACGGCACCTACTCGATCGCCGCACAGCACGGCCCGGTCACCGTCGCCGCGGTACTGGCCTCCCTCTACCCGGTGGTGACGGCGGTGGCCGCGCGGGGCTGCTCCAGGAACGCCTGCGGGCGGTGCAGGCCGCCGGTGCGGGCCTTGCCCTGGTGGGGACGGTCCTCCTGGCATCGGGCTGAGGTCAGGACCCCGGCTCCAGGTTCGCGAGATCGGCCGCCGCCCCCTCGTCGAGCTCGGCCAGCCGGGCCGCCGTCTCCTCGTCCAGGTCCGACAGCGCTCGCAGCTGATCGGGCGTGACGCCCTCCGGTATCGGCACCGGAGGCGGGGTGCGCAGCGGCGGCTGCCAGCCGTCGGCGGGGGTCCAGCGCCGTACGACGCGGGCCGGCGCGCCCGCCACCACGGCGTGGTCGGGCACCGCGCCCCGGACGACCGCGCCCGCGGCCACCACCACGTTCCGCCCGATCCGGGCGCCCGGCAGGATCACCGCGCCCGTGCCGATCCAGCAGCCCGGCCCGATCTCCACCGGCTCCATCCGCGGCCACTGCTTGCCGATGGGCTCGTGCGGGTCGTCGTAGGAGTGGTTCGTGGATGTGACGTACACGTACGGGCCGAAGTAGCAGTCGCTGCCGATGGTGACCGTCGTGTCCGCGATGACATGGCTGCCGCGGCCCAGGACGACGCCGTCGCCGAGGCGCAGGATCGGGTCGGGTCCGAGATCGAGGTCGGGCATCAGGCCCGCCGTGAGGGTGACCTGCTCGCCGATGATGCAGTGGGAGCCGAGGTGGATCCAGGGTTCGCCGAAGACGGTGCCGAGCGGGAAGGCGAGCCTGGTGCCTGTTCCCATCGCACCGAAGTGGTGGCGCCCGGGGTGCTCGGCCGTGACGGAGCCGGTGCGCTGCACCCAGGCCCAGCCCGCGTGGACGGCGCGCTGCGCGAGGCCCCGCCGCCAGGATGAGAACGTGTTCTTGCGCTTCGGCACGAGGTCACGGTACTCAGCGGTAGCTCACCCCGTGGCGTCGGAGGCCTGTGATCTTCGCCCCACCGGGTGTCGTACGGTTTGCGCGTTGTCTACGACGTTTCTGGAGGCGGACATGGCGCAGCGGGCGATGATCACGGGGATCGGCGGCCGGGAGCCGCAGATCGATCCGGAGGCGTTCGTGGCCCCGACGGCTTCGGTGATCGGGGGCGTGACGCTGGGTGCGGGGGCGAGCGTCTGGTACGGAGCCGTGGTGCGGGGTGACGTCGAGTCGATCTCGGTCGGCGCCAGCAGCAACGTGCAGGACAACTGCACGCTCCACGCCGACCCGGGGTTTCCCGTGACGGTGGGTGAGCGGGTGTCCATCGGGCACAACGCCGTGGTGCACGGGGCGACCGTCGAGGACGACTGTCTGATCGGCATGGGGGCGACCGTGCTGAACGGGGCCGTCATCGGGGCCGGGTCCCTGGTCGCCGCGCAGGCGCTGGTGCCGCAGGGGATGGTCGTGCCGCCCGGGTCACTGGTGGCGGGCGTTCCCGCGAAGGTCCGGCGGGAGCTGAGCGAGGAAGAGCGGCAGGGGGTCACCCTCAACGGCACGATGTACGCCGAGCTGGCGAAGGCGCATCGCGAGGTGCACGCGTAGGAATGAGAAGGACGCCCTGCTACTCGGCGGCGGCCGCTACAGGCTGGGCCTTCTTCGCCTTGCGCTTGATCACCAGCATGGACGTGACACCGACCAGGACCGCCGCCACCAGGCCCAGCCACGAGAAGCGCTTCAGCCAGGACTCGGCGACGATGCCGACGTAGTAGATGACCGCCGTCGTGCCGCCCGCCCAGACGATGCCGCCGAGGACGTTGGCGATGAGGAACTTCCAGTAGGGCATGCGGAGCACACCGGCCAGGGGGCCCGCGAAGATGCGCAGGAGGGCGACGAAGCGGCCGAAGAAGACCGCCCACATGCCCCACTTCTCGAAGGAGCGCTCGGCGGTGGCGATATGGCCCTCGCTGAAGTGCTTGGGGAACTTGTTGCCCAGCCAGGCCAGCAGGGGGCGACCGCCCTTGCGGCCGATGGCGTAGCCGATGGAGTCGCCGATGATCGCGCCGGCCGTGGCACAGGCGCCGAGGACGACGGGGTCGATGTCACCGTGCTGGGAGGCGAGCAGCGCGGAGGAGACCAGAATGATCTCGCCCGGCAGCGGGATGCCCAGGCTTTCCAGGCCGATGACCACTCCCACCAGCGCGTAGACGGCGACAGCGGGTACGGTTTCGAGCCACTCCTGGACGTGCAACGCCGGTTCCTTTCCCTGAGCTTCCCTGCGGGCACGGGAAGCCTACCGGGTTGCAGGACGTGCTCCGCGGCTCAGGCGTTCCACGTCCACTCGGCGACTTCGGGCAGGTCGGTGCCGTACTCGCGGATCCAGGCGTGGTGGCGGGTGCGGGCGTCGGCCATCCGCTGGCGTACGGCCGTGGCGCGCACCGCGAGGCCCGGGACGCGGTCGATGACGTCCATCACCAGGCGGAAGCGGTCGAGGTCGTTGCGGACGACCATGTCGAAGGGCGTGGTAGTGGTGCCGGACTCCTTGTAGCCGCGCACGTGCAGATGCTGGTGGCCGGTGCGGCGGTAGGCGAGGCGGTGGATCAGCCACGGGTAGCCGTGGTAGGCGAAGATCACCGGCTTGTCGGTGGTGAACAGGCCGTCGTACTCGAAGTCGCCCATGCCGTGCGGATGCTCCTCGCGGGGCAGCAGCCGGGCCAGGTCGACGACGTTCACCACGCGCACCGCCAGGCCGGGCAGGTACCGGCGGAGCAGGTGCGCGGCGGCCAGGACCTCCTGGGTGGGCACGTCACCGGCGCACGCCAGCACGACGTCGGGTTCCCGGGAGCCGTCCTCGGTGCCCGCCCACTCCCAGGCTCCGGCGCCGCGGGCGCAGTGCACCCGGGCCTCGTCCATCGACAGCCAGTCGAAACAGGGCTGCTTGCCGGCCACGACGACGTTGACGTAGTCGCGGCTGCGCAGGGCGTGGTCCGCGACGGACAGCAGGGTGTTGGCGTCCGGCGGGAGGTAGACCCGGACGACCTCGGGGCTCTTGTTGAGGATGTGGTCGACGAAGCCGGGGTCCTGGTGGGAGAAGCCGTTATGGTCCTGGCGCCACACATGCGAGGTCAGCAGGTAGTTGAGGGAGGCGATGGGGGCCCGCCAGGGCAGTCGCCGGGAGGTGCGCAGCCACTTGATGTGCTGGTTGACCATCGAGTCGACGATGTGCACGAACGCCTCGTAGCAGGAGAACAGCCCATGCCGGCCGGTGAGCAGATAGCCCTCCAGCCAGCCCTGGCAGAGGTGCTCGGAGAGGACCTCCATGACCCGGCCGTGCCGGTCCAGGTCCTCGTCGACGGGCAGCGTCCCGGCCTGCCAGGTCTTGCCGCTGGCCTCGAAGACGGCCTGGAGCCGGTTGGAGGCGGTCTCGTCCGGCCCGACCAGGCGGAAGTCACGGCGGTCGGCGGTGTCCCGCATGACCCGGGCGAGGAGGTCGCCCAGGACCCGGGTGGGCTCGTGCGTCGTCGTGCCCGGTTTGTCGACCGGGACGGCGAACTCGTCCAGGGACGGGACCGGCAGGTCGCGGAGCAGCAGTCCGCCGTTGGCGTGCGGGGTGGCGCCGAGCTGCCTGGTGCCCTCGGGGACGCAGTCGAGAACGTCCGCGAGCGGGCGGCCCTCGGCGTCGAACAGTTCCTCGGGCCGGTACGAGCGCAGCCAGGCCTCCAGTTGCCGCAGGTGTTCCGGATTGCCGCGGACACCGGACAGCGGCACCTGGTGGGAGCGCCAGGTGCCCTCGACCGGCTCGCCGTCGACCTCGGCCGGGCCGGTCCAGCCCTTCGGGGTGCGCAGCACGATCACCGGCCATAGGGGGCGTTCGGCCACGCCCTCCTCGCGGGCGGCGCGCTGGGCGTCGGCGATGCGGTCGAGCGCGGTGTCCAGGGCGTGGGCCATCGCGCGGTGGACGGCGGCCGGGTCGTCGCCGACGACGTGGATCGGCTCGTGGCCGTAGCCGCGCAGCAGCGCGTCGAGCTCCGTCTGCGGGAGGCGGGACAGCACGGTCGGGTTGGCGATCTTGTAGCCGTTGAGGTGCAGGATCGGCAGGACGGCGCCGTCGTGGACGGGGTCGAGGAACTTGTTGGCGTGCCAGGAGCCGGCCAGCGGGCCCGTCTCCGCCTCGCCGTCGCCGATGACGCAGGCGACCAGCAGGCCCGGGTTGTCGAGGGCGGCGCCGTAGGCGTGGGCGAGGGAGTAGCCGAGTTCGCCGCCCTCGTGGATCGAGCCGGGGACCTCCGGGGCGACATGGCTGGGCACGCCGCCGGGGAACGAGAACTGCCTCATCAGCAGCTCCATGCCCGGCGCGTCCCGCGTCGCGTCCGGGTACTTCTCGGTGTAGCTGCCCTCCAGCCAGGAGTTGGCCAGTACCGAGGGCCCGCCGTGGCCCGGCCCCCAGACGCACAGCGCGTCCAGATCGCGGTTCTTGATCACGCGGTTGAGGTGGGTGTGGACGAGGTTGAGCCCGGGTGAGGTGCCCCAGTGCCCCAGCAGCCGGGGCTTGATGTGCTCGGGCCGCAGCGGCTCGGTCAGCAGGGGGTTCGCCAGCAGATAGATCTGACCGGCCGCCAGGTAGTTGGCGGCGCGCCAGTGGGCGTCCAGCCTGCGCAGCTCCTCGTCGGTCGGTGCGGTCCTGCTGTCCTGGCGCGGGGCCTCGGGCATGAGTGACTCCCTGGGGGTTCTGCGACGGCCTCAGGAGGAGTACCAGTCTGTTCCGGATCGATGCCCGGCGCCCGTCGGCCATGCGGTGCGGGCCGCTCGGTACCCGCCGGGCTTCAGCCGCCCACCCGTACGCTCGTCCGCAGCCGCGCGTCCCGGGACGACGCCCCGATCCACAGGGTGCGCGGGCCGGTGCCGAGCACCCAGCCGTGGACCTTCGGGTCCCAGGAGGACAGGGTGCGCGGCTCGACGCGTACGGTCACGCGCCGCTGTTCCCCCGCCCGCAGAGAGAGCCTGCGGTACCCGGCCAGGACGCGGACCGGCTGGTCGAGCCGGAGGTCCGGGGCCGGTCCTGCGTACACCTGCGGCACGGCCACGCCGTCACGCGGGCCGGTGTTGCGGACGGTGAAGGCGACGTCCAGGCCGCCGGACGTCCAGCGCGCGTCCGGGTCCTCGTAGCCGAAGGTCGTGTACGACAGTCCGTGGCCGAAGGGGAACAGCGGCGCCACGTCCTCGGCGTCGTACCAGCGATGACCGACGTGGATGCCCTCCGTGTACTCCTCGGCGCCGTCCACGCCGGGGTAGCGGCGGGGGTCCCCCGCGACGGGGTGGTGGTCGTCGTCGGCGGGGAAGCTCTGGGTGAGGCGGCCGCCGGGATCGCGCTCCCCGAACAGGACGGCGGCGGTGGCGGCCGCCCCCTCCTGGCCCGGGTAGTACATCTGGAGCACGGCCCCGGTGCGCTCCAGCCACGGCATCGAGGTGGCGGACGAGGTGTTGAGGACGACGGTGGTGCGCGGGTTGGCCGCCGTCACGGCCTCGATGAGCCGTTCCTGGTTGCCGGGGAGGGCGATGGTCGTACGGTCCTGGCCCTCGATGGCGTCCTCGTAGGCGAACAGCACGACGTCCCGGGCGGAGCGGGCGGCCCGTACGGCCTCCGCGACGTCCTGGGCGCGGGTCGCGGAGGTGATGCGGCGCAGCCGGAACACCTGGCCGGTGTCTCCGCCCTGTGCGGTGACCGACAGCCGGTGCGGACCCCTGGCCGGCTTCAAGGTGTTGCGGCGCACGGACAGCCCGTCGGCCGCGTGGGTGAGCAGGCCGCCCATGAAGTACTCGTCCCAGCCGGGCACCAGAGGGAAGAGTTCCTCGCCGTCGAGGAGGACCTTCGGGCGGAGCGGGGGCGTGCCGGAGTAGTGGAGGACGAACGTCCAGTCGTCGCCGGCCTCGGCGTCGGCCACCGTGAGGGTGCCGTCGTACGTCCAGGTCCGGCCGGCGTCGACGCGCTGCGCCTCGGAGTCGAAGGCGGGGTCGAGCGCGCTCGCCGGGAGTGGCTTGCCGAAGGCGTCCTCGCCGAGTGCCCAGGTCACCCGCGCGGCGCGCGAGCGGATGGCGTCGAGAGGGCTGTCGGCGTGCTCGGGCACGACGTGGGCGCTGCCGCCGCCGCTGACCAGGGGCCGGGCGCCGGTCGGCCCGATCACCGCCACGCTCCCGCCGCCGGTCAGGGGCAGGGTGCCAGGTGCGTTGCGCAGCAGGGTGGCGCCCGCCTCGGCGACCTCGCGCGCGACGGCCGCGCCGGCCTTCGCGTCGCGCTCCGGGCGTTGCGGGACGGTGCCGCCGAGCAGCCCGAAGCGGTCCATGACGGTCAGGACGCGGCGTACGGCCCGGTCGACGTACCGTTCGGGCACGCCGCCGTCGCGCACGGCCGAGATGAGCGGCTTACCGAAGTGGGTGCCGTCGGGCATCTCCATGTCGAGGCCCGCCATGACGGCCTCGCGGGTGCTGTGCGCGGCGGACCAGTCCGTCATCACCCAGCCGGTGAAGTCCCAGCGCTCGCGCAGGACGCCGGTGAGCAACTCCTCGTTCTCGCAGGCGAAGGTGCCGTTGACCTTGTTGTAAGCGCCCATCACCGCGCCCGTGCCGGCCGTGACGGCCGCTTCGAAACCGCGCAGCTCGGTCTCGTGCAGGGTCCGTTCGTCGACGCGCACATCGACGGAGGTGCGGTCGCGCTCCTGGTTGTTGAGCGCGAAGTGCTTGACGGTCGCGATGAGCCCCTCGCCCTGGATGCCCTCGATCTCGGCGGCGACCAGGTGCGCGGAGAGCAGCGGGTCCTCGCTGAAGGTCTCGAAGTTGCGGCCGGCGTACGGGGTGCGGATGAGGTTGACCATCGGGGACAGCAGCACGTCCTGGCCGAGGGCGCGGCCCTCCCGGCCGATGACCTGGCCGTAGCGCCTGGCCAGCTCGGGGTCGAAGGCGGAGGCCAGCAGGACGGGGGCGGGCAGAGCGGTGGCGTGCCGGGTGACGCGGACACCGGCCGGGCCGTCGGCGAGACGCAGCGAGGGGATGCCGAGCCGTGCCACTCCGGGGACGTAGCCCGCCTGGCCGAGCGGGCGCGGGTCGGTGGCGCCGTGCAGCAGGGAGATCTTCTCGTCGAGGGTGAGCCGGGCGAGCAGGTCCTCGACCCGGGCGCCGGTGCCCTGGCCGCGTCCGCCCCGCGCGTGAGCAGGGGAAGCCGGGCTGAAACCGCCGGTGGCCGCCGCGACCACCGCAACCGCTCCACCGAGCAGACGAAGGGCGGACCGCCGGGGGAAACGGGAGACGGAGTCGGTCATGAAGGCACTATGCGCCCGTCCCGCCTTCGCCTTTCGCCGGACACCCGGTCAGGTCGGGTGAACCTCTCCACGCGCATCGGGGCCGGGGTCACCCGGCCGGGTGACCCATGGCTGCCGACGGCAACGGGACGGGTCGCCCCAACGGATGCCCCGGGATCTACGGATGCGTCGCGGCGTGCAAGGTCAGCACGGTCCTTGCCACGCCGGCGGTCGCCCGCCCCAGCACGTCGGGGCCGGGCGCCGACGTACCGTCGGGGCCCGTGCCCGGGCCGGGTTCGTCGCAGCAGTTCACCTGGGCGATCCGTGGCTCGTAGCGGTCCGGCGGGGGCTGCTGCTCGGACTTGGCCAGTGGGGACTCGGGCGGGTGCGCCGAGGGGGCGTCCGGGTAGGGCCCCTTCTTCTCCTGATCGTTCTCCCGTGGCACGACGCGGGAGTCCTGGGTCCGGTTCTTCCGGGACTCCCCCGCCTCCTCGCGGGCCACCGCCGGTTCCAGCGCCCAGCGTTGCGCCTTGGATCCGTCGCGTCCGGTGACGATCACATGCCGGCCCTTTCCGGGGGCGACGGCCAGTCCCTTGCCGCCGCGCGGCAGGAGTTCGCCGCGCACGGTCAGGTCGTAGCGCACGACCCCGGCGTGCACGAGACACCCGGCCAGGCCGACCGGCCTCTCGGCGGTGTCGGAGTCGAGGCAGAGCGTCGGGTCGGCGGCGCTGCGCAGCAGTCCGTCGTCCTGGTACGACCACTGCGGGGATCCGTCGGAGCAGGCGGTCAGCACGATACGGGCGTCGTCCCGGAGCCGACCGCCCCGGACGTCGAGGCACAGTCCGGCGTCGAGGTTGCGCAACCGCCCACGGGCCACTTCGGCGGGGTTGCCGGCGGAGGCGGCCGACGAGGCGGCGGCCGGGGACGACTCCGTGGACGGGGATCCCGCATCGCCCGGGTCGACGAAGTGGCCGCTGACCGCTCCCCAGGTGGCCTGAGGATCGGCGGTACCGCCCTCTTCCGACCAGCCCCGGGCGGCGAGCAGCGTGGCGAGCAGCACGAGGGAGGTCAGCCCGACCGCGGCGGCCAGCGCCTTCGTGTGTTTCCTCGGAGTCCCGAGCCGGCCGTCCGCCGGCAGGGCGTGGGCCCGCAGGCGGTGCCGGCCACCGGCCGGATGCGCCGGAAGGGCGCGCGGACCTCCGTCGCGGCCCGGCCGTGATTCGAGGTAGCGGCGGGCGCCCCAGCCGAGCACGGTCTCGACGAGCAGGTCCTCCAGACCGCCCTCGAAATGACTGAGTTGCTCGGCGGCGTGCCGGCAGTAGCGGCAGGCCATGAGATGGCGTTGCACATCCGGCAGCAGAGCCCCGCCGCGGCGCATCGGAACGTCCAGCAAGCGGTTGTAGTACCGGCATTCCCGCGTCGGCGCGAGTTCCCGGTGCGCCCGTACGCAGCCCGCCCGGAATTGCTCGCGGGCCTGTTCCAGAGCGGCCGACGCGATACGGGGGTCCACCCCCAGCAGACCGGCCGGTACGGATAGGGGCTCGGCCTCGACCTCCGTGTGCCAGAGCAGGCATTGGGAAGCCCCGGGAAGGGTCCTGAACGCGCGTTCCGCGAGGCGCCGCCTTTCGGCTGTCGTGGACCGGGCGGCGCGCAGACCCCGGGCACCGACGGGTTTGCGGAGTTCCGGCAGCACGACGGAGATGCCGTCGTCGGCGGCCCACTCCCCGACCGTGTCCCGCACGGCCGCGAGCAGGCGCGGGCGCAGCGCACCGACGCCCGGCCCGGCGAGTTCCCGGCGGAAAGCGGCCGCGGCCGCCATGGACGCCGAATCCGCCGAGGAAGCCAGACAGATCACGGCGTACTCGTACACGGACCGCCAGTGCCGCGAGAGCAACAGCGCGACGGCGCGCGGGCCTTCACCGGGTTCGCCGACCCGGGCGAGGAGATCGCGGTCGGACTCCGCGGGCCCCGCTCCGGGTCGCGGCGGGTACGGCGGGCGTGGGGGGTACGGGGATTGCACTGAACCATTTCCTTCCAGCCGCAGGACGGCATGCGAATTGCGGCGTCCGTCGGAAAGCAGGTGCGTGATTGGTGCATACCTAGCCGCGTGAGCTGCGGACTTGGGTGTGAGGCGGCTCACTTTCGCACATGCGACTCACAGGTAACAAGGAGTTCGGATGACCCAAGTTCAAAACGCCGCGAATTCAGATATGTTACCGGCGGTATCCGCACCGGCATTCGAAATCCGCACCACCCAAGACCTCAAGTTGTGTGCACGCAAAGGTGATTGGTCCACGAAATCTCCAACTCCACAGCCCACTCCCATGCGGCTCTCGGCGCGCTCTCATCTCCGCGGGACAGCATGGGCCGCATGATCGACCCCCACGCTTCCACCCCGGTCACCCCCGCCCGAACCGCCCGCACCGTCCGCAAGGCAGTGGTCCCGGCCGCCGGCCTCGGCACCCGCTTCCTGCCCGCCACGAAGGCGACGCCCAAGGAGATGCTGCCGGTCGTCGACAAGCCGGCCATCCAGTACGTCGTCGAGGAGGCGGCAGCGGCGGGACTCGACGACGTCCTGATGGTCACCGGCCGGCACAAGCGGGCCATCGAGGACCACTTCGACCACGCCTTCGAACTGGAGCAGGCCCTAGCTGTGCTGTTCGGAGAGGTTGGTGACGCGGCTGGCTGGGGTTTGGCCGCTGATTCCGGTGTGGGGTCGGTGGTAGTTGTACCAGTCCAGCCAGTCAGGAAACGCTGCCTGTCGTTCGGCGTTTGAGGTGTAGGGCCGCTGATAGGCCCACTCGTCGAGCAGGGTGCGGTGGAAGCGTTCGACCTTGCCGTTGGTCTGGGGCCGCCAGGGGCGGGTCCAGCGGGGGCCGATGCCCAGGTCGTGGCAGGTGTCGCGCCAGGTGTTCTTGGTGTAGGCCCAGGCGTTGTCGGTCAGCACGCGTTCAACGGCGACGCCCTGGCCGGCGAACCAGGCGGTGGCCCGGCGCAGAAAGCCGGCGCAGGTGGCGGCTTTCTCGTCGGGCAGGTCTTCGGTGTAGGCCAGGCGGGAGTGGTCGTCCAGGGCGGTGTGCAGGCAGGCGTATCCGGTGCCGTTGCGGCGGTCCTGGTTGGCCCGGCCGGCTGCGCGGCCCAGGACCTTGTGACCGCCGCCGTCGGGGATGCGGCCGAGTTTCTTGACGTCGATGTGGACCAGTTCGCCGGGCCGGGCGCGCTCATAGCGGCGGACGGGTTCGCCGGTGGCCCGGTCGCAGGCAGCGAGCGGGGGCAGGCCGTGCCGGACGAGGATGCGGTGGGCGGTGGAGGCGGCGGTGCCGCATCGGGCGGCCAGCCGCACCGGTCCGATGCGATGCTCGCGCCGCAGGCGCACCACCCGTTCCTCGATGGCGGCCGGGGTGCGGCGGGGCTGGTGGTGCGGGCGGCTGGAGCGGTCCTGCATCGCGGCGGGCCCGTGCTTGCGGTAGCGGTCTGCCCAACGCGCTGCGGTGGTGTGGCTGACCTGGAAGCGTTCCGCGGCCCGCCGGAGCGGCCATCCGTCGTCGATGACACACCGGGCCAGACGCAGCCTGCCGGTCGCGGTCAGTGGGGCATTACGGTGGAACAACGAGGGCCTCCTGGGAGCCGGTTGTTGATGTCGCAATCCACACCGAACCCGGAGGCCCTCGCCTCGTTCAAGGACCACTCAAGGCGTGTCGCCTGTCACCAACGTCCCGGGACAGCACACCTAGCCGCCAAGGGCGACACCGTACGGCTGGACGCGGTGCGCGACCCGGGCCGGCTGGCGAGCATCCACCACATCCGGCAGGGCGACCCGCTCGGCCTCGGCCACGCCGTACTGTGCGCCCGCCGCCATGTCGGCGACCAGCCCTTCGCGGTTCTCCTCGGCGACGACCTGATCGACCCGCGCGAGACGCTGCTCAGCCGGATGCTCGACGTCCGCGACCGCCGCCTCGGCAGCGTGGTCGCCCTGCTGGAGGTTCCGCCGGAGCAGATCCACCTCTACGGCTGCGCCACCGTCGAACCGACCGGCGAGGAGGACGTCGTCCGTGTCACCGGCCTGGTGGAGAAGCCGGCCCGGCAGGACGCACCGAGCCGCTATGCCGTCATCGGGCGCTACGTCCTCGACCCGGCCGTCTTCGGCGCCCTGGAGCGCACCCCGCCGGGCCGGGGCGGCGAGATCCAGCTGACCGACGCCCTCCAGGAGCTGGCCGCGGGCGGCACGGTGCACGGAGTCGTGTTCAAGGGCCTGCGCTACGACACCGGGGACAAGGCGGACTACCTGCGCACGGTGGTCCGGCTGGCCTGCGACCGGCCCGACCTGGGGCCGGAGTTCGTGGCATGGCTCAAGGGGTTCGTCGCGGAGCTGGACGGCGCGCACCCGACGTCCCCGCGCGGCGGCACATCGCGGCCTGAGGCAACGCGAGGGCCCCAGCCCGGGGTTCACCCTCGGCCGGGGCCTCAGTCGCGCGACAGTGCGCTCAGCCGTTGGGACGCAGCGTCCAGACGACCTTCATCTCACCGGTCACGGCACCATCGGCCCGCTGGATGGCGATGGCCACCGGAAACTCGGGACGCCCGCCCGCGTCCAGTTCGGCGACGACCTCGGCGGCCGGGCGTCCGAGGGTCGCGGTCGCCGTGACCGCGCCCATCGCCAGCTTCTTGTAGGCGATCTCGGCGCTGACGGCGAGCGGCACGGCACGCGAGAGCTGGTCCCCGAACGCGGCCAGCACGATCGCCCCGCTCGCGGACTCGCCGAGCGTGAACATCGCGCCGGCGTGCGGCCCGCCCACGTGGTTGTGGTAGTCGCTCTGGTCCGGCAGGGAGACCACCGCCCGCTCCGACGTGGTCTCGAGGAACTCGAGGTTCAGGGTCCGTGCCATGGGCACCGTGGCGGCGAGCATCTCGCCGATGGACATCTGGTCTGCGCTCATACCCGCATGTTACTCACGAGTAGAGACGCCTGGCCAGGCCCTGACCAGGCCGTGTGACGACCGCCGCATCGGTCCGCCACGCGCCGGTTCGTGCCGTGTCGTCACCGTGTTGCTACGGCTCCGTCCACAGGCGGTGACCGAATCGTGTCCGGAGCGCGGCTAGGGTGACTGCCCATGTGGCCAGGACAGCAGCCGCCCGGGGGCGAGCAGAACCCGCAAGCGAACAACCCGTACCAGCAGCCGGGGTACCAGCAGCCGAATCCGTACCAGCAGCCTGGCTATCAGCAACAGCCGGCCGCCTACGGGCAGCAGCCGCAATGGGGCGCCCCGGCGCCGGCCGGCGCGCCCCAGCCGCCGCCGGGCGGTGGCGGCGGCGGCAACCGGACGAAGCTGGTCGCGATCATCGCGGCCACGGCGGTGGTCGTGGCGGCCGGCGTCACCGGCTTCCTGGTGCTGGGCGGCGACAAGGACGACACGGCTGACGGGAAGACCGACAAGAAGCCGACCCCGGCCGCCTCCAAGGAGTCCTCCACCGAGCCGAGCGCCTCCGCTTCCGGGAGCAACCCGCGCGGCGGCGAGGAGGAGAAGGCGACCATCCCCGGCTGGAAGGTCGTCATCAACACGCGCTTCGGCACCGAGTTCGACGTCCCCGCCGACTGGGAGATCGAGACTCCTGGTACCAGCGTGGGCTTCGAGTGGGAGAAGAAGGACGGTGAGATGGACCGCACCAGCGTCACCGCCCCCGCCTATCTGAAGTCCAAGTGGTGCACGAGCGACGACGACAAGGACGGCCGCGAGGACGACACCGCCCTGGCCACCGTCGGCACCCGCGGTGAGGACGGCGCGAAGACCACGGACGAGGCGGCCGAGACCCGCGTGCCGTGGTGGATCTTCGGCGGCTACACCCAGCCGGACAAGAAGAGCGTGAAGTTCACCAAGCCCAAGCCGTACACCACCAAGTCGGGCATCAAGGGCAGCGTCGCCACGGCGCACTCGGAGAACACCCCGCAGAACGGCAAGTGCGACAGCGACGGCAAGGCGATCACCTTCGCCTTCAAGAACGGCGCGGGCGACTTCGTCACCTGGAACCTGTACGGCGCCAAGGGCGTCAAGGGCGAGCTGTCCGAGGCGACCGTCCAGAAGATCCTCGGCACCGTGCGGCTCACCAAGGAGGGCCCCCAGGGGGCGTGACCGGCGAGGCGCGATAATCCGTTTGGCAAGGCGCCCGGCCCCGGCGATAGTCACGGGGTGCTGACCACCGAGCGTCGCCCCGCCTGGGCGGGCCGCAACTACTCCCTGCTGACCGCCGCCGCGGTCGTCACCAATCTGGGCAGCCACGGCGCCCTGGTCGCGGCGGCGTTCGCCGTTCTCGAAACGGGCGGTGACAGCGGTGACGTCGGCCTGGTCGCGGCTGCGCGGACGCTCCCGCTGGTGCTGTTCCTGCTGATCGGCGGCGCTGTCGCGGACCGGCTGCCCCGCCACCATGTGATGGTCGCGGCCAACGCCCTGAACTGCCTTTCGCAGGCCGCCTTCGCCGCCCTCGTGCTGGCCGGGGAGCCCCTGCTCTGGCAGATGATGCTGCTCGCCGCCCTGGGCGGGACCGGCCAGGCCTTCTTCGGTCCGGCCGCCGAGGGCATGCTGATGTCCTCGGTCGACGGCGAGCAGGCGGGCCGCGCGTTCGCGGTGTTCCGGATGGCGATGCAGGGCGCGGCCCTGGGCGGCGCCGCGCTCGGCGGGGCCATGGTCGCCGCGATCGGGCCCGGCTGGGTGCTCGCGGCGGACGCGGCGGCCTTCGCGCTCGCCGGGGCGCTCCGCGCCTTCCTCGACGTCGGCCACATCGCGCCGCGGGCGCCGGGCGGCGGGATGCTCGCCGATCTGCGGGAGGGCTGGCGGGAGTTCGCCGGCCGGCCGTGGCTGTGGGCGATCGTCCTCCAGTTCTCGATCGCCAACGCCGTGGTCGCCGCCGCCGAGGCGGTGTACGGCCCGCTCGTCGCCCGCGACCACCTCGGCGGCGCGGGCCCCTGGGGCCTCGCCCTGGCCGCGTTCGGGGCGGGGACGGTCGCCGGCGCCCTGCTGATGACCCGCTGGAAACCCCGCCGCCTGCTCCTCGCGGGCACCCTGTGCGTGTTCCCCTGGCCCTGCCCGCGGCCGCACTCGCCGTCCCGGTCCCCATCGGGGTCCTGTTCGTGGTGATGTTCGTCGCGGGCGCGACCGTGGAGGTGTTCGGCGTCTCCTGGATGACGGCCCTGCACCAGGAGATCCCGAGGACAAGCTCTCCCGCGTCTCGGCGTACGACTGGTTCGGGTCCGTCGCGCTGTCACCGCTCGCCACGGCCGGGGCGGGCCCGGCGGAGGAGGCGTTCGGCCGTTCGACGGCGCTGTGGGGCTGCGCGGGCCTGGTCGTCCTGGTCACGGCGGGCGCGCTGTGCGTACCGGACGTACGCGACCTGCGACGCCGGACCACCTCGGTGGCCCAGAGCGGCACGGAGCGCGCGTCAGCCGATACCGAACGCCCCGTCGGGGGGCTCGGGTGAGGGCACGGCATCCTCGTCCCGCACCGCCGGCGCGCCCCCGATGAACCGCCGCAGAGAAGCGCCGTGTTCGACCCGGGCCGGAAAGGCGTCGGCGGCCGTACGCCTCGCCAGAGCGGTCAGGTCGATCTCGTGGAGTCCCGCCACGAGCACCGCGTTCCCGAACCGCCGCCCCCGCAGCACCCCCGGCTCGGCGATCAGCACGAGTTCCCCGAACGCCGTCGCCAAGGTCGCGAGCTGGGACCGCAGAAAGGCGAACGGCGCCGCGTCGGGAAGATTGGCGAGATAGACCCCGCCGTCCCGCAGCACCCGCGCGGCCTCGCGGACATAGGGAACGGACGTGAGGTGCGCCGGCACCCGCGAACCGCCGAACACATCGGCGACGATCACATCGGCCGAGTCCGCAGCGGCCTTCTCCAGCCACTCCCGCGCGTCCGCCGCGTGCGACGCGACCCGGGCGCCCTCCGGCAACGGCAGCTGCTCGGCCACCAGGTCCAGCAGCCCGCTGTCCGCCTCGACGACGTCCTGCCGTGATCCCGGCCGGGTCGCGGCCACATACCGGGGCAGCGTGAGCGCCCCACCTCCGAGATGCACCACGTCCAGCACCCGCCCCGGCTCCGCCACGACATCCAGCACATGCCCGAGCCGCCGCGTGTACTCGAACTCCAGATGCGCCGGATCGTCCAGATCGACATACGACTGAGGCGCCCCGTCGACGGTCAGCAACCAGGCCCTTTCCCGATCGACGTCGGGCATGAGCTTGGCGAATCCGTGATCGACGGACCGGGCGACGGCGATGGCTTCGTTCACCCCTCCATTGTGCCGTTGGGCAACCGGCCCTTCAGGGGCGCGGGGCTGTCTTGATATGCGGCTCCGCCGCGTGGGCGCGACCAGCCACAACCGGCCCCGCAGTCCCCCACCACCTCAACCCACCACGGTCACGGTCCCCGCCCCGACAGTCCTGCCACCCTCACGAATGGCAAACCCGAGCCCGGGCTCCAACGGCACGTCCCGCCCCAGCTCCACCGTCATGACGACCGTCTCCCCGGGCCGGGCCACGCCGACCTCACCGAGGTCCACATCCCCCACCACATCCGCCGTACGGATGTAGAACTGCGGCCGGTACCCGGTCGACACCGCTGTCGTACGACCCCCCTCACGCGCGGACAGCACATACACCTGCGCGGTGAACCGACGACTGGGCACGACACTCCCCGGCGCGGCGACCACATGCCCCCGCCGGACGACATCCCGCGCCACCCCCCGCAGCAGCAACGCCACGCTGTCCCCGGCCTGCGCCTCCTCCATCGGCCTGCCGAAGGTCTCAAGACCCGTGACCACCGTCTCGACGGAGGCCCCGAGCACCTCGACCCGGTCCCCGACCCGCACCGTGCCCCGCTCCACCGCACCGGTCACGACGGTCCCCCGCCCGGTGATGGTCAGCACGTTCTCCACGGACAGCAGGAACGGCGCGTCCAGATACCGCTCCGGCATCGGCACATACGTGTCGACCGCGTCGAGCAGCGCCTCGACGGACGCCGTCCAGCGCGGGTCCCCCTGCAGCGCCTTCAGGCCCGAGACCCGTACGACGGGTACGGAGTCACCGCCGTAGCCGTGCGCGGTGAGCAGGTCGCGTACCTCGAGCTCGACCAGGTCGGTCAGCTCCTCGTCGCCCGCGTCGGCCTTGTTGAGGGCGACGACGATGTGGTCGACGCCCACCTGCCGGGCGAGCAGCACGTGTTCGGCGGTCTGCGGCATGATCCCGTCGAGCGCGGAGACGACGAGGATCGCCCCGTCCAGCTGCGCGGCGCCGGTGACCATGTTCTTGACGTAGTCGGCATGGCCCGGCATGTCCACGTGCGCGTAGTGCCGTGTGTCGGTCTCGTACTCCACGTGCGCGATGTTGATGGTGATGCCGCGCGCCGCCTCCTCGGGCGCCCGGTCGATCCGGTCGAACGGCACGAACGCGCCGCTGCCGCGGTCGGCGAGGACCTTGGTGATGGCGGCGGTCAGGGTGGTCTTGCCGTGGTCGACATGACCCATCGTGCCGATGTTGAGATGTGGTTTCGTACGGACGTAGGCCGTCTTGGGCATGGCTGTACCTCGAAGCGTCTAGTCATGAAGTGGGACCCCGAGGACCTGCCCGACCCTCCCCTTGCGGGGTCCGACCGGACGAACCGGAGAGGGTCAGCTTCGGGCGCCGTCTGCAACGGCTGTGAGAGCTACGACGGCAGCCTTCGGGGCATCCGTGACCACGGATGCTGCGAGGGTGAAGGCCTGCCGGAACATGACGCCGATCATTGCCGACCCTTAACCGCACGTCGAATGGTTTTCGGGGGCCGCGCGCAAGGAGGCGTTCAACTGCCCGTGACGCTGGTGAGACGAACCATACGGCGATCACACACATATGTCGGTTAGTGTCGCCGGATGCTCGATGCCACCACCCGCTCTGGGGGCACCGCCACGGCCTCTCCCCGGGCCAGCACCGCGGAGCTCGCCGTCGCCGCTTCCCCGGCAACGACCGCCTCGCCCGTCGCACCGACCCGTTTCGCCGCTCGCTGCACGAGAGTGCTGCTCTCCCCGTGGTCACGGCTGTCCCTGCTCGTCACCCTGCTCGCCGGGGGCGCCTGCGCGGTGCTGCTGTTCGAGCCGCAGCGGCTGCTGACGGAGGGCTGGCCGCCGCAGCTCGGCGGAGCCGCGGCGGCGGTGGTGTTCGCGGTGGCGTACGGCGTGTGCACCGTCGCGTTCGTGCCGAGGCCGCTGCTGAACCTCGCGGCGGGCGCGCTGTTCGGTTCGCAGCTGGGCACCGGCACGGCTCTGGCGGGCACGGTGCTGGGTGCCGGCATCGCCTTCTGCCTGGGCCGGGCGCTGGGCCAGGACGCCCTGCGGCCGTTGCTGCGCGGGCGCTGGCTGAAGGCCGTGGACGGCCAGCTCAGCCGGCACGGCTTCCGCTCGATGCTGGCGCTGCGACTGTTCCCCGGTGTGCCGTTCTGGGCCGCGAACTACTGCGCCTCCTTCTCCCGTATGGGCCTGCTGCCGTTCCTGCTGGCGACGGGTCTCGGCTCGATCCCGAACACCGCGGCCTACGCCGTCGCCGGTGCCCGTGCCTCCACTCCGACGTCCCCCGCCTTCCTGATCGCCCTGGCGTGCATCGCCGTGCCCGCGCTGGTGGGCGTGGTGCTGGCGTGGCGCAAGCGGCACCAGCTGCGCCGCCTCTGACGAACCGTTACGCCTGACCGGGGCACGGCCCCGGTCCGGTCACACCCGTTCGAGCACCATGGCGTTGGCGAGCCCGCCCGCCTCGCACATCGTCTGGAGCGCGTACCGGGCGCCCCGTTCCCGCATCGCGTGCACGAGCGTCGTCGTCAGCCGGGTCCCGCTCGCGCCGAGGGGATGGCCGAGAGCGATGGCGCCACCGTGCACATTGACCCGGGCGAGGTCGGCGCCGGTCTCCTGCTGCCAGGCCAGTACGACACTGGAGAACGCCTCGTTGACCTCGAACAGGTCGATGTCGTCGAGGGTCAGTGACGCTTTGCGCAGCACCTTCTCGGTCGCCGGTACGACACCGGTCAGCATCAGCAAAGGGTCGGAGCCGGTGACGGCGAGGCTGTGCAGCCGGGCGAGCGGGCGCAGGCCGAGCCGGGCCGCCGTCTCGCTCGACGTGATGAGCGCCGCCGAGGCGCCGTCGTTGACCGGGCTGGCGTTGCCCGCCGTGACGTTCCACTCGATCTGCGGGAAGCGCGCGGCGAAACCCGGGTCGTAGTAGGCGGGCTTGAGGCCGGCGAGGATCTCGGTGGTGCTGCCGGGCCGTACGCACTCGTCGTGCCTGACACCCTCCAGCGGCGCGATCTCGGCCTCGAAGAGCCCGCATTCCCGGGCCGCGGCGGCCCTCCGGTGCGAGGAGACCGCGAAGGTGTCCATCTGCTCGCGGCTGATCGACCACTTGGCGGCGATCAGCTCGGCGCTGATGCCCTGCGGGACGAGCCCCTCGGGGTAGCGCTCGGCGACACCGGGGCCGAAGGGATCCTTGCCCGCGGGCACGTTCGACCACATCGGCACCCGGCTCATCGACTCGACCCCGCAGGCCACGACGAGGTCGTACGCGCCCGAGAGCACGCCCTGCGCCGCGAAGTGCACGGCCTGCTGCGAGGAGCCGCACTGGCGGTCCACGGTGGTCGCGGGCACCGACTCCGGGAAGCCCGCCGAGAGGACGGCGTAGCGGGTGGTGTTCATGGCCTGCTCGCCGACCTGGTCGACGGTGCCGCCGATGACGTCGTCGATCAGCGCCGGGTCGACGCCGGACCGCTCGACGAGGCTGCGCAGGGTGTGGGCGAGCAGTTCCACGGGGTGGACGTGCGCGAGGGCGCCGTTCTCCTTGCCCTTGCCGATCGGGGTGCGTACGGCTTCGACGATGACTGCGTCACGCATGGCGGGCCTCCATGACTGCCAGGGACTGCCGGGAACAACCAGGTACTACCGGTGAGTAGGAAATCCGAACTCACCGTAGCCTGGTGAGTTGGAAAATCCAACCCTCTCCTAGACTGAGGTCCATGGCCGCCAGCAAAGACCCGCGCCCCTGTTCCATCGCCGACACCCTCGCGCTCGTGGGCGAGAAGTACTCCCTGCTCGTGCTGCGGGAGGTGTGCCTCGGCAACGGCCGCTTCGATCAGCTGGTGCGCAACATCGGAGCACCGCGCGACATCCTCGCCACGCGGCTGCGCCGGCTCGTCGACGCCGGGATCCTGACCAAGCAGCCCTACAGCGAGCGCCCGCAGCGCTTCGAGTACCGGCCCTCGCAGGCGGGACTGGAGCTGGAGCCGGTGCTGATGACCCTCATGGCGTGGGGCGACCGCCATCTACGGACGGACGGCGACCGCCCGATGGTCCTCGAGCACTCCTGCGGCCGGGCCCTCGCCCCGGCCGTCACCTGCCGGGCCTGCGGGGACGAGGTGCGCCACGAGGACCTCACGGCCCGCCCCCAGGCGCCCGGCTGGACGGTGACCGGCCCGACGGCGGCCTGATCCGGCCCGCTCAGGACCACTCGGGGCCGCCTTCCAAACCCCTGTGGCCCAGGGGTTCATCCGGGGACGCTACGCTTCCCCCTCGGCACACTTGATCCCACGGTCATTTCATACGGCGACCCGCCGTGCCCGTCGTCCGTCCCACACCGGCACTTGGATTCCGCTACCTCATGTCTTGGTTCGAATCACTCATCCTCGGACTCGTCCAGGGGCTGACCGAGTTCCTCCCCGTCTCCTCCAGCGCGCATCTGCGACTGACGGCGGCCTTCTCGGGCTGGAAGGACCCGGGTGCGGCCTTCACGGCGATCACCCAGATCGGTACCGAGGCCGCCGTGCTGATCTACTTCCGCAAGGACATCGGGCGGATCCTGTCCGCGTGGACGCGCTCACTGACCGACAAGGCGCTGCGCAGTGACCCCGATGCCCGGATGGGCTGGCTCGTCATCGTCGGCTCGATCCCGATCGGCCTGCTCGGCGTGACACTGAAGGACCAGATCGAGGGCCCGTTCCGCGATCTGCGGCTCACCGCGACGATGCTGATCGGCATGGGCATCGTCCTGGGCGTCGCCGACCGGCTCGCCGCCCGGGACGAGAAGAGCGGCCGCCACCGCGCGCCCAAGCAGCGCAAGGCCCTGGAGGACCTGGGAGTCCGGGACGGACTGATCTACGGCGCCTGCCAGGCCATGGCACTGATCCCGGGCGTCTCCCGCTCCGGCGCCACCATCAGCGGCGGCCTGTTCATGGGCTACACACGCGAGGCCGCGGCCCGCTACTCCTTCCTGCTCGCCATCCCCGCGGTGCTCGCCTCGGGTGTGTTCGAGCTCAAGGACGCGACGGAGGGCGGCCATGTGTCGTGGGGGCCGACGATCTTCGCGACGATCATCGCCTTCGTGGTCGGATACGCGGTGATCGCCTGGTTCATGAAGTTCATCACCACCAAGAGCTTCATGCCGTTCGTCTACTACCGCATCGCCCTCGGCATCCTCATCATCGTCCTGGTGTCGATGGGTGAGCTGAGCCCGCACGCGGCCGAGTCGGCGGGCTGACCCGACGGCCTGTGAGCCGCGTCTCGTGACCAACCGCATAGGGATCCCGTAGCCGTCCGGTAGCGGGCTGTCAGTGGGTGCCCCTAGGCTTGTCCGCATGTCCCCCGATTTCTCGACCCCTGGTTCCGTGCGGTCCGCCGCCGAGGTCAACGAGGAGATCCGTGCGCTGTGGCGGCGCACGGGCGGCAAGCTGTCCGCCGAGGAGCGCGCGGAGTACGAGTTCCTGGTCGTCGAGTGGGCGGCCGCGATCCGCGGCGAGGTCGTCGAGGCGGCCTGAGCACCCCCGGCCCCCCCAGTCAACTGCCCTTTTTCGTCGCACCCCTTGGCTCCACACCCGGCATGCCCAACACTGAGCCGATGACGCAGCGCGTGGAGCTCGCTACCGTGAGGGACCGGCTGGCCGTCGACGAACTGATCACCGACTACGCGGTGGCGGTCGACGACGGCGACTGGAATGCGTACCGGGGCCTGTTCGCCCCGGACGGGCGGGCGGACTACCGCTCGGCCGGCGGCATCGAGGGAGAGGCCGCGGCGGTCGCATCCTGGCTCGCCGAGAGCACGCGGCTGTTCACCATGCGGCAGCACCTGATCGTCAACCGGCGGGTGCGCTTCGGAATCTGGGAACAGGACACCGGCGACACGGCCCAGGTCCAGGCCGACTACGTCAACCCCATGGCCACCGGGGGCCCGGCACCCGACTTCGTGTGCGGCGGCCGGTACGCCTTCGCACTGCTGCGCACGGACGACGGCTGGAGGCTGAGCGCGGTGGTCGTCCAGGAGAAGTGGCGGCGCCTTCCCGAGCGGCAGAAGACACCTGTGATCAACTGACGCGGCGTCCGCTGTCCTAGATCGTCCGCAGGGCGCACACTGGAGGCACCCGCGGGGTAGGAGGCGCCTATGAAGACGCTCGGCCACTGGCTCGCCCGCCCCTGGTGGCGCTCGGCCGCCGCCGTGATCGCGGGCGCCCTTCCCGTACTCGCCTACCCCGCCCCGTCCCTGTGGTGGTGCGCTTACGTCGCCCTCGTCCCCTGGCTCCTGCTGCTGCGCACCGCGCCCACCGGCAAGCGTGCGGCGTACGACGGCTGGTGCGGCGGCTTCGGCCTCATGCTGGCCATGCACCACTGGCTGCTGCCCTTCCTGCACGTCTTCACGTTCGTCCTCGCCGCGCTGCTCGGCGCCCTGTGGGCCCTGTGGGGCTGGCTGGTGCACCGGCTGCTGGCAGGCGCCACCTCGCGGCGGCGGATCGCGGCCGCGCTCCTCGTCCTGCCGTCCGGCTGGCTCGCCATCGAGCTGATCCGCTCCTGGCAGGGCCTCGGCGGCCCCTGGGGCATGCTCGGCTCCAGCCAGTGGCAGGTCGAACCGGCGCTGCGGCTCGCCTCGGTCGGCGGCGTATGGCTGCTGAGCTTCCTGGTCGTCGCCGTCAACGTCGCCGTCGCCGTCCTGCTGGCGGTGCGCCGGGCCCGGGTGCCCGCCGTGGCCGGTCTCGTCGCGACGGCCGCCGCCACCTCCGCGGCCTGGGCATTCTCGCCCCGCCCGGACGTCGACGGCCAGGTCAGGATCGCCGTGGTCCAGCCGGGTGTCATCGACGGCGGCAAGAGCGCGGACCACCGCTTCGACCGGGAGGAACAGCTCACCCGCCGGCTCGCCGGGCAGGACCTCGACCTCATCGTCTGGGGCGAGAGCAGCGTCGGCTTCGACCTCGGGGACCGGCCCGACCTCGCCCGGCGGCTCGCGGCGCTGTCCCGCGCGACGGACGCCGGCATCCTGGTCAACGTGGACGCCCAGCGCTCCGACAAGCCCGGCATCTACAAGAGCTCGATCCTGGTCGGTCCGGACGGCCTGACCGGTGAGCGCTACGACAAGATGCGGCTCGTGCCGTTCGGCGAGTACGTCCCGGCCCGCTCCCTGCTCGGCTGGGCCACCTCCGTCGGCAAGGCGGCGGGCGAGGACCGCAGGCGCGGCTCCCAGCCGGTCGTGATGAACGTGGGGAACGGACTGCGCGCCGGCCCGATGGTGTGCTTCGAGACCGCCTTCCCCGACATGACCCGCCATCTCACCCGGGAAGGCGCCGACGTGCTGGTCGGCCAGTCGTCGACGTCCACGTTCCAGCAGAGCTGGGCGCCCGAACAGCACGCCTCACTGGCCGCGCTGCGGGCCGCCGAGACCGGCCGTCCGATGATCCACGCGACGCTGACGGGTGTTTCGGCCGTCTACGGCCCAAGCGGACAGCGGATCGGACCGTGGCTGGGGACGGACGCCTCCGCGGCGCGGGTCTACCAGGCCCCCTCGCCCACGGCACGACGCCCTACGTCCGCCTCGGCGACTGGACGGTGCACGCGGCGATGCTGATCCTCGCGGCCTGGGCCGCCGGCGAGGGAGCACGGGCCCTGCGACTCAGGCGGTCCGCTCCTGAACCGCGCGTACGACCCGCTCGCACAGCTCATGAGTCTCCAGCGCGTCCCGGGCGCTGAGCACCTTCCCCGCACGGACCGCGTCCAGGAACGCCAGCACCGCCTGCTCGATCCCGCGTTGCCGGGCCACCGGCACCCAGTCCCCGCGCCGCCGGACGGTCGGCTGCCCCTTGTGGTCGACCACCTCGGCGAGGTTGATCACCTGCCGCTTGGTGTCCTGCCCGGACACCTCGAGGATCTCCTCGGCCGAACCGCTGAGCCGGTTCATCACGCCCAGCGCCGTGAAGCCGTCCCCGGCGAGCTGGAGCACCAGGTGGTGCAGCAGACCGTCCCGGACGCGGGCTCGCACGGTCACGTCGTCGACCTCGCCGGGCGCCAGGAACCGCAGGGTGTCGACGACGTGGATGAAGTCGTCGAGGATCATCGCGCGCGGCTCCTCCGGCAGCCCGATCCGGTTCTTCTGCATCACGATCAGCTCGCGCGGATGGTCGGCGCACTGCGCGTAGCCGGGGGCGTAGCGCCGGTTGAAGCCGACGGCGAGGCTCACGTCCCGCTCCTCGGCGAGCGCCACCAGCCGCGCGGAGTCGTCGAGTTCGTAGGCGAGCGGCTTGTCGACGTACGTCGGTACGCCCGCTTCCAGCAGCCGCGTCACGATCTCCGGGTGCACGAGCGTCGGGGCGTGCACGAAGGCGGCGTCGAGGCCTTGGTCCAGGAAGGAGTCGAGGGTGGTGTGCCGCCGCTCCCGCGGGACGTGGAGACCCTCGGCGACCCGGTCGAGCGTGGCGGGCGTACGGGTCTGCAGGTGCAGTTCGACCCCGGGCCGGAAAGCGAGGACCGGGAGGTAGGCCTTCTGCGCGATGTCGCCGAGTCCGATGCAGCCGACCTTCACGGGGGTTCTCCTCTAACGGTTGCCTGCCGGGGCCTGCTCGGAAGCATACGGCGGCTGTGGGGGCCGCCAGTCGGCGATGCCGTCGAAGCCGCGCAGGAACAGGGCGGGCCCGGCCTTCGACAGCGCGGCCACGGCCGTGTCGCGTACGGCGGTCCCGGCGCGGCTGGTCATGAGGTTGAGACGGGCCACCTTCACGGCCTTCCGTGCGACGGCGGTCGTACGGGGCAGCCGGGCCGCGGTGTAGGCGGGGAGGCCGTCGCAGTGGTGGGCGAGGACGACCGCGTCCTCGATGGCCTGATTGCCGCCCTGGCCGAGCGTCGGGGGCATGGCGTGCGCGGCGTCGCCGACGAGGGCGACCCGGCCGTGATGGTAGGCGGGCAGGGGTTCGGCGATGTGGTGGACGTCGTGGCGCAGGACGTCCTCGGGGCGGGCGGCGGCGAGCACGGCGGGGATCGGGTCGTGCCAGTCGCCGAAGCGGCGCAGCAGCTCGGTCCTCTCGTCGTCGGCCGCGTGTCCGCCGGCGGGTGTCACGGCGGCGGCGTAGGCGTAGACGCGCCCGTCCTTGAGTGGGTGCGTGCCCCAGATGCGGCCCCTCCCCCATGTCTCGTGCGAGGCGAACTCGGCACCGGGGAGGGAGATCACGACCCGCCAGGTGGTGAACCCCGAGTACACGGTCCCCGGGTGGCCGGGAAAGAGCGCCCGGCGTACGGCGGACCGGACTCCGTCGGCGCCCACCACCAGGTCGGCCTCCAGCTCGCCGTCAGCGGTGGTGACCCGGGCGGGCCGGTCGGTGTCGCCGCTGTCGGCGAGGGTCGCGGCGGCGTCCGTGCGCACGGCGTCCGGCGGGAGCTGTGCTGCCAGTCGCTCGACGAGGGTGGCGCGGTGCAGCAGCACGAGCGGGCCGCCGAAGCGCTCGGCGGCGGCGTCGGCGGAGGAGCGCGAGAGCCACCGCCCGGACGGTGTGCGCACTCCGCCGTCCCCCGCCCAGGCGGCGAGGCCGCGGATCTCGTCACCGAGGCCGATGACGTCAAGGGCGCGCAGGGAGTTGGGAGCGAGGGAGATGGCGGCGCCGACCGGCTCCAGCGAGCGGGCGCGCTCCAGCACCGTGACACGCCAGCCGCGCCGGTGCAGGGCGGCCGCCGCGGTCAGACCTCCGATACCGCCGCCGATCACGACCGCCCGTCTCGACTGTGCCATGGCTCCTCCTCGAAACCGCGTCAACTACACCTGTAGTTCGCGTTCGACCTTACTACGGCTGTAGTGAAACGGGTAGCGTGAGCCCCATGTCCGTACGCACCGCCGGCCCCTCCCGCGCCGACCTCGTCGCCGACACCGCCCTCGTCCTGCTCGCCGAGCGCGGGATGCGGGGCCTCACGCACCGGGCGGTCGACGAGGCGGCCGGACTCCCCCAGGGCTCCACGTCGAATCTCGCGCGGAGCCGGCAGGCCCTGCTCGAACTGGCGGTGCGGCGCCTGGCCGACCGCGAGGCCCGGGTGCTGGTCCTGCACGAGATGCCGGACCCGCGCTCCGGGGCCGACTCCCTGGCGAACGCCCTGGCCCTGGCGACGCACCGCGCCCTGACGAGCAACCGGGCCCTCACGCTCGCCCGCTACGAACTGGCCCTGGAGGCGACCCGCCGCCCCGAGCTGCGGGCGTACTTCGACGCGACGGGCGCCCGCTTCAGGGACCAGCTCACCGCCCTGGTCACGGGTATGGGTTCGACGGACCCGGCCCGGCACACGCTGTCACTGATCGCCTGGGCGGACGGGCTGATGTTCAGCTGCGTCGCGGGGTCGTTCGGTTCTGGGACGCCGAGTCTGGAGGAGGTGCGGGCTG
Source organism: Streptomyces sp. CA-179760 (assembly GCF_050937045.1). Taxonomy (NCBI): domain Bacteria; kingdom Bacillati; phylum Actinomycetota; class Actinomycetes; order Kitasatosporales; family Streptomycetaceae; genus Streptomyces; species Streptomyces sp. CA-179760. Next base: position 1,646,727 of record NZ_JBNJLZ010000001.1, read on the forward strand.
GGCTGCGCGAGCTGCTCGCGGGGATGCTCGGCGGCTGAAAACCCCTGGGCAGTCCGGGCGAGTTGGGAAAGGATGCGGACATGACCACCGAGCGCACCGAACCCGCCACCGACGCCGCCGAACGCACCATGCTGGAAGGCTGGCTCGACTACCACCGGCAGACCCTCGCCTGGAAATGCGAGGGCCTGAGCGACGAGCAGCTCAGGACAGCCTCGGTGGAGCCCTCCGAACTGTCCCTGATGGGGCTGGTGCGGCACATGGCGGAGGTGGAGCGGGGCTGGTTCCGCGAGGTACTGACGAACGAGGACGCGCCGCCGATCTACTTCAGCGACGAGGACCGGGACGGCGAGTTCCATCTGACGGATGCGGACACGTACCAGGAGGCGTATGCCACCTGGCAGGCCGAGATCGAGACCGCCCGGCGCAACGCAGCCCGCTTCGCCCTGGACGACCTCTCCGAGGGCAAACACCGCCGCACCGGCGAGCAGTTCAATCTGCGCTGGCTCTACACCCACATGATCGAGGAGTACGCGCGCCACAACGGCCACGCCGACCTGATCCGCGAGCGCCTCGACGGCTCGACCGGCGACTGACGTCACCCACGACCCACCGGCGCCCTCCGTACGGGGCGGGACATCACCCGTGCGGGGCATCCTCCGCCCGTCCGCTGTCCCACCGGGCGCCGGACGCACCAGAGTTACGCGGGTGCATCGAACGACGACCACAGCGACGCTCCTGGTGACCGTGGCGGTCTCGGCCCTCTCCGGCTGTGTGAAGGTCCAGGATCCTCCCGTTCCCGGGCCGCCGGCGACACCGTCCCGGCCATCTGCGCCCCGGCCGGAGGAGCAGGTCGTGCAGGCACCGGCCCGGGAGGCCCTGGAACTCATCGAAGGGTCCCGCCGCCCGACGCCGGCCGCGTCCACGTCCCGGCCGGCCACACGTCCGGCGGCCACACCGGAGCAGGGGCAGCCGCCGTCCGGCACACGCGACGCCCGCCCGCATCCCGCCCGCCCGGAACGCCAGGCACCGGCCCCGCGCGGCCGCCCACAGCGGCCACCGGGCGGCCTGCCCGACATCTCGGAGTCGGTACGGCAGGACGTCCACAAGAACGTCCCGAAGAACGCGGACGTGTGCGCGCTGGGCACGCGCTACGGAGGGTGGCGGCCGGACAGCCCCGAGGCGACGATCTGCCGCGACACGTACCGGCGTTGACCGACTCCCTCAGGGCCGCTGGCGCGGCGGCGTCCACGTGCCTCCGCCGCCTTCTCCCAGTCGGGACTCCAGCCGCTCGATGGCGGCCCACACGCCGTCTCCGTAGCTGTCGTCGGCAAGGGCGGCGGCCGTTCCCCTGGCCCGGTGCAGATGCGCGCGGGCAGCGTCGTGCCGGCCGAGCCTGAGGTAGTCGTCGGCCAGATTCAGGTGCAGGGAGGGGTAGAACGCACGCACCGCCGCGCCCGAGGGGAGCCCGTCCCCGTCGGTCTCCTCCGCCGCCGTCAACGCGCGCAGGTCCCAGGCCAGTTCGTCCCCGGGGTCGTCCTGTGTGTCGGCCAGGTAGTGGGCGAGAGTGCAGCGGTGCAGGGGGTCGCCGTGCTCCCCGATCTGGGCCCAGAGGTCCAGGAACCGGTGCCGGGCCTCCTCGCGGTCTCCCGCGTGGTGCAGCATGACGAGCTGCCCGATCCGCGTCAGCACGGTGTCCGGCGCCGTCTGCTCCTGTCGGTCCATCGCCACGCCCTCCGCGCACTCGCCGGCTGATCGTCCGACGCTAACCGGAGAGGGAGGCGATCCGGCTCAGGCCGCTCCGTACGCGCGGAGCCTTCCGGAAGGGAAGACTCCGCCGTCGGCCGCCCGTCCTCAGCCCAGGTTCGGAATCGTCCAGTCGATCGGCTCGTGCCCCTGCGCCGCCACCGCCGCGTCGATCTGCGTGAACGGACGCGACCCGAAGAACTTCTTCGCGGACAGCGGCGACGGGTGCGCGCCCTTGACCACCACATGCCGCGACTCGTCGATCAGCGGGAGCTTCTTCTGCGCGTAGTTCCCCCACAGCACGAACACCGCCGGGTCGGGCCGCCCGGCGACCGCGCGGATCACGGCGTCGGTGAACCTCTCCCAGCCCCGGCCCTTGTGCGAGTTGGCTTCGCCGCCCCGGACCGTGAGCACCGCGTTGAGCAGCAGGACGCCCTGCTCGGCCCACGGCATCAGATAGCCGTTGTCCGGGATCGGCGCGCCCAGCTCCTCGTGCATCTCCTTGTAGATGTTCCGCAGGGACGGCGGGATCCGCACACCGGGCCGGACCGAGAAGCACAGCCCGTGCCCCTGGCCCTCGCCGTGGTACGGGTCCTGACCGAGGATCAGGACCTTCACCTTCTCGTACGGCGTGGCGTCCAGCGCGGCGAAGACCTCCTCGCGCGGCGGATGCACGGGACCCTTCGCCCGCTCCTCCTCGACGAACTCCGTCAGCTCCTTGAAGTAGGGCTGCTGCAGTTCGTCGCCCAGAACCCCGCGCCAGGACTGGGGCAGCATGGCGGTGTCGGTCACGTCAACGTCCTCACGATGTGCGGTCACTTCCAGGCGCAGAACCTACAGGCGACCACTGACAACGTGCCCGGGAAGCCCGGTGCCGACCCGCCTACCAGGCGGTCTTACGGTGCAGCTCCCACAGCATCATGATCGTCGACGGATCAAGGGCCCGCTCCGCGCCCGAGACGTCCCGGCTGGCGGCCACGTACTGCCTGCCCTGCCACAGCGGCAGCAGTCGCGCGTCGTCCACCAGGATCCGCTGGGCCTCCTCGAACTCCTTCTCCACGTTCGCGCGGTCGCTCTCGCGGCGCGAGCGGGGCAGCAGGTCGCCGGTGATCTCGGGGGCCGGGTAGGGCGTGCCGAGGGCGTTCTGCTCGCCGACGAACGGCGCGATGAAGTTCTCGGCGTCCGGGAAGTCGGGGAACCAGCCACGCCCGAACACCGGGTACTCGCCCTTCTGGTAGCCCTCGACGTACGTCTTCCAGGGGCGGCTCTTCAGATTGATCGTGAAGAGGCCGGAGTCCTCGAGCTGGCGCTTCAGCTCCTTGAACTCCTCGGCGGTCTCGGAGCCGTAGCGGTCGCTCGTGTACCAGAGGGTGAGCGGGACCCGCTGCTTGATGCCCGCGTCGCCGAGGATCTCGCGGGCCTTGTCGACGTCGGGGTCGCCGTAGTCGTCGAAGAAGCCGGTGGTGTGGCCCGTGAGCCCCTTGGGGACCATGGAGTACAGCGGGTCGACGGTGTCCTTGTAGACCTTGTGGGCGATCGCCGCCCGGTCGATGACCTGCGCGATGGCCTGGCGCACGGGCTTGCGCTTGGCCCAGGAGTCCTTCGGGTTGAACACCAGGTAGTTGATGTCCGTGCCGGTGCCCTCGACGAGCTGGATCTCCTCCTCATTGGAGGACTTGCTCTGGAGGTCGACGACGTCGCCGGCGGCCAGACCGCGGTAGGTCACGTCGATCTGCTCGCCTCGCAGGGCCTTGACCATGGCGCCGGAGTCCTGGAAGTAGCGGATGGTCACCGCGTCGTTCCGGCGCTCCGCGTAGCCCTTGTAGCCGTCGTTGCGGACGAGGACGGCTTCCTTGCCGTCGTCGTAGGAGTCGAGCGTGTACGGCCCGGATCCGACGGCGTCGTTCTCCTCGCGCAGGGAGCTCTCCGGGTAGGCCTGCGGGGAGACGATCGACATGGCGGGGGTGGCGAGCACGAACGGGAAGGTGGCGTCGGGCTTGTTGAGGTGGAAGATCACCTCACGCTCGTTCGGCGCCTGGACCCGCTCGAGGCTGCCCAGCAGACCGGCGGGGCCGCCGTTGACGTTGATCTTGCGGATCCGGTCGAAGGAGTACTTGACCGCCTGCGCGTCGAGCGCGTCGCCGTTGGAGAACTTCAGGCCCTCGCGCAGTTCGCAGCGGTACACCTGGTTCGAGGAATCGCTGAAGCCGCACTGCTCGGCGGCGTCCGGCTGGGGCTCGCTGGCGCCCGTCGGGTAGCTCAGCAGCGTCTGGTAGATGTTGCGGAACAGCTCCCAGGAGCTGTCCCACGACGCCGCGGGATCGAGCGTGCTGGGCGCGCTGGTGGTGCCCACGACGATCGGCCCCTCGTCCTCCGGGGTGTCGGACGACAACACGCCACACCCGGCGAGAAGGGACGATATGGACGCGATGGCCGCCACCTGCCGCAGGCATCGGTTCCGGTTGAACACGCGCACGCTCCTCGATCTGCCATACCAAGGGTCGGCAGACCATACCGCAGTGCCCGGCCGGCTGACCCTCCCCGGTACATGACTCCTTGATCGATAAACCTTTGACGACGTTGTCATCGCCCTTTGCAAGGGCTTTACGTCGGAACGGGCGCCCCTGATCATCCAGGAGCGCCCGTGCCGAGCCGCGTACGCGCGTGCGTCAGCCCGTGCCGGCGTTGAGGAAGATGCCGCCGTCCACGACGAGCGTCTGGCCGGTGACCCAGTCGGACTGCCCGGAGGTGAGGAACGCGGCCGCGCCGCCGATGTCGGAGGGCACGCCGAGCCTGCCGAGCGGGTAGGCCGCGGCGGCCTCCTCCTCCCGGCCCTCGTACAGGGCCTGGGCGAACTTGGTCTTCACGACGGCCGGGGCGATCGCGTTGACCCGCACCTTGGGCGCGTACTCGTGCGCGAGCTGCACCGTCAGGTTGATCATCGCCGCCTTGCTGATGCCGTACGCGCCGATGAACGGCGAGGGCGAGAGGCCGGCGACCGAGGCGATGTTGACGATGGCGCCGCCGTTGTCCTTCTGCCAGGCGTGCCAGGTCTTCTGGGCGAAGCCGAGCGCGGAGACCACGTTGGTCTCGAAGACCTTGCGCGCCACGTTCAGGTCGAGGTCGGCGATCGGCCCGAACACCGGGTTCGTACCGGCGTTGTTGACCAGGAAGTCGACGCGGCCGAAGGCCTCCATCGTGCGCTCGACGGCGACGGCCTGGTGGGCCTCGTCGTGCGCCTTGCCCGCGACGTAGATCGCGCGGTCGGCGCCGAGCTGCTCGACGGCCTCCTTGAGGGAGTCCTCGTTGCGGCCGGTGACGCACACACGGTCGCCGCGCGCGACGAGCGCCTCGGCGACGCCGTAGCCGATGCCGCGGCTGCCGCCCGTGACGAGGGCGACCTTGCCGGAGATTTCCACGGAAGTCATGTCTGTCGTCCTCTAGTCGAGCGGTCCGCCGGCCACGTACAGCACCTGGCCGGATACGAATCCGGCCGCCTCGCCCGTGAAGAAGGCGATGGCGTTGGCGATGTCCTCCGGCTCACCCACCCGGGCGACCGGGATCTGGGTGGCGGCGGCGGCCTTGAAGTCCTCGAAGCCCATGCCGACGCGGTCGGCGGTGGCCTTGGTCATCTCGGTCGCGATGAAGCCGGGGGCGACGGCGTTGGCGGTCACACCGAACTTGCCGAGCTCCTTGGCGAGGGTCTTGGTGAAGCCCTGCAGACCCGCCTTGGCCGCGGAGTAGTTCACCTGGCCGCGGTTGCCCAGCGCCGAGGACGACGAGAGGTTGACGATCCGGCCGAACCCCGCGTCCACCATGTGCTTCTGACAAGCCTTGGACATCAGGAAGGCGCCGCGCAGGTGCACGTTCATGACGGTGTCCCACTCGGAGACGCTCATCTTGAACAGCAGGTTGTCGCGCAGCACGCCCGCGTTGTTGACCAGGATCGTCGGCGCGCCGAGCTCCTCGGCGACCCGGGCGATCGCGGCCTCGACCTGCGCCTCGTCGGAGACGTCGGCGCCGACCGCGATGGCCTTGCCGCCCGCCGCGGTGATCTTCTCGACGGTGTCCTTGCAGGCGGCCTCGTCGAGGTCGATCACGGCGACCGCGCGACCCTCGGCGGCCAGCCGTACGGCGGTGGCGGCACCGATACCGCGCGCGGCGCCGGTGACTACGGCGACCCGCTGCTCAGTGGTGGACATGACTGCTTCTCCTCAGGTGAGCGACCGCTTAGTACCTTCAGTGGGTGTGACGCTAGAAGCCCTGGCACGCGGTGTCAACGGCCACGGCGTGTGTGTGATCCATTACCCGCTCCGCTCGCGCCGACGGCACGCCTCCGAACACCCGATCGGCCTACCGCCCCGCGCCGCCGCGGCCCTCGGACCCTAGCGTCGAAGCCCGAGCCACTCGTGGCCGGAAGGGAGGCGCTCCATGCGCCGTCGCACCAGCGCCCTGGGCACACTGTTCGCCATCGCCGCGATCGTGCCATGGGCCGGACCCGCTCACGCCCGACAAGACCTGGACTGCCGCGACTTCTCCTTCCAGGAGGACGCTCAGGCCGTCTTCGACGCGGATCCGAGCGATCCCAACAGACTCGACGAGGACCAGGGCCCGGACGACGGCATCGCGTGTGAGGTCCTGCCCCGCCGTGGTGTCATCTCCCCCATCACCTCCGCCACCCCGTCCGCTCCCGTCACCACCACGCCCACCACCGCCCCGTCCCGAGGCGTACGAGGCGGAATCGGGGGCGCGGTGGCCACAGGGCCGAGCGACTGGGAGCCGGCCATCGGCCTGATTTTCGCGGCGGGCGCCGCGCTCTCGGCCGGCTACCTGGTGAAACGCCGTCGGCGCTGACAGCGCTGCGGGACGGGTGATCCACTATCTCACCAGCAGGTCCAGCAACCGCTCCGTCTCCGCCGCCGGGTCCGTGGTCAGCCCCGTGTGTACGGGCCCGGGCTGGACGATCGTCGAGCGGGGGGCGACGATCCAGCGGAAGCGGCGGCCCGGGTCGTCGCCCGCGGCCTGGCCGGCCGCGGGGCCGCCCGTGCAGATCTTCTCCACGGCCCGCAGCGCGGCCCGGACGCCGGCCACGTCCGCGTAGGGGTCGAGGGCCAGCAGCCGTGCCTCGTCGAGGTGGGTGCGCGCGCCGACGTAGGACTCGGCACGGCAGTAGACGAGAACCCCGGCGTTGATGCACTCGCCGCGCTCGACGCGCGGGACGACGCGCAGGACGGCGTACTCGTAGATCTGGCGGTCCCGTGTTCCGCCCCTGATGATGTGCCGGTCGCTCACTTCGTCCCCTGGATGCGGTCGTGGATGACGGAGGCCCGCGCGAGCAGCGGCCGCGCGTAGGCCTGCCTCAGGTCGTCCGGCGTGTCGAAGCCGGGCTCGTCGGCCAGCCAGGCGCCCGGGATCCGCGCGGTGACCTCGGCGAGCAGTTCCTCGGTGACCTGGGGCGCCAACTCGGCCGCGGCGGCGGCCACATCGGGCGCGAAGGGCGCGAGGGCATGGTCGGAGGCGTCGTAGGGGCGGGCCGCCGAGGCCTGCGCGCCGGGCCAGTTGTGGTGCCAGATCATGGTCGCGCCGTGGTCGACGAGCCACACCTCGCCCCGCCACATCAGCAGGTTGGGGTTGCGCCAGGACCGGTCGACGTTGTTGACCAGCGCGTCGAACCAGACGATCCGCCCGGCCTCCTCGGAGCCCACCCAGAACGCGAGCGGGTCGAAGCCGAGCGCGCCGGAGAGGAAGTCCATGCCGAGGTTGGTGCCGCCGCTGGACCTGAGGAGGTTCTGCACCTCCTGGTCGGGCTCGCCCAGCCCCAGCTCCGGATCGAGCTCGACCGTGACCAGGCCCGGCACCCGCAGTCCCAGCCGGCGGGCGAGCTCCCCGCAGACCACCTCGGCGACGAGCGTCTTGCGGCCCTGTCCCGCGCCGCTGAACTTCAGGACGTACATCCCGTGGTCGTCGGCCTCGACGAGTCCCGGCAGCGAACCGCCCTCGCGCAGCGGCGCGATGAAACGGGTCGCGATCACTTCCTTGAGCATCGTCCCAGGTTACTGACGTGGACGGAGGTACAGGCGACGGCCCCGCGGCGGTGGGCCGGAACCCGACAGCGAACCGACAGCTCCGCTTTACCCACGTCCTTCCACGAACGAGTCAGGATCTCGACATTGTCTGAACAGCCGGTCCTCAAGGGCCGTACCTCTCCGCAGATCACGAATCCCCGGAAGGAACGTCAGCATGACCAGCGAATCAGTTCAGCCGATGTCCGGACCGAGCCGCCGTGCCGTTGTGGCGGCAGCTGGCGCGGCAGGGCTCACCGTCGCGCTGACGGCGTGCGGGTCGGACGACAAGGCATCCGGCTCGTCCACCGAACAGGGCGCAGGCGGTGGTGCGGTGCTCGCGAAGACCTCCGACATTCCGGAGGGCGGCGGCAAGATCTTCAAGGACGAGAAGGTCGTGGTCTCGCAGCCGACCGCGGGCGAGTTCAAGGCCTTCTCGACGGTCTGCACCCACAAGAACTGTCCGATGGTGGACCTCAAGGACGACATCATCTCCTGCACCTGCCACGGCAGCCAGTTCTCCGTCCTCGACGGCAGCGTGAAGCACGAGCCGGCGGTCGAGCCGCTCGAGGCGAAGCAGATCACCGTGAAGGGCGACTCCATCACGCTCGCCTGACCCCACGCGCACGCTTCAGACACGCCGACACCTCGTCCGTGGTCGCGACCGTGGCGACCAAGGCCAGGGTGTGGCGGATCATCGCGGGAGTGTAGTCGGACGGCACCCCCGCGATGGCGTCTGTCGGAACGACGGCGGTGTAGCCGCGGTTCACGGCGTCGAACACGGCGTTGGGCACGGCCACGTTGGCCGATACGCCGGTGACGATCAGCGTGCGGCAGCCGAGGTTGCGCAGCAGCGGGTCGACATCGGTGCCCTGGAGGGGCGACAGCCCGTGCAGGCGGCGTACGACGAGATCCTCCTCGGCGACCTCGATCGGGGCGGCGACCCGCACCGCAGGCGTGCCGGACAGCTGCTGGACGGGCAGGCGCGCGGCCGCCCGGAAGAGGCGGGCGTTGCGGTTGGCGCCGCGGCCGTCGGGACGGCGCTCGGCGACGGCGTGGACGACCTGGACACCGCCTTCGTGGGCCGCGTCCACCAGGCGGGCGACATTGGCGAGCACACCGCCGGAGCGGGCCTCGGCGGCGAGTTCGGGCAGTGCGCTGTCCGCTCCGACGACGCCCTCCTGGCACTCGACGGTGAGCAGCACGGTGGTCCGCGGATCGAGGAGTTCGCTGAGCTCTTCGGACGAGGGCACGGTTCCCCCTGGGCGCCGACGGCGGGTCGGGTGAGCGTAGCCACCGTTGCGTACGGAAGGAAGAGCACTCATTCTTTTCTGACGTGATGTCAGAGGATCTCTCTGACACGACGTGAGAAGAAGAAAGAGGGGGAGCATGACCGTCACGCAGCAGCGCAGGGGCCGGAAGATCATGATGACGCCGGGCGAACTGGACGATTTCCTCACCACGCAGCGCACCTGCCGGGTCGCCACGATCTCGGCCGGCGGCGCTCCGCACGTGAGCACGCTTTGGTTCGCCTGGGACGGCGCCTCGATGTGGCTGTACTCGGTCGTACGCAGCAAGCGGTGGACCGACCTCAGTCGTGACCCCCGGGTGGCGATCGTGGTGGACACCGGCGAGGAGTACGACGAGCTTCGCGGCGCCGAGCTGTCGGGTGCCGTCGAGTTCGTCGGCGAGATCCCGCGCACCGGCGAGCTGCGCGCCGAACTCGACGTCCCGGAGACGCTGTTCGCCCGGAAGAACTTCGGCCTGGAGGAGATGCCGCACGACGGCCGGCACGCCTGGATACGCCTGACACCGCAGAAGATCGTCTCCTGGGACTTCCGCAAGCTCGGGCCCGCCTGAGGAGCTCCGGACCCCGCGCGGAGCGCTCAGGTGACGCTCTCCCCCGCCGCTCGCAGGGCCTTGACCGCCGCCCTGATCGACGGGCGGCGGTCGGCGTCCGCGCGCCAGACGACGTAGACATGCCGCCGGACCCGCTGTCTGACCGGGACGGTCACGACTCCGTCGGGCACCGGCTGGCGGCCGAGCAGCGGGGCGACACACACCCCGAGGCCCGCGGCGACCAGCCCGAGCTGTGTATGGGTCTCGGCTGCGCGATGGCCGACGATCGGCTCGATGCCCTTCGAGCGGAGGGTGAACATCAGCCACTCGTGGCAGAACTCGCCCTCGCCCCAGGTGATCCACTCGTCGTCGGCGAACTCGGCGAGGTCCACCTCGTCACGGCCCGCGAGCCGGTGGTCCACCGGCATGGCGACATCCGCGGGGTCGTCCAGGATCGGCGCCTTGACCAGGCCGTCGGGCAGCGCCATCGGCTTGTTGTACCAGTCGAGCACCACGGCGAGGTCGAGGTCGCCGCGCACGACCGAGGCGATGCCGTGCTCCGGTTCCAGCTCGCAGGAGCGCAGCCGGAGCGCGGGATGCCGCTCGCGCAGCGCGGACAGGGCGAGCGGGAACAGGCCGCGGGCGGCTGTCGGGAACGCCGACAGTCTGAGCTCACCGACGACCTCCCCGCGCTGCGCCTCCAGGTCGGCCCGTGCGAGTTCGACCTGGGACAGGATGCGCGCGGCGTGCTCGGCGAGCAGCCGGCCGGCGTCGGTGAGCCGCACGCCCCGGCCGTTCTTGGCGAGGAGTTGCTGACCGACCTCCCGCTCCAGCTTGGACATCTGCTGCGAGACCGCGGAGGTCGTGATGTGCAGGCCCTCGGCCGCGCCGCTGACCGAACCGTGCCGCGCGAGGGCGTCGAGGGTGCGTAGGCGCTCCAGATTCAACACCTAAGCAACGCTACGCAATATCGGGTGCGAAATCTCGATTGTGCTTCGAGGTTCCGCTCCAGCATCGTGGCTGCCATGACCATCGTCACCACCACGCCCCAGGCCCCCACGGCCTCGCCCGACCGGCCCCGGCGCCGCCTCGACTGGCGTCTCCGCTTCGCCGCGCTGTCCCTGATCTGGGGCTTCAGCTTCCTGCTCATCAAGGTGGGCACGCAGGGGTACGCGCCGTTCCAGGTCACGCTGGGGCGGCTGGCGTTCGGTACCGCGGTACTGGCCGCCGCGATGGCGGTGCGCCGCGAGCGGCTGCCGCGCGGGGCGCGCACCTGGGGGCATCTGACGGTCGCCGCCTTCCTGCTCAACGCCCTGCCGTTCTCGCTGTTCGCGTATGCCGAGCTGACCATCCCGTCCACCCTGGCGGGCATCTGCAACGCCACCTCACCGCTGTGGGGCATGGCGCTGTCCCTGGTCGCCCTGTCGGAGGACCGCCCGACCCGAGTGCGGGTCGCGGGCCTCGGTCTCGGCTTCCTGGGGGTGCTCACGGTGCTGGGCGCCTGGCAGGGCTTCCACGGCCTGGACGCCACCGGCACGGCACTGGCCCTGCTGGCCTCCCTCAGCTACCCGATCGGCTGGATCTACGTCCGCCGCACCCTGGCCGGCACGAGCCACTCACACCTCTCGATGACCGGCGCACAGCTACTGCTGGCGACTGTCCAACTGTCCGTCGTCACCCCGCTGTTCACTACCCTGCCCAGCGCTGTGCCGGTCGTGCCGCTGCTGGCGATCGCCGCCCTGGGCACCCTGGGCACGGGCCTCGCCATGCTCCTCCAGTACGGCCTGGTCGCCGAGGTCGGCCCGACGACCGCCCAGATGGTCACCTACCTCGTCCCCGTCATCGCCACGGCCGCGGGCGTCGCACTGCTCGGCGAGTCCCTCACCTGGTCGACGCCGGTCGGCGCGGCGATCGTACTGACGGGCGCGGCCCTCACACAGGTCCGGCCGAAGCCCCGTGCACAGCCGCAACCTCAGACGTAACTGCGCGACGGGGCCGGGCCGAGCGCCGCGGCGATCGCGTCGGCCAGCTCCTCGATCTCACTCTCCTTCCGGCCCCCGGCCCCGCTGCCGTTCCCGGCGAGCGTCGAGACGGTGACCCGGATGCCGGGCGGTGCGCTCAGGCGGAAGCGGGCGCCCGGCGCGACCGCCCAGCCGGCGTGCTGCAGCCGGGCGACGGCTCCGGTCTCGTCCGGCACGGGCACCCACACGTTCATTCCACTGCGCCCGTGGGCCGCGACACCGCGTCGGCCGAGCGCTTCGATCAGTGCGTCCCGGCGCCGCCCGTACGACGCCGCCACCTCGACCGGGTCCACCGCCCCGTCGGCCCACAGCCGAACGAGGGCTCGCTGCATCAGCCGGCTCACCCAGCCCGGCCCGAGGCGCTGCCGGCCACGGACCCGGTCGACGGTGACGGCGTCCCCGGTGAGCAGGGCGAGGCGCAGATCGGGGCCGTAGGCCTTGGCGGCCGAGCGTACGAAGGCCCAGTGCCGGGTGACGCCGGCGAGGGGGTGGAGGGGGAGGTCGACGATGCCGTGACCGTGGTCGTCCTCGATCAGCAGGGTCTCCGGGTGTTCCCTGAGCACGGCCCGCAAGGCACGCGCACGCGTGGCGCTCACAGCGGCTCCGGTCGGGTTCTGCGCCCGGTCGGTGACGATGAGGGCCCGGGCCCCGGCCTCCAGCGCCCGGCGCACGTCCTCGGCGCACGGCCCGTCGTCGTCGACGCCGACGGGGACGGTCCTGAGCCCGAGCGCCGGCACGAGGTCGAGGGTGCGACCCCAGCCGGGATCCTCGACGGCGACGGTGTCGCCGGGCTTGAGGTGGGCCGCCAGCACGCGTTCGACACCGTCGAGTGCCCCGGAGACCACCGCGAGCGGCCCGTCCGGCACCCCGTCGGCGTCGAGGCCGGCCCGCGCGATCCGGGCCAGCTCCGGCTCCACGGGGGCCTCTCCGTACAGCAGGGGCGCGCGGTCCGCCTCGGCGGCCGCCGCCGCGAACGCGGCACCGAGCGGCGGGAGCAACGCCGGATCCGGATTGCCCGCGGCCACATCACGCACGCCCTCGGGGACGTCCACCCTGATCTGGTCCCGTCCGGTCGTGGCCGGCGCCGGCCGCACCCGGCTGCCGCGCCGGCCCGCGGTCTCGATGACCCCGCGCTCACGCAGGGTCCGGTACGCGGCCGCGACCGTATTGGGATTCACTCCCAGTCGCTCCGCCAACTCCCGCATGGGCGGCAGAAGTTGCCCCGGCTGCAGCTCACCGGTCCCCACCGCCCGCTCGACGCTCGCGGAAATGTCCGCTGCACGGCGCCCGCTGATCCGATACTCTCCTAGCACAAAGCAGATTATGCACTAGTGCAATGGAGAGCGCCAATGCAGGGGACCACATCGACGCCGTCGCAGTCCGCCACCGCCTACACCCCGACCGACCGCACCGTCCCCACGCGCTCCCCGGACCGGGCCTCGTACGACAGGGACCTGGTGCACGCGATACTCGACGAGGCCTGCGTCTGCCACCTCGGATTCGTCCGCGACGGCGCGCCGGTCGTGCTGCCCACGCTGTTCGCCCGGGCCGGCGAGCGGCTCTACGTACACGGCTCGACGGGCTCGCGCCCGCTGCGGGCGGCCGGCCAGGCCGACCCGGGCCTTCCGGTCTGTCTGACCGTCACGCACGTCGACGGCCTGATCCTGGCCCGTTCGGCCTTCCACCACTCGATCAACTACCGCTCCGTGGTGGTGCACGGCGTCGCCCACGACGTGACAGACCCCGAGGAGAAGCGGCAGGCCCTGGACGCCCTGGTCGACCACGTCGTACCGGGCCGCGCCGCCGACTCCCGCCCGGCCAACAGGAAGGAACTGGCCGCCACCGCCGTACTCCGCCTGGACCTGGCCGAGGTCTCCGCCAAGCTCCGCACGGGCGGAGTGAACGACGAACCGGAGGACCTCAGCCTCCCCCACTGGGCCGGCGTGGTCCCGGTCCGGACGACCTACGGCACTCCGATCCCCGACCCGGACCTGGCCGCCGGCACCGAACTGCCTGACTACTTGACGGCACGGTGACGCCTATGCGGCGGTTCCGGGCGTGGACAACTCCCGTTCCGGGCCGCCGCCGGCCACCGGCCGATCGGAGCCCTTCGCGGGTGTCGAGGACTGCGCGATGAACGCGCCCATCAGCACAATGACGCCACCGGCGATCTGCGGCGCCGACAGGTGCTCGCCCAGCAGGACCCAGGCCAGGACGGTCGCGATGACCGCTTCGAGACAGGCCACGACACCGGCGACCTGGGGGGAGAGCCGGCGCACGGAGACGACGCCGGTGACGTACGCGACGACCGTGGCGACCAGGACGATCCAGGCCAGCAGGACGACGGCGGCGACGGGAGTGCCGTCCATGCGCGCGGTGCCCGTGAGCACGGACCAGTCCATGGTCCAGGGCCGGGCGACGACGGTCAGCACGGCCGCGCCGACGAGCAAACCGTAGGCGATGACGCCGAGCGGGTCGGGCGCCTCGTCTCCGGCGTCGCTGCCCTGGTCGGAGAGGACGAAGTAGCCGACCTGGCAGCAGGCCGCGCCGAGCGCGAGCAGCAGCCCCAGGGCGTCGAAGCCGAGGCCCGACCACACCTCGACGACGCAGGCGAGCCCTCCGACCGCGAGGACGACACCGACCGCGGCGGCACGTGTCACGGGCCGCCGCTGCACGAACCGCACCCAGCCGAGCACGAGCGCGGGCGCCAGGTACTCGATGAGCAGCGCCACCCCGACGGGGATGCGGGAGAGCGCGGCGAAGTAGCAGGCCTGGACACCGGCGACGGCCAGCAGCCCGAATCCGGCGAGGAGGCCCGGGCGGCGGCGCAGCAGCGCTCGGTGACGTACGGCGAGCGGCAGCATCACCAGGGCGGCCCCGGTCACGCGCAGCCACACCACGTGCAGCGGGTCGAGGCCCGCCTCGATCAGCGGCTTGGCCGCGACTCCGGATCCGCCGAAGGCGACCGCGGACAACAGCGCGAGGCCGAGCCCCATGCCCCTGCCGCGCCTGCTCGGACTGCTCTCAGAGGTACGCACCGGCACATGATGACAGGCCATGACAGGAGCGTCACTCCTCATGGCACCTGTCTCACTGCCTGGACGGGGCGACCGATCGGGGCAGGTCCGGTCAGGGTGCGGCTTCGGAGCCTCCGGCCCACTCCCCGGTCCGGCCGGGCCGGCCGCCGAGCCGGGCGAGCACCTCGCGCGGGTCGATCCCGGCGCGTGCGAGCACCTCGACCGCGCGCGCCTGCTGGTCGACGACGATCGCCGCGAGCAGGTCGATACCGCGGGCCGGTCCGCCGCGACGGGCGGCGAGCTCGCAGGCGTACTCCATCGACGCCGCGGCCAGCGGCGAGAAACCCGCGCACTCCGCCACCACGGGGACGGCGCCGGAGTCCTCGACGGCGCTCTGCCAGCGCAGGCCGTAACCGATGCTGCGCTGGACGAGATAGCCGAGCAGTCGCGCGATGCGCGGCCCGTCCCCGAAGACGGCACGCGCCTCGGGGTCGGACTCCAGCAGGGAGTGGAGCAGATGGGCGGTGTCGATCTGCCGGTCCCCGTCCCTGACCGCCCGGCGACGGGCACCGCCGATCACCGACGCCAGCTCGTCACTGAGCCTGGCATCGTTCTCCGCGCGGTGGATGCCGTGCTCAGGGGCCGACTGCCTGGGGATACGGGGTTGCACATCCCCTACCCCATCAGTCCCGCGAGCCCGGGTCATCCCCGATGGGGAGCATTTTCGCGTCCCACAGGAAGTGGACCTCCCCGGTCGGAATCTCATCCTTACGGAGGACATCAGACTGTATCGCCCGCCGACCCCGCCATGCCTGACTGTTCGTCAGTATTGAACATTGCGGCCGGCGCGGCTACGTTCCGCGACACCCGACTCGAAGAGGTGGTCGCATGGCCGAAGTCAGCGCGGAGGCACGCCTCGGGGCGCCGGCCGAGAAGGTGTGGGCCAGACTCACGGACTGGTCCGCGTACGGCGAGTGGAACGCGACCCACACCAGCTTCCCTTCGGGTGGCCCCGAGAGCCTGGAAGTGGGCGCGACCTTCCAGGAGAACATGCGGCTGATGAACTTCCCGGCCGAGGTGGAGTGGACCGTCGAGGAACTCGAACCGGCCCGGGTGCTCGCCATCCGCGGCCAGGGCCCGATGGGCGTGACCGTCGCGACGCGCTACACCCTGACGCCCGACGGCGGCGCGACGACGGTCCGTATCGACGGCGAGTTCACGGGTGCGGCCGTGTCGTTGATGGCGGGGAAGCTCAGGGACTCGGCCACGGCGGCCCTGAACGAGTCGCTGCGCAAGCTGGCCGGGCCGGCGGCCTGACACCCCGGCACGAAGAAGCGCCCCCCGGATCACTCCGGGGGGCGCCTGCGCCACGAGGGCCGGCCCTCAGTCCTCGTCGGCGAGGATCAGGTAGAGCTTCTTGCGGGCTTCGTTGATGACGCCGAGCGCCTTCTCCTTCTGCTCCTTGCTGCCGGTCTTCCAGACCTGGCCGAAGGCCTCCATCAACCCGAAGCCGGCCTGGCGGATCTCGCCGAGGGCCTCCCAGTCGACCCCGCGGGAGGCTTCCTCCCAGGGCGCCTCGGGCCCCTCGCCGGCCGCTGTGCGGCCCGCCTCGGTGAGCGAGAACAGCTTCTTGCCGCCCTCGGACTCACTGACGATGAGGCCCTCGTCCTCCAGCAGCTGAAGGGTGGGGTACACCGAACCCGGGCTGGGCTTCCACGCCCCGCCGCTGCGCTCGGCGATCTCCTGGATCATCTCGTAGCCGTGCATGGGCCGGTCCTTCAACAGGGCGAGGATCGAGGCCCGCACGTCACCGCGCCGCGCCCTTCCCCTCGGCCCGCCGCGCCCTCGCCCGCCCCAGGGGCCGGGCCCGAAGCCCGGACCACCGGGCCCTCCCCAGCCGGGACCACCAGGACCGCCGGGCCCGAAGGGACCGAAGGCCGCACGCAGCCCCTCGAAGCCGCCCCGGCCGTGACGCGGTCCGCCGTGGCCATGTCCGTGCTCGTATCCGTGGGTACGCATCGCAACCACTCTCCATTCCATCGTTGATCTGTCGCGATGCTTCGACGATATATCGGTAGTGTTCGTGTGGCAAGGCCCTTCCGACCGAGCGGCCGCCGTCCTGCTGGATGGCTGTACCGGCTGGGGTGGATCAAACCAGGGCCGTGCGTCGAGTTGTCGTACGTGGACGCCGTTCAGGAGCGTCGTCGGCATCCGCGTCGGACCTCTCAGCGTGCCTGTGCGGATCGGCGTCGGCCTGCTGCGAGAGAAGGGGACCCTCGTGACTCTTGACCTTGCCCAAAGGTGAAGGCCGACGGTGTCCGGGACAACCAAGCCGACGAGCTGAGCGCGCTTGGCTGACCGAGCCCGGATGAGAGGAACCCGCATGGATGACGACGCTCTCCTGGCGGAGCAGAGGGCCTACTACAGGGCCGCCGCAGCCGAATACGACCGGCCCTACGCAGAGTACGAAGCCCTTCAGCAATTGCTGGCTGTCGTCGATGACCTCCCGATTGCCGGGGATGTATTGGAACTGGCCTGCGGAACGGGCCAGTGGACCCCGAGGCTCGCCGCGCGGGCGCGGTCCGTGACGGCTGTCGACGCCTCACCCGAAGTGCTGGCCCTCGCTCGGGCGCGCACCGCATCCCCCACCGTCCAGTTCATCGAGGCCGACCTGTTCGAGTGGCAGCCGCCACGACGCTACGACACTGTGTTCTTCGCCTTCTGGCTCTCCCATATCCCGCCGACGCGGTTGCCCGACTTCTGGAACACCGTCTCGGCCGCACTCGCGCCCGGCGGCAAAGCGATCTTCATCGACGACGGCCCAGCCGCAGCCGCATACGAGGAAGTCCTCGCGAACCAGCCGATCCCAGCAGCCCTGCGTCGGCTCGATGACGGCAGCCGGTACCGCATTGTGAAGGTGTTCCACGATGCCCAGACCCTCACGGACGACCTCACCGCGCTGGGGTGGTCGGTCCGCATCCAGACCAAAGCCGGGAACTTCATCGGCATCGCAGAACCGCCGACCATCGCCGGCTGACAGTCCACGCGTCTCATCCAATCCAGTCCACGCAGGTCACCAGCACCGAGCACGACCGACTTCGCTGAGACGGGACAGCAGCCTCCGAACGAGGCGGATTCCGAAGCAGCGGCTTCAGCGTGCGTCGCGAATCCCGAGGATGTACGTGGCGGTCAGTGCGACGACGTGGTCCTCGTCATGGGCCAGCGCCTCGAGGGCACGGGACGCCGTGGGTCCCGGGATGTCCGCGAGCGCCTGGGTCAGGCGCCGGCGCGTGGACGGTTCGACGGTGCCGTGGGCGAGGCGGTCGACGAGCCCGGTGGCGATCCGGTCCGCCGAAACGGGATCACTCGCCAGCGCGCTCAGCGCATCGGCCGCGTCGACGTCGTTCGCCGCCTCGACGACCATGTCGATGAGCGTCGGGATCGCCTCGGCCACTCCACGTGCCCCGAGCTCCAGGGCCGCGTATCTGCGGACCACGAGGTCGGGATGCTGGAGAGCGTCCCCCAGCAGTGCGGTCGCGTCGCCGTTCGGCATCTCGACGAGACTCTGGACGGCACGCTTGCGGACCTCGGCCACAGATGAGCCGAGGCCCTCGGCGAGCAGGGCGGATCCGGCGTCGCCCGATTGCGCCAGAGCCCATCGAAGGGCTCCGGCGACGTTCGGGTCCGTCTCGCTCAACGCTGCCTCGACCAGGGCTTCCACCGGCCACGGAACCTCTTCGGCCGAGGACAGGGCAGCGAGTTGGCGTGTCCCGGCGCTCTTCGATCCCAACGCGTGGAGGAGACCGACGATCTGGAGGACGTCCTCCCAGCCGGCGGGTTCCGCGGCACCGATCCGACGGAGGCGCGTGAGCAGTTCCGTCTCCCTCGCGATGCGCTCGCGCGTGCGGCGGGTGAGGTCGTCGACGAGCTCCGAGGGCCGGAAGCCGGGATCGTCCAGGGCGCGCCCCACCTCGCGCAGCGACAGCCCCAGTGAGCGCAGGCTCTCGATATGGAAGATCCGCCGGATGTCCTCGCCGGAGTACGCGCGATAGCCGGCGTCGGTACGGCCCGTCGGCCGCACCAGGCCGAGCGACTCGTAGTGCCTGAGCATACGGGCGCTGACCCCGGACCGCCGTGCCACCTCACCGATCAGCACTGCCCGTCATCCCTCCTGGCCGGTCCCGCCGAGGGCCACGACACGCTTGGCCTCCTCGATCGCGAACCCGAATCCGGCATCCGGGTCGCGCCACAGCCGTTCCGTGGCGACCGCGTGCTGACGTACACGGGGGTCGGGATCCGTCATCGCGGCGCGCAGGGTCGGCGTGATCACCTCTCCGAGCGCGATCAACGCCCGGCTGAGGCTCAATCGCGTCTCACGATCGCCGCGTCCGAGCTGTGCCGCCAGCACTGCGGCCAGCCCGGGTACTTCTTCTTCGGGCACGAGGACGACCGCCGCCCGCCAGGCGCTCCGCGCCACCTCGTCGTCGGGGTCGGTCAGCAGCGCCCGTGTGATCGACGGCCACGCCCGCCGGTCCCCGATCTTGGACAGCGTGTGCAACGCCTGGCTTCGTGCCCGCGAACCCTCCGCGCGGAGTTCGTCGACGAGCCTGGGGACCGCTATGGACGACGGGTGGCGGGTGAGCGCCCACGTGAGCATCTCGCGCACGGAGAACTCGGGCTCGGTCGCGCATCGTTCGATGAGCTTGTCGACGAACCGGGGATCCGGGGTCGTGCCGATCGCCAGCGCCGCCCGCAGGCGGAGCGACGAGTCGCCGTTCTCCAGCTCCCGGAGCGCTCGCGTCGTGCTCCTGCCCTCTAGTGGCATGGTCATCGGGACCACCTCCTCGGCCACAGTGAAGACCTTGTCACGGTGTCAAGGTCAAGGGGAGGCCAGGACTCGTGAATTGGCCTTGGTCCACGGCCTGGACGGACCTCTAGCGTCGGGGCATGCGGATTCGAATCGTCGATGCCTTCACCGACCGTCCCTTCACCGGCAACCCGGCCGGGGTCATGCTCCTGAACGACGCGGACGCCTTCCCGGACGACAGCCGGCTGCAGAACATCGCACTGGAGGTCAATCACGCCGAGACGGCCTTCACCCATCCCCTCCCCGGCGGCGGCGAGGCCGACTGGGCACTGCGCTGGTTCACACCGGCCGCCGAGGTCGCGATGTGCGGCCACGCGACCCTCGCCACCGCCCATGTCCTGCACACCACCGGCGCCCACGAGGGGCCGGTGCGGTTCGCGACCCGCAGTGGCGTGCTCGTCGCCACACCCACCGCCGACGGCTCCATCACTCTGGACTTCCCGACGGCTCCGCTCACCCGGGTCGACCCGCCCCGCGGCCTCGCCGAGGCCCTGGGAGCCGAGCCGCTGACGGTCCTCGACACCGGACCGAACGTCGGCGATCTGCTCGTCGAACTCGCCGACGAGAAGACGGTGCACGGCCTCGGCCCCGATCTCAAGGCCCTCGCCGCCCACTCAGCACGCGGCGTCATCGCCACGGCCCCCGCGGAAGACCCGGACCAGGGCTACGACTTCGTCTCGCGCTGCTTCTTCCCGAACATCGGCATCGACGAGGACCCGGTGACCGGCAGCGCCCACACCGCGCTCGCCCCGTTCTGGTCCGAGCGCCTGGGCCGCCCCGGCCTCACCGGCCTCCAGGCCTCACACCGCTCCGGCCGCATTCGCACGGAGCTGCGCGGCGACCGCACCCTGCTGACGGGCAGGGCGGTCACAGTCATCGAGGGCGAGCTGCTGGCCTGAGACGAGGGGCTGCATGCAACAAGGGGCTCATGAACAAGGGGCTCCATGAACGAGGGGCGTACGACACCGCCGTACGCCCCTCCCCCGGTCTTCACGCCGTCGGGAGCCACCCGACCTTGCCCGCCAGCAGCGCGTACCCGACGAACGCCCCGATGTCGAGCAGCGAGTGGGCCACCACGAGAGGACCGACGCGGCCCCAGCGGCGGTACAGGTAGACGAAGACGACGCCCATGGCCAGGTTCCCCACGAAGCCGCCGATGCCCTGGTAGAGGTGGTACGAGCCGCGCAGCACCGAGCTGCCGACCAGAGCGGCCGTCGGAGTCCAGCCCAGCTGCCCGAGGCGGCGCAGCAGGTAGCCGACGACGATCACTTCCTCCAGCACCGCGTTCTGGATCGCGGAGAGGATCAGCACCGGGTACTTCCACCACACGGCGGGCAGTGCCTCCGGCACCACGGTGAGGTTGAAGCCGAGGCCGCGAGCCGCCAGGTAGAAGGCGATCCCCGTGCTGCCGATGACCGCCGCGATCGCGGCGCCGCGGCCGAGGTCGGGCCACGGGCGGGTGCGGTCGAAGCCGATGGTGCGCAGACTCGCGCGCTCGCGCAGCAGGAAGTGCGCGACGAGGGCGACGGGCACCAGCGCCGTGGTGATCCCGAAGAGCTGCCAGGCGAGGTCGAGCCAGGGACGGCCGGGCGCGGCCGAGACGTTCATCCCGGCCGCCTGGTCCTTGAGCCCGCCGGGCTTGGTGACCGAGCCGATGAAGCTGATCAGGGCGGAGACCCCGCTCGCCCCCAGCGAGAGCGCCAGCACGAGCAGGGTCTCGTCGCGGAGCATCCGTCGCGAGAGCCCTTGCTGAGGAATGGAATCGTCGGCCACCGGGCTCGCCTCCGCCTGCACACCTGCCTCCACTTCACCGACCAGTCGAGAACGATCTCTCGAACACGACCTGTCGGCAACGATCTGCCGACAACGATCTGCCGGATCAGTATGAAGGCAGCAGGATGTCACCCCGCCGGCGCGTCAGCCCAGCGGCACCGGCTCCGGCAGGCCCACCGGCCAGGTGTGGACCGGATCCCCCTTGTGCATCAGCTCGCGGTAGCGGCGGGTGGTGGCGGCCAGCGCGGCTTCCCGCGTGTGACCCGCGTCCAGGGCCTTGTGGAAGGTCGCGGCCTGCCAGCTCGCCCCGTTCACCCGGCGCCGGCACCGTTCCTCGATCACGCCCAGGTACAGGTCGCGATCGGCCGGCTCGACGCCCCACGCGTCCAGCCCGACCTCGGCGAGCGGCAGCAGTTCGTCCCGTACGAGGCTCACCGCGTCGACCTGAGTGGTGCCGCCGTAGCGGCCGCGCCGGGGCCAGGTGAAGCGGGCGTCGATGCCGTCCCTGCAGGCGGCGTCGAAGTTGGCGGCGGCCGCCTCGAACGGCAGCCGGTTCCACACCGGCCGGGGCTCCTCGGCGAGGGCGCGGACGACGCCGTAGAAGAACGCCGCGTTGGCGACGACGTCCGTGACGGTGGGCCCGGCGGGCAGGACGCGGTTCTCCACGCGCAGGTGCGGGATGCCGTCGGCGATGCCGTAGACCGGGCGGTTCCAGCGGTAGATGGTGCCGTTGTGCAGGACGAGCTCGGCGAGCGAGGGCGTGCCGCCCTGGTCGAGCACCTCGAGCGGGTCCTCGTCGTCGCAGATCGGCAGCAAGGCCGGGTAGTAGCGAAGGTTCTCCTCGAAGAGGTCGTGCGCCGAGGTGACCCAGCGCTCGCCGAACCACGTGCGCGGCCGCACGCCCTGGGCCTGGAGCTCGGGCGGGCGGGTGTCGGTGGACTGCTGGAACAGCGGGGGCCGCGACTCGCGCCACAGCTCGCGGCCGAACAGGAAGGGCGAGTTGGCACCGACGGCGATCTGCGCGGCGGCGACCGCCTGGGCCGCGTTCCACACATCGGCGAACCGGCCCGGGGTGACCTGGAGGTGCAGTTGCACGGAGGTGCAGGCGGCTTCCGGCGCGATGGACTTCGAGGTGCAGGTGAGGTGCTCCACGCCGTCGATGTCGAGGGTGAACTCCTCGCCCCGGGCGGCCACGATCTGGTCGTTGAGGAGGGTGTAGCGATCGACGTCGGAGAGATTCGACGACACCAGGTCGTCCCGGTCGAGGGTCGGCAGAATGCCGATCATCACGATTCCCGCGTCGACCTCTCCCGCTTTTCGGTCGGCATACGCCAGTGACGTGCGGAGTTCCTCCCCGAGGCGGTCGAATACCCGGCCACCCAGGCGGTGTGGAGGAATGTTCACTTCCAGGTTGAACATGGCGAGTTCTGTCTGGAAGTCGCGACTCGCGATCCGTTCCAGGACTTGCGCATTCAACATTCTCGGCATGCCGTCGGCGCCCGCGAGATTCAATTCGATCTCCAGCCCCATGAGGTTCTTGGGGCGATCGAACCGCTTCTCCGCCAGGAGCCGCTCCAAGCCCGTCAGGCACCGACGGAGCTTGTCGCGGTATCGCTGGCGATCGGACAGGTCGAACCGCCCTGCCACGACCTTCTCCCCCATCGAAGCGTCCCTCCTCGGATGATGCGGGCCTCAAGATCCGGCCGCCGGGGTCACGGTCAGGTGGAGGATGCCCAGCGAAAGCGATCGATAACGTCCCGGACGGGTCCGCCGACCGCTACGCTGGTCGCGTGTGACCAGTGGCACATTCAATCGGCATGTCACACGGGACAGGTTTCGGCGTCCGCTCGATGTCCGCGAACTCGTGAAAAACGCCGACGAGAATGGGCCGACCGGTTCGCGGACATTCACCGAGGTCATCACCTCACACCCCCGCCAGGAATCGGGATAATTCTCGCGTATCGCCGACCGAATGTACCCTTGTTCTACTCACCGGAAACGGCTAGACGAAACCCAGCCTGATCCCGTGTCGTATAAACTCCGCGAGCAAGGCAGAAGGTTGGCGCCCACGGTCGATGGGTCCTGCCGTCGAGTCGACGTTCGACGATGTTCGGCGGACCCCACCCCCTCTCGCTCATGAGACCCGGCCCTGCCTCTGCCGACCCTCGTGAGCAGACAGCGCCGTCCGCCCCCGCCCTCGTGCCACCGTGCCTTTGAATGAGAGGCGACCCACCATGCCGCTGCATGTCCCCCCGGCTCCCGCGCCCGCACTCCGTTCCGTCCTGACCGCGCTCTCCTCGCCCACCGCGGTCCGGGAGGCCCGAACACCCTCCCTGCTCCGCGCCCAGGGACCTGTCGCAGCCGAGCTTCCGTTGCCCGTCCACGTTCTCGACCGGGTCACGGCCGAGGGGGTGTCGGCCACCCGGCTGGCCGGGTGGCGCTTCCTCATCCGCTCCGGCGAGCGGGCCGTGGCCGCCGCGGAGACCATGCTGACCCCCGACGGCTGGACCTTCTCCCACTTCTTCGAAGGCCCGTACATCACCTCCACCGAGCGCGCCCTGCGCCAGGCCGAGACGATGCCGCAGCCGTACCAGCCCCGCCTGCTGTCGGTACCCGGCCTGTACATGCTGACGCTCTGGCTGCACGAGGACTGCACCGCGGACGGTGCCGCCGGCCACCCCGCCGCCACCGATCTGCTCGTCCCGCTGGCGCCCGCGCCTCCCGGCATCGCGGCACACCGCCCGCACCGCGTCGCCGAACTCCTCCCGGTGCTGACCCACCGCGCGACTCCCACGCGACTGCTCGGCTCACCCGCCTGAACCGCACCGTCTGAACCGCACCGCCTGAAACACCTCGCCCGCATCAGCCCACCTGAATCACCCCGCGCGAAGCCTCCCGCACCCCGTCGCCGAATTCCCGTCGACGGGGTGCGGGCATTTTATCGCTCGTACGAGCGCCTAATAGCTCGTACGAGCCGGAAATGGCCTGCGATCCGACGTGACTAGCCCTATCCGGCCACTGCGAACCACCCGAAGTGCCAGTCCAGTTGGGATGAACCGTCCGCGCGGGTGATGCGTCCTGAACCTGTGAGAAGCGGTGCCGCGAAATCCCTGCGGAATGACGCCCGTGGGGCAACACTGGGTTCCGACCACTTATTACGGGGGGCGGCCATGAACGACACTTCTAGCCGCGGAACAGACACGACGACCGACTCAGACGACTCAGTCACCTCATCCATCACGACAGAGCGAAAGATCCCACCCATGTGCCAGCACCAGACACCATGCCCGTCAGCCGAATCCGCCGACCGGGAGTCCGCATGTCTTGTGGCGCACCACCCGGAGCAGGGGTGGAGCCTGCTGTGCAACGGCGTGGTGCTCTTCGAGGACACCGGTGAGCTTCTGCCCGACGGCCGGATCATCGCCCCGCACCGTCCACTGGCCAGCAGCCAGGTGATGACGGCTGCCTGAGGACCGCCGGGCGGGGGTGACGCCCCGCCCGCAGACATGAGGGGCCGGCCGCAGGGACACCCTGCGAACCGGCCCCGACGCATGTCCGGGGGTCGTCACTCCCCGTCACCTGTCGCGACTTCTCCGTTCCCTGCTCGTACGCCTTCCCACGACTGCCCGTTTTCCGGAAGACTCCTGGAAGTTTCGCGGTCACCCGTCGACGGAGGTGGGGCAAGTGGCAGCACGTGAGGCCGACGCCGAGGGCAAGGTCACGATCACGGAGATCGCCCGGCAGGCCGGCGTGTCCGTGCCGACCGTGTCCCGGGTCGTCAACGGCCGGTCCGACGTGTCGCCGCAGACCCGGGCCCGGGTCGAGGAGCTGCTGCGCCGGCACGGCTACCGCAAGCGCCCTGCGGCCCCCGGTACCAGTGCGGCCCTGCTCGACCTGGTCTTCAACGACCTCGACAGTCCCTGGGCCGTGGAGATCATCCGCGGGGTGGAGGAGGTCGCGCACGCGGCCGGGGTCGGCACGGTGGTGTCGGCCATCCACGGGCGGTCGGGCGACGCCCGCGAGTGGATGCGCAACCTCCGGGCCCGCGCCTCCGACGGCGTCATCCTCGTCACCTCGGCGCTGGAGCCCACGCTCCACGAGGAGCTGCGGATCCTCGGCGTCCCGCTGGTCGTCGTCGACCCGGCGGGCTCCCCCGCCCTGGACGCGCCCACGATCGGGGCCGCGAACTGGTCGGGCGGCATGGCCGCCACCGAGCATCTGCTCTCCCTCGGCCACCGCCGGATCGGCCTGATCGCCGGCCCACCGCGCCTGCTGTGCTCCCGGGCCCGGCTGGACGGCTACCGGGCGGCCCTCGAAGGCGCCGGTGTCGCGATGGACACGTCCCTCGTCGTCCCCGGCGACTTCCGCCCCGAGTCCGGCTTCACCGCCTGCACCACCCTGCTCGACCTGCCCGAGCCGCCGACCGCCGTGTTCGCGGCCAGCGACCAGATGGCACTCGGCGCGATCGAGGCACTGCGGCGGCGCGGGCTGCGCGTGCCGCAGGACATGAGCGTGGTCGGTTTCGACGACCTTCCGGAAGTCCGCTGGTCGTCTCCCCCACTGACCACGATCCGCCAGCCCCTCGCCGACATGGGCAAACTCGCCGCCCGCACGGCCCTCCGCCTGACCCGCGACGAACAACCGGACTCGCCCCGGGTGGAGCTCGGGACGGACCTGGTGGTGCGGGCGAGTACGGCTTCTCCGGCCGGGCGGGGCTGAGAGACCCGCGCTGCCTACTTCCCCCCGAGCGCCTCACGCAGCGCGAAGTACGCCGGCTTCGGCCTGAGCTGCTCGTCCCACGGAAGGGCCGCGCCCTGGCCCGGGAAGAACGCTGGGATCCATGAGTACTTGTCCGTGTAGTCCCAGAGGGTGACGCCGACGCACCGGCGTACCGCCAGGCACGCCTCGGTCAGGTCCTGGTACCACTGCGCCTGCTGGGCCAGCTTCTCCTCCGTCGCGGGCAGGATCATCCGTACGTCGACCTCGGTGAGCGAGGTGTCGAGGCCCAGCCGGGAGAAGCGCCGGAGGTTGTCCTCCAGGGTGGTGGGATAGCCGTACTGGAGGGCGAGGTGGGCCTGGAGGCCGATGCCGTGCAGCGGGACGCCCTCGGCCTTCAGCTCCTTGGCCAGCTTGTAGTACGCGTCGCTCTTCGGGCCGATTCCCTCGATGTTGTAGTCGTTGAGGTACAGCTTCACGCGCGGATCGGCCTGATGCGCCCAGCGCAGCGCGTCGGCGATGTAGCCGGGCCCGAGCGTCTTGTAGAAGACCGACTCCCGGTACGTACCGTCCTCGTTGAACGCCTCGTTGACGACGTCCCAGGCGAACACCTTGCCCCGGTAGTGCCGGACCTCCGCCTGGACATGCTTCTTCAGCACGGCCCTCAGCTCCGGCGCCGTCCATTCCCGCCCCGTGAGCCACCCGGGCAACTGGCTGTGCCAGACCAGGGTGTGGCCGCGCACCTTCTGCCGGTTGGCACGGGCGAGGTTCACGATCTCGTCGCCCTTGGAGAAGTCGAACACGCCCTGCTGCGGCTCGGTCGCGTACCACTTCATGCCGTTGCCGGGCGTGATCTGGTCGAACTCGCTGCCGAGCAGGGCTTTGTACGGCGCGTCGACGAGTTCGGGATTGTCGGTCGCGCTGCCGAAGTAGCGGCCGTGCCGCTGGGCGAGGTCCGCGAGGGTGGGTTCCTTGCCGTACCCCTTGCCGTACCCCTCGCCGGCCTGTGCCGCCGGGCCGGTGGCGATGCCTCCGGCCACCAGCACGGCGGCCAGCGCCCCGGCGAGTCTGAGCCGTATGGCTGTCCTGCGCATGGTCGACTCCTCACGATTCGCGATCCATTCGGATCGGATCAGGTGGGTGGGTGAGCCGTACGTCCGCGGCGCGTCAGCCCTTCGTCGCGCCCGCGGTGAGGCCGCCGACGAGCTGGCGCTCGGCGACCGAGTAGAAGGCCAGTGCCGGGACCATCGCCAGCACCAGGTAGGCGAAGACCTTGGCGTACTCCGCGGAGTACTGCCCCTGGAACTGCTGCACGCCGATCGGCAGCGTCCACCACTGCGCGTCGGTGAACACCAGCAGCGGCAGGAAGAAGTTGTTCCAGCTGGTGACGACGGCCAGCACCGAGACCGTGCCGAGCGCGGGCCGCGCCATGGGCAGCAACACCCGCCAGAAGAAGCCGAACGGGCTGCAGCCGTCGAGCGTGGCCGCCTCCTCCAGCTCACCGGGGATCTGCCGGAAGAAGCCCCGCAGGATGATGATGGTCATCGGCAGCCCGAAGGCCGCCTGCGGGAGGATCACGCCGAGGGGGTTGTCCAGCAGGCCGAGGGAACGCAGCAGCAGGAACAGCGGCAGGGCCGCCACCGCGAACGGGAACATCAGCCCCATCGTGAACAGCGTGAACAGCGTCTCCCGGCCGCGGAAGGCGAACCGCGCGAAGGAGAAGGCCGAGAGGGCGGAGACCGCCACGACCAGGACGGTCGTGCCGACCGCGATCAGCGTGCTGTTGCCGATCAGCCGCCAGAAGTCCCCCGAGCCGAGGATCTGGGTGTAGTTGGAGGTGACCCACGACTCGGGCAGACCGACCGGGTTGCGGGACAGCTCGTCGGTGGACTTGAAGCCGGAGAGCGTGGCGTAGACCAGGGGGACTGCCATGACCGCGCCGACGGCTACCAGGACGAGATGCAGCGGAAGGTTCCGGCGGCTCTTCTGACGGGCTGTCATTTTCCGTCCCCCCGCATGGTCGTGGTGGCCCCTTCCAGATCGCGCCGGAGCACGAACCGCTGGTAGGCGAGGGCGAAGACGAGGCTGATGCCGAACATGACCACGCTGATCGCGCTGGCGTAGCCGACCTGGTAGCGCTTGAAGCCGTACTGGAACATGGTCACGGCCATGGTCTCGGAGTGGTGGTCGGGACCGCCCGCGGTGGTCACCCACACCAGGTCGAAGAGCTGGATGGACCCGATGACCGACAGGAAGACGCTGATGCGCAGAGTGGGCGCGAGCAGCGGCAAGGTCACGTTGCGGAAGCGCTGCCAGGGACCGGCCCCGTCGATGAGCGCCGCCTCGGTCAGCTCCCTGGGGACGGCCTGGAGTCCGGCCAGGTAGAGCATCATGTGGAAGCCGAAGTACTTCCAGGTCATGACGAGGAACAGGGTCGCCATGACCGTGGACGGGTCGGCGAACCACTCCCCGCCCACCCCGTCCAGCCCGATCCTGCCGAGGAGTTGGTCGGCGAAGCCGTCGTCCGGGGCGAAGATCATGCCGAACAGGATCCCGGTGATCGCCTCGGACAGGACGTACGGGGCGAAGAACAGCATCCGGTACACCGCCCGGCCGCGCATGCGCTGGTTGAGCAGGACGGCCATGGCGAGCGCGAACGGCAGCTGAAGGAGGAGCGACAGCACCACGAGGACCAGACAGCGCCACAGGTCACCCAGGAAGACCTCGTCCTGGACGAGCCGGGTGAAGTTCTCGCCACCGACGTAGTCGGAGGGCATGCCGAAGCCGCCCCAGCGGAAGAACGCGGCGTACAGGGCGAACAGCATCGGCAGCAGCACGAGCCCGATGAACAGCACCAGGGCGGGCAGCTGGAAGCCGGTCGCGGTCAGCCAGTTCAGCGCGCGTCGCCGGGCCCGGCTCCGGGCCCGTTCCGCGGCCGGGGGCGGAGGGCCGACATCGGGTCCGGTCCGTTTGTCCGGCAGGAACGTGGAGGTCATCGCCGGCTACTGCTCTTCCTTCGCGGTCCTGGTGATCGACTGGGCGACCTGCCCGGGGGACTTGGATCCGGCGATGAGCGCGGCGACGCTGTCGTTGACCTCCTGGCCGACGGCGGGCGCGTAGGCCTGGTCCAGGTAGAGCTGGAAGCCGGTGGCTTTCTTCAGCTGCTCCTGTACGGCCTTGATGTTGGGGTCGGTGATGGCTTTCTCGGCCGCCGGGACCACAGGGAGGACACCGGTCTTCCTGGCCAGTTCCAGGTCGGTGGCCTCGGACGCGAAGAACTTCAGGAAGTCGACGGCCGCCTGCGGGGCGCCCCGGCGCAGGGCGTGCCCGCCGCCTCCGCCGAACACCTCGGTGAGGGCGCCCTTGCCGCCCTCGACCGCGGGGAACGGGAAGTAGCCGAGGTCCTTGCCGAGACCCTTGCCCGCGTCGGCCTGCACCACGGGGGCCCACTGCCCCATGAGTTCCATGGCGGCTTTGCCGTTGCCGACGGTGGCGGCCTGGCCGGTGGGCGAGGAGTAGGCGGCGCCGAGGTAGCCCTTCTGGAACGGCTGGAGGCCGACGAGTTCGTCGAGGTGCTCTCCCGCCTCGACGAAGGGGGCGCCGGTGAAGTCCTTGGCGTCGTAGGCCTTCTGCAGCGCGTCGGCGCCGGCGGTGCGCATCGCGAGATAGGCCCAGTAGTACATGCCGGGCCACTTCTCCTTGCCGGCCAGGGCGAGGGGTGTGACCCCGGCGGACTTCAGCTTCCGTACGGCGTCGAGGAAGCCGGTCCACGTGGTCGGGGGCGCGCTGATGCCGGCCTTCTCGAAGAGGGCCTTGTTGTACCAGAAGCCGATCATGCCGATGTCGAACGGGACGCCGTAGACCCTGTCGTCGAGCAGGTACGGCTCCCTGGCGACCGGGAGCAGGGCGTCGCCCCATGGCTTGGTGCTGTCCGTGAGGTCCTCGACCAGTCCGGCGTCGACCTGCTGCTTCAGCACCCCGCCGCCCCAGGTGTGGAAGATGTCGGGCAGCTTCCCGGACGAGGTCAGGGCCGTCATCTTCGACTTGAACCCGTCGTTCTCCAGCTGGACGATCTTTATCTTGACCTTGGGGTTCTGCGCCTCGAACTTGCGGGCGAGAGCGGCCCAGACACCCTTGGTCGGCTCGGTGGTGGAGATGTTCCACCATTCGATCGTGGTCGTCCCGGAGGACCCTCCGTCCGAGTCCCCGCCGCATGCGGTCAGTGCCGTCATCCCCAGTCCGGCTGCGGCGGAGGCCGCCAGGAAGCCGCGGCGGGACAGTGCCGGGTCGCCCATCATGCTCCTCGAAAGTTTCGGATGAACTCCAGAAAGCTGCGTCGATGCCGCACCCTAGAGACAGCAGCCAAAGGGTGACAACCCCTCGTGCACGGTGAATCACGTCGCGAGGCAAACGCATAGGCCAGCGTCGAAACATTCGATCTACTCAACGAACATTACGGAGCTCATCCGACGGTCGATCACACAGGGTGTTCAGACACGAGCCGGCGTCGAACACCTCGCCGGCGCCCGCGCGGACCTCTCGACAGCCGCCCCACCCGCCCTAAGCTCGCGTTTCACACCCCCCGGCACCCGGCCAAAGGCACCCGAGGCCGAGTCTTAACGGAAGCTTGACGCGCTCGGCCCTCTCATCCACGGGCCACGACATCACGCTCCGCTTACGCTGAGCGGGCCGTCCAGTGATGGCCGGAAACACCCTGCGCCGCCTCTCGGGAGCACCCTCCATGGCCACCACTGAGCACCTGCCGGCGAGCCGTACGGAGCCCACCCCGCCCAGTCGCCTGCGGGCCTGGATGCTGGAGGGCCTGTCCGACATGGGCAAGGGCGGCGGCCACACCGGACCCCACGCCGAACCGGAGCCCCCGCACAAGGGCCAGCCCTGGTGGCGGGTGATGTGCCTGACCGGCGTCGACTACTTCTCCACGCTCGGCTACCAGCCGGGCATCGCGGCCCTCGCCGCCGGACTGCTCTCCCCGATCGCGACGATCGTGCTGGTGATCGTCACGCTGGCGGGCGCACTGCCGGTCTACCGGCGGGTGGCCGAGGAGAGCCCCCACGGCGAGGGCTCGATCGCGATGCTGGAGCGGCTGCTCTCCTTCTGGCAGGGCAAGCTGTTCGTGCTGACCCTGCTGGGCTTCGCCGCCACCGACTTCCTGATCACCATCACGCTGTCGGCCGCCGACGCCTCCACCCACCTGGTGGAGAACCCGCACCTGAACAGTGCCCTGCACGACAAGCAGCTGCTGATCACCCTGATCCTGGTCGCGCTGCTCGGCGCGGTGTTCCTCAAGGGCTTCCTGGAGGCCATCGGCGTCGCGGTCGCCCTGGTAGGCGCCTATCTCGCGCTGAACGCGGTCGTGGTGGTCGTCGGCCTCTACCACGTGATCACCGCCGGTCATGTGGTCACCGACTGGTCCAGCGCCCTCACCACTCAGCACAGCAACATATTCGTCATGATCGGCGTCGCCCTGCTGGTCTTCCCGAAGCTGGCCCTCGGCCTGTCCGGATTCGAGACCGGCGTCGCCGTGATGCCCCACGTCAAGGGCGACGAGGGCGACACGGAGGACAACCCGAAGGGCCGCATCCGGGACACGAAGAAGCTGCTCACCACGGCCGCTCTCATCATGAGCGTCTTCCTGATCACGACCAGCTTCATCACCACCCTCCTCATCCCCGAGAAGGAGTTCGAACCGGGCGGCCCGGCCAACGGACGCGCACTGGCCTATCTGGCCCACGACTACCTGGGCAACACCTTCGGCACCGTCTACGACGCCTCGACGATCGCCATCCTGTGGTTCGCCGGCGCCTCCGCGATGGCCGGCCTGCTCAACCTGATGCCGCGCTACCTCCCCCGCTACGGCATGGCCCCGCACTGGGCCCGCGCCGTACGGCCCATGGTCATCGTCTTCACCCTGATCGCCTTCCTGGTGACCTGGATCTTCGACGCCGACGTCAACGCCCAGGGCGGCGCCTACGCCACCGGTGTCCTCGTCCTCATCAGCTCCGCCGCGATCGCGGTGACCATCGCCGCCCGCAAGGCCCGGCAACGGAACTGGACCATCGGCTTCGCGGTCATCTCCGTGGTGTTCCTCTACACGACCGTGCTCAACGTCATCGAGCGCCCGGACGGCGTCAAGATCGGCGCCTGTTTCATCGCCGGGATCATCCTGGTCTCCCTGCTGTCGCGACTGGCCCGGGCGTTCGAGCTGCGCGTGACCAGCGTGTCGCTGGACGGCATGGCGGAGCGCTTCGTCCGGGACATGGCCAGCCGCAGGATGCGGTTCATCGCCAACGAGCCCGACCGGCGCGACATCGCGGAGTACCGCGACAAGATCGAGCAGATCCGGCAGGACAACGACGTGCCCGGGCAGGAGGACTTCATCTTCGTCGAGGTGACGGTCACCGACCCGTCGGAGTTCGAGGCGAGCCTGACCGTACGCGGCGAGGTGCTGCACGGCCGCTACCGTGTTCTGACCCTGGAGTCCTCCTCCGTCCCCAACGCGCTGGCCGCCCTGTTGCTGCACACCCGCGACCTGACCGGCTGCACGCCGCACATCTACTTCGAGTGGACCGAGGGCGGTCCCTTCACCAACCTCCTGCGCTTCTTCCTGTTCGGCCAGGGCGAGGTCGCCCCGGTGACCCGCGAGGTCCTGCGCGAGGCGGAACGCGACCGGAAGCGGCGGCCGCGGGTGCACGTCGGCTGACCGGCCTCAGCAGCTGGATCCTCTCCTGCAAGTCGAGCGTCACCTCGCCGAACGACGAACGGATCTCCCATCGGCCAACCACGCACCCACCGTTCCCCTTCCCCGCCCCTATCGTGACCGGCATGCAGTCCTACACGATCGGCCAGGCAGCACGATTGCTCGGCGTGAGCCCGGACACCGCCCGGCGTCTCCCTGCTCACCCGCGAGGCCGTCGAGGAGCTGGGGCTGGAGGTCGGCATGGAGGCCACGGCCCGCGTGAGTCGACGAACGTCCACATCGACCCGCGCCTGAAGCCCGTACGTAAGAACACACATACACACCGATACGGCCACTCACCCTCGCTCATGCGAACTGACAGGAGATCCCTCCCTCGCATATGCGTCAGCACGATCGACGTACCGGATGGGCCCGGCGGGGGACGCTGCCACTGGTGCTGCCACCGGTCGTGGGCGGTGTGGCCCTGCTGCTGGCCTTCGGGCGCAACGGCGTGATCGGGCAGTGGCTCGACTCCTGGTTCGGGATCACCCTGCCCTTCACCACGGCTGGTGTGGTCCTCGCCGAGACCTTCGTGGCGGTGCCGTTCCTCGTGATCAGCGTGGAGGGCACCCTGCGGGCCGCCGACCCGCGCTTCGAGGATGCTGCCACCACCCTGGGCGCCTCCCACTTCACCGCGTTCCGCCGGGTCACCCTGCCTCTGATCGCGCCGGACACGCGGCCGGTGCCGTGCTGGCCTGGGCCCGGGCGCTCGGCAAGTTCGGCGAGTTCGGCGAGTTCGGCGAGTTCGGCGAGTTCGGCGAGTTCGGCGAGTTCGGCGAGTTCGGCGAGTTCGGCGCGACGATCACTCGATCTGCACCCCGGGGCACCGGTCTGGGCGACGGCCAAGGCGACGTATACGCACACATGCCCGGCATACGGTACTCTCCGGGCTACCGTGCACCCATGAGCCTGAGCATCCGCAACCAGCTCCCCGGCACCGTCACCGCCGTCACGCCGGGCGAGGCCATGGCGACGGTCAGGGTCCGCCTCACCGGCGGCCAGGACCTCACCGCCGCGATCACCCGCGAGGCCGCCGACGACCTCGGTCTCACATCGGGCACCGCCGTGCGCGCCCTGGTGAAGTCGACGGAGGTCGCGCTGGCCACGGCCCCCGTCGAGGGCCTGTCCATCCGCAACCGCCTCCCCGGCACGGTCACGGGCATCACGGCCGGTGACGCGATGGCCTCCGTCCGGATCACCGTCGAAGCCGGCGAACTGACGGCGGCGATCACCAAGGACGCCGCGGACGATCTCCACCTGTCGGCCGGAACCCCGGTCGTCGCCCTGATCAAGTCGACCGAGGTGTCACTCGCGGTCGCATGACGGCAGGGGCGCATGAGGGACATGAGGGAGGGGCCCCGCATCAGCGGAGCCCCTCCCTCTGACCCATCGGTCGATCAGTCCTCGTACGCGTCCAGCGGCGGGCAGGAGCACACCAGGTTCCGGTCGCCGAAGGCCTGGTCGACGCGGCGCACCGGCGGCCAGTACTTGTCGGACGCCGTGACTCCGGCCGGGAAGACGGCCTCCTCACGGCTGTAGGCGTGCCCCCACTCCCCCGCGAGCGCGCCCGCGGTGTGCGGGGCGCCCCGCAGCGGGTTGTCGTCCGCGGGCCACTCACCGGAGCCGACCTTCTCGATCTCCGCGCGGATGGCGATCATCGCCTCGCAGAACCGGTCCAGCTCGGCCAGGTCCTCCGACTCGGTCGGCTCGATCATCAGCGTCCCGGCCACCGGGAACGACATCGTCGGCGCGTGGAAGCCGTAGTCGATCAGCCGCTTGGCGACGTCGTCGACGCTCACGCCGGTCGCCTTGGTCAGCGGCCGCAGGTCGATGATGCACTCGTGCGCGACGAGCCCACCGGGGCCCGTGTAGAGCACCGGGTAGTGCGGCTCCAGCCGCTTGGCGATGTAGTTGGCGCTGAGCACGGCCACCTGCGTGGCACGCTTCAGCCCCTCGCCGCCCATGAGCCGGACGTACGCCCACGAGATCGGCAGGATGCCGGCCGAGCCCCACGGCGCCGCGGAGAGGGGGCCGACCCCGGTCTCCGGGCCCGCCTCGGGCTGCAGCGGATGGTTAGGCAGATACGGCGCGAGGTGTTCACGCACCGCCACCGGACCGACGCCGGGCCCGCCGCCGCCGTGCGGGATGCAGAAGGTCTTGTGCAGGTTCAGGTGCGAGACGTCCCCACCGAAGTGCCCCGGCTTGGCGAGCCCCACGAGCGCGTTGAGGTTGGCCCCGTCGACGTAGACCTGCCCGCCCGCCTCGTGCACCTGCGCGCAGATCTCGGAGACGTGCTCCTCGAACACACCGTGGGTCGAGGGGTACGTGATCATCAGCACCGCCAGCTCGTCACGGTGCTGTTCGATCTTCGCCCGCAGGTCCTCGACGTCGATCTCGCCGTCCTCGGCGGTCTTGACGACGACGACCTTCATGCCAGCCATCACCGCGCTCGCGGCGTTGGTGCCGTGCGCGGACGACGGGATCAGGCACACGGTGCGCTGCTCGTCACCGTTGGCCCGGTGGTACCCGCGTACGGCGAGCAGACCGGCCAGCTCGCCCTGCGACCCGGCGTTCGGCTGGAGGGACACCTTGTCGTACCCGGTGACCTCGGCGAGACGGTCCTCCAGCTCGTGGATGAGCGTCAAGTAGCCCTCGGCCTGCCCGGCGGGCGCGAAGGGGTGCAACTGCCCGAACTCGGGCCAGGTGACCGGCTCCATCTCCGTGGTCGCGTTGAGCTTCATGGTGCAGGAGCCCAGCGGGATCATGCCGCGGTCGAGCGCGTAGTCGCGGTCCGCCAGCCGGCGCAGGTAGCGCAGCATGGCGGTCTCGGAACGGTACTGGTGGAAGACGGGGTGGGTCATGTACTCGTCGGACCGCAGCAGGGCACCCGGAAGCCCGTCCTCCGTTGCGGCGTCCAGCGCCTCCACAACACCCTCGACCCCGAACGCGGCCCATACGGCACGCAGCTGGGCCCGCGTCGTGGTCTCGTCGCAGGAGATCGAGACGTGGTCGGCGTCGACGGGACGCAGGTTGACCCCGTTCCGCTCGGCGGCGGCCAGGACCTCGGCGGCCCGGCCCTCGACACGCACGGTCAGGGTGTCGAAGTAGGCCCCGTGCACGATCTCGACCCCGCCGTTCGCGAGCCCTGCGGCGAGGACCGTGGCGTACCGGTGGGTGCGCCGCGCGATGCTCTTCAGGCCCTCCGGCCCGTGGTAGACGGCGTACATGCCGGCCATCACGGCGAGCAGCACCTGCGCGGTGCAGATGTTGCTGGTGGCCTTCTCGCGACGGATGTGCTGCTCACGCGTCTGCAGCGCCAGCCGGTAGGCCTTGTTCCCGTCGGCGTCCACGGACACTCCGACGAGCCGCCCGGGCAGGCTGCGCGCCATCTTCTCCCCGACGGCCATGTAACCGGCGTGCGGTCCGCCGAAGCCCATCGGCACGCCGAACCGCTGCGTCGTCCCGACCGCGATGTCGGCGCCGAGCTCACCGGGCGACTTCAGCAGGGTCAGCGCGAGCAGATCGGCGGCGACGGTGACGAGCGCCCCGAGCGCGTGCGCCTGGTCGACGACCGGCTTGATGTCCCGTACGGCTCCGGAGGCGCCCGGGTACTGGATCAGCACGCCGTTGATCTCGCGCTCGGCGATCCCGGCCGGGATGCCGTCGCTGAGATCGGCGACGACGACCTCGACACCGGTCGGCTCGGCCCGGGTCTCAATCACGGCGATGGTCTGCGGCAGCGCGTCCGCGTCGACCAGGAACAGGCCCTTCTTGTTCTTGCCCAGACGCCGGGACAGCGCCATGGCCTCGGCCGCAGCGGTGCCCTCGTCGAGCAGAGAGGCGCCGGAGGTCGGCAGTCCGGTCAGGTCGGCGACCATGGTCTGGAAGTTGAGCAGCGCCTCGAGCCGGCCCTGCGAGATCTCCGGCTGGTACGGCGTGTAGGCCGTGTACCAGGACGGGTTCTCCATGACATTGCGCATGACGACCGGCGGCGTGAACGTGCCGTAGTAGCCGAGCCCGATCATGGAGCCGAGGACCTGGTTGCGGTCGGCGAGGGAGCGCAGCTCGGCGATCACCTCGGCCTCGCTGCGGGCGCCCGGAAGGTCCAGCGCCTCGGCGCTCTTGATCACGGCCGGGACAGCCACGGCCGTCAGCTCGTCCAGCGAGCCGTAGCCGACGTGAGCGAGCATCTTGGCGCACGCCTCGTGGTCGGGGCCGATGTGGCGCTGCTCGAAGGGGACTGCCTCTTCGAGTTCGGAGAGCGGAATGCGATGGGCGGTCATATGCGGAGGCCTCCTGGTCTGACACGACCTTCGAGGGGCACCACGGCACGGGTACCCGGACGGCCTCCCCCTCTGTCATGTCAACCTGAGAGCTTCACCGGATCGCCCGAAGGCCTCCGGCTTTCACCGTCGGTGAGAGCGGAAGCCGTGACATCCGCCCTGCTTTCCAGAGTGACCTCGTCCGTGCGGTACGTGGGCCTGAGAGATTCCGGGGAGGATTTGCTCCTTCGGCGCCTCCGATGATGTCTGGAGGACTCTCCCGCACGGGGTCAGCAGCCGTTGTCAGCCTACCAGCGCGGTCGACGCACGAACCTTCGAGTGGCCGCCTCCTCGATTGTGCCGTTTTGTAGTGGTTACGGATGAGTTGCGACCATGTGGAGGGCCCGTGCGAACCGATATCGATCCGCGCAACCTGATCGGCCGCAAGGCGTTCGACCGCAACGGGACCAGGATCGGCACGATCGACGAGGTCTACCTCGACGACGCCACCGCCGTCCCGGAGTGGGCGGCCATACGGACCGGCCTGTTCAGCCGGGACGCCTTCGTCCCCCTCGAACCCAGTGAGCTGATCGACGGCGCCCTCCACGTGCCCTTCGATCGCGCCCTCATCAAGGACGCCCCCGACTTCGGCGTGGGCCGCCACCTCTCTCCCGAGCAGGAACTCCAGCTCTACCACCACTACGGCCTCGACGTCGCCGCCCCTCCCCCGCTGCAGGACCACGACTTCGGCAAACTGGCAGGGAAGGACGAGACGGCCTGAGGCCCCGGGCAAGCCTCCTAAGGGGCGGCGGAGCGCAGCCCCACGCTCCCGGAGTCACCATCCGGCCCATGGCCCCCCTCCGGCTCTCGTAACACCAACGGCAGCGGATCCGCCGGCTCCAGCTCCGGATCGTCGACCCGGAAGGTCCGCACGCGCCCGGGCTCCGAGTCGGGCGTCTCGAACCGTACGGTGACCCGTCCCAGACCGCTGCCCTGCACCCAGCCGTGCCCGAACCCGGCATGCCGCACATCGTGCCCGGCGGGCCACCGCCGCTCGGCCGGCGCGGGCTGCTCCTCGACGACCGGCGTCGCGGCGCGCTCCTCGACGGGACCCTCCGCGACCGCCCGCTCCCCGGCCGCCTGCGCGAACAGGTCCTCCTGCGTGTAGTCGGCGAGCCCGCTGACACCCACGCCGAGCAGCCGCACGCCGCCCGTCGTGTCGACCGAGTCCAGCAGCCTCGCCGCCGCCTCACGGATCACCCCGGGATCGTCCGTCGGACCGCGCAGCGTCTCGGACCGGGTGCGTGTCGAGAAGTCGTACCGCCGCACCTTCAGCACGATGGTCCGCCCGGACAGCCCGGCCCCGCGCAGCCGCCGTACGCAGCGGTCGGCGAGCCGCTGCACCTCCAGCCCGACCCGCAGCCGGTCGTGGATGTCCACGTCGTAGGTGTCCTCGACCGACACCGACTTCGCTTCCCGCTCCGCCACCACGGGCCGGTCGTCCCGCGCCAGGGCCATGGCGTAGAGCCCGTGCCCGTGCGCCTTTCCCAGCAGCCGGACCAGCTCGTCCTCACCCGCTTCGGCGATCTCCTCGACCGTGGTGATCCCGGCCCGCCGCAGATGGTCACCCGTGGCCGGACCGACTCCCGGCAGGGTCCGCACCGACATCGGCCCCAGCATCGCCCGCTCCGTCCCGGGCTCGATCGTCACCAGTCCGTCCGGCTTGGCCTGCTCCGAGGCGATCTTCGCGAGCATCTTGGATGCGGCCAGCCCCACCGACCCCGTGAGCCCCGTGACCGCCCGGATGTCCGCACGCAGCTTCACCCCGGCCAGCCGCGCCGACCGCTCGTCCCAGGCCGCCCCTCCGGCCTCCAGGTCCACGAACGCCTCGTCCAGGCTCAGCGGCTCCACCAGCGGCGACAGCGCCCGCAGCAGCTCCATCACCCGCTCGCTGATCGCCCGGTAGAACCCGAAGCGCGGCACGAGATACGCGGCGTTGGGCGCGAGCCGCCGGGCCTGCGCCATGGGCAACGCCGAGTGCACCCCGAAGACCCGGGCCTCGTACGAGGCGGTCGCGACCACACCCCGCGGCCCGAGTCCGCCCACGACCACGGCCTTTCCGCGCAGACTCGGCTTGGAGGCCTGCTCCACCGAGGCGAAGAAGGCATCCATGTCGAGATGCAGGAT
Source organism: Streptomyces sp. CA-179760 (assembly GCF_050937045.1). Taxonomy (NCBI): domain Bacteria; kingdom Bacillati; phylum Actinomycetota; class Actinomycetes; order Kitasatosporales; family Streptomycetaceae; genus Streptomyces; species Streptomyces sp. CA-179760. The sequence continues at coordinate 1,685,971 of NZ_JBNJLZ010000001.1, forward strand.
CGTGGGCGCGGTTCTCACACCTCCGATGCTGCCCTACGCCACTGACAACGCCGTGCCGAACCATCCCGGTCGCTCCGGGAGACACCGCTCGCGGCCCGGCGCGGAACCGTCCCGCCCACCGCGGCCGCACGCACACCGCACTGTCCAACCCGTCAGACGGCCCGGTTCCGCCGCCGCGCCAGCTCGTCCGCCGGGTTGGGCCCGACCAGGGTCTCCCCGGTGTCGATCCGCTCCCCGTGCAGCTGCGACAGCGCGCCCTCGACGTCCCGCCACACCACACCCACGGCGATCCCGAAGACGCCCTGTCCCCCTTGGAGCAGCGCGTGGACCTCGTCCGGCGAGGTGCACTCGTAGACCGTCGCACCGTCGCTCATCAGCGTCATCCGCTCCAGGTCGCGGAAACCGCGTTCCCTGAGATGCTGGACCGCCGTGCGGATGTTCTGCAGCGACACCCCGGTGTCGAGGAATCGCTTGACGATCTTCAGAACGACGACGTCCCGGAAGCTGTACAGCCGCTGCGTCCCGGACCCGTAGGCAGGGCGCACACTCGGCTCGACGAGACCGGTACGGGCCCAGTAGTCCAGTTGCCGGTAGGTGATACCGGCGGCCGCGCAGGCCGTGGGGCCGCGATAGCCGATCTGCTCGGACGCCATGGACGTCGTCCCTCCGCTGCTCGGCACCACCGACGGTCGCTGCGGAGCATGATCGGCTGAACCATCGGGCTGGGGATACCCTCCGCCCGAGACGAGCCGAGAGCCGGGGGGAGCGTACGGACCGCTCGCCCCGAGACTGCGCTCGGGGCCGCCCCCAGCCGTACCGTCGCCGCTGCTTCTCACGCCGACCTCCGTCCTTGACCTGCCTTCTCGACGGTAGGCAGTCACCCGGGGTGCGTCAACGATCGCCACACTCGCCACGCCGAGTGATAATCACCCTAAGAGTGGTTTCCCGTGCCCCACCGCGGGGAAAGGCTAGCCGAATGCCTTCGGAACGGGCCGTGTGACGCTCTCACTCGCCACCGGCACATGCGGGCAATTCACCCCTCACACATACGACGGCGGCCCTGCCGCGGACTCACCGTCCGCCGGGCCGCCCACGCGTCTCACGACCGCTGCCGCTCCCTGCCGGGCACCACTCACCGGCCTCCGGAGCTCACTGGCTGCTGCTGCCGAAGTCCTCCGGGGAGATCTGGTCGAGGAACTCGCGGAACTTCTCCACCTCGTCCTCCTGCTCGTCCGGAATCGCGATGCCGGCATCGTCGAGCACCGTGTCACTCCCGTAGATCGGCGTCCCGGTCCGCAGGGCCAGCGCTATGGCGTCGGACGGACGGGCGCTCACCTCGACGCCGCTGGCAAAGACCAGTTCCGCGTAGAAGACGCCCTCACGCAGGTCCGTGATACGCACTTCCGTGAGCTCCTGACCGATGGCTTCCAGCACGTCCTTGAACAGGTCGTGGGTCAGCGGCCGCGCGGGAGCCATGCCCTGCTGGGCGAAGGCGATCGCCGTGGCCTCACCCGGCCCGATCCAGATCGGGAGGTAACGGTCGCCTCCCACTTCACGCAGCAGCACGATCGGTTGGTTGGAGGGCATTTCGACCCGGACACCTACGACATCGAGCTCGTTCACACAGCAACCCTAGGCCGTGCCCGGGACGTTTGGGTAGTCGGGCCGGGATCAGGCGCCTGATCCGGCCCTCACGCATCCGGCCGTCTCACGGCAACCGCACCCCGAGCGCCGTCTGCACCAGCGCGGCGTGCAGCTTCACCGTGAGCCCCGCCAGCTCCTTGGTGCGGTCCTCCGCATGAGCCCTGGTCTGCGGGTTCCGGTGCCGCTTCAACGGGGCCACTACCTGGTCCACGAGCCCGGCCTCGCGGTCGGCGGCGGCCTTCATCACCCGCAGATGCCGCGGCTCGATCCCGAACCGCCCCAGCTCGGCGACGAGCGCCGCCACGGTGACCGCCTCCGCCTCATACGCCCCGTCCTCCAGTGGAGTGACCAGCCCGTACGACTCCCACTCCCTGAGCTCTGCCTCGTCCACCCCGGCGGCGGCGAGCAGCTCGTCACGCCCGACCCTGGCAGCCGTGGGCGGCCCCTCGAAGGGCTCAGGCGCGGCATCTCCGTCACGCTGACGGCCCACGGTCGGCAGCGGGACGGCCTCGCCGCGCTCCATGGCCTCCAGGTGCTCGCGAATCACCTTCAGAGGCAGATAGTGGTCCCGCTGCATCCTCAGGACATGCCCGAGGCGCTCGACGTCACGGGCGCTGAACTTGCGATACCCCGAGGGGGTCCGCTGCGGCTCGATGAGCCCCTCCGACTCCAGGAAGCGGATCTTGGAGATGGTGACTTCGGGGAACTCGACGCGCAGCACGTTCAGCACTGTGCCGATGCTCATCAGCCCACTGTCCGTGGCGGCGGCGCCGTGCCCGGCACCGCCGCTCGGTGTATGAAGCATGGACCTTCCCTGACGGACGGACCTTCGCTGGGGTGTCCCGGAGACAGTCCCGGGTCAGTAGCCCCGCTGGCTGGCGTAGAAGACCAGTCGGTACTTGCCGATCTGCACCTCGTCACCGTTGCTCACGGCGACCTGGTCGATCCGCTCGCGGTTCACATACGTGCCGTTCAGGCTGCCCACGTCGGCCACCGTGAACGAGCCGTCCTGACCGCGACGGAACTCCACGTGCCGCCGGGAAACGGTCACGTCGTCCAGGAAGATGTCGCTCTGCGGATGACGGCCGGCCGTGGTCAGATCGCCGTCCAGCAGGAAGCGGCTGCCCGAGTTCGGCCCGCGGCGCACGACCAGGAGCGCGGAACCCAGCGGGAGCGCGTCCACGGCCGCCTGCGCCTCGGGAGACAACGTCGGCGTGGGCGTCTGGCCGGTGGCCTCGGCGTCGTACGCCTCGAGCCCGGAGATGGAGATCGTGGAGGTCGTCTCGGACGGACGCTCCGGTGTCGCACCCGCCCGCAGCGGCGCGCCGCAGTTGGAGCAGAAGCGGCTGTTCTCCGCGTTGCGGTTGCCGCACCTCGTACACACCAGGGCCGACATGGGATCCTCCTGCCGCGGCTGCCCACCGGGAGCATTGGACGCATACGGGTCGGAAAACCCTCCACCCGCACTTGAGGGTTGCCCGAAACCTATGCCGCCGGGCTGCGCAGGGTCAACCGACGGCGCGCCCTGACCTCCGGAAACATCGCCGCCCGGACCGCCGACCTGGTCCCGGAACAGCGGCCGCTGGCCCTCCGCGTCAGGCTGTGCGCGATGACGGGCGGTCGCATTGTCGCTGCCCTCTCGCGGGCTCTTGCCGAACAACTTCGCAAACAACTTCACGGGCGATTCCCCTTGACCGAAACAGACCCGCCCGTGGGGCAGGACGAACCCTGACTGAACACTCTGGCCGACCCGGACATCCTGACAACGTCCGTCTGCACCAGACAGTTTCCACCACGCACCACCCATTCGGTGCGCCGACCCCCCGCAACCTCATGCCCTCGCCGGACGCCGCCCATGCACCGCCGGTTCACTGGGAGGACGACCGAGCGTAGTCAGGCCGCTTCGCTGCTCGCAAGGCGTCGACGATGATCTTGGTCGACCGCTCCACGGTGACGATGGCCTGTTCCTTCTCGAGAGTCTGCACCACGCCTCCGGGGATGTTGAGCGCCGGCTCGAGGTCCTGCGACTTGCCGATGACCTTGAAACGATAGGGCGCGTTGATCTTGTTCCCGTCGACGCTCACACCCTTGCCGGAATCCGTGAGATACGTACCTGCGACGACCCGTACGCCGTTCACCTGGATCGCCTCGGCACCCGCCGCACGCAGTTCCTGGACCGCGTCGAGCAGCATGTCCGACTCGACCGTCCCCTTCGTGTCCTCGATGGTCATGGTGATGCCGGGCCCCTGCGCGGCCACCGTCCCCGCCAGGATGCCGAGTTGCCGCTCCTTCTCCACCGTCTGCTTCCGGGCCTCCTCGGCCTGGTCCGAGCTGTTCTCCAGCTCGTCGCGCTGCTTCTCGAGACCCTGCTTCTCGTCTTCAAGACGCTGGGTACGGTCATCCAGTTCATCGAGGATGCGGACAAGATCTTCCTGGCGCGCACCGCGCAGGGCGCTGTCACTGTCGCTGTTCGAGGCCACCTGCACGGCCAGCCCGAAGCCCAGACCGAACAGCAGCAGCGCGACGATGAGTTGGGCCCGGCTGACCCGCGGCGGCCACAGCCCCTGCACCAGCCGCCGCCGACCGGTCAGCCGCGGCTCGGGCGCCACTTCCGGATCCGGCTCCGGATGGGGCGCCGGCTCAGGGACCTGCTCGGGCTCCGGGGTGTCCTGGGTGGCAGGCTCCGCCGCGGCCACCTCCTGAGGCAGCTCCTCGCGGAGCCGGTTCCCGGACTCGCCGTTCCTGTCGCGCTGCTCCGCTCGCGTGTCGCCGCTCTTCTCAGCGCGCTTCTCGTCGTTCTCGCTCATCGGCCTCACGCCCGGAACACGTGCCGGCGGATCGCCGCGGCATTGGAGAAGATCCGGATACCCAGGACGACCACCACACCGGTGGACAGCTGAGCGCCCACCCCCAGCTTGTCACCCAGGAACACGATCAACGCGGCCACGACCACATTCGACAGGAACGACACCACGAAGACCTTGTCGTCGAAGATGCCGTCGAGCATGGCGCGCAGACCGCCGAAGACGGCGTCCAGCGCCGCCACGACAGCGATCGGCAGATAAGGCTCGACCACCGCCGGAACCTCAGGCCGGACCAACAGGCCGGCCACGACTCCCACGACGAGGCCCAGTACGGCGATCACGATGTGCCCTTCTCGCTTTTCTCAGTGCTCGGCTGTGCTGTACGTACGATCACGCTCGGTGCGGCGGGCAGCCGGAGGTCGTCCTCCGCGGAGATGGCTGTCCTGACTCCGTAGCTCTCCTGGAGCGCGTTCAGATACAACCCGTCCGCGCTGTTCTGGAACCGCGTGCTCAGCCGCTGCCCGTCCCCCACCGCGAGCACCGTGTACGGCGGCACCAGCGGTTTGTTGTCGACCAGTATCGCGTCCCCCGCGGCCCTGATCGCGGACAGCGCCGTCAGCCGCTGCCCGTTGATGGAGACGGCCTCGGCGCCCGACTCCCACAGCCCGTTGACCACGCGCTGCATGTCCCGGTCACGCACCCGGCCGGTGTCCGAGAACCCGGAGGCCTCGCGCGGGTCGCCGTCGCCGCCCGCACCGGTGTCCTTGGCGTCGTTCACCACGAGCTTCACGCCGGGACCGTGCACCGCGGCAGCGCCGGACAGGATGCCCACCAGATCGGACCCGGCGCTGCCACTGTGCTTCAACGCCTCGCGCTGCCGGGCGCTCACGTCCGCACGCAGCTCGTCGACGGAGTCCTCCAGCTTGTCCGCCGTCTCACTCTCCCGGTCGATGCGGTCGACCAGCTCTTCCCGCTCCTTGGCGACGACGGGGGCGGCGACGCGCGCCTGTGCCGCTCCGACGGTCACGATCAGTGCGGCGAGCACCAGGCCCACCGCGAGTCCCAGCTTCGCCCTGAGAGTCTTCGGCATGCCGGCGTCGCCCGCGGCCCTCTTCCGCTCGGCGGCCTCGGCATATCCGTCGTCGAGACTGTGGTCCATGACGTTGGTGAGCAACGACATGGACGCATCCAGGCGCCGGGGCCGCGTCGGTGTGCTCCGAATGGGGGGTTGCTGCGGCATGCCGCACATCGTCGCACGTCGCGGCCACTACCTCCGAACGGCCCCACCGGCGTGCCGGACAGGCCCCGTTGAGGACACTTGTCCGGCACGCACGCGTACAGCCAGTTCTACCGGCCGGCGCTGTCCACGACCGCCGACCACTCGTCCAGCAGTGCCTGGGCAGAGGCGTCGTCCGGCCCCTCGGCCCACAGGTGGGTGACGGCCTCAGCCGGATCGGGCAGCACCATCACCCAGCGCCCGTCGGTCTCGACCACACGCACACCGTCCGTGGTGTCCACGAAGCGGTCTCCGGCCTCCTCGACGACCCGCCGCATCACGAGGCCCTTGACAGCCCAGGGGGTCGCCAGGTCCCGCTTCAGGACGTGCGCCCGGGGGATCCGGGCGTCGATCTGGCTGAGCGTGAGCTGCGTCCGCGCCACCAGCCCGATGAGCCGTACGAAGGCCGCGGTGGCGTCGTACACGCTGCTGAACTCGGGGACGATGAACCCGCCCTTGCCGTCACCGCCGAAGATCGTCCCTTCCTCACCACCGACGCGCGTGAGGTCGTCGGGAGAGGTCGTCGTCCACTCGACCTGGGTCCCGTGGTACGCCGCCACCTGCTCGGCGATCCGGGTCGTGGTCACCGGGAGCGCGACCCTGCCGCTACGCCGCTCGGCGGCAACGAGGTCCAGCATCACGAGCAGCGCCCGGTCGTCCTCGATGATGCGCCCCTTCTCGTCGACGAGGGACAGCCGCTCACCCACCGGGTCGAACCGCACCCCGAAGGCGGCACCGGAGGACGCCACGATCTCCCCGAGACGCACCATCCCCGACCGCCGCATGTCGGCCGTCTCCGTCGGCCTGGACTCGTCCAGACCGGGGTTGATCGTCAGCGAGTCGACACCGAGCTTCCCGAGCAGACTCGGCAGCACGAGTCCCGCGCTGCCGTTGGACGCGTCCACGACGACCTTCAGCCCGGACTCGGAGATACCCGTCGTGTCGACGTTCCGCAGCAACGACCCGGTGTACGAGTCGAAGACGCTGGCCGGGAAATACAGATCCCCGATCTCACCGGGGAACGCCCGCCGGTACTCCTGCCGCGCGAACACCCGGTCCAGCTTCCGCTGGCTGCCCTGCGACAGGTCGGCACCGTTCCCGTCGAAGAACATGATGTCCACGGAGTCCGGCACCCCGGGCGTGGTACGGATCATGATCCCGCCCGCACTGCCCCGCGCGGTCTGCTGCCGGGCCACGGGCAGCGGAACGTTCTCCAGATCCCGTACGTCGATGGCGCTCGCCTGCAACGCGGAGATCACCGCCCGCTTCAGCGCACGGGCGCCACGCGAATGATCCCGGGCCGTGGTGACGGTCGAACCCTTCTTCAGGGTGGTCGCATAGGCACCGGCGAGCCGCACGGCCAGCTCCGGCGTGATCTCGACGTTCAGGATTCCGGACACACCACGGGCTCCGAAGAGGTGCGCCTGTCCCCTGGACTCCCAGATGACCGAGGTGTTGACGAAGGCACCGGCCTCGATGGTCTTGAACGGATAGACCCGCACATTGCCCTGGACGATCGATTCTTCACCGATCAGGCACTCGTCACCGATGACCGCCCCGTCCTCGATCCGCGCCGCGCGCATGATGTCGGTGTTCTTCCCGACCACGCACCCGCGCAGATTGCTGTGCGGCCCCACGTAGACGTTGTCGTGAACGACCGACTTGTGCAGAAAGGCACCACTCTTGACCACCACGTTGGAACCCACGACGGAGTGCTCACGCAGCTCGGCCCCGGCCTCGACCTTGGCGTAGTCCCCGATGTAAAGAGGACCGCGGAGCACGGCGTCGGGATGCACCTCCGCGCCCTCGGCAACCCAGACGCCTGCGGAGATCTCGAATCCGTCGATGTCGACGTCGACCTTGCCCTCCAGGACGTCGGCCTGCGCCTTCACATAGCTCTCGTGCGTGCCGACGTCCTCCCAGTACCCCTCGGCAATGTAGCCGTAGACGGGCTTGCCTTCCTTCATCAACTGCGGGAAGACGTCACCGGACCAGTCGACGGGCACATCGGGCTCGACATAGTCGAAGACCTCGGGCTCCATCACGTAGATGCCGGTGTTCACCGTGTCGGAGAAAACCTGGCCCCAGGTGGGCTTCTCGAGGAAGCGCTCCACCTTGCCTTCCTCGTCGACAATGGTGATGCCGAATTCCAACGGATTGGGAACACGCGTCAGACAAACAGTGACCAGCGCACCCTTTTCCTTGTGAAAATTGATGAGCTCGGTGAGGTCGAAATCGGTCAGAGCATCGCCGGAGATGACGAGGAAGGCATCGTCCTTCAATGCCTCTTCGGCGTTCTTGACGCTTCCGGCGGTACCGAGTGGCTTCTCCTCATTGGCATAGGTCAGCTCCATCCCGAGCTCTTCGCCATCACCGAAGTAGTTCTTGACGAGCGAGGCCAGAAACTGGACAGTAACGACTGTTTCATGGAGCCCATGCCTTTTGAGCAGCCGCAGCACGTGCTCCATGATCGGGCGGTTGGCCACGGGCAGGAGCGGCTTGGGCATGCTTGAGGTCATGGGGCGAAGACGCGTGCCTTCGCCTCCGGCCATCACGACGGCCTTCATGTCGGAAGCGTCCTCCTCTAAACAGACGACGGTCTAGCCGACTTCCCCCGCCAGGATTGTCCCCCACTTTTCGACCACGGGCCATCGGACAGCCACGGTGGGACCAATCCGCAAGTTCAGTCGGCCATGGCGTCCGCACGGACCAGGCGGCGGACTTGTACCACGTAGAGGACTCCTGCCCACCAGTACAGCGTTGTACCCCATCCGGCGAACGCCCATCCGAAAATAGCAGCGAGTGACGAGATCCACCCGCTGTCGTCACTGAGCAGGAGCAGCGGGAAGGCATACATCAGGTTGAAGGTGGCGGCCTTGCCCAGGAAGTTCACCTGGGGAGGCGGATAGCCATGACGGCGGAGGATGCCCACCATCACCAGCAGAACCAGCTCTCGCGCCAGAAGTGCAGCGGTCAACCAAAGAGGCAGAATCTCACGCCAGGTGAGACCGACCAGAGTCGAGAGAATGTAGAGCCGGTCCGCTGCCGGATCGAGAAGCCGGCCGAGACTGCTGATCTGGTTCCAGCGCCGAGCGAGCTTGCCGTCCAGGTAGTCGCTGATACCGCTCAGGGCCAGCACCAGGAGGGCCCATCCATCACTCTTGGGCCCACCGAACTCAGGCCTTAGAATCAGCCACAGGAAGAGGGGTACGCCGACGAGCCGAGCCATGCTGAGGATGTTCGGGATGGTGAGCACACGGTCCGTCTGGACGCGAGTCTCCTGAACCTCCACCCGGGGGCCTCCTGTGGGAACGTGCCAACGATGCTCACTGACCTTACCTCAACGCAAAAAAGCTCTGGCTCTCGGGCTGTGTGCCCAAGAGCCAGAGCTCTAAAAGGAGTTCGGCGGCGTCCTACTCTCCCACAGGGTCCCCCCTGCAGTACCATCGGCGCTGAAAGGCTTAGCTTCCGGGTTCGGAATGTAACCGGGCGTTTCCCTAACGCTAAAACCACCGAAACACTATGAAACTGTTGAACTGCCGCACCACACCATCACCTGGCATGGGGCTGTTCGTGGTTTCAGAACCAACACAGTGGACGCGAGCAACTGAGGACAAGCCCTCGGCCTATTAGTACCGGTCAACTCCACACGTTACCGTGCTTCCATATCCGGCCTATCAACCCAGTCGTCTACTGGGAGCCTTACCCTCTCAAGGAGGTGGGAATACTCATCTCGAAGCAGGCTTCCCGCTTAGATGCTTTCAGCGGTTATCCCTCCCGAACGTAGCCAACCAGCCATGCCCTTGGCAGAACAACTGGCACACCAGAGGTTCGTCCGTCCCGGTCCTCTCGTACTAGGGACAGCCCTTCTCAATATTCCTACGCGCACAGCGGATAGGGACCGAACTGTCTCACGACGTTCTAAACCCAGCTCGCGTACCGCTTTAATGGGCGAACAGCCCAACCCTTGGGACCGACTCCAGCCCCAGGATGCGACGAGCCGACATCGAGGTGCCAAACCATCCCGTCGATATGGACTCTTGGGGAAGATCAGCCTGTTATCCCCGGGGTACCTTTTATCCGTTGAGCGACGGCGCTTCCACAAGCCACCGCCGGATCACTAGTCCCGACTTTCGTCCCTGCTCGACCCGTCGGTCTCACAGTCAAGCTCCCTTGTGCACTTACACTCAACACCTGATTGCCAACCAGGCTGAGGGAACCTTTGGGCGCCTCCGTTACTCTTTAGGAGGCAACCGCCCCAGTTAAACTACCCATCAGACACTGTCCCTGATCCGGATCACGGACCCAGGTTAGACATCCAGCACGACCAGACTGGTATTTCAACGACGACTCCACCCACACTGGCGTGCGAGTTTCAAAGTCTCCCAGCTATCCTACACAAGCCGAACCGAACACCAATATCAAACTGTAGTAAAGGTCCCGGGGTCTTTCCGTCCTGCTGCGCGAAACGAGCATCTTTACTCGTAGTGCAATTTCACCGGGCCTATGGTTGAGACAGTCGAGAAGTCGTTACGCCATTCGTGCAGGTCGGAACTTACCCGACAAGGAATTTCGCTACCTTAGGATGGTTATAGTTACCACCGCCGTTTACTGGCGCTTAAGTTCTCAGCTTCGCCAAGACGAATCTTGACTAACCGGTCCCCTTAACGTTCCAGCACCGGGCAGGCGTCAGTCCGTATACATCGCCTTACGGCTTCGCACGGACCTGTGTTTTTAGTAAACAGTCGCTTCTCGCTGGTCTCTGCGGCCACCCCCAGCTCACCGAGTAAATCGGATCACCGGATGTGGCCCCCCTTCTCCCGAAGTTACGGGGGCATTTTGCCGAGTTCCTTAACCATAGTTCACCCGAACGCCTCGGTATTCTCTACCTGACCACCTGAGTCGGTTTAGGGTACGGGCCGCCATGAAACTCGCTAGAGGCTTTTCTCGACAGCATAGGATCATCCACTTCACCACAATCGGCTCGGCATCAGGTCTCAGCCACAAGTGATCCGGATTTACCTAGACCACGGCCTACACCCTTACCCCGGGACAACCACCGCCCGGGATGGACTACCTTCCTGCGTCACCCCATCACTCACCTACTAACCGCTTGGTTCGGCGGCTCCACCACTTTCCTTTCCCCGAAGGGTCCGGAACGGCTTCACGGCCTTAGCATCACGATGCTCGATGTTTGACGCTTCACAGCGGGTACCGGAATATCAACCGGTTATCCATCGACTACGCCTGTCGGCCTCGCCTTAGGTCCCGACTTACCCTGGGCAGATCAGCTTGACCCAGGAACCCTTAGTCAATCGGCGCACACGTTTCTCACGTGTGAATCGCTACTCATGCCTGCATTCTCACTCGTCAACCGTCCACAACTCGCTTACGCGGCTGCTTCACCCGGCAGACGACGCTCCCCTACCCATCACGATCCCCGTTGGGGGTATATATCGCAATGACACGACTTCGGCGGTACGCTTGAGCCCCGCTACATTGTCGGCGCGGAATCACTAGACCAGTGAGCTATTACGCACTCTTTCAAGGGTGGCTGCTTCTAAGCCAACCTCCTGGTTGTCTCTGCGACTCCACATCCTTTCCCACTTAGCGTACGCTTAGGGGCCTTAGTCGATGCTCTGGGCTGTTTCCCTCTCGACCATGGAGCTTATCCCCCACAGTCTCACTGCCGCGCTCTCACTTACCGGCATTCGGAGTTTGGCTAAGGTCAGTAACCCGGTAGGGCCCATCGCCTATCCAGTGCTCTACCTCCGGCAAGAAACACACGACGCTGCACCTAAATGCA